>NZ_JAEKIA010000001.1 GCF_016405145.1 Schaalia cardiffensis
ACGGGCCCACACACTACGACAACGCCTACAGCCCCGACACCGGCTTCCACACCCGAAAAGGCTGGGCCGGACGCACATAACCCCCACGACACGCCCGAGCGATGCCACACTTTCCTGCCGGTAACCCCCAAACACGGATCGCACGCACTAATGAAGAAGTCCCAGAACCCTGCTCAGCAGGGTTCTGGGACTTTCATGCGTCGGGCTGGCGGGATTTGAACCCACGACCCCTTGACCCCCAGTCAAGTGCGCTACCAAACTGCGCCACAGCCCGTATTCAATTCTTCGCCGCTCACAGCGGCTGGCCGCTCGAGGCGACTGCACGATGATAGCCCACTTCGATCCTGGAACGCCAATCGGCGTGAATCAGGGCGAATCCTCAGAGGAATCCACTCCCCCACCACTCGCAGACCCACCCCAGCCCTGGGTCTTCGAGCGCTGCGAACGCTCCTTAAAGCTCATCCTGATCTGCCAGAGCGCATACACGAGCAACACCGAAGCCAGGAGGATCCTCCCGATGAACTTCACATCCGGAGTGAGGAGCATCAGCATCCGCCCAGCGAAGGGGATCGAATACTTCTTCTCCGCACGAATCTGTTTCGGCAGAACCGGCGCAGGATCGGCAGTGTCATTGGCGTCGCCCTTGAGGATGTAGGAGACACTCCCATTGCTCGCAGTGTTGCGCACGATGACACGGTGAGTGACCAGCTCATCCGAATCCGGGTGAGGCATGTAGGTGATCACTGTCCCGATCGGAATGTTCTCCCGCTTATCAACGTCAATGGGGGCGACCACGGCGAGGCTCCCAGCAGGCATTGAGGGCGCCATGGAGCCGCTGAGGATCGTCAAGGGTACCCACCCCATGACCGCTGGGATGACGGACACCAGGGTGATGAGCAGCCCAAGGACGACCAGCGCGACATACTGAGCCGCCTGAAACACCCCAAAGCGTTTCCCCTCCCGCTTCTTGCTAGCGCGCGAAACCCCCGCCTCCTCGCCAAGCTCATGGGGCGAGGAGGCGGAAGCTACGGACTTGGTGCTGTTCAGCGCCGATCAGCCCCCGAAAGGAACCTGAGCGGGACGTAGGTTCTGCTCGAGAACAACCTTGAAACCGGTGATCTCAACAGCAACACTCTGCTCAGCAGGAGCTTTCGCCCAGCCTTCCGAATGGGGTTCCTTCGTGGAATTGCCGCGAAGCTCGGGGAATGCCGAAGTCGAGTTGTCCTTCGAGCCCTGCTCGTAGACGATCGTGGCCTTCGCGGTGCAGGTCGCGCCATTGTCCGCCTGGGTGAGGGCCGCAAGGTTCGCGCTGCCGCAATCGAACTCCGAGCTGACGCTCAGCCCGTCGACGGAAGTGTCAAGGCCCTCGGGCAGGAGAGCAGCGGAAGCCCGAAGGTTCTTGCCCTCAAGGTGGAGGGTGAAGGTCGTGGAGTAGGTGACGACGTCACCGGGGACGATCTTGTCGTTCGCCGGGTCGAAAGGGACCGTCGCATCGGCGGTGTCATCAGAATCGGGGGTGTTGATGAGCCAGGATTCAGAGCCGGGCGTCTGCTCGATGGAAAGAACACCGGTGGTGACATTCGCGTCGCTTAGGGCTTTCTCGTCGTACCAGCGGGCGAAGCTCGCGCCCGAACCTGCGAGGAGAGCGACAGCTGCGGTAATGGCAAGGGCTGCACGAGTGTTACGTGACATGAAGAGTCCTTTGTCTATTCGGATGATGATTCGTGTTGGGGATTTCGCTCCACCGGAGCCCGCAGGGAGTGTGCGGGCTCCACATGGAACGTGAGGTTGTGGGATAGAAGCCCGAGGCTGCGGGGCCCGGCCCGGTGAAAAGTCGGGCCCCGCAGCCTAAGGTCACTGGGCTGCGACGAGAACGTCCCGGCCTTCGACCCGATCAACCTTCAGCGGCCCCTTGGGCACGCTGATCTTCGTGGTCTTGGGCGAGGCCGCATTCACCTGCAGGTAAGCGGTCGTGCCTCGGACGAGGGCGAGGCTATCAGCCCCATCGCCGTCCCAATCGCCGACGTACACGGTGTCGGTGACGCGACCGAACTGCACGATCGACGCGGGCTTCGCATCGATCGCATTCGCATCGAAGGTCACAAAGCGAGAGAAGGAACGCACACCGAAGGTCGGGACTCCGTCGCCGTCCCAGTCGCCCCGCAAGATCTTCGTGTTCTTCTGCCCGATCGAACGCTGCACGTAATCAGGCTTGACCGGCCCGTTCAGCGTGAGTGTGACGGGAGTTGAGGCGAGGACCTGGCCGTCGGCGCTGCGGAGTTCAGCGTTGAAGGTGTAGGTGTCGGCCTGGGCGTTCACGGGAATGTTCAGGGTGAAGGTTCCCTCAGCGGGACCCGATGCAGTGTCAGCGACTTCAGCAGGTGTGGCGCTCCACCCTTCAGGCAGCTGCGTGGCGTTGAGCGTCCCACCCTTGGCTCCGGGGGCGACATAGTTCGTCACGGAAACAGGGACCTCAAGGGTCTTCGTTCCTGCCTCGGCACTCAGCGCCTGAGCGGACATGGTCTGGCATGCGCCCTCGACCCAGCCGATCGGGAAGGAACGGTAGTAAATGCCCTCGGAATTGTTGTTGTCTTCGCTGAGCAGGCCGATCCGCCCATCGGGTAGGACGGTGATCGTCGAGTAGGAGGTGTTCTCCTCGCGGAAAACCTTCTTGAAAGGCCAGGTCTGCCCATCGTCACAGGACATCCAGATCGTGCCGTGAGTGCGGTCCCAGCGGTTGTAGTCCGAGCCTTGAGCGTTCGAGAAGAGAAGAACCTTCGCCCTCGGGTCATCGGCCGTGGCATTCGGGAAGGCGCGGATGATTTGTGCATTGTTCCGAGAGTCAATGAGGTTCGGGTCCATGTGCTCTTCGACCCAGGTTTCCCCGGCATCGTGGGACAGGGCGATGATGCGTTTTCCTGAGGAGCGGATGTCGCGCGAGTTCAACATGAGCGTCCCATCGGAAAGCTCGACGACCTTGTTCTCGTCCATATGTGAGCCGACAGGGGTTCCACGATGCCACGTGGCGCCGTGGTCATCGGAGTACACGGACACGGCCTGAGTGCCGCGCCAGTTCTTCACGGTGTACTGCTGGATGAGGCGTCCCGGGTGCGGCCCGGAGACCGTCTGAATGCCCTGGCCGGAAGCTGCGAAGTTCCACAGGTCCTCCGACTCCGGGTTCACGACCGGGGTGATGACCTTGTGCTCCCAGGTGTAGCCGTTGTCCTTGGAAATGGAGACCTCCGCCTGCATCACATCATGGTCATTGACGTCATTGCCGTACTTGCGGGCGTTGGGAAGGCCCACGCGGAAGCTCTTCACGTGGAAGTTGAAGATCGTGCCCGTCTCATGATCGACAATGTAGGAAGGATCGGAGTAGCCTTCCTGTTCGTCGCAGTCCATGCTCGGGATGCCCTTGTGGATGTAGGTCTTCGGGCCCCAGGTCACTCCTCCGTCCGTGGAGCGCTGCTGGACAATGGAGTTCGGGTTCGGCGAGTCACCATTGGGGTTCCCCTGGCAGGTCGCAACGGTGGGGCGCTCATCATAGGAGGCGAGCAGGTCACCATTCGTTGCAACGGTGATCGCGGGGATGCGGTACCGGTTCGAGCCCGCCCTGTGGATGAGTTCGATCGGGTTCGTCATCTCCCCTTCGAGGGTGGCGTCAGCATCGTGGCGCGGCCCTCCCACGGCATCGGGATAGACGCCCTGGAGGGTGAGGGGCTCGCCACTCATCGACTGGGTGCGGACGACCTCGCCATTGGCTGAGGCGCTGATCTTCACGAAGGGCGTCCAGGACTGGGAGTTCGCTTCCTCGCTGGTGAAGACGTGGCTGAGCGGGCCGCACAGCTGCGTGTCCTCCGTCTCTCCTGGGTGGCACTCGAAGCTGCCCTCTTCGAAGGTGGATTCGGTGACGGCGTAGCTTTGAGTGGCAGAGGTGTCGGCGAGTTTCACCGTGTAGTTCACGCGGTCTCCGGCCTTGTAGACCTCTTGAGCCCCCTGCTCGTCAAGAGTGAGGGATTCGATCGTGAACAGGCCCGAGGGGATCTCAACGGGGTCGCCTTCGACGCGCAGGGCGTCGATGTAGACCTTGCTCGGGTTCCTCACTTCATTCGTGTGGACCTGAACCCAGGGGGTGAAGGAGCCTTGGGCGATGTCCTCGGCTGTGATGGTGTGGGTGATGAATCCCTTGGAAGAGCGGCAGTCGGAGCGAATAGAGTCCGCGCCGGTGGTGTTGCCGCCGATTCTCCACCACTTGCACGGCGCGTACCTTTCGAGGTTTGAATCCGTGATGGAAACTGCGCGGTCTGCGCTCGCCGTGTTCGTGATGATGAGTTGGAACTGAAGAACATCGCCGACGCGGTAGGAGTCCTTGGGGCTCCACTCCGGTTCGGCCTGGATCTTCACGTCGATGGTTTCTTCCGCGTTGTCTTCGGCATACGCGGGTGCTGTACTCATCCCTGTGATCGCGAGTACGCCGATGGCCAGGATTGCTGGCAGACGGCGAACGCGAGAGGGCAACTTCGTCCTCATCGTGACTCCTGTGTCGGGGGCAGGACACGTCTTCATGTCCCAGACTTTGTTGTCTGACAAATGATATGAAGGAATGCGCGTGAATCAATACGCGAAAAACCTGACCCTGTGTCATATCGTTCGAGAAGGTGAAGCTTCTTCCAGGTCATAGGGCATCTCAGCAACTCACCCAAGCATCGACCCAGTTTTCTGCACGTTTGTTCACCGCCTGTTTCGCTCACCCGAAGACGAGCGGTGCTCAGCTTTGAACGCGAGTTCTCCGCTTCTCGAATAACGAGGAGCCGATATTCGCCTGCCTCTCCCCCACCACGGCGCGGCACATCTCTCTGCTTCGATTCTTCCCGCGCTCCCGCACTCCTCCCCACGAAAACGCCGCCCCCACCTCACCTTTGAGCGCAGAAGTGGAACGCAAAGACACGAAAGACGAGGGCGTGGGCACAATAGCGGCATGACTCGACTCTCCCAGCGCGCCCGCGATTTCCAACCCTTCTACGCGATGAGCGTCGCCACCGAGGCCGGATGCCTCGCAGCAGAGGGCCACGATGTCATCAAACTCAGCCTCGGCGAACCCGACTCCGGTGCGCCGCCGCGCGTCCTCGCAGCACTTAAAGAACTTAGCGATGGGCGCCCACTGCCCTACACGGATGCCCTCGGCGCACCTGAACTGCGTCAAGCGATCGCCACACGCTACAAAGAGCTGCACGGCCTTAACATCACGCCCGAACGGGTCTGCGTCACCTCAGGAGCATCCGCAGCCCTTCTCCTCGCCTCAGCCGCCCTCGTGAACCCAGGAGACGAGGTCCTCCTCGGCGACCCCTCCTACCCGTGCAACCGGCAGATCCTCTCCACATTCGGCGCGAAAGTCCGACTCATTGACACGACTCCCGAATCGCGTTTCCAACTCGACTCTAAGCTCGTCGAAGCGAATTGGAATGAGAAAACATGCGGAGTCCTCATCGCCTCCCCCTCCAACCCGACGGGCACCAGCGCACCCCTGGAAGAACTGGAGAAAATCGGAAACTTCGTCCAATCCAAAGGCGGCTGGCGCGTCATTGATGAGATCTACCTCGACCTCGCCGATGAACTCCCCGATGGTTCACGGCCTCGAAGTGCGCTGAGTGTTGACCCGGATGCAATCATCATTTCGAGCTTCTCGAAGTACTTTGGCATGACCGGTTGGCGGCTGGGCTGGGCGATCATCCCCGAAGACATGATCGAACCCATGGAACGCCTCTCCCAAAACCTCTTCATCTGTGCGCCGACTCCCGCGCAGATCGCCGCACTTGAATGCTTCCACCCCGAGTCGATCGCCTGGTGCGAACAGCGGCGCGAACTCTTCCACGAGCGTCGCCAAGCAGCTATCGAGGGCCTGGCTGAACTCGGACTTCCAATCAGCGTCGAACCAGATGGCGCGTTCTACGTGTACTTCGACGTCTCACAAACCGGGATGAGCGCCGACGAGTTCTGCGATCGAGCCCTCCACGAGCATTTCGTGGCGCTCACACCCGGACGCGACTTCGGGCCGCTCACCGCCACGACCCACGTTCGTTTGTCCTGCGCGGCTTCCCTGGAAGCGATCCGCGAAGGGATCTCCCGGCTCGCTCCCCTGCTCGGCCAGTGAATCACATCCACAGCCTCGAGAAAGGGCGCAGCACTCGCCTGGGGTCTCGTACGCGCTAGGTGGGGTGAGCAGAAAGGCTGAGCCGCACCCGAGGAAGCTGGAAAGAAGGAAGCTGGAAAGAACCAGCGGTCGAAGGCGCGAAGCTCAGATCACAGCGCGCGACTGAAGATTGCGGTCCACAAGGGTAAGGATCTCCTCTGCGACGCCCTCAATCCCCAGACCAGAAGAGTCAACGACATCCACGCCCTCGGCGGGAGTCATGAACTCTGAGACCGTCGCATCTGCCGTGTCGCGCTTCGTGATCTGCTCGCGCACCGACTCCATGAGCTCCGGCGTCGCCTCCCCGTGCAGCTCCAGAGTGCGGCGCCTCAAACGCTCCTCCTCATCGGCGAGTAAAAGGACACGCACATCCGCGTCAGGGCACACCACCGTCGTGATATCGCGCCCCTCCGCGATCATCCCAGAGCCAGATTCACGGGCCTCCATCATCCTTCGGCGCTGCTCAAAGGACATCCACTTGCGCACCAGCAGGTTCGTCGACACCGCAGGAATCGCCAAAGCGATGCGCGGCTCACGGATCGCCCGGGTGATCTCCACCCCATCCACGAAGTACGAGGGCGACACCGGATCCGGGTTCATCACCAAAGGCATGCGCTTCGCCGCTTCAACGACGGACTCGTGATCGTCAAGGTTCAAGCCCTGTTCGAGCGCATACCAGGTCAGGGAGCGGTACATTGCGCCCGTGTCCAAGTAGCCAATGCCGAGCCTCGTGGCGAGCAGCTTCGAAATCGTCGACTTGCCCGAACCTGCGGGGCCGTCAATGGCGATAGTGATGCCGCATCGGTCAATCGCTTCCCGGCGCTCTTCGTCATTCATTTTCCGATTGTCCTTTCAGGCCCGTGCCCACTGCTCACAAAGCATTCGTGATGAGCCGCCAGCCGCGGCGTTCCAGTTCATGCTCCGCCTCACTGAGGCGCCCCGGGTCCACCATGATTCTCGCCAAACCGACGGCCTGGCCCGCAGAATGCTCGAGAGACAGATCTTCAATGTTGATGCCGATCTCACCGAGTTCAGTGAAGAGCCTGCCCAGTTCGCCGGGCTTGTCAGGGATGAGGACTTCGAGGAGCGCATAGCGCCTGGGAGCACCACCGTGCTTACCGGGCAGGCGAGATACTCCACGATTCCCGGCCTCCATCACCTTGTTCACCGCGCCCACGCTTCCACCCCTCAAAGGCCCGCGCTGGGCAGCAGCCTTCAAATGAGTGAGCAGATCATCAAGGTCGGCGCGCAAGGGCTCAAGAACCTCAACGACCGGGCCGGCATTGCCCGCGAGGATCGCCGTCCACAACCTCGGATCCGAGGCCGCGATCCGGGTCGTATCGCGCACTCCTTGACCTGCAAGGCCCAAAGACTCACTGCGAGCTTCAGCGAGCCTCGCCGCAAGTAAAGAGGACACAAGTTGGGGCACATGCGACACGAGGGCAACCGAATCATCATGGGTTCTCGCATCCATCTCCAAAGGCACCGCACCCACGTCTCCGGCGAGCATGCGCACCGCGAGCACCGCCTGCGGGGCCGAATGCTCATGGGCGACCACCACCCACGGGCGACCGTAGAAAAGATCCGCGTCCGCTGCGCCGGCCCCTGAGCTTTCACGCCCCGCCATCGGGTGACTGCCCACATAACGGGCGGCGAGCCCCTCCTGCTGCGCTGTGGCAAGAGTAGTGAGAACCCTATCGACAACCGCTGACTTCACGGATGCAACATCGGTGACAATCGCTGAAGGGAAATTGCGAAGTGCATCAAGGATGCACAAGTCGGCGACATCCGGGGGCGCTGCGACAACAACGAGACTCGGGGAAGGATCCGTGATATCCGACAGGGGCACTCCCGCGCCAATGTCTTGGGCGAGACGCAGAGCCGTCGGCGAAGTGTCATGCAAATACACGTCAACGCCCGCGCCCCTCAGGGCGAGCCCAAGGGAAGCGCCGAGGAGCCCCGAACCGACAATGAGGACGGGTCCACTGGTCGCGACGGGGCGGGAAGACATCTCAGAGCCCCACGCACGAGTAGAGGGCCTTGAGGGCATTGCCCTTCACACGACGCGAATTGCCCGGCTGGAGGCGGTCCAAGTGGATCGGCCCGAAAGCGGTGCGCACGAGTTCACGTACCGGGTATCCGACCTGGTCCATCATGCGGCGCACCAGGCGATTACGTCCCTCGTGGACGACGATCTCGACGCTCGTAATATCCCCATAAGTGTCGATCACCCGGAAAGCATCGGCCTTGATCGGGCCGTCTTCAAGCTCAATTCCCTCCATGAGTCTGCGCTTGACGAAAGGCTTGACCTCGCCGTGAACGCGGGCCACATAGGTCTTCGGGACCTCATAAGACGGGTGAGCGAGACGATTCGCGAGCTCACCATCATTCGTGAGCAAAAGCAGACCACTGGTGTTGATGTCGAGGCGGCCCACGTTGTAGAGGCGCTCAGGGTAGTCGACGACGAGGTCCGCCAAAGTCGGACGCCCCTCCGGGTCGCTCATCGTTGACACCACGCCGACCGGCTTGTTGACGGCGATGACCACATGCTTCGCCTCGTCAAAGAAGACCCGCTCCCCGTCAACGTGGACGCTTTGCTTGTGAGGATCAATGCGGATCCCCTGGGAGCGGACGACCTGCCCATCGACCTGGACCCGTCCCTCGGCGATCAGTGTTTCAGCGGCACGACGCGAGGCGACTCCAGCCTGGGAGAGGGCCTTTTGCAGACGGATCCCGCCTTCGACGTACACATCTTTCCTCATAGGAGTTCCTCCAATTCGTCCAGCTCCTCGCCGGTCGGTAGATAAGGTGCGAGAGGCGCGAGCTCATCAAGGGAAGCGAAACCCATTTTTTCAAGGAATTCGCGGGTCGTTCCATAGAGCCTGGCACCGGAAACGGACTCTCCGACTTCTTCGATGAGTCCCCTCGCCACTAGCGTACGCACGACGGCGTCAACGTTCACGCCACGAATATGCGAGATGCGCGACCTCGACACGGGCTGACGGTACGCGACGACCGCAAGAGTTTCCAGGGCAGCTTGGGAAAGGCGTGAAGTCGCAGAACCCACAATGAAACGGCCCACGAGATCAGCCCAGGGGCGCGCCGAGTAGATCCTCCAGCCCCCTGCGCTCTGCCTGAGTTCAAAACCATGCGCCCGGCCCCCGTCCTCACCCCGGTACGAGGCCGCAAGATCCTCCAAGGCTTCGAGGACGAAAACCTCTTCCGCGTTCACAGCCTCGGCGAGCTGGGCCGCTGGGATGGGTTCGGGGGCGACCATGAGCACCGCCTCAAGGGGCGCGAAAAGTTCACGAGTGCGTGGACACTCATTCGTCATCTGCTTCTCCTTCGATGAATCCAAGCCCGGAGTAGTCGGCCTCGTCAATATCGATCACCGTATCCTCATCTCCCGTCCACACGAGCTCGAGCTCGGCCAGGGGCTCATCTTGGTTCACGTCGAGAGCATGCCGACGGTAGAGCTCAAGGACAGCGAGGAAACGGGAAACGACGACGCGAGCGGATTCGGCGTCCGCAATGAGCTCATGGAAAGTCAAAGCCTCCGCCGCTTTGAGTCTCTCGGCAACGAGGATCGCCTGGTCTCTGACGGGCACGACCGGATCATGTAAGTGAGTGGTGACGACCTCGGGGTCTTTCGAGGACAGAGCGTGGGCTGCGGTGATCGCGAGGTCTTCGGGGCTGAGCGTCCAGATGAGTTCAGGTAAAAGCGCCGCGAAGTGCTTCTCGAGGGGTGCTTGACGTGGGATAAAGTCGGCGTTCATGTCCAGGGCTTCTTTGATCTTCTCAGAAGCGCCCTTGAAAGCCCGGTACTGCAAAAGCCTAGAAAAGAGAAGGTCTCGTGCCTCCAGGTCCTCTCTTGAAATATCCGAGTCGACCTCGGTCCTGGGCAGCAAACTCACCGACTTCATATGAAGCAAGGTCGCGGCAACGACGAGGAACTCGCTGGTGCGCGACAAGTCGGGAAAAACCTTCATATGGGCGAGGAACTCGTCCGTCACCTCAGAAAGGGCGACCTCGGTGATGTCGAGGCGTTTGCGCGCGATGAGTTGGAGGAGCAGATCGAAAGGCCCCTCGAAAACATCGAGGACGACCGTGAAGTCATCAATGACTCCCTGGCTGCCAGAATCGGAATCAGGCTGCGTCGCCACGGGCGATGAGTTCACGTGCCAGGCGCCGGTAGGCCTGGGCTCCCGGATGGGTCGGCGCGTAGGTCGTGATCGGCTCGGTCGCAACCGAAGCGTCTGGGAACTTCACGGTGCGCGCAATCCTCGTCGTGAAGACCAGGTCACCGAAAGCTTCATCCAAACGTTCAAGGACCTCACGTGAATGGAGGGTCCGCGAATCGACCATCGTCGGGACGATGCCGTCGATCTTGAGTCGCGGGTTAATCCGGTCACGCACCGTCTCGATCGTCTCCACGAGGAGCGCTACGCCTCGCAGCGCGAAGAACTCCGTTTCAACGGGGACGATCACACCATGAGCTGCGGTCAGGGCATTGATCGCGAGTAGGCCGAGGGAGGGTTGGCAGTCGATGAGGATGATGTCGTAGTCGTCTTCGACGTGGCGTAAAACACGGGCGAGGGCGGATTCGCGTGCGACCTCGGTGACGAGCTGGACTTCCGCAGCGGAAAGGTCAATATTCGCCGGAATGATGTCGAGGCCTTCAACGCAGGTGGGGCAGATCGAAGACTCGACCTGAGCTTTCGGGTTCATGAGGAGGGTGTAGATCGTTTGATCCATGTCGAGGGTGTTGATGCCCAGTCCGACAGAGGCCGCGCCCTGAGGGTCGAGGTCGACAATCAGAACCCTGCGACCGTATTCGGCGAGAGCAGCCCCCAAATTGATGGTGGTCGTCGTCTTGCCGACACCGCCCTTTTGGTTGCACATGGCGATGACGCGCGCCGGGCCGTGTCCGCTCAGGGGCACGGGAATCGGGAAATCATTGGGGTCAGGGCCAATGTCACCGGGCAAAGTGGGCTGCACGTCTTTCGTCACACGACGATTCTAAGTCATGAGGCCTCTTCAGGCGCCCTAGTGAGCCTCCTCAGGGGCCTTCGCGAGGGCACGCGGGTGGCTCGAACGATAAACCTCCAGCAGGGTCGTCGGCGTCACTTTCGTGTAGATCTGCGTCGTCTGCACGGAGGCGTGTCCGAGGAGCTCTTGCACATCACGGATCGAGGCCCCGCCCTCGAGCAGATGGGTCGCAAAAGAATGACGCAGAGTGTGCGGGGAAATGTGTCCTTCAAGGCCAGCGCGCTTGGCTGCGCGCTGGATGATCTCCCAGGCGCTTTGACGTGAAAGCGGGGCGCCGCGCGTGTTGAGGAAAAGAGCTGCATTCCCCTTGCCCTTGTGTGCGAGCCCCGGGCGGCTCCTCACAAGATATGCTCCCAGCGCGTCTTTCGCGAAAGAGCCAAGGGGCACGATGCGTTCCTTGCGGCCTTTACCGTAGAGGCGCACGACCGGCAGGTCCTCGTCAAGATCAAGGTCATCAACACTTAGGCCCACGGCCTCCGACACTCTCGCGCCCGTCGCATAGAGGAGTTCGAGCAGCGCAGAGTCGCGCAATGCGAGCACGTCTCCTCCTGTTTTCGCGGCCTCGAGAAGCGCTGTGACCTCGTCGACGGGAAGAGCTTTGGGCAGGCGCGTGCCCAGCTTCGGGGAAGTGATCTTCGCGGAAGGATCCTTCGAGCTCAGGCCCTCGGCGAGGAGGAAACGGTGGAATGAGCGGATGGATGCGCTCGCTCTTGCGATAGAGGATGCGGCGGCCGGTTTTCCAGCAATCTCACCGCCAGACAGGGCAGCCAAGTGCTGTTCAATATGGGAAGCGCTCACCTCCTCGGTCCGGGTGATGCCCTGGGCGCAAAGGGCGTCGAGGTAGCGGTCAACATCGCGCCGGTAGTTGGAGAGGGTATGAGCAGAGGCTCCGCGTTCAATCCTCAAATGCGCGAGCCAGTCCTCTTCCGAATCCTTCAAGAAGTGCATGTGCTCGAGCCTAATCTGTCTCGCGTGTCCTCATGGTTTTCCAGCTGTGAACGATAAACCTGCTTCGTGTAATTCCTGTGCTTTCCACCTCGTATTTCTTCGCTACACTTTTCAGCGCATAGGAAATGCCCGAAGATGGGCTTTAACGGCATGGAGGCCGAAGTGACACTCAAGTGGAACGAACTTGACGACCGTGCGGTAAAAACCGCGAAGATTCTTTCAGCTGACGCAGTGGAGAATGTGGGTTCCGGCCATCCCGGCACCGCGATCTCTCTCGCCCCCGCCGCCTACCTGCTGTTCCAGCGCCACTTGCGTTTCGACCCCAAGGATCCGCGTTGGCTGGGCCGTGACCGTTTCATCCTCTCCGCAGGCCATTCCTCGCTGACTCAGTACTGCCAGATGTACCTCGCCGGTCAGACCCTTGAGCTTGAGGACATTAAGGCGCTGCGCTCCCAGGGTTCCCTCACCCCGGCGCACCCCGAGTACGGCCACACCGAGGGCGTCGAGATCACGACCGGCCCGCTGGGCACCGGCATCGCTTCCGCCGTCGGATTCGCGATGGCCGCGCGTCGAGCGCACGGCGTTTTCGACCCCGAAACCCCGATGGGCGAATCCGTTTTCGACCACAATGTCTTCGTCGTGTCCGGTGACGGCTGCCTCCAAGAGGGCGTCTCCGCTGAGGCCTGCTCCCTTGCCGGCACGCAGAAGCTCGGCAACCTCATCCTCCTGTGGGACGACAACCACATCTCCATCGAGGATGACACCGACATCGCTTTCACCGAGGACGTGCTCGCCCGCTACGAGGCCTACGGCTGGCATGTTCAGCGCGTGGATTGGCTGTCCGAAGACGGCTCCTACAGCGAGGATATCGCCGCCCTCGACGCGGCCATTAACGAGGCGAAGGCCGTCTCTGACAAGCCCTCGATCATTGCTCTTCGCACAATCATCGGCTGGCCGACCCCCGGCAAGCAGAACACGGGCGGCATTCACGGATCCAAGCTCGGCACGGAGGCACTGCGCGGCCTGAAGGAAGCCCTCGGCACCAACCCCGATGCCATGTTCGACGCTGATCTTGAAGCCGTCGAATACGCCCGCCAGAATGCAGCCGAAAGGGCTGCCGCTGCGAAGGCCGAATGGGAGCCCCGCTTTGAAGCGTGGAAGGCCGCGAACCCGGAGAAGGCCGAACTTCTCGAGCGCATCCAGACCGGCGCCCTTCCTGAAGGCTGGGAGGAGTCTCTGCCGAGCTTCGAAGACGGCAAAGCCGTGGCGACGCGCGCCGCATCCGGAAAGGTCATCGGCGCCCTCGCTGATGTTCTGCCTGAACTCTGGGGCGGTTCGGCCGACCTGGCGGGTTCGAACAACACTCTCATGCCCGGCCAGCCCTCCTTCATCCCGGAAGAACGCAACACCAAGGCCTTCCAGGGCAACCCCTTCGGACGCAACCTGCACTTCGGTGTGCGCGAGTTCGCGATGGGCACGATCATGAACGGCATCGCCGCCGATGGTCTGGCCCGCCCCTACGGTGGCACCTTCTTCGTGTTCTCTGACTTCATGCGAGGCGCGGTGCGTTTGGCCGCCCTCATGGACCTGCCCGTCACCTACGTGTGGACCCACGACTCCATCGGGGTCGGTGAGGACGGTCCGACCCACCAGCCGATCGAGCACCTCGCCGCTTATCGTGCGATCCCGAACCTCGCAGTGATTCGCCCCTCCGATGCGAATGAGACCGTGGCCGCGTGGAAGGCGGTCCTTGAGCAGCGTCACCCCGCGGCCCTCGTCCTTTCGCGTCAGAACCTGCCGAACCCGGCTCGTGGCGGCGAAAGCGGGCTGGCCGGTGTTGAAGGTGTCGTGAAGGGCGCGTATGTGCTCGCCGACGTTGAAGGAACCCCGGACGTGATCCTCATGGCCTCCGGCTCCGAGGTTCAGTACGCGCTCGAGGCCCGTGAGCTTCTTAGCGCTGAGGGCGTCAAGGCGCGAGTCGTGTCCGTTCCCTGCATGGAATGGTTCGAGGCTCAGCCCGACGAATACAAGGAATCGGTCCTCCCCACCGAGGTTCGTGCCCGAGTGTCCGTCGAAGCAGGAATCGCCCTGTCGTGGCGCGGCCTCGTCGGCGATGCGGGTCGTTGCATCTCCCTGGAGCACTTCGGTGAGTCGGCTTCGGGCGACAAGCTCTTCGCCGACTACGGTTTCGACGCCGCTCATGTCGTCGCCGCCGCGAAGGAGTCCATCGCCGCAGCCAAGTGACGATCCTTCCCTCTTTTCGGCCCCGTCCTCGTTCTTCACGAGGGCGGGGCCGCCCCGTATTCGGGCGAAATCGTTCGGGGCATTCCCGCATTCAAAAGCCCGTGTCTGCACCTGTTCTCGCCAAAGGGCCTACTCGCATTGATCTGAGCGCCAATCGACACAGCAGGAGGCACCCGTCTTCCCCCCTTTTCTCAGGCTCTCGACCCACAGCATGCTGACACGGAGGCGATCTGCGAATCCTCCTCGCAGGCCATGAATCGTGAAGCGCCCTCCGGCCACGTCAGGCACAAAAACGCCACGGCGAATACCATCGAGGAATCGGAGGAGACCAGGAGGACTCTCCCCCAGTGACCTGAAAGGAAACCCGTGCCCACACCCACGGTTGATCTGCGAGATCCACAGGACCGGCGCCTGCCGAGAATCTCCCCACCCTGCGGGCTCGTCATCTTCGGGATCACGGGCGATCTCGCCCGCAAGAAACTCCTTCCAGCGGTCTACGACCTCGCGAACCGGGGCCTGCTCAACCCCGCTTTCGCACTCACCGGCTTCGCCCGGCGCGATTGGAGTCGCGCCGACTTTGAAAACTACGTGCGAGAAGCCATCGAGAAAGGGACACGCACAGGCTTCAACGAGCGCACCTGGAACCAACTCCGTTCAGGCCTGCGCTTCGTCTCAGGCACCTTCAACGACCCAGAGGCCTACCGCAGACTCGCCGACACCGTCGCCGAACTCGATGAAACACGCGGCACCGGCGGAAATCACGCCTTCTACCTGTCAATCCCGCCGTCCTCCTTCCCCCTCGTTTCCCAAAGGCTTGCCGAAACCGGCCTCAACCAGCGCAAAGGCAAAGAGTTTCGCCGAGTCATCATTGAAAAGCCCTTCGGACACGATCTCGCTTCCGCACGCCTCCTCTCCGATGTGGTCTCACAGGTCTTCGACGAGAAAGACGTCTTCCGCATCGACCACTACCTCGGCAAAGAGACTGTTCAAAACATCCTCGCAATCCGTTTCGCGAACACAATGTTCGAACCCCTGTGGAATGCGAACTACGTCGACCACGTGCAGATCACGATGGCGGAAGATATCGGAATCGGCACCCGCGCCGGATACTACGACGGGATCGGTGCCGCACGCGATGTCATCCAAAACCACCTCCTGCAACTCCTCGCCCTGACCGCGATGGAAGAGCCCGTGCGTTTCACCCAGGAAGCGCTGCGAGTCGAGAAAGAGAAAATCCTCTCTGCTGTCCGCCTTCCCGAGGATCTCGATGCTTCAAGCGCTAGAGGCCAGTACGCGGCTGGATGGCAAGGCGGCACACAGGTCGCCGCCTTCCTCGAAGAGGAAGGTATTCCAGCTGACTCGACGACGGAGACCTTTGCCGCCGTCAAACTCTTCATCGACTCGAGGCGTTGGGCCCACGTGCCCTTCTACCTGCGTGCAGGCAAACGCCTGGGTAAACGCGTCACCGAAATCGCCGTCGTCTTCAAAAGAGCCGCTCACGTGCCTTTTGAAAACTCCGAACTCACCGAGTCCGGACAAAATGTTCTCGTCATCCGAGTCCAACCCGATGAAGGCATGACTTTGAAGTTCGGTGCGAAAGTCCCCGGCACTGAAATGCAGGTCCGTGATGTGACTATGGACTTCGGCTACGGCCATGCCTTCACAGAGGACTCACCGGAAGCCTATGAAAGGCTCATCCTTGACGCTCTCGTCGGATCGGCGCCACTGTTCCCCCACCAGAGGGAAGTGGAACTGTCCTGGCAGATCCTCGACCCGATCCTCGCCCATTGGGAGAGGACAGGCGCTCTCGAACAATATCGGCCCGGCTCTTGGGGTCCTGCTTCGGCGCACGACATGATGGCCCGCGACGGGCGAGCTTGGAGGCTCCCGTGATCATCACCCTCAAGGACACCACCAGCCACGAGATCGCCTCCCGGATCGTGAGCCTTCGCGAGGATCGCGGTGCGACAACTCTTGGGCGCGTCCTCACGCTCATCATTGTCGTACCCGACCTTATTGACGTTGATCGTGCCATCGAGATCTCGGACGCCGCTTCGCGTGAACACCCCTGCCGTGTCATTGTGGTTGTTGACTCGCCAGTTACTGAAGGGGCGGCTCGACTCAACGCGCAGATCCGCGTAGGAGACGCGGCAGGTCCCTCTGATGTCATTGTTCTTGAGCCGAAGGGCCAGGCTGCCTCCGCCCTCGACACCCTCGTCATGCCGCTCCTCTTGTCGGATACCCCGGTCGTCACCTACTGGCCCGTCGCCGCCCCACACAACCCCGGTGAGCATCCGCTCGGCCGGATCGCGATTCGCCGGATCACGGACTCGAGGGGTAGTGAATGCCCTTTGAAGACCCTCCTTGGGCTTTCGCAGCATTACACGCCTGGAGATACGGACTTGGGGTGGGCGGGAGTGACTTTGTGGCGTGCGCTTCTCGCGACGATTGCCGCCGAGTTCGACCAGATGCCCGTTTCCGTGCTGGTGAGAGGACACGAGACTCATCCTTCCTCCTACCTCGTTGCTGCCTGGATTCACCGGATGCTCGGTGTTCCCGTAACGCGCCAAACGGATCCGCATGCCTCAACCATCACAGGGGTGCACTTTTATTTCGCTCATGGTTCGGAAGTGTCCTTGCAGCGTCGGGCGAGTTCGAATGTTGCGCATCTGCATCGCAGTGGCCTGGCCACAGCGGATGTGAATCTTCCGAGGAGGAGCGTGCAGGATTGCCTGATGGAGGAGCTGCGCCGACTCGACCCGGATGTGCTCTACGGGGAGCTGCTCACCAGGGACTTGTATCTGCTTCCCGAGGCTGCAGAGCGGATCGCGCAATGAGCGAGCTGCCGGACTCCTGTTCCCCTGAGCTCCGCGTCTTCGATTCTCCCGATCTCCTCGTCGAGGCTGCGGCCCGCACGATGTGCGCCGAGCTTGCAGCGCTGAGCACCGGGGCCGAGGCTCTTGAGAAGAGCGCCGGTCCTGCGGAGCTGAATACCAGGGCCGTGCTTCATGAGCAGAGCGCCGGACATGCAGAGCTACGTACCGGGGTCAAGGTTCATGAGCAGAGCACCGGGCCTGCGGCGCTGAGCACTGAGCGTGTGTCGATTGCGATTGCGGGAGGCTTCGTCTCCCACAAGCTCCTCCCCCGCTTTCGAGATTTCGCAGAAGGGATCGATTGGAACAGAATCGACGTGTTCTGGGTGGATGAACGCTTCGTTGCAGCCGAAGACCCGGATCGTAATGATACAGAGGCAATGCGGGCTCTTTTCAACGAGTGCGAAGGCGTGCGCCTTCACCCGATGCCAAGCGACGAAGGCCAGTCCCTGGAGGATGCGGTTGCTCGTGCAACTTCCCAGTGGAGAGACATCACTGGTGGTGCAGCCTTTGACTTGGTGATCCTTGGGATGGGGCCCGATGGGCATATTGCGAGCCTCTTCCCCGGGCGTCCTCTCCATGAAGATCGTCCCCTCTACGCGCTTGACGACTCCCCTAAGCCTCCAGCTCGTAGGATCACGTTCTCGCTTCCTGTGCTTCGCGCGTCGAAGCGGATTCATCTCATTGCGGCGGGAGCTGCGAAAGCGGAGGCGCTTGCCCGGGTCCTCGCTGAGAACGAAGAGCTCGAGCACAATCAGAACACGTCAGCGGATTCCCTCCTGCCTGCTGCGCGAGTACTCAGCGATTCTTCGCTCGTCTGGGCAGATTCGGAGGCTGCGGCGCTCATCTGAGCTCAGTCGCACAGCATGGGGGTGTCGGCCCGGATCCCCTGTGTGGCTGGGGCCTTGGTCTGGATAGCTCTCGTCGCGAAGGCATTGGTCTGGATACCACGGGCTGCAGGGGGCTTTCGTTCTTACGCTCGCGCGGATTCCAGGGTTCCCGTCCTATTCCTGCCCTATGACGCTCATTTCTGCCGGGAAACCTGGAATAGGCGAGGCCGTCCGCCCGGAAACCTGGAATAGGCGAGGCCGCCCGCCCGGAAACCTGGAATAGGCGATGGTAGTCGGAATGGTTTGGCCTGAGCACGAGTAGCCAGAAAAGTCTGGGGCTGCCGTGCTCCACAGAGGCAGACGATAAACGAAAGTGGAACCTCAATCCCCCGTACATGTTGTGAGAGGCGTGCCCGTGACTGCTCCTCTTGAGGGGCGTACTTTTGACGGCATCACTTGAGGGATATGCCGCTGATCTTGTTGAATCCCGGTGCTGTCAACGACGAAATGCGACTACAGGCAAGCAATTCTTGCAAGCAGAACAATCCCACTCGCAGGCCTCTCACGAAAGTAAAAGCCTTCAAACGAAGGAAGGGCTCAGCCGACTCAAAGCCCTGCAAAACCCGAAAGATTCCACAAAGAGTCTTAGAAGACCCACTTCTGCATGAGGCCGTAGCCGACGATGACGACGACCCACACGATGAGCACACCCAGGGTGATCCGATTGAGGTTGCGCTCTGCGACACCGGAGGAGCCTGCGCTCGAAGAAATGCCTCCGCCGAACATGTCGGAGACGCCACCGCCCTTGCCCTTATGCATGAGCACAGTGAGGGCGAGCAGGATGCTCGTCAGGACGATGAGCACGAGGAAGGTGATCTTCAGAGCGGCCACAGTGTTCCCGATTCTTCAGTGGAGAGCCTCGGCGTGAAGCTCAATCGATAGTCAACCTGTTCGAGTTTAACGGAGCAGCATGAAGGGGGCCAAGCGGCATGCCGCTTGGCCCCCACTCAGCCTCATTCAGGCTCAGGCGTAGAAACACGCCTCACCCCGAACAGACTCAGGCGTAGAAGCGCGCCATCTCGGCGAAGGACTCAGCCTTCAGCGAGGCACCTCCGATGAGGGCACCATCGATGTCGGGCTGAGCCATGAGCTCCTTGATGTTGCCCGGCTTCGCGGAGCCGCCGTAAAGGACACGAGTGGCCTCGGCGGTTTCAGTTCCGAAGTCCTCTGCGAGGGCCTTGCGGATCGCACCGCACACTTCCTGCGCATCCTCAGAGGTCGCGGTCTCACCCGTGCCAATCGCCCAGATCGGCTCGTAGGCGATGACGATCTTCGCGACATCCTCAGCGGACCAGCCAGCCAGAGCCGCGCGGATCTGGCCGAGCACGAACTCGACGTGAGTGCCGGCCTTGCGGACCTCGAGAGCTTCGCCGCAGCACAGGATCGGGGTCATGCCCGCATCCAGGACCTTGCGAGCCTTCTGGCCGACAAGCTCATCGGACTCGTTGTGGTATTCGCGGCGCTCCGAGTGGCCCATCACGACGTAGGTGCAGCCAAGCTTGTCGAGCATCGCGGTCGAAATCTCGCCCGTGTAGGCGCCATTGTCGTGGATGGAGACGTCCTGGGCACCGTACTTGATGCCGAGTTCGTCGGCGTCAACGATGGTCTGGACGGTGCGAATATCGGTGAACGGGGGGATCACGAGGACCTCGCACTGGGCGTAGTCGTGGTTGTGATCCTTGAGTTCCATGGCGAGGCCCTGGACGAGGTGGTTCGCCTCGAGGTGATCGAGGTTCATTTTCCAGTTGCCGGCCATCAACGGGGTGCGTGCCATGTTTCAGTCCTCCAGAACTGCGATACCGGGCAGGACCTTACCCTCGAGGAGTTCGAGGGAGGCGCCGCCACCAGTGGAGATATGGGAGAAGGTGGACTCGTCGAAGCCGAGAAGTCGAACGGCGGCAGCGGAATCTCCGCCACCAATGACCGAGAACATATCGCCCTCGGACAGGGCCTTGGCAACAGCCTTCGTGCCCTCAGCGAAAGCCGGGAACTCGAAGACGCCCATCGGACCGTTCCACGCGACGGTCTTCGCCGAGGAGATCTTCTCAGCGAAGAGCTTGCGGGACTCGGGACCAATATCGAGGCCCATCTGGTCTGCGGGGATCTGGTCGACGGTGACGACGCTCGCAGGCGCGTCGGCTGCGAACTCGGGGGCGACGACAACATCGATGGGCAGGATCAGCTCGACGCCACGCTCGGCAGCCTCGGCAATGTAGCCCTTAACAGTGTCGATCTGTTCCTCTTCGAGCAAGGACTTGCCGACTGAGTGGCCCTGGGCTGCGAGGAAGGTGAAGGCCATGCCACCACCGATGAAGAGGCGATCAGCCTTCTTCAGGAGGTTTGCGATAACGCCGAGCTTGTCGGAGACCTTCGAACCGCCAAGCACCACGCCGTAGGGGCGCTCCGGATTGTCAGTCGCCTTGCGCAGGGACTCGATCTCCTTGAGGACGAGGAGGCCCGAAGCGGAAGGCAGGAGCTTCGCAATGTCGTAAACGGAAGCCTGCTTGCGGTGCACGACACCGAAACCGTCGGAAACGAAAGCGTCGCCGAGCTCGGCGTAGGCGGCAGCGAGTTCGCTGCGCTCCTCGTCAACCTTGGAGGTTTCGCGCGCGTCGTAGCGGACGTTCTCGAGGAGGGCGATCTCGCCGTCCTTCAAAGCCTCAACGGTGGCCTTCGCGGATTCGCCAACAACATCCTTCGCAAGGGTGACGGGCGCGTCGATGAGTTCGCCGAGACGTTTGGCGACCGGGGCGAGGGAGAACGCGGGGTCGACCTTGCCCTTCGGGCGGCCGAGGTGCGCCATGACGACGACCTTCGCACCGGCCTCGACGAGGCGGGTGAGAGTCGGCAGTGCCGCGCGGATGCGGCCGTCATCGGTGATCTGGCCGTCCTTGAGCGGAACGTTGAAGTCGGAGCGGACGAGGACGCGCTTGGAGCGCAGATCCCCGAGGGTCTCAATGGTCCTCATGGGAACCAGCCTTTCTCTTCGGGCTTCGAGCCCGTGGAATGGGGGTGAACGCGGACGCCCGCGCACCGCAAGAGGTGCGCGGGCGCCGTATCAGCCGATCACTGCGTAGCGGAAGGCTCAGGCGAGCTTCGAGCCGACGAGGACAGCGAGCTGGACGAGACGGTTGGAGTAGCCCCACTCGTTGTCGTACCAGGAGAGGACCTTCACGAGGTCGCCGATGACCTTGGTCTCACCGGCGTCGAAGATCGAGGAGTGCGGATCGCCGACGATGTCGGTGGAGACGATCGGATCCTCCGTGTACTCGAGGATGCCCTTGAGCTCGCCCTCGGCGGCAGCCTTAACGGCAGCGTTGACGGCCTCAACGCTGACCTCCTTCTCAGCCTGGAAGGTGAGGTCGGTGAGGGAGCCAGTCGGGGTGGGGACGCGGACGGCGAGGCCGTCGAACTTGCCCTTGAGCTCGGGAAGGACGAGGGCGACAGCCTGGGCGGCGCCGGTCTTCGTCGGGATCATGTTGAGGGCGGCGGCGCGGGCGCGACGCAGGTCCGAGTGGGGGGCGTCGAGGACGCGCTGGTCGCCGGTGTAGGAGTGGATCGTCGTCATGATGCCGCGGACGATGCCGAAGTTCGCGTGGAGAACCTTGGCGAGGGGCGCGAGGCAGTTGGTGGTGCACGAGGCGTTCGAGACGATGTTCATGGTCTCACCGTCGTAGTCGCCCTCGTTCACGCCCATGACGAAGGTGCCGTCGACGTTCTTCGCGGGAGCGGAGATGACGACCTTCTTGGCGCCGGCCTCAAGGTGGGCCTTGGCCTTCTCACCATCGGTGAAGAAGCCGGTGGACTCGACGACGACATCGACGCCGAGCTCGCCCCAGGGGAGGTCAGCAGGATTGCGCTGCGCGAGAACCTTGACGGCCTTGCCGTTGACGACGATCGAGGACTCGTCGTAGGAGACCTCGCCGCCGAAGCGACCGAGGATCGAGTCGTACTTGAGAAGGTGAGCGAGGGTCTTGGTGTCGGTGAGGTCGTTAACGGCGACGATCTCAATGTCCGCGCCCTGCTCAAGGGCGGCGCGGAAGAAGTTGCGGCCGATGCGGCCGAAGCCGTTAATACCAACGCGGGTGGTCACTGTTGTCCTCCTGCTCATGCCCTTTGCGGGCACGTTCTTTCGGTGCAACCGGGGTCTCGCGGATTGCGAGCCCGGCCCGCAGATCACTGCGGTTCAAGCACCTCTAATTTACACCCGAGACCGGTTGAGGACACCTGTAGTTTCGGATTGAGACTGTGACGCAGATAACGAATATGGAGTATCCCGGACCTTAGTCCTCAGTCTTCTTCGAGCATCTCCAGTGTGAGCGCGGCCTCCGTATCGGGGATGCCCCGCTCATGCGCTGCCTTATCCGCCATGGCGAGAAGACGACGGATCCGACCCGCGACCGCATCCTTCGTCAAAGGAGGATCCGTGTGCTTGCCGAGCTCTTCAAGGGAGGCCTGTTTGTACTGCAAGCGCAGCTTCCCCGCCTCCAGAAGATGAGCGGGAACCTCATCTCCGAGGATCTCAAAAGCTCTCTCAACCCTCGCTCCGGCGGCGACCGCTGCCCTTGCTGAGCGGCGAAGATTCGCGTCATCGAAGTTCGCCAGACGATTCGCACTCCCCCGCGCCTCGCGACGCTCCCGGCGGTCCTGCCAGGTCTTGAAGGTTTCCTTGGCACCCATCGCTTCGATCAGCTGTCCGATCGCCTCGGAATCACGAACAGAGACCCGGTCAGTTCCCCGCACCTCCTTCGAACGTGCAGCAGCGCCGAGTCTTCTCGCACATCCGACCATTGCGAGGGCGACCTCGGGCCCTGGACAGGTCACCTCAAGGGAGGTGGAGCGCCCCGGCTCCATGAGCGAACCCCGCGCGAGGAAAGCTCCGCGCCAAATCGCCGCAGAATCCTCGTGTCCAGAGGCAACAAGACTTGCAGGCAACCCACGAACCGGACGACGTAAAGAATCAACAAGTCCAGTCATCCGGGCAAGTTCATCGGCCTTGTGCACAACACGCACAACATAACGCTTGCCTCGTTTGAGAGACCCTCCCGATACGACGACCACCGTTGACTCCGCGTTGTAGAGCAGCTGAAGGAATGCCCGAAGCCGACGAGCAGCAACCGGGGAATCGAGCTCCGCCTCAATGAGGATCCGACCCGAGACGAGGTGGAGTCCCCCAGCGAAACGCAGGATCGTCGCGACCTCCGCGGCCATCGCCTGCTGAGTCGCCGGTTGGATCCTCGCGAGCTCGTCCTTCAGATCAGTCGTCAGAGACATCGTCCTCTTCCTTCAGGCTCAGGCGAGCCAGTTCTCCTCAAGGGCTCAGGGGAGCCAATTCTCCGGGCGACCCACTTCCCCGAGGAAACCATCGAAGGCGTCCCGGAGGGCTGCGGCGAGGCGCAGCGGATCATGATGCGAACGCCCATCGCCGGTACGGACCTGACGCAAAAGAACGCGCGCCCCCAGTTCCTCAGCCGCGACGATCAACTCGTCGATGTCATCAGTGGCAGTCGGATCGGCGATGACGACATCAAGTTTGAAGTCGGGAGCGTACTTGCGAATGACCCGCACATGGTCTGCGGTCGTCATCGTGTCAGTCTCGCCCCTTTGACGAGAAAGATTCAAGATGAGCGCCCGATGCGCGTTCGTCGTGACGAGCGCACGGTGAAGATCAGGGACGAGAAGATGCGGGATGACAGAGGTGTACCAGGAGCCCGGTCCGAGGACGACCCACTCGGCCTCGGAAATCGCACGAATGACCTCTGAGGGAACTGTCGGCTCCTCAGGATAAATACGGATGTCCTCAACAGTTCCGGGGGCGACCGCAACCTTCGACTGGCCCGACACCGTGTACTTGCGTCCGTCGTCGTCCATATCCGCTTCAATGTCGATCGGGTCGATCGCCATCGGCAGGACCCGACCCGTCGCACCGAGGAGGCGGGCCACCCAGTCCAAGCCCTCAACCGGGTCGTCAAGGAGCTGCCACAGGCCCGAAATCAACAGGTTGCCGAGCGCATGGCCATTGAGGGGCCCTGTCGTTTCCAAACGAGTCTGCAAAACATCACGCCAGGTCAATCCCCATTCGGATTCTTCACACAGGGAAGCGAGAGCCATCCGCAAATCACCCGGCGGAAGGATCTCCATCTCCTGGCGCATCCGTCCCGATGAACCCCCATCGTCGGCGACGGTCACGACCGCCGTCAAAGAGCGCGTGATATGGCGCAGTGCGCGAAGCGTCGCTGAAAGGCCGTGCCCACCGCCCAGAGCGACAACGGAATCACCGGTCTCTCCTCGCTGGGTCCAACCGGCTGCATCGAGGTAGGTCATCATTCCCTCCCGAGATCACGGTGATGGACTCGGACAGAATAGCCGTAATCGCGTAGCGTCGCCGCGATCAGCTCGGCGCACGCGACCGAACGGTGTTTGCCGCCCGTGCAGCCCACAGCGATCGTTGTGAATGGTTTAAGTTCTTGCAAATACCCCTGAAGCATCGGGGCGAGAAGTTGCGCGTAGGATTCGACGAACTCGCGAACACCAGGCTGGGCGAGCACATACTCTGCGACCGCGTGATCACGCCCCGTCAAATGACGCAGCTCATCAACCCAATACGGGTTCTTCAAGAAACGCACGTCGAGGACGTGGTCGGCATCAATCGGAATGCCCCTCTTGAAACCGAACGACTCAACGGTGACGCGTAAAGCGCGAGTCCCCTCCCCCGCGACGACATCGCGGATGTGGCGCGTCAAGTCATGAACGTTCATCCTCGAGGTGTCGATGATCTCATCGGCGATGCGCCGCAATGGTGCGAGAAGACTCTTCTCCGCAGCAATGCCATCAAGCAGAGTCCCTCCGGCCTGCATGGGGTGGGGACGCCGATTGTTTTCGTAGCGCTTCACCAAAGCCTCTGCGCTCGCCTCAAGGAAAATCACCCGGTAGAGGGCGCCCGTGTCCTTGAGCTGCTCGAGGGTCTTCGCCAGGTCCGCGAAATAGCTTCGTGATCGCGCGTCAACGACGACCGCGAGACGGTGAACACCCGCACCATCGGGGCTCATCATTCCCACGAGGGCGGGGATCATCGCCGGAGGCAAATTATCGACGACATACCAATCGAGATCTTCGAGCGCACGAGCGGCGCCCGTGCGTCCCGCTCCGGACATGCCAGTGATGATGAGGACTTCATTGACGGGAGCAGTGGGTTCTTCCGTCGCCTGATCGTCGAGCAGGGGAATGCCCGAGGGGACGGTCGTAGGTTCTTCCTGATTCATCTGATCGTTCATTCGACCTCCCGGGATTCGACGACGGACACTAACGAGGCTCCATTCGAAGCGCGCCGACGAGCCTCCTCAGCAGTGGCAGCGGTAGCGAGGACAACACCGAGGCGACGCCCCGCCCTCGTCACAGGTTTTCCAAAAATCCGAACACCATCTGCCACCTCCAAAGCGGCGGCAATGCCCCGGTACTCGGGGTGGGCAATGCGCTCTTGCGACTTCACAACCGCTGAAGCTCCGGGCGTGCGAAGCGAGGGGTTGACGGGAAGCCCGAGGATCGCACGCGCATGCAATTCGAACTCGGATTGGCTTTGGGAGGCCATTGTCGTCATGCCCGTGTCGTGAGGGCGCGGAGACAATTCGGAGAACCACACGTCTTCGCCCTTGACGAAGAACTCCACTCCGAAAAGTCCGAGCGCAGGAGCGGCGCCCTTTTCGGCGAGGGCGTCTGTGACGGTCTTCGCCATGCGTTGAGCAGCTTCGAGAGCGAGCGGGCTGATCTTGGCGGGCTGCCAGGACTCGACGTAGTCGCCGTGTTCTTGGCG
Source organism: Schaalia cardiffensis (assembly GCF_016405145.1). Taxonomy (GTDB): domain Bacteria; phylum Actinomycetota; class Actinomycetes; order Actinomycetales; family Actinomycetaceae; genus Pauljensenia; species Pauljensenia cardiffensis. The sequence goes on from NZ_JAEKIA010000001.1 coordinate 26,005, forward strand.
GTGTCCGATGGGGGCGCAAAAGCTTGTGACGACGCTGGCAGATTCACGATCCCAGGAGCGGATCGTCAAGAGTGTGATCTCCGAATCGAAGTCCACTTCCTCTTCGACAATGACGCGTCCCGTGTCCGAGCGCGCCCCCTCGAGGGCACAGGTCCACGCAGCCTCCGCCTCCTGGGCGGAGACGATGCGGGATTGGCCGTGACCGGAAGAGGACATAGTCGGCTTGATGAAGGCCGGTAACCCCGTGTGTTCGAGGGCTTCTCGCACTTCCTCCAGGGAGGAGGCAAAACGGAACTTCGAAGTCCGCACCCCTTCGAGGGAGGCTGCAAGAGCGCGAATGCTTTGGCGGTCCATCGTTGCCTGAACGGCGAAAGCATTGGGGACAATGCGCGAGTCGGAGTGCTCTTCAAAGTCGGCGAGCTCATCCGTTGCGATCGCTTCAACTTCAGGGACGACGAGATCGGGTTTTGTCTCCTCGAGGAGGCGACGCAGGGCGGGCCCATCCGACATGTCAATCACTCGGTGGTCGTCCGCGAGCTGCATCGCCGGAGCACCCGGGTAAGAATCGACGGCGATCACCTGGCACCCGAGACGCTTGAGTTCAATCGTCACTTCTTTGCCCAGCTCACCAGAGCCGAGCAGGACGATACGACGGGGCATCGGGAAATCATCGCTTGTCGACATGGGGCTCCTTAGCGAGTACGGATGCGTCCAGGGTAGTCGAGGCTCCTCCATTCGAGCCCGCTTTAGGGGCTCTCAGTGGCTGTCAGTGTGTTTCGGATCGAGGGCTTCGAGGATCGTTGAGGCCAAGGACGGCCCGATTCCGGGGACTGCGGCCACTTCCTCAAGTGAGGCGAGACGCAGGCGTTTGACGGAACCGAAGGCTTTGAGGAGGGCCTTTTGACGGGCAGGCCCGACGCCCGGAATCGCATCGAGGACGGAACGGGTCACCGCTTTTCCTCTGCGTTGACGATGCTTCGTAATCGCGAAACGGTGAGACTCGTCGCGCAGATACTGCAGGAGGTGCAGTGCAGCCGAGGAGCGCGGCAGGATCAGCGGGAATTCGTCTCCGGGGATCCACACCTCTTCGAGGCGCTTCGCCAAGCCAACGAGGGGAATATCAACCCCGATCTCATCAAGGGCGCGCCTAGCGGCGTTCACTTGGGGAAGCCCGCCGTCAACGACCACCAGGTCGGGCCGGTAGGAAAAGCGCCTGGGGCGTCCGGTGGTGGCGTCAATCGGTCCCGACTCGTAGGCGACTCCCTCCTCGTCCTCGCCTGTGATTCCCGCTTCCTCGGCGAGCAGGCGCGAGAAGCGGCGCTTGAGTACCTCATCCATGGCACTCGTGTCATCGGGGGTGCCCTGCCCGTCCTTGCCACGGATGTTGTACGCGCGATACGCGTCCTTCCGGGGCGCACCGTCCTCGAAGACAACCATTGAGGCGACCTGATCCTGGCCCATGGTGTGCGACACGTCGTAGCATTCGATCCTCAGTGGAGTGGTGTCCAATCCGAGGTTTTCAGCGAGTTCCTCCAGGGCTTTTGCGCGTTCACTCAAATCGGAGGCGCGACGAGTCCTGTGCAATTCGAGCGCCTGACGCGCATTCTCCACGACAGTCGCCATGAGTTGCGCTTTCGGACCGCGCTTGGGGGTGTGCACCACGACCTTCGATCCGCGTCGCTCGGAAAGCCACTCGGCGATGATCTCAGGGGCTGAGGGCATGTGGGACAAAAGGATCTCGCGCGGTATCGCCGAGGTCGGGGTGTGTGCGACATCGTCAACTGAGGAGGGCCCTTCTTGTTCGCGGCGTTGTCGCTTGGGCGGCGCCGGAGGCAACTGAGAGTAGACCTGTTCAAGCAGTCGTTCCATGAGCTGCGCCTCATCGGCCTCGTCAACTCGGTCGATCACCCAGCCTCGAGTACCTCGGATCCTGCCTCCGCGGACGTGGAAAACGTGGACGGCGGCGTCGAGTTCATCGGCGGCGAGGGCGAAGACATCCGCGTCGGTCCCATCGTCGAGGACGACCGCGTTCTTCTCGAGGACCGTTTCAATCGCGGCAATATCGTCTCGAAGGTGAGCAGCTGTTTCATAGTCGAGTTTCTCGGCCGCTTCTTTCATTCGTTGACGCAGGTCACGGACAATGGGGCCGGTCTTTCCCTCCATGAACTCGCACAGTGATTCAGCCAGGGCCCGGTGCTCTTCCTCGCTGATTCTTCCGACGCAGGGCGCGGAGCACTTCTCAATGTCGGCGAGAAGACAAGGCCGCCCCTGCGCCCTCGCCCTTTGAAAGACTCCCGGGGCGCAGGTCCTCACCGGGTAGACACGTGAGAGGAGGTCGATCGTTTCCCTGATCGCCCAGATCTGCGTGTAGGGGCCGTAGTAGTTGGTGCCCTTTCGTTTCGCCTGCCGGGTGACTTGGACCCTGGGGAAGCGCTCCCCCATGGTGACCGCCAGATAGGGGTAGGTCTTGTCGTCTTTGAAGATGACGTTGAATCGTGGATTGAATTCTTTGATCCACGTGAATTCGAGGGTGAGGGCTTCGATTTCGCTGCGGACGACGGTCCATTGGACGCGGGTCGCGGTGAAGACCATCTGCTGGGTGCGTGGGTGCAGATTCGCGGGGTCTTGGAAGTAGTTCGTCAGGCGGTTTCTCAGGTTTTTCGCCTTGCCGACGTAGATGACGCGACCGTGTTCATCGCTGAAACGGTAGACGCCCGGCGAGGTGGGGATGTCTCCTGTGGGGGGCCGGTAGGTCGCGGGGTCTGCCATTGCTTCAGGATACGCGAGCAGGCGGGATGAGCCCGGCGTGAAGTGGCAGGCGGCGTGCGCCAAGAGAGTGGATTTTGCCGGTATTTGGACGAGGAAGGCGGCAGGGCCACAAGCGTGGATTACCATTTACGTGGCTGACGCTTTGCCATGCCTTTACTGCTCAGACTCACTCGCTCGCGCTCGGGCGTGAGGAAGGACGAAACATGTTCACGAGTTCGGCCGAAATCGCAGAATTCATCGAGAAGGAGCAGGTCGAATTCGTCGACGTTCGTTTCTGCGACGTGCCCGGAGTTCAGCAGCACTTCACAATCCCCGCCGCCGTTTTCGTCGACGACGCCCTCGAGAACGGCCTCATGTTCGACGGCTCCTCCATTAGAGGATTCACCGCAATCCACGAGTCGGATATGAAGCTCATCCCCGATATCTCTTCCGCTTTCCTCGACCCCTTCCGTGCTGCGACAACCCTCATCGTGAACTTCTCCATCGTCGACCCCTTCACGGATGAGCCTTTCTCACGTGATCCGCGCCAGGTCGCAGCGAAGGCCGAAGCGTATCTGCGTTCCACCGGCATTGCAGACACTTGCTTCATCGGTGCTGAAGCCGAGTTCTACCTCTTCAGTGATGTCCGCTACCAGGTGTCCCCGAACTCGACTTTCTTCTCGATTGACTCCCCTGAGGCCTATTGGAATACCGGCACGAAGGAAGAGGGCGGCAACCTCGGCTACAAAGTGCCGATCAAGGGAGGCTACTTTCCGGTTTCACCCCAGGACCAGTACTGCGATGTTCGCGATGAGATGGTCCGCAAGCTCGCGGCAGTCGGCCTCGATATTGAACGCGCCCACCACGAGGTCGGATCGGGCGGCCAGCAGGAGATCAACTACCGCTTCGCTTCCCTGCAAAAAGCCGCCGACGACATGATGAAGTTCAAGTACGTCATTAAGAACACCGCCCTTGAACTGGGGCATTCGGCGACCTTCATGCCCAAGCCACTTTTCGGTGACAACGGCTCGGGAATGCACACGCACTTGTCACTGTGGAAGAACGGCGAGCCTCTCTTCTACGATGAGCGCGGCTATGGTTCCCTCTCGGATCTTGCCCGCTGGTTCATCGGGGGCCTGCTCGAGCATGCTCCCGCGCTCTTGGCCTTCACGAATCCTTCAGTGAACTCCTTCCGCCGCCTCGTCCCCGGTTTCGAAGCGCCCATTAACCTCGTGTACTCGGCGCGCAACCGCTCAGCCTGCATCCGCATCCCCGTGACCGGGACCTCCCCGAAGGCTAAGCGAGTCGAATACCGGGTCCCGGATCCTTCAGCGAACCCGTACCTGTCTTTCGCTGCCTGCCTCATGGCCGGAATCGACGGCATCAAACGCCGCATCGAACCCGCCGCCCCGATCGACAAGGATCTCTACGAGCTTCCGCCCGCCGAATACTTAGACATTGCGAAACTGCCTTCTTCTTTGGAGGCTGCGCTTGAGGCGCTTCGTGAGGACCACGAGTTCCTCACCGAGGGAGATGTCTTCACCCAGGATCTCATCGACACGTGGCTCGACTACAAGGAGACTCAGGAAGTCGCACCGATGCGGGTCTACCCACATCCTTTCGAGTACAAGATGTACTACGACCTCTGAAAGCTCCCTGAGCCTTCCTTCTCAGCCCCTTCCGGTTTTCGTTTCACGCGTCTCGATGTGCTTCGCCACCTCGGCTTTCATGTGATCATGTGATCATGGGCGTGGCGGTTTGTCGAACATGATGCATCTCGCGCTCGACCTGGGCGTGTTCGAGCACCGGGTGGTGAAGACCCCACTACTCTTCGAAGTCGGCAAGCTGTTCAAAGTCTTAAATCAATTCGGCAGCGAAAGGACCCTCCATGAAGAAGCTGCGTGATGGCTCGTACACCGTGAAAGCCAAATTCACGATCGATCCGGCAGACACAGCCACGTCCCTCTTCGCTGCCCGGGCGAAAGCCCGCCCCCAGCAAGTCGCCGTCCAGGAACGTACTCCTGTCGGCACGACCCGCCCCATCACAGCAGGTGAGCTCCAACGCAGAATCGACGACACGGCTCGCGGCCTCATCGGTCTCGGAGTGCGCCACGGTGACGCGGTCGCGATCCTCTCCCCCACATCTTTTGAGTGGATGCTCCTCGACTTCGCGATCCTGTCAATCGGCGCCGTGACCGTCCCGATCTACGAATCTGATTCTGCCGCGCAGATCACACATATCCTTTCCGACGCGAAAGTGACGCGGGTCTTCACACAGAGCGCCCAACAGGCCGAACTCGTTTCCTCGGTCCTTCCCAATTCCCTCGTCTGCGTGTCCGCGATTGACACTGGCGCCATGCGCGAGATTGCCAGCGCCGCCCAGCGCATCGACGCTCAAGAACTCGATCGGCGCAAGGCCGCAGTGCGCAGTGAGGATCTCGCGACAATCATCTACACCTCGGGAACGACCGGCGTTCCCAAGGGCGTTGCCCTCACGCACGCGAATTTCGTCGGAACCTGCCACTCGACCCGTCAGCTCCTCGGCTCCGTCATCGACTCTCCCGATACCCGAATCCTCCTCTTCCTGCCCCTCGCCCACGTGCTTGCCCGCCTCGTCATGCACGTCATCCTCTCGGGCCAAGGAGTCATCGGATTCTCGCCGAATATCAAGAACCTTTTGCCCGACCTCAAAGCCTTCAAACCCTCCGTCCTCCTTGTAGTGCCTCGTGTCCTCGAAAAGATTTACAACGCGGCCTCGGCGAAAGCAGGCAAGGGATTGAAGAAGACGATCTTCTCGTGGTCCGCGAAGCAGGCGAAGGCCTATGCCCGTGCGCAAGAATCACGTCTGGGCCCCTCCCCCCTCCTGAGGATGCGCCACCACCTCGCCGACTCCCTCGTTTTGAAGAAGGTCCGCCAGATCATCGGCCCGAACCTTCGCTATGTCATCAGCGGCGGCGCGCCACTTGCGGCGGATCTGTCCCAGTTCTACTCGGGTATGGGACTCACCCTCCTCCAGGGCTACGGCCTTTCTGAAACGACTGGTCCCCTTGCCGTGCAAAGCCTCGACCATCACCCCTCCGGCTATGTGGGCCCCGTCTTGCCGGGCAACTTCGTGAAGATCGCGAAAGACGGGGAGATCCTCGTCAAGGGCGTGTCCGTCATGCGCGGCTACTACAACCTGCCCGATGAGACAGCGGAGGTCATGGAGCACGGCTGGTTCCACACCGGCGACCTCGGATCCATGGACCGCAAGCACGGCTTGCAGATCACGGGACGTAAGAAGGAACTCATTGTGACGGCCGGAGGTAAGAACGTTTCCCCGGAGGTCCTCGAAGAGCAGCTCATCACCCACCCACTCCTTTCCAGCGTGATCGTCGTCGGCGACGCCCGCCCCTATATCGGCGCGCTCTTCACCCTCGACCACGACATGCTCGGCTCTTGGCTGACGAATCACGGTCTGCCCGTCGTGGATCCGGCTGCCGCCGCGAAGCTCCCCGAAATTCAAGCCTCCCTGGAAAGGGCAGTCGCGAAAGCGAATAAGGCCGTCTCCCGGGCCGAATCGATTCGCCGTTTCAGGATCATCGACACAGCTTTCACAGTGGAGAACGGCTACCTCACGCCTTCCCTCAAGCTCAAACGATCGGCCGTCCTGCGCGATTTCGCCCACGAGGTCGACGCCCTCTACGCCGAAGGCGAGAACTCAAGGAAGAAGAACTCATGACTCTGCGCCACATCGACGCCGCGACCTGGGAGAACACTCCAACCCGGCAGGCCGATGCCACATGGAACCTCCCGAAGATGATTCATCTGCGGGCCCAAGAACATCCCGGACAGGTCGCAATCGAGCGACGTGACGCTGTGGGCGTGTGGAGGCCGATGACAATCAATGACTTCGCGCGACGAATCGACGATTTCGGACGCGGACTCATTGGATTGGGCGTCGAAGCGGGTTCCCGTATCGCAATCCTCGCGCCGACCTCCTATGAGTGGGCCCTCATTGACCTCGCCTGCCTTTCATGCGGAGCGGTCACGGTGCCGATCTACGAAACGGATTCCGCCGCGCAGATCACACACATCCTTGCCGATTCGGATATTTCCCTGGTCTTCACCGCCACCTCCCAACAGGCAGAATTGGTGCGCTCCGTTGCCGATGAGAGTGTGCGCATCATGGCTCTCGATCAGGGAGCTGACCGTGAAATCGCGGAAGCCTCACTGGGGGTTGAGCAGAGCGTCCTTGAGGAGCGTCGCGATGGTGTCGAACTCCATGATCTCGCGACGATCATCTACTCCTCGGGCACCACGGGAATGCCGAAAGGCATTGAACTCACCCACGGCAACTTCATCGAGTCCTTCATTCAGGCCTACGATTTCCTGCCCGAGCTCATCAACTCCCCGAAGTCTCGTTCCCTACTGTTCTTGCCCGTCGCGCACTCGCTTGCACGCTTCGTCATGTATGCGCTGCTCGCTGGTCAGGGGCGCCTCGCTTTCGCTCCCGACACGCGCAACCTCCTCTCTGACATTGCGACCTTTAAACCAACGATGCTCCTGGTCGTTCCCCGCGTCCTCGAGAAGGTCTACAATGCGGCGACCGCTAAAGCAGGTCAGGGCTTCAAGGGTTCCGTTTTCTCCTGGGCGACGAAGCAGGCGCGAACTTTCTCCCGTTCGACCGCCTATGCACCTGCGCCCGAGATTGAAGTGACTCCCGGTGTGGGTGTGCCGACCGCTGACACCTCGCAGATCACGGATCCGAATGCTGCTGGCTCTCCCGGCCCGTCTTTCGGCCTGTCGACCCGCATCAAGATCGCCGACATGCTCGCCCTGAAGAAGGTGAAAGCCGCCCTCGGGCCGAATCTGCACACGATCATCTGCGGCGGCGCGCCCCTTGCCGCTGATCTTGCGCACTTCTACCGGGGCCTTGGGCTCACCCTTTTGCAGGGCTATGGCCTCACGGAAACGACCGGCCCGATCGCAGTCGAATGGCCCAGTGATTTTCCGCCCGACTCTGTTGGTTTCCCCTGGCCGGGCAACTCGATCCGGATCGCCGAGGACGGGGAGATCCTCCTCAAAGGGGTCTGCGTGTCGAAGGGCTACCACAACCTGCCCGAGGAGACCGCCCAGGCTTTCCAGGATGGATGGTTCAGATCCGGTGACCTCGGGGCGATCGACTCCACCGGGCACCTGCGGATCACCGGCCGTAAGAAGGACCTGATCGTCACAGCCGGTGGGAAGAACGTGTCCCCGGAGATCCTCGAAGACTCCCTGCAGACCCATCCGCTGATCTCCAGTGTTGTCGTTGTTGGTGATAACCGCCCCTATATTGGTGCGCTCATCGCCCTCGATACGGAAATGCTGCCCGTCTGGTTGAAGTCGAAAGGCCTGGACACGGTGGATCCTGCGGCGGCCGCGGAACTGCCGCTTGTACGTGAGTCCTTGGACAGGGCGATCGCCCGGGCGAATAAGCGGGTTTCCCGCGCGGAGTCGATCCGCCGATACCGTATTGTCAATGCGGCTTTCACGGTGGAGAACGGCTACCTTACGCCTTCTTTGAAGCTCAAGCGCCGTGCGGTCTTGCGCGATTACGCCTCCGAGGTTGATGCCTTGTACGCCGACGCTTCGCAGAAAGAAGCCTGAGGATGACGCCAGAGGCTCCGGTTGCTCTGATCACGGGCGCGACTCGTGGCTTGGGGGCGGCGATAGCGAAGGAATTGTCGAGCACTCATCGCATCATTGTTGGGGGTCGGCGCGCCAATTCCGTGATGCCTGCGCTTCAAGCCCTTCCCAATGCTCTTCCTCTGATCGCTGATCTTGCTGATGAAAAAGCCCTCGCCACGGCTTTCGATCGGGCCATGGAGGTAGCGGGCCGACTCGATGTGCTCGTGAACAATGCGGGCATCGGGAAGAAAGCCACGATTGACGAGACCGATCGTGTTCAGTGGCGCAGCGTCCTTGAAACGAACCTCGTCGCCGTTGCGGATCTGACCCGCATGGCCCTGCCGTTCCTGCGTGAGAGCTTAGGGACCGTCGTCATGACGAACTCTGGGGCGGGAGTTCGGATTTATCCTTCGGACGCGGCCTATTGCGTCTCGAAGTGGGCGCTAAAGGCTTTCACCGAGTGCCTCCGGGAGCAAGAAAGGGGGCGCGTACGCGTCGTCTCTTTGCATCCGGGCAGGATCGACACGGATATGCAGGTCGAGATGCAAGCACAGGCGGGTAGGCCTTACCGTCCCGAGGAGCATATGCGGCCCGAGGACGTGGCCCGCACGGTGCGTCTCGCGCTGGACCTTCCGTCCTCAATGAACATTGACGAGATCCACCTGCGCACCACGGAAAAGAAGTAGGGCGAGGCTCAGTTCTTCAGCACTGTGAGGGCTCAGCCCTTCAGCGCTCTGAGGGCTTTTTCGACTGCCTCCACGGCTTGCTCGACTGCCTCCACGGCTTGCTCGACGGCTTCCACGGCTTGCTCGACCACTTCCAGGGCTTCCTCGACTGCCTCCACGGCTTGCTTGACGGCTTCCAGGGTTTCCTCGACTGCCTCCACGGCTTGCTTGACGGCTTCCAGGGTTTCCTCTACTGCCTCCACGGGACCGCTTCCAGGGCTCCCTCGACCGCTTCTACGGCTTGCTCAACGACCTGCTCGGGCATCCCCTCCGCGACGACCCTGCCGCCACCAGCCCCGCCTACTTCTCCTTCTTCGTGGCGCTCACGTCTTTCTTCTTCGAGCTCTTCTTCGCGGCTGCGAGCTCATGTGCGGCACGATCCTTCACCAGAACATCCTTGAGGAAGAGCCCCGTGTAGGAGCCCTCGACCTCGACGACCTGCTCGGGGGTCCCCTCCGCGACGACACTGCCGCCTCCGGCCCCGCCCTCGGGCCCCATGTCGATCAGCCAATCCGCTGACTTGATGACATCGAGATTGTGTTCGATAACGATGACGGTGTTCCCCTTATCGACAAGGGACTGCAAAACGAGGAGGAGCTTGCGGATATCCTCAGAATGCAGGCCCGTGGTCGGTTCGTCGAGGACGTACACGGTGCGCCCCGTTGAACGCCGCTGAAGCTCAGAGGCGAGCTTGACGCGTTGCGCCTCGCCGCCCGACAGGGTCGTCGCCGACTGTCCGAGTCGCACATAGCCCAAGCCGACCTCGACAAGAGTGTTGAGGTGGCGGGCGATCCTCGTGATCGGTGCGAAGAACTCGGCGGCCTCGGCAACCGGCATGTTGAGCACATCCGCAACTGACTTGCCCTTGTAGAGGATCTCGAGGGTCTCACGGTTGTAGCGCGCCCCGTGGCAGACCTCGCAGGGCACGTACACGTCTGGCAGGAAGTTCATTTCGATGCGCAAGGTCCCATCACCCCGGCAGGCCTCACAGCGTCCGCCCTTCACATTGAAGGAGAAACGACCCGGCCCATAGCCTCGGACCTTCGCTTCGGGAGTCTCAGCGAAGAGCTTGCGGATCTGGTCCCACACTCCCGTGTAGGTCGCGGGGTTTGAACGCGGGGTGCGCCCGATTGGTGACTGGTCGACGTGCACGACCTTGTCGAGGTGCTCCGTTCCGGCGATACTGCGATGGCGACCTGGGACGAGTCGCGCTCCGTTGAGACGAGAAGCGAGGGAACGGTAGAGGATCGAGTTGACAAGAGTCGACTTTCCCGAGCCTGACACTCCGGTCACGGCGACGAAGCAGCCGAGCGGGAAATCCACGGTCACATTGCTCAGGTTGTGTTCCCTCGCCCCTTTGACGGTGAGGATCCTCTTGGGATCGACGGTGCGGCGTTGCTCGGGCGCGAGGATCGCTCTGCGGCCCGAAAGGTAGTCGCCGGTGATGGATCTCGTGTTCTTCTTCAAGTCCTTGAGGGTGCCGGAGTGGACAACCCAGCCGCCCGTTTCTCCAGCTCCCGGCCCAATATCGACGATCCAGTCGGCCGCCTCCATTGTTTCCTCGTCGTGTTCGACGACGATGAGAGTATTGCCGAGGTCGCGCAGCCGTTTGAGGGTGTCGATGAGCTTACGGTTGTCGCGCTGATGCAGGCCGATCGAAGGTTCGTCCAAAACGTAGAGAACCCCCACAAGGCCAGAACCGATCTGCGTGGCGAGACGAATCCTTTGTGCTTCCCCGCCTGAAAGGGTGCCGGCCGCGCGAGAGAGCGTCAGGTAGGTCAAGCCGACGTCCACGAGGAAGTCGAGGCGGGCGCGGATCTCTTGAAGGATCGGAGCGGAGATCGCCTGGGAACGCTGGTCCAATTCGAGGTGTTCGAGATGCTTGCGGGCGTCGACGATTGACAAATCGGACAGCTCGGCGATTGAGAGTCCGCCCACTGTGACGGCGAGGACTTCCGGGCGCAGGCGCGCGCCCTTGCAGATGGGACAGGGGATCTCGCGCATATACGCTTCGAGCTTTTCGGAAACGGATTCGGACTCTGTTTCGGAAAGCTTACGCTCAATGAAGTTCACTGCCCCTTCAAAGCCCGTCGTGTAGGAGCGTTCACGCCCCCAACGGTTGCGGAACTTGACTTGGACCTCGTAGTCCTTGCCGAAGAGGACCGCGTCGCGCACCTCGGAGGGCAGGTCCTTCCATGGGGTTTTCATGGAGAAGCCGAGTTCTTTGGCGAGTGAGCTGAGCAGACGCTTGTGGTAGCTGAAGTTCGAGTTCCACACAATGACTGCGCCCTCGGAAAGGCTCAGCTCCTCATCGGGGACGACAAGATCCGGGTCGACTTCGAGGCGCGTCCCCAGGCCCGTGCATTCAGGGCAAGCGCCGTAGGGGGCGTTGAATGAGAAAGTGCGCGGTTCGATCTCTTCGAGGGCGAGGACGTGGTCGTTCGGGCAGGAGCGCTTCTCTGAATAGCGTCTCCTGCGTTCCGGGTCGTCCTCGGGAAGGTCGACGGCATCAATGATGACGAGGCCCTCGGAGAGTCTGAGAGCGGTCTCCACCGAGTCCGTCAGCCGTTGGCGCATTCCTTCACGGACAACGAGACGGTCGACGACGACCTCGATGGTGTGGCGGAGTTTCTTCTCCAAGACAGGAGCGTTCTCGAGGCGGAGCATTTCCCCGTCAATGATCGCGCGCGTGAAACCTGAAGTGCGCAGCTCTTCGATGAGGTCCTGGTATTCGCCTTTGCGGCCCCTGACGACCGGTGAGAGCACTTGGAAGCGGGTGCCCTCGTCCATGGCGCGGACCCTGTCGACGATCTGCTGGGGTGTTTGGGCCTGGATCTTCGCCCCGCAGCTCGGGCAGTGCGCTGTGCCCGCGCGAGCGAAGAGGAGACGCAGGTAGTCGTGGATTTCAGTAATCGTGCCGACCGTGGAGCGCGGGTTGCGGGAAGTCGACTTCTGATCGATCGACACTGCTGGGGAAAGGCCTTCAATGAAGTCCACATCGGGCTTGTCCATTTGCCCGAGGAATTGACGCGCGTAAGAGGACAAGGATTCGACGTAGCGGCGTTGTCCTTCAGCGAAAATCGTGTCGAAGGCGAGGGAGGACTTGCCTGAACCCGAGAGTCCGGTGAAGACGATCATCGCGTCTCGAGGAAGCTCCAGGTGAACATCTTTGAGATTGTGTTCGCGGGCGCCCGAGATAATCAGAGAGTCATGCACCCTTGGATCCTACCCGTGTCCGGCCCTCAGTGTCGTACAGGTGTTCCATCCTGGCGCGAGTGTGAGAACTGGCATTCTTCATCGGGCCTTGGGGTCTGTTGAGACCATGTGATTGGTGTGAAGGTCTTGGGGTGGATTGAGGGGCGTGGGGTGGATTAAGGGTCCTGGGTTGGATTGAGGCCATTTGAGGTGTCTTGGGGGCATGGGTTTTTCAGCCAATGCCGTCATTGCACTCCGCATCGGGTCCCTCTTGGTTCTCTGGCGCAGGCGTTGTTCTCTGCCTGAGGCCTTGGTGCGAGTGCGGTTGTTGTCCTCAACTTGAGGTCTTGGTGCGGGTGCGGTTCTCGACCTCGGGCCTTGGTGCGGGTGCGGTTCTCGACCTCAGGCCGTGGTGCGGGTGCGGTTCTCGACCTCAGGCTTTGGTGTCGGAGTGGTTCTTGACCTCAGGCCTTGGTGCGGGAGCGGGTGATCGTTTTGCGAGTCTCCTATATCTTTGATTCAAGAGGCCTTTCGGACCGTCCTCGGAACATATTGCGCGGCACACGTGCGCCTCACGCCCCATGACCTCCAGCGCCCCATGACCTCCAAAAGTACAACGCACTGCAGCTCACCGCATAACCCCTCGCTGTCGCGTAACAATGCGCCAAGCCGATCCCTTTCACGCCGCCATGGGACTTGATCAGCGTTGTCGGAAAGCCTTGTCCCCTGCAGTTTTTTGAAAGAACCTCATCCCCATCGTTCCGTTTGAACACCACAACGCCCGTGATGCCCCTACGGTGGAGCCATGGCTTTCTTCGCAGTGACTTACGCATACGATCCCGAACTCAGCGAACTCGCCGACGAGATTCGCCCGACCCACCGCGCGTTCCTCTCTGACTTGCGCGATAAGGGACTCAACGTTGCCTCTGGCCCGCTCGGCGGCGACACCCCCGGGGCTCTTCTCATCATTGAGGCCGAAAATCTTGATGAAGTCGAAGCTCTTCTCGATGAGGATCCCTTCAAGAAGGAGAAGGTCGTGAGCGAACGCGTCGTCCGACCTTGGAATCCCGTGATCTCACGATTCTGATCTTTTCTGCACAGAATCCGCGCACGCCCTATCGCCTGCGCGGATTCTTTGTGCATTCGCGGGACTTATTGAGAGGGTCGCTTCCAGCATTCCGCAGTGCTGCTCCCCAGTGGCGGAGGGGAGCGCCACCACTCTGCCCCCATCGGATTCCACGGTTCCCGTCCTCCTCCTGCCCTATGACGCCCATTTCTGCCGGGAAACCTGGAATAGGCGACGAAGCATGTTGGGAAACCTGGAATAGGCGGCGAAGCATGCCCGGAAACCTGGAATAGGCGAGGCGCAATCCCCTCCCCACCGCACAATACTCAGGCGCGCCCCTCGGCCTCGGCTCGAGCGTGAATCCTCCCATGGTGCGCGCGGTGCGAAATCTCAATTAACAGCGCCGCAAGCACACCACAGGCGATGATGATTCCCCATTCGACGCTGCTCGGCCATTCCAAGGCGAAGAAGTGCCTCGTAAAAGGGATCAAAACCCCCAAGACCGATGCTGCGATCATGGCGGCGAGCAGCGCGACCCTCCAGGACACAAAAGGCCGGGCCGTCACCGAAAGGAGGAACACCGCGCCGATCATCAGCGACAAAGTCGCGCCGGTCTGCCCTTCGACTCGGCCGCTCCCGATCAGCAGGTAGGCGCTAAGAGCCGCAGCCGAGAGGATCACTCCAGCAGGCACAGCGAGGGCAAGGGTCCGCTTCAGGAACCCGGGCACATAACGCCGAGAGTTCGGTGCAAGCGCGAGGAAGAAAGCGGGAATCCCAATCGTGAAAGCATCAATGTACGTGAAATGTCGTGGCAAGAAGGGGTACTGCAAAGCGAGGATCGCACAGGCGAAAACAATGACCGCCGCGTACACGGTCTTCGCGAGGAAGAGCGCGGACACTCGTTCCATGTTCGCAATGATCCGACGCCCCTCGGCAACAACCCCGGGGAGCACCGAGAATTTCGAGTCGACGAGGACGAGTTGTGCGACCGCTTTCGTCGCCTGCGCGCCATTGCCCATGGCGATCCCAAGGTCAGCATCCTTCAAGGCCAGAGCGTCGTTCACGCCGTCGCCGGTCATGGCGACGCAGTGACCGTCCGCCTGGAGGGCCTGAACCATTGCCCTTTTCTGTTCGGGAGTGACTCGACCGAAAACATCAGTGGTGATGACGGCCTTTTGGAACTCGTCGGAGAGAAGATCATCAGGCAGATCACGGGCATCCGCGATGACGAGCGGTTCCCCATCGGGACGCCCCAGCCCCGCCCTCGTCGCGATCGCACCCACGGTCGCTGGATTATCGCCCGAAATGACGCGGACCCGGACCTTTTGCTGCGCGAAGTAGTCGAGCGTGTCTTTCGCATCGGGGCGCAGCTCTTCAGCGAGGACGACGATGCCCACAACATCGCGCTGCTTCGGCAACTCCTCTGATTGCACGGCGCCCGGTGAGTGGGCGAGGGCGACGACCCTCATGCCTTCACGAGTTCGAGCGGCGATGAGCTCTGTGAAGGGAGAGTCTTGAGACGAGTCTTGAGAATGGGGCGAGAGAATTTCGGGGGCGCCCAGGTACCAGGCCCCTTGCTCGTTACCGAAGGCCGACCATTTGCGCGCTGAGGAGAAGGGCATCACCCACGTGGCCTCCTCACGTTCTTCGCGAGCCACGTCTATTCCGTGTTGTCCGTGGTCCCCGCGTCCCTCGTGCACTCCGTTAGTTCTAAGTTCCGCGCCTTCCCCGTGTTGTTCGCGTCCCTCATGCACTCCGTCTTTTCCGCGTTCCCCGTGTTGTTCACGTTCTCCGCGTGCTCCGCCGTTTCCGGGTTCCCCGAGTCCTGCGTCTTCCAGGCGCCGCTCCGCTTCCCCGCCTCCCCCATTGTCGAGGTAGTCGGCAATCGCCCGCGCCGTCTCATTGGTCCGGTCCCGCACGAGAGTCCTCAAAGCTACCAGGCCCCTGGCCTCATCCCCCGTGAGAACAATGTCCTTCGCGACAATCTCCCCCGTGGTCAGGGTGCCAGTCTTATCGAGGCAGAGCGCATCAACGCGCGCCAAAACCTCAACGGCGGCAAGCTCTTGGACGAGCACTCCCCTGCGCGCGAGCGTCGCCGATCCGATCGCGAAGTTCAAGGAGGTGAGGAGCACGAGCCCCTGGGGAATCATCCCGACCACTGAGGCGACCGCGAGGACGATCGCATGATTCCACCCGGTGTCAGAGTCGGCGATCCGGGTTTGCGACCAGAGAGTCAGGATGATCACCGGAATGAGGAGTGCAGAGATGACGCGCAGCACCCGGTTAATGCTCACTTGGATGTGCGACACCGTGCGGATGTAGGCGCGGGCTTTGCGGGAGATCCCCTGCGCGTAGGTCGCTGACCCCACTGCGGTGGTGCGCACGAGGGCGCTTCCAGCGACGACAGAGGTTCCTGAGAGGACCTCATCGCCCTCGTGTTTACGAACCGGAGCAGATTCACCAGTCAAGATTGATTCATTGACTTCGAGCCCGGAGGAGTCGAGCACGATCCCATCTGCGCACACCTGCTCGCCGAGTTTGAGCACGAGCACATCATCGAGGACAACATCACCGGTCGGGATCGCACGCTCTTCTCCTTCCCTTACGACGAGTGCCTGTGGCGCATCGAGGATTGCGAGGGCGTCGAGGGTGCGTTTGGCGCGAACCTCGGAAACAATCCCGATGATCGCGTTGAAAACCATGACGGCCCCGAACACGACGTCTTGGGCATGCCCGAAGATGAGGACGAGGGTGGCCGCGCCAACGAGGATCGCGTTGAACAGGGTGAAGATGTTTTCGCGAATGATGGAGCGCAGCGAACGCGAGGTCTTTTGCCGAACGTGGTTCGTCTGGCCCGCTTCGACGCGTGCGAGAACCTCGGCCTCGCTTAAACCTTGAATCTGCGTGGCTTCAGCGTGCACCAATCCGTCCGCTCAGTCGTTCTTCTCGTTCGAGGCGCGCTGGGGCGTCCTCGATGATTTCCACAAGGAAGCGAGGATCGTGATCGTGAGGACCCCGATGATGACGATCAGGGAGGTCGCGGTCCCGATCTCCGGCCCCCAGTGAATCGGCTCGCCACCGTTGAGGAAGAACAGGGAGTTCGTGTGCATCGCATGCAAGATCAGTTTCGCGCCGATGAAGGCGAGGATCACGGCCAAACCGTAGGACAGGTAGACGAGTTTTGACAGGAGTCCGTCCACGAGGAAGAAAAGCTGGCGCAGTCCCATGAGGGCGAAGGCGTTGCAAGCGAAGACCAAGAAGGCCTCGTGGGTGAGTCCAAAGATCGCGGGGATCGAGTCGAAAGCGAACATGAGATCCGCTGTACCGAGTGCGAAAACCACGAGGAACAGGGGCGTGAAGTGCGTGCGTCCACCGTGACGGAAGAGCATACGGCCCCCGATGAAGCCGTCTGTCACGGGCAAGACGCGCCGCACGACGGAGATCACCGCATTGTCGTGGTATTCCTCCTCTTCCTCGTCGTCTCCGCGCACTTGGGTCCATGCGGTGTAGAGGAGCCAGAGGCCGAAAAGGAAGAAGATCCAGGAGAATCGTTCAACGAGTGCGGCTCCCGCAAGGATGAACACGAGGCGCAGGACGAGGGCGATGACGATGCCGAAGAGGAGGGCTTTTTGTTGGTGTTCCCTGGGGACTCTGAAGGCTTTGAGGATGAGGATGAAGACGAAGAGGTTGTCGATTGAGAGGGACCATTCGGTCACCCATCCCGCGTAGAACTCTGCGGCGTAGACACCGCCGTTCGTCACCCAGACGATCAGCCCGAAGACAAGTGCGAGCCCGATGTATCCGATGGTCCAGGCCAGGGATTCTTTCAGGGATGGTGGATGGGGGTTGCGCACGTGTCCGGCGAAGTCCAATCCGATGAGGAAGAGGACGATGAGCGCGAGGATTGTCCATGAGATGGGGCCGACGGACATCAGTGATGTGCTCCTGTTGCGAGTGGGTCGAGGCTGGTCGTGGGAATGGGATCGTCCTCGGCGATGGGTGTGGACCGGGTGTTTGCTTTCCTGGCGGTTGGTGTGGACTGGGTGTTGTCTCTCCTGGCGGAGGCCGTCAGGGAGGCGATGATCGTGATGAGAAGGACCGTGAGGATGAAGGCGAAGGAAACTCCGATGGAGGGCTCGGGGATCAGCTCAACGGGGTGTCCGTCATTGATGAAGGCCACTTCGTTCGTGTGCAGCGCGTGATTGACGAGTTTGAAGCCAATGAAGCCGAGGATCGCGGCGAGCCCGTAGTGGAGGAAGATGAGGCGGTCGAGGAGGCCGTCGATGAGGAAGTAGAGCTGTCGCAGGCCGAGGAGGGAGAAGGCGTTGGCCGCAAAAACGAGGTAGGGCTCCTCTGTGAGTGAGTAGATCGCGGGGATCGAGTCGACGGCGAACATGACATCCGCGGTGCCGATCGCGATGATCGCGAGGAGCAGGGGCGTGATCGTGGTTCGTCCGGCGTGGCGGTAGAGGAGCTTCGCCCCGTAGAAACCGTCTGACACGGGGATCACTTTGGCGAGCGTGCGCACGAAGAGGCCCGGTTTGTAGTCTTCAGCTTCGTGTTCGCTCGGTTCTTCTGTGCCTTCGCGCACTTGGGAGAGGGCAGTCCAGATGAGCCAGGCGCCGAAGATGTAGAAAACCCAGGAGAAGTTCTCGATGAGGGCGGCGCCGAGGAGAATGAAGACGAGGCGCAGGACGAGGGCGATGACGATGCCGAAGAGGAGGACTTCTTGTTGGAGGATCCTGGGCACCGTGAAAGCGGCGATCATCATGACGAAGACGAAAAGGTTGTCAATGGACAGGGCCTTTTCGGTGACGTATCCGGCGAAGTATTCCTGGCCGTATTCTCCGCCCCACACTGCCCAGACGATTCCCCCGAACAGGATCGCCATCGCGATGTAGGCGATTGACCACCAGCTCGCTTCTTTCAGGGTGGGTTCGTGGGGGGTTCGGACGTGTCCGACGATGTCGACGATGATCATGGTGAGGATGAGAGCGGCGAGCGCAGCCCATCCGAGTGCGTGGACCTCCACGTGGATGTTCCTCCGGTACGGGTCGGGTACCGGAGGTCTCCTCCCGCCACTCCGCTTCGCGTTCTGGCCTGCGGCGCCGGTGAGTCGGGCTTTCGCCCGATTCAACGTGATGACGACGTCGCTGTTGGTGGAAGTACTCCCCTCCGATTGGACCTTCTCATTCTAGCTTCCGATCCGGTTTCTCCGGCTGGGGGCGGCGAATCTGTGGAGGAGGTCTCCCCCGCTTTTCCGCACGTCCTTGCCCCTGCTGTGGGCGCACTGTGACTGATGTTGCACTTCCTCTTTCAGTTCGCGACCCTCATGAGGCGCAGTTCCTTTCAGTTCGCGGCCTTCATCTGGCGCAGTTCTTTCTTCAAGTCGGCCACTTCATCGCGCAGGCGGGCCGCGACCTCGAATTGGAGGTTCTCCGCGGCGGCGAGCATCTGAGCGGAGAGATCTTCGATGAGTTCCGCAAGCTCCGTTTCGGCTCTTTTGCCGAGGGCGCTGCCTCTCGCGGCTTTGCGTTCGGCGGCGGATTTTTCTTTCCGGTATCCGCCTTCAAGGAGTTCTTCAGTGTCGATTTGTTCGCGGGCGAGCATGTCGGTGACGTCCGCGATCTTCTTGCGCAGGGGTTTCGGGTCGATCCCGTGTTCGGTGTTGTAGGCGATTTGGATTTCGCGGCGGCGTTCGGTCTCGTCGATTGCGGCGCGCATTGAGTCGGTGATCGTGTCGGCGTACATGTGGACTTCTCCGGACACATTGCGCGCGGCTCGTCCGATTGTCTGGATGAGGGAGCGGGTGGAGCGCAGGAAGCCTTCTTTGTCCGCGTCGAGGATGGACACGAGGGACACTTCAGGCAGGTCGAGGCCTTCTCTTAGCAGGTTGATGCCGACGAGTACGTCGAATTTGCCTTGGCGCAGTTCGCGCAGGAGTTCGACGCGGCGCAGCGTGTCGACGTCTGAGTGCAGGTATTCGACTCTCACTTCGCGTTGGGCGAGGTAGGTTGTAAGGTCTTCGGCCATTTTCTTCGTCAGAGTGGTGACGAGGACGCGCTCGTCCTTGTCGACTCTTTCTCGCACCTGTTCGAGCAGGTCGTCGATTTGTCCCTTCGTGGGTTTGACGACGATCTTCGGGTCGACGAGGCCTGTTGGGCGGATGATCTGTTCGACGACCCCGTCGGAGCGTTGGAGTTCGTAGTCGCCTGGGGTGGCTGAAAGGTAGACGGTTTGGCCGATTCTCTCAACGAATTCGTCCCATTTGAGGGGGCGGTTGTCCATTGCTGAGGGGAGGCGGAATCCGTGGTCGACGAGGGTCCGCTTTCGGGACATGTCGCCTTCGAACATGGCTCCGATCTGTGGGACGGTGACGTGTGATTCGTCGATGATGAGGAGGAAGTCGTCGGCGAAGTAGTCGAGGAGCGTGTGTGGGGGTGTTCCGGGTCCGCGTCCGTCGATGTGTCGCGAGTAGTTCTCTACTCCGGAGCAGATTCCGATTTCGCGGAGCATTTCGAGGTCGTAGGTGGTGCGCATGCGTAGGCGTTGAGCTTCGAGGAGTTTGCCTTGGCTTTCGAACCATGTGAGGCGTTCGGCGAGTTCTTCTTCGATTGTTGCGAGTGCGCGTTTCATGCGTTCTTCACCTGCGACGTAGTGGCTCGCTGGGAAGAGGTAGACGTGGTCGACTTCGCTGATGACGTCGCCTGTGAGGGGGTGGAGGACTGCGAGGGCATCGATTTCATCTCCGAACATTTCGATGCGGATCGCGAGTTCTTCGTAGACGGGGATGATTTCGATTGTGTCTCCGCGGACTCGGAAGGTGCCGCGTGTGAAAGCAATGTCGTTGCGGACGTATTGCATGTTGACGAAGGCGCGCAGCAGGTCTTCGCGGTCGATGATCATTCCGCGTTCGAGTTCGACCATTCGGGCGACATATTCTTCGGGGGTGCCGAGGCCGTAGATGCAGGACACGGAGGCGACGACGACGGTGTCACGCCTGGTGAGGAGGTTGTTCGTTGCGCTGTGGCGAAGGCGTTCGACTTCGTCGTTGATCGAGGAGTCTTTCTCGATGTACGTGTCCGTTTGGGGAATGTAGGCCTCGGGCTGGTAGTAGTCGTAGTAGGAGACGAAGTATTCGACGGCGTTGTTCGGTAGGAGTTCTCTGAACTCTGCGGCGAGTTGGGCGGCGAGGGTCTTGTTGGGTTCAATGACGAGGGCGGGGCGTTGTACTTCTTCGATGAGCCAGGCGGTTGTTGCGGATTTACCGGTGCCGGTTGCGCCCATGAGGACGATGTCTTGTTCGCCGTCGTGGAGCCTGGCGGCCAGCTCTTGAATGGCTTTCGGCTGGTCGCCCGACGGCGTGTATTCGGAGATGACCTGGAAGGGGTTCTCCTGGCGCAGGACTGGTCGCTCACTCACGGCCTCAACGCTAGCGCACGCCGTGTGCATCTTCGTTCCGGCTGGCTACTGGCAAGTTGTCGTCGGGGTGACGGTGGACTGGTCTCAGGGCTGCTTGGGCGATGCGTCCGATCCATCTTCGCGTTTGAGGTATCGCAGTGCTTCCCGTACGTGTTGTGTGAGCGGGTGATTCGGGCCGAGGACGCGAAGACAATCGTTGAGAAGCGCCTCAAACAAGCCGATCGCCTCATCCACACGACCAGCCCAAGCCAAGCACGACGCCAGATTGCCCCTCGTCGCCAAAGTATTGGGGTGATCGGAGCCTAAAATCCTCTGCCGGTCCTCCAGCAGCGCCTCAAACAAGCCGATCGCCTCATCCACACGACCAGCCCTAGCCAAGAACGACGCCAGATTATTCCTCGCCGCCAAAGTATTGGGGTGATCGGAGCCTAAAATCCTCTGCAGGTCCTCCAGCAGCGCCTCAAACAAGCCGATCGCCTCATCCACACGACCAGCCCAAGCCAAGCACGACGCCAGATTATTCCTCGTCGTCAAAGTGTCGGGGTGGTCTACGCCTAAAATCCTCTGCCGGTCCTCCAGCAGCGCCTCAAACAAGCCGATCGCCTCATCCACACGACCAGCCCTAGCCAAAAACGACGCCAGATTATTCCTCGTCGTCAAAGTGTCGGGGTGGTCGGCGCCCAAAACCCGCTGCCGGTCTGCAAGCAGCGCCTCAAACCGGCCGATCGCCTCATCCACACGACCAGCCCTAGCCAACAACGACGCCAGATTATTCCTCGTCGCCAAAGTATTGGGGTGGTCGGCGCCCAAAACCCTCTGCCGGTCTGCAAGCAGCGCCTCAAACCGGCCGATCGCCTCATCCACACGACCAGCCTCACCCACCCACCTGGCCAGATTATTCCTCGTCGCCAAAGTGTCGGGGTGGTCGGCGCCCAAAACCCTCTGCCGGTCGACAAGCAGCGCCTCAAACCGGCCGATCGCCTCATCCACACGACCAGCCTCACCCACCCACCTGGCCAGATTATTCCTCGTCGCCAAAGTATTGGGGTGGTCGGCGCCCAAAACCCTCTGCCGGTCGACAAGCAGCGCCTCAAACCGGCCGATCGCCTCATCCACACGACCAGCCTCACCCACCCACCTGGCCAGATTATTCCTCGTCGCCAAAGTGTCGGGGTGGTCGGCGCCTAAAACCCTCTGCCGGTCGACAAGCAGCGCCTCAAACCGGCCGATCGCCTCATCCACACGACCAGCCTCACCCACCCACCTGGCCAGATTATTCCTTGTTGTCAAAGTGTCGGGGTGGTCGGCGCCTAAAATCCTCTGCAGGTCGACAAGCAGCGCCTCGAACCGGCCGATCGCCTCATCCACACGACCAGCCTCACCCACCCACCTGGCCAGATTATTCCTTGTTGTCAAAGTGTCGGGGTGGTCGGCGCCTAAAATCCTCTGCCGGTCGACAAGCAGCGCCTCGAACCGGCCGATCGCCTCATCCACACGACCAGCCTCACCCAACCACGTGCTCAGATTACCCCTTGTCGCCAAAGTATTGGAGTGATCGGGCCCGTGAGTCTTGGACTTCTCCGGCAGAATTTGTTGAAGAATCTCTGCAGCTTCGTAGGGTTTCCCTGATTCTCCAAGGAATCTGGCGTGCCACTCACGCAGTTTGAGCAGCTGAGGCGGATCAAACTCCCCGAATTGCTCGGCCGCGTTGATTGCGGCAGTAATGCGTGCAATCGCCGTCGTGTAGTCATACTGCTGCTGGGCAAACAAGGCGAGGGTACTGATTGCGATGACATCTTCCAGAGACGTATCTTCCGATTTCTGAAGCCGCCGCTGCCATTCCGCAAGATTCAACGCCCTCGGCACCAAAGGCATCGAGATCCCGTCTCCTGCTTCGTTCTTGATATGCCTCGAGGTGATACCCCGTAGTTGGGCTCTAAACCCTTCTACTTCTTCAGTGGCAAACTGTTGACCTATCTCATCACGGCAACGCTCTGCCAGCAGAGCCTCCGTAAATGCTTCAACCCCTTCAGATAAACGGCACCATTGTGCAGGATCCACCGCTCTTACAGCACCTTCGGATATCTCCTCCGAGTTAAGAAAAGCGCTTGACGCCGCGAGATCTTCCAAGACGCCAGGCACGAAGGAACAGAGGGGATCTTCGATGGGATTGATAGCGACAGCGAGGCACAAAGCCTGCTGGATATGACTTTCAAGGCTGCGCCAACGGAGTCGAAGGATCTCATGAATATCATGAGGAACAGTCAATCCTGATTCGCCCAGAACAACTGCGTCACCGTGCAGCTGAATCTGCCGCTGAATAGAGGGGACCGTCAGCCACAGCTTCACATAGTGAGGATTCGGCAGCTGAGTCACCACTGCACGAGCAACATCATCGGTGGTGTTCGGTGCATGGGATTTAACGAGTAAAACGAGGTCTTCCTCGTCAAGGTTCGGCACCGCAATACGTACCGCAGTATCCGCTTCTTCTGCATCCTCCAACCATTGTGAAAAGGGATCTTCCGCATTGCGTTCGGGCCATGTCGTCGCGACCACCATGATGCTGCGTTCTTTTCGGGCGACGAGAGTGCTCAAGAACTTGGAGAAGTCGTCACCCATGAGGTGGATATCCTCCACAGCCACCACAACAGGCAAGCCCGAATGAGTAAAATCCGCCAGTGCCTCGGCAAGTTCGACTGAACGGGACTGATGCTGCCCCCGGACCCTTTCGCCCTGATCGATCGTCATGCGCAAGTCATCCTGATTCAGGGCTCTCTCATTGGATGCCTTCAGTCCTCGCCACCCAAGCTTGACAAGGGTCGCCAACCCCGGTGCCACGAAATCCAAACTGACGCTCGCCCCTGTTGCTCCCTCAATAAGCAGCTCCAAGACCCTATCTAGTGCCCCCGCTGCCTCCTCTTCGCCATAGGCCGTGCACAGTTCCTGAAGGGTCGTCTTCAAGGGCGCCGCGAAAGCACCAAGCTTCTCCCACGATGAGCGGCGCTCCTCCAAAGCGAGCATGAGCGGAACCGTGTGAGCATCAAGCTGCGGGCGTAACTCGGCGACTGCATCCAGATAACTACCCCTGCTCAGCCGTTCACAGTTCAGGCCCCACCATCCGAAAGAGGGCAAGGCTCCAGCTGGCCAGGTGAAATCCTTCGGATTGGGAGCCACGAGTTTCCGCGCAGCCATCGGGTCCGCGCCCGCAGTCTCAACACGAACGGGTTCTTGCATCGGTGGCCAGTACGGATCATTCTCTCTCAGCTTCTGGTAAAGCTCTTGGATGATTCGAGTCTTGCCCACTCCAGAGGGGCCCTCAAGGACAACAACACGCGGCGAAGCCGTGTCCCCTTCCTGTAGGTTCCTCAATTGCTTCAAGAGATCATCGACGATCTGAACATGAGGACCCAGGAGTTCATTCACCATGTGGCCAATATTACGTTCAACTCGCTTTCAGCCACGTAGTAACAACAGTTCCGATCAAGCCCTGGCATTCCTCAACACTGCCAGTATTCGTGATCCAAATTGAGGCAAGCGCACGTCTCTGGTCCTCAGTCGCCTGCATCCTGATCCGGGCTTGAGCATCCGCCCGGCTCATCCCACGGGCCTCCAAGCGCTGCAATCGAATTTCCAGTGGAGCGTCAACGACAATGACCACGTCGAAACCTGATGCTGTTCCCGCTTCGGCGAGAAGCGGCACGTCATATACGGCGAGCCCCCCAGGCGGCGCAGAAGACAGAACCTCATCCGCTCGCTGAGCAATCAAAGGATGGGTGATCGCCTCAAGATCAGCGCGCGCCACCGGATCAGAAAACACAATCTGTGCCAGCCGTGAACGATCGAGCGCCCCGTCCTCGTCAATGAGAAAAGCGCCGAAACGTCTTGCGATCGCGTGAAGGCCGGGGGTGCCTGGGGCGACAACCTCACGGGCGATCTGATCCGCATCCGCAACCACCGCACCCAAATCCTCAAAAGCGCGGGCAACCGTCGACTTACCAGCGCCGATCCCGCCAGTCAGAGCAATGAAGAGAGCACGATCGCCCGGTTTCTTCCAGGTGCGAAAAAGCTCAGCCTTCGCCTGGCCAACACGAATCACAGTGTCCATACGCTCAGCCTAATGCGAACGACACCACCCGTTTTCCCTTGGAGCCACGAGCATGGCACGATAGCGAAGGCCACTCACCACGAAGCCTGAAATACATACGCCCATTTAAGGACCCATTGTGTCGACGACGGTCGAAACCGGAAAGAAGCGCACGTCAAGCGTTCGCCTCATTGCAACCTCCCTCACCCTGTTTTCCATGTTCTTCGGTGCGGGTAACCTCATTTTCCCGCCAATGATCGGCGTCGAAGCAGGCACATCCTTCCTTCCCGCCATCACAGGATTCCTCCTCGGCGGCGTTGCGCTCCCCGTTCTTTCAATCATCGTCATTGCCCTATCAGGCACAGACCTGCGCGACCTGTCGAACAGGGGCGGGCGTATCTTCGGCGTCATTTTCTCCTGCGCCGTTTATCTGTCGATCGGGGCCTTCTACGCCCTGCCCCGCACCGGAGCGGTCAGCTTCTCAACAGCGGTCAGTCCCCTGACCGGTTGGACCTCGACAAGCGTCTCCGTCATCTTCAACGCCCTCTTCTTCGCTCTCGCCTTCTACCTGTCGTGGAAGCCCGGCGAAATTATCGACCGCCTCGGGAAGATCCTCACGCCGCTACTTCTCGGCCTGCTGACCCTCCTCGCGCTTGTCTCCGTCTTCACCTTCGACGGCACACCTGGCGCACCTAGCGAACAATACGCATCACACCCGCTCACCGCAGGCATCCTGTCCGGCTACCTCACAATGGACTCCCTCGGCGGCCTCGCCTTCGGGATCATCGTCGTCACCTCCTTCACGCGCACCGGAGGTGGAATCGGCGCGAAGACCGTCAAGCGCACCTCCATCGCCGCGACAATCGCCGGCGGTCTCCTCGCGCTCGTCTACCTCAGCCTGGGCTTGATCGGCTTAAAGATGCCCGGGGCGCATGCCTTCGACAACGGCGCCGAGCTCCTGTCGCAGGCTTCCAACCTGGCGCTCGGCCCCTTCGGTCAGATCGCCTTCGGCCTCATCGTCGTCACGGCCTGCATGACGACCGCAGTCGGTCTGCTTGTCGCGACCTCGGAGTTCTTCGCGCGCCTGATACCCAAGATCCGCTATGAGACGTGGCTCGCCGGATTCGCGATCATTTCCTTCATCATCGCATCCGCTGGTTTGAACAAGGTCCTCGCGGTTGCTGGTCCGATCATCGGGCTGCTTTACCCGGTCGCGATCACGATCATTTTCATCACGATCTTCACCCACCCGCTGCGCCACATCACCCGTTGTGAATTGGCATTCAAGCTCGCCGCGTGGACCGCATCCGCATTGTCGATCCTGGCGACCCTAAAGGACCTGGGGATCGCCGCTGAAAGCATTGAAGGCTTCATCGGATGGCTGCCCGGCCACGCCGAATCCGTCGCGTGGGTGATCCCCACAATCCTCATGGCGATCATTGGGCTGGTGATTGACTTCAGAGTGGCGCGATCGGGCAACTGAAGCGAGCTGTGGCATCGCTTGCCTCCCCGATTATGATCTCGGAGCTGAACCGGACGCTGCTTCGGTGTCGAAATCGCTTTCGGGGTTCACAGGTGAGCGCCGCCGGAGCTACTGAGCACCCCAATTATGATCTCGGAGCTGAACCGGACACTGCCGGAGTATCGAAATCATATTCGGGGTTGGCAAGTGAGTCTCATCCGGGCTCCTAGAAACCCCGATTATCATCTCGGCACTATTCGGGACGCTGCTGAAGTACCGAAATCGCTTGCGGGGTTCACAAGTGAGCCCCGCCAGGGCTACTGCGCACCCCGATTATGCTCTCGACGCTAGTCCAAGCCACGTTGAAGCACCGAGACTGCTTTCGGGGTCGAGGACTCTTCTTGGGCAAGCAGAATTGCTAGCGCCTGTGATCTCTTGAGCCATGTGGACTATCCAAGGCGCATCAAAATGCAGGTCCTGGGTGTTGCCCCCATTCAGACTCACCTGGGTGATGTCCATTCATACCTACGCCGCTCAAACAAGAATCAGACGAAAAGTACTCTTCCTGCCTGGTTTCTAAGTGGAACTGCCTTATCCGTCTTATCCGTATAGGTGGCTCAGAATCTCTTTCACCGAGAACAAGGTGGCTTTACCGCTGATAGGAAACAACGAGACCGCCGTACGTTTCACCAACACCCTGGGCACTGAGAAACACCGCTCGATCATCTCCGGATAGGAAGCGCCTCCATGTAAGCCACTGCTCCGAACATGAAGAAGAAGCAAGCGATCACTGAACTCGCTGCCTTCCTGGAGGGCCCCTTCTCCGAACATGAAGGGAAGACAACTAGCCAAAGATCCCCTAGGGTCCTCGCTAAGTGGCCACACGTCACGGACAGCAGGCACTAACTCGCAGTAAATCCAGGTTCCAAGGCAAGGGCGCCAAATCCCCTGCTTTCCACGCCAGGTGCGCTCCTCCCCGCTCCATCAACTCATAACGAAAGCGTGCGCCCCCCCGAATCGCGGGGCGCACGCCCAAAGCTGAATCCTCCGGCTATCGCCGGGCTGAATCAGTTGTTGTTCGTCAGCTTCTCACGCAGGGCCGCAAGGGCCTCATCCGAAGCAAGGGTGCCGGCGTTGTCCACGGGGGTGGAGTAGGAAGCCTGCTCCTCGACCGACGGGGTGGCCTCGGCGTCCTCTTCCTGAGCCTTGAGGACCTGAGCCTTGTGGGCCTCCCAACGAGCCTGGGCCTCAGCGTACTGAGCCTCCCAAGCCTCACGCTGAGCCTCGAAGCCTTCCATCCACTCCTGGGTCTCAGGATCGAAGCCCTCGGGGTACTTGTAGTTGCCGTTCTCGTCGTACTCGGCGGCCATGCCGTAGAGCGAAGGATCGAACTCTTCAGAGCTCGGGTCCACGCCCTCGTTCGCCTGCTTGAGCGACAGGGAGATGCGGCGACGCTCAAGATCAATGTCGATGACCTTCACGAAGCAATCGTCGCCAACCTTGACGACCTGGTCCGGCAGCTCGACGTGACGCTGAGCAAGCTCGGAAATGTGAACAAGGCCCTCGATGCCATCCTCGACGCGAACGAACGCGCCGAAGGGAACGAGCTTCGTGACCTTGCCGGGCACGACCTGGCCGATGGCGTGGGTGCGGGCGAAGGCCTGCCACGGATCTTCCTGGGTGGCCTTGAGGGACAGGGAGACGCGCTCGCGATCCATGTCGACGTCGAGAACCTCGACGGTGACTTCCTGACCGACCTCGACGACCTCGGAGGGGTGATCGATGTGCTTCCAGGACAGTTCGGAGACGTGCACGAGGCCGTCAACGCCACCAAGATCGACGAAGGCGCCGAAGTTGACGATGGAGGAGACGTTACCGGTGCGGACCTGGCCCTTACCGAGGGTGTGGAGGAAGTTCGAACGGACCTCGGACTGGGTCTGCTCGAGCCAGGCGCGGCGAGAAAGGACCACGTTGTTGCGGTTCTTGTCGAGCTCGATGATCTTCGCCTCGATCTCGCGGCCGATGTAGGGGGCGAGGTCGCGGACGCGACGCATTTCGACGAGAGAGGCGGGCAGGAAGCCGCGCAGACCGATGTCGAGGATGAGACCACCCTTGACGACCTCGATGACGGTGCCGTTGACGACGCCGTCCTCTTCCTTGACCTTCTCGATCTGGCCCCAAGCCCGCTCGTACTGCGCACGCTTCTTGGAGAGGAGGAGGCGGCCTTCCTTGTCTTCCTTCTGGAGGACGAGGGCCTCGATCTTGTCACCCACGGCGACAACATCGTCGGGGTTGACGTCGTGCTTGATGGAGAGCTCGCGAGAGAGGATCACGCCCTCAGTCTTGTAGCCGATGTCGAGGAGGACCTCATCGTGGTCGACCTTGACGACAGTGCCCTCGACGATGTCGCCATCGTTGAAGTATTTGATGGTCTCGTCGATGGCGGCGAGCAGGTCCTCGGTGGAGCCGATGTCGTTGACCGCGACCTGCGGCGTGTTGGTGGTCATGTAGTTGTGTCTCCGAAACGGACTGAATAGTAGATGGACAGAAGCGGTTTCCCCTCCGGGTTCGAGTGCGGACGCGCTGATCCCGCGGATCACCGCGAGTCAGTCTAGCAGGACGATCCGCTGCTGTGACCTCCGCTTCGGGCACGAAAACGTGGCTCGCGCCTCAAATCCGGGGCACTCTCCCCGCTTCCAAGCCGCTTGTCTCCGCTGCGGAGGTCTTCTCCCCGGGTCGCACCTCGCATGCCTCAAGTGCATCCGGGAGTTTCGCAGGACCGAAGCAGAACCTTGAACCCCAAGGCCCCGCGCACCGCCCGAGGACCTCTCCTAGTGCGCGGCCGCCATCCAATTCGGGCCGATCCCGACCGCAACATCCAAGGCAACCGACATCTCCACCGGACTTGCCATCTCCCGACGCACAATCTCCTCAACCCGCTGCGCTTCACCCTCAGCGATCTCCACAAGAAGCTCATCGTGGATCTGAACCAGGAGCCTGGACTTCAATTCCGCTTTCGTCAAAGCCTCAGCCACATTCACCATCGCGATCTTGATAATGTCCGCGGCACTGCCCTGAATCGGCGCGTTCAAAGCGGCACGCTCCGCCATTTCACGGCGCTGACGGTTCGAACTCGCCAAGTCCGGCAAATACCGTCGCCGCCCGAACATCGTTGCCGTGTACCCGTCGATCCTCGCCTGTTCCACAAGGGATTCAAGATAGTCGCGCACTCCCGCGAAACGCTCGAAATAGCGGTCGCGAAGCGCTGCGGCCTCGGGCACGGGAATCTTGAGCTGACGGGCAAGCCCATAAGAAGACAGGCCATAAGCGAGGCCGTAGGAAGTCGCCTTAATGCGTGAACGCTGCTCAGGAGTAACCTGCTCCACCGGGGTTCCAAACACCATCGAGGCCATGGTCTTATGCAAGTCCTCCCCGGAGGCGAAAGCCTCAATCAACCCCGCATCCTTCGACAGGTGCGCCATGATCCGCATTTCGATCTGCGAATAGTCGGCGCTCATCAAAGACTCGTAGCCTTGACCCGCGATAAACGCAGAACGGATCCTCACCCCATCAGGAGTGCGCGCAGGAATGTTCTGCAAATTCGGATCCGCCGAGGCAAGACGCCCAGTCGCGGCGACAACCTGGGAGAAGGATGAGTGAATACGCCCATCAGGCAGGACCGTCGAAATGAGAGTATCGACCATCTGTTTGAGTTTGATCCGGTCGCGATGCACAAGGAGCCGGTCGAGGAACACAAAACCCGGGCCCCCTTGGAAACGCGCCCGCTCCCGCAAGTCAAGAAGAGCCTCAGCGTTCGTCGTATATCCGGTTTTCGTCTTCTTCGTCTTCGGCAGATCAAGGACCTCGAAAAGGATGCGTTGAAGCTGCTTCGGGCTCGACAGGTTCACGTCCTCGCCGATCACCTCGATCGCTTCAGCGCGCGCCGCCTCAACTTCGACACCGAAGTCGCGCGACTGGGCTTCGAGAACCCCAAGGTCCACGCGGATGCCCGTGTCCTCCATGTCCGCAAGGACCTTGGAAACAGGAAGCTCCACATCCTCCAGAAGTGACAGCTCTTTCGACTCTTCCAGGCTCTTCGCCAAGATCTCCCACAAGACCGGCAGAGCGCGCACTGTTCTGGCTGCCCGCAACTCCGAGGGGCTCAAAAGCTCTTCCGCGCTTGCTCCCATTTCGAAGAGGGCATCCGAGGCGGTTTCTTCCTCTTTGGGAACGTCGAGGTAGCGGTTGAGCAGATCGTCAATTGAGACCGAACGCGAGTCCGGTCGGACGAGGTAGGCGGCGAGCTGCACGTCTTTACTCGGCCAGGGCATGTCCCATCCTTGCGCGCGAAGCGCGTGACTCAGGGCTTTCGCATCATGGACGATCAGCTGCGCGCCTGCCAGGCGTTTAAGAAGTTCCGCCTCCTGCTTCGGATCGAGAATCGCAGGATCGAGGATGAGGGCCTTGTCTTCGGCCCATATCGCGAAGCGCTCGATGTGTCCCCTGGCAGGAACGCCCGAGCCGAGGATGAAAACCGCCTGCAAGGGCCCCGCACTGCGAAACCACCGAGCAAGGTCGCTTGACGCGCCTGCGAGGGTCACATCCATGTCCGCATCCCACGAGAATCCGCCCGGCCCCGCGTCCTCGTTCTCCTCACCCGGCTCCGCGCCAATCCCCGACACGGCCATCACCCGGGACCGCAGGTTCCCGAACTCGAGGGAATCGAAAAGGGAGAAAAGCTCCGCCTTGCGCGTCGCCCCCCGGTTCAGATCCCCCACCTGTACATCGAGTTCGAGGTCGGTGAGCAGGTGGTTGAGGCGACGGTTCCTCTTCACGTCCTCCATGTGTTCGCGCAGCGCTTCACCGCGTTTGCCTTTGACCTCGGTGGCGCGAATCAGGAGATTGTCGAGGCCGTCGAAGGAATTGATCCACTGAGCCGCAGTCTTCGGGCCGACCCCGGGAACTCCCGGCAGGTTGTCGCTGGTTTCGCCGACGAGGGCTGCGATCTCCGGGTAACGCTCAGGTGGCACACCGTACTTCGCTTCAACCGCTTCGGGGGTCATACGCCGAAGATCACCGGGGGACATACCCGGGTAGAGGACCGTCACCGAATCGGTCACTGTCTGGAAGGAATCCCGATCCCCGGACACGACGAGGACACGCATCCCCTTCTCAGACCCCTGCTTGGCGAGGGTTGCGAGAATATCGTCGGCCTCGTAGCCGTCTTTGCGCAACGAAACGATCCCCATCGTGTCGAGCACCTGGGAAATGAGTTCGACCTGGCCTTTGAACTCCTCGGGGGTCGCGTCACGAGTCCCTTTGTAGTCCGGATACTCCTTCGTGCGGAAGGACTCGCGTGACACGTCGAAAGCGACGGCAATATGCGAGGGTGACTCGGTTTCGAGGAGTT
The DNA here is from genome assembly GCF_016405145.1 of Schaalia cardiffensis. Classification (GTDB taxonomy): domain Bacteria; phylum Actinomycetota; class Actinomycetes; order Actinomycetales; family Actinomycetaceae; genus Pauljensenia; species Pauljensenia cardiffensis. The sequence goes on from NZ_JAEKIA010000001.1 coordinate 57,769, forward strand.
TGACGAGCATCGAGACGAAACCGTAGACCGCGTTCGTGCACTGGCCCGACTTCGTGACGAACTTGTCCGCCGGAAGCGCGTAAAAGGCTCGAAACGCCATCGAATGACCGTCGATGATCAGCAAGGTGTCACTCATACGTGCCACCCTAGAGGCCATGAACGATTCAGTCCCAATGACGAGCCGAAACACTCCCACGCCCGCACACCCTGATCTTTCTGTCGAAGGGGGACCTGATCCTTCCGTAGCCCCAGATCCTTCCGTCGAAGGGGGATTCGTTGGCGCCACCTGGCCCGGGTCCCTCATGGAGGCGATGGGCATGGAGGTGCTCGTTCACTCCCCCACTCGCACGCTCGTCTCAATGCCGGTTAAGGGCAATACCCAGTCCGCGGGAATCCTCCACGGCGGAGCTTCCGCTGCGCTCGCGGAAACGGCAGCGAGTTTCGCATCGCAGATCCACGCTCGAGCGGTCCACGGAGAACTCGGATTCGCTGTGGGCACGGAGTTGTCGATTTCGCATATTTCTTCAGCGCGCACTGGGACGGTCACCGCTGAAGCGCGCGCGGCTCATTTGGGTGGGTCGTCCACTGTGCATCTCGTTGAGCTTCGCGCCGAGGACGGGCGGCTCATTTCGACTGCGCGAGTGACGAACCGCATCCTCAAACGGAGAGTAACCGAGGGGGCCGAGGAACGAAAGGAATAGATGAGCCGCGGGATGGATTCGATGCGGCGCCGAGAATCTATTCGCCGGAATGTGATGAGTCGAGGGGAGTTCGACACAACGCCGGGACGTGTTGACTCGACGGGAGTCCGGCACAACGCCGGAGGGTGATGACTCAAGGGAAGTCGAGCCTAAGGACTGGAGTCGAGCTAAGGAGGAGTGACTCGCGCCAACGTAGCGCCGATCAGAGCGGTTCATGCTGAATGCCGATCGGGCCGATTCATGCTGATCCGCCCGGTTCACGCCGGGTTTCTGATCGAGTGTGAAACACCAGTATCGGTACTCGAGCGCTTGCTAAAGTACCCCGAGTGGGATTCGAACCCACAACAAGCCGGGTTTGAGCCGACCGCCTCTGCCAGTTGGGCTATCGGGGCTACGCGCATTAGGCGTGTAAGAAGCATATGATAGCCATGCTCAAGCCACAAAACGAGGATGTGCCATGACCGCTGAGAACCAGAACGCACCGCGCCGTGTGCTCGTCGCTGAAGACGAGGGCCTCATCCGACTCGACATCGTAGAAACGCTGACCAGCGCGGGTTTCACCGTCGTCGGAGAAGCTGCGGACGGCGAAGAGGCCGTTCAGCTTGCTCTCGAACTCGAACCGGATCTGTGCGTCATGGACGTGAAGATGCCTCGCATGGACGGGATCACTGCAGCTGAGAAGATCCTCCAGGAGCTGTCCTGCGCGATCGTCATGCTCACTGCTTTCTCTCAGACGGAGCTGGTCGAACGGGCTCGCGACGCCGGTGCAATGGCGTATGTGGTCAAGCCCTTCTCCCCTGCCGACCTCATTCCCGCAATCGAGATTGCGCTATCGCGCCACCAGGAAATCGAATCCCTCGAAGAGGAGATCGCCGACCTTTCCGATCGTTTCGAGACCCGTAAGCGCGTGGACCGCGCCAAAGGCCTTCTCATGAAGAACATGGGGATGAGCGAGCCCGAAGCCTTCCGTTGGATTCAAAAGACCTCGATGGATCGTCGTCTTTCCATGCGCGAGGTCGCTGACGCCGTCATCGATCAGGTCCAAGACTGAGGCGAAGCTGCGGCTTGAGAGCTTAATGCCCATCCAGGTCTTGAGCGCGAGCCGAAGGGATCGGATTCTCGAGCGCAGACTGAGCCAACACCGTGTTCTGAAGCGCAAACTGGGCCAGCACCGGGTTCTCAAGTGCAGAGCGTGCCTTGAAGCCATCCCTGAGGCGACAAGTCGGACACTAGGTTCACCGGGTTTGGGCACAAGTCGGACACTAGGCGTCCACAAGTTACACCGCCCAAACTTCGACCTGGGTTTTCTTCAAGGATCCAAGGCACAAGGTTCGACTTGTGGACAGGCATCCCGCCGCACTCAAACGGCGCGACACATTTTGGCCGCCATTCTGCGGCGAAAGCACCTGTATCCCCTGCCGTCAGGCACTGAAAGCTGTCGCACGGCAGTGAAACCTGTCGCACGGCACTTACACCTGTCGCGCGGCACTGAAAGCGCTTTCTTTCAGATACGACGAAGCGCCGGGGACGACTCCCCGGCGCTTTATCGTGCGCCTCATGCGACCGGAATGAGCTCCAGTCCGAGGAACTTGGCCGCCTCGAGACGAGTCTCGGGCATTTCAAGCTCCGTGATCGCCTGAGCGATCTCGGCATCGACAAGATCGTCGAACCACGGCTTGACTGCCGACGCGAGGCTTTCAACATCCAGGTTCAGGGCCTGGCGGTCGAAGACCGTCGAATGGACCGACACGGTCCGAGTGTTCGTATTCATTTCTCTTCTCCATCATTCATCAGCTCACCCTCGGGTATGCGCAGGTGTTGCGCAGGCAACCACGAGAGCCAGAGCTTCTCTTGTACCTCCAGACGGGAATGCCGCCATTGGCATTCGCCTTGGGATTTGAAAGAGTCTAGCAAGATTTGAAGAATCCGCTAGCGAAAGTGAATCATATGGGGAAGAAGTCACAGAAACAAGGTGTGCCGCAGCGGGGAAAAGCTGGCAATACGAATGAATCCTCCCCATCGGGGTGAGAAGAAGTATGGCGTTCGGAAAGCACTGTGGACAAGAGACTGCTGAGCAAGGCACAACTACCAAGTGAGGCAAGGGAAGCTAGCAGGAGCGGTACAGCGTTAGTGAGATCCATCTCCTCAGGGTGAAAACCCAACCCCTCAGAGCGTGAGAAGCGAAGCCCTTAGGGCGAGAGAGCCGCAACCCGAAAATGAGAGAGCCACAACCCCAGGACGAAACAAGCAAAGACTCCAGGCCGAAGAAGCGAACCACCCGCGGCAAGAGGAGCCAACGGGTAAAGGAGCCAGTGAAAAAAATGCGCCGGAACCTCCAATAAGGTCCCGGCGCATCCCAAAGGGTTGAGGAGGATCAGCTGTTCACAGCTCCACCGATGGTGTAGTCGACCTCATCGCCCACCTCGTGAACCCGCAGGAGGTTCGAGGAGCCTTCAGTCCCCGGCGGCATACCAGCGATGATCACCAGTTCATCGCCGATCTCAGCCAGATTCGAGGACTGGACGACCTGGTCGACCTGCCACACCATGTCATCGGTGTGACGAACCTCAGGAACTCGATAAGTCTGGATACCCCAGGTCAGGGCGAGGCGGCGCCTCGTCGATTCAAGGGGAGTGAAGGCGAGCATCGGGATCGGACGACGCAGACGCGACATCTTGCGAGCCGAGGTACCCGACTGGGTGAAGGTCACGAGGTAGCGCGAATCAAGATGTTCGGCGATCGACGCAGCAGCTTCACAAATGACGGCCGCACGGTCATTGTCGTAGTAGCCCGAAAGACCAGCAATCATTTCGCCGCCGTTCTCCTCGGTCGACTCAATGATGCGCGCCATCGTGCGCACCGCCTCGATCGGGAACGCACCGACAGAAGTCTCACCGGAAAGCATGACAGCGTCGGCACCATCGAGAATGGCGTTCGCACAGTCAGAGGCTTCAGCGCGCGTCGGACGCGGATTCTTAATCATTGAATCCATCACCTGGGTCGCGACAATGACCGGCTTCGCTGCTCGACGGGCAAGTTCAATCGCGCGCTTTTGAACCAGGGGGACCGATTCGAGGGGCATTTCCACGCCGAGGTCGCCGCGGGCAACCATGATGCCGTCAAAAGCATCCACGATTTCAGGAAGGGCTTCCACGGCCTGCGGCTTCTCGATCTTCGCAATGACCGGGATGCGGCGACCGACCTCGTCCATGATGGCGTGAACATCATTGATGTCTTTCGCGGAACGGACGAAGGAGAGCGCGATGAAGTCCGCGTCCTGCTTCAGACCCCAGCGCAGATCCTCCTTGTCCTTCTCCGAAAGGGCGGGCACGGAGACCGCGACACCGGGAAGGTTGAGGCCCTTATGGTCGGACACGACACCGGGGACCTCGACTCGGGTCACGACATCGGTTTCGGTGACCTCGACGACACGGACCGCGACATTGCCATCATCAATGAGGAGGCGATCACCTGGAGCGCAGTCGCCCGGCAGGCCCTTGAAGGTCGTGCCGACGAGTTCCTTCGTTCCGGGAACCGTGCGAGTCGTGATGGTGAAGGTGTCCCCCACCTCAAGAGCCTGCGGCCCCTCCTCGAAAGTTTCGAGGCGGATCTTCGGTCCTTGAAGGTCGACGAGGACGGCTACCGCCCGACCGGAGGTGGCAGCAGCTTTACGGACTTTCTGGATGACTGCTTCATGCTCTTCAGGCTTGCCGTGAGAACGGTTAATGCGGGCGACGTCCATGCCGGCGTCGACGAGCGCTTGAACCTGTTCTGAAGAATCTGTGACGGGCCCGATGGTGCAGACAATTTTAGCTCGGCGCATGGAACCCATCCTAGCCGTTGCCAGCATTCTTGAGGAGCCCTGACTCGCCCGCTTCACAGTGATCGCACCCATGAGAATCCCCCAGGGACGAGAGGGCTGTCACTTCTTCCTTCTCTTATCGCCTGGTCTCCGCATCTGCTTGCGAATCGCTGCTCGTATCCGATTCCAAGTCGACGCTCGTATCCGATTCCAAAACACTGCCCCCTGCCGCCTCGACGCCCGCCCCTGAGACAGCGTCCTCATCTGCTTCCGGGTCGGCGCCCGCGTCCCCATCAGGGGCCTTCACGGGTTCGTCCGCCACATAGCGTTCATCGCCCACAAGGCAGGTCGAACGGTTAAGGCGCGCTGCAACAACGAAGATGACGAGCGCGAGGACGAGCATCGCAATGGATGTCCACGCGTTCAAGCGGATCCCGAGGAAAGAGCGGGCCTCGTCCAGGCGCATCGTCTCCATCCAGATTCTCCCGATCGGATAGGCGATGAGATACAGGCTGAACACCTGCCCGGATTTGAAGCGGAAACGACGATCCGCCCAAGCGATGAGCGCCGCCATCGTGAGGTTCCACATCGACTCGTACAAGAAAGTCGGATGGAACAAGGTCCCAGAGGCGTACCCGGCTGGCAAGTGCCGATCATCAATCTCAAGCCCCCAGGGGAGCGTCGTCGCCGAGCCGAAAAGCTCCTGGTTGAAGTAGTTGCCCCAGCGTCCAATGCCTTGAGCCATGATGAGAGCAGGCGCAACAGAGTCCGCGATTGGCCCTAAGCGCTGTCCCTTGCGTTTAACCGCAATGAAGACGCCCAGCGCCCCGAAAGTGACGCCACCCCATATCGCGAGACCTCCCTCCCAGATCCTCAGGATCGCCCAAGGATCGCTTCCAGGGGAGAAATAGCCGTGAGGGGTTGTCACCACGTGGTAGAGGCGTGCACCAATGATGCCCAGGGGTATCGCCCACAGGGCGATGTCGTACATGAGTTCAGGGTCTCCCCCGCGTCTGGCATAGCGCTTCCCAGTCCACCACAACGCCAGAATCATTCCGGTGACGATGATGATCCCATAGGCGCGAAGAGGGATCGGCCCGAGATACCAGACCCCCTGAGGCGGTGAGGGCAGTGATGCGACGAACATGCAGTTCCTTCCAGCACGAGACAGCGGTCGCCCCAAAGTCCCGGGCATTGCGCACGGTACTCCTCAGCTTTTTGGCCGCGTCAAAGTGTTCTTCGGCCGCACCCCTAGTGGTCTTCGAGGGCGCGGCGGACCCTGGCCTTCCGGTCTTTCAACAAAGCCGGATGCGATCCGGCACTTACCATATCCTTCACATCCGCCAAAGGGTCGGCTGAGGTGACGAGGGCCTCTCCGACGAGGACGGCGTCGGCACCCCACTTCGCGTATTGGAAGACATCTCTGGGGCCACGCACCCCTGATTCAGCGACCGCTACGACCTCAGGGGGAATAACGTCGAGGACCTGCTCAACTTTGTCGCGGTCAACCTCGAAAGTATGCAAATCTCTTGCGTTCACACCAATGATCTTCGCTCCTGCTTCCAGGGCGCGCAGAGCCTCCAGACGGGAGTGGACCTCAACGAGGGCGTGCATTCCGAGGGAGTGAACCCGGTCGAGGAAGCACACGAGCGCAGGGTCTTCTAAGACACTTGCGAGGAGGAGGACAAGGTCGGCTCCGTGCGCCCTGGATTCGTGGATCTGATAGGGTGTCATGATGATGTCCTTGCGCATGATCGGCAAGTCAACGGCTTTCCTCACCGCGTCGAGGTCTTCGAGGCAGCCTCCGAAATGATGGGATTCAGTGAAGACGGAGACCGCTGAGGCGCCCCCGACCTCGTAAAGGGAGGCGAGTGCTCCCGCGTCGGGAATCGGCGAGAGACGATCCTTGGGGGGCATGTTTCGTTTGATCTCAGCGATGATGGAGACCGCGCCAACGCGTCCTTTGAGCTTGGCGAGTGCATCGAGTGCGTCAGGGGCGCGAAGTGCCCGCTCTTTGATCTCATCCATCGGCACGAGTGCCTCACGCCGATGCAGATCCGCGAGGACGTCCTTGATGACCTCGTTCAAGAAGCTCATGGATCGCTCCTCCTCCTTGACGACAGGTGAGGCGATAGTATCCCGGTAAGTGCGAGACGCTGAAATCTGTTCAGGATACGAAGCGGAATCACCGAGGCGGAACAGTTCGTGGATGCTTCGAGCATCGTTCACGAAAAACGGCGATTTTTAGCCATTCTTTGCACTTCCGACAACGGCTCCCAAATCCCCTCCTTCGAGGAAGCACGTGCGTTTACCCGTATGACATGCGGCACCGACCTGGTCGACTTCGATGAGCAGAGCGTCCCCATCGCAGTCCAAAGACACGGACTTCACGTACTGGACGTGTCCGGAGGTGTCGCCCTTGCGCCAATACTCCCTGCGCGAGCGCGACCAAAATGTGACCCTGCCGGAGTTGAGGGTCCGGTCGAGTGCTTCTTCGTCCATCCAGCCGAGCATGAGCACCTCACGAGTGTCGTACTGCTGGATCACTGCAGCGACAAGCCCGTTCGGGTCTCTTTTCAAACGCTGGGCGATCTGCGGATCAAGAGCCACGTGCTCCTCCTTAACGCTCGACGGATTCTTATGACAGGAACTTCGACCAATCGGGGATGAACACCCAGATCACGTGCGAGACCGCTGCGCCGAAAATCAGCCAGGGCCCCAGGGGCATGCGGGCATGAGTTCCCGCAGAACCAACGATGATGCGCCAGGTCGCGGCAAATCCCGCGGCGAGGAAGGAAAAAATGAGACCGCCGACAGCTGCTTCGACGCTTACTGCTCCGAGCATTGCACCCAGGACGGGGGCGAGCTTCACATCCCCGAAACCGACTCCCCCTGGGAGTCGTGACAGCAGCCATAGGGGAATGAGCCAGGCGAAGAGTCCGGCGAAGACCTCGAAAAGGACTCTAAGTGGAGTGGCGGAGAGGGCGATCGTGCATCCGACTCCGAAGAGAACTCCAAGGGCCATTGCCGCCGTGTAGGCGTTCGGTAATCGATGCGTTCGGTAGTCCGTTATCGCTGAGAGCACCCCGATCATTGAAACTGCGACGATCGCTGGTGCTGAGGGGCGAAGGTGGGAGGCGATGATCGCGATGACCCCGATGATCGCGGACGTCCATACGATGCCGTTGCGACGATAAGGGGTGAGCGTCGCTTCAATGAGGTAGCGGCGTTGGACTCGCCAACCGGAACGCCACAGCCAGGCGACGACAATGCACCAGACCAGGAAAGCCGAGGCGAGGGAAAGATCGTCAAGAACGGGTTTGAGGATCGAGTCTTGGACGGGTTCTAGGAGCATTGCCGAACCGCGGCTTTCATTGAAGCAAGATCCGGGTCTCTTCCGGTCATGAGGCGCACCTGCTGGTGGGCTTGATGGACGAGCATGTCCAGGCCCCAGGCGATCACTCCCCCGCCACGGTTCCACGCTCTCACGAGGCCCGTTTCTCGTGGCATGTAGACGACGTCAAGGAGAGTTTGGCTCTCTCGGATCTTCACATGCTTGGCAAGCTCGTCTGCGACACCAACGGGCAGGGTCGAAATGACAATGTCTGAAGCTTCAATACTTTCTGCGACTGCATCCTCATCGGCCCACATGACCTGGTGGATCTCAACGCCCAGGCGCGAAGCTGTGGCGAGGATCGAGCCGGGGCCTGCGAAGCGCCTCGCCGCGACGGTTGAACTCGTGATCCCCAATTCTCCGAGAGCGGCGAGCGCTGAAGCTGCGGTCGCTCCCCCTCCAAGAATCGTCGCCCTGCGCGCTTCGTAAAGCCCTCGGCGTGAGTGGGCCTCACGGATCGCACTGACGATCCCATGCACATCGGTGTTGAAGCCCGTGAGGAGCCCCTGGGAGGGGATGAGAGTGTTGATCGAGCCGACTGCCGCTGCCATGGGGTCGACAATGTCCAAGAGCGGGATGATCGCCTGTTTGCAGGGCATCGTGACCGAGAGGCCGAGGCAATCGGTGTCAATCGAGTTCACAAGCTGGGGTAGGGCTTCGACGCTCGTCTCATAACGTTCGTAGCGCCAGCCCTCCCCCAGGCCCAGTGATCGCCATGCTGCGCGGTGCAACTGGGGTGACAAGGAATGCTTGATCGGCGATCCGATGACCGCAGCCCAGGGCACAGCTCAGCACTTCCCGGGGTTTGCGGTGCAGTATTCCCTGAAACGCGCAGTGTTGGCCTCTTGTTCGGCAAGGGTTTGCGCGAAGAGGGTTTCTCCCGTTTCCAGGTTGACTGTCACGTAGTAGAGCCACGGACCGTCAGCCGGTTTGAGGACCGCTTTGATAGCCGCTTCAGAGGGTTGAGCGATCGGAGTCGGCGGCAGTCCCTTGTGAAGGTAGGTGTTGTACGGGTTGTCGTCGGCCATGTCATCAGCTGAGGGAACTCCACCGGTCTTGCCCACTCCGTACAGGACTGAGGAATCCATTTGCAGATATCCCATGGTCTCCGCGTCTGGATTGTTCAGACGGTTCTCGATCACTCGGGCAACCTTGGGCAGATACTCGTCGATGTTGACCTCGCGCTCCAGGATTGACGCTTTGTTGAGGATGAGCTCTCGTTGGTCTTTCGGAACTCCCAAAGCGTCAAGCTCTCCGATTGTCTGTTTGATCATTTGAGACAGGAGGGTCGTGGGAGTGTCTGATGAGGACACCTCGTAGGAGCCCGGAGCCAACCAGCCTTCAACATTGCCTCCGGCTTCCTCGGGCAGACCGATTGCCGTGGTGTCCTTCAAAGCGGCGTTGACCTCGTCGGCTGTGAAGGATGTGACTGAGGTGATGCGCTCGACGATCTGCCAGGTCGTTTGCCCCGGCGTGACCGTGACCGTGTTCTCCGAACGGTTCTTCTCATCAAGGAGTGCAGCGATCGCGTCTGATGCGCTCATCTCTTTCTTCAGACGGTAGGTGCCGGGCCGGATCGAGGGCGCAGCCTTATTCGCTGCGAAAGCCCGGTTGAAAGCCTCAGTGGATTTCACGACACCGGCTTCGACGAGTGTTTCGCCGATGGAAGTTCCAGTTGCACCGATATCGATCGTGACTTCCACTTGTCCGGTACCGGGCCCGGGGTAGTCGTCGGTGTAGGCGGAACTTTGTTGGCCTGTGAGGTCGAGTTGTTTGAGGGCGAACCATCCGGCCCCGCCGAGAAGGACGAGGACGAGGAGGATGATGAAAAAGGAGCGGATGCGCCGATTGCGGCGCCGTTTGCGAGCTCGGCGCCGTTCATATTCGAAGCGGCGCGAACGCATTCCCGTGGTTTCAGCGGGAAGAGAAGAGGTCTTCTTCGCTCGAGCGGACGTCGATTCGCTGGGCCGGGGGGTTGCTGTGCTACGTGAAGGCGCGGCCTGAGAACGGGAGGAAGCTGCTTCACGGCGCGAGGATGCGAACTCTCGACGCGAAGGGGGTGCCTCACGACGAGAAGCGGGAGCCTTGGGCTGCGAAGAAGATGAAGAGACCCGATCACGGGGTGAAGAGGTGCTCGATGCCCTAGACGCGGCTGCTTGCGAACGCGAAGGCGGCATCTCACGACGCGAAGCTGGTGCCGTACGAGCTGAAGCGGCGCTCCCAGCCTGAGGCGCGGTCGCCTGGGAAGAAGAAGGGACATCGGCGCGAGAAGATGCTCCCTCTCGGCGTGAAGGGAGTGTCCCACGGCGTGAAGGAGGCGGGGTCCTGCGTGAAGGGGGCGTCTCAGCGCGCGACGCTCCCCTCTGATACCGAGAGCTCGCCGTCTGAGAACGCGAATGCCATGTCGGCGCAGCGGAGGAAGGCCCCTGAGAGCGAGAATCCCGTGCCTTCCGAGAAGAATCCTGTGCCTCGGGGCGGGAAGAGGTGGCCTCCGGGCGAGAAGAGTCCGTCTCAGGAGTTCGACGAGAAGTGGGGGCCTGCCCGTGGTGAATTTCTCGACGAGACTTGAACGGAGGACGTGGGGTCGGAGTCGTCACTGAGCGCTGCTCCCTTCCAAAGTGATCTCTTTACCCGGTGCGCGCCCGGACATGCGCTCTTCTTCGAGGGCCTGTTCGAGGATAATCTGTGCTGCCACCTGGTCAATGATCGGTCGATGGTCCTTCTCGGAAATACCTGAGGCTCGCAGCCGAGCATGCGCCTGATTCGAGGTCAGGCGCTCGTCGACAAGAGCAACACGGATCTCCGGTCTGAGAGTCTTGATCCTTAGAGCGTACCTGCGTGCCGCTTTCGCTGAGACCCCTTCGCCGCCTTTCAAGTGCCGTGGCAAACCAACGATCACTTCGATTGCGCAATACTCGTCGACAATCTCACCAATGCGATCAATGTCGGAGCGGTCCTCTTGGCGAATGAGTGTCTCAACGGGCATCGTGAGGATGCCGTCCGGATCGCAGCGAGCAACCCCGACCCGGACGGTTCCAACATCAACGCCAATGCGTACGCCCTTGCGCTCGATCACGAGTCAGCGACCTCGCGGCGAATCGCTTCCAAGGCCTCTGCGATCGCGTCCAGGCGAGTGCCACCGCCCTGGGCGATGTCATCACGGCCCCCGCCGCCACCGCCAAGGTAGGAACCGACGGCTCTCACAATCTTGCCGGCCTTGATCTTCGCGTCGCGAGCACGCTGATTCGCGGCGACAACGATCGAGGGCTTGCCGGAAACCCTGGCAATGAGGGCGACCACTGCGGGAGCCTCTCCCATCCGGTCGCGCACCTCCACAGCGAGGCCGCGAAGCGCATCGGCGGAGGGAAGCTCACCAGCGTCCTTCGCGACCAGAGCAATGCCATTCAATGACTCATGAGCTTGAGCCAAAGTGGCCGCCTGGGCGAGGGCCTGCTGAGTGCGGATCTTGTCGAGTTCCTTCTCCGACTCCTTCACACGCGCAAGCAGAGCCTCAATTCGAGCGGGCAGCTCTTCAGAACGCCCCCCGAGAAGAGCGGAGATCTGAGCGACCAGGGCATGCTCCTTCGCTTGGAAGGAATAGGCGCCCTCACCGACGAGTGCGTCAATTCGACGGACACCCGAACCGATTGAGGCCTCACCGAGGAGCGCGATCCGCCCGATGCACCCCGTCGAAGCGACGTGAGTGCCACCGCACAGCTCCTTATCGAAGCCATCACCGATGGTCACGACACGGACCTCGGCGCCGTACTTCTCACCGAAGAGGGCGATTGCGCCACTCTTTCGGGCCTCGTCAATCGACATGATCTCGGTCGTGACGAGCAGATCTTCAGCAAGCTTCTCATTGACGAGAGCCTCAAGATCCGAAAGCTGCGACTGCTCAAGAGCTGAGGAGTGACGGAAGTCGAAACGCAGACGCGAGGGCGAGTTCTCAGAACCGGCCTGCTCCGTGTCCTGCGACAACACCCTGCGCAAACCCCCGTACACCATATGAGTCGCCGTGTGTGCGCGAGCGATCGCCAGGCGGCGTTCAGAGTCGATCTGCGCCCACGCCTTCTGGCCGAGCGCAGCGACGCCTTCGGTGAGGGTGCCACGGTGAACCGACAGGCCTTTCAAAGGCGCTTGGACATCGTGAACCTCAATGATGCCGCCATCTGCGAGGCGGATCGTCCCGTGGTCTGCGAGCTGGCCACCCATCTCCGCGTAGAAGGGGGTTTTGTCGAGGACGACCTCGACCTCGGCAGGAGCGCTCAGCGCGGGCACGGGCACACCATCAACGAGAAGCCCCGTAATCGTCGCCTCGAGTGCACTCTCCGTGTACCCGAGGAAGAGAGATCCGCCCTTCATTTCCCGTTCAATGTCTTGGAAGACACGAACATCCGTATGCCCGGTCTTCTTCGCTCGGGCGTCAGCGCGGGCGCGATCCTTCTGCTCTTGCATGAGAGTCTTGAAAGCGTCCTCATCGACTGCGACTCCCTGCTCTCCAGCCATTTCGAGGGTGAGGTCGATGGGGAAGCCATAGGTGTCGTGAAGGGCGAAAGCCGAAGCCCCATCGAGGATCTTCGTGCCCTTCTCCTTCGCCTGGGCGACTGCGGTATCGAGGATGGTCGTCCCGGCGCTGAGAGTACGGCGGAAAGCATCCTCCTCCGCGTAGGCGACATCCTGGATGGTGTCCCAGTTCGAGTTCAGCTCGGGATAGGACAAGGACATGACATTCTTCGATGCGGTGAGCAGGGTCGGCAGTGCCGCGTCCTCGACTCCGAGGAGGCGCATGGAACGCACGGCGCGGCGGATCAGCCTGCGCAACACATAGCCTCGTCCGTCGTTTCCGGGGCGCACTCCATCATTGATGAGCATCAGGGCGGAGCGAACATGGTCTGCGACGACGCGCATGCGCACATCATCCTCGTAAGCATTCCCAGCGCTGGGGCCCGCAGCGCCAAGGCCGTAGGTCTTGCCGGACATCTCCTGGGCTGCAGCGATGACGGGGAAGACCTCGTCGATCTCGTACATGTTCGGCTTGTCCTGCATGATGAAGGCGAGGCGTTCAAGGCCAGCGCCCGTATCGATCGCGGTCTTGTCGAGTTTGCCGACAAGTTCGAAGTTGTGGCCCTCTCCCTCGCCTCGGACGAACTCGTCGAAGACGAGGTTCCAGATCTCAAGGAAACGATCGCCGGCGACATCAACAATCGGCCCGCCTTCGGGACCGTAGTCGGGACCACGGTCGTAGTGGATCTCACAGCACGCACCGGCCGGTCCTGGCTGTCCAGTCGACCAGGAGATCTCTTCGAAGGGGAGGCGCTGAATGCGCTCGGGGTCGACGCCGATGGTCTTCGTCCAATGGTTGAAGGAGACCTCGTCCTTCTCCCAGATCGTCATCCACAAACGATCGCCATCCAGGCCGTAGCCGCCCTCGGCCTCGGGCTTCGTCAGGAGCTCCCAGGCGTAATCGATCGCCCCCTCCTTGAAGTAGTCCCCGAAGGAGAAGTTACCGTTCATCTGGAAGAAAGTGCCGTGACGTGTTGTCTTGCCGACATTGTCGATGTCATTGGTGCGGATGCACTTCTGGACGGATGCGGCCCTCGGCCAGGGGGCCGCCTCGGTTCCGAGGATGTAAGGGATGAAGGGCACCATTCCCGCGACGGTGAAAAGAATGGAGGGCTCGGGCGAAATGAGCGACACGGAAGGAGCCACGTGATGGTCCTTGGACGCGAAGTAGTCGAGCCATCGGGAACGGATCTCAGAGGTGCGCATGGGTCCTCATCGTAATGGGTTGGAGGTGGCCCGAGCACATCCGTCCCGGGCGGGAAGCAACAGCGAGACCCCGGGAACCAAGATTCCCGGGGTCTTTAAGAAGAAGATCAGCGCGAGTAGTGCTCGACGACCATCTGAACGTCACAGGTCACGGGGACCTCAGCGCGCTTCGGGCGGCGCACAAGGGTCGCCTTGAGGCGCTCGAGCTCGACATCAAGGTAGTCGGGGACGGCAGGGAGAACATCGCGGTGGATGCCCTGCGCGGCGATCTCGAAAGGCACGGTGGTCTGCGACTTGGGCTTGACCTGGATGGTCTGGCCGGGCTTGACGCGGAAGGAGGGGCGGTCGACGATCTTGCCGTCAACGAGGATGTGACGGTGAACGACGAACTGGCGGGCCTGCTGGATCGTGCGGGCGAAGCCTGCGCGAAGAACGAGGGCGTCAAGACGCATCTCGAGGAGCTCGACGAGGTTCTCACCGGTCAGACCGGCGGTGCGGCGGGCCTCTTCGAAGGCGCGGCGCAGCTGCGATTCGCGGATGCCGTACTGTGCGCGAAGACGCTGCTTCTCCTTGAGACGAACCGCGTAGTCGGATTCCTGGCGGCGACGCGAACGTCCGTGCTCGCCCGGGCCGTAGGGGCGCTTCTCGAAGTAGCGGACGGCCTTCGGGGTGAGGGCGAGGCCGAGGGCGCGCGACTCGCGCACCTGCTTGCGGGAACGGTTTTGAGCCATTTCCTCTTTCTTTCCTGTCTCGTGGGTCGTGGTCCGAGATTCTCTCGGGTCACGGGGTCGACTCCCGGAACAGGTGTTCCTTCGGCTAAGACCCCAGGGTTGCCTAATGGCAACTCGAACACCCTACCTCATGGTGAGGAGTTCTCTAAGCGCAGCAAGACGCTTCGTGATGAGGGCCTCATGCCCGATCTGCGTCGGCTCGTAGTAGCGAGTGCCCCTGAGGTCCTCGGGCAGATACTGCTGAGCTGCGACGTGATGCGGGGCGTCGTGAGCGTAGACGTAGTCTTGGCCGTGCCCGATCCTCTTCGCTCCCGAATAGTGGGAGTCGCGAAGATGCATCGGCACCGCTTCCCCCTTGCCGTGTCGAAGGTCCGCGATCGCCCGATCAATGGCGAGGTATGCGGCGTTGGATTTCGGTGCGGTCGCAACGGCGATCACCGCCTCGGACAAAATGATTCGAGCTTCGGGCATGCCGATCATAGCGACCGCTTGAGCTGCGGCAACTGTGGTTGCCAGGACTTCGGGAGCAGCCATTCCCACGTCCTCGGAGGCGCAGATCATGATGCGCCTGGCGATGAACCTCGGGTCCTCCCCCGCTTCGAGCATCCGCGCCAGGTAGTGCACGGCAGCATCGACATCCGAGCCGCGCATGGATTTGATGAAGGCGGAAACGACATCGTAGTGCTGGTCTTGATCCCATCTGACGAGGGCGGAGTCTGCTGCCGATTCGACGTGCGTCAGGCCGATTGTCTCGCATTGGTCCTGTGCGGCGGCTCCGGCGGCCGCTTCCAGGAGTGTTAAGGACTTGCGCGCATCCGAGCCCGCGACCCTGATGAGCGCGTCTTTGGCGTCCTTGTCGATGCGAAGGAGGCCTTTGAGTCCGCGTTCGTCAACGAGGGCGCGATCAATGAGTTGACTGATCGCCTCCTCCTCAAGGGGTTCGAGGGTGAGGAGCAAAGAGCGCGACAAGAGCGGGGAGATGACTGAGAAGGAGGGATTTTCGGTTGTCGCGGCGATGAGTGTGACCCACTGGTTCTCGACTGCGGGCAGCAGGGCGTCTTGCTGTGACTTGGAGAAACGGTGAACCTCGTCAATGAAGAGGATGGTGTCCTCACCCTTGGCGGCAGTGTTCCTCCGAGCGGCCGATACGACATCGCGGATGTCTTTCACCCCGGACGACACTGCGGAGAGTTCTTCGAATCTTCTCCCACTGGCGCGTGCGACGAGGTAGGCGAGGGTTGTTTTCCCCGTTCCCGGAGGGCCCCACAGGATCACAGAGGACACCTTCGGCGCCCCCGGTGCGGGAGCTTCGAGGAGTCGACGCAAAGGAGAACCCTTGGCGAGGAGGCGTTCTTGCCCGAGGACTTCGTCAACGCTCAAGGGACGCATCCGCACGGCAAGGGGAGCATCCGGATCGAATGCTGGAGCTCCGCTGGGCTCTGTGCTCAGTGATTCGAAGAGGTCCACTCACACCTTCTTCTCTTTGAGGGCCAGCCCCGGACACCCGCACGCGGCCCCCACAGGGAGCGCGACGGCATCAAGTGGAACACCGGGGAAAGTGAGGGCGGCGCGAAGCCCGACGAGGCATGGACCTCTGTCCTTCATGATCCTCCTTGGACGTGCCGCGTTCGAAGCTGAAGATGTCCCTCCAAGGCTAACAGCGGGCACTTTCAGGAGGACAGATCGGACTATTCGAAGAGTGAGGTGTCTCCGGCTCCGCGCCTGGCGATCACACCCGATCCTTCGGTGAAGTCAATGACCGTCGTCGCCTCGTCTCCGCCGACCGGACCGACGATCACCAGATCAACGAGCTTTCCGATCGCCTCATCGACCTCGTAGCCATTGATCAGGGGAAGCTCTTCACCCGGCAGGATCAGGGTCGAACACAAGAGGGGTTCGCCGAGAGCTTCAACGATCGCCTGAGTGATGACATGATCCGGGATGCGAACGCCGACCGTGTGCTTCTTCTTGTTCAAGGTCATCCTGGGCACTTCCTTCGTTCCGGGCAGAATGAAGGTGTAGGCGCCGGGAGTCAGTGCCTTGATCGTGCGGAACTGCGAGTTGTCGACGAGGACGAGTTCACCGAGCTGGGCGAAGGAGTGGCACAGCAGGGAGAAGTTGTGTTTCTCATCGAGTTTGCGGACTTGGCGGATGAGGTCCATTCCTGTTTTGTTCCCCAGCGCGCAAGCGATCGCATAGCCGGAGTCTGTAGGCAGGGCGATTACTCCCCCGCTGCGGATGATCTCGACGGCTTTCGAGACGAAACGGGCTTGGGGATTCACCGGATGCATTTCCACGTACGACATGCATCTATTGTGCCGCTTTTCACAGTGCCCTTGGGAGTGAATGAGAGGTGCTCTGCGTGTCCACTGGGATGCGTTTACGCACGGTCCAGACTCTGATGATCACCAGGAGGCTAAGGAGCGGATTGAAAAAGAAGGGCGTGCCCATGATGATGAAGAAGGAGATGAAGAACCAGGCGAACGCGACGAGGACGGCACTCAAGAGACGAATCGGCAGAGCCTTGGGAAGGAAACGGTCGACCATCCAGATGACCGCCGCAGTCGAAGCGGGAGCGAAGCACACGATGATCGCCCCGAAACCTTTCGGGTCCCCTGTGACCGGTTCAAGCGCGTCGTAAAGGTGGTGCACCAATGGGCTCGAGTTCATTGGTGGGACCGTCATGATCGTGACCATCACCCAGGAGGCCATGAGTAAGATGATCGGCCCCCAGATGTGCAGACGCGAATCTTCGCGTTGAGCAGACTCGCCTACACCCCACGCCGCGAGCATGGGGAATACGCCGATCCAGGCGCAGGCGGAGATCACGAGTGAAGCCACTTCCCCGCTGTGCTCCTCTGCTCCTGCATGTCCAGCGATGAGATGGATCAGACCGGGAAAGAAGCCGAATGCGCTGTCCATGAAGGCAAGGACGAGCGCGAGGGCGGCGAGCAGGGTGACTGCGATACGAGTGCTGAGCGCGAGCTTCACAGGGCGCATTCGCATGCTCGGCCGATCCGTTTCATCCGCCGCAACTCTGCGCCGCTTGTCCACCTCCATCATCACTGAGGCGAGGAAGAGTGGAACAGCGAAGACGAGCCAGGCGAGGGGAATCTCCACGAGGGCGGCACCCATGACTGCGAAGGACACGCCGATGAGCACAGCGAACACCCACCGCAAGAATGTGGAAGACACGCGAGCTTCGAGGAGTTGATCCACAAGCAGGGCGACAGCAATGGCGAGGGTGAGCATGCCCGCCCACCACAGGCCATTGCCGACTTTCTCCATCGTGTGATCGGGCAGGCCTTCGCCTTTTCGGGCGGCAAGGATCCACATCATTCGCGTCATCATGTGGACGAGCGAGGCAAGGGCCGCCACTGTGGTGGATGCCAATGCTCGCGGTGGAGTGAGAAGGGATCGTCCGGCGATGAAACAGACCGCTGCAGTCATGACGAGGATTGGAAGGAGCAGATTACCGACAAGAAGCTCAACGACTCTCAGAAGCGGCTCGTACGGCAAGTCCTCCGGGTTCAATGGAAGAGCGCCCAAGCTGTCGAACAGGGCTCGCGAGTACACGGCCTGGTAGAGCACAGCCAAGGGGATCGAGATTCCCGACAGGATGATTGCCATTTTCGAGCTCAGCCGCATCCCCCAAGCGTGAACGATTGCGGACGCCCACAGAGCAGCGTCAGGTCTGCTCAGACCTTTGGCACGAGCATCATCTGTGACGGTGGCGAGGAACACCTCACCATTGGCTTCGCGCCAAGGTTTGGGATAGAGGCGCAGGAGACGCTCAAAAGCTTCGTCTTCGACTGGCATGTCGATCCCCTCCTCATCAAGGCTTTCTCGGTGTGTGAACTCACCAGGCGTGTACTCAGGGGGTGACGCAGGGGATGCTCGGCCAAGCGCCTGCGCCCAGGCTCCTCCTGCTGATGAGTCGCGCTTTCGCGATCGAGGCTCGCATTTCTAAAGCATTGGCTTCATCATCGAGGGCGTCGGCTCCCTCGTCGCTGAGGCGGTAGTAGCGACGCGCTCGTCCGTCAACGATCTCTTCGCCGTCTTTGAGGATGAGTCCTTCGGCTTCGAGGCGGTCGAGGGCCGCGTACAAAGTGGTCGCTTTCAAGGCGACGGAGCCCCCGGAGAGTTTTGCGGCCTCTCGCATGATGTCGTAGCCGTGTCTGCGTCCTCGGGCGAGGACGGTGAGGATCCAGAAGGAGTTCTGCGTCATTGAAGCGCCCATAGCACATTATATGCACAGGAATAGTCCCACCGTTGGACTATTGCGGAAAGAGAGAAAGAAGTGGGACGGCACCTTTACCGTGCCGCCCCACAGCCCCTCAGCTCAGGTGCGAATCACACGAAGACGAGCAAAGGAAAAACACAATTCACTCTGCAGCCTCAGCCTCCTCGCCACGCTTCTTCGGTGCCGCGTCAACACCGGCCTCTTTACGCTGCAGCGGGGTGATCGGAGCCGGAGCCTCAGTGAGCGGGTCAAAGCCCCCGCCCGACTTCGGGAAGGCAATGACATCACGGATCGACTCCGACTTCGTCAACAAAGCGACGATCCGGTCCCAGCCGAATGCGATACCGCCGTGCGGAGGAGCACCGAACTTGAACGCATCAAGCAAGAAGCCGAACTGCGTCTGCGCCTCCTCAGCGTCAATCCCCATGACATTGAAGACGCGGTTTTGGATATCGCGGCGGTGAATACGGATCGATCCTCCGCCGATCTCATTGCCATTGCAGACAATGTCATAGGCGTAGGCGAGGGCGTTACCCGGATCCTCATCGAAATTGTCGAGCCATTCGGGCTTCGGCGAGGTGAAAGCATGATGGACCGCAGTCCAGGCGCTATGCCCGAGGGCGACATCGCCCTCGGCCTCGGCTTCACCAGTCGCTTTGAAGAGCGGAGCGTCAACGACCCAAGTGAAAGCCCAGGCATCAGGGTCGATGAGACCGCAGCGCTTGCCGATCTCCAGGCGGGCCGCACCAAGAAGCTCCCTCGAAGCAGTGGGCTTGCCGGCGCCGAAGAAGATGCAATCACCGGGTTTCGCACCGGTCGCGGCCGCCAGCCCCTCGCGTTCGGCCTCGGTGATGTTCTTCGCGACCGGACCGCCAAGAGTGCCGTCCTCGCCCACAGTGACATAGGCGAGACCCTTCGCCCCACGCGCCTTCGCCCATTCCTGCCACTTATCGAAGGTACGACGCCCCTGCGAGGCACCTCCCGGCATGACCACGGCACCCACATAAGGGGCCTTAAAGACGCGGAAACTCGTGTCCTTGAAGTACTCACTCAGGTCCGTCAATTCGAGCCCGAAGCGAAGATCCGGCTTATCCGAACCGTACTTCTCCATCGCATCCTTGTATGTCATGCGCGGCAGCGGAGTGGGCAGCTCATAGCCGATGAGCTTCCACACGTTCTTCAAAACATCCTCAGCAACCGCGATCACATCGTCCTGGTCGACGAAGCTCATCTCAATGTCAAGCTGCGTGAACTCGGGTTGACGGTCCGCACGGAAATCCTCATCGCGGTAGCAGCGCGCGATCTGGAAGTAGCGCTCCATCCCGGCGACCATGAGCATCTGCTTGAACAACTGCGGAGACTGGGGCAGCGCGTACCACGATCCGGGAGAAAGACGGGCCGGGACAATGAAGTCGCGCGCCCCCTCGGGAGTCGAACGAGTCAGGGTCGGGGTTTCGATCTCAACGAAATCGTGCTCGTAGAGAGTGTCGCGGGCAGCTCTCGACACTTTCGAGCGCAGTCGGAGGGCGTTTTGCTCCACCTCGCGACGAAGATCCAGATAGCGGTACTTCAGCCGAGTTTCTTCGCCGACATTGCCGGAGTCTTCAGCGTGCGAGGAAACCTGGAAAGGAAGCGGCGCGCAGGTGTTGAGGATCTCAATGTCATCTCCCATGACCTCGATCGCACCCGTCGACAGATTTGGGTTCTCGTTGCCTTCGGGGCGGGCACACACCTCGCCGGTCACCTTGAGGACGAACTCGGAGCGCAGCTCGTGAGCGACAGATTCATCGCGGACAACGACCTGTGCAATACCGGAGGCGTCACGAAGATCAATGAATGCAACCCCGCCATGATCACGTCGGCGGTCAACCCAGCCGGTGAGAGTGACGGTCTGTCCAATCAGATCGACCCCGAGAGTGCCGATGTTGTGAGTGCGGAGCACGTGTGTCTTCCTTTCATCATCGCCATCCGCGAGACAGGCGGCGGCCCCAGAAGTCTACGCCCGTCGATTGGCCGCAAGAGAGCCGACATGACACCATTCCTGAGTGACTGCTGTCCCATCCTCACGCACGCCTTGGACTCCCCTGGAGGTCTCCCTCCTCATCGGATCCGTCCTGCTCATCACCCTCGCAGCTTTCGAGGGGCTCGCAACGACGACAATCATGCCGAATGTCGTGCAAGATCTGGATGCGGAATCCTGGTTTTCTCTTGCCTCCGGGGCGACTCTGGCAGCGCAGATCGCGTCAACAGTTGTGGCCGGTGGCCTCGCCGATTCCAAAGGACCGAGGGCGGTCCTCGTCGCCGGCCTCGTGTTCTTCACCACGGGACTGCTCGTGTCCGCATTCTCACCGACGATCGCCCTTTTCACCCTAGGGCGCCTCATCCAGGGAATCGGGGGCGGCCTCGTCATCGTGCCCCTCTATGTCTTCATTGGCGCGATCGCAGACCCCTCGCATCGGCCCTTCTTCTTCGCCGCGTTCTCCCTGGCGTGGGTCTTTCCCGGCCTCGTCGGCCCCGCAATCGCCGGATGGGTGGCGGCGTCGATCGGTTGGCGCCCCGTCTTCTGGGCGGTGCCGATCCTCGCCGCTTTCGCGGTCATTCCGCTCATCTCGGCGCTGCGTAAGCTCCGCACACAACACCTCACCCCCGCACCATTGAAGCGACTGCTGTTCCTCGCACTGCTTGCGGGCACGGGCGTGCTTCTCCTTCAACTCTCCGGGGCTCTTGGCGGCACAGAGCTCATCCTCTTGTCATTGAGTGGGCTCTTTCTGAGTGCTTTATCCCTGCCCAAGCTCCTGCCCAAGGGAGCCCTCCGACTTCGCAGGGGCGTCCCCTCAGCAATCATGACGAGGCTTGCGGCAATGGGCGCGCAGGCGGGTGGGGCAGCGTTCTTGCCTTTAATCCTCCAAAGGGTCCATCACTGGGAAGCAGACTCCGCTGCCCTCGCGGTCACGATCGGTTCCATTTCCTGGGCGACCGGAGCGACCCTGCAGTCCCGTTTCCGTGATCCCGCGATCCGTATGCGCCTGCCCCTCATCGGCACGATCCTGCTCGCTGTCGGACTCACCCCGACTCTGCTCCTCGTCGCCCCGACGATGCCCGTGTGGCCCTCAATGCTCGGCTGGTTTCTTTGCGGCGCGGGAACCGGTCTGATGCATTCGACCCTGTCCGTCCTTGCCCTCGAGCTCACTCCATCTCGTGAACACGGGAAGGTCTCGAGCTGGCTCCAGGTCGCGGACTCGGCTGGAAGCGCCGTCGAACTTGCCCTCGCCTCCATTGCCCTGTCCGTGTGGGGATTCTTCGGTGTGACGGGTGCCGTGTCTTATCTTCCTGCCCCGGTCATCGCCTTGCTCGTCTCCGTATTCGCAATTGTCTCCGCCACGAGAATTGCGCCTGAACAGGCCGAGCAGCACTGATCCCGACCGGGCCCACTAGTTCGCTTTTTCACCTGCGGCTGTGCGGTATCTGCTCGGGCAGGCCGAAAGAAACACGATCACGAGCAAAACCCCCCCTTCGGGTTCGAAACAGAAAGTCGCAACCAATAGTTCGTCCTGCGTTCCTCCCTGGGAGTCTCCACCCACGACGTGAGAACACGTCTCGGCCCCCTCATCGAAAGCTCTGCGCAATGCGGAGATCTCCTCTGATTCCATGTGGAAGTCAGCCGCGAGACACTCACCAGCCCATCCCAGTGTGCAGTGAATCACATTAAGGGGGAACAATAGCACCCAGTTAAGGGGGACCAATAGCACCCAGAGGACTCCCCTAATCCACCTACTCAGCATGCTCGGCGGCACCGCTCAAAGCGCGATGCCGCCGAAAACTCTGGAAGTGAAGAAATGAAAGCTCCGAAATGCTGAGCTAGGGCCTCTCAGCGATCACGCGGGCCGAATTCCCGGCCGCCGCGCTTTTCACGGTCCTTTTTGCCGAAGCGACGCTGGGATGCACCCCGATCGAAACGCTCTCGTCGTTCCTCGTCACGGAACCGGGAAGAAGCGCGCTCTCCACGAATCCCACGTCGATTCTCAAAACGCTCCGCTTTCTGATCCGCATGCCTCTTGCGATCCTTCAGGCCGCGACGCCCATCATGGTCCCGGTCTCGATCTGAACCCGTGAAACCCTCACCTTTCTCATAGCGACGGGGATGCTCCCGCTTTGCGCGTTCGCGTTCCGAACGATCAAAGCGTCGAGCCTTATCGAAAGAGCGCTCCCTCTCGGCGCGGCCCTTCCCGGGGCCCTCATCCACGCGGATGCGCAGAGGACGGCCCTGGACGTAGCCCCTGCCGATCCGAGACAGCTGATCTTCACTGAGCTCACCGGAAATCTCAACGAGTGAGAAACTCGGAAAGATTTCAATATGCCCGATATCGCGGCCTTCCACGCCTCCTTCACCTGCGATCGCACCGACGATCGAACCAGGTTTAACGTGATCCTTCTTCCCGACCTCAACGCGGTAGCGGACAGCAGAGCCCAAGGATCTTGGCGCGCATCGTCGAGACGAATCCCGACCGGCCTTAAGAGGACGGTCCTTGTCCCGTCCTTCGAAGCTCGCACCCAGGAATTCACCACTCTCGTCGAGTTCGCCCTCGTCCTTCGAACGCTTCGGGCGAGAATCCTTCACGACGCGCGGCTTGGGGCCGCCATCGCCCACCGCGTTCGCCATGAGCGCGGCTGCGAGGTCGAGGATCGAGTTGTCCCCCTCTTCGCTCGCTTTTTCCAACAGCCCCTTGTACAACTCGAGGCGCCCCTTTTCGATGCGGGCGTTCAAGCCTTCAAGCAGACGGGTCGCACGGAACTCCGAAACCGCCGCCGGTGAGGGGATCTGCACTTCTTCCATGCGAGTGCCGGTCAGCTTCTCGATCCTGCGGAGTCGGCCGTGCTCGCGGGGCGTGAAGAATGTAAGGGAACGTCCCTCTCGTCCGGCGCGGCCCGTACGGCCAATGCGGTGAACATAGGCTTCCGGCTCGCGGGGAACATCGAAATTCACCACAAGAGAGATGCGTTCCACGTCAAGTCCGCGAGCGGCAACATCCGTCGCGACGAGGACGTCGAGGGTGCCCGCGCGCAGACGCTCAACCATGCGTTCTCTTTCGGTCTGCGCGACATCACCGGAAATGCCCGCCGCCCTAAAACCCCGGGCGGACATCTCCAAGGACACTTCCTCAACATCGACGCGGGTGCGGACGAAGACGATCGCAGCGTCGGCGTCTTCCTGTCCTTCAGCGATGTGTTGAGCGCGGGTCGCAAGAACACGGGTCAAGGCCCCGAGCTTGTGCTTGAAAGGCACGACCGCGTAAGTCTGGTGGATCGTATCGACCGTTGAAGACTCTTCAGAAACAGCGATCCTCACGGGGTTCTTCAGGTGAGTGTTCGCGATCCGTTCAATCACAGGAGGCATTGTCGCGGAGAAAAGCGCCGTCAAACGATCATCGGGGGCGGAGGCCGTGATTGTCTCCACGTCCTCGGCAAACCCCATGCGCAGCATCTCATCTGCCTCGTCGAGGACGAGCATACGGATCTGAGACAGATCAAGGGCGCCCTTCTCAATGAGGTCGATGATGCGACCGGGCGTGCCGACAACGACCTGGGCTCCACGCTTAAGGGCGGAGATTTGCGGGCCATAAGGTGAGCCGCCGTAGACGGGTACCACGTCCAGGCCCCGCGTCATCGAGGCGAAGTCGTCAATCGCCTGCGCGGACTGCATGGCGAGTTCTCTCGTCGGTGCGAGGACGAGGGCTTGTGCCTCGCGCTCTTGGGCGTCCACGATCGCGAGCATCGGCAAAGCGAAAGCTGCTGTTTTCCCTGTTCCGGTCTGGGCGATGCCCACCACGTCGTTGAGCTCGAGGAGCGCCGGGATCGCCTCAGCTTGAATCGGAGTGGGTGTCGTGAAGCCCATTCGGGTCACGGCATCAAGGATCTCCTCGGGCAGACCGAGATCGGCGAAAGCAACACCGGCCTCCTCATCTGCTGGAGTCTCTTCCTCTTCGGCGAGGGCGTCTTCCTCTTGAAGGTCATCGTCTTCGGCACAATCATCCTCGACGTGAACGTCGATTGGCTCGCAGTCGACAACAGGATCGTCCTGCACAGTCGTGGCTTCGGTGTTCTGGGTGGATTCCTCCGCCTCGAAGCTGGTGTCCGCGTGGAGATCTGAGGTGGAGTCGGTCATTTTCGCATCGTCAAAATCGGGCACAGTGGTCCTATCAGGATCGAAGGTCAATCGAGGCCGGCACACTGCCGGGCCGGGCCCTTGTGGGCCTTCGGCGCTGCCTCTCTCCCACAACACTCACCGCACGGGTGCCCATCACAACATGGAGGCGCGCCTTATCGCCCCTCAAGACTAATCGCCACTCACCTGAACACAGAACTGTGCCCCGGTGAGATCACTCACCGGGGCACGCGCGCCTCTTCAAGCTCGAACCGCTCAACCTGCCCTTGAAAAGTTCGGATCTTCGGGAAGACGAGTCATCCTTCTTCACGGCTTTGCGTCCATTTCAGCGCCAGCGGGCCGTTCCTCAGCGCTGCGGCCAATCTGCACAGCCGTGGGCGTGCTCCGAAGTCTTCAGCCTGCTTCGAGGTCTGCGCTCCGCTCTAAGGCCTTCACCCCACTGAAAAGACTTCAGTCGAGCGCAAGGACCCGGGGCCTCAAATCCTCCTGCGATGGCATCCACGTCGAAGAATCCGCGTCAACCTGGAGGCCTGAACGAATATCCTTCACCGTGTCCCCCTGAGCATCTGTGCCGGGGAACCACACGAAGGGGATTCCCCTCTTATCTGCGAACTTGATCTGCTTGCCGAACTTCGCGGCCGTCGGAGCGATATCCGCAGCAATCCCCCTGCTTCTCAGCGCAGCGGCGATGTCCTCCGAACGAGCACGATCCGCCTCATCATTCACGGCAACGAGCACAACGCTCGGCACTTTCCGAGTCGTCTTCACCATCGGCGCAGAAATCATCCGCGACACGAGCCTTGACACACCAATCGACAGACCCACACCCGGGTACGTGCGTTTGCCGTCCTTCGCAAGAGAATCGTAACGACCACCCGAGCAGATCGAGCCGAGGTCCTCATGCCCCTCAACGACGGACTCATACACGGACCCCGTGTAATAGTCGAGGCCCCGCGCGATCTTCAAATCCGCGAGGATCGCTCCGGGCATACGCCTGGCCGCCGATTCGAGGAGAGCACACAACTCTGAGACACCGTCGTCCAGGAGTTTTCCGGAAACACCAAGAGCGTCAATCTGGTTTCGGATCACCGCCGGATCAGCTGAACGGATCTGAGCCATCGCTAAAAGCGTCTCGGCCTGCTCGCCTGAAATACCCGATTCCGCCAGTTCTCGGGCCACGCCCTCGGGACCGATCTTGTCGATCTTGTCGAGGCCGCGCAACGCCGCCTCTACATCGTCAACCCCAAGGGACTCACACACCCCTTGGACGACCTTGCGATTGTTCACGAGGACCGTGACCTTCGGGATGGGAAGACCCGCGAGGGCTTGGGCCATGACGAGCGGAAGATCAATCTCGAAGTGGAAAGGCAGCGAACCCTCACCCACAACATCAATGTCCGCCTGAGTGAACTCGCGGAAACGCCCCTCTTGTGGGCGTTCTCCACGCCACACCTTCTGAATCTGGTAGCGCTTGAAGGGGAAATCCAGTTCATTCGCGTTCTCGACAACATAGCGCGCGAAAGGAACAGTGAGGTCGAAGTGGAGTCCCATGCGGCGCTCTTTCGAGGAACGACGCCCCGCTTCCGCTTCCTTCACCGCCTGGAGGCGGTCGAGGACGTAGACCTCCTTCGAGGTCTCCCCCTTTGCTTCGAGTTGTTCGAGAGTCTCTACCGCCCTCGTCTCGATCCCGGAAAAGCCGTGGAGTTCGAAAACCTCACGAATGTGGTCGAGAAGGAACTGTTCAATGATGCGGCCCTCGGGGAGCCATTCGGGGAAGCCGGAAAGAGACGTGCGTGCCATGGAAGCCATTGTTCCACGACACGCACGTCCACAAGAATCCGACCCCGAGAAGGGCCTTGTCACTCCCCCGGCTCAGCCGATCTGGCGTGCCCTTCGCAGATATGGGTTCGTTTCGATCTCACGGGCAAGAGAAGTGATCGGACCGTGCCCGGGGATGAGGAGCGTTTCCGGGTCGAGAGCATTCGACAGCGTCCTGAGTGAATGACGCATCTGATACTCATCCCCACCGGGAAGGTCCGTGCGTCCCACAGAACCGGCAAAAATCACATCACCGGCAAGAGCCCAGGGCGCAGGCACCTGCGAAGAGGCGATGACGCGCTCCTTGGCGAGCACCTCGAAATCGCAGTGGCCGATGAACACGGACGAGCCCTCCGTGTGTCCGGGCGCGGGGACCATCTTCATCCACAAGCCCTCAACCAGTTCGACCGAGCCCGCAGGGAAATCACGAAGATCACTCGGCTCACGCCAAGTGCACAGCTCCAAGGGGGCCGGCATGCCCACATGAGCGAGAGGATCTTCCATACGGTATCGATCCGGTCCAGGGATCCACACGGGAGCAGGTACTTCACCCGCCCACGATGCAATCTCGGCACAATCCCACACATGATCGGGATGCCCATGCGTCGCCAGGACCCCGGCCACCGAAGCGCCCTCAGCCTCAAGGACCGTGCGGATCTCTTTGCGGATGCCCGCAGAAGGATCCACGACGAGCGCACGATCCGAATCCTGCGCGACAATCACGACGCAGTTCGCCGCGAAGAATCGCGAGGTAATGACGTGGAGACGCATCACTGGATGGAGGAGTTGATCTGAGCGAGCCACGCGCGCTTCGTCTCGATGGCCTCCGACAAGGACTTCGCCTTCTTCTCGTCGCCACGTTCCTCAGCGGCCTTGAGTTCTGCTTCGAGAGAGGCGAGCTGGGATTCGAGTTGGCCGAGCATGCCCTGGGCGCGTGCACGAGTCTCCGGGTTCGAGCGACGCCATTCAGACTCTTCGGCGTCGCGGATCGCCGTTTCGACCGCGCGTAGGCGTCCCTCGATACGATGCAGGTCCGAAGAAGGAACGCGCCCCACCTCATCCCAACGATCCTGAATGGAGCGCAGCGCAGTCTTCGCAGCCTCAAGATTCTCAATCGGGAGGATCTTCTCAGCCTCGTCAGCGAGGGCCTCCTTCGCGAGGAGATTTTCCCGGTACTCCAAGTCCGTAGCCTCATCCTTCGCGCGGCGAGCATCGAAGAAGACCTGTTGAGCGGCGCGGAAGCGCGCCCACAAAGCGTCGTCTTCCTTGCGGGAGGCGCGCGGCGCGGCCTTCCAACGGTTCATCAGCTCCCGGTAGGCTCCTGAAGTCGCGCCCCAATCAGTTGAAGTCTGGAGGGCCTCGGCCTCGGCGATGAGGGCCTCCTTGATGCGCTTCGCCTCAGACTGGGCCTGGTCGAGGGCGGAGAAGTACTGGCGACGATGACGATCGAACTGGGTGCGAGCAGCTGAGAAACGCTTCCACAGTTCGTCCTCGGTCGATTTGTCGAGGCGCGGGCCCTTGCGCTGCAGGTTCTTCCATTCTTCGAGTAGATCACGCAGCTCTTGGCCCGAGCGCTTCCAATGAGTGTGCTCAGGATCCTGGGCGACGATCTCTTCGGCCCGCTCAACGACCTTCGTTCGTGCTGCGAGGGCCTCTTCGCGGGCGGCGGCGCGTTCAGCTCGGGCCTGTTCCTTGCGTTCAACGGCTCGAAGCGCGACCGCTTCGACGCGGGCACGCAGAGCCGCAAGATCGCCGAGGGCCTGCGGAGCTTCAACAGCCTGTTTGATGGTCTCCAGTGTCGAGTCGATGTCCTTCGGAGACAGTGTCGCCAAACGGTCCTCGAAAAGCTTCACCGTCGCCTCAAGATCGGCGAAACGACGCTCATAAAGGGCGAAAGGCTCTGCGGGAACGCCCTCCGGATAGGCACCGATCACGCGTTCGTTCTCACCCTCACGGACGTAGACCGTTCCGGCCTCGTCAATCCGACCGAACTCGTGGGTCCGGGGTTCGCTGGGAGCCGCTTGGGGAGCGTCGACTCCGAGAGTGGGGGCGGCGGGCTCAGTGGACTCGGGAAGCGAAGCGGTGGTCTGCTCGTTCGGCGTCGTGGTCACAATGTTCCTTCAGGGGTTTGGGGTGCTCAGCACCCGTGCATGGATGAGGCTCCACGCTGTGTAGCGCTCGGCGCGCCAATGTGGCGCACTTCTCCTAGTCTACGGCCCACGGGCCCGAGTATTGAACCCCGTTTTCTCCTTCGAGACTTCTTCAGGGCGTTCAGCGCGTCACACGCCGTTCTCGCCGGTCAAACGAACAGCCTCAAAAACACTATCGACTCGCCGAAGCGCAGCGAGCACAGCATTCAAATGCCCCATATCCGCCATTTCGAAAGAGAAGCGCGCAACTGACACCTGATCGGCGGAGGTGTTCATCGAGGCCGAGACAAGATTGACCCGATAGTCGCTCATGACCTTCGTCAGATCGGAAAGCAAACCTGCACGGTCCAGAGCACGCACCTGGATCCGCACCCTGAAGACCTGGCCGCTCACGCCCTCGGCCCACTTCACATCAACGAAACGTTCAGGCTGAAGCTCTTTGAGACGCACGGCGTTATGGCACGAGGCGAGGTGAACAGAAACCCCCTGCCCACGCGTAATAAATCCGACAACCTCATCGCCTGGAACCGGGGTGCAGCATTTCGCGAGCTTCACCCAGATGTCTTTCGCATCCATTCCCGCGACACTAATCCCCGAATCGCTTCCGATCTGCGGGTTCGGACGCGTCAGCCCCGGGGTGATGCCCTCCGACAGGGTCTCTTCAGTGCCGTCTCCCCCGCCCAGGTTCTCCACGAGCTTCGAGACGACGTTCTGCGGCGATACCTGGTTCTCACCGACAGCCGCATACAGCGCAGAAACATCCGGGTAACCCAAAGAATTCGCCACCGACAGGATCGACTCATGGTTCATGAGTCGCTGCAGGGGAAGGTTCTGCTTGCGCATCGCCCTCGCAAGCGCTTCCTTCCCGTCCTCGGTCGCCTCCTCACGCCGTTCCTTCGAGAACCACGACTTGATCTTCGAGCGCGCCCGAGGCGAAGCCACGAAAGCCAGCCAATCGCGTGAAGGGCCGGCCTTATCCGACTTAGAGGTCACGACCTCCACCGTCTCCCCGGACTCGAGACGCGTATCGAGGGAGACGAGGCGACCATTGACCTTCGCACCAACTGTGCGGTGGCCGACCTCGGTATGAACCGCATAGGCGAAGTCAACGGGGGTCGAACGTGCAGGAAGGACCACGACCTCGCCCTTCGGCGTGAAGATGTAGACCTCATCGCCGGCGATCTCATAACGCAAAGAGTCGAGGAACTCCTCAGGGTCGCCGGTCTCCCTTTCCATCTCGACGAGGGCGCGCAGCCAATTCGCCTGCTCATCGGAAGTCATCCGATCCCCGTCCGCACCTGTCGCATTCGGGTTCTGCTTGTACTTCCAGTGCGCGGCAACACCATGCTCGGCGCGCTCATGCATTTCGAAAGTCCGGATCTGAATCTCCACCGGTTTGCCGCCCGGGCCCACGACCGTCGTATGCAAGGACTGGTAGAGATTGAACTTCGGCATCGCGATGTAGTCCTTGAAGCGGCCAGGAATTGGGTTCCAATGGCCGTGCAGAGCACCCAGGACCGCGTAGCAGTCCTTCACGGACTCCACAAGAACCCTCACCGCGACAAGGTCGAAGATCTCGTCGAAAGCTTTCCCCCTGACGATCATCTTCTGGTAGATCGAATAGTGGTTCTTCGGTCGTCCGCTCACCGTTCCCTTCGTTCCCGAGCGGCGCAAATCCTCTTCAATCTGAGAGATGACATCGCGCAGGTAGACGTCGCGCTGCGGGGCGCGCTCGGCGACCAGGCGGTCGATCTCAGCGTAAATCTCCGGATACAGAGTTTTGAAGGAGAGCTCTTCGAGTTCCCACTTCACCATGTTCATTCCGAGGCGATGTGCGAGTGGAGAATAGATCTCGAGGGTCTCTCGGGCTTTCGCCTGTGCAGATTTGGCGGGCACGAAACGCCAGGTCCTCGCATTGTGGAGGCGGTCGGCGAGTTTGATGAGGAGAACTCGAATGTCGCGGCTCATTGCGACGAGCATCTTGCGCAGGGTCTCCGACTGAGCGGCGGAGCCGTATCGGATC
The DNA here is from genome assembly GCF_016405145.1 of Schaalia cardiffensis. Taxonomy (GTDB): domain Bacteria; phylum Actinomycetota; class Actinomycetes; order Actinomycetales; family Actinomycetaceae; genus Pauljensenia; species Pauljensenia cardiffensis. Next base: position 88,566 of record NZ_JAEKIA010000001.1, read on the forward strand.
TTGTCGAGCTTCGTCACCCCGTCAACGAGTTGCGCGATGGCATCGCCATACTCCGCGCGAAGCTGATCGAGTGTGTAATCCGTATCCTCCACCGTGTCGTGCAGGAGGGCGGCAACCAGGGTGGGGGTCGTCATCCCCATTTCCGCGAGGATCGTTGCGACCGCAACGGGATGGGTGATGTAAGGTTCACCCGATTTGCGCACTTGAGTGCGATGTTGTTTCTCCGCCGTGCGATACGCGCGTTCGATGACAGAAACATCAGCCTTCGGGTGGTTCGCCCTCAAGGCCCTGACCAGGGGATCGATCTCAGGAATTGTCTGGCGCGAGCGCGCCCCGAACCACACGAGGCCGGATCTCACAAGAGATCCGGCCACGGGCGGCTTTGAAGCTGGGGCCGAGTTCTGGTCTGTCATGACCACATCATACTCAGTTGTGATCTGCCATATGCCCCGGACGAGTTCAGACGAGGAGCGCCGATTCCACCGAAACTCCCTTGTCCGCAAGGACTTTCCGACCCGAGAAAGCCTCGAGTTCAAGGAGGACCGCAACCGTAGCGACCTCAGCTCCGCATTGACGCAGCAGATCCACTGAGGCTCCGGCCGTGCCTCCAGTCGCGAGAACATCATCAACGATGAGGACCCTGGCCCCCGGAGTCACCGATTCGGGGCGGATCTCCATGCGTGCGCTCCCGTACTCCAAAGCGTAGTCAACACCGATCACGTGGCCCGGGAGCTTGCCCGCTTTGCGGATCGTCAACATGCCGATCCCCAATTCGGTGGCCAGCGGAGCACCGAGGATGAAACCGCGGGATTCAAGTCCGGCAACGGCGTCGATCTTGCCCGCGTAGCGCTCCCCCAGGACCTGCATGAGTTCCCTAAAGGCGGTGCCGTTCGCAATCAAGGGGGTGATGTCGCGAAACAGGACTCCCGGCTCGGGAAAGTCCGGGATCAGTCCGAGGTTCGCTGAGACCAGTTCGCCGACGTGGTCGCCGAGTTCACCGCTCATCGTTGAGTCTTCTTCCTCTTGGGTTGGTGTGCATTCGAGAGACGACGTCCCGCAACGACGGGCGCGACCTTCACAGGGGCGGGAGTCCCCTGAGAGGAATCAGCTGCGCGGGCCTGACGGTCCTTCGCCACGATCCCATCATGCTCACGCGTCTTCTTCATCCGCTCCTGCAGCATAACGAGCAAGGGTGAGGCGATGAAGATCGAAGAGTACGTCCCCGCGATCATGCCGACAAAAAGCGCCAGGGAAATGTCCGTGAGGGTGCCTGTGCCTAAGAGCAGCGAACCGATGATGAGGATCGCGCCGACGGGCAAGAGGGCAACCACCGAGGTGTTGATCGAACGCACCATCGTCTGATTCACCGCAAGGTTCACGAACTCCGCGAAGGTGAAGCGCTTCTGGTCATACACGTCACGCGTAAGCTCACGGACCTTATCGAAGACCACGACAGTGTCGTAGAGCGAGTATCCGAGGATTGTGAGGAAACCAATCACCGTCGCCGGGGAGACCTCCACCTGGGTAATGACGAAAACGGCGAAGGTCACCGCGATGTCGTGCACGAGCGCGAGGAGCGCTGCGGCGGCCATCGTCCACGAGCGGAAGTACACGGTCATGAGCACGGCGATCAGGGCCATGAAGATGACAAGTGATTGAAGGGCCTTCGTCGTCACCGACTTACCCCAGGAGGGGCCGATTGTCGAGGACTGCACATCGGAGGCGTCCACTCCGTAGGCGGAAACAAGGGCGTCTCGGACTTGGGCGGTCTGATCCGAATCGAGAGATTCGGTTTGGATGCGGACCCCGTTTGTGCCGACCCGCGTGACCTTCGCGTTCGGCACGAGGCCGGTTCCCGTCACGATGTCAGAAGCCTTCGCCTCAGACTGGTCGGAGACATTCGTGACATCGAATTGTGCGCCGCCGGTGAACTCGATCGAACGATTGAATCCGATCGCGGCTGCGAGCATGAGCCCCACGACGATGACTGCGGCCGCCAGGGAGACGAAAACCTTGCGCTTCGGAACGACAGCGTAGGACTTGTCACCGGAGTAGAGGGCGTTGCCCCACTGGGCGAAGGACATCATCGCTTATCCCCTTGCGTGTCGGTGGTGGAAACTCCGCCTTTAGCTTTCAAGGCCTCCTGACGAGCCAGTCGCTCTTGGCGGCGACGGGCCGCAATGGACGTGCCCGCCTCGCTGCCCTTGGGTGAAGCAGAGGAAGAGTCTGAGGAGTCGAGGGAGCCTCGCGACACCACCCGGCCCCGCCCCGCGTACACGAGGCCGCTCTTCGCGCCCAGGTGCTCAGGGTCAAGACCTGAAAGAGGATGTCCTTCACCGAAGAAACGGGTTGCGATGAGAAGCTCCATCATCGGATGGGTGAACATGAAAATCACGAAAAGGTCGATGACGGTCGTCACGCCAAGGGTGAAGGCGAAACCTTGAACGCCACCGACGGCGAGCAGGTAGAGAACAACAGCGGCGACAATGTTCACCATGTCGGAAACGACGATCGTGCGTTTGGCGCGATCCCAGCCCTCGTCGACCGCTGCTTGGAGGGGGCGTCCGTCACGGACCTCGTCCCTGACTCGTTCGAAGTAGACGATGAAGGAGTCCGCCGTCACGCCGACCGCCATGATGAGGCCCGCGACGCCCGCGAGGGAAAGCCGGTATCCGATACCGCCCGAGAGCAAGGTGATGACGAGGTAGGTTGCGACCGCGGCAACGACAAGCGAACCACCCGAGATGATCGCCAGACCACGGTACTGCCAGATCAGGTAGACGATGACGAGGAGGAGGCCGATCAACCCGGCAAGGAGGCCCTTCTCGAGATGATCAGAACCGAGGGTCGCGGAAATGCGCTGCTCGGACTGGACCTCGAAGTTCAAGGGCAGCGACCCAAAGCTCAGCTGGTTGGCGAGGGCGGACGCCGACTTCGCGGTGAAGCTTCCTGAGATCTGTGCTCGACCATCAGAAATGATCGCATTCATGGAAGGAGCTGTGATGACGGTGCCGTCGAGCACGACCGCGAAGTGATTGCGGTCGGGGGTGTTCATCAGGGATTTACCTTGAGGATCCTGATCGTGGAAGGAATACAGGATCTTCGACGACTCGGCGAAAGCTTGAGTGCCCTCGGAGTCGAATTGGAGGTCCACGCCCCACTGTCCGGTCGTCTGACCAGTGGAGTTCGTGATCTGCCCTGCCGAGGCGGTGTCGAGATTCGCACCTGCGACCGTCACCGGGCCAAGAATGTACTTGATTGAGCCGTTCTCATCGCAGGCCGCGAAAGGCTTATCGGCCGGGCCCTCCTGGTTGGAGGCCTGAGCCGTGCAGTCCAGGGTGAAAAAGTCGAAGAGCGCCTGTTCGGTCACCCACGCCAGCGAGGAGGCGTTCTCCGGTTCAGATTCGGGAGTGTCGGAAAGGACGCCATCTTGATTGCGGTCGGCAAGAGTCATTGCGCTCGCCTCGTCGAGGGCGGTGGAGATCATCTCATCAGATTGACCCGAATCTGCGGACTGGCCGGATTGGGCGGACTGAGCCGAATCCTGTGCAGAGGGATCGGACTGGCTAGCCTCGTCACCTGATTGTGCCTCCGGCTGAGCGCCATTGCCCGAAGCATTCGCCTCAGCCTGCTTGAGAGCAGCCGCACTCGTCTGGGCGACTCCCATCTGGAGGACCGGTCGGAAGTTCATCTGCGAAGAGGAGCGGATCAGGTCCAAGGTCTCCTGTGAGGGAGTTCCCGGGATCGAAACAACGATGTTCTCCGAACCCATCGAGGTGATCTCGGATTCGGATACGCCAGAAGCGTCGATCCTATTGCGGATGATCGAGATCGCCTGATTGAGGTCCTCTTCGGTGATCGCCCGCTCATCAGCCTGAGTGGAGGTCGGCCTCAGAATAAGCTGGGTGCCACCTTGAAGGTCGAGCGCGAGTGAGGGGACCAGTGGTGTCCCCTTGGTTGTGTTGCCGATAACGAGCGCCGCCACTGCCGCGAGCATCGCGACGATCAGTGTGACGAGCGAGCGCACGGGTCGGCGCTTACGAGTTGACACGGTTGTTCTCCAGGTATCCCGTTTCGCGGGAGTTCACTTGTTCTCAGAGGCGCCAGTCGACGTCTCGGGGTCGTTCATGCCGAGGATCGGAGTGTCCGACTCAGCCTCATCAAGCTCTTCGTCCTCATCGGTCGCGAAAGGCGGTTCAACTCCGACCTCGCGGATCATCTGTCGGTCCCAGTACATTTCGGTGCCGTCAGAGGTTTCAAGGACGATCACATCGCCGTCCTCGTCAACGAAACGCCCCCAGAATCCGACGGCGGTGTGGACCCAGGCTCCCGGAACGAGCTTCTCGGCGAGCGTCTTCCTCCGTTCTTCCTGCTGGGCAGCCATCTTCTGGCGTGAACGGCTCGAGAACCAGAACATGGCGATGAGCCCGATGCCGATGAGGATCAGCGTGGAGTATTGCTGAAGGAACGATGCCACAGGGTGCCTCTTTCGTCGTCAGGGTGCGCGTAGTGCGCCCGCGCCAGTGTAATGCCCTAAGCGGTCTCGCGCGAAGACAGCGTACGTAATTAGCCGAAAAGTGTCGATTCTTGCGGAGGCGTCAAGCCCAGATGAGCCCAAGCTTTCCCCGTTGCCGCGCGCCCCCGGTTGGTGCGTACCAGGAAGCCCTCGCGCACGAGATACGGTTCGGCAACGGTCTCAACCGTTTCTGCTTCCTCTCCGACAGTCACCGCGAGAGTTGTCAATCCGACCGGCCCACCGGCGAAGCGCCGACAGATCGCCTCAAGAACAGCACGGTCCAAGCGATCCAAGCCTGATCGGTCCACTTCGAAAAGCTCAAGCGCCCCCTGGGCGGCTTCAAGGTCAAGAACGCCACTTCCCCGAACCTGCGCATAGTCGACAACCCTTCGCAAGAGACGGTTCGCGATTCGGGGCGTGCCGCGCGAACGCGAAGCGATCTCATGGGCTGCCTTCGCATCCAGGGGCGCTCCGAGTAGCTCCGCGGAGCGGGTGACGACCGACTCCAACTCACTCGTCGTGTAAAACTCCAGGTGGGCGGTGAAGCCGAAACGGTCACGCAGCGGTGCGGGAAGCAAGCCCGAACGAGTTGTCGCGCCTACGACGGTGAAAGGAGGCAGGGTCAGAGGGATCGAGGTCGCACCCGGCCCCTTGCCGACGACGACATCGACACGAAAGTCCTCCATCGCGAGGTAGAGCATCTCTTCGGCAGTGCGTGCCAGGCGGTGGATCTCGTCAATGAACAGGACATCACCTTCTTGCAGACCCGAGAGGATCGCTGCGAGATCACCAGCGTGCTGGATCGCAGGTCCCGAGGTGAGGCGCAAAGAGGTTCCCATTTCGGCGGCGATGATCATTGCCAAGGTCGTTTTTCCCAGGCCCGGTGGTCCTGCGAGGAGCACATGATCCGGTGCCACTGCCCTGCCCCTGGCGGCGTCGAGGACGAGTTGGAGTTGGTTGCGCACGACCTGTTGGCCAACGAATTCACTCAGGCGTTTGGGCCTCAGTGCTGCTTCTGCGGCGCGCTCGAGTTCACCCGCGTCCGGGGCGACAATCCGGGTGGCCTCGGAGGTCTCGTCGAATTCAGCCACGATCACCACCGAGCTTCACGAGGGCAGCGCGCAAAAGATCCGAGGCTCCCAGGCCCTGGCCGCCCAGAGCGTCGATGGCTCCCTGGGCTTGTGACTCCGACCAGCCGAGGGAGACAAGGGCGCTCTTCACCTCCGACTCGACTGCGCCGAAGTGGGGGGCGCTCGTCGCTGGGCTCGGCGAGTCCAGGTGCGCGGGCATTCCGAGTTTGTCGCCGATTTCGAGGGCCATCCTTTGAGCGGACTTCTTTCCCACCCCGGGGATCTTTTGAAGAGTGGGAAGATCCTGATCGCGCACGGCTCGGCGCAGTTCATCGGGAGACAGGACCGCGAGGGCCGCAAGGGCGATCCTCGGTCCAATACCGGAGACCGTGAGCAGGGTCGTGAATACCTCTCGTTCATCTGCGGAAGCAAAACCCATGAGGGTCATTGAGTCTTCTCTGACGATGAGGCTCGTGTGGACCGTCGTTTCCTCTCCCCTGCTGAGTGTTTGTGCGAAGGCCGGTACGACGTGGATTGAAAAGCCAATCCCTCCGACTCCGAGGATGAGTGAATCGAGGCCAGTGTGAAGGACTCGACCGGTGAGTTGAGCGATCACGGGTGATTCCCTTCTTCAACTCCTGATACGAACATATGTACGATCCTAGCTTCGGCGCAGCCTCGGGTCGACGGCACCCGTACGGCGTTGCGCGGCCTGTGCCTCTGCCCAGGCTTTTTGCGCCGGAGTCATCCTCCCCTTCGAGGTCAGACGCCCGGACAGCGACACCGTCACCGATGAGTCATCCCCAGCGCCAAGCAGACCGGTCCCCCGCCACGCGTGACAGATCGCGATCGCGAGAGCATCAGCAGCGTCAGCTGGTTTGGGCGGCGTATCGAGACCGAGGATCCTTTGGACCATCGCCTGCACCTGTGTTTTCCCTGCTTTCCCATTGCCCGACACCGCTGATTTCACCTCCGAGGGCGTATGCACCGCCATCGGCAGGCCTGCACGACCAACGCAGGTCATTGCCGCACCCATCACCTGCATCGTTGTCGTCACGGACTGGAGGTTCTCCTGAGCGAAAACTCGTTCAATCGCAACGACCTCAGGCTTGTACATGCGGATGACCTCGTCGATCGCATCCGCGATCGTGCGCAGCCTGAAATGGGTGGCAAGATCCTTGTCCGAGCGGGCAACGTCGACGTGCACGAGCCTGGCCCGACGCGAAGCATCAACGTCAACGACACCAAGTCCACAGCGCGTCAGTCCCGGGTCGATGCCCATGACCCTCACCTGGTTGACTCCTCCACGATCGAAATGAAAAGAGCGTGCATACGGTCATCTCCCCCAAGTTCGGGGTGGAAAGAACATGCCATGAAAGGTCCCTTGCGCACCGCGACAATCGGACCATCCTCGCTGTTGTCGGCCCTGGCGAGCACCTCGACGCCCTCGCCGAGGGATTCCACCCAGGGCGCGCGGATGAAGACAGCGTGAAAAGGGCCCCCTTCGACTCCCCTGATCTGAAGGTCCTCCTCGTAGGAGTCGAACTGTCGGCCAAAAGCGTTGCGCCTCACCACCATGTCGAGCGCCCCGAAACTGCGCTGATCCTCACGACCGTCGAGGATGCTTGAGGCCAGCATGATCATGCCCGCGCAGGTACCCCACACGGGAAGGCCGGAACGGATCCGCTGCGCGAGGGGGTCAAACAGGCCGAAGGAGGTCAAGAGCTTCGACATGGTCGTCGACTCCCCACCGGGGATGATCAGACCTTCGATCTGCTCGAGTTCATCTGCTCTGCGGACGCGAAGCGCGCGGGCGCCGGATCTCTCCAGCGCCCGCATATGCTCATCGACATCGCCTTGCAGGGCGAGAACACCGATGGTCACCATCCGCGTTCCGCCAGACGGTGGCTCACCGGCACATCGTCAACGTTGATGCCGACCATCGCCTCACCCAGGCCCCGTGAAACCTCTGCAATGACCTTCGGATCGTCGTAGAAGGTCGTCGCCTTGACGATCGCGGCGGCGCGCTTCGCCGGGTCCCCGGACTTGAAGATGCCAGAACCCACGAAAACGCCCTCCGCGCCGAGCTGCATCATCATCGCCGCATCCGCTGGGGTGGCGATGCCTCCTGCGGTGAACAAGACGACGGGCAGGCGTCCCTCGCGGGCCACCTCGGCGACGAGCTCATAAGGAGCCTGAAGTTCCTTCGCGGCCACGTAGAGCTCATCTTCGGGCAGGCTCGTCAAGTGACGGATTTCGTCGCGGATCTGACGCATGTGGGTCGTCGCGTTCGAGACATCACCGGTCCCGGCCTCGCCCTTAGAACGGATCATTGCTGCGCCCTCGTTGATGCGACGCAGAGCTTCGCCAAGATTCGTCGCACCGCACACGAAAGGAACCGTGAAGTTCCACTTGTCGATGTGATGCGTGTAGTCGGCGGGGGTGAGGACCTCGGACTCGTCGATGTAGTCAACTCCGAGGGACTCGAGGACCTGTGCTTCGACGAAGTGGCCGATGCGGGCCTTTGCCATGACGGGGATCGAAACGGCGTCAATGATGCCCTCAATGAGATCCGGGTCGGACATGCGGGCCACGCCGCCCTGAGCGCGAATATCGGCGGGCACGCGTTCAAGTGCCATAACGGCGACCGCACCGGCGTCTTCCGCGATCTTCGCCTGCTCGGGGGTGACGACATCCATGATGACGCCGCCCTTGAGCATCTGCGCCATTCCCCGTTTCACCTGGGGAGTTCCAATTTCGCGAGTGCTGGTGGCGACCATCGTCACTCCTCCTCTTCGAGTTGGGCCCGGACCTCATCCGAGACCGTCATATTGTGGTAGATGTTCTGCACGTCATCGGAGTCTTCGAGGGCGTCAACGAGGCGCTGAACCTTCACAGCACCCTCAAGGTCGAGCTCGACCTCGGTTGCGGCAACGAATTGGACTTCGGCCGAGTCGTAATCAATGCCCGCCGCCTGAAGGGCCTTGCGGACCTCGACGACATCGGAAGGATCAGATTCGATGACGAAGCCGCCTCCCAGGTCCTCAACTTCTTCAGCTCCAGCCTCGAGGACAGCCTCCATAATGGAATCTTCATCAACGCCCTCAGCCGCTGCGACCTCGACGATGCCGCGGCGGGAGAAGAGGAAGGCCACCGAACCGGGGTCGGCCATGGAACCGCCCGCGCGAGTGAAGGCGAGGCGAACATCGGAGGCCGCGCGATTGCGGTTATCGGTGAGGCACTCGACGTAGAAGGCGACGCCGCCCGGGCCGTAGCCCTCGTACATGATCGTCTCGTAGTTCGCGCCACCGGCTTCAGCGCCCGAGCCGCGCTTGACGGCGCGCGTGATGTTGTCGGCGGGCACCGAATTCTTCTTCGCCTTCTGGATTGCGTCGAACAGGGTCGGGTTGCCTGCGGGGTCGCCGCCTCCGGTGCGGGCCGCGACCTCAATGTTCTTGATGAGGCGTGCGAAGAGTTTGCCACGCTTGGCGTCGATCGCTGCTTTCTTATGCTTGGTGGTCGCCCACTTAGAGTGTCCCGACATCAGTGCTCCCTTTTGGGGTGGATTGAATACTTGCCCATAGTAGCCGGACCTTCCTCGCATCCTCCTTCCAGCGCTTGAAAAGTGGAAGGTTTTCCTTGAAAGATCACAGGAAGTGCCTGAACGCTACGCGGCTGGCAGGCCGGGCTTCTCTTGATGCTCGTCGAGGAAGGCCGGGATTCTCTTTGTGCCAGTCGAGGGGATGTCCGGGCCTTCCTTAGGCGATGCTCGAAGGTCTTCGCCCCTGTGGACGCCAACTTGCCCCCCTCAGCACAGTGCACCTGTGCCCTCAGCACACCGCGCTCTATCCTTGAGGTCTTCGCACTTTTCCTAGCCCCGGCTTGGCGCTTGCCTCAACAAGCCCTCCCTCTTCACGAAGGGTTCACAAGCGCGTGGGGGCGCATAGGGTTTCAACACTCAGTTCTGCGCCAATCAGAGGACGGCTCGCATCGGGGATCTCAATGATGAGGGCCGTTGCGGTTTTCACTCCCCTGCGCAGCTCTTCCTTCGCCGAATCATCTCCAATGAAGTAGCCGGTTTCAGAAATCGTCGGCTCATGTCCGACGATGAGCAGGGTCCGGGCGTGAGACTCCACTGCCATGTCAATAAGTTCAGGAGCGTCCGCTGTGTAGAGGGCGCATTCGATTTGGGTGTCAGCGACCGGCAGATACTCTCGGATCTTTTCAAGAGTACGCCTGGCCCTGAGCGCATCCGAGACGAGTGCGAGGTCCGCTTTTTGGATCCGCGTCTCAAGGAGGGCTCCCAAATGTTGAGCCCGAAGCCGCCCCATGCCCGTGAGATCGCGTTGCCTATCGGAGGCAGCATAATGTTCCGCGTCAGAGTGTCTGACGAGGACAAGGGTTTGCAAGCTCATGGCCGAACACTACAGTGCATCAGTGCAGGAGGTAAACGAATGGCATTGGCTCGTGGCCCCGAAGATGGGATCTGCGCGGCGAGGGAATGTTCCCGGCCCGCGACTTTGCAGATCACCTGGACAAATCCGAAGATCCCCTGGTCGGATTCCAAGACCTGGCTGGCCTGTGAGAATCACCGCGAGGAATTGTCCGATTACATGCGGTATCGGGGCTTCCCTTTCACTGTGACTCCCCTGGGCGAGCAGACGAAGCCCACTTCGTGACAGGGAGGCGACGCTGGCCCGGGCTCTCCTCCGCGCTCGACCTGCACACCTCCCCCGCGCCGCCCCGGCCCCGCGCTCGACCTAGACTCGCCCTTGCGTTTCGCTTCGGTTCTTGTGCCACTATTTTTCAGGCGACCTCTTCTTCGGTTTTCCGCCGTTTCTCAGCCTCTTCTTACTGAGCTGTTCCCCCGCTCAGTATTCCCAGTCTTTGACTCTTCGATCATTCCACGTCAGGGCTGTGAGTGCCCCGAGCAGCTGCCCCGCCTGCTTTACCTCCAAGTCTTCGGGCCATTGCAGGACAACGGTTCCGGTATTCCCCATGTAATGGGTCATGACGAGTTCGCCCTCGATATTGTCCGCGAGGGATGAGGCGAGGAGACGCAGCATCGCGCCATGAGCGACGATCACCCCAACTCCCCTCGGATCTTCTTCTTTGACAATGTGGGCCACTTCAAGGACGACGGGGAGAGCCCGGGCGAGGGCCTCCACACCGTTTTCTCCCCCGCCCATGCGGTAGTGCTTCAGGCCATACGCCCAGGCGCCGGTACCCTCGATGTAGACGGAATCGGAAAACGCGTTGGCGTTCATCTCGATATCACCGGAACGCAGCTCACGAATCCCCGGTCTGATGAGCGGCTGGAGACCGTATTTGCGTGCCAGAGGCGCAGCCGTCTGGCGTGTGCGCGTCAAAGGGGAAACAGCGATCACTGTTGGCGGCTCAGCCACTTCCTCTTCCCAGCGCTGAGCCAAGGCCTCGGCTTGTGAAAGGCCCTCTTCGGTGAGTGGCAATCCTGGTCGGGCAGTGTCCAGGGCATGCGCCCGATTCGCCGCGGTCTGTCCGTGCCTGACGAGGACGATCTTCATTGCCCCTTCTCTCCTTATTCCCAAATCCATGAGCCTTGCGCCTGATGCGAAGCTCAGGCTCCCCTACGCGATGCCCCACAAGTGCATAAGCAGCGCCAATACTCCCACTATTCCCAGAACAGACGATCCATGACCTTTCGGGCTCTTCTCGCACAGCGCATCCAATCCTCTTCCACGTCCCCCTCGTGCCCCGCCCGATAGCCCAGGGCACGGGCAAGAGACTTCAGATCGCGCAGATCACGGGGCAGTATGTCGAGTTTGACCCCCGACATGCGCCCGCTCGTTAAAACATTACCCGCACGAATCCTCGATGCTAAAGACCACGCGTCCTCAAGGGTGGAGGCGTCCTCGAAGGAGATTCTTCCGCTCTCGCGCAAGGCTCTGAGCGCATCGAGGGTTGAAGTCGTCCTCACCACAGGGCATTCGGGTCCGTATCTGAGTTGGAGGAGCTGGACGACCCACTCGACATCGCTGAGCCCTCCCCGTCCGAGTTTGACATGACGCTCAGGCTCCGCGCCTCGTGGAAGACGCTCGGATTCCATTCGGGCCTTGAGGAGTCGAATCTCTTTGAGTTCTTCCTTCGTCACCGGGTTCCCGTATCGAATCGAGTCGATCAGTACCATCATCTCTTCGAGGAGGGGCTCTGGCCCCGCGATCGGGCGGGCCCGCAGGAGTGCTTGTCGTTCCCAGGTTGAGGCCCACTTGCCGTAGTAGTCGGCGTAGGACTGGGGGGTGCGAGTCATGGGGCCCGAGCGCCCCTCGGGGCGAAGTCCAAAATCGACGCTGATGCTCATTTGTGTGGTGACCGATCCGAGCAGGGCTTTCACCCGGTTAACGATTGCGGTCGCCGATTCAGCCGCTTCCGCCTCACTCGCCTCCCCTGCGCTCCGGTGGCAGGCGATCACATCAGCATCTGAAGCGTAGGAGGACTCTCGGCCCCCGTAGCGGCCCATGGCGATGAGTCCCACTTCAGCGCGCACTCTGCCGTGGCGCTCCTCGTCTTCACGAGAAGCAATGGCGAGGGCTCCCAGGAGCGCAGCATCCGTCGCATCTGAGATCGCGGGCCTTCTGGGGCTGATCGCACTGTGCAGATCAGACATTGCTGCTCGAAGGAGTTCCCGCGAGCGGACCGCCCTCACTCGTGAGGCCGCATCTTCAGGATTCGCATGCCGATCAATGAGAGAGGCGGCCTCGCCTTTGAGAGCCTGAGGATCGGGCGCTTCAAGCTCCCGATCCGAATCGAGCCACGCGATCGCCTCGGGCCGATTGGAAAGAGCCTCGGCAACCCACTTGGAGTTCGGGAGCATCTGGCACAGCCTGGCGGCCGCGACACCGGAGTCGCGCAAAAGCGCAAGATACCAGTGCGAATCTCCGATCTGCTCGGACAAAGCTCTGAAACTCAAAAGACCGAGGTCGGGGTCCGCGCCATCGGCGAGCCAGGAGATGAAGACCGGCAGCAGATGGCGTTGAATCATGGCGCGCCTGCTCGTTCCCCTCGTCAGGGCTGAAATATGCGAGAAAGCCCCATTCGGGTCGATGTATCCGATCGCTTCGAGTCTGGCACGCGCCCCCTCCTCGTCGAGCGCGGCAACATCGGGGGACAATCCTGCGGTCGCCTGAATGATCGGCCGGTAGAAAACCTCCTCGTGAAGTTCACGAACCCGCGTTCGTACCTGCTCCAGTTGGGAGATGAACGCCTCGGTATCGAAGAAAGCGTCAAGGTCGAGGGAGCGTCCAATGACGCGGACTTCGTGTGTGGAAGCGGGAATGAGATGCGTGCGGTGCATCTTCGCGATCTGTGCGCGATGCTCAACGCTCCTGAGGAATCGGTAGCACTCTTCGAGTTCATCAGCATCTTTGCGGGCGATGTAGCCTCCCGCACGCAGCGCCTCAAGGGCGTCAATGGTTGAGCGGACCCGAAGTGACTCATCGCTCCTGCCGTGAACGAGCTGGAGAAGTTGGACAGTGAACTCGACGTCACGAAGTCCTCCCCGGCCAAGTTTCAGATCCCGATCAACCTCGCGCCTGGGAATGTTCTCCTCGACACGTCGGCGCATCGCCCGGGCATTCTCAACGAATCCGGGGCGCCCCGCCGCACTCCACACGTATTGAGCGGCCACAGCGTGGAATCTATTCCCGAGTTCCAGGTCCCCTGCGGCGCAGCGAGCCTTGAGGAGGGCCTGGAACTCCCAGGACTGCGCCCACTTGTTCCAATAGCTCTCATAGGATTCGAGGGTGCGCACGAGGGCACCGTTGCGCCCCTCGGGGCGCAGATTCGCGTCAATGGTCCACAGAGGCTGTTCTGCTCCAGAACCTGAACAGGCCTGGGCGGCCATGGCGGCGAGCCGCGTGCCGATTTCAACGGCTTCGCGCTCCTCGACACCGTCTTTTGCTCCGACGACATAGAGGACATCAACATCGGACATGTAGTTCAGTTCCTGCGCCCCGCATTTGCCCATCGCGATGATGGCGAAGTTGACGCGCAGCTCAGGGTCGATATCTCGCCTTGCGAGGGCGAGAGCCGCTTCGAGTGCCGCATCAGCCAGCTCTGCGAGCCTCGATCCGACTTCCGGCATATATGCACTCGGATTGCCTCGGGCAAGGTCATCTGCGACGAGGTCAAGGAGGACTTCGCGATATGCGCGCCGAAGATCATCCCCATTCCTCGTGGGGCCGGCAATGGGTGAGAGGGAAGCAGGATCAGCGTCGACGGCTCTCAAGAGGGCCTGGCGGGCTTGGCCTGGTTCAACCCATAGTCTTTCGGCCCGCGAGGGTTCGGCGATCAGATAATCGCCCCACCAAGCTGAGCCGCCCAAGAGAAAGAGGAGGCGGGCGAGGCGGTCACCCCCCTCGGTGATCACCCGTTCCAAAAGATCGGGGGCTGCCTCGTGAAGGCGCAGCACCTGGAGGACCGCCAAGTCCGGATCTGCGACTTTCCTCAGGAGCGGCACCCAGATCTCAGGGGTCCCGGGCAATCCTTCGAGCCGTGTGGCAGCTCTCGCGGGGTCGAGGAAACCCTCGCCGCGCAGATCCTTGGCGCACAGCTCCATCAGTCGACCTTGCCCATCAGTAAACCTTGAGGAACTGCCGAATCTCCTGAGGAGTCACCTGGCGGCGGTACTCATGCCATTCCTTCTCCTTATTGCGCACGACGTAGGCGAAGACTTCCTCGCCGAGCGCCTCTGCGACAAGATCCGACTCGCGCATCCCCCGAACCGCAGAGGACAAGGAGGAGGGCAGTGCGCGAATACCGAGGACCTGGCGTTCACGATCCGTGAGGTCCCATACATTGCCTTCCGCTTCGGGCATGAGTTCACGCTTCTTCTCGATCCCATCGAGGCCCGCCATGATCAAGACGGCGAGCGCAAGATAAGGGTTCGCCGCAGGATCGAGCGCACGATATTCGATCCTGGCGGCGCGGCGCTTATCCGGCTTGTACAGGGGAACTCTGACGAGCGCGGAACTGTTGTTGTGCCCCCAGCACACATAGGCAGGCGCCTCTGCCCCGCCCCACAGGCGCTTGTAGGAGTTCACGTGCTGGTTGGTCACGGCCGTCAGCTCATAAGCGTGCTCAAGCAGACCGGCGATGAAACGCTTCCCGGTCAAGGAGAGCTGGTATTCACCGGAAGGCTCGTAGAATGCATTCTCATCGCCCTCGAAAAGGGAGATGTGCGTGTGCATTCCCGAACCCGGGTGGTCGATAAAAGGCTTGGGCATGAAGGTGGCGACGAGGGATTCGCGCAGCGCCACTTCTTCAATGACGGTGCGGGCCGTCATGATGTTATCGGCGGCCGTCACCGCGTCCACTGCACGCAAGTCGATCTCGTTTTGACCTGGGCCGCCCTCGTGGTGGGAGAACTCGACCGCGATGCCCATGTCTTCGAGCATTCTGACGGCCTGTCGGCGAAAATCGTTGGAATCTCCGCGTGCGACATGGTCGAAGTAGCCGGCGTTGTCGACCGGGATCATGTGGTCAATGGAGACAGGCTGACGCAAAAGGTAGAACTCGATCTCCGGGTGCACCATGACGGTGAAGCCGAGGGCGCGGGCCCGCTCCACGGCGCGTTGGAGGACGGCGCGAGGATCTGAATGTGCTTTCTGCCCGTCCGGGGTGTGCACATCGCAAAACATCCTCGCGACCGACTCCTTCGCGTTCCTCCACGGCAGGAGTTGGAAAGTCTGGGCGTCGGGGACGAGAAGCATGTCGGACTCGTGGACGCGCGTGAGGCCCTCGATCGAAGAACCGTCGAAACCAATGCCTTCGGTGAAAGCATCCTCAAGTTCGCCCGGGTCGATCGCGAGGGACTTCAACACGCCTGCAACATCCGTGAACCACAGGCGGATGAAGCGGATGTCGCGTGCGGCGACCTCGCGCAAGACGCGCTCCTGGTGCTGGTCCATTCCCGCTCCCCTTTCAGGAGATTCTCTTCAGGCCCAAGCCTTCCGATCAGTTCTGATCCTCGCCCGAGCCTTTGAAGCCCTTCGTGATCGCATCGAGGGCGGCGGTCAGTTCCGTCGGCACGACCCAGACCTTGGAGGCATCGCCCTTGGCGATCTCCGGCAGTGTCCGCAGGTACTGGTAGCTCAAAAGATCCGGGGTCGGTTTGCCCTCGTGGATGGAGGTGAAGACCGTGTTAATGGCCTCAGCCTCGCCCTTCGCGCGCGTGATGGCGGCCTGGGCCTGGCCCTCGGCGCGCAGGATCGCGGACTGTTTCTCACCTTCTGCCTGAAGGATCTGAGATTCGCGCACGCCCTGCGCGGTGAGGATCGCGGCGCGCTTATCGCGCTCGGCGCGAAGCTGCTGTTCCATGGCGTGCTGGATCGAGGGCGGCGGGTCGATCGCCTTAAGCTCAACGCGGTTGACGCGAATACCCCAACGGCCGGTCGCCTCATCGAGGACGCCGCGCAGCTGTGTGTTGATCGAATCACGGCCCGTAAGCGTCGCTTCCAGATCGAGGGAACCGATGACGTTACGCAAAGTCGTGACGGTGAGCTGTTCGATGGCCTGGATGAAGTTTGCGATCTCGTAGGTCGCATACATTGGGTCGGTGACCTGGTAGTAGATGACCGAGTCAATGGAGACGACAACGTTATCCGCTGTGATGACGGGCTGGGGCTGGAAGCTCGTCACCTGCTCGCGAAGGTCCACTCTCGCGGCGATGCGGTCGATGAAGGGGACGAGGACGTGCAGGCCGCCGTACATGACGCTGTGGAACTTTCCGAGGCGTTCAACGACGAGGGCTCTGGGCTGGGGGACGATCTGGATTGCCCGTACAAGAGCGACGACGACTAAGACAATGAGGAGCAGCCCGATGATGCTCCCCGCGGACAAGAAGAAACTCATAAGAATCCTTTCACTGCGGTCAGGGGTGTTCAGAGGAAAAGTGGCTCGATGACCGCGGTCGCGCCGTCAATCCTTACAACTCGTGCTTTCGCTCCCACACCGAGGGGCTCGGAGCAGGTGGCGGACCAGACTTCACCTTGAAGGCGGACCCTGCCACCATTGGCGTCCACGGCCTCGAGGACCCTGACTTCCTCGCCAACTAAGCCTGCCGCGTTCGTCTTCACGTTCGGAGTCGATTTGTCGAGGCGAGTCTTGATCCAGGGGCGAAGCGTGAAGAGGAGCAGGGAGGACATGACAACGAAAACACCGGTTGACATGAGAGGCTCGGCGCCCGCCCAGGTTGCCGCTGACGCTCCGAGCGCACCAATGGCGAGCATGAGGAAAGTCAGATCGACGGTCGCCAGCTCAACCAATCCGAGGAGCAGGGCTCCGATCAACCACCACACAGCGAGAGACATGATCACTTCCTTCAGCTTCGCTTCAGGCCACGCGCCCACCAGCGGCCCGCGTCACAACCGGCGCTCAGTGGCAGCTCGTAGGCATGGGAAAGATTGACGCCCGTGAGCGTCTCGTCAATGGGTCCCTGGGCGATAATACGTCCCTTCGCCATGATCGCGGCGTGGGTGATCCCGGCGGGAATGTCTTCCATCTGGTGGGTGACGAGCACGACCTGGGGCGCGCGCGTACCGCTCATGATCTCCTCAAGAGCACACAGGAGTAGTTCTCGGGCCCCGAGGTCGAGGCCTGCGCCGGGCTCGTCGAGGATGAGGACCTCGGGGTCCGACATCAACGAACGCGCAAGGAGAACCCGTTGAGCCTCCCCCTCCGACAGGGTGCGGAACTCGCGCTGGGCCAGATGGGAGATCCCGAAGACCTCGAGCAGATCCTGGCAGCGCGTCTCGTCCTCGGCCTCGTATTCCTCCCCCCGGTGGACGCTGATCCCCCAGGCGGCGGTGCGCACAAGGTCGAGGACCCTCTGGCCGCCACGGATCGAGGGCGCGGAGGACTTCGAGACGAGCGCCACCCGCGTCGCCAATTCTGCAGGGTCAATCCCCTTGAGATCCTGAGAATCCAGGGTGGCGTTTCCTCTGTTCAAGGAGAGCCTGCCGGAGGCCGCGCGCACGAGCGAGGTTTTGCCCGCGCCGTTCGGGCCGAGCACGACCCAGTGCTGCCCCGTTTCGGTCTTCCAGCAGACACGATCCAGGAGGGTCGTAGCGCTCTTGACGAGTTCGGCGTTGACGAGTTCGAGCACAGCATCCATGCCCTTAGCCTACCCGCGAGGCCCGGCCTCGTCCCGAGGACTCAGACCAGCTCAAAGTACAAGGCGGCAGTCTTTGCGCCGATTGCATCCCAGGAGAAGGAGTCACGGGCTCTGGCGAGTCCAGCCTCCCCCATGCGCTTGGCGAGAGCCTCATCATCAAGGACGGCAATGAGACGTTCAGCCATGTCATGTTCGAAGCGCTCGGGGTCGAGAGGCGTGCCCGTCCCATCGGTCATTTGCTCGATCGGAACGAGATAGCCGGTCTGCCCGTCGACGATGACATCGGGGATGCCGCCGGTGGCGGTGCCGACGACGGGTAGGCCCAGGGCCATCGCTTCGAGGTTGACGATGCCGAGGGGCTCGTACACGGAGGGGGTGATGAACACATTCGCACTATCGAGGATCGCCGCTACCTCGGGTTGGGGCAGCATCTCGGAGATGAGAACCACCCCGGAGCGGGTCTCTTTGAGCTCATTGACGAGCCCGTCGACTTCAGCGGCGATCTCCGGCGTGTCGGGCGCTCCCGCACACAAGACGATCTGCACGTCCTCGGGGAGCAGGCGGGCTGCGCGCAGGAAGTGGGGCAAGCCCTTTTGACGGGTGATGCGCCCAACGAAGACGACGGTGCGCCGACTCGGGTCGATGCCGTGTTCAGCCAGGACGCGCGCTTTAAGTTCACGTCCTTCTTCCCCTTCGGGGGCCTTCCATTTTGCCAGGTCAATGCCGTTGTGGATGACTCGGACCTTCGCGGGGTCGACCTTCGGGTAGCAGCGCAGAATGTCATCGCGCATGCCATTGGAGACGGCGACAATCGCCGCTGCGGCCTCGTAAGCGGTCTTCTCCACGTACGAGGAAACGCGGTAGCCGCCGCCGAGCTGCTCGGCCTTCCAGGGGCGCAGGGGTTCGAGGGAGTGTGCGGAGATGACGTGGGGCACGCCATGGAGAAGCGAGGCGAGGTGTCCGGCGAAGTTCGCGTACCAGGTGTGGGAGTGGACGAGGTCCGTGCCCTCGCAGGCTGCAGCGATCGAAAGGTCGACGCCCAGAGTCTTCAAGGCAGCATTTGCGCCTTCGAGTTCTGCAAGCGGCGCATGTCCAGTCACTCCCGGGTCTGCGCCTTCAGTCCCCGGCTCGCGAGGGCCGTCGAAAGCCTGGACGCGAAGGTCCTCAATACGAGGACGGAGCACCTTCGCTAGTTCGAGGACGTGAACGCCAGCTCCTCCGTAGACGAAGGGCGGATACTCGCGAGTGAGCAGATCAACGCGCATGATTAGGGTCCTTTCAAGGCGGCGGGCCATCACGTCGAGCATAGCGCGTCGTGACGGCGCTCACGGGTTGCTCGGGTCGAACACCTGCGAGATTCCCTATGCACCCGTAATCTTGGACCATGGCCAAATACAACGTCCTCGCTATCGTTCTCGCTGGCGGCGAAGGCAAGCGCCTGATGCCCCTCACCGATGATCGTGCCAAGCCCGCGGTCCCCTTCGGCGGCCACTACCGGCTCATCGATTTCGCTTTGTCGAACATCGTGAACTCCGGGTATCTCAAGATCGTCGTCCTCACCCAGTACAAGTCCCACTCCCTGGACCGCCACGTCACGAAGACCTGGTACACCTCCCCGCTCCTGGGCGATTTCATCGCGCCAGTGCCCGCCCAGCAGCGCCGCGGGCCGCACTGGTACCTCGGCAGCGCCGACGCGATCTACCAGTCCTTGAACATCGTCGATGACGAGAAGCCCGACTACATCGTCATCATCGGTGCGGACAACATCTACCGCATGGATTTCTCCCAGATGGTCGATGCCCACATCGCCTCTGGTCTTCCGGCCACGGTCGCGGGAATCCGTCAACCGATCGAACTGGCCCCCGCCCTGGGTGTCATCGACTCCAAAGATGGGGTCATCAAGGAGTTCCTCGAAAAGCCCCAGAACCCCCAGGGCCTGGCGGACGATCCGACGAAGGTCCTTGCCTCCATGGGCAACTACGTGTTCACGACGAAGGATCTTGTCGAAGCCCTGCGCGCCGATGGGCACAATCCCGATTCGAAGCACGACATGGGCGGCAACATCATCCCCTGGTTCGTCGAACGAGGAGAATGCGGCGTCTACGACTTCAAGGACAATGACGTTCCAGGCTCGACCGACCGCGACCGTAACTACTGGCGAGATGTGGGTACTCTCGACGCTTACTACGACGCGAACATGGACCTCATCTCCGTCCACCCGGTATTCAACCTGTACAACCGCGCGTGGCCGACGATGACGATGATCGACGGCGCCCTGCCGCCCGCGAAGTTCGTCTACGGCGAGGAGCATTCGCGGATGGGTCATGCGGTCGACTCCTTCGTCTCGCCCGGCGTCATCATCTCCGGCGGCGAGGTCTACCATTCGATCGTTTCGCCGAACTGCTACGTCCACTCCTGGGCGCAGGTCACGGACTCCGTCGTCATGCACGGATGCCGGATCGGCCGCCACTCGGTCGTCTCGAAGGCGATTCTTGATAAGAACGTCGTCTTGGAGGAGGGTGCGACCGTCGGTCTCGACCTCGAGCATGATCGTCAGCGCGGATTCACCGTCACCGATTCGGGCATCACGATCGTCCCGAAGGGCATGGTCATCACCCGTTGAATCACCTGAACACTGAGGTCCTCCCGAACGCCGAATCGTTCGGGAGGACCTCGTTATCTCCTCATCCTCTCCTCATCGTCACGGATGTTGATTCGACCCTCATCGCGGAAGAAGTCATCGAAGAACTCGCCGAACGAGCAGGCACGCGCAGACTCGTTGCCGAGGTGACCGCCCGGGCGATGAACGGGGAGATCGACTTCGCGCAGTCCCTTCGCGAGCGCGTCGCAACCTTGAAGGGTGTGCCCGAGTCTGTCTTTGGCGAGGTTCTCGCTCAGGTCCACCCGACTCCGGGTGCCCAAGCTCTCATTGATGCTCTTCATTCGAAGGGCGGCTTCTTCGGTGTAGTCTCCGGGGGCTTCGTCGAGGTTGTCGCTCCCCTGTGCGAGCGCTTGGGAATCGATCATTTTCTTGCGAATCGCCTCGAAGTCAAAGGTGGGCGCCTAACCGGTCGGGTGCTGGGTGATATCGTCACCGCCGAGTCGAAGGTCCAGGCCCTGAGCCGTTGGGCCAAGGATCATAAGATCGACCTGTCCCGAAGCGTCGCGATCGGCGATGGCGCGAACGATGTGCCAATGATGAAGACGGCGGGTCTGGGGATCGCTTTTTGCGCGAAGCCCTCAGTCCAAGAGGCGATGGAGTATTCCCTCAATATTCGCCGCCTCGATGTCCTCATCGAGCCGCTCGGACTGTCCTGAAACGCCCCAGGTGGCGGCTTTCTTCGCCCTCCCTGAGCCCCAAGACGCGCATCGGAGTCTTCGCCGCTTAAGCTGAGGCGCGCCTCCTTGTGCGAGAGCGATCCATCAGGAGGATGCCGTTTCGGCTTTTACGCTCGAGCTTGTTCAAGATTGCGCGGCCTCGTCCATCTTCTTTGCAGGTTCTTCGCAGCTTGAACGCCTAGGAGCGCCCACCTCAATGATCCGCTTCACCACCCCATCCCAGCCTGCGAGCCACGCCCTCGCGAACTCGGTGAGGCGCCCGGGGTAGATTTCGCATTCCTCGGCGTCGATCTCATCAAGACCCCACCAGCGCTGCTCATCAATGACATCGCGTTCGAGTTCCGTCCACCCATCATCAACAAGGACGAGGCTGGTCCGGGTCCGAGCGATGAAGAACCACTCGTCCTGACGGGCAGTCACCGCGAGGAAGTCGAATTCGGCGCTCCGATAGGCGACGGGGCCCACAAGCTCCTTCTCATCAAGCCTGATGCCGGTCTCTTCGAAGAGTTCACGAACCGCAGCCTCACGAGGGCTCTCCCCCGCCATGATTCCACCGCCGATCGTGAACCACCAGCTCCGCTCGGGCTCGTCGCGGTCGTGGCCTCGGGCGAGGAGCAGGCGATCCTCCTCATCGAAAAGGACGACCCTGGCGGCCTCGCGATGAGGATAGCCCTCGGAATCCACCGGCCATTCGTCACCCAGAGCGCTCATCGTCGCCCGTGGTGGAAATGCGGGGCGGAAAGGATCTGCTGGCGATGGGCTGTCATGGAGCGCAAAACCTCCTGATCGCGCAGAACACGCAAAGGATGCGGACCGACCCTCATCTGAAGATCCTGATCAAGACCAAGAAGGGAGAGCTCGACCAGGAAAGCATTCATAATGCTTTTGCGTTCTTTACCGATCCAGCGCTTCGCGAAACGACGAGCACTCGAAGAGGAAGCCAACTCCGCTTCAGCGGGAAGGACCCAGCCGGCCACAACATAAGGGGCAAGACCTCTGCGAATCCGCAAGGCATCACGAGAGGAGATGACGAGGAGGGCGGACATCCACGCGACGAAGAGCGGTACTTCGATGAGCAGGTAGCTCAGCAGCCAGTTCTCATTGCCGATCGTGCCGAGCAGATTCCACAGGGAGTGGACGAGGATAGCGCCAAGCCAGCCAAGAATCGGAACCATGATGCGTGCGCCTGGGTTCTTCGCTCGCACGACCGCCCACGCAAGTGCAAAGCCGCTCAGGGAAGTCGCCATCGGATGAATGAAAGGACTGAAAACTCCGCGCATGATGACAGTGAGTGTGAGCATCGCAGCCGACTCTTGCGAAGCCTCGATGAAGTACTGCATATTCTCAATGAATGCGAAGCCCGCTCCAATGACCCCCGCGTAGACGATCCCGTCAACGATGGAGTTGATTTCATTGCGCCGCCAATACACCACGAGGAGCACGCCCAGCCCCTTCATGGTCTCCTCAACGACGGGTGCGACTGTGACCGCAGTGAAAGCCATCGCACTGTATTCATCCTGGAGTCGAAGGCTCGCGCCGACATAGGCGAAAGAATTGGCGAAGGACGCGCCAATGATCGCAACCCCTGCTCCCCACATGAAGGCGGCGACAAGGGTCTGCGGGGGTTCTCTCTCCCATCGGTCGAGGTAGATGAAAAGGGTGAGGACCGCAACGAGGGGGCCGATTGCGAGGAATGCAACGAGCCCGACGGTGAGCACATTGGACAGGAGGACATAACCGATCACGGAGAATTCGACACAGAACAAACCGATGATGCCCAAGACGAGTTCGAAGACCGGAATGGCAGGTGAAGGCACACGAGGAAGCGCCCATGCGGGGGGCGGAGCCGTGGGTGCCTGCCTGGTGTAGGCAAAGTCCGGATGGGCAGCTAAGTTCGGGCGCTGAAAAGGCGCGCCTGGTCCGCTGGGCTCAGCGGAGTGCGGGAAAGCGTGATCCCCTCCGCCTCCGTTTAGGCCGTTTGGGATCGTTCCTTGGCCTTTCATTCGTCCTCCTCGGGGCGAGAGGTTATTCCCCCACGTCACGCCTGAGTCTCCTCTTTCACGGTCTTGGCGGTGAAGATGATCCTTTGGATGACTGTGATGAAAGAAGCGAAGGCAACCCATCCAAGACCGATGACGAGCCACCACGCACCCCATCCACAGTCGGTGAATACGGCGCTGAGGAGGCCGATCAGGAGACGGTCGGTCCTTTCTGCGATCCCCAGTTTCGCTTCGACCCCAATGGACTCGGCGCGCGCCCTCGCGTAGGGAACCGTCCCCGCGCCAACAATCGCTGCAAGCCCGAATCCGATCGCAAGAGTGCGTGGGAGTCCTTCGGGAAAAGAGAAAACCACCCAGGCTGTGAGCGAAGCGAAAACAGCACCATCTGCGATGCGGTCGAGAGTCGAGTCCAAGAAGGCTCCGAATCGCGTTCCGCCGCTCGTCATCCTCGCCAAAGTGCCGTCCACAGAATCTGCGAAGAGGACGAGGGCGAGGGCGAGGGCCCCCTGCCAGACGTACCCGAAAGGCAAAGTGGATACGGCGATCCCCACCGAGAGCAGTGTTCCCGTGACCGTCACCTGATCTGGAGTGATCCCCGCTTTGGCGAGGAGACGCGCAAACGGGGTGAAGACCCTTCGGGTGATGGAGCGCCCGTGGTTGCCGAGCATCACTTCTCCTTCGGCCAGGCCGCAGCCAGGCGCGAGCGTGCATCCTCGAGGAGTTCAGGAACGGCTTTCGTCCTCGCAATGATCGGAAGGAAGTTCGCGTCCCCGAGCCAGCGGGGCACGATGTGCTGGTGAAGGTGAGCGGCGATACCTGCGCCCGCGACCTCGCCCTGATTCATGCCGATGTTGAAACCTTGGGGTTTGGCCGTTTCCTTCTCGACGAGCATCGCTTGCGCGGTGAGCTCGCCGAACTCGATGCGTTCTTCCTCGTTCAAGTCCGTGTAGTAGGAGACGTGACGGTAGGGGCAGACGAGAAGGTGGCCCGAGTTGTAGGGGAAGAGGTTCATGATGACGAAGCAGCTTTGACCCCTATGGACGATGAGGCCCTCCTCGTCCGTTTTTTCGGGGGCGGCGCAAAAGGGGCATTGAGCGTCACTCGAATCGCTGGGTTTGCCCTCCCGGTGGATGTAGGCCATCCGGTAGGGCGTCCAGAAGCGATTGAATCCGTCGGGCACGCCCGCAAGAGTGCGGGCGTCCTCGGTCGGGAGGGGCTCTTCGAGGGACATCTCAGGCCCCGGTCTCGAACAGATCAGCATTGTTTCGGCTCGCGATGTGGCGGTGGATGCGCTCCACGGCCTCCTCGACGGGCACACCATTGTCCTGGGAGCCGTCGCGGAAGCGGAAGGAAACAGCTCCAGCTTCGACGTCCTCGCCACCGGCGATGAGAATGAAGGGGACCTTCTCCTTCGTGGCGTTGCGGATCTTCTTGCCGAAGCGGTCGTCCGAATGGTCGACCTCGACGCGGACCCCTCGGGCGCGCAACTTCGAGGCGAGCTCAAAGCAGTAGTCGTCGAAAGCATCGGCAACCGGGACGATCTTGACCTGGACCGGACTAAGCCAGGCCGGGAATGCGCCCGCGTAGTGTTCGGTGAGCACGCCGATAAAACGTTCAACAGAGCCGAGCTTGGCGGAGTGGATCATGATGGGACGCTGATGGGTGCCATCGGCGGCCGTGTACTCGAGGTCGAAACGTTCGGGCTGGTTGAAGTCGTACTGGATGGTCGACATCTGCCAGGTGCGCCCGATGGCGTCCTTCACTTGGACGGACACCTTTGGTCCGTAGAAGGCGGCGCCGCCCGGATCGGGGACGGTCTGAAGTCCGGAGGCTTCGCAGGCATCACAGAGGGCCTTGGTCGCGCTCTCCCAGTCCTCGTCAGAGCCGATGAACTTGTCCTTGTGGGCACCTTCGGTATCGCGAGTGGAGAGTTCGAGGTAGAAGTCGTCCAAGCCGAAGGCCTTGAGGATCGACAAGAAGAAGTCGATCTGCTTGCGGATCTCCTCGCCCGCCTGTTCGGGGGTGCAATAGGTGTGCGAATCGTCCTGAGTGAATCCGCGCATGCGGGTCAGACCGTGGACGACACCGGACTTCTCGTAGCGGTAGTCGTGTCCCATTTCGAAGAAGCGGACGGGCAGTTCACGGTAGGAGCGTCCTCGTGAGCGGAAGATGAGGTTGTGCATCGGGCAGTTCATGGCCTTGAGGTAGTACTCCTGGCCTGCCTTCGTGATGTTCCCCTCCTTGTCGCGCTCCTCATCGACGTTCATCGGGGGGAACATCGTGTCCGCGTAGTAGGGCAAGTGACCGGAGGTGTGGAAGAGCCCGCCCTTGGAGATTTCTGGGGTGTGCACGAAGTCGAAGCCGAACTCCATGTGGCGTTCGATCACGTACTTCTCGATCTCGTGGCGCAGCATCGCGCCCTTCGGGTGGAAGACGACGAGGCCGGGGCCGATCTCCTCGGGGAAGGAGAAGAGGTCGAGCTCTGTTCCGAGTTTGCGGTGGTCACGTTTGGCGGCTTCGGCCATGCGGTCCTGGTAGGCCTTGAGGTCCTCCTTCGACGCCCAGGCGGTTCCGTAGATGCGTTGGAGGGAGTCGCCGGACTGATCGCCCTTCCAGTAGGCGGAGGAGGACTTCGTCAGGGCGAAGCCATTGCCGATGAGTCTCGTGGAGGGCAGGTGCGGGCCTCGGCACAGGTCTTTCCATGCGACGCTTCCGTCACGGCGCACATTGTCGTACATGGTCAGCCCGCCTGCGCCAACCTCGACATTCGCTCCTTCAGCGCCTTTGCCCTTGGTGGTGACGAGTTCAAGCTTGTAGGGCTGCTCGGCGAGTTCGATGCGCGCCTCCTCCTCGGTGATGGTCCGGCGCCTAAAACGCTGCCCCTCTTTTACGATGCGCTTCATACGCTTTTCGAGTTCGCGCAAGAGCTCGGGGGTGACCGCGTCAATATTGCCGAAGTCGTAGTAGAAGCCGTCGGTGATGAAGGGCCCGATTCCGAGGTTCACATCGGGGAACATGTCCTGAACGGCCTGAGCGAGCACGTGGGTTGTGCTGTGGCGGAGAATGTCGAGTCCCTCCGGGGAGTCGAGGGTGATCGCCGTAACCTCGCAATCGGCCAGGAACGTGGAGTCGAGGTCGATGGGGGTACCGTCGACCATGATCGCGACAACGTCCTTGCGGTTCTCATACCAGGTCGTGCCCGTGGTGCCAGTCGCAACGCTCTGTTTCACTCCGTCGATGACGAGCTCGATCTCGGGCACGAGGTCCTCCTTATGGTTGGTGATTCCAGGCTCCCGAAAGTCTACTCGTTCGACTCCCCCTTCTCCGAGTTCACCCAGCCTTGCGCACCGACAAGAGTCGATCCGAAGACGTGTAGGCGGGCACTCAGAGTCTGCCCCCTCCCCTTGCCCGAGTAAAAGTCACCGGGCAAGGGTCGGATGGGGCTTAGCGAGAGGAGGAGGGCTTTGTCAGTGTGCGCTTGACTCCCATAAGGGTGCGCACCAGCTGGTACTGCGCGGTCGAGACCGGCAGATCCCAGGCTCCTGCGACATCGGTGAAGGATTGGGCGAAACTGCGCTTGTACTTTCCGACGGTGAAGAGTTCGGGGACACGAACCGAATGGGCACCGCGAAGATCAAGGCCCGTGTAGCCCTCGGATCCGAGGAGGACCGCGAGTTCGAAGTCGAGGAGCACGGGGGCGCCCATCTGGCGCGAACGAGCCGTCGAAGCACCGTATTCCGCCTGTGCTTTCTTGCCGTTGAGCAAGACGAGATCCCAGCACAAAAGCTCGCCCTCGCCGTCGCGCGCGACGAACAATCTGGCGTGCTCCTCACCGAGACTGGAGAGCAAATCCGAGTAGGTTTCACTCACGTGCGGACGGAAACCGTCGCGCTCAGCGGTCTCCACCATGACCCGATAGTATTCGGAGAAATCGTCGCGAGCCTTGTCCGTCTCCTCCACGATCTGCACTCCCGCAGCTTCACACTTCTTCACTGCTCGGCGCACAGAGCGCTTGCCGTCATTGGGCATTGAAGCAAGGACCACTTCACGCTCGCCCTTGGCGCAGTCGATGATGACCGTCCGGTCGTAGGTGATCGTCTGGAGGACATCTTCGAGTTCGGGGGCGCTATACCACGCGTGCAGGCGCACGAAAACGATGCCCCGGTCCTTTTTACGGACCCATTCGACAAGATCGCGGCGAAATGCCACCTCGCGATCCGGTGTCGCCTCCTTGATCCACACCGGACCGTTCTTCGCCCACAGGTATCGCCAGGAGCGCAGGCGGTGCTCGTAGAGGGCGATGACGGCGAGGCACTTCTCGCCCTCGTACCAGCCGAGTAGGCCCCACAGGCTGTGACCTTGAGTAGTGGCGAATGCCTCCCAGTGTTCGGACTGCTCAACGGGCAGACCCCCGATTCCTGAGGCTGCGCGCCTCATGTCCTCGGCCGAGAGTTCTCGAATCTGCGTCGTGGGCATACTGGATCCTTTCAGAACGACCGATCGGTCGCCTCGGGGTAGTAGCGGGCGAATTTTCGATGATGGTTGAGTTTTTGCAGGCGAATCGTGAGATTTCGCCGAAGGTCCTTCTCCACGGGATTGAGGAGAGGATCGAAGCGGAGCCCCGAACGGATGAGTCCCTTCACATGGGCGCGCAGCGAGTCCTCCCGAATGTACTTGAGGAGCAGGGAGTCTGGGACCATCGAGTAGAGAATCTCACGACTGATCCTCCCTGGTTCGACCCGGCGGTGCTCAACGAGGTCGGCGACCATGACTGTCATCGGGTTGAGTCCGGCGGCGCTCATATACCAGTTGTTGCGCCCGATGCGCGGGTTGACTTCGAAGAAGACCGCCCGACCATCACGAGGGTCAATCTTCACGTCGAAATTCGCAAAACCACGGTAGCCGGAGGAGGTGAGGAGGCGTTCAGCCGCGTCCCACAGCGCTGGGAAATCCTCCGTGATCATCGCGACGGGGTTGCCGATCATTGTTGGGGCGTGATCTTCGAGGAGGACGCGCGCCGAACCGATGAGGGTCACCTCCCCGTGCGAATCCACGTAGGCGGTGATGGAACGCATCGCCGTATTGTCCCCGGGGATGAGTTCTTGGACGAGGAAGACGTCGTCAAAGCCTGCCCGGGCGAGCATCTCCCACAGTTCTTCGAGCTGCTCAGCGGACTCGATGAACCAGATCTTGCGTTTTCCTTCGAAGTGGAGGCGATCATAGGGCTCGCCCTTCGCGGCCTTCGCGACCACGGGGAAGGCGAAAGGGATCTCGGGCGGGCGCCAGTTCTCGTCGTAGTGAGCGAAATCAGCTTCAACGCTTCTGGGCGTGTCAATGCCGAGCTGCGCACAGGCGCGGGCGAACCCCGCTTTATCCGTCAGCTGGTCGATGATCTCCTGGGAGGGGAAGGGCAAGGCGTAGACGCGGGCGAGGGCGTCGAAGTTTCGTGCGATGAAACTCGAGTGCAGATCATGATTCGCCATGAGCACCAGCTCTCGGCCCTCGTTCGCTTGGGCAATGGCGAGGAGCGTAGCGAGCAGGTCGGCATCTGAGATTCCGGCTGTGATGTGGTGGACATCGAAGAAGTTCGAGCGGGTAATGGCCACAGCCGGCGAGTTCGACACGCACAGGCACCGACAGCCGAAAGCCTCGTTGAAAGAGCGGCCGATCCCGTAGACGCCGAAGTCTCCTCCAAGAATGACGGGCAGGAGCGCTGTTGAAGCGTTCGAGGGCATGACACCACCTTGATTGATGAGAGGACAGCCGATTGAGCGCCCCAGCTAAGGATATGGGGCCTGAGCCTGATCCAGCCCGAGGATCGGCAGCGATGAATCAAAATGAGAGAAAAACCCGGAACCGATGGCTCCGGGTTTTCTCTGGTGGGCGATACTGGGATCGAACCAGTGACCTCTTCCGTGTGAAGGAAGCGCGCTACCCCTGCGCCAATCGCCCGAGGTGGGTACGGGATTCGAACCCGTGTATACGGCTTTGCAGGCCGCTGCCTCGCCTCTCGGCCAACCCACCATGTTCTCACCGGAACCGCGTGGGAGTCCGGATTCAACGAGCGGATGACGGGACTCGAACCCGCGACCCTCACCTTGGCAAGGTGATGCTCTACCAACTGAGCCACATCCGCGACTGATCGTTATGCGATCTGTGGAAATACCTCGTCGAGTCCGAAGGAACCGGAACGACAGTGGGCGATACTGGGATCGAACCAGTGACCTCTTCCGTGTCAGGGAAGCGCGCTCCCGCTGCGCCAATCGCCCGAGCGGATGACGGGACTCGAACCCGCGACCCTCACCTTGGCAAGGTGATGCTCTACCAACTGAGCCACATCCGCGTCTCGCTCCGCTCCCCGAAGGGCTCGTTGCGAACAGGGAAAACACTAACAGGCATTTGAGGAAAAGGCGAAATTGAGAGCGAGTTACCCGTGTCACAAGCGGGTGAAAAGTGCAAGATTCCGCGGTTTTCGCGCCGACCGAAACTCTTGGGCAGTTCCGCCTGCGCTTCGAGCGAGCACAAGGTTTTCACCTTCGAAGACGAGCTTGCTGGAACTCAAAGAGCGATCAGAAGCGGACCTTTCCACAGCTGCCGTGATGCACGCTCGTTCCTGGGGTGAAACGATGAGGTACAACAGTCTTAGCGAATGTGTGGTGACACGCACTCATGCTCAGGCAGGAAGCCCTCTACAGCCTTAACACAACCTTCGACACCGTGACGCACACCCTGGCAGGTATCGATGGCACGAACACCGCCAATTACTGGAAAGGGTGACGCACGCCCACCCGGGTAGGAGACTCCTGCCCCCGCTTGCTTATGGCCACAAGCACCCCCGGCCGCTTTTGAGCGCCGATTCACAGCTCATCTGCTCCGGGGGCGGCGCGCCGGAGGAGGCTGAGAGCCTAAGAATCGTAATCTGAGGCGGTGGACGAGCACGCACTGCCCGATGACTTCGTTCAGGCTCTGCTCAGCCTGCGCGAAGCACCCTGCCACCCCAAAGTCGTTCTCGCAGAGGCTCCCGGCCCCTCCAGGCTCGCGCCTTACACAGCGGCGATCGTCATGCGGACCCTCGATGAAGAATTCGACGAGCCCTTAGCCACTGGACGTTTCGTGATCCTCTATGACCCCGAGGGCAGCCCCGGTTGGAACGGCACCTTGCGCCTCGTCGCCCAATTCCGCAGCCATATCGACCCTGAAATGAGCGCAGATCCTCTCCTCGCAGAAGCCCTGTGGGCGTGGACGGACGAATGCCTCACTGAAGCCGGAGCCGACTACCACGACCTCAGCGGTACAGTCACCCGGGAAATCTCCGAATCCTATGGGGGCCTCGTTTTGCGAGGCTCCACAATGAATGTTGAAATGCGGGCCTCGTGGACGGCCGCCTCCTGCGCCCTCGGCGAACACCTCAACGCGTGGACGGATGTCATGCTGCGAACCTGCGGGGTGTCGTCCCAACGTTTCCTCGAAGGAGTGTGAGGCGTGAGAATCGCCAATATGGATGGGCTTCCCCTCGGGGACACCGAAAACCCCGAGCTCATCGTCACCCCGCGCGGCGGCGTGCCCGCCGTCATCGACA
Source organism: Schaalia cardiffensis (assembly GCF_016405145.1). Classification (GTDB taxonomy): domain Bacteria; phylum Actinomycetota; class Actinomycetes; order Actinomycetales; family Actinomycetaceae; genus Pauljensenia; species Pauljensenia cardiffensis. The sequence goes on from NZ_JAEKIA010000001.1 coordinate 119,218, forward strand.
CCCCCGATCATTTGAAGCGCGCCGCCAGAGCCCTGAAGAAGGGGCGCGCACCCGTCGCCCTCGATGTGGAACGCGCCCAAGGATTTCGATACGGTAACGATCCTTATCTCGTGCAAATCCGCCGCGAAGACGTCGGCACCTATCTCATCGACACGCACGCCCTCACAGACCTCACGATCTTGAACGAAGGCCTGAAAGAAACGTGGCTCCTGCACGATGCGGCGCAGGATCTGCCCAATCTTCGTCAACTCGGGCTCGAACCGCCCCTGCTCTTCGACACGGAGATCGCGGCGCGACTCATCGGCTTGGAACGCTTCGGATTGGCCGCGGTGTGCGAACAGGTCCTCGGCCTTGGCCTCGTGAAAGATCACCAGGCCTCCGACTGGTCGCTGCGCCCGCTGCCCAAGGACTGGCTGCGCTATGCGGCGCTCGACGTTGAACTTCTCACCGAGTTGTATCGCAGGCTCTCGCACCGTTTGGATCAACTTGGCCGCTGGGAGTGGGCCGTCGAAGAATGCGCATATATTGCTTCGCTTCCCGCGCCAAAACCGAAGAAGGAGAAGTGGCGTTCCCTTCCTGGGGCTGGGAAGATCCGCAATCGCCGTGGTCTCGGTGTTCTTGAGGCCCTGTGGAGGACTCGCGAGGAGATCGCACAGGACATCGACCTCGCTCCGGGGCGTCTCGTACGCAATGCTGCTCTTGTTCGAGCTGCGATGGTACCCCCGCGCAATAGACGCTCCCTTTTGCAGATCAATGAGTTCCGCTCCCCCGTTGCCCGCCCCTACACCGATCAGTGGCTACGAGCAATCACTCGGGTGATGACCGCCTCAGAGGAAGAGCTTCCCGAAGTGAAGAAGCCTCGCGCTCCAGGTGCCATCCCTGAGCCCCGCTCTTGGGCGCGCATCGACGAGGACGCGGCCCAACGTTTGCAGGTGGTCCGCACCGCCCTCCTGAAAGTGTCAGAGCGGATCGGCATTGCGCCCGAGGTGATTCTCGAGCCGAGGATTCAACGCTTTGTCGCGTGGGCACCCCTGGAGGTGAATCGTCCCTCCGGGGATGAGATTGAGGAACGCATGTACGAGCAGGGGGCGAGGAACTGGCAGATGGACTTGTGCCTCGACCCGCTCGCCGACGCCCTCGAGGGGTGAAAGTGAGGCGGGGCCTCAGCCCGCCCGCACATCACCCAGGCTTTCACGCACGCGCTGGGCAATCGACTCTGGATCCAGGCCGAGGGCAGCGAGAATATCCGAGCGATCCCCATGCTCGAGGAATGTCTTCGCAATGCCGAGCGTGAGCACCCGAGTTCCCACGCATTTGTCACGCAGGGCCCATCCGAAGCCGCCATCGACGAGGCCATCTTCAATAGTGACAACAAGATCAGCGTCTTTGGCGCATTCGAGCAGTCCTTCTTTCAGGGGAAGCACTCGAATCGGATCGACGACCCGGACCCGAATGCCCTGCTCTTCCAAGATACGAGCCGCTTTCAAGCCCGAAGGAGCGAGAGCCCCCGTCGCAACGACAAGCACATCAACTGCGCCCGGATCAGGTTCGGAAAGGACATCGACTCCTCCCACGGCGCGCAGCGCGGGCATCGCCTCGGGAAGAGATCCCTTGGGATAACGCACCACCGTGGGCCGATCCTCGGCCGCGATGGCCAAACGAAGTGAGTGGCGCAAGCTCGCCTCATCGCGCGGAGCGTAGAGTTCAAGCCCGGGGATGATCTGGCACATCGCAATATCCCACATGCCGTTATGCGAAGCACCATCAACCCCGGTGACCCCAGCCCGGTCGAGCACGATCGTCACCCCCGCCTGATGCAGGGCGACATCCATGAGGAGCTGATCGAAAGCCCTATTGAGGAAGGTCGCGTAGAGGGCGACAACCGGGTGCGCGCCCTCGTAAGCCATTCCCGCAGCCGAGGCGAGCGCTTCTTGCTCCGCGATACCAACATCCACAACCCGCTCGGGGAACTCCTTCTTCATCGGAGCCAAGCCAACGGGCTCCATCATTGCGGCGGTGATCCCCACCACCTTCGAGTTCTCTCGAGCGATTTTCACAATCTCTTCAGCGAAGACGCTCGTCCAGCCGAATCGGGCGGGAGCGACCGGCAAACCCGTCTCAGGGTGGATCGGGCCGACGGCGTGGAATCGGTCGGCGATGTCCTCTTCCGCGGGCGTGTAGCCCCTGCCCTTTTGGGTAATCGCGTGCAGGATCACCGGACTGTGCTGCGTTTTTGCGAGCATCAGTTCGTTTTCGAGGGCGACGATGTCGTGTCCGTCGACCGGGCCGAGATACTTCAAGCCGAGATCTTCGAACATGACCTGTGGGACAAGAGCGTCCTTGAGTCCCGTCTTGACGGCGTGCAAAGCATCAAAAGCCGCTCGCCCCGGTTCCCCGAGGGAGAGGAGTTGGCGCTTGCCCCAGGACAGAGCACGCTCATAGCCTTCGGAGGTCCTGAGCGCATCAAGGTGAAGCGCAAGCCCCCCGATAGTCGGAGCATAAGAACGCCCATTGTCGTTGACAATGATGAGGACACGCCGATCCTTCGAAGCGGCGAGGCGGTTGAGCCCCTCCCAGGCCATTCCGCCCGTCAGAGCACCATCACCGATGATCGCGATTGTCCAGGAGTCGTCCCCTTGGCGTCGCTTCTCCACAGAGATCCCATCGGCCCAGGCGATTGAGGAGGAGGCGTGCGAAGATTCGAGGACGTCATGAATGGATTCTTCGCGACTCGGATAGCCCGAAAGACCGCCCGCTTCGCGCAAACGCGTGAAATCCTTACGGCCCGTGAGCATTTTGTGCACATAGGACTGGTGTCCGGTGTCGAAAACGAAGGTGTCCTTCGGGGATTCAAAGACCCGGTGCAAGGCGATTGTCAGTTCGACGACTCCAAGATTCGGGCCGAGATGCCCGCCCGTCTTCGAGACGGAGGAGATGAGAAACTCGCGAATCTCGCGGCAAAGATCAACGAGTTCGGTCGGCGTGAATGCCTGAAGATCCGAGGGCGATTCGATCCGGTCGAGCAGACCGTGTTCCTCTTCCTTCGTGTGCATGATTCGGATTCTAACGGTCCAATGCCGATCCGGAGGAATGGAGCATTCCGCTCGCCCCGCTCGGCACCTGATGATGGAAGCTTCCGACGAGCAGCCGACCGCGCAGGACTTCATCCGACTAGGATGTGCATCACGAAGCGAAAGACACTTCGAAGCGTTCTTCCAAGGAGGAAGTATGTCCGTGAACGTCGCTCCTTACGGCGAGTGGAAGTCCCCTATTACCGGTGAATCCTTCACGGCGAGGAGCGTGACCCTATCTCAGGTCCGAGTCGACGGTCCGGACACCTACTGGGTCGAGGGCCATCCCAAAGAGGATGGACGAGGAACCCTCCTGTGCCGCTCCGCTTCGGGCGTCACCTCCGAGGTCCTCCCCCTCATTGACGGCGTCCGCCTTCCCGATGTTCGCACCAAGGTCCACGAGTACGGCGGACGCGCCTACGCGGTCCTTGACGGCTTCGTCGTCTTCTCAGACGGTTTTGACTCGCGTGTCTACCGTTTCGACTCGAAAGATCCGCATCGAACGGTCACCCCGCTGACGACCCTGTCGAAATCGCGTTTCGGTGACTTCGAAATAGACGAGGTCCGGGGCCTCGTCTACGCCGTAAGAGAAGACCACTCGGGGGTCGGCGACCCCGTCAACACCCTCGTCGCAATCCCCCTCGATGGGAGCGCCGCCAGAGATGACTCCGCAATCATCACTGTTTTCGAAGGCACTGACTTCGTCGCCTCCCCGGTGATCTCCCCCGATGGCACGAAGCTCGCCTGGTTGAGCTGGAATCAGCCGGAAATGCCCTGGACGCGCAGTGCCCTGCATGTGGGCGCCCTCGACTTTGAAGGCCGAATCGGGGTTTCCACGGTCCTCGTCGATACGCCGGATGTGTGCGTGTACGAGCCGCGTTGGACCCTCGATGGCGACCTCATCCACGTTGATGACACGACCGGTTGGGCGAATCTTTTCCGCACGGAGGGCTTCGCCTGGCATGAGGGGGATCCTGCGGATGCGTGGGTGTCGAAGACGCGCACCCGGGCCCTGCATCCGGGTACTCAGGCCTTCTCCCACCCGCATTGGCAACTCGGCCTGCATTCCTACGACAACTTCGACAACAACTATCTCGTGTGCTCATGGGCCGAAGACCTCACCTGGCACATTGGTGCGGTCTCCATCTCTAATGGTTTGGCTGAGGAATGGGCGACCGGCTGGTGGCCCATCGGCAATGTGGCCTCCGCTGATGGGCGCGTCGTCTTCCTCGCAGACTCTGCGACCCATACTCCCGCGATCGTGGAGGTCAAGAACGGCAAGACGAGCATCATCCGTCCCTCCTCAGAAGCGGAGATCCCGCCCTCGTTGATCTCCCCCGCTCAGATCGTGTCTTGGCCGACCTCGGATGGCGCCCTCGCCTACGGCTTCTACTATCCGCCGAAGAACCCCGAGTTCCAGGCCCCCGCTGAGGATCTGCCTCCGCTCATCGTCAACGTCCACGGTGGCCCGACCTCCTCGACCCGCCCGGGATTGTCGGTTCCGACCCAGTATTGGACGAGTCGCGGCTTCGCGGTCCTCGACGTCAACTACCGTGGTTCAACCGGTTTTGGCCGCGCCTACCGTGAACGCCTCAACGGGAACTGGGGCGTCATGGATGTGCAGGACTGTGCGGACGGCGCGAAGTCTTTGATCGAACGCGGGCTCGCCGACCCGAAGCGCATCGCGATCCGTGGCGGCAGTGCTGGAGGCTTCACCACTCTCAATGCTCTGGTCCGATCTGATGTCTTCACCGCGGGCACCTCCTTCTATGGGATCGCCGATTTGAAGATGCTCGAGGCGGAGACCCACAAGTTCGAGGCCGGTTATTCTTTCCGTCTCCTCGGCTCTTCCGATTTGTCCGATCCGGTCTGGGAGGATAGATCCCCCCTTTTCCACATCGACGAGATCACGGCTCCGCTCCTGCTCCTGCAGGGTGCTGATGACCGTGTCGTCCCGCCGAGCCAGGCGCACGCCATGTATGACGCGCTCGTCGCGAAGGGCAATGCCGTCGCTGTGAAGATCTACGAGGGCGAAGGGCACGGTTTCAGGCGCGCAACAACGATCCGGGATGCCTGGGCCGCTGAACTCGCCTTCTACTCGCGGGTCTGGGGACTGGATGTGGAGGTCGAATCCGACCTGGTCGTCACGAACCTGTGAACACTGAGCTCCCACGCTTGAAGGGCCTCGAAGCCTTCGGGGCCCTTCTTGGGCGGCATCGTTTCCTCATCGGCCTCGTCGCGGCTCTCGTTGGCGCGGTCGTCGGAGGTGCTGCCGTCCTCTTTAACCTCATGATCCGAGGCTGGACCTGGGTGTCGACGGGCTATGAGGAGTACACGACGCACACAGGCGCCCCTCATGGTGTTCTCGGGATCGCCTCGTGGGTGTTCCTCCTTCTCTCCCCTGTGATCGCAGCCCTCATCTACGGGCCTCTCGTCCAAAAGTTCGCTCCCTCGGCGCGCGGGCACGGGATCCCCGAGGTGATGCTCGCAGTGAGGCGCAAGGGTGGGAAGATCCCGGGGCGCATCGCCTTCATCAAACTCATCGCCTCCTCCCTCACGATCGGTTCTGGTGGCTCTGCGGGAAGGGAGGGGCCGATCGTCCAGGTCGGCGCTTCCATTGGTTCCTCCTTGGCTTCGAGTCTTCGTCTCCCTCCCTCCAGGGTCGTGCTCCTCGCCTCTTGCGGCGCCGCCGGCGGTATTGCCGCGACCTTCCACGCGCCTCTTGCGGGCGCGGTCTTCGCCCTCGAAGTGATTCTGACGAGTTTTTCGGCGGAGACCTTCGGCTATGTCGTTATCTCCTCGGTGATGGCTTCCCTTGTCGCCAGGGCTCTTCAAGGCGATGAGGCTGTGGTGCGCGTCGGCGGGGATTTGACTTTCACGCATCTTGCGGACATGTGGTGGGTCGTCGTTCTCGGCCTCGTCACAGGCCTGGCCGGTTTGGGTTTTTCAAAACTCCTCTACGCGGTCGAAGACCTCATTGACGTCCTGTGGAAGCCCTTGCATCTTCCCGAATGGTCGCGCCCCGCCGTCCTCGGGATTGTTCTCGGCATCGGCCTCCTGGTCTTCCCCGAAATGTACGGCTCGGGGTATCCAATCCAAGAGGCCGCGATCGCTGGAGAGTATTCACTCGGCTTCCTTCTCCTACTCGTCTTGGGGCGTGCGCTGTACACCTCTTACACGATCGGCATTGGTGGTTCGGGAGGTGTTTTCGCGCCGACCCTTTTCATCGGTGCGGCCGCTGGCGCCGCTTTCGGGCAGCTCATCGCTCCCCTGACGAATACTCCTGCCGCAGTATTCGCCGTCATCGGGATGGGTGCCGCTTTCGCCGGTGCCGCCCGCGCCCCCATGACGGCGGTGCTCATCATTGTGGAAATGACCGAACAATATTCGCTCATTTTGCCGATGATGCTTGCCGTGGTCCTCGCCACTGGGATCTCCCGTTTCCTCACGCGCGCAACGATTTACACGGAAAAGCTGCGGCGCCGCGGCGATATTCTCGACGATCCCGTGGATTCGACGCTCCTGGGGCCTCGGCCTGTACGTGAATGGATGGGGCAAGTCCCCGATTCTCTTCTCGCCTCAACGAGTATTGGTCGGGCGATTTCGAAAATGCGCGCTGCACACCTATCCGATCTGCCCGTGGTCGATGAGGATGGGCGTTACCTCGGGCTCGTGTCCGCAATCGATCTTGCTTTGGCCCGCCAAGCGGATTCGGGCCTGGACACTCCCCTGTCGGCGCTCGAGTTGTCCGCCCCTGTGGTCTGTCCTGATGAGCGTGCCAGTGTCGTCTTGTCGAGACTCCACTCGGCGAATTCTTCTGGCCTTCCGGTCGTCGATGCCAACGCCCAGATCATCGGCTGGGTCTCTCAGGGTGATCTTGTGGAAAGGATGCACCGGGATCAATTGCGCGCCCTTGCGGCACGTACGCAGTCTTCTTTCGGTTCCCGTTGGCTTGAGCGCCACAGACGCTCAGCGCGGTCCCACCACCTCCAGTAACCTTTCCCGGCTACGGACACTGGGAATGCCAGCCTCGCCACGCCCGCTGAGAACCCCGCCCTGGGCCGCTCGGTGAACTCCACTCCGCTCTTTTCTCAGCGGAGAGTTCATCTTTCGAATGACATGGGGCTGTGCACATTCTCGCGATTCTGCGGGGCGATGGGGACGAGAGGCGGTTGAAGCGCTGATGCTGCTCAGTGAGCCTGGCGCGCAGAGAAATGAGAACGGATGAGCCGGTCTGTACGCCGGGTTCTGTACCGTCGAAGACGGTGGCGACCATCTCTCTAGGACCCGCGTTACCACGGGCCTCAAGCGACCTACCCGCAGGACGGGGACGGGCCATCCGCTGCCTGCTGCTCGGTCTTGCTCCGGGTGGGGTTTTCCAAGCCGATCCGGTCACCCGAACCGCTGGTGGGCTCTTACCCCACCGTTTCACCCTTGCCTCGGGCCCAAACCCCAGGCGGTCTATTCTCTGTGGCACTATCCCTCGGGTCACCCCGGGTGGCTGTTAGCCATCACCCTGCCCTATGGAGCCCGGACGTTCCTCGGGAGGTTTCCCTCACGCGGCCGCCCGACCGACTCATCCGCGCGGACCATCATAGCCGAGCCGCTAGCATGCCGATATGTTCATCTGGCTGCCGCCCTCCGAATCGAAAAGCACCCCCACCTCGGGTCCAACACTGAACCTCAAAACCTTGACGCACTCTTCACTTGAGCCCGAACGGACGAGGCTCATCAATGCGCTCGAAGCTTTGGGGGCCGATGAGCAGGCAGCGAAACTCTTGGGACTCGGCCCGACAAAGGCTCATGAGGCCCGCGCGAATCTTAAGCTTCGCAACTCCTTCTGTGCGCCGGCCCGTGAGCTCTTCACCGGGGTTCTTTTCAACGCGCTCGATCTTCCCTCCTTGAATGAGGAGGAGAGGGCATGCGCTGATCGGAGCATCCGCATCTTCTCCGGCCTTTTCGGAGTGCTCGGCCCCGAAGATCTTATCCCCGATCATCGCCTCGCCATCAGCTCGAAACTTCCCGGAGTACTCCCTCTGGCGAAGTACTGGCGCCCAGCCCTGGACGAAGCGCTACGCGCAGAGGCTGAGGGCGAATGCGTCGTCGATGCGCGCTCAGGCGGTTACGCCGCCGCCTGCAAAGCTCCCTGGGCGCATCTCATCTCGATTCGCGCAGCCCGCGAAAGGGAGGGCAAAAGACAGATCATCTCCCACGATGCCAAACGCTGGCGCGGACTTGCCTGTAGGGAACTCCTCATTCTCGGGGCGAATGCTTCCCCCGACGAGGTCGTTGAGGCCTTGTCCGCATTAGCGGGAACAATCTCGATCACGGATGCCAAGGGGCGGGTCCACCAGATCACCGATGTTGAAATCTTGGAGGCGAAGCCAAGTCGGCAAGGCGGTTCGACAAGGGCTCTGACTCTGGTGACGGATTGAAGAGTTTTCATCAGGGAGTGGCGCGGCTTCCTCAGGGATTGAGGACGCGTCATTGCGGATCGACGAGCTTCGTGCGCGAACAGATGTTGAACCGCGCTCATCCAGCATGGAGCACGGCTGGTCCTGTCGGGCTCGCCAAGGAGGACGCCCAGGGTGAAAAACGCCTGAGCGTGAGACGCCTCGACATGCACGCCTCACGCTCGGTCGCGATCTTCAATTCTCCGCCTCAGTCGTGGGCCTGGAGTGTTCATCCTCAGTCACGCGCCTGCTGGGTCCTGACGACAATCGCTCCGGTGTCTTCGGCCCAGTAAACCTCGTCAGCGGGAGTGGTCCGAATCGTCTCACGCTCCAAAGGAGAGATCTCTGCGGCCATTCCGATTCCCACACCATTGCGCACTTCCAAGACGGCGAGCGCACCGTTCGACGCCCGGACCCTCTCATACTCGTCCAGCAAATCCTTCGCAATAGAAGCGGCGAGTTCACGGCGCTTTGCAATCACCGCGCGGAGCTCATCATCAGCTTCGGCGACCTCCGCCATGAACTCGGCCTTCGTCTGCTCAATCGACGCCTTCATGCCCTCGATCTCACTGAGCATCGATTCGCGAGCCTTCTGAGCGTTCTCGCGCTGTTCCTCAACTGAGAGCTGGTCGTCTTCCAAACGGGAGAGGCGAGTCTGCATCTGAGCGATCTCATGCTCCATGGAGGAGATATCGCGCAAGGGGACCTCATTCGCCTCGATCCGTCCTCTCTGGCGATCGCGGCGAGCACTGACGAGTTCAATCTCGTGAGTGATGCGCTCAATCTCCCGGGAAAGATCGGAGATGACGGAGGTCTGCGTGATCTGCGAACGCTGCAGGTCGTCTATGCGTCCGGCGAGCTCACGGACTGTTCCGTGAGCCGGATGCGAGTCGCGCTGATGGCGCAGCACGGATTCGCGCTGGTCGAGGGCTTGCAGATCCAGCAGAGTCAGCTGATCGCTCGGTTTCGCCTTCACTTCAGTCCTCCTCGTGTTGGCCGGTGGCTGATCCACGGCTCCGTCGCAATCGTAGAGACTTTCACGTCCACAGACACATCCGCCAAACGGGCGGCGGCGTCAAGCTTCGATTTGAGCAGCGGCAGCCACGGCCATTCCGTTGCCCAATGGGAACCCGCGAGCAGAGCGGGCGCCCCGCCCTCGAGATGCTCCGAGGCAGGGTGGTGGCGAAGATCCGCCGTGAGGAAGGCGTGCGCACCCGCCCGGCGCGCGTCCTCGAGGAAGGAATCACCCGCCCCTCCCGACACTGCGACCCGAGTGATGATCCTGTCCAGATCCCCACCGAGCAGAAGACCCGTCGGCCCCGCAGGTAGGACGGATGCAATGCGATCAGCGAGGGCTTCAAGACTCATCGGCTCGACGCTACCGATTCTGCCGTGGCCGATTGGCCGCCCTTCCTCGTCAACACCCATGGGGACGAGGACCCTCATGTCTTTCAATCCGATGAGCCGACCAAGTGCTTCACCCACGCCCTCGGGGGATGCGTCCGCGTTCGTGTGGGCGTTGAAAAGTCCAATATTCGCGCGGATGAGGCGGGCGACGCTCTTTCCCTTTGGATCGGATTCCGGGATGAAACTGGTGCCGCGCAAGTAAAGGGGATGATGAGTGAGGAGCAGGTCTGCGCCCCAGTCGATCGCCTCACTGACCGTTGCCTCCACAGGATCCACGGCCAAGAGGATCCTCTCCACCTTCTGGCCCGGATCCCCCAGGATCAGTCCTACCCGATCCCACGACTCGGCACGTTCGGCCGGATACCACTCCTCCATGAGGCTCATCACGTCTTCGAGGCTCCATGTCTGTGTCATCACCCCAGGATACTCGGGGTAAGAGCGCTCAGAAGAGGTGAGTTCGGGCCCGTCTCTTCCCCGACCCGGTTACGAGTCGCTTCGTGCAACGGTTTATCATGTGAAGTCGTGCGAGTCATTGAGTGTTTAGGACTGGCAAAAGCGGACTACATGGACGTTGACCGCCTTCAGCGTGAACTCCATGAGCAGGCCATTGCCGGTGGAGGCGATGCGATTGTCGTGTCCGAAATGCAGCCGGTATGGACTGCGGGCCGCCACACCAAACCCGAACACATTCCTGACACCTCGATTCGGGTTATCCACGTCGACCGTGCGGGTTCAGCAACCTGGCATGGTCCCGGTCAGCTCGTGTGCTACCCGGTCGTGAAACTCAAAGAACCTGTCGATCTGTATGCGTGGATCCGGGCAGTCGAAGCCGGAGTGATCGGCACAATCCGCGAAGAATGGCAGCTCCCTGTCCACCGAGTCGAGGGGCGCGCCGGAGTGTGGCTCACCGAAGAGGGGCGGGCGGACCGCAAAATCTGCGCGATCGGTTTGAAAGTCGCGCGCGGAGCGACATTGCACGGCCTTGCCCTCAATGTCGACATTGATCCGGCCTCGGCTTTCAGCGGCATCATCCCCTGCGGCTTGAGTGATGCCGATGTCACGAGCCTGTCGTGGGAGGGGGTCCACACGGATGTGCGCACCGCAGCCCAGCTCCTCCTCCCCCACCTATTCGCCCACATCCGCCCCTTGCTCGCCAAACCCGATCAAGAACTCGAAGATTGGATCGTCCGATGAGTACCCTGCCCGATCCTGAAGGCCGCAAACTCTTGCGCGTCGAGGTGCGCAATGCTCGAACCCCGATCGAGAAGAAACCGGAGTGGATTCGAACGACGGCGATCGCGGGCCAGAACTACCAGGACATGCGCCAGCTTTCCCACCACAAGGGCCTTCACACGGTGTGCGCGGAGGCGGGTTGTCCGAATATTTACGAATGCTGGCAAGACCGCGAGGCGACTTTCCTCCTTGGTGGCGCCGTGTGCACGAGACGCTGCGATTTTTGCGATATCGCGACCGGGCGCCCCAGCGAATACGACCAAGACGAGCCGAGGCGCATCGCTGAATCCGTTGCGCAATTGGAACTGAGGTACGCGACGATCACGGGAGTCACCCGCGATGATCTGCCCGACGGCGCGGCCTGGCTCTACGCCGAAACCTGTCGCCGCATCCACGAGCTGAGCCCGTCGACGGGTGTCGAGCTCCTCGTCGATGATTTTCGGGGTCACAACGAGTCAATCGATATGGTGATCGAGGCGGCGCCCCAGGTTTTCGCCCACAACCTCGAAACGGTTCCCAGGATTTTCAAGAAGATTCGCCCCGCTTTCCGCTACGAGCGTTCCCTCGCCATGATCCAGAGGGCTCACGATGCGGGCATGGTGACGAAGTCGAATCTCATCCTCGGGATGGGCGAGACGCGAGAAGAGATCTCACAAGCCCTTCACGACTTGCACTCTTCGGGATGCGATCTCCTCACCGTCACCCAGTACCTGCGGCCCTCTGCCCTGCATCATCCGATTGACCGGTGGGTGCATCCCGAGGAGTTCCTGGAAATCGCAGCCGAGGCCGAGGAGATGGGCTTCGCAGGAGTGATGGCCGGGCCTCTTGTGCGTTCCTCGTATCGGGCGGGCTTGCTGTGGGCGAAGGGCATGAAGGCTCGCGGCTTCGAGATTCCTGCCCGCTTCGCGCATTTGGATGACTCGGCGTCAACTCTTCAGGAGGCGAGCACGGTGCTGGCGAAGCTTCGCGAACGCCGGGAGCGTCGCGCCGCTGTCAGCGAAGAGGTGAGCGCCTGAGGTGTCCACACCGGACTACTCGCCCGCCAGGGCGCTCATGAGGGCCGCGCGTCAGCGCCCTCATCGTGATTCGATCATCTGGCTTCCCGAGGGGCACAAGTGGAGTGTCTCCGATTCTGCTGAGGCGGTGAGGCGAACGGCCGCTTATCTGCGCGCTCTTGGGATCGGCGAGGGCGATCGGGTCGTTCTCGCTACGGCGAACACCCCCTGGTGCTATGTCCTGCATTGCGCGTGCTCCTGGTTGGGCGCGATCATTGTTCCCCTTTCAGAGCGTCTGCCCCTCCCTGTCCTCGAAGAGTTGCTCGCCTCTGTGAAGCCCCGTCTCCTCCTCCTTGACGAGGGTCTTGGCCTTTCCGGGATGCTCCTGAAGGACTTCGCCTCCGAAGCGCTGTCCGTCGAGCCGATCGAGGGCGAGCCTGCGCGAAGGAGCGATGAGATCGCGGCGATCGTTTTCACTTCTGGGAGTGCGGGGCGGACCCGAGGAGTCGAGCTCACGCATTCGCAGCTGTGGTGGGGCTCGATGTGCTTTCGAGACGGTTTCGAATACTGCCCGGGCCACGAGGTATTGGGAGTGTGCGCGCCGATCTCCCATATCGGGGGCTTCAACGGGACGACTATTGATGTCTTCACTCACGGCGGCACCCTGGTCGTGTTCCCCGCTTTCGACCCTCGTCAGGTTCTTCTCGCGATTGAGGAGCATCGGATCACGATGATGTTCCTCGTCCCGATCATGTGTCATCTCCTGCTCGATGAGAATGCCTATGTGCGCGCCGATCTGTCCTCTTGGGCGCGTCCCCTCATCGGGGGTGATCTGCTCTCTCCCGCGCTCGCCGCCCGGATGCGCGAAGTGGGGCTGCGCCCGATTCACGTGTGGGGAATGACGGAAACGAGCGGTGCCGGGCTCATGGCCTCCCCGGATTCAGGAGCCCCTGCGGGGGCTTTAGGAGCTCCCTTCCCCTATGTGGATGTCCGCCTCGTTGATGAGGACGGGGCTGAGACGCATCCCGGGACTGTTGGGGAGATCGAGGTACGGGGCCCGGGGGTCGCCTCGTCTTTCCTCAACGCCGGAGAAGAGGGGCCTGCCAGTGTCCGGGAGGGTTGGCTGCGCACCGGCGACCTCGCGACTCGCGATGAGGAGGGCTGGTTCATGATGCTGGGCCGCAAGTCGCGGATGATCAACACGGGTGGTGAGCTTGTCGCCCCTACGAGGATCGAGGAGCTTCTCCTTTCGCTTCCCGAAGTGGAGGGTGCCTGCGTCGTGGGAGTCGCCGATGCGAGATGGGGGCAACGAGTGGCGGCTCTCCTTGTTCCCCGCGCAGGTGTGCTGGCCCGTGACGCCCTCGAGATCGCCCGTTCGATCGATGAGCTTCTCGCCCCTTGGGAGCGCGTCCGCCAGGCCCTATGGGTCGAGGCAATCCCGCTGCTTCCCAATGGGAAGCCGAATGCTCCTGAGGCTCAAAGGATTTTGGAGGCTCTGGACTGAGGCCCATGAAGTTCCTCGTATTCCAGATCACCAAAGTAATTTGCTAACATTCTCCTTACTTAATTATTGAGGAGGATTCGTGCACCGCATCGTCATCATCGGATCCGGCTTCGCCGGACTCACCGCAGCGAAGTCTTTGAAAGGCGCCGACGCCGAGATCACACTGCTCGCAAGAACGAGCCACCACCTCTTCCAACCCCTCCTCTACCAGGTGGCCACCGGAATCCTCTCCGAAGGCGACATCGCACCGACGACCCGCGAGATCCTCAAACGCCAGAAGAACGTCAAGGTCCTCCAAGCGCTCGTCGAAGACATCGACACCGAAAACAGAATCGTCATCTGGCGCAATCACAACGACACCCACGAAACCCCCTACGACACCCTCATCGTCGCTGCAGGCGCAGGCCAGTCCTACTTCGGTAAGGACGACTATGCCGTTTTCGCACCCGGTTTGAAGACAATCGACGATGCCCTCGAATTGCGCGCACGCATCTTCAACTCCTTCGAAAAGGCCGAGATCGCCACCGATCCTCACGAGGTCGACAAGCTCCTCACCTTCGTCGTCATCGGAGCAGGACCGACAGGCGTGGAGATGGCCGGCCAGATCCGCGAACTCGCCTCCCACACTCTCAACAAGGAGTTCCGCAGCATCGATCCGAAGAAGGCCCGCATCCTCCTCGTCGACGGGGCTGAGCGCCCACTCCCCGTCTTCGGAGAGCACCTCGGCGATGTGACGCGCCGTGAACTCGAAAGCCTCGGCGTTGAGGTCATCACCGGAGCCCTCGTCACCGCCCTCGATCACGACTCCGTCGAGTTGAAGTTCCACGACGGAACGAGCAAGAGAATCGAATCCGAGTGCAAGGTCTGGGCCGCCGGCGTCCAGGCGAGTGAACTCGGCCAGGTCCTCGCGAAGCGGACCGGAGTCGAACTTGACCGCTGCGGACGAGTCCTCGTCGAACCCGATCTCAGCGTGCCCGGACACCCTGAGATCTTCGTCCTCGGAGACATGATGAGCGTCCCCGGCGTCCCCGGTGTTGCGCAGGGGGCAATCCAATCTGCACGCCATGCGGCTGCCACAATCATTGCGCGCTTGAAAGGGCGAAACGCTCCAACAGCGTTCTCCTACCGCGACAAGGGGTCCATGGCGACTATCTCCCGCTTCAAAGCGGTCGTTAAAATCGGAAGCTTCCACTTGAGCGGGGTCAGTGCCTGGCTCGCTTGGTGCTTCTTGCATCTGCTCTACATCGTCGGCTTCAAGTCCCAGCTCACGACCCTCGTGCACTGGTTCTTCAGCTTCACCACGAATCTGAGGCCCCAGCGCACAGTAACGAACCAGCAGCTCGTCGGCCGCCTCGCCCTCGAAAGGCTCGGGGCGGGTTCTTCGGGTCGTCTCGTCGCAGGCGAGGAATAGCTCCGGGCATCCTCTTTGCGTCACAGGGAGATTTGAGCCTCGAAGTGTGCACCGGGCGCGCACGAGGCTTGAAGCTTGCGAGCGTGGCGCCCAAGCAGTCTGAGCGCCACGCTCGGCTGTGCTGAAGATCCACGCAGCACTGAGCTCCTTGAGCTTCGAAGTCCTCGCGGAAATCCTGCGTTTTCACCCCTGGCTTCACCAGGTGTTTGCCCAGCTCTGCACACACATGAGCTGCCGAGGGGCGGGCCGGGGAGTAGCCTCTATAGAACAGGCCCCCGAGGCATTGTTCCTGATGCGAGGCAAAGTTCGAGATGATTGAGGAGAAAGCATGCGGATCGCATTGCCCGTGAACGGTGAGGATCTCGATCCCCGTTGGGGAAAAGCCCATAACGTCGTCGTGGCCGAAGTGAACGCAGGCGAAATCTCCTCCTGGGAGCTTTATGAAGTCGAATGGGATCGCCTCCACGATGAGGGGCCCCACGGAACGCATCACGCCAGGATCGTCCGCTTCCTCATCGCCAACAAGGTCGACACGGTCGTGATCGATCATGCCGGCCAATCGATGCTCAACACTATGGCCAAGATGGGCCTTCGGGTGCTGACAGGGCAGACGGGCTCGGCGCGTCAAGCTGCTCTTCGTGCGGCCGCCTCACAGTCCTGAGTCTGAGTCTGTGTCGAAGGCGGGGCATTTTCGAGTACTCACTCTTCACCTTCGAGCGCTTTCAAGTACCAGCCTCTTCGCCCTCGGGTGATCGTGCGAGCACACTCGGTGTCGCGGCCCGGCGAACAACGAGGTGCGCCCTGTGAAAATGCGGTACCTCGCACTCAAGGATCCGCCGTTCTTTGTGTGGATCGTCGAGTTGTGTCTTTCCAGCCCTGGTCTGTCCTGAGGCTCCTGTGTTCTTCTCATGCCTCGACGGTACTCGCAGGGCAGATCCCATATGGTGGGCCCGGCCGGGTTCGAACCGACGACTTCTGCGGTGTAAACGCAGCGCTCTGACCAACTGAGCTACAGGCCCTTAGCGGCAAGCGGCCAGTGTAGCGGCCACCGCCTCAGGGCGCATCTCGCCTCTTCAGCGGCGAGATGCGCTCCTTGTGAAAATCAGCGAGTACGCGGACGGGCGGTCAAGCGAATACCCGCCCAATCGGAACCAAGAGAAGCGGCCGAGGTCGAATGCAAGCCCGCGACCTTCGCAGCATCCTCAACATCGGCAACCGGAAGGAAGCCTGCGCGCCCCGGCTTGGGGATGAGGACCCAGATCAGTCCGCCATCGTCAAGATTCGACATTGCATCGACGAGGAGATCTGCAAGATCCTCTTCTTCGGCGTCCTCCGAACGCCACCAGACGATCGCGCCGTCAACGACGTCGCCGTAGTCTTCGTCAACGATCTTTTCGCCGGTTTCAGATTCGATCGAATCGCGAATCCCCTGGTCGGCGTCCTCGTCGACGTAGAACTCCTGAACGATTTGTCCCTGAGTGAATCCGAGGCTCACCGTCATGAGCAACCGCCCTTCGACGAGAGCGCTCGGTGCGCTGAAGATGTGAACACCCGGCCATCGTAGTCCACTAAGGTCCTTCTTCTCCATCTGCTTACAAAGGGCCTGTCCCACACGCTGACAAGCGGCCTTCCCCACACACCTCTTGAGCCCCCGCGTCTTCACCTCAACCCCAAGTGTGAGGAGCTCAATACTTCTCAGGGAAAGGCGCCCCAAATGAGTGATGAATCATGGGCCTTCAGTCCCGAATGCACTCGCCAAGCGTGCGCGCGCAGTGGAGAATGGACGTCGAGAGCACGCAGATGTGCACACCAGCCGACACGAGGAAGAAGAGGGTGTTTCGTGAGTTATTCAAACGGGAGCCATCCCGTCGTCAACGGACTGCTCAGCCAAGTCCCGGACAATGATCCGGAGGAAACCTCGGAATGGGTTGAGTCCCTCTCCGGGCTGATCAATGAGAAGGGCGGCCCTCGAGCCCGCTACATCCTTCTCCACATGCTCGACAAGGCGCGCCGCGAAGGCGTCTCCCTTCCTGCCGAGTACACCACCCCTTATGTCAACACCATCCCGGTTGAACAGGAACCCTACTTCCCCGGCGATGAAGCCATGGAGCGCCAATACCGCCGTTGGATCCGCTGGAACGCGGCCGTCCAAGTGACGCGCGCGCAGCGCCCCGGTGTGAAGGTCGGCGGACACATCTCCTCCTACGCCTCCGTCGCGACCCTCTACGAGGTCGGCCTCAACCACTTCTTCCGCGGCAAGGACCACCCCGGCGGTGGCGATCACGTGTTCTTCCAGGGGCACGCCTCCCCCGGTCCCTACGCCCGCGCATTCCTCGAAGGGCGCCTGAGCGAAGCAGAAATGGACGGCTTCCGCCAGCAGGCCTCGAGCGAGCATGGACTCCCCTCCTACCCGCACCCGCGTCAGCTCCCCAACTTCTGGGAATATCCGACCGTCTCCCTCGGTCTTGGCCCCGCTGAGGCGATCTACCAGGCGTGGTTCGACCGTTACCTGCACCTTCGCGGAATCAAAGACACCTCCCAGCAGCACACTTGGGCCTTCATCGGCGATGGCGAAATGGATGAGCCAGAATCTCGCGGCATGCTCCAGCTCGCCGCCCAGCAGGGCCTCGACAACCTCACCTTCGTCATCAACTGCAACCTGCAGCGCCTTGACGGTCCGGTCCGAGGCAACGGCAAGATCATTCAAGAACTCGAAGCCTTCTTCAAGGGCGCGGGCTGGAACGTCATCAAGGTCATTTGGGGACGCGGCTGGGATCAGCTCCTCGCATCCGATAAGGACGACGCCCTCGTCAATGTCATGAACGAGACCCTGGACGGCGACTACCAGACTTTCAAGGCGAACGACGGCGCCTACGTGCGCGAACACTTCTTCGGTCGCGACCCGCGCACAAAAGCGATGGTCCAGAACTGGACCGACGAACAGATCTGGGCCCTTCAGCGCGGCGGACACGATTACCGGAAGGTCTACGCCGCCTACAAGGCCGCCATGGAACACACGGGCCAGCCAACCGTGATCCTCGCGCACACCATCAAGGGCTACATCCTCGGATCGCATTTCGCGGGACGCAACGCGACCCACCAGATGAAGAAGCTGACGCTCGAGGACGCCAAGCAGCTGCGTGATCGCCTGCAGATCCCGATCTCGGACGCCGAACTTGAGCGCGATCCCTATATGCCGCCCTACTACAAGCCCGCAGATGACGACCCGGCTCTTCTGTATATGAAGGAACGGCGCGAAAAGCTCGGCGGTTGGGTCCCCGAGCGTCGAAACGAACGCAACCCGAAGCTGCCTCCCCTGCCGACCAGGCCATTCGAAGGCCTGTCGAAGGGATCAGGCTCGCTCGAGGTCGCCACGACCATGGCACTGGTGCGACTCCTCAAGGACCTCTTCAAGGACAAGCAGCTCGGTCGCTATTTCGTTCCGATCATCCCGGACGAGGCCCGCACCTTCGGCCTTGACGCGATCTTCCCCTCCGCGAAGATCTTCAACACTCACGGTCAGAACTACACGGCCGTTGATGCCGAGATGATGCTCTCCTATAAGGAGTCCGAGCAGGGCCAGGTCATGCACACGGGCATCACCGAGGCGGGTTCGGCCGCAGCCTTCCAGGTTGTCGGCACGGCCTACGCGACCCACGACCTGCCGATGGTCCCCGTCTACATCTTCTACTCGATGTTTGGCTTCCAGCGCACCGGCGACCAGTTCTGGGCGGCCGGGGACCAGCTCGCCCGTGGTTTCGTCATTGGTGCGACCGCCGGTCGGACGACTCTTGCGGGCGAGGGCCTGCAGCACATGGACGGCCACTCCCCGGTGCTCGCCTCCACGAACCGTGCTTTCGTCATCTACGATCCGGCCTACGCCTACGAGATCCGCTACATCATGGAGGACGGCCTTGCCCGCATGTACGTCGAGGACGATGGTCGCGACCCGAATGTCATGTACTACATCACCGTCTACAACGAGCCAATCCGTCAGCCCGCCGAACCTGAGAACGTGGATATCGAGGGCATCAAGCGCGGCATCCACCGCGTTAAGGAGCATTCGAATAATGGTGGCGCGAAGGTTCAGCTCCTCGCCTCAGGCGTGGGCGTTCCTTGGGCCTGCGATGCGAAGCGGATGCTCGCCGAGGACTGGGGTGTTGACGCGGCCGTGTGGTCGGTGACCTCCTGGAATGAACTGCGTCGAGACGGTCTTGAAGCGGATGAGCACAACTTCCTTCACCCGGAGGAGGCTCCGCGCACCGCGTATCTCACGGAGAAGCTCTCAGGTTGCGAAGGCCCCTTCATCGCGACCTCGGACTTCGACACCCTCACGCAGGATCTCATCCGTCAGTGGGTGCCCGGCGAATACCGGGTGCTCGGTGCCGACGGCTTCGGCATTTCCGACACCCGCCGCGCTGCGCGCCGCTTCTACCACATCGACGCCGAGTCCCTGGTGGTACGCACCTTGCAGACCCTCGCAGATCAGGGGCGGATCGATCGTTCTCTCGTCAAGCAGGCGATCGATCGTTACGAGCTGTTCAATTGCCAGATCGCGCCTGCAGGAGACCTTCCCAACGAAGACTGAGCGCACAGACGATTGAATGAGTGAGCTGGCCTCCCCCGTTTCGGGGAGGGCAGCTTCCTTGTGTTTCCGTCGCTCTGGCATTTTGCCGTTCTGGGACTTTCCCTCTCTCGGATTTTCACAATCTGGGATTCCGATCGTCTAAGAGCCAAGTCCTTCACGCGCTCAGACAGTGGTACACCCCGAAGTCAGTACGCCCCGCCGTGGCAGCGCTCGGCCTCGTAGGGAAGAAGCCCCCCGGCCTCGAAGTAACACGCAGGGCACAGCGCCTCATAGCCGACCTCGACGCCATCGATCGCCACTTGTTCCCCGGAGAACACGAAAGCCCCGTCAATGGTGCGCCCATTGAACATTGCCTTCTTCCCGCAGCGGCAGATCGTCTTGAGTTCCTCAAGGGAATGGGCGATTTCAAGGAGCCTGCGCGAACCGGGAAAGGAATGGGTGAGGAAATCCGTGCGGATCCCATAGGCGATCACCGGGATCGTGAGTTCAACGGCGATCCTCAACAAATCATCAACCTGTGCGGGGCTGAGGAACTGGGCTTCGTCAATGAGAAGACACGCGATTGGGTCTTCCCCTTGTGCCTCGGCCTCGGCGACGAGGGAGCCGAGGAGTTCACGAAGGTTCGTTTGGGCGTCGACGAGAAGATCAACGTTGCGAGACACTCCGAGCCTGGAGACCACCGCCGTATCCCCCTTCGTGTCGACGGCGGGCTTAGCAAGGAGGATCCTTTGTCCCCGTTCCTCATAGTTGTAGGCCGCCTGGAGGAGCGCCGTTGATTTACCGGAGTTCATCGCCCCGTAGCGGAAGTAAAGCTTCGCCATCCTGGTTCCTTTCGCGCCCCTTGATCCTAGCCTTTCACCCCTGCTCCACGGATCATCACGCTCACGAAAAAGACAGCGTATGTCCCCCTGCTCAGCTGTGCAGATTCGCCGAAACGCATGATCCACGCGCGCAGGTCCGCTGGGGGCCTTCGGGTCGCGCTCCATCTTCGTGAGGGGCATGATCCACGCGCGCGGATCCGCTGGAGTCATGGAAGCACGGGAGTATGCCTCTAGGCGCGCGGGCCCACTACCGGTGTTTCAAGCAGGAGGAAAAACCGGGGCACCGTGTTCCACACGCGCCTCTGCTACGAGCAGGGGGCGACTCAGGCGCAGTCAGTCACGAGCAGGGTCCTCGGGCACTTCAACGACCGAAGGATCCGCGCCCGAGTAATAGTTCTTATCCCGGTACTTCGGACGCAACAGATTCTCCACACTCAAAAGCTCATCCAGGGTCTTCTCATCAAGGAGCCCCATTTCGAGGACGACTTCTGCCACATTGCGCCCCGACCTCGCACACTCCCTACCGACCGCATCCCCGTTCGCGTGCCCGATCACCTCATTGAGGTAGGTAACAATCCCAATGGAATCAAGCACATTGCGCCTGCACACCTCCTCATTCGCTTCAATCCCGATGATGCAGAACTCTCTGAGGGTCCGCATCGCCGAGGTCAGCAGGTTGATGGATTCGAACAAGCACTGCCCGATCACGGGTTCCATGACATTGAGCTGAAGCTGGCCGGCCTCGGAGGCGAAAGAAAGGGCCACGTCATTGCCGAAGACCTTGAAGCAGACCTGGTTGACGACCTCGGGAATCACCGGATTCACTTTCGCGGGCATGATCGACGAACCCGCAGCGCGTTCCGGAAGGCGAATCTCCCCCAACCCTGCGCGGGGCCCGGAAGACAAAAGGCGCAAATCATTGCAGATCTTCGACAGCTTCACTCCGAGGCGCTTGATCGCCGCATGGATCGACACATAGGCACCGGTGTCGCTCGTCGCCTCAAGGAGATTATCCGCGCCCTTGATCTCAAGTCCCGTGACTTCGCGAAGATGACTCACGACCGCATCCTGGTAGCCCTCGGGAGTGTTGAGTCCCGTTCCAATGGCAGTGGCGCCGAGATTCACTTCGAGAAGGAGCACTGAATTGTTGCGCAAGCGAGGGATTTCCTCGCCGAGCAGGACCGAAAAAGCTTCGAACTCCTGGCCCAGGCTCATCGGCACCGCGTCTTGAAGCTGGGTGCGTCCCATCTTCAAAACATCCTTGAACTGCAAGCCCTTGGAGGCGAGGGAATCGATCAGGCGTTCGAGCTCGGCGATGAGCGCTTCGACTTTCTCATAAACCCCCAGGCGAAAGCCTGTCGGGTAGGCATCATTGGTCGATTGGGATTTGTTCACATGGTCGTTCGGGTGAACGTGGGTGTAGCGTCCCTTCGCGTATCCCAAGTGTTCGAGGGCGAGGTTCGCGACGACCTCATTGGTGTTCATGTTCACGCTCGTGCCCGCGCCACCTTGGAAGACGTCGATTGGGAATTGATCGAGGCAGCGCCCGTCCTCGAGGATCTCATCGCAGGCCCAGATGATGGCGTCCGCGATCTGCGGATCGAGGATCCCGAAATCCCTGTTCGCCAAGGCCGAGGCCTTCTTCACTTGGACCATGCCGCGCACGAAGGCGGGTTCGTCGCCGATCGTGTGCCCTGAGATCTGATAGTTCTCGATCGCTCGGAGAGTATGGATGCCCCAATAGGCTTCGAGTGGAACGCTGCGGGTGCCGAGGAGGTCCTCTTCGATCCTGCCGACGGTCTTCACCTGTTTCTCCCTCTTCACTGGCTTTCGCGCTTCGCTGCGCGACACAGCGATTCTCTCGCAACCTGGGACGATCGACCTAGACTTGCCGAAAGATCACACAGAGTTCACCATCTCATAAGACCAGCTTGGCACAATCTTGACGAAAAGCTGTGGGGGTGCAGCGCCCTCTCCTTCGGCGCACGACCCCAGCACAACCAGGCGTCAGAAGCCCGCCTTCTCAGTTCTTGCGGTGGAAAAGGGCACCCCAACGCTCCCGAGTCACCACTCCCGTTACTCCCAATGGGAGCTTGGCGGGACAGGCGCGAACACACTCCGCGTAGCCAGAGCAGCCCCCGAAGAAACTCTCAAGCGCCTTCGACATGTCACGAGCCCGCTTGCGACGCTCTTTGGAGGGGATCGGCAAGAGTGCAAGAGAAGCCAGGCGCGCCCCCGCATAAAGGGCGGCAGACCCATTCGGGCAGGCCGCGACGCACACTCCGCATCCGATACACGCTCCCAAGTCCAAAGCCTCAAGGGCCCTGTCTTTCCCGATTGGGAGTCCATCGGCGTCCGGCGCAGCCCCGGTCTTCGTCGAAGCCGCACCGCCAGTGCCCATGAGGTGGTCAAGGATCGAACGGTCGACAACGAGATCACGGATCACCGGATACAGGCCGGAGCGCAAAGGCTCAATGGTGATCCTCGTTCCCTCTTCCAATTCGCCCAAACGCTGATGGCATGCGGGCAGGTTCTGAGCAAAACCATTGGGGCGACCATTGACCATCAACGCGCAGGCCCCGCAAATCCCCTCCCGGCAATCCGAATCGAAAGCGATGGGCGCAATATTCTGTTTAATGAGTGAAGCGTTTAAAGCATCGAGCATTTCAAGAATGCTCATCAAAGGATCTGCGTCTTCGAGCACATACTCTTCGAAACGCCCCTTCTGCTCGCGCCCGTCCTGCCTCCAGACTTTGACTCGAAGCATCATCGGTAATCCCTCGCCTTCACTTCAACACTATGGAAGGCGAGGTCTTCACGCCGGTGAAGGAAGCTCGGGGTCTGATCCCAGCCCTGAGACTCCCAAGCGGACACGCACCGCCATTCCTCATCGTCTCTCCTGGCCTCTCCATCTGCCGTGACGTGTTCGACGCGGAAGTGCGCCCCGCACGACTCCTCGCGGTGAAGAGCGTCGACGCACATGAGTTCGGCGAGTTCGAGGAAGTCCCGTACGCGCATCGCTTCAACGAGATCTTGGTTGAACTCGTGTGCTGTACCGGTGATTCTCACGTCCTCGTCGAAGGCCGTTCGGATCTGTCGAATGTCGTGAATCCCCCGGATGAGTCCCTTACGGGAGCGGGTCACACCGCAAGACTCGTACATGAGCTCTCCAAGTTCGCGATGGAAGTCCTTTGCGCTCGTCGTGCCCGCCGCAGAAAAAGCACGGTCGATCCGATTCTCGGTCCGTTCGAGTGCCTCGCGGAGCGCCGAATCTTCCTCGCTGATGAGGGGCTCTTTGAAACGGGACGAGAGGTAGTCGGTGACGACGTGCGGGATCGTGAAAGCCCCGTCGACGCATGCGGCGAGAAGGGAGTTCGCGCCCAGTCGGTTCGCCCCGTGGTAGGCGGCGTTCGCCTCGCCGGCGACGAAGAGCCCAGGAATGGTTGATTGGAGGCGGTAGTCCACCCACAGGCCTCCCATTGTGAAATGGGCGCCGGGTGCGATTCTCATTGGCCGCGTATAGGGATCCTCCCCCGTCGAGTCCTTGTACATGTCGAAAAGATTGGAGTACTTCGCTTCCAAAGCCTGCCTGCCCTGGGCAGCCAAAGCATCACGGAAGTCAAGGTACACAGAGTTTCGGGCAGGGCCGACTCCGCGCCCCGCTCGGATCTGCGCATGGGCCGCCCTCGATGCGATATCACGAGGTGTGAGATTGCCGTATGCGGGGTATTGGCGTTCGAGGTAGTAGTCCCGTTCCTCTTCGGGAATGTCGCCGGGCTCTCGCTGATCCTGGGCACTCAGGGGCACCCAGATCCGCCCATCGTTGCGCAGCGACTCCGACATGAGAGTCGTCTTCGACTGCCAGGGATTCGACATGGGCAAAGCTGTGGGATGGAACTGGACGAAGGAAGGTGAGGCGAAAGCCGCGCCCGCACGATGCGCCCGCCACACCGCTGTCGCATTGGAGTTCTTCGCGAGGGTCGAGGAGAAGTAACAGCTCCCATAGCCGCCCGTCGCGAGCACAACTGCATGTGCTCGAATGACGTGGATGCGCCCGCTCTCCAGATCACGGACGACCACTCCGGCCGCCCTGCCCTCGGCGAGAAGAAGATCAAGCATCTCCGTGCGCGGATGCAGGCGAATCCTGCCTGCGGCGGTTTCTCGCAGGAGCGCGCTCGATGCTGCGATCTGGAGCTGCTGGCCCGTTTGCCCGCGCGAGTAGAAGGTTCGGGAGACTTGAACGCCGCCGAAAGAACGTTTAGCCAAGTGGCCCCCGTATTCGCGGGCGAAGGGGACTCCGAGGGCATTCATGTGGTCAATGACTTTGCTCGAAAGCTCGCCGAGGCGGTAGACCTCGGATTCTCGGGCGCGGAAGTCCCCGCCTTTGAGTGTGTCGGTGACGAAGCGTTTGAGGCTGTCCCCGTCCACTCCCCTGCCTCGGGCCGCGTTGATTCCGCCTTGGGCTGCGACGGAGTGGGCGCGTCTCGGGGAGTCGTGGAAGGTCACCGCATCCACTGCGAAACCGAGTTCGGACAGGGCGACTGCGGCTCCCGCCCCGGCCAGTCCCGTGCCGACGACGACGATGCGGAGCTTAGGGCGGTTCGCGGGGCTGATGAGGCCCGCCGTAGAGACGAAGTGCGCCCACTTGTTCTCCACGGGCACTTCGGGTTCGTGGGCGTCGAGCGTGGGGCCCTCCTCGACTGCGGGGGGCGTGATTCGTGCCATGCGCAGGTCGATCCTGGAGGTGATGGGTTCTTCTTCGTTGATCATGGGGCGAGTCCCTTCATCAGGGAGAAGCACAGGACCGCTCCGTCGCCCAGGACGATTGCGACGGCGATTCCTGCTCCGATGATTTCTGCGATTCTCAGTCCTCGCCTCCCGGTCATGCCCAGGTCTTTGACAGCCAGGCCGATCCCGTGGAAGAGATGAAGGCCGAGTGCGATGAGGAAGAGGGCGTAGGCCGCGCCCGCCAGGGGGCGAGAAAGAGATGCGAGGACATTCGCGGCTGCATGGAAAGCCGGGTCTGGAGGCCTGAAGGCTGCGGAGGCCACAACGACGCCGAGGGTCAGGTCGAGGATGTGCAAGACGATGAGAATGGCGAGGAGGATTCCCGTTGGCAGCATCGCGCTCGCGAGGATACGACGCGCGTGCATTCCGCCTGCCCCCGGTGTTCGGGTTCTCAAGGCTGAGGCTTTAAGGGCGAGGGCGCAAAGAATATGCGTGAGGATCGCCAAGAGGAGAAGAATCCTGAAGATCCACAAGGCCCCCTCGTAGGGCATGAGGGGGACGAGGAGTTCACGAAGCCACGCCGCGTAGGCATCCATTGAGTCCGGGTCGATGAGGATCTTGAGGTTTCCGAGCATGTGAATGGCGACGAAGGCCACCATGAACAGCCCTGTGAGCGCAAGAAGCGGCTTCGCGACCCATACGGGGATGAGCCCGCGCACAGACTGTGAGTGTTCCTGAGCAGCATCCACGCTGATGCACCTCCTCCTCCAAGCCTAGAGAAGGCGCGGCACTCCTGTGGCCTTTCGCACATTCCGTCTCATATTCATCTCAGGCAGCACGAAAGAGAGGAAGCGCCCGGAGTATCTCAGCGTGTGGCGGCCTCTACTCCTGTGAGGAGGTCTTCCAGGGTTGTCCACGCCGCGATGGATGCGTCGGGGATCTGGATGTGCAATTCGTGTTCGATTCTCGCGATGATCGCGTAGAGGACGAGGTCGTCGAGGTCGAGGTCCTCAACGAGTCTGAGATTTGCGCGCGCTGCCTCGGGCTCGAGGGAGGTCTCATCGAGGACGGCCGCCATCGCTGTTTCGCGGATGCGATCCGAGTCCTCTTGCGCCCGAGTATGAGTGTCCTCAGGTTCTTCAGGCGTGAGGGAGTATCCGAGTAGCTCCGCGATCGACCCCATCTCAGCCGACCCTGTTGTTCAACCAGCGCACGGGTGCCCCGGCTCCTGCGTGACGGAAGGGTTCGAGTTCCTCATCCCAGGCCGCGCCCAGGGCGAGGTCGAGTCCTTCGCGCAGCTCTTCAAGGGAAGAAGCGCCTTCCAGGGCTGCGCGGATGCGGTCCTCGGGGACGACCATATTGCCGACGGTATCCATCTGAGAGTGGAAGATCCCCAGTGAGGGGGTATGCGACCAGCGTCCGCCGTCATTGTGTGGACTCGCTTCCTCCGTCACCTCGTATCGCAGGTGTTCCCATCCACGAAGCGCGGAGGCGAGGCGCGCTCCTGAGCCCGTTGGACCGGCCCAGGAGAATTCGCTTCTCACCATGCCGGGGGCAGCATCTTGTGCGATCCATTGAAGATGCACTTCCTGGCCGAGGGCGGTGCCGACAGCCCATTCGATGTGCGGGCACAGTGCGGGCGGCGTCGAGTGCACGAAAAGTACACCGCGGGTGTATGTCCCTCTCAATGTGACCTCCGGTTCTTCTTGAGGATCGTCTTCCCCTACGTCCTCTGAACCGAACATCCACTGTTTTCACGGTGCACCCTCATCATAGCGGACCCGCCCCAGCTTCCAGAAGGAACCTGCGGCGGGTCGCTCAGTGATCGTCAAGGAATGCGTTCACCACTCCTGATTGCGGATGTCGCGCAGCGCCTTCTTGCGGGTCTTGCGATCGAGGCGATCAATATAGATGTAGCCGTCCAAGTGATCGCACTCGTGTTGGAGGCATCGGGCCATCAGCTCTTCGCCCTCGAGGGTGATCTTCTTGCCGTCCAAGTCAATGCCCTCGACGCGCGCATACCAGGCTCGCTCAGTCGGATACCACAGCTGCGGCACCGAGAGGCAGCCCTCGTCGCCGTCCTGATACTCGTCCTGCGAGACTTCGACAATCCGAGGGTTGAGGACGTAGCCGATCTCGCCATCAATGTTGTAGGAGAAAGCCCTCTTGCTCACGCCGATCTGGTTGGCGGCAAGACCTGCACGCCCATCCATATCAACATTCTCGAGGAGGTCTTCGACAAGCGCCTTGATCGAGGCGTCAATCTCGCGGATCTCCTCGCACGGAGTACGCAGAACAGGGTCTCCGATGATTCGGATTTCACGATGCGCCATCTTCACTCTCCCTTGATCAACTGCTCATGAGCGGCCAGCAGTGCCTCCACGGCCTCTCCGATAGCAAGCTCCCTGCGTTCGCCCGAAGCACGCTCGCGGACCTCAACGAGGCCTGTGGCCAGTCCCCGCCCGACAACGAGGGACAGCGGAACACCGAGGAGTTCCGAGTCGGCGAACTTCACTCCCGCACTCACCTTGCGCCGGTCATCGAAGAGCACATCCAAGCCCCGAGCCTCGAGCTCTTGGGACAGGGCCTGGGCGGTTTCAAACACCTCATCGCCCTTCCCGGTTGCGAGAACATGCACATCGAAGGGAGCGATAATCGCAGGCCAGGCGAGGCCTTTGTCATCGTGGTTGGCTTCGGCGAGAGCAGCGAGCACACGGGACACGCCGATCCCGTAGGAGCCCATGGTGACGACCTGAGCCTTGCCGTTCTCATCAAGGACCGTCAGCCCCAGAGCATTCGCGTACTTGCGGCCAAGAGCGAAGATGTGGCCGATCTCGATGCCCCGCTCTAGGTGGAGCGGACCCGATCCGTCAGGAGCCAAGTCGCCCTCACGGACCTCAGCGGCCTCGATCGTGCCGTCAACCTGGAAATCCCGTCCCATCACGAGGTTGAGGACGTGATGCTGATCCTTATTCGCGCCGGTCACCCAGCTCGTCCCCTCGACGATCCGAGGATCAACGAGATAGCGGACCGTACCGCTCACGCGCCCGTCCTCGTCGATCGTGCGGGCGGGCGAATTCGGACCGATGACCTGGGGGCCAATGTAGCCGCGCACCAGTTCGGGATAGTCCTCAAGCTCCTTGTCGGTCGCCATCTCCACTTCAGCCGGGGCGAGTGAAGCCCCGAGGCGCTTCATATCGATCTGACGATCACCGGGAATACCGACGACGAGGAGCTCAGTAGAACCATCCGGGTGAGTGAGGGTCACCACGACATTCTTCAAAGTGTCGGCGCCGTTCCAGGGGCGCCCATCGCTGCGCGGATACTCCGAGTTCAGCAACTCCACGAGGGTCTCAATGGTTGAGCATTCGGGAGTCGCAACGACGCGAGGCTCTCCCACTCCGGAAGCGTCGACGGGCTCAGGAGCGGGAGTCGTCACAGCTTCAGCGTTCGCCGCATAGCCTCCGGGGGAACGGACGAAAGTGTCCTCTCCGATCGGGCTCGGGTGCAGGAACTCCTCCGAACGCGAACCACCCATCGCGCCCGACATGGCCGACACGATGACATAGTCGAGCCCAAGACGAGTGAAGATACGCTCGTAAGTGTCGCGTTCAGCGTTATAGGAGGCGTTGAGCCCCTCATCCGTCAGATCGAAGGAATAGGCGTCCTTCATGATGAACTCGCGGCCACGAATCAAGCCCGCGCGTGGACGAGCCTCATCACGATACTTCGTCTGGATCTGGTAGAGCATCGTCGGCAGATCCTTGTACGAGGAGTACATGTCCTTGACAAGAAGGGTGAACATCTCCTCATGAGTCGGAGCAAGCAGGTAGTCGCCCTGCTTGCGGTCGACGAGTGTGAAGAGAGTCGGACCGTACTCCTCCCAACGCTTCGTCGCCTTATAGGGTTCAGCCGAAAGGAGGGCCGGGAAATGAACCTCCTGGGCTCCCATTCGGTCCATTTCCTCGCGGACAATCGCCTCCACCTTGCGCAGGACCCGCAGACCGAGGGGCAGCCAGGTGTAGATTCCAGGGGCCGCACGTCGAATGTAACCGGCTCTGACGAGGAGCTTATGGGAATCGACCTCGGCATCGGCCGGGTCCTCGCGCAAAGTGCGCAGGAAGTATGAAGACAAAGTTCTCAGCACCCGTCCAGGGTAGTCCACGCCCCCGCCCCGAAGCGACCTCGCTCCCCTTGAGCTCCACCTCCCCTCCGGGCTCAGGGCCTCTTCTTCTCCCTCAGTGACGCGGCTCGAGAAGCATCCTTTGCAGTTCCTCGCGTGAACGCTGCGGATGGCGCCTGTAAAAGCGAGTGGCCATCCACCCCGGATACATCCAATCCGGCAAGGCTCCACCCATGAAAGACCAGGCGGCAATCACCACGATCGCAGCAAAAAGCACAGCAACAATCGTGGACTCGAAGATCGGATCGCGTCCCACGATCATCCTGGCACTCACAGCTCCCAGGACAATCCAGGTGAGCCCCGCGAGGGGCACAAGAGGCCAGATCACAGCTTGAATCTGAGGAATCGCCGCCCTGGAGGAGAAGGGGTAGCAGCGCAGGATCGCGATCCTGCGGGCCCTGAGGCTCACGCCCGACCACAGCCAGCCCCAGGCAGCGAGGATGAACACTCCCGTCACGACGAGCATCAACACGCCGAACCATTGGCTCATGAGTGTTCCTCCCCTCAAAGCAATGTCCTATGGCACTCCGACGTGCTCTAGCATCGCTTCAGCGTAACTGAAAACGCCAGCCGACTGCCCCAAAGTACTCAGAGCCCTAAGGCTGCCCGCTTAATATCCCTCAGCATGCGCATCGCAGTGAAAGACTCCAGCGCAAGACGCGCCCCCAATGCCACCGAGGACGACTCCGGAGCCGCCACGTGCCGTTCTCGCAGGTGAAGCAAGGTTCGTTCCGGCGTCAAAGGCAAAAGCGCAAAAACAACAGTCCCACTGCGGCCCTCGTCTTCAAATCCGGGAGTCGGCACGCTCAGAATCAGGCAGGAGTTCTCCTCGCGAGCCAGGATACGCGAAGCCTCCTCGTCCTCGAAAGCCTGCTCAATGACTCGCCACACCATCTCAGGCGAAGCGTCAATGCGCACGCCGCGGTCGAACACCGTATCAGCGGTGGGCACGAGCAGATCGCCCGGCAGGGAGACCGCAGCCTCCGATGCGCTCAACCCGATCCGCCGCGGGAAACCGCTCGCAACAGCCGCCCCGACAAGGGCTGCGCCCGTCAACGCGAGACAACGAGTGAACTTCATCGGTGTTCCTTCCTGACTGCTCAAATCCTTACGCACTCAGCGCCCAAGGGGAAGGACTTCAACCTCGCCGTCCCCAGGTTCAAGGCCCATTTCCTCAGCGAGAGCATTCGCCCGATTGATCAGGGTCTCGACAATCTGATCCTCAGGAACCGTCTCAACGACCTCACCGCGAATGAAGATCTGTCCCTTCCCATTGCCCGAAGCGACACCAAGGTCGGCCTCGCGAGCCTCACCGGGACCATTGACAACGCAGCCCATGACGGCAACGCGAAGCGGGACCGTGAGCTCCTTCAAACCCTCAGTCACGTTCTCAGCAAGAGTCCACACGTCGACCTGCGCGCGTCCGCAAGAAGGACAGGAGACGATCTCGAGGGTCCTGTCACGCAGTCCCAAGTACTCCAAGAGCTTCGTACCGACCTTGACCTCCTCGACCGGGGGCGCAGACAAGGAGACGCGGATCGTGTCGCCGATTCCCTGGGCAAGAAGCACCGAGAACGCGGACACGGATTTGATCGTGCCCTGGAAAGCGGGGCCGGCCTCAGTCACACCCAGGTGAAGAGGCCATTCGCCCGCCTCGGAGAGCTGACGGTAGGCCTCGATCATTGTCAGTACATCGTGATGCTTGACGGAAATCTTGAAATCGTGGAAATCATTCTCCTCGAAGAGGGAAGCCTCCCATACGGCGGACTCAACGAGAGCCTCAGGGGTGGCCTTTCCGTACTTCTTGAGCAGGCGCGGATCCAAAGAACCAGCGTTCACACCAATGCGCAGGGACGTCCCATGGTCCGAGGCCGCCTTGCAGATCTCCTTGACTTGATCATCGAACCTTCGGATGTTTCCGGGGTTGACGCGCACCGCACCACAGCCCGCCTCGATGGCGGCGAAGACGTACTTCGGGTTGAAGTGGATATCAGCGATCACCGGAATACGTGATTGCTTCGCGATGATCGGCAGAGCTTCAGCGTCCTTGTCCGTCGGGCAGGCGACGCGCACAATGTCACAACCCGCGGTCGTGAGCTCTGCGATCTGCTGGAGGGTCGCACCAATATCGTGGGTCTTCGTCGTTGTCATCGACTGGACGGAAACCGGTGCCCCATCGCCGACGGGAACATCGCCGACCATGATGCGGCGAGTCTTCTTACGCGGGAAGGATGAGGTCTTCACGGCGGGCATGCCCAGAGCAATTTCAGTCACGCCCCTATTATCGCCCGCTCTCCGCTGCGCCAGGCTCGACAGCTCCGACTTTGTGTCCTGTCCCTCACGCTCCCCCGGGGTGCGCCCGGGCTTTTCATGAGCTTCCCACGAATGCTTGACCTCTATTTCGAGACCTTGGCAATCCATTCGAGGAGCGCCGCCTCGTCCTCTTTTGTCGTCGACCAGGACACCACGACGCGAGCGCACACCCGATCCGGTGACAGACTCTCCCATTCGAGCAGCTCGAAACGTGAAGAAAGATCCTCCCACACATCGAGGGGCAGGATCGGGAAGATCTGGTTCGTCGGCGAATCGACGAGCATCTCGAACCCGGCCTCCTCGAAGGCTCGACGGATCCTCTGGGCGCGCACAGTCGCTTCCCGGGTCGCAGTGAAATAGTCCCCGTTTTTGAGCAGAGCGAGGAACTGTGCCCCCAAGAGCCATCCTTTCGCGAGAAGACCTCCGTGGATCTTCATGAGGGGACGCAGATGCTCACACTCCTTGTGCCTGGGCAAGACGAGGGCTTCTGCGCCAAGGGCTCCGCATTTCGTCCCCCCGATCGTGAAAGCATCACTGAAACGGGCAATGTCTTTGAGGGTGACATCATTCGTTATCGCCCCGAGCCCGTAGCCCATGCGGGCGCCATCAATGTAGAGAGCGAGACCGTGGGCATGACACACCTCGGACAGGGCCTCTAAGCGTTCAAGAGAATACAAGGTCCCGAGCTCCGTTGGCTGGGAGATGCACACGAGGCCAGGTTCAGCCAGATGCTCGCGCATCCCTCCATCACGCCACTGAAGGATGAAGTCCTCGACTTCATTGGGGTCGAGGAGGCCATCGTGGGAGGCCAAAAGCTGAATCGAATGGCCAGAGTTCTCAATCGCCCCGGCCTCGTGCGTGGCGATATGGCCGGTGGTGGCGCACAGGACCGACTGCCAGGGGCGCAAGAAAGAATCGATCGCAATGTCATTGACTTGTGTGCCGCCGACGATGAAACGCACACATCCCGAAGGAGCGTCACACAGCTCAAGGATCCTCGATTCGGCTTGAGAACACAGTTCATCCATCCCATATCCCGCAAAGGTTCTCGTATTCAAGGAGGTGATCTCCGCTAAAACCGCGGGATGAGCGGTAACGGAATAATCATTCGTGAAAACCGGGCGGTGAGTCACTCTTCCTTCTTCTCCCTTGTGGAATCACTCCAATGCGATCGGTCGAATGATATCGGCGAGTACGAGAAGCAGCGTCATCGCGATGAGCAGTGCGCCGACCGTGTAGCTCACAGGCATGAGCCGTGCTGTATCGACGGGCCCGGGCTGTGGCTTGCGGGCAAGCCTCGCAGCTCCTGAGCGCACCCCTTCGAAAAGGGCCCCTGCAACATGCCCGCCGTCGAGGGGCGGAAGGGGAATGAGATTGAAAAGCCCGAGTGCAATGTTCACAGAGGCCAAAATGGACAGAAGAACTGCCCATGTGTTGCGCAGCAAATCGGGATTGGCGCCGCTCGAATCCGCGCTCACTTCTCCCGCGATTCTGCCGACTCCGACAATGGAGACGAGGCCGTCCTGATCGCGTTGTGTTCCTGCGACAAGAGAGTGAGCAACATTCCACAGGGAGCTCGGAAGGGAGATGAGGGCATCGCCGGTTCTCGTGAGCATCTGCATATAGGCGCCGATGAATTCGCTGGGCGTGGCAGCCCGATACTCTTTGGCGGCAACGACGCCGATCACGGGCCGCCCGTCCTCGCCCATGAGAGGAGTGACGGGCACACTCACAAGCGCATCTGCCCGTTCGAGGGTGAGCTCGATCGGGCCGGGTCCAGCTTCTTTCACAGCGGGGCCAAGCTCTGACCACCGCGAAATCGATCTGCCCCCAACGGCGACAATCCGATCCCCTGGCTTCACTCCAGCAGTGGCCGCAGGGCCGACGAGTTCACCCGAGGAGGTATGAACAGTGGCGCGAACTTCGGAAAGCTCAAGAGTCGCTACGGGCGAGCCGATTCCGAAGGCCGCGACCGCAAGGAAGACGAAAGCGAGAAAAAGGTTCACCATCGGCCCGCAGGCCATGATGATCGCCTTGCGCCACCAGCTCAGGCGATAGAAGGCTCGAGCTTCCTCGCCCTTGGGGATCTCCTCTGCGCTGGCGCGGCGCGCCTCCTCCGCGAGAGTGAGATGCCCCGAGCGCCTCCATCGCTTACGCGAGAGCGAACCGGGGGCGAACATGCCGAGAATACGCACGTATCCGCCCAGGGGGAAGGCGCGAAGAACGTAGCGGGTCGTCCCTTTCTTCACTGAGAAGAGTTTCGGCCCGAAACCGATCGCGTACTCGGGGACGAGGGCGCCAAAGCGTTTCGCCGGAAGCATATGTCCGAGCTCATGCAAGGCGACGGAGAGGGTAAGGCCGATCAGGACCACGAGGATTCCGAGGACCTGTCCCATTACTTCCAGCCCTCCTGGGCCACGGCCTCTTCGGCGCGGGCCCTGGCCCACTCCTGGGCCCCGATGATGTCCTCGAGCAGGGGATCTGCGATGCCCTCATGGGCGCCAACCACCTCGCGCAGCACATCAACAATGCCGAGCCAAGGCAGGCGTCCCGAAATGAAAGCGTCGACAAGGATCTCATTGGCGGCGTTGAAGACTGCGGGGTGGGTCGCAGATGCGGCCACAGCCGAGCGCGCAAGACTCACCGCTGGGAATGTCGTCTCGTCAATCGCTTCGAACGTCCAGGACTGGGGTTTGCTCCATGCCAGGGGCTCTTCGACTTTCTCGAGGCGTTCGGGCCACGACAATCCGAGGGCGATCGGCAGGCGCATATCCGGCGGGGATGCCTGCAAGGTCGTCGCCCCATCAATCCAGGTCACCATCGAGTGGACGATCGACTGGGGGTGCACGACCGTGAGCACATGCTCAGGGGCAACATCGAAAAGCAGATGCGCCTCAATGAGTTCAAGTCCCTTGTTGACGAGAGTCGAGGAGTTGATCGTGACGACCGGACCCATATCCCAGGTCGGGTGGGAGAAGGCCTGAGCGGGAGTCACATCGCGAAGCTCTTGACGAGTGCGGCCCCTGAAAGGACCTCCCGAAGCGGTGAGCACCAGGTCGGCGACCTCGGTCTTGCCCGTAAGGAGCGGCGAGGTCAGTCCCTTCTCATGCACGCCCGAAGCGAGTGCCTGAGCGATCGCGGAATGCTCCGAGTCCACTGGGACGATCTGGCCGGGGCGCACGCAGGCACCCCTGACGAGGTGGCCGCCCACGACGAGGGACTCCTTATTCGCCAAAGCGAGAGTCGCCCCCGATTGAAGGGCCGCGAGAGTCGGAGCAAGCCCCACTCCCCCGGTGATGCCGTTGAGAACAACACCCGAGGGGACGAGACCGGCGGCCTGAGTCACGCCGTCTTCTCCCTCGAGGATCTCGGGGATCTTCGCCTTCGGATCCAGGGTTCTCAGTGCGTCAATCAGCTCCTGGGCGCCTTGTGAGGCGAGGGCGACGAGCTCGGGGCCGAACTCGAGGACTTGGCGTGCGAGGAGTTCAATACGCCCTCCACCCGCTGCCAGAGCGTGAACGTCGAAACGTCCGGGGTGCGAGCGGATGACCTCCAAAGCTTGGGTGCCGATGGAGCCGGTAGATCCGAGGACGACGACCGGGGAGGCTGCAAAGTGGGTGGGAGCGCTCATTCGACTGCGAGGAGGATCTCGACCGCACGCCCCAGATAGGCATCTACCGGCCCTTCGAGGTATCCCCTCTTTCCGCGAGCAGGCTTAAAGACCGCGGTGCGCACTTCGTCGACATTCAAGGGCCTGCCTTCGTCGAAGTAGGCGGCCAGGCGATCGAGGAGGTCGTCAACTGCGACGACATCGTAGCCTCGTCCCTTCTGAGGGTGAGCGAAGCGCTCACCGCGCGGGCGCAAGAGCCTGTCGTACAAGGTGGTCGCACGGTCCGCGATCTTCTCAAGCCACGCCGCTTCACCGTTGACGGCGACATGATCGAGGCGGTCACGTTGAACGAAAGCCGCTTCGAGACGGTTCATCGCCGCATCGACCGCGTCCATCCGATAGCCGCCACGTTTGAGAGGGAATGTCGCTTGGCGGACCTGTTCAGAGGAGAATCGCTCTGCGGGCACACCGCCCTCGTAAGCCCTGCGTGCGTCTTCGAAGAAGGCGTCCACGTGTTCGGGCGCGTATCCGTTCCTTAAGAAGCTCACCTTCGGGAAAGCGTCACTCATCGGTTCTCCTGCTCGGATCGTTCCTCGTTTGCTGCTGTTGTCGCTCCGCCCTGAGTAACGGCGGTCGCAAGTTGACCGCATGCGCCGTCAATGTCGGAGCCGCGGGTATCGCGAATTGATGTCGAGATCCCATTGTCGCGCAGGGTCTTCACAAATGCGTCCTGAGCGCGCCGCGTCGAGGCGGTCCAGATCGTTCCGGGCGTCGGATTCAAAGGGATCGGATTGACATGGGCCCAGCCATGTCCGCGCTTATTGAGCTCGTCGGCGAGGAGTTGAGCCCTGTAACGCTGATCGTTCATGTCCTTGATGAGCGCGTATTCGATCGAGACACGCCGACCGTTTGTGAGGAAGTACTCACGAGCCGCATCGAGGAGTTCGCCGACTTTCCACCGCGAGTTAATGGGGATCAACTCGTCGCGAAGATCGTCGTCTGGCGCATGGAGCGAAACCGCGAGAGTCACGGGAAGGCCTTCGCCTGCGAGTTTCTTGATTGCGGGGACGAGGCCGACCGTTGACACCGTGATATTGCGCGCCGACATGCCAAAACCTTCAGGACTTGGATCGATGAGACGGTGGAGCGCCGAGACGAGCATCTTGTAGTTCGCGAGGGGCTCTCCCATCCCCATGAACACGATATTGCTTAGACGCGTGGGCCCACCTTCGAGGAGCCCTTCCCTGCATGCCACTTGAGCCTGACGCACTTGGTCGATGATTTCCGCGGTCGACAGATTACGGGTGAGCCCCATCTGCCCGGTCGCGCAAAACGGACAGGCCATACCGCATCCGGCTTGGGAGGAGACGCACAGGGTCGTCCTTTCCGGATAGCGCATGAGGACCGACTCGACCTTCGCCCCGTCGAAGAGGCGCCACAGGTGCTTGAGGGTCATTCCTCGGTCGGCGCGTTGGACGACGAGCTCGGTGACGAGTTCGGGAAGGAGCACCTTGACCAGGTTTTCTCGCATCGAGGCGGGAATATCCGTCATCGTGTTCGGGTCGGCGCTGAAATGATCGAAGTAGTGGCGGGAGAGCTGATCGGCTCTAAAGGCCGGGAGGCCAAGATCCTTCACAACCTTCTTGCGTCCGGCGAGGTCAAGATCCGCCAGATGCGCAGGCGCTTTTCCCCTGCGTTTGGGTGCGAAAGAAATGATCGGCTTCGCGTCGGCGCTTGTGGCGCCCTCGGGTGCTTGATCGCTTGGACGCACCTCTGGGCGCGCGGCGTGTTCAACAGTCATTGGGCTCCTAGGAGCGTCCAGGACAAGATCAGGTACATGAGGGGAGCGACCATGAGGAGTGCATCCACTCGATCAAGGATCCCCCCGTGCCCTGGAAGGAGCGCCGACATGTCCTTCAATCCTGCTTCTCTCTTAATGAGCGACTCGGTGAGGTCACCGAGAGTGCCGATAATGCAGGCCCCGAGTCCTGCGAGGACGCCGAAGCCCCAATGAGCTCCGAGCGCCCAGAAGGAGACCGCACCGAGGCCGGCCGCTGCGATGCTTGAACCGGCGAAGCCCTCCCAGGACTTCTTTGGGGACAGGCGCGGCGCCATCGGATGCTTCCCGAAAAGAACTCCTGCGACCCAGCCACCGGTGTCGGATGCGACGACGAGGCCGACGTAGACGAGCACGATCCACGGGTCCTGGAAGTCCTTGACCATGAGGACGACGAAGGATGCGAGGAAGGGAATGTAGACGGTGGCGAACACGGAAGCCATGACGTCTTGGATGCAGCCCTTCATGTCACCTTCGAGGATCCTCCAGGTGACGACGGCGAAGAAGCTCGCATACAAGGCGAAGAGGAGCGCTTCGGGACCAAGAGTCCAGGCGCAGGTGAGCATCCCGATGGCCCCGATGTACAAGGGGGGCATCATCAGGGATGTTCCGAGTCGGGCGAAGGCTCCGCCCAGCTCCCACAGGCCCGCGAGGACCAACACGCCGATGAGGACGACGAACAGCCAGGGGGCATAGACGAGCGGCAGTGCGGCCGCAGCGATCAGCACGATGGCCGTCGTGACCGCTGCTGGAAGATTACGACCGGCTTTGCCGGATGCGGCAAGGGGCTCCCCCTGCCGGGTCGGACCCGGATGGAGGATCCGTCCGACGAGGGAGGGGGAATCCATTGGGCTCACAGCGTGAGAAGCTCGCTTTCCTTCGAGGCGAGGAGCTTGTCGATCTGCTCGACGTGGCTCTTGGTCGTGGACTCGAGGGACTTTTCAGCGCGATCGACTTCGTCTTCGCCGGCCTCCCCGTCCTTCTTCACCTTATCGAGCGTGTCCTTCGCCTTGCGGCGAATGTTGCGCACCGACACTCGGGCTTCCTCGGCCTTCGTCTTCGCGAGCTTGACGTACTCGCGGCGACGCTCCTCGGTGAGGGCGGGAAGGACGACTCGGATGACGTTCCCGTCATCGGTGGGGTTCACTCCCAAGTCGGACTCGCGCAGGGCCTTGAGGATCTCCTGGGTCGCGGTTCGGTCGAAAGGAGAGATGAGGACGGTGCGCGCCTCGGGGATCTGGAAGGAAGCGAGCTGTTGCATGGGCGTGGGAGCGCCGTAGTAGTCGACTGGGATCTGATCGAACATCGCCGAGTTGGCTCGTCCGGTACGGATGTTGCCGAACTCGCCTCGGGCGGCCTCGACGGCGCGATCCATCTTGTCCTCGGCCTCGAGGAGAATGTCATCAATCACTGGGGCTCCTATGTTGATCAGTTGTCAGCCGTGACAAGAGTACCGATTCTCTCGCCGAGAAGAGCAGCAGTCACGTTACCGGGCTCGGACATACCGAAGATCCGGGTCTTGAGCCCATTGTCGCGGCACAGGGCCAGCGCGGTCGAATCGACGACCTTGAGTTCATGAGCCAAGGCGTCCGAGTATGTGACGAAGTCGAGCTTCTTCGCTTCTGGGTTCGTGCGCGGGTCATCGTCGTACACGCCGTCGACCCCGTTCTTCGCGACGAGGAGTTCATCGCAGTGGGTTTCGAGGGTCCGTTGAACCGAGACCGTGTCGGTCGAGAAGTAGGGCATGCCGGCTCCGGCGCCGAAAATCACGACGCGTCCCTTCTCCAGGTGGCGAATCGCGCGAAGAGGAATGTATGGCTCAGCGACCTGCGTCATGGTGATCGCGGACTGGACTCGG
This sequence comes from Schaalia cardiffensis, assembly GCF_016405145.1. Taxonomy (GTDB): domain Bacteria; phylum Actinomycetota; class Actinomycetes; order Actinomycetales; family Actinomycetaceae; genus Pauljensenia; species Pauljensenia cardiffensis. The sequence goes on from NZ_JAEKIA010000001.1 coordinate 158,230, forward strand.
GCAGGAACTCCCGCTTGTTCGATGAAATCTTGGAGGGCGAGGGCGTTCATGACGGTTCCCAGCATGCCCATGTAGTCCGCGCGGGAGCGGTCCATGCCCGCTTGGGCGAGGGAGGCTCCCCGGAAGAAATTACCACCACCGACGACGACTGCGACTTCGACTCCGCGGCGCACCGCAGTCGCGATCTGTCCCGCAATATCGCGGACGACAAGCGGATCAAGGCCAACAGCCCCGCCGCCGAAAGCTTCACCGGAAAGTTTGAGGAGGACCCTGCGGGACTTCGCCATGTCGATTGCTCCTAAAGAATGCGAATGAGAACTGAGGAGAAGATGTGTGGGTACTGTAATGGCCCCGCCACTGGGGCGGGGCCATTACGAAGCGTCAGGCTCCGACGTGGACGCGGACGAAGTCAGTGATCTTCGCGCCGGCCTCTTCGAGGACCTTGCCGACCGACTTGGAGGGGTCGCGGGCGAAGGCCTGGTCAACGAGGCAGTTGTCCTTGAAGTAGGCCTCAAGACGACCGGTGACGATCTTGTCGACGATCTTCTCGGGCTTACCCTCTTCGAGGGTGATCTTCACGAGAGTCGCACGCTCCTTCTCGAGCACATCGGCCGGAACGTGGTCGCGGTCAAGGTACGCGGGCATGTAGGCGGCGACGTGCATCGCGATGTCGTGGGCGACCGAAGCGCCAGCGGCGTCGGTCACGACGAAGACTCCGACCTGCGGGGGCAGGTCCGGGCTGGTCTGGTGGAGGTAGAGATCAACGTTCTCGCCCTCGACGCGCACGACGCGACGGATCTCGAGCTTCTCGCCGATGACCGCAGCCATGCCGTTGAGCTTGTCCTGAACGGTCTCCCCACCCATGGGGGCGGCGAGGAGGGTCTCGAGATCTGCGGCCTTGGAAGCGACGGCGGCCGCGAGGACCTCGTTCGCGAAATCGATGAACTTCTGGTTCTTCGCGACGAAGTCGGTCTCGGAGTTGACCTCGACGAGGACGCCGACGCCGCCTTCGACCTCGGCGACGAGCAGGCCCGCGGAGGCCTGACGGTCTTCGCGCTTGGAGAGCGACTTGAGGCCCTTGAGGCGGATGATCTCCAGTGCCTTCTCAGCGTCGCCATCGGCCTCGGTGAGGGCCTTCTTCACATCCATCATTCCGGCGCCGGTCTGCTCGCGCAGAGCCTTCACGTCGGCAGCGGTGAAATTCGCCATTGACAGTGTCCTTTTCTTCGAGCTGCGGTTTCAGTCCTGCTTGGGAGCCTCTTCGGCGGGCGCCTCTTCAGCCTGAGGCTCTTCAGCTTTAGCCTCTTCGGCCTCGGCGGGAGCGGCTTCACCTTCGAGGAGCTCGCGCTCCCACTCGGCGAGAGGCTCGGCGACGGTCTCGGCCGAATCAGCGGACTTGCGGGTCTCAGAACGCGCGAGGAGGCCATCGGCGACGGCGTCGGCGATCACGCGGGTGAGGAGGGAGACGGCGCGGATGGCGTCGTCGTTGCCCGGGATGCGGTAGTCGACCTCGTCCGGATCGGCGTTGGTGTCAAGGATCGCAACGATCGGGATGTTGAGCTTACGAGCCTCGGCAACGGCGAGGTGTTCCTTCTTCGGATCGACGATCCACAGGGCCGAGGGGACCTTGGCCATGTCGCGGATGCCGCCGAGGGTGCGCGAGAGCTTCTCCTTCTCGCGGCTCATCATGAGCAGTTCCTTCTTGGTGTGGCCGGAGGCGGCGACGTCTTCGAAGTCGAGCTGCTCGAGTTCCTTGAGGCGCTGGAGGCGCTTGGCGACGGTCTGGAAGTTGGTAAGCATGCCGCCGAGCCAACGATGGTTCACGTAGGGCATGCCGACGCGGGTGGCCTGCTCGGCGACGGCCTCCTGAGCCTGCTTCTTCGTTCCGACGAAGAGGATCGAACCGCCGTGGGCGACCGTCTGCTTGACGAAGTCGTAAGCGATGTCGATGTCGGCGATCGTCTGCTGGAGGTCGATGATGTAAATGCCGTTGCGCTCGGTGAGGATGAAGCGCTTCATCTTCGGGTTCCAACGGCGAGTCTGGTGTCCGAAGTGGACGCCGGACTCGAGGAGCTGACGCATGGTAACGACTGCCATGATCGTCCTTTCCCCGCGTTCGCGGGATCGTGGGGTTTCCACCCCGGTTCGGTTATTGCCCGAGATTCACACCCGGGCCCTAGCGCCGTGACCGCCGACCGCCTGAAAAGGACCGGGTCGGCGCGCCCCGCGATGCAGCTCAAGACTGCGCTGCGGTAACGACGCGCGAAGTCACCTGAGAACAGGTGCCCTGACAGTTTAGACCATGAGATCAGGCGGACTTTCCAGCGTCATTGTGACCCTCGTCGCCGAATCCGCTTCGTCTTCGGCCTCTTGCGCTATCGACACCTGTGCGTGTTCTGCCAGCGCAGGTGCTCTCCCCCTTTCCACAGGCCTTCGCGCTCCCACGACGCATCCACATCCTCAGGGGATCGTCATGGTCTTCAGCTTGAATACTGTGGAGGCTGGGCTCGTGCTCAGCCGCCTTGTGTTTCTCGTCTTCGCTCTCAGTGCTTCTTTGCTTTTCGCACCCTCTGAAACGCCGCCTCGGGCCGGTCCGGAGCTCCTGCCCTCTCCGAAGAGCGGCGTCTTCTTCGCGCCTCCAGGTGCAGTGCCGCTCGAAGATGGTGGTCCAGCCCTAGGTGAAACACCGGGAATGCTCTCACGTGAAACACCGGGACGCCTCGCGGATGCCATGACAGGGCCCGGCGTGTTCGACGCGGCACGGGCACTCGAGTACGAGGACGCGGGGGCAGTCATATTCACAGAGACTGGCTCAGCTGCCCTCGAGACTTCCCCAGCCGATTCTGGCTGGTCGTGGCCCTGCGACGGGCCGACTCAGGTTTTGCGCGCATACGATCCTCCGGCCCGCCCCTGGCTGGCCGGTCACCGGGGCGTCGATCTGGATCTTCCCCCAGGCTCCATCATCCGCGCTCCAGCCGCCGGTACCGTGCTCGTGGTGGGCACAATCGTGGACCGTCCCGTCATTTCGATCCAACACGGAAGGCTGCGCTCGACCTTCGAAGCGGTGGAGCCTCTTGTCCTTCCCGGCCAGATCGTCGCCCGTGGTGAAGCGATCGGGGTCCTAGGCGAGGGGAGTCACACTCCGGGTCTGCATTGGGGCGCGAAACTCTCAGCGACAGAGTATGTGGATCCGCTGCGCCTGCTCGTCGGCGAAGTCGTGCTCTGGCCCTGGGAGGGCTAAGCCTGAGCTCAAGCCTTCACCACTGGCGCCAGCGTTTCACAAGGCGTAAGGAGGGTGGCGTCGCTGCACATCGATTGACTCCGATGGGGGCGGTATTTGGCCTGAGTGTGAGCGGGGTCGTGTTTCGAGGGCAAAAGAGGGATGTGGAACAAGCAGATCACACCGGGCCCGCCTGCAGTCCTAGAGCTGAGTTCCCCGGCCTCGGGCACAGCCTTGTGCCCCCAAGGCAGGCCCTCAGGGGCGCGGGTGGATCGAGTGCGACACAGTGCTGAATCCGCGGAGCCGCAACATGCCTCCTAGGCGCGCGGGTGGGCCCTCTGGTAGATCGCAGAAAGCCGATCAGCGTCAACGTGCGTGTAACGCTGAGTGGTCCTCAGCGAAGAATGCCCGAGGATCTCTTGCACGCTGCGCAAATCCGCTCCTCCCTGGAGAAGATGGGTCGCGGCGGTGTGCCTGAGAGCATGCGGAGCCACATCCGGCACACCCGCTCGGGCCGCCTCACGGTGAATCATCGAACGCACGATCCTCGCGTCGACACGTTTTCCACGTTCTCCGATGAAAAGCGCAGAACCAGAATCGTCATGTGCGAGCGCAGGACGCCCCTGCCCCAGCCACCGTTCAATCGCCACAAGAGCAATGGGAGTAAGAGGAACGACACGCTCCTTATTCCCCTTGCCGACAACGCGCAGCGTCGCCGAAGCCCGCTCGAGGGAAGTCAGCTCGAGCCCGCAAAGCTCAGAGACGCGGATTCCCGTCGCGTAGATCGTCTCGAGGATCGCCCAATCCCGCAGCGCGACGCTCCCCTCGTCCCTCGCCCGCGAGCGCGCATGCTCCATGAGACGCTCCGCATCGTTCCGGTTCAGGACCTGGGGAAGCCTCTGCTCGGCTCTGGCGGTCGCAAGAGCGAGAGCGGGGTCGGAGGGGAGGATCCCTCGTTCGTGCGCCCACGAGGTGAAGGCCCGAAGCGAAGCCGTTTTGCGTGAGAGCGTTGAACGCGAGGCCCCCTCCTGAGCGTTCGAGCCGAGCCACAGGCGGATCTTGCGGGTTGTGAGGGTCTGGGCGAGCTCATCCGCGCTCGCTCCCTCATTGCTTCCGAGGAAGTCGAGGCAGGAGGCGAGGTCAGTGCCATAGGCGCGGATCGTGTGCTCGGAAAGGCCCCGATTATGGCGCAGATGAGTGATCCACGCGTCAAAGGGCGCCTCCTTCGTCATGGGGATCATCCTATGCCCTGCGGCGAGCCCACCCCCGGGAGTCAGAAACGATGAGTCCTGCAAGTTCGAGTTCTGCCAGGGCCGTGAGCACTTCCGATTCTGAAAGCCCTGCGGCCCTGCTCAGGCGGGAAAGACGAGCGAAAGAGCGTTTCGGCAAGGCTTCGAAGACTCGTCTGGGGATGGGGTTGAGAGCATCAACTCCTCGGTCGCGCATCACGGGAGCCCCAAAGAGCGTCCCCTGTCCGCCAAGAGTGAAGGGCTCAAGGAGTTCGAGGACATCTTGGGCATCACGGATCAGGGTTGCAGAGTTGCGGATCAGTTCATGACAGCCCTCACTCGAACTTGAACTCAAAGGTCCGGGCATTGCTCCGACTTCACGGCCGAGCTCCATCGCTCTCCTCGCGGTCGCCAAAGCACCGGAGCGTATCGAAGCTTCGACGACGACGGTGACCGGACTTAAGGCGGCAATGATCCGGTTGCGCGAGAGGAAACGCCATTTCGCGGGACGCCACGAACTCGGACATTCGGAGATGAGCGCACCGCCCTCTGCGATGATCCTTGCGAAATCCTCCTCATGGGCAAGCGGGTAGGGTTTCGACAGGCCACCGGCCATGACGGCGATCGTCGGGGCGCTGGCCGCCCGACACCCGCGATGGGCGGCAATGTCAATCCCGAAGGCCCCGCCCGAGCAGGTCGAGACTCCCGCTTGGGCAAGACCTGCCCCAAGGTCGAAGGCGTTGCGCTCGCCCGCGCTGCTCGCCGCTCGGGCGCCCACGATTGAGACTCGGGGATTGTTCGGCAGGGTTCCGATTGTCCACAGTCCCAGGGGGCGCAGGGGGCCAAGATCGTTAAGGCTTTCGGGCCATTGCGCGTCCCCGGGCACGATGAAGCGTCCTCCGAGTTCCTCGAGTTGCTCAAGTTCGGCTTGCACTCCTGGGGCTTTGGCTCGAGGAGCCCAACGTGCGTGCGCTTCTTCCCATCGTCCCTGCCCCTCCAGGGCGTGTGGTAAAGCGCCAGGCAGTGGTGCTTGCGCCCAGGCCCGCGCTTCTGTGGGCCCCAGAGCCGAGATGAGTGCTACGGCATGGGGATCTGCGGGTTCGGCGACGCAGGACCACCAGGCGATGTCGAAAGCCTGCGCTTCAATTCGCATTGAGTCCCCCGTTCCTCAGCATCAGTGCGCGTGCGAGATCCTCATCATTGGGAAGTGGCCGCTCATGAAGGTCGGCGAGAGTCCACATGAGGCGCAAGACCCTATCGGCTCCGCGCATGGTGACGATTCCTTCATCAACGGCCCGGTCGAGAGCTTCGATGAAACGCTCGGGAATACCGGAAGAGTGGCGAATCCACGCTCCGGGAAGCTCGGAGTTCATCTTCCACCCCGTGTCCTTCAAACGCCGGGCGCCCCTCGCCCTCGCTTCCTCAACGCGTTTTCGGACCTCGGCTGAAAAGCGTTGGCGCGAAAAACGAAGATCAGCCTTCGTCGGTTGTCTCATCGCGATGGTGATGTCGATCCGGTCAAGCAAAGGGCCTGAGAGCCTGGAAGCGTAGCGTCTTCTCTGCATCGAGGTGCAGCGGCATGCTCGTCCCCCGTGTCCGCACGGGCACGGATTCGAGGCGAGTACCAATTGGAAAGCTGAGGGATAACGAGCCGAAGCCTTCGAACGGTGGATCGTCACGAAACGCTCCTCCAAGGGTTGGCGCAAAGAATCGAGGACCGAGGGCGAGAACTCTGCGGCCTCGTCGAGGAAGAGGACTCCCCCGTGGGCAAGAGACACCGCCCCCGGTGCTGCGATCCCAGATCCACCCCCGATGAGTGCGGGGATCGTCATCGAATGATGCGGCGCCTGAAAAGGAGGGGTTCGGATGAGACTCGAATCTTGAGGGAGTATGCCCGCAAGGGAATGGATCGCTGTGGTCTGCAGGGCTACCGCTTCCTCGAGGGGCGGCAAGATCGACGGGAGCCTGGAGGCGAGCATCGTTTTGCCCGCGCCGGGTTCGCCGATGAGGAACAGATGATGCCCTCCGGCGGCTGCGACTTCGAGGGCGTCGATCGCAGTGTCTTGTCCGCGAACATCTGCCAGATCCGGGGCCTGCCGGTATATGGTCGAAGACTGCGGGCGCATGGGAGCGGGGTCGAGGAGCTGGGGCTTGCTGGCTCGTCCCCCCGCCCATACGACGACATCTGCGAGGTGGTCGAAACCGAGGACCTCAATGTCGGCGACGAGGCTAGCTTCTGCGGCGCTCGCGGCGGCAACGATGATACGTTTCGCGCCGATCTGTTTCGCAGCGGCGACCGCGGGGAGGGTGCCTTTGATGGGGCGTAAACCTCCATCGAGACCGAGTTCGGCGAGGAGGATCGTATCTGCGAAGGCCTGGGGGTGGATTGCCTCGGCGGCTTTGAGGATCGCCGCTGCGATCGCGAGGTCGAAACCGGAGCCAGATTTTGGCAGTCCCGCCGGTGAGAGATTCACCGTGATATGAGCATCGAGGACTTCGCATTCAATGGCTTGAAGTGCTGAGCGGACACGATCCTTGGCTTCCCTGAGGGAAGCGTCGGGCAGTCCGACGAGGGTGAAGGTGACGAGGCCGCGGCCGACGTGTGCTTCCACGTCGACGCCGTATCCTTCCAAGCCCAAAAGCGCGATTGAACGGGCGGAGGCGATGCGCGCGCTCATGCGACTCCCCTGACCCATGTGACCTCGGCGCCTAAAGTGCGCAGATCCGTATCCTCTTTGATGTGGGGGAGGCGCTCTCGGGCTTGAGGGGGAAGGCCCAGGGCGATCACGTCAATGCAGATCGGCTGGCGCAGCCGGTTCTGGCTCGACCACTGGCCTGCGAGTCTTCTCAATTTCGCGATTTTGCGCCTGTCCACCGATTCAAGGGGCGTGCCCAGGCGCTGACCAATGCGGGTACGCACTTCAACGATGATGGTTTTCTCGCCCTCGTGCGCGATGAGGTCAAGTTCCCCTATGCGCCCTGCCCTCCAATTGCGTTCACGTATCACGAGGCCGGCTTCTGACAGGATTTTCGCTGCGGTCTCCTCCCCCGCCTTGCCCAGGATGCGCCGATGGTCCTTCGTTTCTCGCTTCGCCCCGTTCTTTTCGGGCAGTGTGAGCGTGTTCATTCCTCCACCTCCGCTTCCAGGCTTCCCCGTGGAAACGATCAGGGCGAGGCGGAGCATCGTCGCCTGTGGACGCGGCGGAGAGCCCGATGGGGTGTGGATAAGGAAAAGAGCCCGGGCCTCTTTCAGGCTCCGGGCTTCTTTTCCCTTCGATTCACGCGACGAGTGTGCGCCTCAAGGGATGTTGAGTTCCGGTTTGGACAACTCCTCAACGTTCACGTCCTTGAAGGTCACAACGTGCACGGAACGGACGAAACGCGATGAACGGTAGATGTCCCAGACCCACGCGTCAGTCAGTTTCAGTTCGAAGTAGACGTCCCCACCCACCGGACGGGCTTGCACATCCACCTGATTGCACAGGTAGAAACGTCTTTCCGTTTCGACGACGTACTTGAACAGGCCAATAACATCCCGGTACTCACGAAAGAGCGCGAGCTCGAGCGAATTCTCGTAGCCTTCGATGTCCTCATTCACCCCACCATGATGCCTTGAGAAGCTCCGGGGAGCACTCTCAGTTCACGGCGCGCCGAATGCCAGGAAAGCTCACGTTCAGATCCCCGGGAGGCTCCAGGAGCGTCGATGCGCGAAACTCGGCCCCAGGGCCTTGAGCCCCGCCACATGTTGGGGTGAGGAATATCCCTTATTCGACGCCCAGCCGTAGCCGGGGTCTTCCAGCTTCGTCATATGCTCATCCCTCGCGACCTTCGCAATCACCGAGGCTGCGGCGACGAGAGTGCACTGGGCATCGGCCTTCACTCGCGTCATCACTTCCCCAAGAGTCACATCTGGCATTTCGGGCCCCTCCAGGGAGGCGAAAAGATCCTCCGGAGGCGTGAGCCAATCATGGGAGCCATCCAAGAGGACCAGCGCGGGAGCGCCGATCTTCTCCTCGATGCGAGCAAGGGCACGCATTCCGGCCAAACGGAGCCCCACGATGATCCCGAAACGGTCGATCTCCTCATTCGAAGCCCAAGCGACGGCCGAGGCCGCAGCCCAGGAACGAACCTGGGGTGCGAGCTCCTCGCGTTTTTTCGCGCTGAGGAGTTTCGAATCCGCCAGGCCCGAGGGCGCCTCCCCTTCACTGCCGGTGATGGCACAGGCGCCGACCGCGACGGGGCCTGCAAGGGCTCCACGCCCGACCTCGTCCATTCCGACAAGAGGAGAGTATGTGGTGAGGAGTTCGAGTTCGAACTGGCGAGAAGCGAGAATCCTCGGCATCACTTCACCTGTGAGAAAACCTCAGGAGCTGAAAGCCCCCAGTGGGCCCGATTAAGGGGCAGGATCACGGCCTTCACCGTGCCGACGACCGCGCCAACGGGCACAAAAGGGCTCTCCCCGTTTTGCCTGTGGTAACGAGAGTCTGCGGAGTTACCGCGATTATCACCCATCACCCACAAGGTCCCTTCCGGGACGACCTCGTCGAAAGGAATCGTCGAGGGGACCTGGCCCTGGGCGATATAGGGCTCCTCAATGGGCACTCCATTGACGCTGATCCTCCCCGTCTCAACAGAGAAGGAGACCCGGTCGCCGCCGACCCCGATGACGCGTTTGACCAGGGTCTGTTCATCGCCTGCGGGAACGATCCCGAAGAACTCTCCGACGCGCCTCAAAGGAGAAGAACCATGCGAAGAGCGAAGCCAACCAAGCTCATCATGGAAAACGACGACATCCCCGCGCTGAATCGACCCCGTCCAAGCATCAATGCGTGAGACCACGATCTTGTCGTGTTCGACGAGAGTGTCGCGCATCGAGGGCGAGGGAATCCAAAACACTTGGAACACGAAAGCCCGAAGCAGCGCTGAGATGATCGCGGCAACGAGAATCACAGACAGCATTTCCTTGATCCAGCCGAGAAACCCAAGAGGTTCTAGCTCCGCTGGCTCTTGAGCTTTGGGCAGATGCTGGGGGGCGAGCTTGACTCCCGTGCGTCTCGTGCCCGTCGACCCAGCGCTCATTGGTCCTCGTTTCTGTGTGTGGCCGGAATGCGAAGCGCCCGGCACTCTGAAACAGAGTACCGGGCACTGGGGGCTTGTGCCCGGAGGGTCACTCCGCGCTGCCCGAACGGTGCTCCTTGATCTTCGCGGCCTTGCCGTGACGCTCACGCAGGTAGTAGAGCTTGGCGCGGCGGACGTCACCCTTGGTGACGACCTCGATGCGGTCGATCGTGGGGGCGTGCAGCGGGAAGGTACGCTCCACGCCAACACCGAAGGAGACCTTGCGGACGATGAACGTCTCAGAGACGCCGTGACCGCGACGGGCGAGGACAACGCCCTGGAAGATCTGGATACGAGAACGGCTGCCCTCGATGACCTTCACATGCACCTTGACGGTGTCACCGGCGCGGAAGGTCGGAAGGTCGGAACGGAGGGAAGCAGCGTCGACTGCGTCCAGCTTCTGCATGTGTACTCCTTGACGCGCTCGCCGCAGGTCGAAAGCGTCGAATACGGCAGGCCGGGCCTGCGATTCATTCGATAATGCACCCTGACGGAGGCCCCCTGCGGCAGGTTCACTCCGGGTGCACCAAAGCACCAGTGTGCCACATGCTCACGCCCCGAAGCGAGACGCTTGAGCGCGTCACTGGCCGCGAAGCCCCGTGAGATCGCGCACGAAGACGAGGTCGCGGTTCACCACCCCGCCGACGTTGAAGCTGCGCCGAGCGGCCTTCTTGAAGCCGTGCTTCTTGTAGAAGCGCTGGGCCCGCAGGTTGGCCTCATTCGTCGCCACAACAATGCGAGGAGCATGACTCTTCTCAGCTGCGTCGCGCACCGCGGCCTCAAGCAGGGCGCTCGCCAATCCGCTCCCCCGCCACGTGGAATCCACATAGCACTTCGACAGGTAGGCGTCCCCCTTCTCGATGCGACCCTTTCGCACCAGGGCCTCGTCGAGTGCGTCTTCACCGAGGATCGTCAGAGTGTAGCCAACGGCCTCCCCCTCGACGAGGGCGAGAAGGATGCGGTATCGCTGCGGATCACACAGGTAATCTGCGAAGGACTTTTCTGATAGTTCAGCCGCGATGAATGCTTCTATGGCTTCTTGGCACAGTTCGGGTGGGCAGGCATCAGGGAAAGTCCGTGCTGCAATGGCGCTAAGAGCGCCAGCATCCTCTATCTGTGCGCTGCGGATCTGCAGTTCATGTGTCCGCCCCTCACGAAGGAGGAACCCCAGCCCGGCGAGCAGTTCCAAATCGGAAAAATCGAGTTCTTCGGGTTTGAGGGAGGCAAGGAGGTCGGGGCGCCTGGCCGCCGTACGTTCCAAGGAACGATCGCGCCTCCAGCGGCTGATCGCCCCATGGTCGCCGCTGAGCAGGACCTCAGGGACCTCCAGTCCTCGCCACGAGCGGGGCTTCGTGTACGCGGGATATTCGAGCAGCCCCTGCGAGTAGGACTCTTCGACGATCGAATCCGGGTTCCCCATGAAACCGTCGAGGAGGCGCGTCACTGCTTCAACGAGGACGAGGGCCGCCACTTCCCCGCCGTTGAGGACATAGTCGCCGATCGAATACTCAAGGACCTCATATCCCGCTTCCCGGTAGTGCTCTGCGACGCGCTGATCGATCCCCTCATAGCGGCCGCAGGCGATGACAAGCTGAGTCGCATTCGTCAGGTCCTGAGCCATGGACTGGGTAAGGGGCACCCCCGAGGGAGTAGGGATTGCGAGCACCCGGCGATCCGATTGCCCACCCGTCTCAGTCTCTTCGAAGACCTCGTCGATCGCTTCGCCCCATACGCTCGGCATCATCACCATTCCAGCGCCCCCGCCGTAGGGGGTGTCGTCAACACTGCGATGGCGATCATGGGTCCACTCGCGAAGATCATGGATCCTCAGGTCCACGAGGCCGTGCTCGCCCGCCTTGCCCAACAGTGAAACCCCGAGGGGTGCGAAGTAGTCGGGGAAAATGGAGAGAAGATCGATCCTCATCTTTCGCCCCTCGTTTCCCCCGTATCGACGACATCCTCATCGAAGAGGCCGGGGGGCGCGTCAATCGTGACGACTCCGCTTTCAAGGTCGATCTCGGGAACGATCTGAGTGACGAAGGGCACCATCACCGTGCCTTTGGGGGTTCTCACGAGCAACAGATCCTGAGCCGATCCGAAGCGGACCCCCGAAACGGTGCCGAGCTCCTCGCCCTGAGGGGTGAGGGCTTTGAGGCCTTTGAGTTGATGCGGATACCAGGCGTCCTCTTCTTCGTGTTCTTCAACGAGCAGGCGCGCGCCACGCAGCTCCTCAGCTTTTTCGCGGCTCGTGATCTCTTCGAAGGAGACGAGTAGACGCTCCTTGTGCATGCGGGCGCCACCTATGGTGAGTTCAGTGACAGGAGAATCCTCGAGGGAGAAGAGGGAGCCGGGAGCCCACAGCTCGGGGTCGTCGGATCGGACGTCAACGAGGACTTCACCGCGCAGGCCGTGTGCGGGTCCAATGATTCCAGCTGTCATCCTCATGGTCTTCTCCTTCAGTGTTCGGCATACATTTCATCACAGCGGATGCCCATGCAGTGAAGGGGCCCGGCTGAGCCGGACCCCTTCACTGCATGATCTGCAATCTTATTCGCGATCAGTATCGACGACGTCGACGCGGACCGGGCCGCGGGTCGACAGCGCGCCAATGACGGTGCGCAGTGCCCTGGCGGTGCGTCCACCGCGGCCGATCACTCGCCCGAGGTCATCGGGGTTCACCCTTACCTCGAGGAGTTGGCCGCGACGCATCGACCGAGTGGAGACCTGGACGTCCTCGGGATGATCGACGATCCCCCCGACGAGGTGTTCCAGTGCATCGGCGAGCATCTCAGGCTTCCTCGCCGGCCTCGGCGGCCTCTTCGGCCGAAGCCTCAGCGGCAGCCTCTGCCTCTTCCTCGGCCTTCGCGGCGGCCTTGCCGGCCTTCGACTTCTCGGCCTCGGCCTCGGCGGTCTTCACGGCTTCGGCTGCTGCAGCGGCCTTATCGGCCTCGGAAACCTCGACGCGGGAGACCGCGTCGGCCTTGCCGTTGAACTTCGCAATGTCGCCGGTGAGGACGAGCAGATTGCGAACCTGGTCGGAGGGCTGTGCGCCCACGCCAAGCCAGTACTGCGCACGATCAGAGTCGATGCGGATCTTCGAGGGGTTCGGCTGAGGATCGTAGATGCCCAGCTCTTCGATGACGCGACCATCGCGCTTCTTGCGCGAATCGACGACGACGACACGGTATGCGGCGGCGTGGGTCTTGCCCACGCGCTTCAAGCGGATTCGAACTGCCACTGGTGTGGTCACTCCTGTTTCTCAAGTGGTGGAGCCTCCGCCGGAAAGGTGGGAAACACAATCCGATGTTGACTCCGGGACACGTTCCGGCGAAGTGAGAGGGTCTTCGACGGACCGGGTACAGTCCTCGATTCTGCCATGCCCTGAGCGGATTCGACCAACCCTCAGCCCTTCCCAGGCATGTCGGGGGCCGTGGAATCAGTCACGTTTACCTTCTTTCGTGGAAGGATGAAGCCCATGACCATCCCTGCTCCGCTCGATTCTTCACTTGTGTGCATCGCCCGCACCGCCGCGACCCACGTCAGCGACTACTTGCAAAAGGTCGCGCGAAGCGTCGATTCGGTGGAAACGAAAAGGGACTTCCACGACCCGGTGACGGTCCATGACAAAAGCGTCGAAAGGGCGCTGCACCTCATCCTCGGTTCCGCCCTTCCCTTCTCCCGTGTCCTCGGCGAAGAGACAGGCGCGCATGTTCTTCAACCGAATAATCTTCCTGAGCTTCCTGAGGGAATCGTCATGCCTGAGGGCGAGGAATGGGAAGGGGCCCTCAGGGCCGTAGCTGATCTGGGTGAAAGGGTTCGCTGGATCATCGACCCGATTGATGGGACCGCGAATTTTGCTGCGGGCCTGCCCTGGTTCAACACCTCGATCGGCGTGGAATTGGATGGGCGCATGGTCGCGGGAGTCGTCAACGCCCCGCTCCTGGGTGAGCTCTTCTCAGCCGATTCGAGGCGCGCATGGGTTGAAACATCCCAGGGTGTGCGCGAGTTGGACGCCAGGGGCGCCGATGAGGAATCGAAAGCCGTCATCATCAGCTACTACCCCGGAGTCCATGCGCTCGCCACTGACCCCACGAAGGCGGTGGAGCGTGAACGTCGGATCGTCTCAGCCTTCCAGTCGACCCGCCGTTACGGAGCGGCCGCCCTCGACCTCGCCTATGTCGCCGCCGGGTGGATCGGCGCAATGATGGGGACCTCCTTCAAACCTTGGGATGTGGCAGCCGGCCTGCACATCCTTTCAGTCGCAGGGGGTAATGTCATGAACCTTGAAATGGGGACAGGGCTTGGCGAGGGGCTTCGCCCCGGTGTCGTCGCATCGAATCGGGGGTTCCTCGCGCCAAGCGCCCGCGCAGTCCTCCTTGAGATCGCCGAGGAAGACACTGTCTAAAGGGAAAGAAATCTCAAAAAAGATGAGGCTACTCGCAGGGGGCGATGAGCTTTCCGCCGAGAATCACCGCGTCCGGTGCGTTCAGATCGCCGCCTGTCCTCGGATCCTCTAAGTAGATGAGCAGATCCGCGCTCGCCCCGGGGTGCAGGGCTTCGAAACCGAGGTGGCGCCTCGTATGCCAGCTCGCGATATCCAGCAGTTCTGTGCGATCCACTCCCTGAGCCTGCCAGAGGGCGAACTCCTTACCGATCGACCCGTGCTCCTGATAGCCGCCTGAGTCCGTGCCCATGAGGAGAGTGACTCCGGCTTCGCGCAGCATCGCGAAATGCTCGCGGCGGCGCTCGAACATCTTCATCATCGTCTCGGCATAGACCGGATACTTCGAGCCCGCTTGGGCGGCGAATTCATTGAACAGACCGACCTGCAGGAGCGTCGGTGTGACGAGCACTCCCCGGCGCGCAGCCTCATCGGCCTGATCCGCATCCATTCCCGTTGCGTGCTCAATGTCGTCGACGCCCGCTGCCAGGAGGTCGTCGATCGTCGAATGGGCGAAGGAATGGACTGCGACGCGCGCTCCCGCCTCATGGGCGGCGGCGACCGCGTCAAGGAGAACCTCTTGGGGCCACAGGGGTTCAAGATCCGAGTCCGCCCCTTTGGAACGGTCGATCCAATCCCCGACGAGCTTGACCCATCCGTCCGAATGGCGCGCCTGTTCGGCGAGTGCCTCGGGAAGATCTTTGACGTCCTCGAGTTCAATCGGCAGGCCACGGATGTAACGCTTAGGGCGGGCCAGGTGGCGACCGGCGCGCTTGAGCTTGGGCAGATCGGCCCGAGAGTCGATCCAGCGAGTATCCACGGGCGAACCACAGTCACGAATCGCGAGCACGCCCGTGGATCGTTGCGCAAGGGCCTGCTCGAGCTGCTGTGCAGGACCCAGGCCCCCGTGTTCTCCGATGCCGATATGGGCGTGAGAATCAACGAAACCGGGGATCGCATAGCCACCGAGTTCACCCGGGCGCTCCTCGATCCTGTCAATCACGCCGTCCTCGATCCTCCACGTCCCCTGAGTCCACGAGGGGGTTATGGCCTTGGATGGAGCCCACAGGAGGGAGCCTGTGAAGATCATTGAAGCCCCTGGAGCATCCGTTTGACGTCATCGGGGAGATCATCCATGCTCGGACGCTGCGCCTCCTGTGTGGGGGCACCAAAAGATGCTCCTGGGGCACTCGCCTTGCGTTGGTCGCGAGGAAGGAGCGCCTCAAGCTCTTGTTGACGGCGCTTGGCAGGGTTGCCCGAACGGGCCTTCTTCTTTACCTTCGCACGATCGGCCTTCGCCTTACGGGCATTCGCCTTTTGTTTCGCTTTGCCTCCCCGACCGGGCATTGAACCGAAGCCGGGCATTGCCCCGCCTGCCTGGCCCATCTGGCTCATCATCTCTTTGGCCGCTTCGAAACGCTTCACGAGGCCGTTGACATCGGCGACACTCGTGCCCGAACCGCGGGCGATGCGAGCACGACGCGAGCCATTGAGGATCGACACGTCTTCGCGTTCCTGCGGGGTCATGGAGCGCACGATCGCCTCAACGCGGTCGACTTCGCGCTCGTCGAAGTTCTCAATCTGCTCGCGCATCTGGGCCGCTCCCGGGATCATGCCGAGCATCTTCTTCATCGAGCCGAGCTTCTTGATCTGCTGAAGCTGGGAGAGGAAGTCTGCGAGGGTGAGCTCCCCGGACAGCGCCTTGGCGGCCATGCGCTCGGCCTCTTCGGCGTCAAGGCGTTTCTCAGCCTGCTCAATGAGGGTGAGGACGTCACCCATATCGAGGATCCGACCGGCCATGCGGTCGGCGTGGAAGCGCTCGAAATCGTCGAGGCCCTCACCGGTGGAGGCGAAAAGGATCGGAGCGCCGGTGACGCCGCGAACGGAAAGGGCGGCACCTCCTCGGGCGTCACCGTCGAGCTTGGATAGGACGACACCGGTGAATCCGACGCCATCGCGGAACGCCGTGGAAGTCTGGACCGCGTCCTGACCGACCATGGCGTCCAGGACGAACATGATCTCGCGCGGCTCAACCGCGTCGCGGATCGCGATGGCTTGAGCCATCATCTCCTCATCGACGCCGAGGCGGCCCGCAGTGTCGACGATGACGACGTCAATGCCGGTTTCGATCGCGTGGTTGAGGCCTGTGCGGGCGACGTGGACCGGATCACCGATGCCATTGCCGGGTTCGGGCGCCCACACCTCGACACCGGCTCTTTCGCCGACGATCTGGAGCTGTTGGACGGCGTTGGGACGCTGGAGGTCTGAGGCGACGAGGAGGACCCTCTTGCCTTCTTCGCGCAGCCACTTGCCGAGTTTGCCTGCAAGGGTCGTCTTACCGGCGCCCTGGAGGCCGGCGAGCATGAAGACGGTGGGACCCCGGTCAGCGAAACTCAGTTCACGGGTCTGGCCGCCCAGGATCTCGATGAGTTCCTCATGGACAATGCGGATGACCTGTTGACCGGGATTGAGGGCTTTGGAGCGCGCCGCACCGTAGGCCTTCTCCCGAACCTCGTTCGTGAACTGACGGACGACGGGCAGGGCGACATCCGCGTCAATGAGGGCGCGGCGGATCTCGGAGATCGTCTGGTCGACATCGGACTCGGTGAGCACTCCACGAGAGCGGAGCTGCTTGAAGGATTGCATCAACCGATCGGACAGATTCCCGAACACTGAGGTTCCCCCTGTATGAGCGTGGCGGGGGCGCTCCCCCATGACTCGGACCAGCCTATCGCACGACGCCCCCGCCTCTGATTCGGGGCGGGGGCGCGTGGGGCTGAGGAGTTCTCAGGAGTTGACGATCGCGTCGACGAAGCTCCTCGGATCGAAGGGGGCGAGGTCGTCCGCTCCTTCACCAAGGCCGACGAATTTGACGGGCACTCCCAGGGTCTTTTGGACGGAGACGACGATCCCGCCCTTCGCAGAACCATCGAGTTTCGTCAAGACGATTCCGGTGACGCCTGCGACCTCGGCGAAAACCTGGGCTTGTTTGAGGCCGTTTTGTCCGGTCGTCGCATCGAGGACAAGAAGAACCTCGCTGACGGGAGCTTGCTTTTCCATCACGCGCTTGACCTTGCCGAGCTCCTCCATGAGGGTCGACTTGGTTTGGAGGCGTCCGGCGGTGTCGACGAGGACGACATCCACTGCGCGCATCGCCCCCTGCTTGACAGCGTCGAAGGCGACGGCCGCCGGGTCTGCGCCTTCGCGATCCGATTTGATGACATCAACGCCGACGCGTTCGCCCCAGGTGCTGAGTTGTTCGGCGGCGGCCGCGCGGAAAGTATCAGCCGCGCCGAGCAGCACGCTTTTGCCTTCGGCGACGAGGACGCGCGCGAGCTTCCCGACGGTCGTCGTCTTACCGGTTCCGTTCACGCCGACCATGAGGACGGTGGCGGGCAGTTCGCCGTTCTCGCCCTGTTTGTCCAGGTGCAAGGAGCGGTCGAGGTTCTCATCGACGAGGGCGAGCAGTTCTTCTGCCAGGAGGGTGCGGATCGTGGTCGAATCGGAAACCCCGGCGATCGCTACTCGTTCCTTCATGCGGCTCATGAGTTCGTCGGTCGCATCGAGGCCGAGGTCGGCGATGAGCAGAGTGTCTTCAATCTCCTCCCAGTCCGTGGCTTTGAGTTCGCCGCGTGAGAGGATCTGCACGATGGCGCGTCCAAGAGAGCCAGAACCCGCAAGGCGCGAGCGCAGGCGTTGCATGCGCGAGGGCAGGGATTCGGGGGCCTCGATGAGGGCGCTCGTCTCAGCTGCTTCTTCGGCCTCCTCGGGCTGTGCGCTCGGAGTCGGGGCGGATTTGTCAGCGGGACCGGCCCTGGCCTCAGGGAGTTGAGACGAGTCAGTCTCTAGGGCTTTGGCTTGTGTGGATTCAGGCGCGGGCGCGGGCGGGGGCTCAGGAAGAGAAGGGCCCGCGCCGCCAGAGCGGCGCACGACCAGCACGACCAGGGCGATGAGCGCCGCAATGATCAGGGCTGCCAGGCCGATGCCCGCAGGGGTGCTAAGGAAAGTGAGAACAGCGTCCATGGGGACATCATCCCTTAAAGGGGCAAGGGGAGTACAACCCTCAGGCGTGAAACTCAGGACTCCTCTGTGTTCTTACGAGCCGGGTGCATCGCTTCGAAACGCTCCGTGACGGCTTCGATTCTTTCGACCCCGGGAAGACGGTCGGCGTCGAAGTAGGCGTTGCGTTCGGTGGTATTGCGCTCAATGAGGTCACGAAGAGTCGTCTGCTTCACGCCCACGAGCTCATCGTGCTTCGGCGCTTCTTCGGCGGCGAATTGGGCGTTTTGCTCTTTGAGGTGTTCTTGCCAGGCCTGGGCGGGTCGACGCACGAGGGCGAGGCCGACGATGACGCCGACTGCCGCGGTCAGCATGACGGCGAGCATGAAGAAGATGACGATGAACCCCTCGAGCATGTATCTATCGTCTGATGATTACTCGAAAGTCGCCACCTCGGCGCACCGGCCGATTCCGATCCGTGACCATGATGTCGCTCACCGCAAGGTGAAGTGGGCTCTTCTGGGGACCAGGAGAAGACCTCGAGAGTCTAAGAGTTCGGGCATGACGAGTGGGCGCAGTCCGAATCGGTATCCGTTCTGCGCCCACTGTGCTCTCAGTTGCTGATCCGCTCAGCCGCCGAAGTGATCGCCTCAGTCGAGGTAGTCGCGCAACACTTGCGAACGCGAAGGATGACGCAGCTTCGACATGGTCTTCGACTCGATCTGACGGATACGCTCGCGTGTCACCCCGTAGACCTTGCCGATCTCATCGAGGGTCTTCGGTTGACCGTCGCCCAAGCCGAAGCGCATGGAGACAACACCGGCTTCGCGTTCGGAGAGGGTATCGAGGACATTGTGCAGCTGCTCTTGCAAGAGGGTGAATGACACCGCGTCTGCGGGGACAATCGCCTCTGAATCCTCAATGAGGTCACCGAACTCCGAATCCCCGTCCTCGCCGAGAGGAGTGTGCAAAGAAATCGGCTCTCGACCGTACTTTTGAACCTCGACGACCTTCTCGGCCGTCATATCGAGCTCTTTAGCGAGTTCTTCAGGGGTGGGTTCGCGCCCGAGGTCTTGGAGCATCTGACGCTGGACTCGTGCGAGCTTGTTGATGACCTCGACCATGTGGACGGGGATGCGGATCGTGCGCGCCTGGTCGGCCATGGCGCGGGTGATCGCCTGACGGATCCACCAGGTCGCATAGGTCGAGAACTTGTAGCCCTTCGTGTAGTCGAATTTCTCGACCGCGCGGATCAGACCGAGATTGCCTTCCTGGATGAGGTCGAGGAACTGCATGCCCCGGCCCGTGTAGCGCTTCGCAAGAGAGACGACGAGGCGCAGATTCGCCTCGAGGAGGTGGTTTTTCGCGAGTTGACCATCCTGGGCGAGGAAGTGCAATTCGCGACGCTCCTTCGAGGTCATCTCGTCTGCTTCGTTCTTGAGCTTGTACTCCGCGTACAAGCCCGCTTCGATTCGACGGGCGAGATCGACTTCTTGTTCGGCGTTGAGGAGCTGAACCTTGCCGATCTGCTTGAGGTAGTCCTTCACGGGGTCGGCGGTCGCCCCCGCGACGGTGACTTGTTGGACGGGTTCGTCGGACTCGTCCGAATCAGAAACGACGAAGCTGCCCTTCACCCGGATGCCAGAGGCAGTGCGATCGCGCAGTTCCTGGCGGGCCTTCGCATCCTCCTTCGATTCTTCGGATTCCGTATCCTCGTCGTGAGCCAAGCCCTCTTCGACCTCATCGCTTTCCTCCCCCGCGAGCTCGCCATGAGCATCCTCGAGGTCCTCGTCGCTGAGTACGATCTCTTCTTCTTCGACTTCCTCGACCTTGTCGGGCTCAGCTTCAGCCTTCGCCGCAGTCTTTCGAGTCCTCGATTTCTTGGACGGTGCCGTCTCCTCATCGGCGGCCTTTTTGCGCGTGGTGCGCCGAGTGGTCTTCTTCGGTGTGCTGTCTTGTGCGGTTTCGCTCTCAGTGGTCTTCTTCGAGGCGCGCTTCGTCGTTTTCTTCGCAGGGGCCTTCGCTTCTGGCGTGTCTTGTGTCGCGGTGGCCTTGGTGCTCTTGCGCGGCGTCTTCTTCGCCGGAGCCTTATCCGTCGCCTCCTCGGGGGCATCGGTCTTCTTCGTCGTGCGACGCGTCGTCTTCTTCGCTGGGGCCTTCGCCTGCGCCTGCGAATCAGTGGTCTTCTTCGTCGTGCGACGCGTCGTCTTCTTCGCAGCTGTGCTGGTCATCGCGTCTTCGGTCTTCATATCCGACTCAGCAGCGCTTGGGTTTCGCGACGATCCTTTGGCAGTGCTCGATGCGGCCACACGAGCCCCTTTCTCAGAAGATGGGATGAACGATCAGCGTGAGACGCTGACACACCTTTCCCAATTATAGTCCGAAACCCTGAACAGACCCTCCTAGGAGAAAGAGAGCACAGTGAATCCCCAAAGCTGAGCGTGTCGGACATGTCCTCGGGGCAGCGCAGCATTGAGCATCTCACAAGGCCTGGGCGGGGGCTCAGTCCTCATCTTCTCTTGCCCTCAGCCTGGGCATTAGCCTATGTGCATGACCTCTCTCGCAGCCCGCTTCTTCGAGCTCCGTCCCCTGATCGACCAGCAGACCCAAGAGGATCTGAGCGCTCTGCTCGTCCAGATCGGCTCAGGCGAGGCTTCCTCGGACTTCCTCGACTCCGCTTTCGGAGCCATTCGCTCAGGAAAAAGATTCCGCGCACTCCTCGCGCATTTCGGTGCAGCCCTCGCTTCCGGGAAAGAACTCGGCCAGGCCCCCGTCGCTCACCTCGGCGCCGCTCTTGAGCTGTACCAGGCGAGTGCCCTCGCTCATGACGATGTCATTGATCACGCCGATACCCGCCGAGGCGCCCCGACGCCCCACATCCGCCTCGCCACACTCCACCGGGAACGCCAATGGCTCGGCTCAGATGAGCAATTCGGTGCCGCAGCTGCGATTCTCTTGGGCGATCTGCTGTTCTCTGCCGCGGAGAGGTCGATCGGCCTGCAGTGTGAGAGCCTCGAGCCGAAGATCGCGAGTCGTCTTCTTGCCCGCTACACGACAATGCACGCGGAGGTTGCCCTCGGTCAGTACCTCGATGTGAGAGCCGAGCACCTACCCCTGGATCTTCACAATCCGGATGCGATCCCCCTTCAGGAGGTCCGTGAGGTCGTCATCCGCAAGTCGGCGCACTATTCGATCGTCCACCCGGCTCTTCTCGGCGCGATCGCAGCAGGAGGCGAGGAGGAGATCCTGCAGGCACTCGAAGAAGCGCTCACCCCCTGGGGTATTGCCTTCCAATTGCGCGACGATGATCTTGGAGTGTTCGGCGATCCGGAGCTGACGGGCAAACCCGCTGGAGATGACCTGCGAGAAGGCAAACGCACGATGCTGCTCTCCTTGTCGTGGAAGAATGCCAGCGTTGCCGAACGGGAAATTCTCGCCGGAGTCCTTGGGGATGAGAAGGCAAACCCCGACGATATCGCGAAGGCCACCGAGGTCATCGCCACACGAGGCCGCGACGCTCATGAGGCACTCATCGCTTCCCTCGTTGACGAGGGCGAGGCCCAGCTCGAGGATCGTTTCTCAGAAGCTGAAGGGGCTGATCTTCTCGAACTCGCCCACATCATCACAGCTCGACGCGCCTGATCAAGGCACCGCGATGCTCTGGCCGATATGCCCGGAAAGTCGCCTCTGTCCTCAAAGCGCGATGGGCTAGTCACCACTCCACGGGCACCCTGGGGCGTGAAAAGTCAGCCCCGAAGGGCCGATTCACAAGGACCTGGCAGACTCACAAGGCTAGGGCCCAGCTCACAAGGCCAGGGTCGAGGCAATCGCATTCACCCTGTGGTGACGCCCGGCGAGCATCGCCTCCATCGGGGTCTCCCCCAATTCATCATGTTCCGTGTAGAGCCATGCCGCCGCCTCATCCTCCGTGAAACCACCATCGGCGAGCAGCGTCAAAGTCCCAGGAAGACTGAAGAGGGGCTCCCAACCGTCCGCAGCTTTGACGAGAATCTCCCGGGGGATTGCCCGCCCACCCTCAGGCAGGGGGATTGTGAAAAGGTGACGGTCGCGCACGAGCTGTTTAATCCTACGAGGCTCGATTCCCAGCAGGCGGGCTGCCTCCTGGGCGCAGATGGTCTCAGGGTAAGTCGTCATGGGCCCAAGACTAGCCCAGTGATCCGCAGGGCACGCCGGACCCTACTTCTCAGACTTCCTACGCGCGTCTCATAGAATCCGGGGGTGAGCGAAATCGAGAACGTCAACGACGCCTCGGTCCCCCTCGAAGGGGCGACCGAGGTCTTGCGCACCCGCACTGGCATTCCCGATGAATCCTCCGCTCCGCCTCATGAAAGCTCTCCTGAGCACGCCGCGCCACAGCCCGATCCCCTCATCGGTTCTCTCCTCGACAATCGTTATCGGATCGTCCGCAGACTCGCCCGCGGCGGAATGGCAACGGTGTACGTCGCCCACGACGACCGTATGGACCGCCCCGTCGCGGTCAAAATCATGCACCCCCACCTCGCCGATTCCCAAGACTTCGTCGCACGTTTTCGCCGCGAAGCCCGCGCTGCCTCCCAGATCAGCCATCCCGGCGTCGTCTCAGTCTTCGACCAGGGGGTGCTCCACGACCAGAGCTACCTCGTCATGGATTTGATCGCAGGCCCGACCCTGCGTGCCCTCCTGCGCCGCGAAGGCGCATTCACCCTCGGGGATACCCTGCGCTACCTGCGAGATGTCCTCGAGGCTCTACGGGCCGCGCACCGGGTCGGCGTGATCCACCGCGATATCAAACCGGAGAACGTCCTCGTCCCCCAAGATCCTCCGGCCAGGGTCGCTGATTTCGGCCTCGCCCGAGCAGCCTCCGAAGTGTCGATGTCCTCAAGCGGCTCAATGCTCGGCACGATCGCCTACGTCGCTCCCGAAGTCGCTCTTTCCGGTGCGATCGATGAAAGAACGGACTTCTACGCCCTGGGCATCATGGGCTTCGAAATGTTGACGGGCTCCGTCCCCTGGGAAGGCGAAAGCGCACTCGCCATCGCGCAGCATCATGTCAAGGACCCGATCCCAGTCCCCTCGAGCGTGCTGCCCTGGCTTCCACGCGAAGTCGACGATTTCATCTCCTCCCTCGCCGCGACAGACCCGAACGAACGTCCCTCCAACGCCACTCAAGCTCTCCATCAGCTTGAGGCCCTCACTCAAGCTCTCCCCACTGAGCTCTTGGATCGGCAGGCCCAGGTGCAGCCGAAACTGAAGGAAAACATCGGCCAGATGACCCAATGGGATGGCGCAGCCCTCACCTCTTCGCTGCCGCCTCAGATGCCGTCGAACTCTCAAACGATTGTGCGCGCATCCGCATCGGCCCGCGCCCCACACCCTAAGAAGCGCAAGCGCCGACTCGGGGGCCGCCTTCTTGCTCTTTTCGCCATTCTTGCCCTCGTCGGTTCTCTCGGCGGATGGTGGTGGTGGGCCGAGTATGGTCCAGGTTCCTACCTTGAGATGCCCCTGACTGCACAACGCTCACTCAAAGCCGTTGAATCTGAGCTCAGCGTCCTGGGCCTTGGCGTTGTCATTGAAGAGGCCTACTCGGATTCCGTCCCGAAGGGCTCTGTTATTTCCTCGGTTCCCGAGGGCGGCCAAGCCGTTCACAAGAACTCCGATGTTCGCCTCATCGTGTCCAAAGGCGTTGACATGAGGAGTGTGCCTAAGCTCGTTGATCTCACGGAGACGCGAGCAAGCACGCTTTTGAGCGACGCCGGACTGAAAATAGGCACAATCACCCGGGAATACTCCGAAGATGTCGCCCAAGGTCGCGTCATTTCGCAGTCGATCCAAGCACAGACCTCAATCCCCCACGACACCGCGATCGACCTCGTCATTTCGAAAGGGCGAGAACCCATTGAAGTGCCCAAGCTCGAGGGCAAGACCGCAGCCGAGGCGAAAGCGATGATCGAGGCTCTCGGGCTCGTCGCTTCTCCTAGCGAGGAATACTCCGATTCGGTAGCTGAAGGAGTCGTGATCTCGCAGTCGACGGAGGCGGCTTCAACCCTTCACAAGGGGGATGAGGTGTCCTATGTCGTCTCCAAGGGCCCCGAGACTGTTCAGATTCCCAATGTGACGGGAAAGCAAGAGGCCGCAGCCATTGAAGCGCTGCGCGGTGCCGGCCTTGAGGTCAATGTGGAAAGAATCCTCGGCGGAGTGTTCGGCACTGCGCGTTCGACAGATCCCGCTGCAGGAACGAGCGTCACGAAAGGCACGACCGTCACCCTGTACGTTGTGTGAGTCGGCAAGGGTGCCCCTTGGCAGGGGTGCCCGTCAGAGCGGCGTTTCAGGTCCTCCCGAGCGGTGTTTCAGGCCTCCTCGACCTTTCCACGACGCAGATATTCGGCAACCTGGAAAGCCATCTCCAAGGACTGCTGATGGTTCAAACGCGGATCAACAACAGTCTCGTAGCGTTTCGCCAGCTCTTCTTCATCAAGCTCTTCCGAGCCCCCGACGACCTCGGTCACATCATCTCCGGTCAGCTCGACGTGGATGCCTCCGGGCACTGTACCGACCTCATCATGAGATTCGAAGAAGCCCCCGACCTCGTCCATGATCGTTTCGAAACGACGAGTCTTGTAACCGTTCGAGGAGGTGATCGTATTGCCGTGCATCGGATCGGTCATCCAGGTCACCGAACGGCCATCGGCTTTCGCGGCTTCGAGAAGGGGCGGAAGGGCCTCTCGGATCTTCGCCGCGCCCATCCTCGTAATGAAGGTCAGGCGCCCTTCCTCCCCGTCCGGATTCAAACGCTCCACGAGGCCGAGCATTTGTTCGACTGTGGTCGTCGGACCAAGTTTCACGCCGATCGGGTTACGGACCGAACGCAAAAGTTCAATGTGGGCGCCCTCGAGGTCACGAGTTCGCTCCCCCACCCACAAGAAATGCCCCGAGGTGTCGTAGGCGAGGCCCGTGCGCGAATCGATGCGAGTCATCGCCGACTCGTATTCGAGCAGGAGGGCCTCGTGGGAGGAATACAGGTCCACTTCGCGCAGGGAATCGAAGTCCGCGCCCGCGGCCTGCATGAACAGGACAGCCCGGTGGATCTCCTCAGCGAGAGACTCATAGCGCGAATACGCAGGGTTTTGCGTAAAACCACGATTCCAATGGTGAACGAGGCGCAGATCCGCGTAGCCGCCCTTCGTGAAGGCCCGAATGAGGTTAAGGGTCGAAGAGGCGTGATGGTATGTCTCCAAGAGCCGACCCGGATCCGGGATCCTCGCCTCGGGCGTGAACTCGAAGGAGTTGACTGCATCGCCCCTGTAGGAGGGAAGAGTCACTCCACCGCGAGTCTCAAGATCCTTCGAGCGGGGCTTGGCATATTGACCGGCGATCCGCCCGATCTTCACGACTGGCAGGGACGCCCCGTAGGTCAAGACGACGGCCATCTGCAAAAGGGTTTGGATCTTTAAACGCAGGTGATCTGCGGTCGCCTCCGCGAAGGTCTCCGCGCAATCACCGCCGGTCAGGACGAAAGCTTCTCCTCGTCCGGCAGCGCCCAACCAAACGCGCAAGTCGTCGACCTCGCCTGCGAAAACGAGGGGCGGTTGGCGCCTGAGAACCGCCGTCACATCGCGCAAGGCCTCATCATCAGGGTAATTGGGCTGTTGGAGAGCCTCATGCGCGCGCCACGAATCCCAAGGGGCCTGTGTACCCGACTTGGGGGACCAGAGCTGCTCTGGGTCGCGGCGGTCAGGATCTGAAGAGAACCTGGAACCGCCGCGACCGGGCTTGACGGGAATCGTCACTTCGCTGCAGGCTTCACGTCCTGGCCGATCTCGGCCATCATCTCGGTGAACCACTTCTTCGTGATGTCGAAGGGCTTTCCACCGGCGATGCGCGGGAAGGGGATCGCGCGCAGGCGGTCGCCGTTCTCCTCGTCATGACCGATGACGCCAGACTCGCCGCGCAATGCGCACTCGACGGCAAGATCCGTCATCGACTTGATGAGACGAAGATCATCAGCGTTCGCACGCGAGGAGCGCGAGAAGTAACCGGACTTTTGGACCATGACCTTCTCGGCCTCGATCTTGGAGGCGAACTGCTTGGCGAACCACTGGCCGGGGTTGATGGTGTCGAGCTTGACATGGCCGAAGGGGTCACGCTGGACCTCGACGCCCGCAGCTTCCATCTCGGCAATGATCTCCGGGACGCCCGCACCTTCCGAGAGGAAGATATTGACATTACCCTGCTCGTCCATGATCTTCTTCAAACGAGCGGCCTCAGCCTCAATATCGAGCGCCATCTCGGGAAGGAAGACGGCGTGGATGTCCCAGCGTTCCTTCGACAGTCCAATCGAGGGAACCCATTCCTGGGTCTTGAGCCACTCGTGGTATTCCCTCGAACCTGCGGCGGTCAGCCACCCGCAATTGCGGCCCATGATCTCGTGAATGATGAGCATGCGCGGATTCGAGCGGTGCTCGCCGATGACGTTCTGCGCATACTCGGAGACCTCTTCAGCGGCAGTCCAGGCGCCCAGAGACTGACGGATCGGCACGACGTCGTTGTCGATTGTCTTGGGCAGGCCGACGACGGTGAGGTGGTAGTCGTGCTCTTCAAGGTAGGCGGCCAGGTCCGCTGCGGTGGTGTTGGTGTCGTCTCCACCGATGGTGTGAAGGACATCAACGCCATCCTTGCGCAGCTGTTCGGCGGCCTTCTCCAGAGGGTTCTCGCCCTCGGCAACGAGTCCGCGCTCCACGAGATTCTTCGCGTTAGTAAGTTTGACGCGAGAGTTGCCGATCGGAGAACCTCCGAAGCGGTGGAGGACGGCGGCTCGGGCGCGGGCCTCTTCATCGACGACAACGAAGTTGCTGGTCAGGAGACCGTGGTAGCCATTCTGGTACGCGATGATCTCGATCTCGGGATCGATCTCGTTGTAGCGCTCAATAAGACCTCCGACAGCGGAGGACAGGCAGGGGGCGAAGCCACCGGCGGTGAGCAGTGCGACGCGGCGAACCGACATTGATGACACCTTTCAGTGTGGGTTTCGTGCGACCGGACGATCAACACGCGACGCGAACAGTCTACCTGGACGCGCCTTCAAAACACGTGGCCGCAGGTCCTGTGTAGGGGCAGAAAACCTGGGTCAGGACTGAGCGGGATCCGCTGATTCGAGGGGCTCTTCGGGCTGGTCTTCCGGCCTCGTTGGCACCTCAACGATGGGGGCGCTTCTTCCGCCAGGAGCGGGACGCCCATTCGAGGGGACGGGCCCGTCGAACTTGCCTTCTTCGGCGAGTTTCGCCTTCACATCGGCGGCATAGGCGTCCACGTACTCCTGGCCGGACAAGAGCATGAGGTTGTACATGATCTCGTCCGTAATGGCGCGCAGGACGTAGCGGTCCTTGTGCAATCCCTTGTATCGCGAGAAGTCGAGGGGCTGACCGATCACCATTCCGATGTTCGTGCGCGAGGGGATCTTCTGGCCGATCGGCTGGGCGGCGTGAGTGCCGATCATCGCGACCGGGATGACGGGGGCCCCGGAGAGGAGGGCGAGGCGGGCGACACCAGTCTTGCCCCGGTAGAGGCGCCCATCGGGGCTTCGCGTCCCCTCGGGGTAGATCCCGAAGAGTTCTCCGCGTCCGAGCCGGTCAAGGCCCGCCTTCATAGCCCCTTCGGAGGCGCGCCCCCCGGAGCGGTCCACCGGGATCGTGCCGACGGCGCGCATGAACTCTTTGGTGACCCAGCCCTTCACGCCGGTTCCCGTGAAATAGTCCGCTTTGCCCATGAACACGACTTCACGGTCGAGCATCATCGGCAGGAACACGGAGTCCCACACGGCGTTGTGATTGGATGCGAGGATCGCCGCACCTGTGTCGGGGATGTTCTCCTTGCCACGGATCCACGGCTTGTACGCAGCCTTCAAAACTGGACCACCGGTCGCCTTCAATGCTTGATAGAACGCCACTGTTCCTCCACGGAGTCGGAGCCTGGTCGAGGGATTAGAATCCACTGTATGCCCAATTCCGCTCCTGCGCAGTCACAGTCCAGCGGAGGAATCGTTGCATCGGACACTCGTGCGTTCGCTCGTGCACAAGCGCCCAGTCTTGTGGGTGAAGCTCAACGCGCCGACACGATGCTCCTTGAACTGCCCGGACTTGAGCAAAGAATCGAGGATGCGAGTTTCCTCATCGTTGATCTGGAAACCACCGGACTGGGAGCCCGCGCCCGGATCACGGAAATCGGCGCCATTATCGTCAGCGGGGGAAGTATCCGTGACGAGTTCCAATCAATGGTGAACCCCATGCAGGCGATCCCCCCACGAATCACTTCTTTAACGGGCATCACTCAATCCATGGTCGAGGAGGCCGAGACCATTGAACGCGTCCTGCCCAGCTTCCTCACCTGGTCCGGGCTCCTCAGTACAACTCCCCCGCTCCTCGTCGCCCACAACGCAAGCTTCGACTTGGGGTTCTTGAAGCGAGCAGCCCGGCGCTTAGAGATCCCCTGGCCGAAAAGCGGGGTTGTCGATACTTTGGCTCTTGCGCGTCTGGCTCTGCCCCGCCCCCTGGTGTCCAACCACAAGCTCTCGACCCTCGTCTCACATTTCAAGGTCGATCCGGGACATGCCCACCGGGCCCTCGCCGATGCCCGCGCCACCTGGCACGTCCTGGAGGCTTTGGTCCAACTCATGCAGCCCAATGGGATGAGCTCGGTCAGTGATCTGCTGAAGTATGCACGGCCCCTGCCCCGCGGCCGCTATCCGCACACCCCCTCAGGCTCCATTCCTCAGCCTTTCTCCCGCTCGCAGCCCACTGAACGCAGTCCCGAGCGCGAAAACTCAGCAGTCCCGCGCGCGAAAACTCATAAGTCCTGAGCGCGAAAACCCAAAAGTAGTAGCACCCAGGGGCGCATGAAAGGTGCCCTCAAGGCGCTGCCTGTGTATTTCCTTCTCGCCGCAGTACCCTGTGCGCGCTGATCGAAGCTCCTCACACGCCTTGAAGGGGCGCTGCTCAGTGATCGAGGAGAGGCTCAGTCGGCATTCTCCAAGAGTTGCGCGATCGTTTCTTGAAGGACGAGGGGATCGAGAGGATCGGGAATAGCGGCTGCGCCTCCAGCCCAGCTCGCCAGCCAATCGTCTTGCTGACGCGCCGTGAGAAACACGATCGGAGGAACATCCTCCATCGTATTCTTCAGTTCCTGCGCGAGGGACATTCCGCCTTCTTTTTGAGTTTCAGCATCGAGGACGAGGAGCGCGAAGTCGTGTGATTCAACGAGTTCTTTCGCGCCAAAAGGAGTGGCGGCTTCAGACCATTCGATCAGCGCAGAGTTCTTCGAGGCGCGACGCCCGACACCGGTAATGACGGCGTGACGCTTGGTGGCATCGCCGCTGAAAACGAGGACGCGAACGGTATTCTCACTCACTGATGTGCACTCCTGTGATCTGGACCTATCGGACAGGTCGACAACCGTGCCCATTGTACGCGTGTGCGGGCGCTCACCACTGACGGTGAACGCCCGCACTGCACGAGACACTTCAGTTGACTGTGAGAATCCCGACGATGTCCAAGACGATGAGGGTGGGAATCGCACCCTGCTGCTCATTCGCTCCTGCGCCGAGAACAAAGACGAGCCTGGAGCCGACGGACTGTCCAACAAGATCCGCTTGCATCGCATTAATGAGCTGAGGCTTCAACGCCCACGAGGAGTTGATCTGCTCATTCGAGCCAAAAGGGCCACCTACCGCGCGATACAGGACGTAATCGCCCTCGACAATGGTCTGACCCGCGCCCTGGACGAGCAGGGTGCGGCTATTTCCGCTCGGTGCGCTCGCTCCCTGGGCGAAGGACACTGTCGGTTCCGCGCCAGGCTCGCCCTCGACGGTCACTCCCTCGGGAAGTGCTTCGCCGGTCGGGGTTCCTTGCGATTGGAGGGATTCGTCAATGGCGACATTCGCCGAAGAGTCGATGACATCAACGACGAAAACGAGGGTTGAGCCCGCAGGGATCTGTCCCGAGGCGCGGTCTCCGTAGCCCCATTGAGCTGGGACGACGATCTCGACACGGTCGCCGACATGCTGCTTTTCCAAAGCGTAGGTCCACCCGGGGATAACCTCTTGGAGGGAGAAGAGCGCTGCTCTTCCGTTCTCGAAGGAGGACTCGATCTTCGTGCCATCCCAGAGCGCGAGCTCATAGTTGACGACGAGGCTATCCACGACGGAAATCTCGGCACCCTCGCCCTGGTGAATCGTTTTCACCGCGACCGTCGAAGGGGCTTGTCCTTGACCTGCAAAGATCTGCGGGTCTTCGCCAAATCCGCCGGTCACATCTGGGAAATTCGCTGTCCCGCTCCGGTCCACCTCGGGGATGGCAGAGCCTTCGGATTGCAGGGAGGACTGGGAGCTTTGCGCATCGGATTGCGCAGTGTTGGTACCGCAGGCCGACAGGCTCGTCGTCAAAGCAAGGACGAGGGCCGCAGCGGCGGCGATCTTCACGCGTGGATTCATCAGCTCAGTGGAAGGATTCTCCGCAGGCGCAGGTGTTTTGCGCATTCGGGTTGTCAATGGTGAACCCCTGACGCTCAATCGAGTCAGCGAAGTCGATCGTCGCCCCATTGAGGTAGGGAACGGACATGCGGTCAACAACGACCTCAACGCCGTCGAAGTCACGGAGGGCATCGCCGTCGAGGAGGCGATCATCGAAGTAGAGCTGGTAGATCAAGCCGGAGCAGCCGCCGGGCTGAACGGCGATGCGCAGGCGCAGATCGTCACGGCCCTCCTGAGCAAGAAGGCTCTTGACCTTCGCAGCTGCGACCTCGGTGATGAGGACCTCGTGCGAGGGTGCTTCGATACCGGTGTCGGACATGATGCTCCAATCGATTTCGACTTCACTCTTTCGGTGTCCCACCCTACGTGCCTCACCAATTCGATGCCATGTCGCAAGCGGAGATGAGATGCCCGCGTGATCGAGTCCACGTCTCACTCGAAGGTCAAGAGCTGTGATCAGTGCCCAGCTCTCAGCGCCCCCAGGTCTGGGCGATGCGGACCCCCGCTTGGAACAGGCTGAGTTTTCCTTCGGTGATGAACTGCCCATTGAGTCCCCATTGTGCGCGCTCATGTGCTGATAATGAGGACTCTTCTCCGATTGCGACGACCGGCAAGGCATGCTGCGCGGCAGCATCGCAGATCACGTCGAGGAAGGAATCGGACAGATTCGGCGAGTGCAGCTTCGCTTCGAATACGACGACGAGGTCCGCATCCGCAATGCGCTCATCCAAGCGGAGGAGGGTGCGCAAGAAGAGGCCCGTATCGATGATCCTGCCTCCGATGGCGTGAACCATCGCACCGACTCCCCCACCGGCCCCCGATCCGGGGATTCTTCCAGCCCCCCTCGACTGGGTCCTTGAGTCCAGAAGAGGAAGGCTTTTCTCCTCAGAGCAGGAAAGAAGGCGGGTGAGCAGGGACGTCAATCCCCTGTCCTGCACACTTCGAGCATTGAGCTCAGGATCGACTGCGAGGACGGAGGACAATCCCAGGAGGGGACGGCGAGTGGATGCTGCCGCGATCATGTCGCGCCTTGCAAGGATCTGCCGGGCCGTCGAGAGAGCACGGGGAAGAGTCTGCTCGAGCGTCGAAGAATCCGACACCTCGATTCCGCTCAGACTTGAAATGAACCCGATTCCGCAGTCGAGAGAGTGGGGATGCCCCCCTTCGAGGATGGGGACAAGGCCGAGTTCCAGTGCTTCCCTGGCTTTTCTGCCCGCCCAGGCGCTCCCCTGTTCATCATCGGGAACGACAATCGGGGCATAGCGGGAAGATCCTGGTCCTCTGACAGCTTCTTTGAAAGCCGAGCCGGGTCCGAAGGGGATCAACTCCACTTCCCAGTGCACAGCCGAGGAGAGGAAACCCCTGCCGAACTCTTCTAAAGCGGCAAGCGCCGTCGATGAAGCGGGACTCCCCCCGGACCAATGCCCGGCGATGAGGACTCGGCGTGTCACTGGGACGCGAGGCGAGTCAGGAGCATCGCCTCAGCGAGGATCGCGGCGCGAAGATCGGAAATGCACTGCGATTCGTCCTCGGAGTGGGCGTTCGTCAATGGATCTTCAACACCGGTGACGACGACCTCGGCATCGGGGAAGAGACGCTGGAAGTCGGAGATGAAGGGAATAGAGCCGCCCACGCCGATGTTCACCGAGGGGACGCCCCAGGCTTCACTCAAGACCTCGTGCAAAAGCCCCGTCAGTGCAGAGTTCATGTCGGCCTGGTAGCCGGGGCCGAACTCGTTCGGAGTGACCTCGACCTTCGCCCCGAAAGGAGCATGGGATTCGAGGAACTCCACGAGGCGGTCCATCGCTTCGTGCGGGTCGACGCCGGGAACGACGCGCATGGAGAGTTTGAAGCGCGTGTGTGGGGCGATCGTATTGGACGCCTCAGACACGGGACACGCATCGAAACCGATGACGGAGACGGAGGGCTTGGTCCACACTCGAGCCGCAAGATCCCCCGTGCCGACAAGTTCGACGCCCTCAAGCAGGCCCGCTGCGGCCCGGAACTCTTCCTCAGACCACTCCACATCCGCTTCAAGGGTCCCGCCGAGCCCGGGGATCACGAGATCACCTTTCTCGTCGTACATGGAAGCGATGAGCATTGAGGCGCAGGTGACGGAGTCGAGCATGGGGCCGCCGAACATGCCCGAGTGGACGGCGTGATCCGCGATCGTCACATCGACCGTTGCGACCGAATTGCCTCGCAGGGAGGAGGTCACAGCAGGCTCTCCGGCCTTCCAATTGTCCGAATCGCATACGACGATGACATCGGCTTGCAGTTCTTCCTTGTAGGTCTGAAGGAAAGTCGTGAAAGAGGGGGAGCCGAGTTCTTCTTCGCCTTCAATGAAGACGACGACATTAACGGGCAACTCGTCACCGAGGAAGCGCAGGGCCCCCAAGTGCACTGCGATTCCCGCGCCATCATCGGAAGTGCCGCGCCCGTAAATCCGGTCGCCGCGAACCTCGGCGACGAAAGGATCAGAGGACCAGCGAGAAACATCCCCACACGGTTGGACGTCGTGGTGGGAGTAGAGAAGAACCGTTGGCGCACCCTCGATCTTCTTCGTCCTGGCGACAACTGCGGGCTTGCCTTCGATTCCCTCGGGGGTCGTGACCCGCAAGATCTTCGCGTCCAAGCCCGTGGCAATGAAACGATCGCGCACGTGGAGGGCCGAAGCCTCAAGATCAGCGGCATGGGCCGGGTCGGAGGAGACGGAGGGGATTGCAACGATGTCTCGCAGTTCATCGAGAATGGCCTCGAAGATCCCTTCGAGTCTTGAGTCGAGCAGGTCACGGGTCAATGCAGAAGTGTTGTCGGACATAGGGTCAGAGTAGTGGACTCGAGGTGGCTTCGCTGCGCTCATCGGTTAGCCTTGTGGGGTTGAATGCTGACGAGTGGCACGAGGAGATCCCAGGTGGCTGATACGGACCAGACCCGACAATCCCAGAGGAAGGGGCGTCCGACGCCGACCCGTAAGCAGGCGCAGGCGCGAAACTCCAAGCCCCTCGTCCCCGCTGATCGTAAAGAAGCCAAACGCATTGCCCGCGCCAAACGCGACGCCGCCTTCCAGCGCGAGCAGACTGCTTTGAGGACCGGCGATGAGCGCTACCTCCCCCTGCGCGACAAGGGGCAGGTGCGTCGTTTCATTCGCGATTCGATCGACGCGAGATGGACTCTTTCAGAGTTCCTCTTGCCGGTGATGGTTCTCTTCCTCGTCGCCATGATGGCCGCTTCCCTGGTCCCCTCTTGGCAGGAGACGATCGGCCCCTGGGTCATGGTCTCCGTGACCGGCACCTTGTACGCGCTCTTCGCTGTTTCAATCCTCGAGGGCGTTGTCGTGTGGCAGCGACTCAAGAAGCTGCTCAAGAAGCGTTTCCCGAATGAGGAGATCCCGAAGGGCTCCTGGTACTACTGCTATTCGCGCATGATCATGGCGCGTCGCTGGCGCAGCCCCCGTCCCCTCGTGGCTCGCGGCGAATTCCCCGGTGTGAAGAACAAAGGCTGAGGCCTGTCTCCTCGCCTTTTCTAAGTCCTGTCTCCTCCTCATCTCCTTCCTCTGCCACAGTCTCATGCACAGGTAGCGAGGGCGAGTGGCCCCATCCACAGGGACCATGTCCTCGTCCTCGTTCATAAGGAGCTGATCTGTTCCCATGGTGTCACTGAAAGGAGACACCATGACCCCTTCCGTCACCACCCCTTTGCGTCCTCCGCTGTATTCCACCTACGGGTGGACTGAGCGCCTCGGGATCCTTGATCTTCTCACTCCTTTTTTCCTCTCATGCCCCGACTCCTCTGACTTCGTACGCTTCGAAGGCCTCGGCGCCACAGAGGCCGAGGCCCTCTTGGAGATCATGCCCGCCGATGCTCTCCTCGACCAGCAGAACAACGGTCCTTACCTATGCGAACTGCTGCGCCTCGCGGTCGAAAGACCCGGCGTCACCCTTTCGGGGTACCGTATTGCACCCCCACGCTGGGATGAGCGGATCAGTGTTGACGGGGTTTCGATCCCTCAAGCCCCCGATCTTCCAGAAGCGATCCCCTCTGATCCTCTTGTCTTGTACAAGTGGCCGAAATTGCGTGCCCTACTCGCTTTGAACAGCGCAATGGGCGAACCTGATGAGCTTCTTGCTCTCCCACTCGAAGGCGGTGGCTACGGCTGGTGGATCTGGTGGGACTGAAACGCCTAATCTTGAGTCATGATCCGCGCCGCATACTCCTGGTTGTTCCGCAATCTGATCCGATACTCGGACCCTGAGATGGCCCATCGAGTCGGCCTTGGTCTTATCGCCGCAGCAGGTCGATGTTCACCAAGCCGCGCCCTCATGCGCGCCACCATCGGGCACCTCAATCCGCCAGATCCTGCCCGTGCAGCGCACGCAGGCCTCGTCCGTATCGGCGAGCGCGTCGTTCCCGGACGAGTGGGCCTGGCGGCTGGCATGGACAAGAATGCGCAGGCCGTTCTCGGGCTGAGTGCACTCGGATTCGCTTTCCTTGAAGTCGGCACGATCACACCGAAAGCCCAGCCCGGCAACGATGCTCCCCGATTGTGGCGCCTCATGGAAAGCAATGGCCTGCGCAACCGGATGGGCTTCAACAATGCGGGAGCCAAGGCGGCGGCCGATCATTTGAAGAAGCTGCGCTCGTCGAAAGCCGGTCGCGCCGCAATCGTGGGCGCGAACATCGGCAAGAACAAGGTCACCTCGGAGCAGGATGCTCCCAAGGACTACGAGTACTGTGCGCGTGTGCTCGCCCCGTGGGTGGATTTCGTGGTGGTCAATGTGTCTTCGCCCAACACCCCGGGGCTGCGCAAGCTGCAGTCCCTTGATCATCTGCGTCCCATCCTCGAGGCTGCGCGCCGGGGCTGTGAAGCAGCCGTCAAGCGCCGCATGCCCTTGTTCGTCAAGATTGCACCTGATCTTGCCGACGAGGAGATCTGTCAGATCGTCGAGCTGGCGAAGGAGCTCGACCTCGCTGGCGTTGTGGCAACGAATACGACAATCAACCACGAGCTCGGCGAAGGGGGCGTCTCTGGCGCTCCGCTTCGTGAAAGGGCTCTCGAAGTCGTCAGCCTCGTCGCCTCTCATCTGCGTGACGATCAGATCCTGATCGGCACCGGAGGCGTGTTTGGCGAGTCCGATGCGCGCGCAATGCTCGCCGCAGGTGCAGACCTCGTGGAGGTTTTCACCGCCTTCGTTTTCGAAGGGCCGAGTTGGCCCGGCGAAATGAACCGCGCCCTGTCGAAGGCACACGCGTGATCATTCCCCTTGTGAGTGCCGATCTTTGCGCTGATCCGCGTCTTGCCGACTACACCTCTTTGAAGGATGTGGCGCTGCGTTCCAAGCTCGAACCCGAACGCGGCCTGTACATGGCAGAGTCGACGAATGTCATCATGCGTGCCCTCCAGATCGGGCATTCCCCCCGTTCCTTCCTCATGTCTGAGCGTTGGCTCCCCCAGCTTGCGCCTCTCATTCGAGAAGCGATCGGTGATGAGGACGGGGGTGAGGTGCCGATCTTCACGGCGGATGAGGATGTGTTACGTCAGATCACGGGGTTCCACCTGCACCGGGGAGCCCTCGCCGCCATGCAGCGTCCGCTTTTGCCCACAGTATCCGAACTCCTCGCACGCGCCAGAGGAGGTGAGCCTGCGCGCCGGATCGTGATTTTAGAAGATCTTGTCGATCATACGAACGTCGGAGCGGCCTTCCGTTCCGCTGCAGCACTGGGTGTGGACGCGGTCCTCGTCACCCCGAGTTGTGCTGACCCCCTGTATCGGCGTTCGGTGCGCGTCTCCATGGGAACCGTCTTCCAGGTCCCATGGACTCGCCTGGAGGAATGGCCCACGACGGATGAGCTCCACGAAGCAGGGTTCACCCTCGCAGCCCTTGCCCTCTGCGATGACTCCATCTCCCTTGAGGATTTCGTCGAATCTTCACTGTGCACCGCCCCCGACGCGAAAGTCGCGCTCGTCATGGGGACCGAGGGCGATGGCCTGAACCGTAAAACGATCGCTGCCTGCGATGTGGTCGTGCGAATCCCCATGTCGGGAGGCGTCGATTCTCTCAACGTCGCCGCAGCCTCAGCTGTGGCCTTCTGGGCGACCCGCAAGGTGGGTGCCTGATTCTTCCAAGAGAGTAACGCGGCGGCGGCCAAGGGAAAGAACCCTTGGCCGCCGCCTGTCGATTCATTTCACACAAACAGCCGCGACCGCCACAACATTTGCGAGGACGACTCTTCCTCCTGCGATTCCCAGGTGTTGGGAAGAACCTTGAGGAGAACGGTGGAGGCGACGAGGCCTCCCCACACGAGGATGATCGTCACAACCATCATGAAAACCGCGATTGCACTCACTGCGCTTCTCCTTCCGAAAGTGTCGAGTGGGCCTCGTCCTCGTCAATGATCTGAGCGAGAGCCTCAGGGCTGATGGGACTGTGTTTCCAGGGCAACAGGGTCATGATGATCGAACCAAGGATCACGAAGCCCACCGCTCCCCATCCGAAGATCCACACGAACGTCTGATCGTAATCGCCGTAGCCATCCGCCACGTAGGAGACGATGGCGGAGAAGAGCATGAAGATCAAGACCGCGGGCACAACGATTCCAACGAGAATCTCCCAAGCCTTAGGGACCTTCACTGCGGAGACCGCATTCAAATGCTCACGCAGTCCCTTCAGACGCGGCGCGAAGGCCGCAGCAAGGATCGCCATCATCACTGCCGAAGCGACGACACCAATGTTGTTGATGAAGGTATCGACGATGTCGAGGTTGTTGAGACCGGACTTCGTTCCGAAGAGGGAGACGGAAACAATGCCAGCGGGGATACCAAAGGCCATCGCGGCTTTCACGGGCGACAATCCGAACTTGTCTTGCAGGCCCCCGGAGACGACCTGCAGGAGCGAGAGCAACGAAGTGATGCCGGCGAGGACGAGAGAAGCGAAGAAGAGGACACCGAAGAGAGAGCCTCCCGGCATCATTGAGACGATCTGTGGGAAGGTCACGAAGGACAGGATCGGACCACTCAAGCCCTCAATGTCGGACACGCCAACACCCTGGGTGCTCGCCATGAAACCAAGGGCTGAGAAAACGCCAATACCCGCAAGGATCTCGAAAGATGAATTCGCGAAGCCTGCGACAAGGGCCGTGCCCGTCAGATTCGTCTTCGGCTTGAGGTAGGACGCGTAGGTGAGCATGATGCCAAAACCGACCGACAGAGAGTAGAAGACCTGAGAGAAGGCATTGAGCCACACATGCGGGTCGGAGAGTTCTCCCCATTGCGGGGTGAAGAAAGCATCGAGGCCTTCAACCGCTCCAGGCAGGAACAGTGCGCGGATCACCATGATGAGGAAGAGGGCGACGAGCAGGGGCAAGAAGATCTTGTTCGCCGCCTCAACGCCTTTGGACAGGCCACGTCCGAGGATGAGCAGGACGAAGATCCAGATGAGGGCGAGCGGGATCGCGACTGCAGCGACGGGGCTCCAGGAGAAGGTGTCCCCTGCGGCGACTTGGAGGAAGTCAGAAGTGAAGAACGTCAAAGGATCGTCTCCCCAGGATTGTTTGACTGAGAAGATCGTGTATTGGACGCCCCACGCGATGACGGCGGCGTAGTAGGTGAGGATGACGAAGGACACGAACACCTGGAACCAGCCGATGAACTCGCCTCCGGCTTTGATGCGGCGCAGTGCCCAGGCGGGTGATCCGCGGAACTTATGACCAAGGGCGTAGTCGAGCCACAGCATCGGAATGCCGACGAAGAGGATCGCAACGAGGTAGGGAATCAGGAAGGCGCCTCCACCATTGGTGTAGGCGACGCCAGGGAAACGCCAGATATTGCCCAGGC
The DNA here is from genome assembly GCF_016405145.1 of Schaalia cardiffensis. Taxonomy (GTDB): domain Bacteria; phylum Actinomycetota; class Actinomycetes; order Actinomycetales; family Actinomycetaceae; genus Pauljensenia; species Pauljensenia cardiffensis. The sequence goes on from NZ_JAEKIA010000001.1 coordinate 196,591, forward strand.
CGATCGCTGAGCCGATAGCGGCCAGGAGGAAGCCGGTCTGCCCGGTCCACGTGTCCTGGCGCTTCGGCTGTTCGACCGAAACTGTGGTGCTTGACATGGGGTGAACTCCTCTTGAGGGATTTTTCAGTCAGGCTACGCATTGAAGGTAAAGAGGAGGAAAAGCGTCCACCACGTAGACAACACCTCCATATCCCGGCCGCACCTGGGTAGTGGAGGTGGCCCATCCCCGAAGCGAAGGCTCTCGCGAGAAACCTGTCCAGGATCGGGATTGAGCTGAGGTCACCAGGTGGACACGATCTCATCGAAGCGGTTAAGAGCCGATCCGATCGCCATGTGCATATCAAGGTACTTGTAGGAGCCGAGACGCCCACCGAACAGCACCTTGTCCTCCCCCGCCGCCAAATCGCGGTAGGCAGCGAGCATCTCACGGTCAGCGGGCCCGTCCACCGGATAGTAGGGCTCATCCCCGGCCTGGGCGAAGCGCGAGAACTCGCGCATGATGAAGGTGTTCTTCGCCCCCGTTCGTTCGCGCTCAGGGTGAAGATGGGCGAACTCGTGGATGCGGGTGAAGGGAACGGACTCGTCTGAATAGTTCATGACCGAGCATCCTTGAAAATCCGGGGTGTCGACGACCTCGCTTTCAAAGTCCAAGGTCCTCCAGGTCAACGAGCCGAGCTCGTACTTGAAATAGCGATCGAGGGCGCCGGTGTAAACGACGCCCGTCTGGCCGACGATCTTCGACTTGGAGTAGGGGTGCGTCTCGTCGAAAAAGTCGTGGCCGGTGAGGACCTCAATGTTCTCATGGTCGGCGAGGCGCTCGAGCCACGCGGCGTAACCATCGAGGGGCAGTCCTTCGTGGGTATCGCGAAAATAACGGTTATCGTAGGTGAAACGCACCGGGAGTCGCGAAATGATTGAGGCGTTGAGATCCTTCGGATCGGTCTGCCATTGCTTGTGCGTGTAGCCCTTGATGAAAGCCTCGTAGAGGGGACGGCCGATCAGGCTGACCGCTTTCTCCTCGAGGTTGGCGGGCTCTGTGTCACCCAGCTCCGCGGCCTGCTCGGCGATGAGTGCACGCGCCTCGTCCGGAGTGTAAGCGGAGGCGAAGAACTGGTTGATCGTGCCGAGGTTGATCGGCAGAGGGTAGACGACGCCCCCATGATTCGCATAGACGCGATGCTGGTAGGAGTTGAAGGAGGTGAAGCGATTCGCGTACGCCCACACGCGTTCATTCGAGGTGTGGAACAGGTGCGTGCCGTAACGGTGCACCTCGATCCCGGTCTCGGGGTCGATTGAGGACCAAGCGTTGCCGCCGATATGATCGCGCCGTTCGAGGACGGTGACTGCGCGTCCCGCTTCGGCGGCCTGACGTGCGATAGTAAGGCCGAAAAAGCCGGAACCGACGACGATGAGATCCACTTGCGAAGTCCTTTCACGAGGATGGGTAGTCCGATCCTACCGAGGCCCGCCACTTGAGCCACTCCTGCCCTAAGTTTTTCCTATTCGCCAGTTGAGCTCCTTGAGCGTGCACCCGGTCGTAGTGATGAAGTGGAAGCCTAGGCCTGTGAGCCTTCAGTTGAATCCCATGACGGCCCGCACCAGCGAATACGCCGCCGTGACGAACCTGCGTGAGCGAGAGCGCGCGAGGCGTGCGAGCAGATCCGACTCGACAGCTGCGCCAGCCGCGGGGTCAGTGGCCTCGAGTTCGTTCCACATCTGATCTTTCATCTCCAGATGCTCAGGGGTGCCCGAGAGTTGAGCCATCACGGTCGTGACGACGCAGTTGATGCGCAGATAGTGAACCATGTAGCGGTAGAGATTCGCAGGCACCTCCTCGGGCTTGGGCATCGCGGCAACCATTTCGCGGTTCACACGCAAGAGCTGATCTAGGCGAGAGATCATGACCTTCTCGTTCACGGATTGGTCATCGCGTCCAATGAAGTACCGGTACAGGTCGACATCGAGGTAACGGATCGTGCGCACCAGAGGCAGCGGAGTATGCGAGTAGAGGTAGTCGACGTAGAAAGTGTGCTCGGGCAAGGTGAGACCGGATCGGCGCAGGATCTCGGTACGCATGGTGAGCGAGTGCATCATCATGTACTGGTCGTAGCGGCAGGGCTTGACCTCCTCCCAGGTGATCGTCTTTCCCTGGGGGAGGACATTACGGTAGCGGACCACCGTCTTATGCGCCTTGCCCTGCTTCTCGTAGACGTAGTTCGTGACGATAAGGTCGAGGTCACGGCCCGCGGCGCGCTCTTCGCGCAGGAGATCGAGCAGGCGGTTCATCGCCGGGCGATCCACCCAGTCATCGGAGTCGCACACGCGCACATGGGTACCATTCGCCGCCCTGATACCCGTATTCACCGCGCCGCCGTGCCCCTTGTTCTCCTGGTGGATGGCTCTAACTATTCCCGGGTAGCGCAGAGCCCACTCATCGGCCATTCTCGCGGTGTCATCCTTCGACCCGTCATTAACGATGAGGACTTCAACCTCGTCGTTGTAATCGACGAGCGTCGCGAGCGCCCGATCAAGATAGTCCTGGGAGTTGTACGCGGGGACAACGACTGAGAGCAGCGGGGCGGTGGCGGACATTGACTCTTCTTTCAGCTTCACGTTCACTCTCGAGAATCCAAGGGATTTTGAATCCCGACAAGGATACGGGGCAGAACGGGGAAAACCGAGTCACCCCTACTTGTTTTCCACGAGGGGGGCAGTAGCGTAGGCACGGCCGAGCGCTTCATTTTGAGCACATGCATGCCTCGGGATGCCTGAGTCTCAGATTCCTGCGCAGACGAAAGGAGCCGCCATCGCGAGGATGGCGGCTCCTTTCTGCGGTTGATCAGATCAGGCGAGAGGCTGACCGTTGGCGTCGGTCGCGTAACGGCCCTTCTTGATGAGCACCTGAATGAAGGTGACAAGCGCCCAGACGCCGACGACCATAAGGAGGAGCGAGCCAAGGATCATCATGAATCCGGGGCCGGCCGAAAGGTCCCCAGCCATGAGGGACTGCACGTAAGAGGCGTAGCCCGGCATGTACAGAATCATGCCGACGGCCCAGACGACGAGCTTGATGATGCCGACCTTCTTGTAGCCGAGGTAGAAGTCCGGCGCACCGAAGCCGCCGAGGAAGAAAGCGAGAAGAGCCGCGACGGTCTTGGACTTCGCGGGCGTCGAAGGAACAGAGGGGTAACTCATGAGAGTGCCTTTCACAGTTGAATGAGACAGCCCCCATACTGACACAAGGCGCAGGAAAATTGAAATCATTTGGCCCGCTCGATTCATTACCAACCCTATTGGAGTGAGCTTTGCCACACAGTCTGGCATCCATCTTTCCGCCCTCAGCGCATAGTCGCTTTCCAACAATTCTTGCGACGTTTCTGCCTATCTCGAGCCGTGATTCTTCCGGGCGCCCCTCCCCATTGCGATCTCTTCTCCGTTCTCGGCATTTAGGCCTTCATGAGGTGCATCCCAGAGGAGACTCGTGGGAATATGGAGCAGGAATCACATCGCTTCGCCCCTTCCACACACCCGCGAGGGCGAGCAGCGCCGGAACGAGTGAATCGGGGGATTGTCGCGATGCCTGAGTCGAAACTCGTCTTCATTGACCTCGATGGGACACTGATCGCCCCGGACCAAAAGGTTCCTTCTTCAGCGGTCGAGGCCATGAGGGCAGCGAAGACGAGGGGGCACATTCTGATCATGTGCACCGGCCGCTCAATGCCGGAGATCTATTCTTTTCTCTGGGACTACGGTTTCTCGGGCGCTGTGACGGGCGCAGGCAGTTACGTCACCCTCGATCAAGAGGTCCTCATTGACCGTCGCCTCGGAGCACAAACGATCCACGAAGTCAGCGAAGTCTGGCAATCCCTGAACGGCCTATGGGTCTGGCAGAGCCCCGAAGAGATCGCGCCTTCTCCTGGTTTCATGGACTTTTTCGTTGAGAAGGCCGGCTTGGCACCAAACGACTGGGCCGTGTACGCCGAAACGATCAGCCCCTACCTGAAGGAGGGAGTGCCTTCTTCTTCCGCCAAGTGCACGGCCTACATCTCAAAAGGGATCACAACTCCCGAGCGCCTTCGGGAATTGATTCCCGAAGAGTTGTCAATCACTGAGGGCTCTGTTGGTGCCGGTGACACTCTCGTCTACGAGGTCGCTCCACGTGACATCTCCAAGGGAACAGGTGTAAAACTCGTCGCCGACAGGCTCGGCTACGACATTGAGGACACGATCGCCATTGGCGATTCCATGAACGATGTGGAAGCCCTCCTCGCCGCAGGAAGGGGTATTGCAATGGGCGGCTCCCCTGCGCCGGTGGTGCAAGTCGCGGATCATGTGACAGATTGTCTTGAAGATGATGGTCTTGCGAAGGCTTTTGCTTTCCTCGGGCTCATCGACTGATCCTCCCCTGCCTCAAGCGACATGCACCCTTTGTCCTTCGCTTCTTCTTTTGCGCGTTGAGCACCTCAAACGCGGACCAAGCAGAGTATCCTTGATGTGACGCACGCCCCATTTTTCTTTTTGAGGAGGACGCGATGAACCAGGCGGAAACCATCCTGAAAGCCCTTGGAGGCTGGGACAACATCACAGCGCTGGAAGCATGTATCACCCGCATCCGCGTTGAAGTGAAAGACGATGAGGCCGTCGACGAAAAGTCCCTCCACGATGCAGGGGCTTTCGGAGTCGTCGCCGTCGACAAGTCCATCCAGGTTGTGATGGGACCAGAAACCGAAGCAATCGTCGACGCCATTGAGGCCCTTCGGTGAGTTTCACCATTCAGGCGCCCCTAGACGGTAGCCTGATCGGTCTGCGTTCCGTTCCCGACCCCGTCTTCGCAGATCAACTGGTCGGCCCCGGCATTGCCATTGTCCCCGCACATGCCGACGGCCCCAGCGATGTCTGCGCGCCAGTCTCCGGCACGGTGAAGACACTGCATCCGCATGCCTTCATCATCGAACTCGAGGCAGGCCCCCTCGTCCTCGTCCATATCGGAATCGACACAGTGTCCTTACAAGGACGAGGCTTCGAGGCTCTCAGCAAGGTCGGCGCCCAGGTTGAAGCCGGAGCGCCACTCATCCGATGGGACCCCCGAGTCGCGAAGGATGCGGGCCGTGCTCTCGTGGTCCCGATCGTTGTTCTCTCCTCTCGAGCACAGTGCCGCTTTGTGAAAGGAGTGGGCGCCGAAACCCGACAAGGAGAAGCGATCCTCACAGTGAAGCCTTGATCCGCCCTCGAAAGAGACTCCGGTGGTGCGATGTGGCATCTCCTAGGCAATCGCACTCCCGGATGCGCGCTCCCAGATGATCTTCAGCGTCAACATGGAGGGGCCCGGATGCTTCCCCCGCATCCGGGCCCCTCCGTGTCCTCAATGCTTCTTCAGTTCTTCATCTCGGCATTCATCACGGAGAAGAGCGAATTCAAACGCGGATTAGTGGGCAGCGCGTCGATCAGGACCTCAATCCCGTCATCGTCGCACAGCGGCACGCACCAATTTGGATACTCACGGTTCGTTCCCGGAAGGTTTTGCGGGTGGCGGTCTCCGACCGCGTCGACGAGGGCTGCGACCACGAGCAGAGACGGCGTCCGCGAAACATAAGCGTGAAGTGCCTCCACGAACTCGCGTTCGCTCGGATCGACCGACTCCAGCAGAGAATACTCACGCAGACGAGCACTCACCTGTTCGAGTTCCAAACGATCCTGTGCCCGAACCGACTCGACATCATCCACAAGCAGACCCAGCTCATGGCGCAAGGTTGTCTGGACACCCGCCATATATCCGGCGGTCGGCGGAAGATCATGCGTATTCACCGCAGCGAGGCACTCTCTCCTGTACGCCTCCGGGTGCAGGGGCCAGCCGCCCTCGTCCTTCTCGAACCAGAGGATCGACGTACCCAGAACGCCGCGTTCACGCAGATAATCACGAACCCAGGGCTCAACCGTGCCAAGGTCTTCTCCAATGACAACCGCCCCGGCCCTCTCAGCCTCAATGAGGACAGCTCCGAGCATCGCCTCATGGTCGTAGTAGACGTAGGTCCCCTGATCAGCGGTCTTCCCCGCAGGGATCCACCACAGTCTGAAAAGGCCGAGAATGTGGTCGATTCGGATGGCTCCTGCGTTCTTCAAAGAGGCGCGCAGCATGTCACGAAGAGGCTGATAGCCCGCTTCGGCGAGGGCGCGAGGAGACCACGGTGGCTCCGACCAGTCCTGTCCCTGCTGGGAATACATATCCGGCGGAGCTCCCACCGACATCCCGGGCGCGAAGACCTCCTTTCGCGACCACACTTCTGAACCCTGAGGGTGAACGCCGACGGCAAGATCCGCCATCATTCCGATGTCCATGCCAACAGACTTCGCGACGCGTTGCGCATCCTCCATCTGTTCGGCGATAATCCACTGGCACCACTGCCAGAACTCCACGCGATCCGCGAGCTCAAGGCGAGCGCGATCCGATTGCGGCATCGAGGAAGACGCGACCTCTTCTGGCAGGATCATCGACTCATTCGCTTCCACCAGGGCGCACCAGGTGGCGAAGTGGCGAAGGTCCTCTCCCCCTTCGGTGATGAAGTGCTGGAACTGGGCCTCACGGTGATAGGAACGAGGCAGGGGGAAGATCATCTCAAGGGCCCGGCGCTTTGCCTCCCAGGAGCGATCCCGATCCACAAGGGCATCGGTCGTATCCGATGAGTTCGCCAGGACGCGCAGCTCTTCAATTGCCTTGACCACGGCGAGGGAGGCGTGGGAGTATTCGTCGATCATCTCCGGGCGGATGTAGATCGGATTGAGCCACCGGCGCGACACCGGCAGATACGGAGAGTTCTCGAGTGGCGCGATCGGCGCCGAAGCGTGAATAGGGTTGATGAGCAGGAAGTCCGCTCCCCGATCGGCTGCAAGGGCCGCCAAGTCCGCGAGATCTTCCGCATCGCCAAGGCCCCATGAGCGCGTCGAGCGGGTCGAGTACAGTTGCGCGGCAACACCCCAACGACGTTTGCCGTCGGCGGTGGCGCCGCCGTGACACCGATTGGGGGCGATGAGGAGGGTTGTCGAGTGGACCTGGCCCCCCTCAAGAGTCGCAATGACACGATGCCAGCCTGAAGGAAGATGATCGGGAACCTCGAAGGTCGCTCGGCCAACCAGAGCCCCGTCGATTGAACGAGGGGGCACCCAGCGGTCAAGCTGCACGCACTCGCCGCTGCGCCCGTCCTCTGCAATCCACGACACCCGCACCCAGGTGCCATCGGGCACGTGAACGGGAAAATCGCGACGCTGTCCCTGTCGAGCGACAATGGTCGCTGGAAGGACTCGTCGCCATTCTCGATTCTCAACTTCTGCCAGCGCATCGTGCAGGTCGTGCACACTCGATTCCGGCCCGACCCCAACTCCCAGTGATTTGAGCACCTCGAGCAGGGTGTGCGCGCTGACATCGCGACGTTGCCCATACCAATCCCAGAAGAAGGTGGAAACGCCGTTTTTGTCTGCGAGTGTCCTCAACCCATCGATATCTTCAGCTGCGGGGGTGACGTAATCCACGAATCAACTCCTTCGGTGTGGGCTGTGTTCCACAATCCTATTACGTAAACCTCAATGGGACACAGATCTGTCGATATCGAGACGAAAAGACACTACTCCTCAAAATTCCTCGGAGTTGAAGACCCCCGCCCCTCATAGGCTCAGGCTTGGCGCGATCGCGAGGCGCGGCGCCCCATAGCATTCTCCGTGCCCCTCGCAGGCTCAAGCTCGACGATTGGCGAGCCCGAAAGCGAAAGCGGGCGACGAGCGCAGAGGGTGGAGCCCGGAAAGGGTGAAGACTAAGCGACTCTTCACTCTTTTGAGTGAGTCCTCAGGGAGAAGAGATCTGTTCCCTCATCTTGTGGGCGATGACTTCAGACTCAGGTCCAGCAATAACCTGAACGAAGGAGCCCGAACGGACGATCGCGAGAACTGGGGGAATGCGAAGCGCCGCCTCATCGACCTCGCGCTGACTCTTCACCTCGACGCGGATACGCAAAGAACAGGGCTCGACGTCCACAATGTTCGAGATGCCGCCGAGTGCATCGATCAGTGCGAGAGCCTCTTCCATGACCCTTTCTTCTTCCCTCAGTGTTCGCCGCGTTGAACGCGCTCCCTTTCGCACACTAGTGAAGGAGCAGACCTCGGGCAAGGCGCACACGTGATCTTCTTCATTTCCTGAACGAATTGCGCCAAGGGTGAAGAATAGGGGCATGACTCGTCCAGTCGACATCCCCATCATCTCGAAGGAGCCCGTTGCCTCCGTTTTGAGGATCCTCGCGCTTGAAGAAATCGGTGAGGACCTGTTCCGCGCCCATTCACTGCCCCAAGTGCGCCGCGTCTACGGCGGACAGGTGATCGCTCAAGCCCTCATCGCCGCCGCCGCGACAATGGACAAGCCGCGACTTCCCCATTCCTTTCACACCTACTTCGCTCGCGGAGGCACCCCTTCTCTCCCCTTCGAACTGCGAGTCGAACGCCTACGAGATGGACGCTCCTTCTCTTTGCGTCGCATCGTGTGCCTTCAGGAGGGCAAAGAGATTCTCGCACTTCAGGCCTCCTACCAGGGGCCCGAGGACGGCCTCGTCTTCACCAGCGAAGCCCCCGAGGCCACCCCACCGGAAGAGTTGCCGAGCGCATTTGAGATTTTCCGGGCGATCGACCACCCCGTCGGCAGATTCCTCGGTAAAACCACAGCCTTCGATGTGCGCCACGTCCAACAATCCCTCTACACGAAAGCCGACGAGAATCCTTCGAATCGCCAACAGCTGTGGATGCGCCCGCGTGCGGCCATTCCTCAAGGGGCGGATCAGCACGTCCACCGCGCTCTGCTCGCCTATGTCATTGACCAGGTCATGCTTGAACCTGCAATGCGCGTCCTCGGGCTTTCCTGGATGACACCGGGCATGTCCGCAGCTTCTCTCGACCATGCAATGTGGTTCCATCGCGATGTCGATATCAATGAGTGGCTCCTCTTCGACGGCGAATGCACGAATGTCAACAATGGTCGGACTCTGGTCACGACCCGCGTGTTCACTCGCAATGGCGTCCTCCTCGCTGAGGCCACCCAGCAGGGAATGCTGCGAATCCCGGGTCACGGACGAAAGGGGTCTGGCCGTTGGGGTTTTGGGATCGATCCGAAGACGGGCGCCTCACAGCTGAGCTTCGCTTAAAACGCCAGCCTCCCACCTCGACCCGTGCCTCGCGCGCCCCTGCGTCTGTGTCTTCACGAGTAGCGTCCCGCTGAGATTGTGTTGACCTGGGAAAGCCCGCACTGCCCGGCTTTGACCCAGCTGATCTGAAAAGCACGTGGAGCCGAGGCATGAGCCTCGACCCCACGATTGCGTACTTCTGGGACGAAGATCAGTCTCGCGTGAGCTTGCGGTGCGTCACACGATGCGGAGCGGCGGCCTCCTGGCCGAGGCGTTCAATCTTGTTCTTCTCATAGGACTCGAAGTTGCCCTCGTACCAGTACCACTGGGCCGGGTTATCCTCAGTGCCCTCCCAAGCGAGGATGTGCGTCGCAACGCGGTCAAGGAACCAACGATCGTGGGTGACGACGACCGCACACCCGGGGAACTGGAGGAGAGCATTCTCCAGGGAACCGAGGGTCTCGACATCAAGGTCGTTCGTGGGTTCGTCGAGGAGCAGAAGATTACCGCCCTGTTTGAGGGTGAGCGCAAGATTGAGACGGTTGCGCTCACCACCGGAAAGGACCCCCGCGGGCTTTTGCTGGTCAGGCCCCTTGAAACCGAATGCGGAAACGTAGGCGCGCGAGGGCATTTCCACATTCCCGACCTGGATGAAGTCGAGACCATCGGAGACGACCTCCCACAGGCTCTTATCCGGGTCGATACCAGCCCGGTTCTGATCCACGTAGGAGATCTTCACCGTCTCGCCGATCGTGAGCTCTCCCCCATCAAGGGGTTCGAGGCCGACGATCGTCTTGAAGAGGGTCGTTTTGCCCACGCCGTTCGGGCCGATGACACCAACGATGCCATTGCGCGGGAGGGAGAAAGAAAGGCCCTCAATGAGAGTGCGCTCTCCAAAACCCTTCTTCAGATCCTTCGCTTCGATGACGACAGAACCCAAACGCGGGCCCGGCGGGATCTGAATCTCCTCGAAGTCGAGCTTACGAGTGCGCTCGGCCTCGGCAGCCATCTCCTCGTAGCGTTCAAGACGAGCCTTCGACTTCGCTTGGCGGCCCTTCGGATTCGAACGAACCCACTCGAGTTCTTCCTTGAGGCGCTTCGCGAGCTTCGCGTCCTTTTGCCCCTGAACCTGCAGACGCTTTTCCTTCGTTTCAAGGTAGGTCGAGTAGTTGCCCTCATAGGGGTAGAGGTGGCCGCGGTCGACCTCGGCGATCCAACCGGCGACGTGATCGAGGAAGTAACGGTCGTGGGTGACGGCAATGACGGCGCCCGCGTAGGTCGACAGGTGCTTTTCGATCCACAGCACGGACTCGGCATCCAGGTGGTTCGTCGGCTCGTCGAGGAGGAGCAGGTCCGGAGCCTCAATGAGGAGCTTACACAGTGCAACACGACGGCGCTCACCGCCGGAGAGCACATTGACGGGCTGGTCCGCAGGCGGGCAGCGCAGAGCATCCATCGCCTGCTCAAGCTGGGAGTCGATGTCCCAGGCGTTAGCGGCGTCGAGGGCGTCTTGGAGTGTGCCCATCTCCTCCATAAGGGAGTCGAAATCCGCGTCCGGGTTCGCCATCTCCTCAGAGATCTCGTTGAAGCGCTGAAGCTTCGAGTAGATCTCACCGGCGCCCATGCGCACGTTCTCGATCACGGTCTTCGACTCGTCAAGTTTCGGCTCCTGCTCGAGGATGCCGACTGTGTATCCGGCAGTGAGGCGAGCCTCGCCATTGCTCGGTTCGTCGAGCCCGGCCATGATCTTGAGGATCGAGGACTTGCCCGCACCGTTCGGACCGACCATGCCGATCTTCGCGCCTGGGAAGAAGGACATGCTAACGTCGTCGAGGATCACTTTGTCCCCGTGCGCCTTACGAGCCTTAATCATCTGGTAGATGTACTCAGCCACTGGTCTCCGTCCAAGGTGATGGGTGTGCGACGCCAGCGCCGCCTTATCCCCTCCATGCTAGGACACGCCCCGGCTTTTGAGCCCCTCCCACTGCCCTCCGGGAGCGTGGCCATGACCACGAAGCCACTGCACTACTCGTGCTGCGCACTCCTCAAACACCTTGGTCCTTCACTCGTAGCGCATCCCCACGACATTGAGATCCGCAGGGGACTCCTGTGTTTCCTCTTCCACGGCCTTTCCTGAAGTCGATGCTTGACCTGCAAAGGCGCTTCGCTCCGCGTCCCCGACGTCCTCGTTCGGGCTGATCGGGGCAAGCAGCGGGGAGGATTCCTCTTGAGCCGTACCGCACAGCACCTCATCTTCTCCGGGCAGTGCGGGGCGCATGAACTTAGCGTCCTGGACCGGCGAAGAACTCAAGGATGGAGAGACCTCTTCAAGAGGCGAGGGAGGCGCGTTCAACTCTCCTGCCTCAACTTCACCCGAGCTGGGGTCGCCATTGTCCCGCTCGAGCCAATGCCTTTCCCTTTTTTCATAGCGCGCCCGACCATTGGCAAGATCGTGGCCGATCGACTGGGCGGTAATAACGAGTTCCGATCGGGCGAGACCATCATCTTTAGCGATCCACGCGTTCGCCGTGGGCCGCCCTACGACGATGACGGGTTCGCCCTTCCTCAAGGATTGGAAGACGTTCTCGGCGAGACGCTCCCAGGCTCGGACCGTGTACCGATGAGTGCGTCCTTGAGTGAGGACTCCGTCCGCCGAAGCGAACCAGTTGGTGACTGCCAGACGAAAACGAACGGTCATCTGTCCGTTCTTCGTTCGGGTCGCCGCCAGGTCTGTTCCGACGCGCCCGCGCAGTGTGATGGTGGTGTCGCTCATGATTCCTCCTTGTCGCCCCACGCCGATTCCTTGTCGGCGAGCTTGAGTGAACTCAGAATCCACCAGGCAAGAAACGCAGGCGACTGTCCGTGCCTCCCCTTGTGAATCCAGAACAAGGGGGGCCCAGACTGTGGACGAAAACAGAGAGACAAGATGAGGCCGGGACGGGGAAGAGGATGCCGAGACGGCGAATGCGGGAGCGCACGAAGACGAGGGGCAACACAATCGCAGCCCCTCGTCCTAATCAGCGCAGGACTACTCGTCCTCGCCGATCGCGGGGATCTTCAAGGCGAGAGCATCCTTGAGCGCAGCCTTCGCCTGAGCGCGAGTCACAGGTTCAGCGGGGAAAAGGACACGACGGTAGTACTCGAGTTCCTGAATGGATTCAAGAATGTCCGCGAGCGCCCGGTGGCCCCCGTGCTTCACGGGCGCGTTCTCGAAGGCCCGCCGGTGCCAGCGCTTGGCGAGTTCCTTGACCGAGGAAACGTCAACGATGCGGTAGTGGAGGTGGTCGATGACGCTGGGCATGTAGGCCTCGAGGAACATCTTGTCCGTTCCGACGGAATTGCCCGCCAAGAGGGCCTTGCCCTGCTCGGGGACGAAGCGGCGAATGTAGTCGAGGACTTGCCCAGTGGCTTCTTCGAGGCTCAGGCCACCTTCGAGTTCGTCAAGGAGGCCCGAAGTAGTGTGCATGTTTCTCACGAAATCGTTCATGTTCTCCAGCGCTGCGGCTGGCGGTTTGATGAGGACATCGATTCCCTTATCGACGATCTTGAGATCTGCGTCGGTGATGACGACTCCGACCTCGACCAGTGCATCCTTGTGCACATCGAGGCCGGTCATTTCGCAGTCGATCCAGACGAGAGGATCCTTAAGCTGTGCAGTCATGCCCACTAGTTTAAGTCGCGCATGCTCACGGGCTGAGCGCGCCACCTGGTTCGGCGAAGAGGCCACTAGACTCCTGAAGAGTTTGCGGGCGTTTACTTCGTTGAAGGAGGAGAAGATGAGTGATACGGCCACACCCTGGTCCACACCGGGAGCGACTCCCCAGGATATTGAGGACGCCGCTGCCATCCTTCGCGGGGTCGTGCATGAGACCGAGCTCTCCTCTTCCGCGCGACTTTGTGAGCACACCGGGGTTGACGTTCTTCTCAAGCGTGAAGACCAGCAACGGTGCCGCTCTTTCAAGGTTCGTGGTGCTTTCGCCCGTATGAGCGCCTTGTCCCCCGTTGAGCGCGAACGCGGCGTCGTGTGCGCCTCGGCGGGCAATCACGCCCAGGGCGTTGCCTATGCCTGTCAGACTCTGGGGGTTCATGGGACGATCTACCTGCCGTCGAACACTCCCCGGCAAAAGCGCAACCGCATTGCAGTGATCGGCGGGGACTGGGTTGAGCAGGTGATCGTGGATGGCACTTTCGACAAGGCGAATGCCCTCGCTCAAGAAGCTGCTCGTTCAACCGGCCGGATCTACGTCCACCCCTATGATGATCCGCTGACGATCGCCGGTCAGGGCACGATCGCCGTGGAGTTGTGCGATCAGCTTCCCGCCGACACGGCCGCAGTCCTCGTCCCCGTTGGCGGTGGGGGTCTTCTCGCGGGTATCGCGACCTGGCTCAAGCACGCGCGCCCCGAGATTCGCGTCATCGGCGTCGAGCCCGAGGGGGCGGCCTCAATGCGCGCCGCACTGGACGAGGGCGAGCCCGTGAAGCTGGAGAGAGTGGATCCTTTCGTGGACGGCACCGCCGTTGGCCGCGCCGGTTCCCTTGCTTTCGACACGGTCCGCCGTCTCGTCGACGATGTGCTCCTCGTCCCCGAGGGGGCTGTGTGCACGGAGATGCTCAGCCTTTACCAATCCGAGGGGATCATCGCAGAGCCTGCGGGCGCTTTGGCTTCGTGTGCGATTCACGAGCATTTGGCAAGCCCCGAGCAGCGTCTGAAGATTCTTGGCCGATCCGATGGGGCGCTCCTTGCGATCGTGTCGGGAGGCAACAACGATCTCACCCGCTACGCGGAGGTCATGGAGCGTTCGCTTCGCCACGAGGGCTTGCGCCACTACTTCCTCGTCACCTTCCCCCAGCAGCCGGGAGCCTTGCGCATGTTCCTCGAAGATGTTCTGGGCCCGAGCGACGACATCGTTCACTTCGAATACACGAAGAAGAACAACCGGGAGTCGGGGCCGGCACTCGTCGGCATTGACATCGCGTTCAAGAGTGACATTGATGGGCTGCGCCGACGCATGGAGGACTCCCCTCTTCACGTCGAAGAAGTGCCTGCTGATTCGGAGATCTTCCGCCTGCTGGTCTAAGCCTTCGTCTCGACTTCGGCCCCTCACCCTATCGCCGTTCCTCCTGCCTGTGTGCGGATCTTCCCAGGTGGAGGAGGGGCCACTTCAGCTTGTGCTCTTCCCCTGCTTTTCCATGCTTGCGGCTCTTCGTGTGCGGGCTCCTTCCTCGCATCCCCTTGTGCACCTCATTCGCCGCATGATGATGCTCTTCGTGTGCGGGCTCCTCAGTGACCGCCTGCGCGGATCACGCGGCGAGGGTGTGAACCCTGAAGGACTTGACTCGGACCCCGGGAGCGGAGTTGAAGCGGTATCCCTGGCCACGCAGGGTAGTGATGAGTTCGGGGGCGCCCTCGATCTTCTTGCGCAGACGCCGAATATGCGCGTCAATGGTGCGCGAGGAGGAGTCCAGGCCTGAGCCGTGCCAGACGGTGTCGTGAAGCTCTTCGCGACTCACGGTGCGGTCGGCGTTCTTCGCCAAATAGCCGAGCAGTTCAAGTTCTTTTGCGCATAGCTCGATGCGTCCGCCGTGGATATCCAAGGTTCCGCGGTCGATGTCAAACTCGACATGGGCGGGCGTGAGGCGCAGGCCGGCGAGAATGTCGACAAACTCTTCGAAACTTGTCTGCGGGGCAGCGTCGAGATCAATGCTGGACGTGGAGGGGGTGTTGACGAGGGTCATGTCGTGTATCCGATTCTTCGGTGCCGCAGGGCCCGGCATATGGGGCCTTCTTCAGGGCGGCAGTGATCGACTGGGGATGGGAGGGTCGATCAGATACACATTCGCGCACGCATGGAACCGCACAGGCTGCGGGGCATAATGCGGGCGAAAGTCGTCATGGCCACGAGTATGCCCTGCGATGAACATCCACGCCAGCCGAGTACCGCATGTCGAGACTGTGGAACGCGACATGCGCGACACGCGGGAGGGGCCCGGCGCTGCCGAACCCCTCCCAGGTCAGAGCGCGCCATCATTGCGCGCAGGTCCCATGTTTCGAAGCTCCCCCGACTCAGAGGGCTTCGCGAGCCTCCTTCGTCGCCTCAACGAGATGCGAAAGGGAAGCTAGGGTCTCCTCGTAGCCGCGGGTCTTGAGGCCGCAGTCGGGGTTGATCCACAGGCGCTTCGCCGGGATTGCGCCGAGGGCCGCGTCGATGAGCGAGCGGATCTCCTCAACCGAGGGGATGCGCGGCGAGTGGATGTCCCACACGCCCGGACCGATGCCGTGGTCGAAACCGGCTTCGGCGAGTTCAGGAAGGACCTCCATGCGTGAGCGGGCCGCTTCTATCGAAGTGACATCAGCGTCGAGGGCGGCGATCGCGTCGATGATCTGCCCGAACTCCGAGTAGCACAGGTGGGTGTGGATCTGCGTATCGGGTCGAACGCCTGCGGTTGCGACCCTAAAGGAGTCGACCGACCAGCGCAGGTAGTCAGCGTGGTCCTCGGCATCGAGTGGGAGGAGTTCACGCAGGGCGGGCTCGTCGACCTGGATGATCGCGATTCCAGCGGCCTCGAGGTCCTCGACCTCGTCACGCAGTGCGAGGCCGATCTGGTCGGCAACTTCGGCGAGCCCCAGGTCATTGCGCGGGAAGGACCAGGCAATGATCGTCACCGGGCCGGTGAGCATTCCCTTGACGGGCTTGTCGGTGAGCGACTGGGCGAAAGCGGCCCAGTCGACGGTCATCGCCTTCGGGCGGGCGACGTCGCCCCACAGGATCGAGGGGCGGGTGCAGCGCGAACCATAGGACTGGACCCAGCCGTTACGAGTGGCGGCGAATCCGTCGAGGAGCTCGGCGAAGTACTGGACCATGTCGTTGCGCTCGGCCTCGCCGTGGACGAGGACATCAAGCCCGAGCTTTTCTTGGAGGGCCACGACCTCGGCGATCTCCCGCTCAATGCGGGCGCGATAGTCGGCGTCGGAGAGAATACCCTTCGCGTGTGCTGCGCGCGCCTTGCGGATGTCGGTGGTCTGCGGGAAAGAGCCGATGGTCGTCGTCGGAAGGGCTGGCAGGGCGAGACGTGCATCTTGTGCCGCGGCCCGTTCACCATAGGGCGCCCGGGCGCGTTCGGATTCGCCGAGTGCGCCGACCCGTTCGCGGATCTCGGGGCGGACAACCCCAGGGGCTGTGGCCCGCTCGCGAAGAATACGGGTGGATTCCTCGATCTGGGGGGCGATCGCGTCGAATCCTTCGACGATTCCCTTCGCGAGGGTAACGACCTCGCCGACCTTCTGATCGGCGAAAGCGAGCCAAGCGTGGAGGTTCGCGTCAAGTTCGGGGTCGTCCCAGGTTTCGAGGGCGGTGTCGTGGGGCACGTGCTGGAGGGAGTTCGTCGTCGCGACGCACAGCGAGCGGGCCCCGAGGAGCTTCGCTTTTTCAAGGAGTGCTGCGGCCTGGGCAAGATCTGCGCGCCAGATTGAGCGGGCGTCGATCGCGCCCACAACAAGGTCGACGCCGCCAAGGTCGAGCGTTCCCGGCTCGGGCAGGGCGCCGCGTCCGAGGTCGAGGTGGATCGCTTCGACCCCGCAGCTCGCGAGCGCAGGCAGTGCGCTGAGCCCGTTGCCGTAGGGCGTGGTGACGAGGATTCTGGGGCGATTGGAAGTGCCTGCCAATTCCGTGTATGCCGATTTGGCGAGCTCGGCGAGCTCGAGCCTCGTGCGCGAAAGGTTGTCGGAGACGAGGGCGGGTTCGTCGAATTGAACCCATGTTGCTCCCGCTTCCTCGAGGCGTGAGAGGAGCGTGGCGTAGACGGCTTGGACTTCGGGGAGGCGCTCGAGCGGGTCGTAGCCTTCGGGCGCCTGCTCGTCCGCTTTTGCGAGGGCGAGGTAGGTGATGGGGCCGACGATGACGGGGCGGGTGAGATAGCCCCAGTTCTTCGCTTCGAGGAAGCGTTCGACGTAGCGGTCATCGGCGTAGGAGATCGGGGTATTGGGGCCGATCTCGGGGACGAGGTAGTGGTAGTTCGTGTCAAACCATTTCGTCATCTCCTCCGGCGCGCTCCCCTGGTCGCCGCGGGCGAGGGCGAAGTGGAGTTCGAGTCCGCGCCGACCCTCGAAGCGCGCGGGCACGGCTCCGAGCAGGCTTGTCACGTCGAGGACCTGGTCGTAGAGGGAGGAGTTCTCCGGAAGGGAGGCGTCCTGGGCGCGCAGGCCGAGTTCGACGAGGCGCGCGAGGTTTGCCTGTCGCAGCTCGGCTTCGGCTTTGAGGAGCTCTTCGGCGCTCGTCCGTCCGGCCCAATGGGCTTCGAGTGCTTTCTTCAGTTCTCGGTTCCTCCCAATGCGGGGGTAGCCGAGGATCGTTGCTGCGGGGAAGGTCGTCATGCTTGGCTCTCCTGTGGTGAGTGCGGGGGTTCGGGGGGGGCGACGCCGAGGCGCCGCTGTGTTCAGTCGATCAGTGGATGATGGGGTCACTCGGTGACGGAGGCACCGAGGCGTCCGGATTCGGGAAGGGGCGTGGGGCCGTGGCCGAGCCGAGAGAGGATGTCCAGGGCGGGACGCGCCTTGTTGAAGGTGAAGAGGTGCACGCCGGGGGCTCCTCCTTTGACGACCTCATCGGCGAGGCTGGCTGCAAGACCGACCCCGAGCTCGTGTCGACTCTCGGGGTCCTGTGCCCCTGAGAGGGTGTCGATAATGTGGGCTGGGACTTCAATACCGGATAGTTCAGTGACGCGCCTGAGGCGGGCGAGCTCGGTCGGCGGGAGGATCCCGGGGACGATGGGGATTGTGACGCCGAGGCGACGACAGCGCTCAACGAAGGACAGGTAGGTGTCGGCCTCCCAGAAGAGTTGCGTGATCGCGAAGTTTGCGCCTGCGGCTTGTTTGAGCAGAAGGCGTTCGGCTTCCTGCTGCGGGCTCGTCCCCGCTGCGGGGTTGCCTGCGGCGAAGGCCGCGACGGCAATAGTGAGGGGCGCGAAGGCGGCACGCAGGGCTTCTGCGGAGTGGTAATCGCAGCGTCGTTTCTCGACGGTGCGGATGAGGTGGATGAGTTCGATGGCGGATCCGACTTCCCCGGCTTCTGGCTCCCAGTCGAGGTCATCGGCCGGAGGGTCGCCCCGCAGTGCGAGGAAGGTCCGTGTTCCCGAGTCGAGCGCGTCGGCGACGGCGTCGAGGACGTCGGCGGTTGAGTTGCCGACGCAGGTGATGTGGGCGATCGGGTGGACGGGCGCGTTGCGGGCGAGTGCGGCGACGACTTCGCGGGCACTCGAGCGGTCTTTCCCTCCGGCCCCGTAGGTGACGGAAAGGAAGTCGGGACGGGCGGTGAGGAGCTCGTCGATTGTGTGCCAGAACTTCGGGGCGGCCGAGGGGACACGCGGCGGCATCACTTCGAATGAGATGAGGGAAGGCTCGTGCTCGTGTGTGCAGGGGGTCGCGTACGCCTCGTCGGGCGGGGTCATGGTGGGTCCTGTCTCCGGGTGCGCCTTGTGGCGCGGGGTCAAAGGTGATCGTGGGGAGGAGTCAGGAGCGCATTCGGGCGCGTGCGTTGCCGAGTCGGGCGGCAAAGGCTGTGTGCGTCATACACGCATTGTGCTCATGATCGTCGAGTGGACAGCAGTCTGGGTCCGATAGTTGAACGCGTGTAACACGAGGAGTTCGGAAAACAAGAGAGAAGCCGCGAAGGGGCGGAGGCACTTTTTATTTGTTGGCCCTCACTTTACTTAGGTCGCCCTTAGCTGTTATGAATGTGGGGTCATCCACACTGATCATCGGCTAAGGAACATCATGTCGGACCTCGCAGAGCACATCCACACTTCCAAGCACTCGGGTGTGCGTAACTCCGTTCTCGGCACTCGAAACCTCATGACGATCGCAGCGCTCAGCCTCGTCGGTTCCCTCCTCGTTGTTCCCCTCTCGATCTTCACCCCGGTCTTTGCGACAACCCCACGCGCTCTGATCATCTTGTGCGCCCTCATGGGAGCCTGGTACATCGCCTACCTCCTGCCCGGCCTCTTCGTCCCCCGCCCCGGAGCCTTCCTCGTCGCGGGCCTCCTTATGGGCATCATTTCCACCTTCACCACACCCCTGGGTCCTTCGGCGATCATCGGCAATCTCATTGGCGCCGCTTTCCTTGAGATTCCCGTTCTCCTCTTCCTCTACAAGAAATGGAGCTGGTGGGTTCACGCGATCGGTGCGACCATCTTCGGTGGATTCAACTCCACCATGTACGGCAGCGCCTACAACATTCCCCAAGACTCCATGCAGTTCAGCCTCGGGATCGTTTTCGCCCTCGCCTCCTGCTATCTCACTCTCGCCCTCGCGCTCCTTCTCAAGCGCAGGCTCGCTCGAGCCGGAGTCGGAGTGAAGCAGTGAGTGCCCTCGCCCGCCTCATCGAGGCGAGCGTCCAATACCACGGCTCCGAGCAAAGGATCCCACGCACCCCACTGAGCCTCAGCCTCGAAGAGGGCACCTCCACTCTCCTCATCGGCCCCTCCGGCTGTGGCAAGTCAAGTCTCTCCCTCACCCTGAACGGGCTCATCCCCCACTCCGTGCCCTCCTCCTACCGCGGGTCGATCCTCATCAAGGGCCTCGAAGTGGCGGACACCGATATTGCTGAACTTTCCAGGCTCGTCGGGATCGTCATGCAGGATCCGGACGCGCAGATCGTCACGAAATGCGTCTGGGACGAAGTGTGCTACGCCCTCGAGAACTTGTGCATGGAGCGAGAAGAGATCATTGAGCGCGCAAGCCGTGCACTCCACCTCCTGCGCATCGCACATTTGGCTGAACGCGACCCGTGGACTCTGTCGGGAGGTCAGCGTCAGCGCGTCATCCTCGCAGGAGCACTCGCCCTCGAGCCGCGTCTGCTCATCCTCGACGAGCCGACTGCGAACCTCGATCCGGCCTCCGCACAAGACTTCCACGATGCGCTCTTCACCGTCATGGACGAGGGAACAAGCATCCTCATCGTCGAACACACCCTCGATGAACTCGCGCACCGGGTCGACGCGGTTTATGCCCTGGACGCCACGGGCGCGCTGATCGCCCAGGGCCGCCCCGAAGAGGTCTTCTCCGATCATGCCCGCGAACTCGTTTCAGCCGGGATCCGCGTCCCCACTGCCATCACCCTCGGTCTGCGCCTAGGCCTCGAGCACCCGCCCCTTCACCCCCAAGCCGCCGTGGAGATGCTCGCCTCCGTCCCCCCATCACGCCTCGTCCGCTCCACGCGCACCAAGGAGGACGAGGTCGCCCCTCCATGTTCGCAAGGCCGTGAACGCGTCAATGACGAGGGCGCACAAGAGAATCGGCGCGACACGAGAGCGGGCGTGAACACTCACAATTTACCCGAGTATGCTCCTCAACAGGCGCACCCCCCACTGTCGGGCGCAGGGCTGAAGCACAGCACCGCCTGGAGCCTCGATCCTCAACACGAGCAGACCCCGCCTCCTGTTCTTTCCCTGCGATCTCTCGAAGTCAATCGGGGCTCAACGCAGATCCTCAAAGGAATCGACCTCGATATCTTCCCCGGGGAAATGATCGCCCTCCTCGGAGCGAACGGATCAGGAAAGACAACGCTCCTGCGCAGCCTCGTCGGACTCGAGAAACCCGCTTCGGGCACCATCCGTGTCCACGGCGAAGAACTTACGGGCTGGAATCGGCCCCGGAGTCTGCGAAAAGCGGCGACCCTCGTCACTCAGAACCCCGAGCACCAGTTCGTCACTTCCTCCGTGCGCAATGAACTCGCCCATTCCATGAGGCTCGCGAGACACCCTCAGGAACGGATCGACCAGGTCATCGCCTCACTTCTCGGCGAATACGGGCTCAAAGACTTGGCCGAGGACAATCCCTTCACCCTCTCAGGCGGGCAGAAGCGCCGACTGAGCGTCGCAGCCGCATTAACGGTCCCGCGAGACCTTCTGCTCCTCGACGAGCCGACTTTCGGACAAGATGAACATTCGATCGACGCTCTCATGACTCATATGCGCAACTTCGCCCGCAGTGGAGGTTCTGTCCTCTTCGCCACCCACGATCTCGAACTCGCTGCCTCCTGTGCCGACCGGGTCCTCATCCTCTGTGCGGGACGGATCGCAGGCTCAGGTGACACGACAGCGCTTATGGGAAACGAACAGCTCCTCGAATCTTGTGGACTTATTCCCACTCCCCTGGCTCGCTTGTGCGCCTCAGCGCGTCGACGGGGGATTCCTGTGCCCGCATGGACGTCCTGGAAGGACGTTCCCGATCTGAGGACAACTTCAAAGGAGCGTCGCCTATGACTCTCATCGATACGCGTGCCCAATCCGATTTTCGAGCGCATCCGAAGCTTGTGGGCTCCTCTTTTCTTCAAGACAGGCTCGAAGACCACGCCCCGAGTGCGCCAGTGCCCCAGTCGCTTGTGCTTGCACCACCAGAGCCCGTCATACCGGGCCTTGCAGGCCGCGTCCGATTCGATCCTCTCGCTCCCCTCGTGGCGATCCTCCCCCTCATCGCGCTCACTGGAACCAGCCTCTCTTGGCATCCAGCTGCCCTCATCCTCGTCCTCGTCGCTCCCATGCTCCTCGTCGCTCAAGCTCGACGCGGCTCCCTCAGCTTCCTTTTCCTCCTCCTGTTCATCGTGCTCCTCACCCTCGGCTGTGCGAGCGCGCCCCCAAGCCTGGGCCTCCACGATGACGCGAGCCTGTTCACCGCCTGGCCCTGGTTCTCACCCGAGCATTGGAACTCCGCTTTCAACGTCTCGGCGCGCATTGGCGCAATCCTCGGGCTCATCCTCCTCGCAGGCCTCTTATCCGATCCTTCAGACACGATCCGCGCCTTCGTTGTGCACCTGCGCATGCCCACAAGAATCGGGCAGGCCGGAATCGCGGCCCTCGGATTCGCAAAGCTCCTGCGCCGTGAGCACCGTGCGATCCGCGAAGCCCACCTCCTTCGCGGCTCCAGCTTCGATCTACCCATCCTCGAAACGGGGCTGCGATGGCTCAGATCCGCTCCCGCTCTCATCGCCGGAGCCATCCGCCACGCGGAAAGAGTCTCCATGTCCATGGATGCTCGCGCCTTCGGAGCCTACCCCCGGCGAACTGAACGCTCCGACTTTTCCTGGCGCCGACGCGACACGCTCCTCCTCATCTGCGCCTTCACCGCCACCGTCGTCCTCGTGAGATTCATGTGGGACTCCGGCTTCGTCTTGACCCCCACTCGCTCCTGAAAACTCATGACACCACCAATCACACTCTCACAGCTCCTACGCCCCGTCCGCGTCCCACTCGCGGCGGTCTTCACCTGCGGTTTCCTCTCCGCAGGCTTCACTCTTCTGTCCCCCATCGCCGTTACCCGCCTCGCAACTGAAGCGCTCGAAGCCTCTTTGAGCACCGAAGAGATCTGGTTCTGGCTCT
Source organism: Schaalia cardiffensis (assembly GCF_016405145.1). GTDB lineage: Bacteria > Actinomycetota > Actinomycetes > Actinomycetales > Actinomycetaceae > Pauljensenia > Pauljensenia cardiffensis. The sequence continues at coordinate 219,117 of NZ_JAEKIA010000001.1, forward strand.
CGATGATCCTCCTCGGATTGGCAAGCGCCCACATCCTCTCCCACGGGGCGACCGGATACGCGCACTACATCGAGTTCCGATTCCGGCGCGACCTTCGCGAACGCATCTCCCGTCATGTCAGCGCCCTCCCCTTAGGCTGGTTCGTCAAGGAATCCTCGGGCCGAGTGCGCACAATCATTGCCGAGGACGTCACGAAGATCCACACGATCATCGCCCACCTGGGGACCGACCTCGGTGCCGCCCTCGGCACTCTCCTCCTCGGCTCGATCTACCTGTTCTCCCTGTCCTGGGCCTACGCCCTCATCATCATCGCCTGGGTCCTCATCTCCTTGACGATCTTCACGATCGCCATGATGTTCACCCCCGCCTCCGGGATCGCGGAGTTCACCGAAGCGGAAAAGGACCTTGCCTCCTCCACCGTGGAAATGGTCGATGGTATCGCCACCGTCAAAGCCTTCGGCCTGTCGGGCACCCTTTTCAAGCGCTTCTCGAACGCCCTCGAGCGCTACACCACTGCCTCCTACGAGTGGATCAAAGGGCCGGGCAAGCCCATGGCGATCCTTCTCGTTCTCATCTCCCCCGCCGGGATGCTCGCCCCCATCATCATCGGCGGCACAGCGCTCGCTTTCATAGGAGTCATCGAGCCCATCCTCATCGTGCCTTTCCTCCTCGTCGGCGTCACACTTCCTGCGGGCCTCGACTCCGTCGTCCCCCTTGTCCACCTCATCGCTCAGGGCCGGGGTGCGGCCGAAAGGATCGGCCAGATTCTCGGACTCCCCCAGTTGCCCGAGCCCTCCCATCCCCAATCTCTTGATCCCGAGGCGCCCGCGGAGGTCGTATTCGAGAAGGTCTCTTTCCGCTACCAGGAAGACTCCCCCGAAGTCCTTTCAGACGTCAACGCCGTCTTCCCCGCAGGTCAGGTCACCGCCATCGTCGGTCCTTCAGGGTCCGGCAAGTCGACACTCGTCAAGCTCATCGCCAGATTCTGGGATGTCAACGAGGGGAGGATCCTCATTGGAGGCATCCCCATCACCGAGCTGCCAAGCTCGGCTCTGCTCTCCGAACTCGCCATCGTCCTCCAAGACGGGGGACTCATCGCCGACACGGTGAAGGCGAATATCCTCCTCGCCCGCCCCTCGGCGATCCACGAGGAGGTTGAAGCCGCCGCCCGCTCGGCACGCATCCACGAACGCATTCTCGAACTGCCCGAAGGCTACGACTCCATTATTGGTACCGAGGGGGTTCACCTCTCAGGGGGTGAAGCTCAGCGCGTCGCACTGGCCCGAGCTTTCCTCTCCAACGCGCCAGTGCTTCTCCTCGATGAGGCGACTGCACAGGCCGACCCTCACTCCGAGCGGCGCATTCAAGAAGCACTCGGAGCACTGTCGAGGGGGCGGACCACCATCGTCATCGCCCACCGTTTGTCCACCATCGTTGACGCCGACCAAATCCTCGTCCTTGATTCGGGGCGGATCGTTGAGCGCGGCACCCACGCCGAGCTCCTCGCGCTCGACGGCACCTATGCGGCACTGTGGAAGGCACAGCAATGATCTCTTTGCTCTTCTCGCTCATTGACTCTCCTCGCTCGATGATCATCACGATCGTCTCTCATGTCCTCTCTGGCGCATTCCAGGGACTTGCCCTCGCCCTGCTTGTCCCTTTCCTTTCCTCTTTCCTCGACTCGGGGCGGGTTGAAGCTCGCTGGCTCATCATGGAGCTCCTTGCGATCGGTGCCTCCATGGCCCTGTCGATGATCGGTTCCGTCACGGCCTTCAAAGTCGCGTCCTTCGACATATGCGGAGACCTGATCCGCAAAGTCGGCTCGCGAGTCCAGGCACTGCCCCTGGGCTGGTTCGACGCGAACTCGGCCGGCCGGGTGACGACGGCGACCTCAACGAGCATCTCCCTCCTGTCTCATCTGCCCTCGATCGTTGTGCCTAAACTCGCCTCAATGGCAGGGACGGCCTTCACGCTCCTCCTCGCCGCCCTCATCTACGACTGGAAGATGGCGCTCGCCATGGCGGCCTGCATTCCGCTGTGCATCATTGCCCTACGCCTCCTCGCTCGCAGTGTGGTGCGCGAGCATGCCGCCGAAGAGGCGGCCATGCAGGATCTGAGCACGAGGATCCTCGAGTTCGCCCGCCTCCAGGCGGTTTTGCGTGCCACGGATTGTCTGAAGGACGGGTGGGAGCCGCTGAATCAGAGCTTCGTGCGCGAGCATGAAACGACTCAAAGGGCGGGCCAGGCGAAGGGCCCCGCAGCGTCCCTTTTCCATGCCTCAGTCGTGGCTTCCCTCCTCCTCGCCGTGGGCGTCGCCGCCTTCCAGGTCCTCGGCGGCGTCTTGGAGCCGGGCGTGTTCATCGCCTTGTCGCTCATGGCGGTCCGTTTCGCCGAGCCAATCGGGATGCTCGCCTTCTATGTCGATCCCCTCCACGAGGCCCGCGTTGCTCTCGAGGACATCGCCTCGATCGTGCATGCGCCTCTTCTGCCCAAGGTCGATGAATCTCAGGCCCTTCTTCCCGCAGATCCTTTCGACCTCGAGTTCGATCATGTTGATTTCGCCTACGTGGATGGCACTCCCGTCATCACAGATCTCGATCAGGCTCTGCCGGGTCGCTCCATCACAGCTCTCGTCGGCCCCTCCGGTTCGGGCAAGTCGACTCTTGCTCGTCTCATCGCTCGTTTTTGGGATGTGGATTCCGGTGCGATTCGCCTTGGTGGGCCCGATGTCAGAGAAATCTCGAATGAGGTTCTCATGCAGCGGATCTCGATGGTGTTCCAGGAGGTCTACCTCTTCAATACCTCAATCGAGGAGAATGTGCGGATCGGCCGTCCCACTGCGAGTGACGCGGAACTTGTTGAGGCCGCTGAGCGAGCCGGACTCAGCGAAGTCGTCGAGCGCCTGCCCGAGGGGTGGAAGACCATCGTCGGGGAGGGAGGCTCTGCCCTATCGGGTGGGGAGAGGCAAAGGGTTGCGATCGCTCGTGCTTTCCTCAAGGACTCCCCGGTTCTTCTCCTCGATGAGGCGACGAGCGCCTTGGACGGCGTGAATGAAGCCTCCGTGACCTCCGCTTTGGCGGAGCTGTCCGCGGGACGCTCCGTTGTCGTCATCGCTCATCGTCTCTCCACGGTTCGTCGAGCCGACCGCATCCTTGTTCTTCGAGATGGAGCTGTGGAAGCACTCGGCTCGCACGAAGAGCTCTACGAAGCCGGTGGCACCTACCGAGAGTTCTGGGACGACCAGTCGCATGTCGAGCGCTGGAGGATTCGAGGCGAGGCACCCCGGGCTTCGCTGTGAGTTCGGGGGGCTACGTGGGCTCGCTCAAGGAGCCCACGTAGCCCCCGTTGTCATGGCGCCCCCGACAGGACTCGAACCTGCAACCATCGGATTAGAAGGCCGGTGCTCTATCCATTGAGCTACGGAGGCAAGCGCTGGCGCGCATGGTCAAGCCTAGCGGCGATCCGCCTCTCACCCCAATTCGAAGACGCTGTTGTGCGCTGCGCCCCGTGAAGGTGGCACAGCCAGCCCCAATTGACCGAAAACTCACCGCAATTCGGAAAAGGTGTTGTGTGCTGCGCCTGCCCCAATTTGGGGCTGCTCACTTGCGATGATAGTTCCCCGCAGATTCTCACCACAGGGGCTGGTCAAGTTGCACAGGTGCGTGCGCTCGCCAGTTTCGGGTGTATGCGCTTGCCAGTTCGGGTGAAGAAAAGGCCCGGTGCTCTCGCACCGGGCCCAGCTGCGGATTCGAGGTCAGGCCTCGATGTCCAGCAGACCGTTCTTGTACGCCTTCGCCAGACGGCGCGGAATACGCACCTCACGGCCAGCAACCTTAACGGTGTTGAGCTCAGTGAGATTGGCCTTCCACGTGGAACGGCGAGTGCGGGTGTTTGCACGGGACATCTTTCGCTTCGGAACTGCCATGATCGTGCCTCCCCTCTCTTCTCGGTAGTCGTATGGTCGTTTGGTGGTCTGAGGACCGCCGCCCGACGCTCGGCGCCGCAAGAAGGGCCCGACCGGCCCGTCCCAGTGACGGCAACCCTGAAATATTAGCACGTCACGATCTGCGCTCCGAAGCCAGGCCCCTTCACCTGCGCTGCGATTCTCATTACATCTCCTCCTCGTCTTGCGCTCCCCTCACTACCTTGCGTTCCCCTCAGCATCTTGCGCTCCCCTCAGCATCTTGCGCTCCCCTCCGCATCTTGCGCTCCCCTCAGCATCTTGCGCTTCCTCACTACCTTGCGCTTCCAACACGTGGTGCTCAGGACTCAGTGGACATGAGCAGGACATCAACGAGGTCGAGGCACCCCGAACACCACAGGACGAGCAGTGAGAAAGAGCGCGCACTCATCGCCTACCCTGAAAGATAAGAAGGAGCCCCCAAGGAGCATCGCTCGACGCGCTCTGCGTGTTGAACACAACCCCACGTGTTGAACACAAGCTCCATGGGCCCGCACCAATGTGCCATTGCCCGCGCGGACGCTCAATCGAACCCGGATGAGGAGCATGAAGATGGCAATCATTGAGACGATCCGTGAGGGCAGCGTGATCCACCACGAGATCGAAATCAAGAAGTCTCGCTTCTTGACGACTCTTGCTCGCACGGATTCACCCGAACAAGCCCGAGCCCTCATTGACGCAGTGAAAGCCGAGCATCCGCAGGCGCGCCACAACTGCTCCGCCTATGTGATCCAAGTAGAAGGACGCGATCCGCACCAACACTCAAGCGACGATGGAGAGCCCTCAGGGACAGCCGGCACCCCCATGCTCGAAGCTCTCAAGCTCGCGGGCGTATGGAACGTGACCGCAGTCGTCACCCGTTATTTCGGAGGAATCCTCTTAGGGGGCGGCGGTTTGATTCGCGCCTACTCCACAGCGGTTTCCGAGGCCCTGGCGAAGGCCCCAAGGGCACATCTCAAAGACATTGAGGTTCTTGAGGCCCACCTTCTCCCAGGCGACGCGGGACGGATCGAAGCGGAGCTTCGTCACGGCAGAGCCGAAATCCTTGGCGTCGACTGGGGAAACGAAGTGAGTATTCGTATCGGCGTGAATCCCGGCGAGCGCGAACCCTTCGATGCTCTCCTCGCTTCACTGTCTTCTGGTGTTTCACAGTTCCACATGGTGGCCACTCGCCGAATCGAGGTGGACGGATCCCACCTGAAGTTGTAAAAGTGTCAGCATGATTGAGCCCCAGCAGATGGACCGGGGAATCCACCCCCACCTCGCTTCGGTGTGCCTGTGTCACTGTCTTGCGGGCGAATGACCCCCATAGTGCTCTCATGCACTGTCATTCGCCCTGAGCCTCGCCTGAGCGAGCGCCCCTCCTCCCCTTCTTTCGCGCTATGGTTTTTCAGCGCTTTCACCATTCCTGAGGAAATTCATGTCCCGTATCGCTTCTTGTGTCGCTGAACTCATCGGCCACACCCCCCTCGTCCGCATCAACTCACTCATCGCCACCGATGCGCATGTGATCGCCAAACTCGAGGCTTTCAATCCCGCCTCCTCGGTGAAGGACCGCATCGCCGCTTCGATCATTGACGCAGCAGAGGCCTCTGGCGAACTCAAGCCCGGAGGCACAATCATCGAAGCGACTTCCGGCAACACCGGCATCGCCCTTGCAATGGTTGGCGCCGCTCGCGGATACAAGGTCGTGATCGTGATGCCCGAATCCATGAGCGTCGAGCGTCGCATCATCGTCCGTGCTTTCGGCGCTGAACTCGTTCTCACCGACCCCAAGGGCGGGGTCGCAGCAGCAGTCGCCGAGGCTGAGCGTATCCGCGATGAGCGCCCCGGTTCGATCATCGCCTCCCAATTCGATAATCCCGCAAACCCCGCAGCACATGTCGCTACGACCGGCGAGGAGATCTGGGCCGACACCGAGGGCCAGGTCGATGTTTTCGTGGCCGGTGTCGGCACGGGGGGCACTATCTCGGGGATCGCGAAATCCCTCAAGGCGAAGAACCCGAATGTCACGATCATCGCGGTTCAGCCCGCCGAATCTCCGCTCCTGACTGGTGGGAGTGCAGGGCCGCATGGCATTCAGGGCCTGATGCCCAACTTCCTGCCCGGCAACTACGATGCCTCCCTCATTGACGAGGTCGTCTCCGTCAAGACCGTTGAGGCATTGGAATACGCGCGTCGAGCCGCCGCCGAAGAAGGGCTCCTCGTGGGGATCTCCTCTGGGGCGGCGCTTGCGGGAACCGCCCTCGTTGCCGCACGCGAGGAATTCGCGGGCAAGACGATCGTGACTCTTCTTCCCGACACCGGTGAGCGCTACCTTTCAACCGCGCTCTTCGATGATCTGAGGGAGTGATGACCCGGGCGGATGGGGAGAACTCTTTCGCCCCTATCCGCCCCGTTGGCTCAGGTTCAGTGCCATCCCCACTGAGCCCAGCTCAGAGCTCCCCCGCTGAGCCCAACTCAGAACTCTCCCACTCATTCAGGACCAGCGCCCTCCAGCCGATAGACTGGAGGAGTTTTAGCGAAGGGACGATCATGGTGATGAATCCGTTGCGAGCCGCACGCCTCCTCAAAGAGGATCTTCACACCGCTTGTCACCGTGATCCGGCCGCAACCTCGGCCCTCGAAGTCGCCCTCACCTATCCCGGGGTCCACGCTCTATGGGCGCACCGCCTCTCCCATGCCCTCTGGGTCCGCAAGGTCAAGCTTCCCGCGCGCATCCTGTCCTCGATTTCACGTTCCTTCACGGGAGTCGATATCCATCCGGCGGCGGTCATTGGACGCCGTGTCTTCATTGATCATGCGACCGGTGTCGTCATTGGTGCGACGACCGAGGTCGGCGAGGATGTCGTGATCTTCCACGGCGTAACCCTCGGCGGGGTCTCCATGACCCCAGGCAAGCGTCACCCCACGATCGGCAGTCACGTCATGATCGGCGCCGGGGCGAAGGTTTTGGGGCCGATCACCGTCGGCGACGGGGTGAAGATCGGTGCGAACGCGGTGGTCGTGAAGGACGTGCCCTGTGGCTCGGTCGCGATCGGCGTACCCGCGAAGCTCTTGCCCAAGCCCTGCCAGGACACGAAAGACGACGATCTCATCATTGATCCCGCCTACTTCCTCGACGAACCTGAGTTGTACATCTGAGCTGCTCTTTTCCCCACTCAGCACCCCAAACGCATCCGATTGTGATGCGCACCACCTATGCTTGAGGCATGGAACAGCGCACTCTTCACGCACCGGTGAATGCGTTGACCGATGTCGATCGCCCGGCAGGAGTCGAAATCGCGACGCTCACCCGTTACGACATCCCCGTGCTCGCCGTCCTCACCCTGGACGCCTACGGCGATCCCACGACAGCTGAAGCACTCCTGGAGACTTCTGAAGAGCTCAGACTCACCTTCGACGGCGCCTTCGGCCCGACGACCGAAGATTCCTTCGTTGGCGCTTGGGACGGCGGGACCCTCGTCGGAGCAATCCTCGTCGTCCGAGAATCCCCCTGGGATGACGCCCCCGATGGTCCTTTCGTCGTCGACCTCGTCGTCGACCCCGAGTATCGGCGCCGAGGCATTGCCACGGCCCTCATCGCCGAGGTCGCGAGCCGTTGCAAGGACTGGGGTTTCGATTCCCTCGCCCTGCGGATCGATGGCCGCCACTCAGGAGCGGCCGAGCTCTACGACGACCTCGGATTCGAAGAGATCGGCTGATAGCACCTCAACGCTGGCACGAAGGACACCAGAAGAGGCGACGGTTCTGCATGAGTGCTTCTCGCACGGCAGTGCCGCAGCGCAGGCAGGGCCTGCCCGTCCGGTGATAGACGTACCAGCGCGACGCTTCCTCATCACCTTCAAGGGGAGGATTCGGGGCCTCAAGCGGGTCCATTGTCTCCAAACGCCCGGCGGCCAATCCCCTGTTCATCAGATCGCAGATGAGGACCCACAGGTCTGTCAAGCGCTTGGCGGAGATGTTCGATCCCTTGCGGTAGGGGGAGATCCCCGCAAGGAAGAGGGCATCCGCCCGGTAGATATTGCCGACCCCCGCGATGATTGCCTGATCCATAACGATCTCGCCAATGGCGCGCTTCTTCGCGTGCGCAACCTCGGCGAATCTCTTCGCCGCCTCTCGGTCCTCGCGCGCGCCCTCGTCGAGAGGATCCGGGCCAAGCTTCGCCTGCGCTGCGATCCGTTCCTCATTCGAGATGAGTTCACAACGGTTCGGTCCGATGAGGTCGGCGACGGCGTGTTCGTTATACATGCGGAAGCGCACCTGGCCGACGGGTTCGGGAGGCTCCCACTCGCCTTTCGCGGCCTGACCATAGCCTTCGCCCCAACGGGTTTCGGAGTGCCCATCCCACTCCCCTTTCGCGACGGGGGCAATACGATGGGCGACCCCGTGGCCCTCATCGACGACGCTTTCGTCACCGTTGAAACGCCACCATCCGTATAAGCCGAGGTGGATATGCATCCACTCCTGCGGTTCACTGCCCACGGCCTCGGGGGGAACGAAACCGATGAACATGTGCTTGCCGTGAACACGGATCTGCTCGAGGACGCGCCCGTTGATCTTCTCGGCCGAGGCCGCGAAGCGCCCCTGCGGGGAGGAGGCGAGGACGCTCCCACCCGTGAAGAGTTCGTTCATCGTGGACGCGAGCCTGCGAATCGCATCGCCCTCGGGCATGAATCCTCCTCAATACTGTCGGGGCCCTGGCGCCCCGGGGCACGAGCCTACCCGCTCAGCGAAGACCCGGCCCCTCGAAAAACGAAGGGCCGGGTCCACGGCGTGGTGCGTGCGTTCAGCCTCGAGGCACAACGAGGTTCACCAGCGAGGGCGCGCGAAGGATGATCTTCACAGGATCACGACCGTCCAAGATCTTCACAATCGGCCCTTGAGCGAGGGCCCGCTCACGCAGCTCGTCTTCACTGATCGACGGGGGAACTTCAAGTTTCGCGCGGACCTTACCATTGACCTGCACGATCGCGGTGACGCTGTCCTCAACGAGGAGGGACTCGTCCTCGACGATCGGGAAAGGCTCACGAGCCAGGGACTGCGAGTGTCCCAGACGCATCCAAAGCTCTTCAGCGATATGCGGGGCGACCGGGGAGAGCATGAGGATCAGGGGCTCGATGATTTCGCGGGGAACGGACTTCAGGCCCGTCAGGTGATTGTTCAAGACGATGAGCTTCGAGATCGCAGTGTTGACGCGCATGTTCTCGTATTCGACTGTCACATCCGCGATCGTGCGGGCGAGCAGGCGCTTCGTCTCAAGGTCGGCGGGCTCTTCGCAGATGCTCGGCTCACCGCTCTCCTCATCGACTGTGTTCCTCCACAGTCGCTGCAAGAAGCGCTGAGAGCCAACGACTGCGCGAGTCTCCCAGGGGCGGGACACGTCGAGCGGGCCCATGCTCATCTCGTAGACGCGGAAAACATCAGCCCCGTAGGCGTCGTACATCTCATCGGGCGTCACGATATTCTTCAGCGACTTGCCCATCTTGCCGTACTCGCGGGTCACCGGCTCACCCTCGTAGGTGAAGCCGCTCGACTCCTCGCCTTCGACCTCGTCCGCGGGAACATATTGTCCGCGCGCATCCTTGAAGGCGTAGGCCTGCACGTAGCCCTGGTTGAAGAGCGTGTGGTAGGGCTCAGCGTCGGGAACGTGGCCAAGGTCGAAGAGGACCTTTTGCCAAAAGCGCGCGTAGAGCAGGTGCAGGACCGCATGCTCAACGCCGCCGACGTACAGGTCCGTGCCACCGGTCGGCTTGCCTTCGCGCGGCCCCATCCAGTAGTCGAGGTTCTCCTGATCGGCGAGGGCCCGAGGGTTCTTCGGGTCGGTGTAGCGCATCTCGTACCAGCACGAACCCGCCCACTGCGGCATCGTGTTGGTTTCGCGCCTGTAGGTCTTCACCCCATCGCCGAGGTCGAGTTCAACCTTCACCCACTCCTCGGCTCGGCCCAGCGGCGCCTCGGGCGCCGTGTTCGCGTCTTCCGGATCGAAGGTGCGAGGCGAATAGTCCGTGATCTCGGGAAGATCAACGGGCAGCATCTCCTCGGGCAAGGCGTGGGGCAGGCCGTCCTCGTCCCAGACGATCGGGAAGGGCTCGCCCCAGTAGCGCTGGCGGGAGAAAAGCCAGTCGCGCAGACGGTAGGTGATGGTGGAGCAACCCAGGCCCTTTGTTTCGAGCCATTCGGTCATCGCCGTTTTCGCCTCGTCCTTCGCAAGCCCGTCGAGGCTGATCTCCTCGTTCGAGGAGTCCACTGCCAGGCCGTCGCCCGTGAAGGCCGACTCGTCGAGGTTATGAGAGTAGGGGTCTTTGGCCGGGCCGATCGTGCGGATGATCTCGAGCGCGTACTTGCGGGCGAATTCCCAGTCGCGGTCGTCGTGGGCGGGAACCGCCATGATCGCGCCCGTACCATAGCCCCAGAGGACGTAGTCGGCGACGAACACGGGGATGGGGCGTCCGTTCACGGGGTTAATGCCGAAGAAGCCGGTGAAAACGCCGGTCTTGACGCGTTCTTCGTCCGTGCGCTCGGACTCGGTCTTGGCTGCGGCCTGCGCGCGGTAGGCGGCGACTGCCTCTCTGGGAGAGGGCGCGCCCCCGGTCCACTCTTCCTTCGTGCCTTCAGGCCAGGAGTCTGGGACGCTGAGCTGGGCGGAGTCATCCGCGTTTCCTGCAAGGGTGCCACCAAGGATCGGGTGTTCGGGTGCGACGACCATGAAGGTTGCACCGAAGAGGGTGTCGGGACGGGTCGTGTAGACGTCGAGAGAGGCCTGCGAGGCTCCGGCTGCTTTCGCTTCGGGCACCTCGAAGGTGACGGTGGCGCCTTCAGAGCGGCCGATCCAGTTGCGCTGCATCGCGCGGACCTTCTCCGGCCAGTCGATCGTGTCGAGGTCGTCAGCGAGGCGCTTGCCGTAGGCGGTGATCCGCATCATCCATTGACGCAGGTTGCGAGTGAAGACCGGATAGTTGCCGCGCTCGGAACGCCCTTCAGAGGTGACCTCTTCATTCGCCAGGACGGTCCCCAGGCCGGGGCACCAGTTCACGGGCGCTTCAGAGACGTAGGCGAGGCGGAAGGGGTCCACGACCTTGGCTCGCTCGATTCGGTCAAGCTCAGCCCAGGAGCGCCCGTCGGGGACGGCGACCTCGCCTGAGGCGAGTTTGTCTTCGAGCTCACTGATCGGGCGTGCGGCGCCCTGCGAACCGTCGGGGGCGGTGGCTTCCGGGTCGAACCAGGAGTTGAAGATCTGCAAGAAGATCCACTGGGTCCAGTGCACGTATTCGGTGTCGGTCGTTGCCAAAGAGCGGCGACGGTCGTGCGAGAGGCCGAGGCGACGCAGCTGTCGGCGCATGTTCGCAATGTTCTCTTCGGTCGTGACCCGCGGATGCTGGCCCGTTTGGACGGCGTACTGCTCGGCGGGCAGTCCGAAAGCGTCGTAGCCCATTGTGTACAAGACGTTCTCGCCCTTCATGCGGCGGAAGCGTGCGACGGTGTCGGTCGCAATGTAGCCGAGGGGGTGTCCGACGTGCAGGCCCTTGCCCGAGGGGTAGGGGAACATATCGAGGAGGAAGAAGGGCTTTTCCTGTGCAAGAGGACCGGCGAGTTCTCCCACGGGGTTGTCCGCGTTGAAAGTTCCCCACTCGTCCCAGCGATCCTGCCACGCCTTTTCGATGGTGCCGGCGAGCTCGGCGGTGTACCGCTGGGCGGGTTCCATACCCGGGGTCTGGCTCATCAGGACCTTCTCCTTCACGATCGACGATTCAACCCTTAAAGGGTAGACCATCGACTCGGCAGGAAAACGGCGCAGAACGGGGCACGAGACGAGCCCGATGAGTGACAATGAGTGCATGAGCACTGTCTTTGAGAACATCATTTCCGGCAAGTGGGCTGGACGCTTCGTCTGGGCCGATGATCTCTGCGTCGTTTTTGCGACGATCGAGCCGACTGCACCTGGCCACGTCCTCGTCGTTCCGCGTCACGTCTACGAGAAGTGGACGGATGCGACCGCCAGTGTCGTCGCCCATCTGGTGGAGGTCGCCCACACGATCGGCGCCGTCCAAGAGAAGACCTTCGACGTTCCCCGTTCGGGCCTGGTCATCGGGGGTTTTGAGGTTCCCCACACGCACCTGCATGTCATTCCGCTGCGCAGCGAGGCGGATGTTTTGCTCTCGAATGCGGCCCCCGCCTCGGATGAGGCACTCGATGAGACGATGGGCAAGCTGCGCGAGGGCCTGCGCGCGGCCGGATATGGTGCGAATGTTCCGCTTGAGATGAGCTCTCCGGCCTTGGCTTGAACTTTCTCAGCGGCTTGGCCTGAGCCCGCTCTGCATCCCTTGCCTGAGACTGCCCTATCGCTCCCAGCCTGAGCTCTTCCCGCAGCTTGGCTTACCGTCTCCCAGTTGCCCCGACCTGAGCTCTTTCTATTGCCCTGAGCGGCCCTGGCCTGGGCTCTCTATTGCCCCGATCTGAGACCGCTCTGTATCCCCACCCTTGAGTTCGCCCTGTGGCGCCTGGTCTGAGCCCTCCCCTATTGCCACGACTTGAGACCGTGGGCTGCCTCCAAGCCAGCACCGACACTGTGTTCTGCCTACGCCTTGACCTGAGCCCACCTTGCGGCTCTGGCCTATGCTCTCTCTATTGCCCCAATCTGAGCCCTTTCTGCATCTCCACCCTTGAGCCCGACTTGCCCTCCTTTGCTCTGTCTGAGCACAAGTGCGGGACGGATGGGGCTCAAAAAGGTGGTGCAGACGCCAACGCGGATCAGGCGCGAACGCGGATCAGATTCGCGGTCGTCTCATCGAGGAGGACCTGGTTGACCGTTCCCACCCCATCTTGAACATCCACAGCGACTTGCTCCCCTGCTGGTCCAGTATTTCCGGCACAACCCGCCCCGTCCTCGTCATTGGGGAGCCGAGCCAAGCGGATCTGCGAGTCGAGGCCGATCCCGGCTTCGTCAAGATTACGAAGCCCTTGCGGGCTCTCATCGGAGAGGCGGGCGACTGTCACCCACTCCCCTTGTCTTTGCTCACTGAGTGGAACTGTGGCGCCCGTACGAATCCGACCATCCGCGTCCGGGATCGGATCACCGTGGGGGTCGCGGGCGGGCCACCCGAGTGCTTCGTCGATGTGTTCAAGCAGCCGATCAGAGACCGCGTGTTCGAGGATTTCCGCCTCTTCGTGAACCTCATCCCATTCGAAGCCGAGGCGGTCATGGAGGTAGGTCTCTAAAAGGCGGTGACGACGGACCATGCCAAGGGCGATCTGGCGTCCCTGAGTGGTGAAGTGCACCTTCTTGTAGGGCTCGTGTGTGACGAACCCCCAGGAGGTGAGGCGCGCGACGTTCTCAGAGGCAGTTGAGGCCGCAACCCCCATGCGCGCAGCGAGGTCGTTGACCGAGATGCCGTCGCCGCCCGCTTCTTCGTTCCCCCACATCTCCTTGAGATAGTCCTCGGCGACTTGACTGTTCTTCGCGCCGATCGCCCCGAAGGCTGAAGCTCGTGTCATGACTCCCCTCAACTCCACATCTGTGGCACTGTTCTCACCGCTCAATTTTGCATCCCCAGGGCGAAGACGGTAAAGTTTTATTCCGGTCGAAAGGCCCCCGCGTCATTAGCTCAATTGGCAGAGCAGCTGACTCTTAATCAGCGGGTTGAGGGTTCAAGTCCCCCATGACGCACTGCTCCTAGCGATTTTCGCAGAGAGCCCCGCGTCATTAGCTCAATTGGCAGAGCAGCTGACTCTTAATCAGCGGGTTGAGGGTTCAAGTCCCCCATGACGCACCAAGAGGCGCGGCCGTGTGGCTGTGCCTTTTTCGTATCCACGGCCCTAGGTCTTACGTGGAGTCGTCTTACGTGGAGTCTCGCATGAAGATGGAGTCACCGACTCCCCCTCAGAGATGAACTCACTCACTCCCCCCATCTCGAATGTCGGCCAATATCTGTGGTGCCCTTCGGGGTATGACGGTCAGGATGACCACAAGTCGAACCTTATGTCTTGGATCCTTAAAGAAATCCCAGGTCAGAGTTTGATTCGTCCGACTTATGCACGTTCAGTGTCCGACTTGTGGCCTCTCCCGAGGGATATAAGCCCTCCACTTGCCGCCAAGGGCGGGCTTGGTGTCCCGCTTGTGGCCTCCCCCGGGGATGCCCGCCAGAATGTGGGGCATATTCTGACGGACCGCTGGAACCTGAGGGAGAGCAAGGGTGCGCCTGGTAGCAGCGGAGCACTCGGTTTCGCACGGACAGGGTCCAAACGACCCCAAACACCATCTCGGCACCACCAAGCAGCCCTTACCTCAACCGAAATCACAACCGGGGTACCCGAACACCACCCAACACCCACCCAAACGACCCCAAACACAATCTCGGCACCACCAACATCAGGAAGAGCCAAGTCAACGCCACACAATCTGAGCGGTAACACCTCTTTCTCGATCAACACCCTGACACTGAATGATCGATGGTGTACCATTGGTACAGTACCGATCAAGAAGAAAGGCGCAACCCATGAACACCGCACCCCCCGAAGCGAAGACCACCAGCGCCCGCAGGGCACTCACCCCCTTCGCTCTTTCCATGCTCGCCGCCAATATCGGCTTGCACATCGTGATCGCCCTTACGGGCAACACCGTCGGCCTTCTCACCTACTTCGGCGTCGTCCTCATCGCCCTCGGATACGCGGTGTTCATCCTCGTCTACGGCAAACACCTCAAACGCGTGCGATTCGGCAGCCTCGCGGCGCACACAATGACCTACGCATCAGTCAGTGGCGGATTCCTGCTCCACTTCTTCATTCTCGCCGTCACCGCTAATCCGGTCCTTGATGGAGAGTCCGCGCACTTCGTCACCGCTCCCGCATGGTTCGGCGTCGCCATCGCCATGCCGGCCCTCTGGGGAGTCGGCCTGACCCTCCATGCCCTCGGCGCAATCCTGTCCCGTGGATTCGAGAAGTGACGTGAGCGAAGCCGATGAGTTCCTCGACGACCTGGTGGAGAGCTGGGTCGAGGTCTATAAGAAATCTGCGACCACTGTGTTTCTCCTGCGCATCATCTCCAAAGAAGAAGAGCTCTCCACAGCGCAGATCTTGACGCGCCTGAGTGAGGTGAGCGGATGGTCCTTCACCGAGCGCGGCCTCTACAGGACCCTCCAACGACTCGTCTCGAACTATTTGCTCGCAGTCGATACCCGGCCGGGAGTCCGTTCAGGTCTGCAACGCAAGGTGTTCACGGTGACGGACTTCGGACGGGCATACCTGGCGCGCATTGAGGCCGAGTATCGAAAGTAGAACCCCGCGCTCCTGAGCCGGGCATCGTCTCTTCTCGAGGAGGAATACGGTTTCTCCAAGCAGAACACCAGCCAGGGCTTAGATACGCTGGAAACCATGAGCGATACGTCGAGGCACTCCTTCAGCGCCTCAGATCTTGATGACGTATGGGCCGATCACCCCTACTACGAGGAGCACTGGACTCAGCCCCCCAACCCGATGAGGAAACGATCAGCGAGGTCGAGAAGCGCTTAGGATACCGCCTGTCCGCGGCCTACATCGAATTGTGTCATCACCGCAACGGCGGATTTAATCGGGCCTGTTTCCCTACGATGGAAGAAACCTCGTGGGCAGAAGCTCAGGTCGCCATCACCGCATATTCCGCGATCGGCTGGGACACGGCGAATTCCCTATGCGGCAGTTGCGGCCCACAATTCATGATCGAGGAATGGGGATACCCGCCGATTGGAATCGTCTTCGGTCAATGCCCAAGTGCGGGCCACGACGTCATCATGCTCGATTATTGCGAATGCGGTCCCGAGGGCAGGCCGCGAATCGTTCACATCGACCAGGAGTTCGACTACGCTCAAACGCTCCTCGCACCCAATTTCGCAAGCTTTATCAAGGGACTCGTTCCAACCGAGGACGTCGAAGATGCCGAAGAGCAGGAACGCGAAAGACTCCACGCCGTGGAATTGGCGCTCGTTGGCTCTCTTTCACCCCAGGTCCTTCGTCTCCTTGAAGACTCAGCGAAGGTCTTCCCCGAAGGGGAACTCTTTCTTCGCAAGCAGCTGGCGAGGATCGCGCAGGACAAGGGAAGCTTTCTCCTTCAGTCGTCAATGCCAAGTTCTCGTCGAAGCCTCGCGACGTGACCGGTGGCCTTCACGTTATACAGGGCCGTGGTGACGATGCCCGCTGGATCGACGACGATCGTCGAGCGGATGATGCCAATGGAGGTCTTCCCGTAGTTCTTCTTCTCCCCCCAGGCTCCCCACGATTCGAGGATCTTGTGATCCGGATCGGAGACGAGGGGAAAGTTGAGGGATTGTGTGTCCGCGAAACGCTCGAGGGCGCCCATCTGATCGGCGCTGATGCCGATCACCGAATAGCCGACGCCTTTAAGCGAGTTCAGGGAATCGCGGAAGTCGCAGGCTTCTTTCGTGCATCCCGGCGTCGAGGCCTTCGGATAGAAGTAGACGATGACGCCTTTTTCGGTCTCCTTGAGGAACTCCACCAGGTGAATGGTGCCGTGAGTGGATTCGGCCGTGAAATCGGGGGCGTTCTGCCCCACTTCGAGCTTGCTCATGACCTCCAGTCTACGGAGTATGACGCGCACTCACCCGCCGAGCATTTCGCAGGCGGACGGCAGGGGTGAGAAGACAGCAGCAGTGAGAAGTTGGCCAGGGTGAGAAGCGGCCCAACGCTCGACAAGCAGGGAGCAGGGAGCAGCACAGGGTACCGGGAGCACGTACGGGGGCTCTCGCGTGATCTTCCCGAGGATCACTTCTTCCGAGGCGCACCGGCGCATATACGCGGACTCTCGAAGCATCTGCAGGAGATGAACTCGAGGCTCGCGCTTCGCCCTCTGTTCCACGCGCCAGCAGAGCATCCGAATCCCCACCTCATCGCCCACTCCGATCTCGCCCCCTGTTCCACGCGCCAGCAGAGCACCCCAGGGAGTCAGCCTCACGCGAGCTGGATCTTGTGCGCTCTCCACGACGCATGCAATGCTGCTTGGGACCCCAACAGTCGTAAAGGAGAACGTCACCTCATGGAGTCCATTACCTCTGTGTTCGATTGGTTCCTTGCGCCGGAAAATCGCCTCATCATGTGGATCGCTCTCGGCTTCCTCGGCATCATTGTGTTGTTCCTTGTGCTCAAGTTTTTCGCCAGGTTCTCGAAACTGGCGTACAACAAGGATTTCCCCGTCGATACCCGCGAAGCGAACCTGCTCGCACTCGGCTTCCAGCAGATCACGAACGCTCAGAACTACTGGAATGACCCGACTGCAAGTTTGTCGAGCCCGAGCTCGCTTCACAAGCTGCGCGACATGTGGGGATTGAACAGCAGCAATGACGTCTACGAGAATGTCGAGCGCTTGTTCATGCAGCGCCGTCGACGCGAACTGTCGCAGCAGCTACTCACCCTGCGCGCACAAGCAGCCCAGGCGAATGGCGGAAAGAAGCCGAGCAGCCGCCAGTGGCTCGCGGCGATCAAGGAATCGGGTGGCACCGGCAAGGGCGAGGAATTGGAGTTCGTGCGCGCCGTCGAATACTACGAAAAGGCCTTCGGTAAGAAGCACTTCCCCGCTGACGAGCCGGTCCTGAGCTTCGACGCATATGCTCTCGGCCAAGCCGTCGCGGTGTGCACCTGGGGCGTGGGGCTGGGACTCATCTCGCGCGAGGACTCTTTGAGGATGATCGAGGAGATCAATCGTGTGGCGCGCCAGGAGTTCGATTCCTGGGCCGCCTTCGGTCGCAGCTACGTCCTCGGACGGGTCATGCACTGGAGCGAGGGGCGCGCCGACGAGGACCATGCCAGACAGTGCCGCGAGGCTGTGGTCGCGATGGAGATCGCTCTCGACGCCAAGCAGCGCGGGCCCTGGGGACTGCTGCCCTGGCGCCTTCCCGCGAACTGAGTGATCCCGACTGTGGCGAGCGATCCGCCTCGCCCCCCTGCTCGGGGACCCCTCTTGTCTGCGCCGCCCGCCCTCTGGAGAAGAGGCGAGCTGGTATCGGCGAATGGCCGGTATCCCCTGGTACCGGAGCATCACCGCTATCACGGCCCTCGTGGTGATGAGCGAGGCGGGGCTTCTCGGCGTTCTCGTCCTCGTCCCTCGTCTGTTCGAGGTGGATGCCCTCTCTAGCGCGGCTCGGCTGCTCCTCGTGATCTTGCCGATCGTCTACGCGCTGGCGGTGGGTGCCTCCTACTCGTACTGGTTGGTGTGGCGTTTGCGCGATGTCCGACTCTGGCGCTTCGCGGTCTTGAACGATCATTATTTTTTCGATGTGATCGAGACTGGGCCCGGGGTGAGGCCGAGCGCTTTGGCGGGTACGGGATTTCCGAAGAACATGCGCATTGTCATGCGCGCCGTTTTCGGTCGCCATGATGAGCGCTTTGGCGAGATCATGGTGGGCCGCAGTCGTGCGATGCGCAGCGAGACCGCGCATCGTGTGAATCTGCGTCGCCCATTCGCCTTCGCGCGCATGGACTTGCCCGCGAAGAGCCCGCACGTCATTGTGAGGAACAGGCGCTCGCCCATTCTGTCGCTTGCGGGTTTGAGTACGGGCACGCAGGTGGATCTCCTCCCCGAGGGCGATCCCGATCATGGCTTCACCGTGCTGTGTCCTCAAGGCTTCGAGCAGGAAGCCCGCAGGCTCTTCACCTCCGAGGTCTTGAGGACGCTCTGGATAAGTGCTCGCTCATGCGAGTTCGAACTCATTGATGACGAGCTCTACGTCTATTTCGCCCATTCCACGCCCCTGTGGAAGCCAGAAGCGATGGAGCAGCTGCAGACGACGCTTGCCCTCCTTAGACGGCGCGTGGTGGAGCACATACCGCGTCGCTTCGATTCGGAGCAGGCCTTGAAGCTCGGGGCGGCGCCGATGCACGGAACGTGGGGGTCTCCTGGAAGTTCACCGCATCGCGTGGACCTGTCGGGACGGCGAATCATCAACAAGGACGGGGTTTCGGCAATGACATGGGTCTTTCTCCTCGGCGTACTCCTGTTCAACGCCTTGGTCACGGTCTTCGTGCGCTTCGTGCTGCCGATACTCCTGCAAGGATAAGCCGATCCTTCCGCAGGGATAAGAGCTCGGCGCTCCCCGCGTTCTCAGCACGAGGCAGATGAGTGAAGCTCTCGATAAGAGCTTTGTCCGAGCAATCATCCGCGACTGCGAGCACACTCGCGACGACTCTGGCGCACTGTGTGGTGGCAGTGGGGGTGTAGAGGACGGGGCTTGCTCGAAAACTGCGATTCTTGCGCGGGGACTCGAGGTGGCGTGTTTGAGGGCGTGAAGCAGCTCCGACTCCGCTCATATTGGATGTCATCACGAGCAACGCCGGACCCGTCTCGCGTCGATTCTTCACGTGCACAGCGCACAAGCAAAAGCTGGACGCGGCGGGTTTGGGCTGAGCTGTCGCGGGGAACAACCTGTGGGCGGAACTCAAGCTCCGATGAAGTCTGTCGTTGTCTGCGCAGCGATTCCGCGTGCAGTGGGGACGGTGAAGCCAATGAACCACTTATCGACCATGCGCGGAAGACTTTGAACGAATAATCCTCGGCGTTCCCTCTTAAGGTGCGCGCTTGTTAAAATCCCCATGCCGTAGGTTTCGAGCGTGATCGACCGAAGAAGCACGAAGTCGATAGACCCTCCCGAGATGATGTCGAGGCATTGGTTGATGAGGCTGAGCATGTACCAGCGGACGTTCTCTGGCAGCTCCGTTGCACCGCCGAGCATCTTACGCATTTCCTCAAGGGCTTCTTGAAGAGTGTCGAGTTCTGCCGTTCCGAGGACGGGAGGCAGGTGCGGAGTAATATCTTCGGCGTCTGCAACGTTGCGCAAGGCAGTCAAGGCGAAGGCGTCAACCTCGGGTACAACGTTGGTGTCCCAGCAGTCGTCGGGTGTGATGAAGGCATTGCGCATCACGTCCAAGACTTGAGCGTTCGCCTCAAGCCGTCTGGACATGGTGAGCAATTCGCGGGTACGCAGAAACAGATTCATACCGCGTGCCTGGACCTCCCACTTATCTTCGCCATCTCGGGCGAGCACACTCAGGGCCTGTCCGACTGTTCCACCAGCCTTGCAGAGCCGCTCGACGAAGCTGGCGAATTCGTGAATCGGGTTGTATTTCTTCACTGGATCTCCTCCTCTTGTCTGAGGCATGTGCGAGCTGCGAGATTCGGCCTTTGGTCACGCCGAGCACTGTCGCGATGTCCTGCATCGTGAGGCCTTCCTCTCTCAATTCTGCAACGGCGCACTTGTTCTGCGCGAGCATCTTCTCGGGCTGCGCGAGCATCTTCTCGGGCTGCGCGAGCATCTTCTCGGGCTGCTTCTGCGGCTTGGGCGGCAGTCTTGACTGCTTCGGCGGTCTTCTGTACAGCACCGTCGATGGCAAGGATGATTTCAGCGGTGCGCGAGGCATCGTCGTCAAGCTTTTCGGCCCACATCGACCCGAGATCTTCGGTCTTGAACTGCGCTTCGACCAAAGTTTTGCCTCGCGTGTACTGGGGCTTCCCGTTGATGGGAGCCGCGAGCGTCCACCAGCCTCCGTCGCGGTAGGCGAAAGCGCCGTCTTTGTTGATGATCGGGCGCTGTCCTCGTTGACGATTGGAAACGCTTTGGGCGCAACGGAGCCCTTCTTCTAAGATCCCTTGTGTCCTGGCTTCATCACAGATGATCCTGGCACCGGTCACCGCTCGTCGAGGCAACTGTAATACTCGACTTTCCAGCAGGATCCTAAAGAAAACTCTGGTGCGCGAGATGGGACTCGAACCCACACGTCAAAGACACTGGAACCTAAATCCAGCGCGTCTGCCAATTCCGCCACTCGCGCGCCCGCCAAGTCTACGGGAAAGAGAGAAGAAACGCGGATTCGAGGCATGGGGCTTCGGCCTCCACGAGAGGCGCTGAGCAAAAGGCCAGGTTCTCAACCTCCAGAGTGCTGCATGCTCAGCCCACAGGCCGCTCAGTTCACACCAAGAGACACCCCACAGGCTGCTCCGTTCACCTCAGGCCATCTTTCCACGGTTCCTTTGCCCGCAGCGCTGCGGCCCCTCACGCTTTCTCGTTCCCAGGACGCACCCCCAGCCCCGTGACGCGCACCCCAGCCACCGGACGCGCGCACCCACCCCCGGGACGCACCAACTCAGCCCCGGGATGCGCGAAGGATCGTCCCCTCGCCGAGAACACGGCTGCCGCGGTAGATCACCATGGATTGTCCAGCGGCGACCCCTCGGATCGGCTCGGCAAGGGTAACGAGGATTCCACCCTCTACGCCCATGACTCGCGCCGCCTCGCGATCCTCGTGGATAAGCCCAGACACTGCCGCGGGCACTCCATGAGCGCGCACCTGAACGAAAAGATTCGTGCACTCCTCAGCCATGTCATCCTCAGCGAGCCAGACGACATCATTGGCCTCAATGCGTTCAACCGAGAGCAACTGCGCTGCCCCCACAATCACTTGATTCGTGTCGGGGCGCGTCTCAATGACGTAGCGCGGGCGCCCATCGGCCGCTGGGTTCTCCAGGCGAAGGCCTTTGCGTTGGCCGACAGTGAAGTTCCAGTAGCCATCGTGGTGCCCCACAAGCTCACCCTCGGAAGTCACAATGTCACCGGGTGCGGAGCCCAGGCGGGCTCGGAGGAAGCCTTGAGTATCCCCATCGGGGATGAAACAGATGTCATAACTATCAGGCTTGTTCGACACCCCAAGTCCTCGCGCCTCAGCCTCCGCGCGTACCTCGGCCTTCGTCGCCACCCCACCCAGAAGGAGAATCACCCTGGACAGCTCTTCACGTCCCATGACGGCAAGAACATAGGACTGATCCTTGAGAGGATCTGCCCCACGATGCAGTTCAAGTCCCGACTCGCCTTCGCGGATCGAGGCGTAGTGGCCGGTACACACCGCGTCAAAACCAAGAGCGCGAGCCCGCTGGGCGAGCTCACGGAACTTCACAAACTCATTGCAGCGCACACAGGGGTTGGGCGTGCGCCCGAGCGCGTACTGTTCGACGAAGTCCGCAATGACACGCTCTTCGAAATCTTCAGCGAGATCCCACACGTAGAAGGGGATCCCCATGACTTCTGCGGCACGCGCCGCATCTGCCGCATCCTCGAGAGAGCAGCAGCCGCGCGATCCAATCCGGCACTCCTGAGGCTGTGATGACAGGGCCATGTGGACGCCAACGACCTCGTGGCCGGCGTCCACGGCTCTGGCGGCTGCGACCGCGGAATCGACTCCGCCGGACAAGGCTGCGAGAACTCGCATCAGCTCTCCTTCATATTCGAGTCGATCATGGGAGTACCTGCAAGGCGGGCGCCTCGAGCTGAGGCGGAGCGCCGATCAGCCCTGCGGGTCTCGCGCGCATCGAGGGCCTGGCCTGCCCGGATCGCCTGCGGCAGTGCGCGAAGAAAAGCATCAATGTCCTCGATCGTGGTATCCATGCCCGTCGATACCCTCACAACGCCGAGCGCCTCGGCTTCAGTGGCCCCCATCGCGAGGAGCATCTGTGAAGGCCGAGTGACTCCCGCGTGGCAGGCCGAACCCGCAGACACACTAATCCCGGCGGCATCCATCGCCATGAGCACCGCCTCAGGGTGCCAGGTGTCCAGACTTAAGTGAATGATCGAGGGTAGCGCATTGGCCGGGTCGACGCTCGGGCGAGCATTCTCGGGCAGCCCCGCCAGCAGGTGAGTACGCAAGTGGAGCGCATGACGATACGCCTCCTCGCGCTGCGCGAGTGTGTCCTCCAGGGCTGCGGCGAGGGCGACGGCTCCCGCAACATCGGGCGTGCCCGAACGGATGCCCCGCTCATGGCCGCCTCCTGGACGGTCCGTCACGGGCTTCATTGCGCGGCGCACCAAGAGGATTCCCGTCCCCACAGGGGCTCCGATCTTATGTCCTCCAAAAGAAGCGAGGTCCACGCCCAGGGAGGCGAAATCGAAGGGGAGCAGGCTCAGCGCCTGAGCCGCGTCCGTGTGGATGAGGGGCCGGTCTGTGCTTAGGCCTGCCCCGCCCAATGCGTCGACGAGGCCTGCCACGGCTTGGATCGTCCCAAGTTCGGAGCACACGCTCACAAGGGATACAAGCGCTAAACGATCCGCCATTGCCTCCAGGTACTCGGGGTCACAATCGACGAGGCCGGAGCTGCCAAGCGGGAGAAGCTCAAGGGCGAAGCCCTCCCTGACAAGGACGTCACTTTGCTCCTTGACCGCATCGTGTTCAAGGGCAGAGAGCAGGACAGTGGAGCGCCGGGGGTCGCCACAGCGCGCTAGGCGGGCACCGCCCACGACTGCGAGGGCATTAGACTCCGTCGCGCCGGAAGTGAAAACGACCTCGCTGCGATGAACGCCCAGGGCCGCGCCAATGCGTTCGCGAGCGTCTTCGAGCATACGACGAGCCCGGCGTCCCCCCGCGTGGAGGGATGCCGGGTTGCCGGGGCTTTCAGCCAAGTCGCGCTGCGTCCTCGTCCATGCTTCGAGGGCCGAGGGGCGCAGCGGGCATGTGGCCGCGTAGTCGAGGTAGTGCGTCAGTTCTCCTCGCGAGCGGCTCGGATCGCTTCAAGGGCCTGGGGAACAACTTCGAAAAGGTCCCCGACGACACCGAAGTCGGCGATCTCGAAGATCGGAGCATCCGGGTCATCGCAGACGGCGACGATATGGCCGGAAGATTGCATGCCGACGGTGTGGTGGATCGCGCCAGACACGCCAAGCCCGATGTACAGGTTCGGAGAAACGGACACACCCGTCTGACCGATCTGAAGGGTTCGCGACGCCCAGCCCTCGTCGCAGACGACACGGGTCGCACCGATGGCGGCTCCGAGCTCATCGGCGAGGGACTCGACGATATCCATTTCACCATTTGTTCCGCGTCCCGCGACAACGACGGTCGAGGCCTCACTCAAGGAGACTCGGCCCGAACCCGCTTGAACACTCGAGGAGAGGACCTCCACGGCAAGAGCCTCCCGAGAGGGCGTCACCTGGATTTCTTCGATTGCGGCAGCCACGGGCTCTTGAGCGGGAGTCTCATCGAAGGATCCCGGGCGGACCGCCGCGACCGGGAGCACGCCGGACACCAGCAGTCGGTTCGACCAGGAGCCCGCCAAGGCTGTGGTCGTCGCGATCAGGGAATCGTCCTCGACCTCAAGGTCGGTGGCGTCTGCGACAACCCCGGAGTCCATCAGTGTCGCAATGCGCGAGGCGACCTCTCGACCGCGGTAGGTGGACACGACGAGGAAAGCGCCGAAGTCCTGCGCCTCAAGAGCCGCGATGACGGCGTCGGCAACGCAGGCGCTCACCCGGGGAGCGGATTCGCCGATGGAGGGCACGAGGACCCGTGACACACCGAGGCGGCCCAGGGCCTCAAGATCTGCGTTCTTCGTCAGGGAAAGGACGATCACACCCGCATCGCTCAGAGTACGGGCGTGGGAGACAAGCTGAGCCGAAGCCGGGGACAGGCTCCACCCCTCAGCATCGGAACCGGAGTGATCAACGAGGACGAGGATCGGACGGGACAGACTCTTGCTCATGTCACTTCACCACTTCAAGGAGGTAGGCGGCCAGACGCGCACCCGCGTCACCGGAGTCCGGGATGATCGTTCCGGCGCTCTCGCGGACGACTTCATCGGTTTTGAGGACCTCAATCACGCGGGGACGCCCCTCGATGAGCGCACCTGCGGGGGTGGAAGCGAGTTCTGCGAGGTCCATGTGATCCATCGGCTTCTTGCGCGCTGCCTTCATTGCCGCGAAAGCCGGGTAGCGGGGCTCGTTGATCTGGTCTGTTACCGACACGACCAGGGGCATCTGGGCGGCCAACTCGTCGTCGTAGCCATCGACTGTGCGCCCGATCGTGACTCGGCTCGAAGCCGGGTCGACCTCGATCGAATGAGCGAGGCCCAAAAGGGGCATTCCCAGGCGCGTTGCGAGGGCCGCCGGGAGCATAGAGGTCATTGAGTCGAGGGATGCCATGCCAGTGACGACCAGGTCGATTCCCCCGTCCTCGTTGATCCTCTGGATCGCTGCCGCGAGTGCGAGGGCGGTCAGGCCCGCGTCGGCGCCGACGAGGCGCTCATCGGTGACGAGGACGGCGCGGTCTGCTCCCATCTGGAGGGCCCTCATGAGGGCGTCTTCAGCGTCTTCGGGGCCCATGGTGAGGGCGATGACCTCGCCGCCGTGTTCTTCGACGAGTTGGACTGCCGCTTCGACGGCGTTCTCGTCGAGTTCGTTGAGGACGTCATCCTCACCGCGCACGAGGCGGCCTTCTTCGAATCGACGCTCGGACTGGGTGTCCGGGACGTGCTTCACGCAGACGATGATTCTCATAGGGACAAGCGTGCCATATGAGCGCACAAAGGCCCTTTGTCAGGGGGCTCGCATGGGGATTCCCACATTAAGGGGTGTGCTTTGGGGGCGTTCTCGTGTATTCCCCGCTCTCTCGGCATACCCTGGATTGCGTTGAGGGGCGCAGCCTTCGCATCTCGCCAAGATTCGAGGAAATCGCAGGCTGAGAGCGCCTGATGAGGAGCATGAGGAGAAGCAACGATGACTCGCGGTCATTCACACGGCCATCATTCCACCGTGGTGCAGGTGAGCGACCCGAATCCGGTTCCCGGTCGTTTGGGCATCACCCGCCGCGGCAATGGTCTCGATGTCGCCGTCGTCGCAAGGGCCGCCACCACAGTGGAGTTCTGCGTCATTGAACCCGAAGGCTCAGAAACCCGCTATCGTCTACTCCCCTCGAATGAGGGCATCTGGCACGGGCATATCGAGGGCCGCGGAACGGGAACACGCTACGGTTTCCGCGTTCATGGTCCCTGGGACCCGGACTCGGGGCTCTTCCACAATCCGGCGAAGCTTCTTCTCGACCCTTACGCGAGAGGGCTCGAGGGCACCGTCGACATGGTGCCTGCGGTGTACGCGCATATGGTGGACGAGGACCTGTATCCCACTCATCACCCTTTCAAACGCTCCCCTCTTGATTCGCGCGGTCATGTCCCCTACTCGGTCGTCGTCGATAATCGTTTCGCGGTCGCACCCAAACCCCGTATTCCTTGGGAGAAGACGATCCTCTACGAGATCCACGTCAAGGGGTTCACGAAGAATATGCCCGGCATCCCGCCGGAGCTTCAGGGGACCTACGCGGGTCTCGCTCATCCCGTGTGCGTGGCCTATCTCAAGGAACTCGGTATTACCTCGATTGAACTCCTGCCGATCCATGCGAAATGTGAAGAGCCCTTCCTCTCTGAGCGAGGGCTGACGAACTATTGGGGTTATTCGACTCTGTCTTTCTTTGCCCCCGAGCCCTCCTACGCGACTCGCGCCGCGCAGATCAATGGCGCGCAGGCGGTTGTCGACGAGTTCCGCGGCATGGTGTCGATCCTCCACCAGGCCGGTATTGAGGTCATCCTCGATGTCGTCTACAACCACACCTGCGAGGGCGGGGACGGCGGCCTCTCCCTGTGCTGGCGCGGTTTGGATTCGGATCTGTACTACCGCCATACCAACACTCACCCGGTTCAAAACATTGACGACACGGGCTGCGGTAACACGATGAACGTCGACGAGCCGAGGACAATCGCGATGGTCCTCGACTCTTTGCGCTACTGGACGACTTCGATGGGCGTTGACGGCTTCCGCTTCGACCTGGCGGCGACCTTGGGGCGTTTCTCGACGGGGTTCAGCCCGATGCATCCTCTCCTCGTCGGAATGGCGACGGACCCGGAGATTTCGACCTCGAAACTCATCGCCGAGCCTTGGGACATTGGGCCGGGGGGCTGGCAGACGGGCAATTTCCCGGTCCCCTTCTCCGAGTGGAACGACCACTACCGCGGCGTACTGCGCAGCTTTTGGCTTTCGGATGTTCAAGCCCTGGTCGACGGGCGCAGGGCCTCGGGTCCGAATAACCTGGCGACCCGGCTCGCAGGTTCGCGCGACGTGTACGACCACGGTGTCGGCGTTGGTCGTGGGCCTCGTGCCTCGATCAACTTCGTGACGGCCCATGACGGTTTCACCCTTGCGGATCTCACTGCGTACAACGTGAAGCACAATTGGGCGAATCTCGAAGGCAACCGGGATGGTTCGGATGACAATCGTTCGTGGAACCACGGCATCGAAGGTCCGGTGACCTCGCGCGAGAGGGCGACCATCGCGGGCGCCTCCTCGGAGGCCGAGGACGGGCGGGCGCTAACTTTCCGTCGCCGCAGGCGCACGCAGCGCAATCTGCTCACGACTCTTCTCTTGTCCTCGGGGACTCCGATGCTGGTGGGCGGAGACGAGTTCGCCCGCACCCAAAACGGCAATAACAACGCGTATTGCCAGGATTCGCCGATCTCCTGGGTAGATTGGGACCTCACTGCTGAGCAGATTGACCAAAAGGAGTGGACGAAGTGGCTGATCGCCCTTCGCCTGACGCATCCGGTTTTGCGCCCCAGTATTTTCGCGACGGGAATGCCCTTCCCCGGTGACACGATTCCCGACCTGTCCTGGTACACGGCTTCGGGTGCGCCCATGCCTTCTGAAGGATGGTCGAAGGAAGAGAACCGGGTCTTCCAGATGCTGCGCTCGGGTGCGAGTTGGCACGACCGCGATGCTCTGCTGATTGTGAATGGGACTTTGGAAACCGCCGAGGTCACACCCCCTGAGGGCCACGGTTTCGACTGGCTCCTCACGGTGGACACCGCTTGGCCTAACCTTGACGAGGCTTTGCCAAAGGGGATCGAGGCCGCACAACTGAGTCTCGATTTGAAGCAGGTCGCCAGCGGAGAGGCTTTTGAACTCGCCCCTGTCTCTGTCCGCCTGCTCATGTCCGATGTGAGCTATTCGCCTCGGCGTTGACTCCCCGCTGAGACACGCCCTTTTTCTTCGGCCCTGGGCATCGTCGTGTCTCTTCCCTTGTTTTTCTCCCCTCCCCCGATCTTGAGGACAAGAGGCAGCGCCCCTTGACGCTCGAAGCTGCTCGCCTTTGCCCTCCCCACCTTGAGGATGGGAAGTGTTTGTGCTCGCGATAAGATCTGCCCATGACGACCAGTGAAGACGCACTCGCAAACTCCACGTCTGACGCCTCGCTCGCGCGTTCAAAAGAACGCTCAGCCCAAATTGATCTCGCGATCGATGAAGATCCTTCACGTTTCAGGATCCTCACGGGCGACCGTCCGACTGGACACCTGCACCTCGGCCATTACTTCGGTACTTTGCGCAATAGGGTTCTCCTGCAGGACCGGGGCGTCGAAACCTGGGTCCTCATTGCCGACTACCAGGTGATCACCGACCGTGATGGCGTCGGCCCGATCCGTGAGCGCGTGCTCAGCCTCATCGCCGACTACCTTGCTGCGGGTATCGACCCGAAGCATTCAACGATCTTCAACCACTCCGCCGTCCCCGCGCTTAATCAGCTCATGCTGCCTTTCCTCTCCCTCGTGACGGAGTCGGAACTGCACCGCAATCCGACGGTGAAGTCCGAGCTTGAGGCGAGTGATGGTCGGGCCATGTCGGGCCTCATGCTCACCTACCCGGTCCATCAGGCTGCCGACATCTTGTTCTGCAAGGCGAATCTCGTGCCCGTGGGTCAAGACCAGCTGCCCCACCTTGAGCAGGCGCGCCTCATCGCTCAGCGCTTCGACAAGCGCTATGGCCGGGCAACCCCTGAGCGCCCGGTCTTCCCACGCCCCGAGGCACTCTTGTCTGAGGTTCCCCTCCTTTTGGGCACGGATGGCCTGAAGATGTCGAAGTCTCGCGGGAACACTATCGAACTCGGTATGAGTGCCGATGAGACAGCGAAGATGTTGAAGAAGGCGAAGACTGACGCGGAACGCATGATCACTTACGATCCGAAGAATCGCCCTGAGGTTTCGAATCTGCTCATGCTCGCCTCCCTGGCGAGCGGCCAAGATCCTCTTGTCATCGCAGATTCAATCGGCGATCGGGGGGCCGGTGCTTTGAAAGCCCTCGTCACCGAGTTCCTCAACGAGATGCTCGCCCCTATACGGGCCCGCCGCGCCGAACTCATCGCGAACGAGGACTACCTGCTGGAGATCCTCCATGAGGGCAATGAGCGCGCGAATGCCCAAGCTGATGAGACTCTCCTCGAGGTTCGCCAAGCCATGCAGATGAACTACTGACTCTCTTCGTTTCAGGAGGAGAAAGACTGCTCGTCAGTGAGGGTGTTCTTGGCGATGTGAGGACACCCTCACCATGGTTTTCCCAAAGCTTGTTCAGCTTCGCTAGTTCTTGCCGGAAAGTCGAAGGCCTTTCCTCCTCCCGTCTGCGCATGCCCCCAACTCCGATACACGGGCCGAGATCGGAGCGTTTTCCTCCTCATGCTTGCGTATGCCCCCTGAGCGTTTCGGGCGTGGAATCTGAGCTGGAGGCAATTGCCCATGAAGGGCACGAAGGAACACTCTCTTCGCTAACCTGGTGACGTGAGTGACAATCTTTTGCCCCGTATCCCCGTTACCGAGCTCTTCCCCGTCGTCGAGGGCGGCTGTATTCCAGCCAAGGCGACCGAGAACGAGCCCTTCCCCATCCGGGCCACCGTCTTTCGTGAGGGCCACGACGCCTACGCCGCTGAAGCAGTGCTCATCGACCCGAAAGGCAAGGAGCACTCTCGTGCTCCTATGAGCGACATCGCTCCAGGACTCGACCGCTACGAAGCCTGGGTGATGCCCGATCGACCGGGGGACTGGGGCTTTCGGGTAGACTCCTGGTCCGACCCTTATGCGACCTGGCGTCACGACGCGGCCATCAAAGTGGATGCGGGGGTCGACGTTGATCTCATGCTCGAAGAGGGTGCTCGTCTCTTCGAACGCGCCATCACCGGAACTGCAATTCTCAATCCAACCCAAGAGCCCCTCTCACCTGAGGAAACGGCTGTCTTGGAAGACGCAGCTGCTCATCTTCGAGATTCTTCCCGCTCACCCCAGCAGCGCTTATCCGCAGGCTTGTCCTCCCGCGTGCGCGCGGTGTTCCGCGCTCACCCTGTGCGCGACCTCATCGGCTCTTCACGCACCTATCCTCTTCAAGTCGCCCGCTCCCGAGCACTCAGCGGCGCCTGGTACGAGATCTTCCCCCGTTCGGCCGGCGCCTTCCAGCGCCCCGACGGCACCTGGGTCTCCGGCACTTTGAAGACCGCCGCCACTGAGCTCGAACGCATCGCCGATATGGGCTTCGACGTCGTCTACCTGACTCCGATCCACCCGATCGGCGTGACAAACCGCAAGGGGAAAAACAACACCCTCGTCGCACTCGAAGGCGACCCCGGTTCCCCCTATGGCATCGGCGCCGAAGCCGGAGGACACGACGCGATCCACCCCGAGCTCGGAGATTTCAATGACTTCGACGCTTTCGTCGATCGTGCCCGCTCCCTGGGCATGGAAGTCGCCCTCGACTTGGCGCTCCAGTGCTCACCGGATCATCCCTGGGTGAAGTCCCACCCCGAGTGGTTCACAACCCGCGCCGACGGATCCATCGCCTTTGCGGAGAACCCCCCGAAGAAGTACCAGGACATCTACCCCCTGAACTTCGACAACGACTACCCGGGAATCTACGCCGCGGTCCGAGAGGTCCTGGAGGTCTGGATCTCTCATGGCGTCACGATCTTCCGCGTCGACAACCCGCACACGAAGCCCGTGCGCTTCTGGCAAGAGATCATCGCCGATGTGAAGAGGACGCACCCGAACATCATCTTCTTGGCTGAGGCTTTCACCCGTCCTGCGATGATGCGCACCCTCGGCGCGGTCGGTTTCGACCAGTCCTACACGTATTTCGCGTGGCGCACAACGAAAGACGAGATCGAATCCTACTTGGACGAGCTCGCTCACGAGACCGCCCACGTCCTGCGACCGACTTTCTGGCCGACGACGCACGACATTCTCACCGCCCAGATGACGACAGGTGGAACGGCGATCTTCGCAATCCGCGCTTTGCTCGCCGCCCTCGGCTCGCCGAACTGGGGGATCTACTCGGGTTACGAGTTCATTGAGAACGTCCAGCGCCCCGGTTTCGAAGAGCAGAACGACAATGAGAAGTACGAGTTCCGCCCGAGGAAGTGGGAGGAGGCCGAATCGATCGGCATTACGAAGCTCTTCACCCTCCTCAACGCTGCGAGGGCGAAGCATCCGGCCTTGCGCCAGCTGCACTCCTTGAAGATCCATCCGACCTCACACCCGGGGATCATATGCTTCTCCAAGCAAGTCCCCGCCCGTTTCACCGAGTCCGGACAGCCCGACACCGTCATCTGCGTCGTTTCTCTCGACCCGCATCAGGGCGTGTCGGGAACGGTTGAGATCGATGTGTCTTCCCTCGGAGTTGACGCGCCCGGCGGCCTGTTCAAGGTCGTGGATGAACTCGATGGTCGCACCTACACCTGGGGCGCGAACAATTGGGTGGACCTCTCCCCCGTTACGCGCCTGGGTCATGTCTTCTCGGTCGAACCAGCGACGGATTTCGATCCGTGGACGAGCGGACACTGAACGCCGCTGATTCCGCTTCATCCGAGCTCTCCACCGGCTTGGCCCCTGATTTTTCTGTCAGGGGCCAAGCCCCGTTTCTTTTCAGGGCTCTTCCTCTGCTCCGCACCGAGACGCACGATCGCTCTTTCAGTGATTCTTCTTGAAGATGATGTGTCGCGCCGCTCACACGAAGGAGCGTGACGTGCGACAATTAGTCCCATGGATACGGATATGACTCCCATCCCCGTTGACGACGGCGTCCTCGACGCGATCGGCTCCGGGTCTCATTACATGCCCCACTCCGTTCTCGGAGCTCACCTCGGCAATGGTTCCGTGACGGTTCGCACGGTTCACCACCTTGCCGATGCCGTCGACATCGTCACCGCTGACGAGTCATATCCGGCAACGCACGAACGCTGCGGCGTGTGGGTCGTGGTCCTCCCCCTTGAGGAGATCCCCGACTACCGCGTGCGCGTCACCTACGGCGATCAGATCACCCTCCTCGACGACCCTTACCACTATCTGCCGACCCTGGGCGAGATGGACACCTACCTCATTTCCGAGGGACGTCACGAGCAGCTCTGGAAGGTTCTCGGCGCCCACGTCAAGACCTTCCAAGGAACCATGGGCGAGGTCGAAGGCGTGGCCTTCGCCGTGTGGGCACCGAATGCTCGTGCTGTCCGCGTCGTCGGCGATTTCAATTTCTGGGATGGCAGTGCAACTGCGATGCGTTCCCTCGGCTCTTCTGGAGTCTGGGAGATCTTCATCCCCGGAGTGAAGGTCGGCGCCCGATACAAGTACGAGATCCAAGGACCCGGCGGCGACTGGTTCCAAAAGGCTGATCCGCTCGCACGCGCCACTGAGATTCCCCCGGCCACTGCCTCCGTCGTCACCGACTACTTCCATGAGTGGAGCGATGACGAGTGGATGGCCAAGCGCGCGCAAAGCTCCGTGCACACCGGCCCGATGTCGATCTACGAAATCCACGCGGGATCGTGGAAGCAGGGCCTGGGATACCGCGGACTCGCCGATGAACTCGTCCCCTACCTCAAGGAGATGGGCTTCACCCACGTCGAGTTCATGCCCCTCGCCGAGCACCCCTTCGGAGGATCCTGGGGCTACCAGGTCACTTCCTACTATGCGCCGACTTCGCGTTTCGGCACTCCCGACGACTTCCGCTACCTCGTTGATGAACTCCACAAGGCCGGGATCGGCGTCATCCTCGACTGGGTGCCCGCCCACTTCCCGAAGGATGATTGGGCGCTCGCCCGTTTCGACGGCACTCCCCTGTACGAGGACCCGGATCCCCTGCGCGGGGAGCACCCGGACTGGGGTACCTACGTTTTCAACTTCGGTCGACGCGAAGTCCGTAACTTCCTCGTCGCGAATGCCTTGTACTGGCTTGAGGACTTCCACATCGACGGGCTGCGCGTCGACGCCGTCGCCTCCATGCTCTACCTCGATTACTCGCGCAAGGACGGCCAATGGCGTCCGAACCAGTACGGAGGCCGCGAGAACCTGGAGGCGATCGAGTTCCTCCAGGAGGCGAATGCGACCGCCTACCTGCGTCACCCGGGCATCGTGATGATCGCCGAAGAGTCGACCGCATGGCCAGGAGTCACCGCACCGACCAGTGGTGGGGGCCTGGGTTTTGGCATGAAGTGGAACATGGGCTGGATGAACGACACCCTGCGCTACCTGTCCGAAGACCCGGTCAA
Source organism: Schaalia cardiffensis (assembly GCF_016405145.1). Classification (GTDB taxonomy): domain Bacteria; phylum Actinomycetota; class Actinomycetes; order Actinomycetales; family Actinomycetaceae; genus Pauljensenia; species Pauljensenia cardiffensis. The sequence continues at coordinate 252,211 of NZ_JAEKIA010000001.1, forward strand.
CCGGCGCTGGCACCACGGGGAACTCACCTTCTCCCTCGTGTACGCCTTCTCTGAGAACTATGTTCTGCCCCTCTCCCACGATGAGGTCGTGCACGGTAAAGGGACCCTCGTTGAGAAGATGCCGGGTGATGACTGGCAGCGTTTTGCAGGCCTTCGCGCCCTTTTCGCCTACCAGTGGTCGCATCCGGGCAAGCAGCTCGTTTTCATGGGCCAGGAGATCGCTCAGCGTCAGGAGTGGAACGAGTCCTACTCCCTCGACTGGTGGCTCACGGACTTCGAAGGACATGCGGGCGTGCAGCGTCTTGTCGCTGAACTCAACCGGATCTACACGAAGAACTCGGCGTTCTGGGATGACGATTACACCGGTTTCGAGTGGATTGACGCCTCCGATGGCGATCACAATCTCATCTCCTACCTGCGCAAGGGACAGAGGAGTGGTTCTGATCAGCCCGTTGTCGTGTGCGCCGCGAACTTCGCCGGAAACCCGCATGAGGGCTACCGGATCGGCCTGCCCTTCGGCGGCGAATGGACGGAGATCCTCAACACCGATGCAGAGGACTTCGGAGGCTCTGGAGTGACGAACCCGGGAACGATCATCGCCGAGCCGATCCCGTGGAACGGACGCCCCTACTCGGTCGAGTTGCGCATCCCACCCCTCGGTGTTCTCTGGCTCTCTCCCGCTGACGCGGCGAACTGATCTGTTCGACTCTCGTGGTGCCCCGGCCAATGGTCGGGGCACCGCTTCGTGCAGGCCGTGGATGAGATCGATGAAGCTGTGCGCTTGCGTACCGCTGTAATCCCTCCCGCATCCAGGATGCCCGAGCTCAGCCTCTTCTTATCTCTTCGACAACTCGTCGATTCACTCCCCCTTTCAGCCTCGATCACTTCCCCGTTCGCGCCTTGCTCAAGCCGCTACCGGAAACGCTTCCAATGAGGGATGATGGAGGAATGGTCCCCCTCAACTCAGCACACGAATGGCCCAGCGAATCCGAACTCCTCAGTCTCCTCCTCAAGTGGATGCCTGAACGTCGATGGTTCCCTTTGAAGGGAAACGCCGTTCCCACGCTCGAAGAGCTGTCAATCGCCGTCGAGGTTCAGCTCGCCTGGAATGTCAAAGATCTCCTGATCGCAGCCAAACGCCCCAATGAGGATGCGCCAGTTTTCATCCATGTTCCCCTCGTCCTGGCTGCCGCCGAGGACCTCGATTCTTTCGCCTCCCCGGGAGAGTCGGCGGGCACATGGGGTTTCGTCATCCCGGGTTCCTCCTCCGCCCTCGTCGATGGACCCCATCACCCCGACTTTTGGCGGGCCTGGGCCCACGCCGCCCTCGAAGCCGGAAGCGTCATGGGCGCAGGAGCAGAAGCAATCTCGTCTCGCGCAGATTCGGGCAGGGTCATGACCGGGGAACAGTCCAATACGAATGTCGTCATGCCCTCTCCCCATGACCGTTCAGACGGCTGTGATTCCGATATTGTCGTTAAGCTCTTCCGTGTTCTCGCCCCCGGACGCAACCCGGATGTTGAAGTCTCTGCGGCCCTTGCGGGCGAGGGCTGGGACCGTGTGCGCACCCCCGTCGCCTGGTCCACTCTCAGCTGGGAAGACCCCCTCACCCATCTTCCGGTCCTCTCCGATTCGGCGGTTGCCTGCGTCTTCATCCCGAAGGCCGACGATGGTTTCGAATTGTTCTGCGAGCTTGCACATACCGATGACGTGGATGGTCCCATTCGTGCTCGAGCGCGCGCTCTCGCCCGAGAATTGGGTGAAACGAGTGCTCAGATGCACGTGTACATTCAAAAGGCCCTCGGTACTGCCACGCCCTCTTCACCCCGTGAACTCGCAGCATCGCTTCGTTCTCGCGCCCGTTGGGCGATCGACGAGGTCGGAGAACTCGAGGCCCGAATCGAGGGCCTGAGACAGCGGGTCGAAGAGGTCCTTTCCAAGTTGGACACGCTTGATTGCCTGGAGCCCGCGAGCCGTATTCACGGCGATTATCACCTCGGGCAGGTCCTGCGTGAAAAGGAGGTTCCCGAAGGGGCTCAGGAGCGCTGGTTCGTCTTGGATTTCGAGGGCGAGCCTTTGCGTCCCCTCGCCGAGCGTTCAATGCCGGACCAGCCGATGCGCGATGTCGCCGGTATGCTCCGCTCCTTCGACTATGCCGCAGCCGTGGGGAAAGCAGCAGATCCCACGTGGCTTTCTCAAATGCGCCATTCCTTCCTCGAGGGCTACACCCAGGCCTCATCGCCGCTCAACGAGGAGCAGTCCCGAACCCGCACAATCCTGCTGGAGGCTCTCGAACTCGATAAGGCCCTCTACGAGGCCGTCTACGAGGCGAGGAACCGTCCCGATTGGTTGGCGATCCCCCTGGAGGGGATCAGCGCCCTCCTCGGCTGAAGAAGAGGTGAAGGGGCTGCCCGAAAACGGGCAGCCCCTTCACAGAGGTCTGAAGCTCAGATCATCACGAGCATTGACAGGCGAGTGCGGGCCTTGAGCACCGCCGGGGTGTTGCCCGCGATGCGGAAGAGGTCAAGGAGGCGCAGACGCGCCGCGTCCTTCACGTCCTCTTCGTCTTCGCCTCCAATGATGTCCAGCAGCAGATCGTAGGCCTGCTCCTCTTGCCCTGCTGAGAAAAGGGCGTCGGCTTTGGCGGCCGGGTCCTGCACAGGAGTATTCGCACTGCGCTCCAGGAGGCGCACGCGCGCCAGATGCGTCTTCGCCTTCGTGTCACGAGGATTGAGTTCGATCACACGCTCCCATTGGGCGATCGCGCTCTTGAGATCTCCTGCGGTCTCCGCTGCAAGGGGGGCCTCGTGCTCAGGGGGGATCGGCTCGGCGATGTCCTCAGCGCTCAGCGCGACGCGGCCGGTGACACCCATCTGCGAGGCGGCCTCCAAGACCTGTTCGATAATCGGTTTGACCTGCTCCTTTTGCGCCGCCCCTTGGAAAAGGGGTAGCGGGCGCCCACCGATGAGCGCAACCGCCGTAGGAACGCCCTCGATCTGGAAAGCCTGGGCGATCGCGGGATTGGCGTCGATATCGATGGAGACGAACTGAAAGCGGCCCCCGAACTCTCGGGCAAGTCCTTCGAACACCTGGAGCGTCGGCTTGCTCTCAAGGGAACGGCCCGAATACATGGTGATAATGACCGGCAGGCTCTGCGAGGTCGCCATGATCGCCTGGAAGTTCTCTTCCGTACCCGAAAGGACCAGGGGAATGTTCAACCCCTCCCCCGCCTCGAGAGCCTCTGTCGTTGAGGCCTGCGATGGTGAAGTGGAAAGGTCGATCGCTCCATGAGAGTCGGCCGGGTTCATCTGCTCTGTCACTGTTCGAGCTTCTTTCCTTCAGATCTCTTAGTTGCCGTCTGGGTTGGAGGAATCATCCATGGTGACGGATTCGATCATTCGCTCAGCACCCACCACTCGGGCGACGCCGCCCTGTTTGGCGGAGGGGATATTGAGCAGGATGGTCGCCACATAGCTCACAACGGCGCTGCCCTTCACAGTGTCGTCATCCCCAGCGTTCATGGTCGCGGTCTGACCGCCCAGGCGCATTGTCGATCTGGCGATCGTTCGTGAATAGGTGAGCGTATAGGTGAAGTGAGCGGCGACCAGAGCAGAACCGTCCTGCAGGACTACTCCTGACACGGGCTCCTCGCTCGGCGTGGCAAGAGCCGAGATCGTTCCTGCCTTCTCGAGGCTCGAGGACAGGTTCTGCACGGTGTCAACGTATTGCGTGGTGAATTCGTCGGTTGCGAAAGAGGCATTCGAGACTTCGGAGGCGTTGAGCATATCGGTGTAGGCGCTCAGTGCCTCACCGGGAGTCATGACGAAACCCGTCGAATCATTGCTCACATACGCCGAGCCCTCATCGATCGAGGGGATCGTGACTGAGGTGCCCCCGAGCATTCGGCACCAGGCCGTGAGCGCATAATCAGAGCGGGCATCGTCTTGGACGAGAACCTCAATGAGTGGAAGCTCCGAAGGCGTGGCCTGTCGGATATTGAGAATCGCACGAGGCCATTGCTGCGAGTTCGTGATCGCAATGTGTTGCGGGCTCAGGTCCAGTGCAGGTACGGAGTCCCCTGAGGCCGTGGCGTAAGCGTACTGGGCGGCGCGCACGCGCTTGGCTCCTCCTCCCACGCGAGGCTCGAGGAGCGCAGAGTCGCGCGCACTATCGGCGGCGTCAATGGTTTCCTGCACGGAGGCCAAGACCTCTGCAATGCGTTCGGAGTCCAGGTTCGGCCCGGTTTCGGCCGATTGAGCCGGATCCGGGGCGACAAGTTCGCCCGTGGAGCAGGAAGTCACAGCGATGACAGAGGCACAGGTGACGAGGAGGGACAAGAGGCGACGTTTCATCTTTCCTTCCCTTCTTCGCTCTTCTTGCGCCACGCGGGCATGAAGGAGGTCCATTCGCTCTTCGTGGCGCGCCCGGCTACATCATCCGCATCTCCGTCTTGGTCCCCTCCAGCGGATTGGGCATCGCCCGAGGAGAGGTGTTCATCTCGGGCTTCGGTGGTCTTTTTCCCTTCGATCACAGGGATGAGACCGGTGTCGAATTCACGCCCGTCAATGATGAGCGTGCCCTCACCCTTCTGACGCGCCTCACGAAGGGCCCGGCGACTCGGCAAGGTCATTCCAGGACGGATACTCGACAGATCAATGACACCCGTATCCGTCGACTCCCTCTCGGGAGGATCCTGATCGATGGGGCTGCCTGATCCGTGCCGCCCCACAACCCGGGTTTCTTCTTCAGGAGCTTCGTCCTCGCACGTTTCAACGGACGGTGAAGACTCTAGCTCCTCGGGGCCGGAAGAGACCTCAAGAGGATCCCTTTCCTCGCCAGCTGCGCGACTTTGAGCCTGCTCTTCTAAGAGCTCCTCGTGTTCTTGGCTGTCCGAGGGGGCTTCAGACTGCACCCCCTCGTCCTCGACATTCATTTCTTCTTGTGCAGGCTCAAGACTCTCAGTCGTGGCCTCGGCATCCGTGGCGATCTTCGAGCTGCGTCGCTGAACGCGATTCAGATGGTGGAAACGGGAGAAAGCGGCAATCGCAGCGACGAGGACGAAAACGAGGGCTGCCAGCAGAGAAATGATCGCGAGCCAATTTGCGCGTTCGCTCGGCCAGGTCAGAGTCAGTTCGAGATCGCCTACTCCCCCTGCGGAAACGGCGAGAAGAGAACGAGATGCAGGGACCTCAGTCAAAGACAAAGCGGCTGTGCCATCATTCGTCGCGACTTGGAGCCACATATCCGAAGCGAGAAGTGCATCGAGGAGTTTCGAGGCTTCAGGATCGATGCGACCACCGGATTGAGCTGCGGATTGGGCTCCTGATTGAGCTGAGCTCTGAGATTGAGCCCCTGGCGTGCCCACTTGGGTGCCGGACTGAGCGTGTCTACCGGATTGAGCTCCTGACTGAGCGTCCCCCACAGCCGAACGATCCTCGGTTTTGAGAAGGGAACGATCTGAGCTGAGGCCGACAACCTCGGTATAGGGGTCATCGCCGATCCATCCGAGCACGTCACCTGGGGTGCCCAGTCCCAAAGCCACGGGGGCGCCCGATTTCGAAGTCGCTGTGACGGTGACATTTTTCGCCATGAGGCGCAAGACACCATCACGAGTCATCACAAGCGTGTGCTCAGGAACGACCGAGGAGGAAAACTCCTGGGCGGGCTTAAAGACCGTCAGCGCAAGAACACCGACGATCAGGAAGATGAGTGACAAAGCTGCGGCGATCACCGCCGCCGTGTACTGCTTGAGGCGCCCCACTCGATTCTCTCCTGTCGTAGAAGAACACTATCCGTCCCACAATAATGCGTATTGGGCCGCTACTGCTCATCAGCAGCGCCGTCGTGACGCATTTATCCGCACCAACACCCAGGGGGTGCGAGGGATAATCACCATCGCACCCCCGGAGAAAAAGCTGTTGTCCTCGAGGTTTTCACCCACTCACAGTGGGCGTAAGCCGCGTCTCCAGCATTCCACATGCCAGTGACGCCGGGCCTCAAGCCCTTCGGGCAGGCCGAAGGGCTGCTGCTCGGGCCAGGCGACCACATGCGCAGTGCCCACGTGGATCGGATGAAGACACGCCGGGCAGGTGTATTCCTTCGAGGAGGAGCGCAGATGCTGGACTTGGTAGTCCCTCCCATCGGGTCCGATCTCGCTCCTGGGCACGGAGGCGAGGGCACCGAGATTGAGGTCGCGGTGTCCCTTAGCCCATGGTCGCTTCTGCGAGCGTTTGCCTTTCACTTCACGAGTGTTCCGCCGCGCCACACGCGCTGTGGACGCAGTTGCTCGTCCAGTTCGAGTACATCGGCACGCATACCTGCTTCGAGTTTGCCGATGTCGTTTCGCCCGAGAATGCGCGCGCCCTGAACGGTGGCCATGAAGACAGCGTCGACGAGGTCGATCCCGCCTGTGAAGGTGGCGACGCGCACGCAATCCAGGAGGTGTGCGGTTCCCCCGGCAAGAGTCGTCGTGCCCGCGATATAGGCGTAGCCGTCCTTCACATCGACTGTCTGGGAGCCGAGTTCGTAGGTGCCGTTCGGCATGCCCGCAGCTTCCATCGCATCGGTGACGAAGACGCACGAGTCCCGACCGAGCATTTCATACACGTCGCGCACGAGCGAGGGATCGAGGTGGACGCCATCGCAGATCATCTCAGCGATGACACCATCTCTTGCCGCATCGGACAAGAACTCGCCGATCGGGCCCGTATCACGGTGATGCAGGGGGCGCATGCCGTTGAACAGGTGAGTGATGGTGGCGCGCGCACTGCGCGGATTCGTGGTCTCTTTGATGGCCTTGCGAGAGAACTCGAGGGCTTCGCGCGCAGGGGCGGAACCGGAATCCGTGTGGCCCCAGGAGGGCAGTGCACCGCCCTTGATGAGCACCTCGGCGACAGATCCGGGACCATAGGCCTTGTCCTTCTCGGGGGCGAGGGTCATGGTGAGCGCGTAGCCCTTGCAGATCTCGAGGAGTTGCGCGGTGAGTTCAGGATCCGGGTCGATGATGTACTTCGGATCTTGTGCGCCGCAGCGGGCGTGAGAGACGAAGGGGCCTTCGAAGTGGATGCCGGCGAGTTCACCTTCTTCGGCAAGTTCAGTAAGGAGGGCTGCTCTTTCGCGCAGTACATCTGCGTGCGCGGTCACGAGGGAGGCGACGAGGGTCGTCGTCCCATGGTGACGGTGCTCGTCGATTGCGGCTTGGGCCTTCTCAATGGAGGTCGCATTTGGGAAGGAGCTTCCGCCCCCGCCATGACAGTGCACATCGACGAGGCCGGGGAGGATATAGGAGTCGGAGGCCGGGACGGCGGCAATGAGTTCGCGGTCTTCCTTGGACAGCGAAGGATCGTGGGCATCGATGATTCTGGTGATCACGCCCTCTTCGGCGATGAGAACACCGTCTTCGAGGATGCGGGATTCAAGGACGAGACGGCCACGGCACACAAATGAGGTTTCCACCTCTTCATTGTGCCACGCAAAAGATTTGTCTGACAGCTTTTTGAGGATCTTCCTGCCCTCGGATCAGAAGAGTCTCGATTCTGGGTCGTCAAAGCCGCGCATCGCGTCATAGTCGAGGATCAAACAGCGAATACCGCGATCCTCCGCAAGGATCCTTGCCTGCTTCGAGATCTCTTGCGCAGCGAAAATCCCTCTGAGGTCCTTGATGAAGGGATCACGATCAAGCAGGCTGAGATAGCGAGTGAGCTGATCGACTCCGTCAATACCTCCTCGACGCTTCACCTCGATCGCAACATTCGCACCCGAGGGGTCCGTCACCATCAAGTCAACCGGCCCGACCGGTGTCGGAAACTCGCGACGCACCAACTCCCATCCATCGCCGAGGATCTGCGGAACCTGTTCGGCCAAGAGCTCTTGCAAGTGTGTCTCCACGCCGTCCTTCACGAGGCCGGGGTCCACCCCCAGGTCTTCAGCCACATCCGCGACGACATCAAAAATGCGGATGACGAGGCGATCGTCTGTTTTGGCGGCCTGAACGGTCCAGACCTCAGTGACGCCGTCCATTTCTTCGCCCTCTTCGAGGACTTGCGTGGTCACCGTACACGGCGCATTCATCCAATTGAGAGGCTTATACGAGCCCCCATCAGAATGAATGAGGACGGAGCCATCACTTTTGACCATGATGACGCGCTTCGCCAAGTCGAGATGCGCCGATAAGCGCCCGGAATAGTCGACGGTGCAGGTGGCGATGAGAACTCTCACGGGTGAGAGCCTATCAGCGCTTGCGAGCACGAGTGCGCAGCGAAAAGCACCACGCTCGCGAGATGAGCTCGAACGGCGCTCTGGCGCCGAAGAAGAGTTCTCAGGCCCTGCCGATCGGGGGACCCGACTCCACCCAGGAGACGATCGCATTGTAGGTCTGGGGCGCAACCGCAAGCTCATAACGGTGATCGCCCGACTTGAGGCGAAGCTCCACCATCGACCCATCTGCCGAATGCTGGATCGGAGCGGAAACCTCCAAGCCCCTCCTGGCCACCGTGTACACCGGCTTACCGCCAAAACCGATCAGGCGGTACCAGCTGAGAGTCTCAACCCCGAACAGGCCAATACCCGAGGCCCAGCCGGACTGAGTGTCGGGCCTAGACCAGGAACGAAAAGCCCCAATCCGTCCATCGAGGCGGCGCGCCCGAACATTGATGTACACCCACACCACCACGCTAAGAAGCACAAGAGCGCCCAGAACCCACCCGGTGACATACAGAAATGTATTCATCGCTGCCTCCTCGAGATCGGATGCGGGGAGCCCCTGTCCGGGTCGCGGACAGGGGCTGCCTCTATTAGGAAACTGTAGCGTGATCGGCCACGACCGTCACGAAATCAGAATCAACAGACGCGAATCCGCCCTCGACCTCGAAAGTCTTCACTCCTTGCGAGGTTTGGACCGTGACCGTGCCTGCTTTGAGCATCGCGAGCAGGGGCTGACGCCCCGGCAAGACGCCGAGTTGGCCGTCAACGACGGGGACCTGAACGGAGCTTCCAGCACCGTGCCACAACCGCCCTTCGTGCGAAACGACCTCGACTTGAAGTACCCGATCCGACATCAGGCGTCCTTCTCAAGCTCGTGCCAGCGGCGCTCAAGGTCCTCGATACCACCGATGTTGAAGAAGGCCTGTTCGGGCACATGATCGTAGTGGCCCTCCGCGATGCGCTTGAACGCCTCAATCGTCTCCGAGAGGGGAACAGTCGAGCCGGGCACACCGGTGAACTTCTCCGCCATGTAGGTGTTCTGGGAGAGGAACTGCTCAATGCGACGTGCCCTCGCGACCGTGATCTTGTCCTCTTCAGAGAGTTCATCAACGCCGAGGATCGCAATGATGTCTTGGAGTTCCTTGTTCTTCTGAAGGATCGCCTTGACGTGAATCGCCGTGTCGTAGTGCTCGCGTCCCACGATCACCGGATCGAGGATTCGCGATGAGGACGCCAGCGGATCCACCGCAGGGTAGATGCCCTTCGAGGCGATCTCACGGGAGAGCTCCGTGGTTGCGTCAAGGTGGGCGAAGGTCGTCGCCGGAGCGGGGTCCGTGTAGTCGTCGGCGGGCACGTAAATCGCCTGCAGCGAAGTGATCGAGTGTCCCCCCGCCGATGTGATGCGCTCTTGGAGCTGTCCCATCTCATCGGCAAGATTCGGCTGGTAACCCACGGCCGAAGGCATACGGCCCAGCAGGGTCGAAACCTCAGAGCCCGCCTGAGTGAAGCGGAAGATGTTATCGATGAACAAGAGCACATCCTGATGCTGAACATCACGGAAGTATTCCGCCATCGTCAGCCCCGTCAAGGCGATGCGCAGACGCGTCCCCGGCGGCTCATCCATCTGACCGAACACCAGCGCCGTCTTATCGAAAACGCTGGCCTCGTCCATTTCGTGAATGAGGTCATTGCCCTCACGGGTACGCTCGCCCACACCGGCGAAGACCGAGACGCCCCCGTGGTCCTGGGCGACGCGCTGAATCATCTCCTGGATGAGGACCGTCTTACCGACGCCCGCACCACCGAAGAGGCCGATCTTACCGCCCTGAACGTAGGGGGTGAGAAGGTCGATGACCTTGATGCCCGTCTCGAACATCTTCGTGCGGGCCTCAAGCTGATCGAAGGCCGGGGGCTGGCGATGAATCGGCCAACGCTCGGTGATCTCGAGGGTCTCTCCCTCGGCAAGGTTGAGGGGCTCGCCGGTCACATTGAAGACGTGGCCCTTCGTAATATCACCGACGGGAACCGTGATCGGAGCACCCGTATCGGTGACCTTCGCACCGCGGACGAGTCCGTCCGTCGGCTTCAAAGCAATGGTCCTGACGAGATTGCCTCCCAGGTGCTGGGCAACCTCGAGAGTCATCGTGAAGGAGGACTCCCCCTCCCCCTGGCCTGTCAGATTGACGTCAACCTTCAAAGCGTTGTACAGCGGGGGAATGCTGTCCGGCGGGAACTCGACGTCGACGACCGGTCCGACGACTCGGGCAACGCGCCCCTGCGCGACTGTTTCTTCCTGGCTCATGTTTCTTCTCCGTGTCCTTGGGCTCAGCCCGCGACCAGTGCGTCGGCCCCGCCCACGATCTCGCTGATCTCCTGGGTGATGTCCGCCTGACGGGCCGAGTTGGCCAGGCGCGTGTACTTGGTGATGAGTTCCTCGGCATTGTCCGTCGCCGTATGCATCGCGCGCTGGCGCGAGGCGAGCTCGGAGGCCGCCGATTGGAGGAGCACATTATGGATGCGACTCTCGATGTAGAGCGGAAGGATCGCGTCGAGCACGGCCTGTGCCGAGGGGATGAACTCGTACTCGGGGAAAGTCGCTGAAGGATCGTCTTCGTATCCGCGCTCCGCATCGCGTTCGGCGTCACCCTCGGGCGCGTCGACGACGCTCAGGGGAAGCATCTGGCGAACCTCGGGGAATTGCTTCATCACGGTGGCGAATCGCGTGTAGACGAGATGAACCTCAGAAACCCCGGAAGTCAATCCCTGATCCATGAAGCGCTCAAAAAGCTCATTCGCGATCGAACGGGTCGTCTCACGGCCCGGAGCATCCGATTCGCCCTCCCAGCTCTTCTCAACCGCGACACCGCGGAAACGGAAGTAGGAGCGGGCCCTCTTGCCGAAGGTGTACACCACCGGAACCTTGCCCTCGCTCTTGAGCTTCGAGATGAGCCTTTCGGATTCGCGCAAGATCGTCGCCGAATATGCGCCCGCCATGCCACGATCCGAAGCGATGACGAGAACCGCCACGCGCGGAGTGTCGAAACGCTCACGCGTGAGCGGATGATCGAGATCCGTGTGAACCGCGACCGCAGCAACCGCCTGCGTCAGAGCCTTTTCATAGGGCCCGAGAGCGGTGGCGGCGCGACGCGCCCCACCGATCCTCGACGCCGCGATCATCTCCATCGCGCGGAAGACCTTCGCGAGCGTCTGCGTCGAGGCGATGCGCTGCTTGTAGATCCTCTGCTTGCCACCCATGTCTCAGGCCTTCTGCGAGGAGGGATGGGCGCGAGTGATCTCTTCGCGCGTCACCTCGGCCTCCACCTCGGCATCGTCGAGGCTCGCTCCCCTTCCAGCGGAGATCCACTGATCGTGGAAGGCCTCGACCTGAGCCTTGAGCTCAGCCTCGGTATCGCTTTCGAGCAGTCCCGTCGACTCGATGATGTCGAGGACCTTCGAGTTCGCCTTGAGGTGATCGAGGAGTGAACGCTCAAAGGTGAGGACATCCGAAACCTCAATGTCATCGAGGTAGCCGTGGGTACCAGTCCAAATGGATGCGACCTGCTCGCAAACCATGTACGGCGTCGACTGGGCCTGCTTGAGCAGCTCCATGAGACGCTCGCCACGCGTGAGCTGCGAACGGGTCGCTGGATCGAGGTCGGAGGCGAACATTGCGAAAGCAGCCATCGAACGGTACTGCGCGAGGGTGATCTTGAGCGTTCCCGCAACCTTCTTCATGGCCTTGACCTGCGCGTCACCGCCGACTCGCGACACGGAGATGCCGACGTCGACCGCGGGACGCTGATTCGAGTTGAACAGGTCCGATTGGAGGAAGATCTGCCCGTCGGTAATGGAGATGACATTGGTCGGGATGTAGGCCGACACGTCATTCGCCTTCGTTTCGATGATCGGAAGTCCCGTCATGGATCCGCCGCCGAGCTCGTCGGAGAGCTTTGCGCAACGCTCAAGGAGGCGCGAGTGCAGGTAGAAGACATCGCCCGGGTAAGCTTCACGCCCCGGCGGACGGCGCAGGAGCAAGGAGACTGCACGATAAGCCTCCGCCTGCTTGGACAGATCGTCGAAGACGATGAGCACGTGCTTGCCCTCGTACATCCAGTGCTGTCCGATCGCGGAGCCGGTGTAGGGCGCCATGTACTTGTAGCCCGCCGGATCAGAGGCCGGGGAAGCGACGATCGTCGTGTATTCCATTGCGCCGGCGTCTTCAAGGGTCGAGCGCACCGATGCAATGGTGGAGCCCTTTTGACCGATGGCGACGTAGATGCAGCGGACCTGCTTCTTCGGGTCGCCTGACTTCCAGTTCTCGCGCTGGTTGAGAATGGCGTCGAGGGCGATCGCGGTCTTTCCGGTCTTGCGGTCGCCAATGATGAGCTGGCGCTGCCCGCGTCCGATTGGGATCATCGAGTCAATGGCCTTCAGACCGGTGGCCAGGGGCTCGTGAACCGATTTGCGCATCATGACACCGGGGGCCTGGAGCTCGAGGGCGCGTCGACCCGCGATATCCGTGATGTCACCAAGGCCGTCGATCGGTCGGCCGAGAGGATCGACTGTGCGGCCGAGGTAGCCGTCGCCGACTGGGACTGAGAGGACTTCACCGGTGCGATGCACGCGCTGGCCCTCTTCGATGCCTCCGAAGTCGCCGAGGATGACGGCGCCGATCTCGCGCTGGTCGAGGTTCATCGCTAGGCCGAGCGTGCCGTCGGCGAAGCGGAGGAGTTCGTTCGCCATTGTCCCGGGCAGGCCCTCGACATGGGCGATACCATCGGCGGTTTCCGTGACGTAGCCCACTTCTTCCGTGGCCACTTCGGAGGGACGGTAGGACTCCATGAAGGAGTCCAGTGCGCCGCGGATCTCCTCGGGACTGATTGACAGGTCAGCCATGAGTATTCCTTCTGTCTGCGTGATGAGTTCTGGGGTGCGGTTCAGCCCGCAAGGGAGCGCTTCATATCGGCAATGCGCGCTGCAAGGGAAGCGTCGATCGCGGTGGTGTTGGCGCGTAGACGGAAACCTCCGACAACACCGGGTTCGACCGAGATCGACAAGGTGATGTCGCGCTCGAAGCGTTGCTCGAGCAGACGGCGAAGGCGCGTCACCTGTTCAGGGGTCATATCGACCGCTGATTCGACCGTGACAAGCAGCTTGTTTTGCAAGGTTGCCGCCCACTCGGCGAATCTCCTGAGGTTGTTGAGGAGGCGCCCGTGGCGCGAACGTCCAACCGCTCTGCGCAGCAAACGCATGCTCCACCGGCTCAGGCGCGCCGAGAAGAGGCGGGTGGCGAGGTTCGCGCGTTCGTGCGGAGAGCCTGTCGACATATCCGACAGGGTCAGACGCAAGTCTCGCTCGGCCGCAAGGAAACGACGAGTGTCGAAGAGCTCGTCATTCACCTCTTCAAGGGCACCGGCCCGTAGGGCGTCGGTGAGCACTGCGAGAATGCCGAGCACCTCTGCGGCGTCGTGCAGATCCTCTGGCTTCGTCCAATGCGCGCTGACCAGTGCCTCGAGGACCTGCAAGCCGGGAGCGGACATATGCGCATCGAAAAGGGAGTGCGCGAGTGCCATCTTGTCCTCGGCGTTCCTCGAAGGATCGGTAAGGGCACGACGAAGTCGAGCATCCGTCTTGACGAGGTCAGAAAGGGCGAAGATTTCTTCGGCGACCTTCATTGCATCCGCGTGTGGCAGGGCAAGCGCATCCCCGAGTTCACCTGAGAAGGGAACCGATTGCAGTGCTCCAATGGTTGTCATCGAGTCGCACCCTCAGAGGCTGAAAGGTTGTCCTTCTCAAGGTCGTCAAGGAAACGGTCGATGACACGGCTCGTGAGCTCCGTGTCGGCGAGATGCTCCCCAACGATCTTCTCGGCAAGCTCGGTCGCGAGCAGACCCACGTCAGCGCGCAAGGAGATCTCCGCTGCTTGCTTTTCGGCGAGAATCTGACGCTGAGCGCCCTCGAGGATCCTATTGGCCTCTTCTTGGGCTTCGGTCCTGGCGGCGGCAATAATGCCTTTCGCTTCCTCTCCGGCGCGCTCACGAATCTCATGAGCCTCGGCGTTCGCCTCGACTAGGGCCTGCGCGCGCTCACGAGCGGCAAGCGCCTGGTCTTCTTTCGCTTTCTCAGCGGCGGCGAGCCCCTCAGCGATCTTCGCTTGGCGTTCATCCATCGTGCGATAGATCTTCGGCAGTGCGAACTTTCCAACGAGGAGGAGGACGATGAGCAAGACGAGCGCCGACCAGAAGATCTCGTACAGAGGCGGCAGAATGACGGCGAGACCGCCGACTTCGTCGCTCGCAGGGAAAATCTGGTGCATCGCGGTCACTTGACGATGAGCGGGAGGATGAAGCCGATGAGGCCGAGCGCCTCAACCATGCCGGCGCCGATCACCATATTGGTGAAGAGTCGGCCGGCGACCTCAGGCTGGCGCGCGGTCGCCTCTTGGGTCTTGCCGACGAGCAGGCCGATGCCGAGGCCGGGGCCGAGGGTCGCGAGGCCGTAGCCGATGTAGGCGAGGGAGATACCCATGGTGTGTTCTTCCTTTTCTTCTGGGCGCCGAAGGGCGCTTCAGCGGATTGTGGGGATCAGTGGCTCTCGATCGAGAGCTTGATGTAGACGGAGGTGAGGATGGTGAAGATGTAGGCCTGCAGGAAAGCGACGAACACCTCGAAGCCGGTCATGACGAACATCGCCACTCCTGTGAGGATTCCCGCGGCCGAGAGGGCGGAGAGCTCTTGAAGCAGGAGCGCAGTGCCGAAATAGGTCATGCCGAGCAGGAGATGGCCGGCCATCATGTTGGCAAGGAGTCGGACTGTGAGGGTCACCGGACGAACGATGAAGTTCGAGAGGAACTCGATCGGCGTGATGAGCAGGTACATCGGCTTGGGAAGCCCCGGAGGAAGGAGCTGCGATGCGAAGAAGTGTCCGAGTCCGAGGGCCTTGATGCCGCTCCCAACGTAGGTGACGTAGGAGATGATGGCGAAGACCGCGGGAACTGCCACAACAGAGGTTGCAGCAATATTCGTACCGGGAATCACTCCGGCGAGATTCATCGCGAGGGTGGCGAAGAATGCGAAGCCAATGAAGCCGGCGTATGCGCGTCCTTTCTTCGGGCCGAGCATCTCAATGGCGACATTGTCGCGGATGAAGCCTGCGAGGAATTCGACTGCCATCTGGCCGCGGCCAGGGACAAGTGTGGCCTTCGCTGCGACCCCGAGAAGGATCGCGCTGACCAGTGCAGCCATCGCGATACGAATGAGGACGAGGCGGTTGAACTGGAAGATCGTGCCCTCGCCGAAAATCGGCTTGGGGAAGAAGTCTTCGAGTCCGGGCTGGTGCACGTGCTGCGTGAAGGCGGGAACCGCCGTTGCGGCAATGACCACGAGAAGAAGAATAAGAAGGGTCCAGTACCACAGGGGCTTGGATCTACTTCCCCGTCGGTTAGTGGGGGGCGTTGACGTGGACAGCGTGTGCTCCTGAGTTCGAATCATCGGTGATGGGAGAGCATATTGGCCGCAAGAAGCGACTTGAATACTTTAGCAGGCAAGAACGCTTGCTTCAGCACAATTTGACGATTTTGCACGAATGGCCACTAGTTCTTTAGTCCCGTTCATCAACGGTGAAGTGCGGCGTGCGCACCATCACAATCGCCTCGGCGAGCATCGAGAAGAGAATCACGAGAATCGAACACAGGGCCGCACAGCGTACATCCACATTGAAAGAGCGCGGCACATACAAAACGATGACAAGGATGAGGATCCTGATCGGATAGGACGCAAGGACCCACACAATCCCTCTCCCCTGAGAAGCACTCGCTCGAGAAAGACACGCATACTGCACGCCGAGAAGAAGCATTGGCGCGACGATGCACAATCCGATTGCTGCCAACTCGAGCCCATAGATCACGGAGACGAACACAGTGAAGAGAAGGGCTCCTGCGCCAATGAGCGCCATAGGTACTCGCAGTCGAGTCAAGGCTCGAGCAAGGGAATCAGAGTTCGACATTATTCTCCTCCTCGCCCCCGCTGGAGCGGTAATGGGAAGTCGGGAATTGTCGCACGGTCGCAACCAGAGCGATCACGAACACTGGCTGTGTCGCGAGGGCAATCTTCCACCAGTCGAAAATGAGCAGGGCGACAGAAGGAATGCATACGATCGCAGTCCACATCCACATGATCGCGACGACACCACGATGCGAATGCCCGCGAGCGATGAGGCGGTCGTGAAAGTGCGAGGTGCGGTCGGCGTGGAAGGGGCTCGTCCCCCGCGCGATGCGGCGGAGCGAGGCGACGATAAGATTCAACACCGGTATGAAGATCACAGACAGGGGCAGGAGGATCGGCAAGATGCCCACGAAGAGTTGCTGGGTTCCCAGGACTGAGGGGTCGATCTGTCCAGTGACGATGATGCTCGCCGATGCGAGGACGAGACCAAGAGTCTCAGCCCCGCCTCCCATCATGATCGACGAGGGGTGGAAGTTGAACCAGAGGAAGCCCAGACACACTCCCAGAAGGGCGATGACGACCAGTGAAGCAGTCGTCGCATATGAGGTGGCCCCAATGATCCTCGACAGGAGGTAGGAGTAGACGAAGAAGGCTCCCGCTCCGATCGCGATTGTCCCGGCGGCGAGGCCATCAAGACCATCAATGAAGTTCACCGCATTCACAATGCCGACGACAAGAACGACGGTCACAATCAAGGAAAGACGAGAAGAACCGATAGTGACACCGAACAGGGGAAAGGAGATGAGCTGGACTCCCGTAAAGGCCATCGCCCCGGCAATGAGCACCTGTCCCGATAGTTTCGTCATCCAGTCGAGTTCCACGAGATCATCAACGAGGCCGAGCACAGTCATCGCCGTTGCCGCACCGATCACCGCCCAGGGGATGCTCGTGGTGTACAGGGGGACCATATAGGGGATGTGTGAGGCAACGAGGAGAGCGACGACGAGGCCGATCGTCATGGCGATGCCGCCGAGCCTGGGCACTGGTTGCTTTTGAATATCGCGAGAACGAAGCTCGGGGACGAGCCCCCATCGAATGCACGACCATCTGACGAGAGGCGTCATCAGCACGGTAACGCCCATCGCGATGAGCATGAGGAGGAGATAGACCTTCATGCGAGCTTCGGTCCTTGATCCTTCGGTAGTTCTTCTTCGAGGGTTTTACTCGGCACCCATGAGGGTGACACCGGCCGCTTCGGACAGCTCCTCCAAGGATAAAGTCCCCAGGCGGATGACACTCGCATCACCATGGGCGAAGTCGAGGATCGTTGAGGGCGTCGATCCAGGGGTCGGACCGGAGTCGATATGAAGAACCGAATCAGGAAAGGAGGCAATGGCTTCTTCGATGGACGTTGCGGGGGGCGCTCCAGTGAGGTTTGCGCTGCTCACCGCGAGAGGACCGCTACGAGCAATGAGTTCGAGGACTTGCGCGTGATCGGGCATCCGCAAAGCGACGGTCCCTCCGTTTGTTCCCAGATTCCAGCCGAGCTCAGGGCGGGCCCTGACAATGAGCGTCAGTCCTCCCGGCCATGCGGCCCAAGCGAGCCTGCGGGCTGCCTCGGGCACATCGACGGCGAGGCGGTCAAGGGCCTGAGGGGAATCGACGAGCACGGGGGGAGGCATTGACGGTCCGCGGCCCTTTGCTGCGAGCAGGGCTGCCACCGCATCCGGATTCGAGGCGAGGGCCCCAATTCCATAGACGGTATCGGTCGGAATGACGATCAGCCCGCCCTTTTTGACATGAGCGACAGCCTCGTCAAGATCAGCGGGAACCCATGCGGGAAGGCAGCTCAAAATCCTAGGGGTCACTGGGAGATTCTCGCACGAGTCGCGACGAGCGCACGAGGGGCGCCGGCCAGATCCTTTTTTGTGAAAACCTCAATGAAGCCCGTTTCCCGGGCCGCCTCGCGCATGAGGGCGGCTTGACTCGCAGAGTGCTCGAGGACGAGGAGGCCGCCTTCTTTCAAGAGTCCTGCGGCTCGGCAGATGATCCCTCTGGGAATGTCCATCCCAGCCTCTCCCCCACCGAAAAGAGCGAGCGGCGGGTCGAAGCCCGCTTCAACCTGGGTCGGTGCCTCATCGGCGGGCACATAGGGAGGATTGGAGATGACGATATCAATGCGGCCATCCAGATCGGCGAGAGTGCGCGGGTGCGTGGCGTCGCCGCGAAGGAGTTGGACACGAGAAGGAACGAGCGTCTCAATATTGCGCTGTGCCAGGGCGAAGGCTTCTTGAGCGAGTTCGACCGCCCATACCTGCGCTTCTGGGAGTTCCGTGGCGCAGGCGATCGCAATCGCCCCCGATCCGGTGCACAGATCAACGATTCGAACCGTGCCCTGCTCGGCGATCACTTGTCGTGCGGCCTCAATGCCGATCCCTGCGACGATTTCGGTTTCTGGGCGGCAGATGAAGACCTGTTCGGCGCTGTGGAGGGTCAAGCCCCGAAAATACATGCGCCCGGTAATGCGTTGAAGGGGAATTCGGCTCGCCCGCAGCTCAACGGCGTTGTAGAAGCGCTCGGCAAGCTCAGGCTCGATGGGTTCTTTGATCCTCCAGATCGAATCGGTTTTCGCCACCCATTCGAGGAGTTCACGAGCGTCCTGCGCGGGGTGTGCGGCTTCGAGTCCTTCGAGGCGATTGCGCGCCCAGGCCAGGAGAGAGCCGACACGGCTTGGATCGGCGGGGCGCTTCACCTGCTGGCCGCCTGGGCGAGGCGCTCTGCTTCATCTGCCTCGCGCAGAGAATCGATAACAGGGCTGAGTTCGCCTTCGAGAACACGATCGAGGTTGTGCGCCTTGTACCCGGTGCGGTGCTCTGCAATCCGGTTCTCCGGGAAGTTGTAGGTCCTCACACGTTCTGAACGATCCACGGTGCGAACCTGGGACAGCCTCTGGGCGCAAGCCTCCGCTTCCTTCTTCGCTCTCGCCTCGGCTGCGAGTCGTGAGGCGAGAACCCTCAGGGCCGCTTCTTTGTTCTGCAATTGCGATTTCTCGTTCTGCATTGAGACGACGATCCCCGAGGGAATATGCGTCATGCGAACCGCTGAATCCGTTGTGTTCACGGACTGTCCCCCGGGCCCCGAAGAGCGGTAGACGTCGATTCGCAGATCATTCGGGTCAATGACGATCTGTGTGTCGTCTTCAATCTCGGGCATGACGAAAACGCCCGCCGCCGAGGTGTGGATCCGCCCTTGAGATTCGGTGACGGGGACGCGCTGGACACGGTGCACTCCGCCCTCGTACTTGAGGTGGGCCCATACTCCCTCTTCTGGCAGGGGCGTGCCGTGGGCGCGAATGGCCAAAGAAATCTCTTTGAAGCCCCCAAGCTCGGTCGGGGTCGAGGAAAGCTCGGTGACGGACCATCCTTTCGATTCGGCGTATCGCGAGTACATGCGGGCCAGATCGGAGGCGAAGAGGGCGGACTCCTCGCCGCCTTCTCCTGCTTTGATCTCGAGGATGACGTCAAGGGCGTCCTCGGGCTCACGGGGGGCGAGGATCTTGAGCAGACTCTCGTGCGCAGCGCGCAGCTCATCTTCGAGCTCTGGGATTTCCGAAGCGAATGAGGGGTCCTCTTGGGCGAGTTCTCGAGCGGCAATGAGGTCGTCTTTGGCTCTCAAGTAGCGTTCGGCTCCGGTTTTCACGCGGGAAAGCTCGGCGAAACGTCGGCCCATCTTGCGCATGAGCATCGGGTCGGCGAGGGTCTCGGGCGCCGACATTGCGGCTTCGACCTGCGCGTATTCCTCAAGGAGAGGGGCGAGGGCGTGGAGCTCCTCATCGATTCCCTTATCCAGAGCCATGACTGCCTTTCAATCGAATGCGCCGGTGAGACAGGCGCCTCGTCGTGCCGGACGTAAGTCGCACACGAGTCTTCATGCGGCTCGGCGCCGAGGGCTTTCACCCTCGGCGCCGAGAAGGACTACTGCGCGAAGTAGAGCCCGAAACTCACTTGGAGGGACGGACGCGCTTGCCGTAGCGGGCCTCGAACTTGGCGACACGACCGCCGGTATCGAGGATCTTCTGCTTGCCCGTGTAGAAGGGGTGGCAGGCCGAGCACACGTCGACGCGCATCTCGCCAGAGGCGATGGTCGAACGGGTGTGGAAGCTGTTACCGCAGGTGCAGGTCACGAGGGTATCCACATAGGTGGGGTGGATGTCCTTCTTCATGGATGTCTCCTGGATTCGTTGGTGCCCCGGGTCCGGATTCGCAGGTCTTTCCGCATCTGGCGGATCGCTCCCCTTCCGTCCGAAGTACGTCGAACGGAAGCGAACCGGTGAACCGATGGCCGATTCGGCTATTGTGCCATTTCTCTTGCTCCGAGCGGAATTCGGGAGGAGTTTTTCGACGTGAGTTCGCCGACAGCTTTTCGAGCTTCGGGAATACTCGCCACGCTGCACACGCCAGACATGACTTCACGCCCGGTGAAGAGCTGAGATTTCAACAGGAGTCGAAGTCCCGATACGGCCCAGAAGATTGGGCCGCGCTCAAACGAGAGGCGCGCCCCGGAGGAGCCTCCGGGACGCGCCTGCACTCCTAGTTCCCAGCAGCGTCTGACACTGCGCGGCCTTCGAATAGCTTCCGCGCAGTGCTGGCCTTAGTCCGCGCTCGGCGTCGTCTTTTGCACGAGCATGAGGAACTCGGCGTTCGACTGGGTCTCCTTGAGCTTTTCGAGGATGAGTTCGAGTCCCGACTGCTGGTCGAGAGTGCCCAGGACCCGGCGCAGCTTCCACATGATGCGTAGTTCTTCGGGTGTGAAGAGCATCTCCTCACGGCGGGTGCCCGAAGCGTTGACGTCAATCGCGGGGAAGATCCTGCGGTCCGCGAGCTGACGCGACAGGCGCAGCTCCATATTGCCGGTGCCCTTGAACTCTTCGAAGATGACCTCGTCCATCTTGGAACCGGTCTCGACCAGAGCCGAAGCGATGATGGTGAGGGAGCCGCCCTCCTTGAGATTTCGGGCCGCGCCGAAGAACTTCTTGGGCGGGTAGAGCGCCGAAGCGTCAACACCGCCGGATAGGATGCGCCCCGAGGCGGGGGCCGCGAGGTTATAGGCGCGAGACAGTCGCGTCAACGAGTCGAGGAGGACGACGACGTCCTGGCCGAGTTCAACGAGGCGCTTGGCGCGCTCGATCGCGAGCTCGGCGACAAGGGTGTGATCGGATGCGGGGCGATCGAAAGTCGAGGCGATGACCTCTCCCTTGACGATCGAACGCATGTCCGTGACCTCTTCGGGGCGCTCATCGACGAGGACGACCATGAGGTGGACCTCGGGGTTGTTGAGTTCAATGGCCTTGGCGATCTGCTGGATCACCATGGTCTTGCCCGCCTTGGGCGGGGAGACGATGAGGCCGCGCTGGCCCTTGCCGACGGGGGCGACGAGGTCGATGACGCGCGGAGTGAAGGCCTTCGCAGAGGTCTCCATGCGCAGCTGCTCGCTCGGGTATACGGGGGTGAGCTTGCCGAACTCGCGGCGTGCCTGCGCCTCTTCGATCGTCATGCCGTTAACGGAGTCGACGCGCACGAGCGCGTTGTACTTCTGACGCTGACGCTCGCCCTCTCGGGGCTGGCGGACCGCACCCGTGACGGCGTCACCTGCACGCAAACCCCAGCGCCTCACATTGCCCAAGGTCACGAAAACGTCGTTCGGGCCGGGCAGGTAACCGGAAGTCCTGACGAAAGCGTGGTTGTCCTTGATGTCGAGGATGCCGGCGATGGGAGCGAGCTGGTCGTCTTCACGGACGACCTCCTCGCGATCTTGGCGTTCCTCGCGATTGCGGTTGCGACGGTTGTTGCGATCATTGCGCTCGTTGCGATCGTTTCGGTTGCGATCGCGGCCCCGACGCCGATTGTTGCGATCGCGACGATTGCGCCCTCGTTCTTCTGCGTCCTCGCCCTCGGGAAGCTCGATCGAGTCGAGAGCCGTTACCGGGGCCTCGTTCTTCTCCGGGGGCGCCTGAACTGCGAGGGGGGTCGGCAATTCGATGTCAATGACGGGCTTGACCGAAGCAGGATCGATCGGTTCAGAAACTGCGACACGACGACGCGATTTGCGCGGAGTCTGAGTGACCTCTGTGCTCGCCTGGGCGGAGGCGGCCGTGGTCTTCTCGCTGGGCTCCTCGCTGTCCTTGACGAGTTTTTCGACGGGCTTGCCAGTCTTCGACGAAGGGGCGGCGCGGCGCGCACGCGGGGCCGGGGCTTCTGGCGAGGAGAGAAGCTCGATGAGTTGGGACTTGCGCATCCTTGATGTGCCTTTGAGTCCCCTGGAAGAAGCGAGGGCCTGAAGTTCGGCCAGCTTCATGCCCTTCAGGTCGGAGGCGACCGGGGCGGTGTTTTCGTTGCTCACGAATGATCCTTACTGGATATCTGCCCAATTAGGGCTCGTTGAGTCTTCCTCAATGGAATGCTTCGGAGGAAAGTGCGCGACGGAAGAATCGCCAGCGCGTCAGTGCCGTGAATCGGCCGGTCCATGGGAACCGCTGGCCCGAGTGTAGCAATGCTCGCCCTGTTTCGGAATATTGAGCGAGAATCTGCACCTCCCTGCGGAAAAGATCACAGGAGGAAGGGGGAGCAAAGGCAAACAAGGTGCAGATTCAGGCCCGCATTCCGCAAGGGCCCGCAAGGCGTCCTCGGGTGATCTGAGCCCCTTGGGGGGCGACCGGGAGCGAAAGAACGCGCCATCCCGCTCCCTCGGCATCATGCTTCAGGCTGGCGGACACTTTTTCGAGGGAAAGGACCGTCGGCCCCGCCCCGGATACGACTGCAGGCATTCCTCCGGCGCGCAACCAGTCGACGAGAGCAAGGGAGGATTCCATCGTCGCCCTGCGCTGTTCCTGGTGGAGCCTGTCCCCTGTCGCGTCCATCAACAGCTCATGAAGAGTTGCCCCTGCGGGAGCCTCATAGGCGCCCGAAAGCAGGGCGCTGAGCAATGCGGCGCGGGAGATGTTGTAACGGGCGTCCCCATGCGCGATCAGCTCGGGCAGAGCCGATCGCGCTTTTTCGGTTGCGAGTTCGAAATCGGGAATGAAAGCCACGGGTGAGATCTGCGCCGGGGGCGTGAGTCTGAGCGCGCCCGCAGTGCTGCCTTCCATCCAGGCGACGGTCGCGCCACCGAAGATCGCAGGGGCAATATTGTCGGGGTGGCCTTCGAGTTCAGTACCAATGTCGAGCACGTCCTTTGGACCCAAGACCTCTTCTTCACCGATCAGCGCCCTCGCAAGGACGAGACCCGCGACGATTGCAGCTGCGGAGGAACCCAGGCCCCGTGAATGCGGGATCCGGTTGTGGCAGTGCATGCGAATGCCGACCTGCGGTGCGCCGAGTCGATCAAGAGAAAGACGGAGCGTCTTGACGATGAGGTTCTTCTCCCCCTCGTCGACTTGTCCTGCGCCCTCGCCCTCGACAACGACCGCGGTGGGGCCGACGGTCGCGTGCACGGACACCTCATCCCATAGGTCGAGGGCGAGGCCCATGGAGTCGAATCCGGGCCCAAGGTTCGCGCTGGTCGCGGGGACGCGGCAGGCGACGAAGTCGTCGGCGAGGCGCATGTCACTCTCCTTCAACGTGAAGAGTGCTCATCACCGAACGAACCGAGTCGGAGTCTTCGAGGGCGGCGATGAGGGCTCGAAGATCAGCCTCCTTCGCGCGGTGAGTCGTCAAGGTGATGACGCTCGCGCCGTCATGGGCGTCATCTCGCTGATGGAGGGCCTGAATCGACACCCGATTGGAGGCGAAGAGACCCGCGACCTCGGCGAGGACGCCGAGGCGATCTTCTACCTGGAGGCGAATCTGGAAGCGTGAGAGGTCTTCTCCAGATTCGAGGAGCGGCAGTTGCGCGTAGACGGATTCCCTGGGCGCATGTCCCCCATACGCACGGTGATGAGCGGCGGCAACAAGGTCGGAGAGGACAGCCGAGGCAGTCGGTGTGCCACCGGCTCCTTGGCCGTAGAACATCAATCGACCCGCGTTCTCGCCCTCAACGAGAATCGCATTGAAAGCACCATCGACGCTCGCTAGGGGGCTATCGGCGGGGATCAGGGTGGGGTGGACCCGCACGGACACGCCCTCGACCCCCTGATCGTTCTTCCGCCGTTCTGCGATTGCGAGGAGTTTGATCGTCCGATTCGAGAAGGCTGCTTCTTCCATGTCCTCGGCGGTGATCCTCGTGATGCCTTCGACTTCGACATCCTCGATCCCGACTCTTGTGTGGAATGCGAGGGAGGCGAGGATCGCGCATTTGGCTGCGGCGTCGAGTCCTTCGACGTCGGCACTCGGATCTGCTTCGGCGAAGCCGAGTTCTTGGGCTTGCTTGAGGGCCGCCTCGTAGCTGAGATTGCGAGTCGCCATGGCGTCGAGGATGAAGTTCGTGGTGCCGTTCACGATGCCGATAACTCTCGTGATGCGGTCCCCGGCAAGGGACTCGCGCAGCCCGTAGACGACTGGGACGGCGCCAGCGACGGCGGCCTCGTAGTAGAGGTCGGCGCCTGAAGCGTCCGCTGCAGCGTAGAGTTCGGGCCCGTGAGCGGCGAGGAGGGCCTTATTGCCCGTCACGACGCTGATTCCGGCATTGAGGGCGCGCAGGACATGAGTGCGAGCCGGTTCAATGCCGCCGATGAGTTCAATGACGATGTCCATCCCGTCGATCGCTTCGGCGGGGTCGGTTGTCAGCAGTTCCGGGGCGATCTGAGTGTTGCGCGGCGCATTGGGGGTGCGGACGAGAACTGCACCGACGTGCATCCGAGCTCCCGATCGGGCGGCAAATTCCTCGCCTTGTTCGGCGAGGAGTCGGATCACTTGGGAACCAACTGTTCCGGCACCGAGGACGCCAAGGCGCAAGGTGGGGAGCTCTTCGGTCACTGGGCACTCCTTCTTCACATTCACGAGGCTGGGGGCGAGGAGATCTTCGCCGAGAAGGAGCCCGAGGACTGAGCATCCTTCCTCCTCTCACACAGCATATGCGTCACCATGAGCATCTGGCAGCACACGTCCGCGCCTGGAGGCTTTCCCTGGTGAAGAGGTGTTTCTCTTGTATCGCTTGAGGCTTGTGAAACTCCTGGGGCCCTGGGGCATCACCTCGACAAGGTGCAACTTCAGCGCCATCCAAGGAATCGAAACAGAAAGAAAGCGGGACGATGGTCCCAGTCCAAAAGTCCTATACCTTCCACCTCTTCCCCTCTGTGACAACACACATAGCCTTCAACGCCTCAAGCCGTAGCGCTTCTGTCCCGGAAGGAGGAAACTCTTAAGCAGGTGCCGATCCGGCATGAGTTGGACATTCATCCACATCCTCGGCCCGACACCACAAGGCCGTGGATACACACCGAGAAGAGGAATGATGACGACAGAGCAGAACGCTCCTATCGAAGCCGAAGCCTGGGCTGGTTTCACAACCGGCAACTGGGACAAGGAAATCGACGTCCGCGACTTCATCCAGCGCAACTACACCCCGTACGAGGGCGATGCCTCCTTCCTCGCCGGTCCGACCAAGAAGACCCTGAGAGTCTGGGACACTCTCGAAAAGGAATACCTCAGCGAAGAACGCAAGGTCCGCATCCTCGATGTCGACACCCACACCCCCGCCGATATCGACGCCTTCAAGCCCGGCTACATCTGCTCCGACGATGACGTCGTCGTCGGCCTTCAGACCGACGCTCCCCTCAAGCGCGCAATGATGCCCAACGGCGGCTGGCGTATGGTCGAGACCGCAATCAAGGAGGCCGGCAAGGAGGTTGACCTCGAGGTCAAGAAGATCTTCACCCAGTACCGCAAGACCCACAACGACGCGGTCTTCGACATCTACACCCCGCGCATTCGCGCCGCCCGCTCCTCGCACATCATCACCGGCCTTCCCGACGCCTACGGGCGCGGCCGCATCATCGGCGACTACCGCCGAGTCGCCCTCTACGGCGTGGACAAGCTCATCGAATGGAAGCAGGCCGATAAGGACCGTTACGCTGACCAACCCTTCTCCGAGCACTGGGCCCGCTACCGCGAAGAGCACTCTGAGCAGATCAAGGCCCTCAAGAAGCTCAAGAAGATGGCCGGCGACTACGGTTTCGACATCTCCGGCCCGGCGAAGACTGCGAAGGAAGCAGTCCAGTGGACCTACTTCGGTTACCTCGCTTCTGTGAAGTCCCAGGACGGCGCGGCCATGTCGATCGGCCGCCTCTCGGCCTTCTTCGACTGCTACTTCGAGCGCGACCTCAAGGCCGGTCTCATCACTGAAGCCGATGCCCAGGAAATCATTGATGCTCTTGTCATTAAGCTGCGCATCACCCGATTCCTGCGCACCATCGACTACGACCAGATCTTCTCAGGCGACCCCTACTGGGCCACCTGGTCCGACGCAGGTTTCGGCGACGACGGTCGCACCCTGGTCACCAAGACCTCCTTCCGTCTCCTCCAGACCCTCCGCAACCTCGGCCCCGCCCCGGAGCCGAACATCACGATCTTCTGGGACGAGAATCTTCCGAAGGGCTACAAGGAATTCTGCGCCGCTATTTCGATCGAGACCTCGTCCATCCAGTACGAGTCCGATGGTCAGATCCGCGAGCACTGGGGCGATGACGCCGCCATCGCATGCTGTGTCTCCCCGATGAGGGTCGGCAAACAGATGCAGTTCTTCGGTGCGCGCGTCAACGCCGCTAAGGCTCTCCTCTACGCGATCAACGGCGGACGCGATGAGATGAGCGGCAAGCAGGTCGTCCATGGCTACGCCCCCATCAGCGGTGACGCCCCGCTCGACTTCGACGAGGTCTGGGCGAAGTACGAAGAGATGCTGGACTGGGTTGTCGGAACCTACGTTGAAGCCCTCAACATCATCCACTACTGCCATGACCGTTACGCCTACGAATCCATCGAAATGGCGCTCCACGACTCCGAGATCGTGCGCACCATGGGATGCGGCATCGCCGGTCTGTCGATCGTTGCCGACTCCCTCGCGGCCATCAAGTACGCGAAGGTGACCCCGGTGCGCGATGAAACCGGCCTGATCGTCGACTACGTCACCGAGGGAGAGTTCCCGACCTACGGCAACGACGACGACCGCGCCGACGACATCGCTGCGACCATCGTTCACACGATCATGGACAAGATCCGTCAGATCCCCATGTACCGTGACGCGATCCCGACCCAGTCGGTCCTCACGATCACCTCCAATGTCGTCTACGGCAAGGCCACAGGCAGCTTCCCCTCGGGCCACCGTGCGGGCACCCCCTTCGCCCCCGGTGCCAACCCGGAAAACGGCATCGACACGCACGGTATGGTCGCCTCCATGCTCTCGGTCGGCAAGCTCGACTACAACGATGCGCTCGACGGCATTTCGTTGACCAACACGATCACGCCCTCCGGCCTTGGCCGTACCAAGGATGAGCAGATCGAGAACCTCGTCGGCATCCTCGACGCGGGCTTCGTGCCCGACGACAACTGCGAGATGATCATTCAGAAGTGACCATTCCTGTGGGAGGGCCACCCATGCCCTCCCACAGGACCACTTCACCACCACCCCCCAGAAGGAGATAAACAATGACTGTCAAGACCTACGAAGAGCGCCTCGCCGACATGAAGGCCGCCCGCGAAGAGCGCGGCGAGAACGACGGCCTCTACCACGCCAATATCAATGTCCTTGACCGCGCCACCCTCGAAGACGCGATCGAGCACCCCGAGAAGTACCCGAACCTCACGGTCCGCGTCTCCGGCTACGCCGTGAACTTCGTCAAGCTCACTCGTGAGCAGCAGCTCGATGTGCTCTCCCGCACCTTCCACCACTCCGCCTGAGCCCTAGCGGCTCGGCTGTGAGTGAGTGAACGCTTTGTGGGGCGCAGACCAATGGTTCTGCGCCCCACAGGCATCCCCCACTCTTTTCAATGAGGAATGATGACGACACAGCTTTCCGCAGACATCCCCGTTGGCGACGGCTCCAGTATTGTCGCCAGAACTCCCCGCAGCGCTGACGACGACAAACAGCTTCGCGACCAGGACTTCCAAGCACCCATGTCGCGCGCTCTCGGCTTGGGCACGGCGGGTCTCGTTGAGCTCACCGAGATCGAACGTCATGAGCGCCTGACTCGTATGCGCGAAGGCACCCTCGGCTCCGTACACTCCTGGGAGCTCGTCACCGCAGTCGACGGCCCGGGCACTCGTCTCACTGTCTTCCTCAATGGATGTGGCCTGCGCTGCCTCTACTGTCACAACCCCGACACCTTCCTCATGAAGGACGGCGCCCCTGTCTCCAGTGACGAGATCCTTGGCCGTATCCGCCGCTACCGGCGCATCTTCCGTGCGACGGGCGGTGGCATCACCATCTCGGGCGGCGAAGCCATGATGCAACCGGAGTTCGTGCGCCGAATCTTCCACGGCGCCAAGGAAATGGGCGTCCACACCTGCCTGGACACCTCCGGCTTCCTCGGCGTCAACTGCGACGACGACATCCTCGACCACCTCGACCTGTGCCTGCTCGACGTCAAATCCGGCCTACCGGACACCTACAAGCGAGTCACCTCAGGAGAATTGCAGCCGACCATTGATTTCGGCGACCGATTGGCCGCCCGCGGCACCACCCGCGTGTGGATCCGCTTCGTCCTCGTCCCGGGGCTAACGGATGACTGGGACAACATCCACGCGATCGGCGAGATCATCAGCAAGTGGAAAAACGTCATCGACCGCGTCGAAGTTCTCCCCTTCCACCAGATGGGCCGCGACAAGTGGCACTCCCTGGGACTGAAGTACGAGTTGGAGGAAACGAAGCCCCCGACGCCGGAGGCGACCGCAAAGGTCCGTGAATACTTCGAGTCCCTGGGCTTCGAGGTGCACTGAACCGGACCGGACCGCCCGGCTCTACCCAGGAGCCCGTGAACTCATCACAGAGCCGCCCCCGCGAATGCGGGGGCGGCTTGTATTTCGTAGCGATGGAACACGGTTCCCTCCCCATCCACTCAGGCCTGTGTTCTGTTTCATAGATCTGATACGCTCGAAGTGTTCTCGTCTATTCGCGAGCATCAGGAGACGAAGATGTCCACCTTCTCACCCCTCGGCCCCGCCGCTCTCGTTGGAGTGAGCCTCGCCGCCATCGCCCTGACGGCCAGCGCATGTTCCCCCGCGGCCCCGGAAGAGGACGCCGTTCAGAGTTCTGCTCAGAGCTCCGCCGAGGATACTGATCAAAGCGCTTCGCAGATCGGCAACTGTCGAATCATTCCACTGAGCGGAGTCAGTCCAGACACTCTCGAAGAGTTCTGCGAACTCTTCCCTGAGACAAAAACTCTACCGAACGATGTTCTTCTAGAAGAGCTCACTAAAGAAGTCGAGGACGCCGAGACAATGGGCATAACGCCCGAGGAGTACTTCAGAAATGCCATTGAGGCGGTTCGCATGAACGACGAGGCCATGCGGAGGGCCGTAGAAGGAGCGACCGGAGACGCCCCCGCACAATCGCACTGAAGCATCTTCACGATCAACATCCCGCAAACTCCTGAACCCGCACCTTCCCAGACGCCGCCCGCATCGTGTCGATCATGTCTCGGGCGAGGCGAGCCACATCAGCGTCGAAGCTCTCAACGAGGGCGCTGGGCCGGTGCAAGATCGGCTCGCCTGCAATGACAATAGGTCGCACACTCACCGAAGCACTCCCTCGCCACTCGCACGTTCCTCGTCGAGGCGCCGGATGACGCGCGCCGGATTACCGACGGCAATGCAACGCGCGGGAATATCCCGGGTGACGACGGCACCTGCGCCGATGACGGCCTCGTCGCCAATCGTCACTCCCGGGCAGATAATGACCCCGCCGCCCAACCAGACGTTATCGCCGATGGTGATGGGTTTCGCAGACTCCCAGCCTTCGCGTCGAGGCCCGGGTTCAAGCGGGTGGATGGGGGTCAGGAGTTGCACATTTGGACCGATCTGGCAGTCCGCTCCGATATGGATCGGCGCAACGTCGAGGGCGATGAGCCCGAAGTTGATGAAGGTGCGCTCCCCGATGAACAGATTCTCTCCGTAGTCGACTCTCAGGGGCGGGCGGACCTCGACCTCTTCACCGAGGAAGCCGAGGAGGCAGGCAAGGATGAGGCTCGCAATATCGGGGTCGCTCGCAAAGGCGCGGGCGTGCAGATCGCACAGGCGCTGCGCGCGGCTGGAGAACGTGGAAAGCTCATTGTCTGCGATATAGAAATCGCCATCGATCATCCGCTGGCGGTTCGTGCGTCCATCAGGGGCGTAGGGATTCTTCTCCTCGTTACTCCTCATGCTCCGAGCCTAAGCGCATCACGCTCCTCAGGACACGTCTTCGCCGACCCGATCTCACCTCAAGGTCCGAAGGTGCCACCGCTGCGCCTCTGCTCCGATATGCCTGTGCGTATCCTGGGATAGTCGAGGGATCGGAGGAAGCGGACGATGCGAAGCCGAACGGGCATTGAACGGACCCAGATCTCTCCTCGCCGCGGCCGAAGCTCCTTGCGCATCGGCGGCGTGATCCTCCTCGTCCTCTTCCTCGCCGCGGGCGCGGGCCTGGGCTCTTATCGACATCACAATCTCCACTTCGACGACGGGCGCATAGACGCGCTGCACGACGCCGGATTCGTCGAGAAGCAGGCGAAGACCCCCGAAGGCCCGGTCCTCAACTACGCCGAGGGCCCCGACAACGGCCCGGGCACTCGTCTCACTGTCTTCCTCAATGGATGTGGCCTGCGCTGCCTCTACTGTCACAACCCCGACACCTTCCTCATGAAGGACGGCGCCCCTGTCTCCAGTGACGAGATCCTTGGCCGTATCCGCCGCTACCGGCGCATCTTCCGTGCGACGGGCGGTGGCATCACCATCTCGGGCGGCGAAGCCATGATGCAACCGGAGTTCGTGCGCCGAATCTTCCACGGCGCCAAGGAAATGGGCGTCCACACCTGCCTGGACACCTCCGGCTTCCTCGGCGTCAACTGCGACGACGACATCCTCGACCACCTCGACCTGTGCCTGCTCGACGTCAAATCCGGCCTACCGGACACCTACAAGCGAGTCACCTCAGGAGAATTGCAGCCGACCATTGATTTCGGCGACCGATTGGCCGCCCGCGGCACCACCCGCGTGTGGATCCGCTTCGTCCTCGTCCCGGGGCTAACGGATGACTGGGACAACATCCACGCGATCGGCGAGATCATCAGCAAGTGGAAAAACGTCATCGACCGCGTCGAAGTTCTCCCCTTCCACCAGATGGGCCGCGACAAGTGGCACTCCCTGGGACTGAAGTACGAGTTGGAGGAAACGAAGCCCCCGACGCCGGAGGCGACCGCAAAGGTCCGTGAATACTTCGAGTCCCTGGGCTTCGAGGTGCACTGAACCGGACCGGACCGCCCGGCTCTACCCAGGAGCCCGTGAACTCATCACAGAGCCGCCCCCGCGAATGCGGGGGCGGCTTGTATTTCGTAGCGATGGAACACGGTTCCCTCCCCATCCACTCAGGCCTGTGTTCTGTTTCATAGATCTGATACGCTCGAAGTGTTCTCGTCTATTCGCGAGCATCAGGAGACGAAGATGTCCACCTTCTCACCCCTCGGCCCCGCCGCTCTCGTTGGAGTGAGCCTCGCCGCCATCGCCCTGACGGCCAGCGCATGTTCCCCCGCGGCCCCGGAAGAGGACGCCGTTCAGAGTTCTGCTCAGAGCTCCGCCGAGGATACTGATCAAAGCGCTTCGCAGATCGGCAACTGTCGAATCATTCCACTGAGCGGAGTCAGTCCAGACACTCTCGAAGAGTTCTGCGAACTCTTCCCTGAGACAAAAACTCTACCGAACGATGTTCTTCTAGAAGAGCTCACTAAAGAAGTCGAGGACGCCGAGACAATGGGCATAACGCCCGAGGAGTACTTCAGAAATGCCATTGAGGCGGTTCGCATGAACGACGAGGCCATGCGGAGGGCCGTAGAAG
>NZ_JAEKIA010000010.1 GCF_016405145.1 Schaalia cardiffensis
CGTTCGCGTTCATCGGCGCTCGGCAGATCGGGCACTTGGGGCGCTTGTCAACACTCACCCGCTCATATAGGCCCCACCCCTATGGGGAACGCGACTTTACGCGGTCAGATCAACGAAAAGTCCGGGTCGATGCCACACTTCCTTGCCGGTATCCCCGAGATCAGCACCTGAAGGCCGCCGTCCACAGCATGCTTCGTGCGCCCGCCCTCGCTGAGCGCTTGCCCCTGTGCTTGCCTTGCGTCTGCGTTCGTTGAACGCTTGCGACTATGCTGCTTGCCGCTTGCGTCAGCAGATGCTTGTGCGGCGTGCATACTGGGGCTATGACCGCCGAACTGATTCGACGCCGCCTCCTCGCCCTCGCCGATGAGGGCAACGCAAGATTCGCCGCATCCCTGATCCCCGGACTGGAACCGACTCGGATCCTCGGATGTCGCAACCCCGCGCTGCGCGCCCTTGCGAAAGAACTTTGCAAGACCGAGCCCGAAGCCGTCGAAGTTTTTCTTGCCAAGCTTCCACACGAGCTCCATGACGAGGACATGCTCCACGCCTTCCTCCTCGGACTAGAGACAAAACCGGATCTCGCCCTCGCGAAAACGCAGTCCTTCCTCCCACACGTGAAGAATTGGGCGGTGTGTGACGCTCTATCTCCGAAAGGATTCACCAAAGACCTCGGAAGGCTCGAGCTCGAAGCCAAACGCTGGCTCGCATCCGAACACACCTACACATGCCGTTTCGGAATCTGCATGCACATGACGCATTTCCTCGGGGAGACGTTTCGTCCCGAGTTCCTCGCGCTCATCGGCTCACTCGATTCTGAGGAGTACTACGTCCACATGGCGCAGGGCTGGTATTTCGCGACCGCTCTTGCCAAACAACCCGAGGCGGCCCTGCCCTGGCTGGTGGAGGATCGCCTGCCCACTCCCGTTCGCCGTAAGGCCATCCAAAAGTCGATTGAGTCCTTCCGTGTGCCTGATGAGACCAAGACAGTGCTGCGTCGGGTGCGCGAGAGCCTTCCGCGCCGCGGGGGAGAGGTCGGCAGCTTACGGCGTGCGTGAAGCCGCTCGTCGAGTTCTCCGCCGTGGGAGAGGGGACCGGAGCTTTGCGGAGAGCGTGAAGCCAGTCCTGAGCTCCGCGCAATGGGGGAGGAGTCGGAGGCAAGTGAAGCTGAGCGGAGGAGGAGCTTGAGTCGCTGAGGCCTCGGCTTTTTGTATTGAGTGACCCCGAGTGTGTTTTCGGTGCAGTTGGGCGAGGGTGTGGGGTGTCGAGATCGTGTGTGGGGTTGTGGGGGTTGGGGTTTTGGAGTGTGTGGGGACCCTGATTGTGATTTCGGCGTAGTTGGGTGGGGGTGTGGGGTGTCGAGATCATGTTTGGGGTTGTGGTGGAGGGGGGTTTGGGGTGTGCGGGGACCCTGATTGTGATTTCGGTGCAGTCGGGCGAGGGCGAGGGGTGTCGAGATCGTGTTTGGGGTTGTGGGGGTTGGGGTTTTGGAGTGTGTAGGGACCCTGGTTGTGTTTTCGGTGTAGTTGGGTGAGGGTGTGGGGTGTCGAGATCGTGTTTGGGGTTGTGGAGCGCTGGGCACAAGTTGCGCAGTGCCCGTATTGAATGCCCTGAGGCCCTGCGCGAAGGCCCCAAGAAATGGCCTGTGTTCGCAAGATGGTGTCACGCCCGATAGTCTTAACCTGCCCCAATAGCTCAGTCGGTCAGAGCAGCGGACTCATAATCCGTCGGTCGTCGGTTCAAGCCCGACTTGGGGCACGAGAGTGCCGGTCTTGCCGACATATGTCGGACGGTAGGAAGCGGGGATCCATCCGCCTGTGCCGTCAGGGGCCGGCATTAGGTCGTTCGGCGTGACACCAAAGTAGGTGGACAAGAGGGCAATCTCTTCCGCCGCCCATCGCGTGCGACCGGTCATGCGGTAGGAGATGCTCTGGCCGGGCAGGCTCAGAATGCTCCCGAGCTGGGCGCGCGTTAGTCGATTGACGAACATGTACTGAGACATCGTGGCGCTGATTGCTTCATTGATTGTTAGCGCTGCGCCAGTCTGTGGCTGGTCGACTGTCATGCAACAAGTATGACAGATGAAACAAACCATTACAAGAGTAGATAATTGACCCTTCTGCACAATCGTGTGATGATTGCGATATGAAACAAGCTGTTACATCATCATCGCCGGAACTGATGTCAGGGCGTGAAGCGGCGGCTCTGCTCCCCGGGGTCACCTATCAGACTCTGCTCCGGTGGGCGAAGGCGGGGGATGTCCCGTGTGTGCGGTATCCGTCCGGTCGCTTCTACTTCCGGCGGTCTGATATCGAGGCGCTTGTGACGCCTGTCGTTATCGGGGTGAAAGGCGAGGTCGAGGAGTCGGGCCGCCCTTTTGAGGATGTGCCGTTGCCGGGTCTTGTGGCGGCGGTCTGATGATGCGCGAGTCGAATGATGGCCGGGGCGCGGGGGGCCTGGTAAGCCTCTCGCGCCGGGCGGGGGAGCTGCTGCTCCTCTTGCCTGTTCATCACGTCGCTCGTGGACAGTCGCCGGCGTGCCGGTGGTGTCTGTGGGCGGCGTGGTGGGGCGTGCCTGGGCTTCGGGCTCCTCGTCGTGACGGGGACTGTCGTCTCCGGTCTGGAGATGCCTGAGGCTGTTGTTAGCGTTGTGTTGTCGTGTATTCAGTGTTCGAGATTCCGGTGAAAGTGGAGGTTGACCGTGGAACTCAATGAAGAACCCGGGGCTGTCGAAACCGAGGCCGTTCCTGTGGAGGCGCCTGTTGTGCGTCGCTCGTGGACGAAATGGGCGGTTGGCTCTATCGCCGCTGTGCTTCTCGTGGGTGTCGTTGGAGGGGGTGTGTACTCTTCGATGCGTCACTCCGCCCTCACTGCGTTCGCGGATGCTCAGCAGGGGGCTGTGGCCGCGTGTGCGAGTGTGCCGACGGTCGAGCCCGAGCTGCTCGAAGCGGGCAAGGCGCTCACGGATGTGAGGGAACTCGAATCCCTCGCGGCGTCGGCGTCGCCGATCACGGCGGCCCAGCCGCCTAAGGGGCTTGCCGCCCTGCGCTCCGCCACGGCGGACTTGACTGTGAAGCAGACGGCGTGCGAGGACGCCGCCTCGAAGATCACAGCCGCCAAGGCAGACCTCGAGGGCAAGGTCAAAGAGGACCTGCGTACCAAGCTCGAAGCCGAAGCCGCCGAGGCGTTGAAGACGCAGGAGGCTGGCTTCCAACTCGATAAGGACGTGGCGGGCAAGATTGACCCGGATCCCAGTGCTCCTGGGACTCAGCTGCGCACGGCGATGCTGAGTGCGCTCGGTGACCTGACGGGAGCGCTTCCCACGGGAAACGCCGGAGCATCTCCCTGGCAGGTGATCGCCGATGAGCGGGCCAAGCTCGCCGACGCGAAAGCAACGGCCGAGGCGGCAATGAAGGCCGTCTCGGATGCCTACGCCGCCTGGCAAGCCCAGCAGGCACAGGCGGCCGCCGAAGCGGCGGCAGCTCCGGCCTCGTCCTACTCGTCGGGAGAGTCTTCGTCGAGTGCGGGGAATGGCGGAAATGCCTCATATTCGAGCGGATACTCATCCGCCCAGGAATCCCAGGACTACTCGAGCGGATCGTCCAATGGGACTGGCGTCAGCTCGTCAACGGGTTCCGGCGCAGGCGCTGCGTGGAGCGCTCCCTCAACCACGGTGCCGGACGGTTACTTCGATGATCCCGACGGCCACAAGCACTATCAGATTCAGCCGGACGTGAACGGATCTTATACCGGAGCGGAGACTCCGCTCTGGTAGCAGCTTCAAGCTCCCCGAAAGATGCGCCGTGAGCGGCGCACTGAAGACTCCCTGGCAGGCAGGCCTTAGCGGCCTAGGAACCCTGTGCCTGTCTGTCAGGGCTTATCCCTTCAACGGAAGGAAGGTCAATGGCAAACTCTGCCATCGGCGCCCCTGCGCGCCACTCACGGCTACGGTCCATCGTAGCCGCAGCATTGGGAGTCGCGATGATCGCGATGACGATGATCGTGTCTCTGCCCGCGATGGCTGCGGGCTCATGGGTGCGAGGAATGCCGATCCCTGGCGGGAGCGGATGGCTCGGCACCTGGATCCCCTATCAGGGTCAGCCTGTTCCAGGCCTCTGCATCCAGGCGAACGCCGTGAACCCTGCGGCGGATGTGGCGGTGACACCGGGGCAGCTGACGTCGCAGCCGTCGCTGAGCCGACCCGCCGACCTCAGTGTCGACATTCCGCAGATGGCGTACATCATGAAGAACTGGATGCCGACGTCGCTGGCATTCTCTGACTCGGATCTAGACGCGGCTGCGGTCGGCTTTCTCGCGCACGTGAACTTCGAGAACGCTGGCGCCCGATCACAGAGCAATGTCGACTCGCTCATCGGTCTGACTCCGGCCAACATTCAGGACCGCGCGCGTCAGATGGTCGCTGCTGCGCAGGCGGCTGGCGTTGTCGCATGGGAGCCGGGCGAGGTGACCGGTACAGGGACTCGCTTCGGCACGATCGACGGCATCGGCGTGAAGAACGGGGCTGCTGCCTATGTGGCGGGCAAGCCGTTCACCATCACGATGACCGGCCCGGCTGTCTTCGATGCCACTGGCACGAACACATACTCTTCCTCGACCGCTGCAACGCGTATCGACGGTATCAAGTGGCATTCAACTGGAAATGGAGGTGCAAGCTACCACGTTGAATATGGCGACCTTGGCAACTCGTCTCTTGGCTATGCGTCTCCCGGGGGCGGTCGCCAGGATGTGATCTGGGGCGACAATGAACACCCGCGTTCTGAGACGGCTCAGGGGCCGACGTGGGATGTGATTTTTGATTTCCAGCCTGTGGGTACCTCGGACGTTGCGGCTGCTCGCGTTGTTGATGAGGGCGCGCCGATTTCGGATACGTTCACGGCTGCCGCGAAGGCGGACTACGGTGATGGTCAGTGGCTTGCTGTGGACGGGAAGAACGTTCCGGTGACCTATGTGGGCACGGCGTATTGGACGGGTGAGCGGCCGGCTGCGCAGGCGGCTTCGGTGCCTGCTGATGCGAAGGTTCTCGGGTCTGCGACGCTGACGTTTGATGGGCCGGGTACGCAGACCGCCACCCTTGAGGGCGTGCAGGTCCCGTCGGGCTTCGTGACGTGGGTGTGGAAGGTTGTCAAGGCTGACCAGGCTGCGCAGGTCGTGGTGAATGGCGCGTCGATGGCGGCCTCCGAGCTGGTTCATGGTGACTGGTCGGACGCCTATGGAGCGGACAAGGAGATCACGTCGAAGCGCTTCCCGGTGGAGATCAACACGGCGATCTCGTCGCGCGAGACGAAGGCTGGCACGTATCTCGTGGATGACGTGTGGGTCGACGGATTCCCGTCGGATCATCCGGAGTTCGCGGGTGACCGTGGCTTCAAGGCTGACGTGAAGACGATGGATCAGACTCTTCTGTTCTTCCCGGAGGGTCTGGACGTGACCGAGGCGAACAAGGCGCAGGCGAGGGTGGTCGCGAAGGTTACTCTCCCTGCCAAGAATGGCTTCAATCCGACGGTGGGCTCGAACTCTTTCAAGGTTGATCCGTCCGAGTCCGGCACCTACGTGTTCGTCACTTCCTTTACGGGTGATGATCGTGTGGCGCCGATGACGACGAGCGTTGAGGACGAGGCTGAGCAGTTCACGGTCGAGGGCGTGATTCCGACGCTGGCGACCACGGCGACGGATAAGGCGGACGGCGACAAGGAGCTCGCTGCCTCCGGCACTGTGACCGTGTCTGACAAGGTGTGCTACACGGGCCTGGCTGTGGGCAAGGAGTACGAGCTAACGGGCACGCTCATGGATCAGGCGACCGGCAAGCCGTTCGTCGATGCTGAGGGCAAGACGGTCCAGGCGACGGTCAAGCACACGCCGACCAAGGCTGACGACTGCACGACGGTGGACATCACTGTCGACGCCTCGGTTCTCGCGGGCAAGACGACGGTCGTGTTCGAAGATCTCACGCGTGACGGCAAGACGGTCGCGACCCACGCGGACATCAACGATGAGGGTCAGACCGTTAAGGTCGACTCCCCCAAGCCGACCTTGCCGGTGACGGGCACCGACGCTGCGTTCTTCGGTGTGACCTCCCTGGTCGTCCTGGGCGTGGGCGTGACGATCCTCGGCATTCGTCGTCGTCAGCTCGTCTGACCCGATTCCCCCGCGCTGTATTGCGCAGTGCGGGCCCGTCGCAAGCGGTCGCCCTCCACAAGGCTGCTTGCACCGGCTCGGTGGGGGAGTGGACTCCTGCCACATCCCCACCGGGCCGCCGTAGACGCAAAAAAGGGAAGCGGGAAAGACGAACGAATCGTCTTTCCCGCTTCCGCGCTATTGAACGCGCCCGAGCGTACCCCAGCACAGTCGCTGGCGGTAGTCCGGGCCCGGCGAACGGTAGGAACACCCAATGACTTCCACACAGCGGCTGGCCGACGCGGCATGGCTTGCGCCGTGTCGAACCCAAACAGACAAGCTCGTTCTTCTCGCCCTGGCGCATGATGCGGGCGAGCGCGCCCGTGTGCGCATTGACCCCAATGTCCTCGCGACGAAGACCTCCCTGCCGGTGAGCAAGGTCGAAGGCTCTCTCGCCTCCCTTCACCGCGCTGGTCTCATCGACGCGCGCCGCTGGGACGACTCGGGCTGCTGGTCGGCCCGCCTGACGTTCGGGGGTGTCCGATGAGCTTCAAGGCTGTGCACTGGGCCCTTCACGAGGTTCAAGGAATGGGGGATGCGAAATTGGTCCTCGTGGCGCTGGCGGAATACGCCGATGACGACGATCGCGCGTGGCCCAGCCGTGAGACCTTGGCAGGCGTAGCCGAGTGTTCGCGATCGACTCTCGGGCGTCGCTTGAAGGCCCTCGAGAAGGCTGGACTCATCGTGCGTGAAGCGCGCTACTTCTACGACGAGGATGGGCGGCCGCACCGAGGGTCAACGATGTATCACCTCATGGTTGGCGCACAACCTCGATTGAGTGAAGGTGCAGGTCAGCCTATGAGGGTCAAAATGAGCCCCATAGAAGGTGCGGATGAACGGCCGGAGGAAGGGGGCAAGCGTTTCCGCAGGTCAGCCTATGAGGGTCAAAATGAGCCCCATAGCTCCTATGAGGGTCAAAATCGGGGGGCATGGGGGTCACAGGTGAGCCCCATAGATCTAAGGAAAGAACCACCAATAGAACCACCAGACCTGACCTGGGACCTGGAAGCGTCGCAGGCGCTCGAGGAGGTGGTGGTCGGGTCGGGTCGGCTTGGCGTCGACGAGTCGGTGAGCCCGGTCGGCGGCGCTGCGCGCGCCGACGTGGACACCAGTGGGCCCGCGCCGAGTCAGGAATCCCCCGTTAAGGCCCCTGGAAGCGCCTCTAAAGCGACTTCAGGTGTCGAGGACACCTCGGGGCAGCCAGGGGCGCGAACGGGCGTTCGAGGGCCGTCTGGGGGTCTTGGGGACGATGGTGTGCTCATCGCCGAGTGCTTGCCGCCCGCGCTTCAGGCCCTCGACCGGGCTGGTGGGCAGCGGGTCGCGCGGATGCTGGGCGAGCGACTTGAGGCCGGGTGGACGCCGCGCGAGATTCGCGCGCTCATGGACCAGGCGCTCCCGCCGAAGGTCCATCGACTCGCGGCTCTGGTGGCGAGCCGCCTGGAGGCGAACGTCGCGGTCGAGGCGGCGCCGAGCCGCCTGCGCGCCGAGGCGGACAAGCGCGGCGAGCAGCGCCGACAGGCTCTTCGCGAACAGCAGGATCGGGCTGTGGCCGAAGCGTGCGAGGACAGGCCGGTCGATCCGGAGTGGGAGGCGCTGATTGCGCAGGCCCGCGCTGAAATGCCCGACGCCGGATATCCGGCGTGGACGCGGTTCGCGCTGTCTCGTCGAGAGCGTGATGTCTCGTGAAAGTCATCTCCTGGCAACGCCAGCTGCGGGGGCTCGTGGGCGTATCCCCGTCGGCGCGGCTGGTCCTTGGTGAGTTGGCTCGGCTGGCCGACTGTCGGGGCGCGACGATCTGCTCGATCGACTTCCTCGTCGACGCGACCGGACGCGACCGGGCGACGGTGTTTCGCGCTCTCCGCCAGCTCGAGGAGAGCGGATTCCTGCGGCGTCATGCCCGCAGGGCGCCCACTCATCAGCGAGCGTCGCTGTTCGAGCTGCGCCTGCCAGCCGTCTCCTCATCCGCCCCGGAGCTCGCCTCGTGCGCGGTTGCCCTGGAAACCGGGGATGCGACGCCGATCGGGCGCAACGACAACGAGGGGCTTCGCGCGGCGCTCGCCGACGCGCAAGCCTCGGGCTGGCACGGACTTGGCGCCCAGGTCGTCGGAGCGACCCTCGTGGCCGAGGGGCCGAGGCAGTTCTGGGCTGCGGTGCGTCACTCCATGGCGTGCGGCATGACCTTCGATGAAGCTCTCGGCGACACGATCGCGACCGCCTGGCAGGTCGTTCGCGAGCATGCGGGCGAGCTCGTCGCCTCGAAGCGCCCGTGGGGATTGTGGACGGCGATTGTCGTCAAGCAGGGCTTGAAGCGTGATAGCGACCATGCGAGCAGCCCGATTCCGGTCGAGCCCGCGCTCCTACCCGAGACACCAGGTGAAGCGCCGCTTCCCGTCGATCGTGACCAGTGGGTGGCGCTTGATGAATTCGACGGCCCGCTCGCCCTCATCGTCGATGCTCTTGTCGATGCGGGCATGGATGAGACGATCGCTTGGGCGGGGACTCTGCGCGTCGCGGAGATCGCCTGTGGTGATCCGGGGCGCCGTCACGCGGTCGCTGGAGGCGACTCTCGCCTCGCGGATCTGGGTGTGGAGCCAGGGGTGGCTCGTGCGTGGATGACGCTGTTGGTTGGCTCGCGACGTGGCACGACTGGAGGCGTCCTTGACTTGGGAGAAGAGGGCCTGCGGGACCGGTGTGTCGACCTGGTGAAGCGCTGGAAGAGTGCGGCGTAACCGCCTGCGCTCAGATATGAAATGGGTCACAGAATGTGTATGGAGAGGGGCAGGGTCGCATTTTGCGACCCTGCCCCTGGTGTCGGCTGGCCCGGTGGTTCAGAGCTCGAGTATCGGGTCGAGCTCGGCGAGCAGTGCTTCGTAGTTGGTCGTGTCGTCGACTGGGGTCCAGGGCGTGTATCCGACGGCTTGGATGCGGAAGAAGATTCTGATGCGTGTGGAGGCCGGGTCGAGGCCTCGTGCGTCGCATTGCTCGAGTGCTTCCTCGTAGGCGATGTCGTAGTCGGTCGCCAGGAGCGGGTGGTGCCATTCGAGGGTGGCGGGGTCGATGTCCTCGTCGCCGAGGACGAAGGCGAACTGTGGGAGCAGGTAGGGCGCTTTCATGGTCATGCTCCTTGGGCTTTAGCGGCGGGGGTGTAGGCGTTCTCGTCGATGTGCCCGTCGGGGTGGACGGTCATGTGGAATGTGCCCTCTTCGTCGCAGGCGTCCACGTGGAGCGGGCGCGCGTACTTGCGGGCGAGTTCGCCAGCGGCATCCATCGCTTGGCGGCGTGCTGTGCGTGAGGGCGGGATCGTCTGTAAGTGAACGCCTGCGACGAGGATCCGCACGGACCCGAGCGGTGTGAGTTCGATGCGGATGGGCGGCCAGCTCGCTTCGGTCGGTGCTGACACGGGCGACTCCTTCTCAATGCTTGTGCGTCCCCATGCGACGTATTCGCTAGAAGGGACGGTGGTGTGGATGACTGAACGTGAGAATCCGTGGATTCTTCATCGAGAGAACGTCTGCTGTGCGCCCACCGACGAGCTTGCGTCAGTGGAGTCGAGGAGGGCGTGGCAGCCCGGTGCCGAGGTGGCTGCGCAGTTCGCGCTTGTCCGCGCCTATCCGAGGATCGAGTGCGAAGAGCATTTCTGGCTGGTGGGTGCGCATGGGGGTGCGGGGACCTCGACGTGGGCGAGCTTGCTGGACGCCGCTGACGGCGGGTGCCAATGGCCGAGCGTGGTGGGCGGTGCGGATGTCGTGATCGTGTGTCGGTCGAGCATGGCCGGCCTCGAGGCCGCGCGCAGGGCGGGGATGCAGTGGGCGTCGGGCGCTGTGCCCGACGTGGACCTGCGCGGGCTCCTCGTGGTGCCCGACCTTCCCGGTCGCCTGCCGAAGCCGCTTCGGGAAGCCGCCGCGAAGACGGCAGGGGCATTCCCGACCACGATCTACGCCCCCTGGGTGGGGGCGTGGCGGATGAGCGTGCGAGCCGAGCTTGGTTCGCCGTCACGCCACTTGACGCGGGCCCTCGACGCGGTGCTCGCCCTACGAAAGGAACACGAATGAAGGCTCTGGCACTGACGCTTCTGGCGTCCCTCGATCCGACTCCGACGGCTCCTCCGGGAGTCGAGGGGCCGATGACGACTGTTCTCGGATGGCTCATGTGGGGCGGCTTGGCGGCGGTGATCGCCGGCTTCGTCGCCGCCGGGATCTCGCTGGCTATCTCGAATGATCGCGGTATGGGCAACGAGAACGTGAAGAAGCTCGGGTTCGTGGTGTTGGGCGGCATCATCATCATGAGCGCGTCGGCACTCGCAAAGGCGATCATCAGCTGATGAGTACCTCGCGCGACTCAACGGCCCACGAGCGTCATCCGCTCGCCCGCCCGACTTTCCTCGCGTCGGCGATCGCCCTTTTCGCCCTCGTGGTCGCAGTCGCGTGGATCGTGCTGGGTGGGGGTGTGCGCGGCGGCGATGCCGCCACGGCTTCCCGTGCTGGCAGTGCCAGCATGTCTGGCGCTGCCAGCACTGTCAGCGAGGCTGG
This sequence comes from Schaalia cardiffensis, assembly GCF_016405145.1. Classification (GTDB taxonomy): domain Bacteria; phylum Actinomycetota; class Actinomycetes; order Actinomycetales; family Actinomycetaceae; genus Pauljensenia; species Pauljensenia cardiffensis. The sequence goes on from NZ_JAEKIA010000010.1 coordinate 10,721, forward strand.
CATGTCAGCGGACTCGCAGTCAGCTTCGTCGGCGAGCGTGTGCGGCACTTTCCCGGCGGGTGCGGATAAAGATTCGGACGCGGCTCCGACCGGGCGAGTGAGCATGATCGGGGGTGTTGCGACCGTCGTTTCCGACGCCGCAGGGCCGGCGGTCCTGGACGGGATTCCTCGCTGCTACGCGCCGAGCAGCCAGGGGGCGGTCGTGGCGGCGGCGAACGCGCTGAGCTGGTTCGCGCAAGGCCCGTCGGTGGCTCGCGTCGTGCGCACTCTCGGCGTTGACGACGCGAACGCGCGCCGCGCCATCGCGGCGATGCCGGAAGGGCAGGGGGGAACCGAGCCGCAGGGAGTGCGCATCCACGGGTTCTCCACGGAACGGTGGAGTACGGACCTGATCCTCGTCGTCCTCGTCATCGACTCTCCGTCGACGGGAGGCAAGTGGCTGACGTGGCCGATGAAGATGCAGTACACGGGCGGCGACTGGAAGTTCGTGTGGCCCGAGGGTGACAACTGGGGTGCATCAGGCGTGCAGCCGGGGTCGCTTCCGAGCGGGTTCGTCGAGTGGAGGCTGCGATGAGCCCGCTCCTTCCCGCAGATGGTCTGAGGATCTGTGTGCCTTTCGATTTCGGGTGCGCCGCAAACAATGCGGCGACGATCGTCGGCGGCGTAGGCAGGGCTGCGAGCAACACGGTCTTGAAGTCCTGGTCGGACGCGGTATTCGAATCGTTGACCGACACGCTCGTGCGAATCGGAACCTTCTGGGTGAAAGTCGGCACCCCGTCGGTGGTGTCCCCAGCCTCTGAGGTCGCCTTCATCCAGAATCATCTCGCGTTCTTGACGGTGGCTGCCGTGACGATCTCGGCGATCGCAGCTGGGATCCAGCTCGCGGTGGGCCGCACTGGCGCGCCGATGCGCGAGCTCGTCAAAGCATTCGCCACCTACCTGGTCGTCGCAGGCGTGGGGGCGTTGGGCGCGGGCTACCTGATTCACATCGCGGACTCGTTCTCCCAGTGGATTCTTGAGCAGGCGACAGGCGACGACGGCACCCAGTTCGCGTTCTCTCTGTTCCAGGGTGGCCTGGTGGCCGGAGCCTACACCGGCTCATTGGGACCCATCCTCGTGATTCTGCTCGGCCTGTTCGGCATCATCGCCAACGTCATCCAGATCGGAATGATGATGCTCCGCAGCGCGTTTCTCATCATCCTGATCGGCATTCTGCCGATCAGTGCGGCGATGACGAACACGACATGGGGGAAGAGCTGGTTCAACAAGAACATCACCTGGCTGGTCGCCTTCCTCCTGTACAAGCCTGCGGCGTCCATCGTCTACGCGGTCGCGATCAAGCTGACGTCGAGGAGAGGCTTCGTCGACCAATGGTCCAGTGACGATGTGACGACGTTCATCATGGGCATCCTCCTGCTCGTCGCGGCAGTGTTCGTCCTTCCTGCCCTGATCGGCTTCGTCGTTCCCGCGTCGGCTGCCATGAGCCAGGGCGGACCGGGAGTGGGCGACTCGGTGGTCATGGGAGCAATGGCGACCGGATCGATCATGTCGATGCATTCGGCGCACTCGTCGTCGACGCACTCGGGCGGTCCGGGAGCGTCCGCGCCGGGGCGTGCGGAAGGCTCCGACACCTCGGCAGCTGGTGGGGGCCGTAGCGCCCCAGACGTCGCTCCGGCGAGTGCAGGCTCTTCAAGCGCGGCGGGCACCGGAGCGGCGGGCGCTGGCGCTACCTCTGCAGGCGCAGGCGCTTCTGCGGGCGCTGCGGCGGGTGCGACGGCGGCGACTGGCGGGGCTGCGGCGCCCGTGATCGTTGGCGCGCAGCTCGTCGCGGGCGCATCGAATGCAATTGGAAGCGCGGCGTCCGATGCCGCAAGCGCTCCTGCGTCAGGTGCTTCCACGGTGGTGAAGGAATGAGCAACACGGACACTCCGGCCCCTCGGACCTACGGGAATTGGCGGAGGCCGACGGCGGCAGGCTTGGGGAAGTTGTCGTTTGGAGCGTCGATGGGCCTGCTGGGGGCGATGATTCTCATTGTCCTCATCTACTCGACTCTCGGGCTGCGCTGGTCGGTCGGCTTCGGCCTTGTGAGCGCCGCAGCGATCTGGGCGGTCTCGGCCAGAGATCGCCACGGCATTTCGGTGGCAGATAGGACAGGTGAACGAATGCGATTCTGGTGGGCCTCGCGCACGAAGCGGACCATCTACAGGTCGGGGCCGCTGACACCCACGGCCGCCTCGACGGGCAAGTGCTCCTTGCCCGGCATCGCGGCCGCGTCGACGATCAGCGAGCAGGTCGACTCCTACGATCGGCCCTACGCGCTGATCCGCCACGCGGACGGGTCGCTGGCGGTCGTGATCAAGCTCGCCCCGTCGGGCGCTGATCTTCTCGACGTCAATCAGGTCGACCTCCAGGTCGCCTACTGGGGTCAGTGGCTCGCCGACCTCGGCGGCGAGCTCGGCATCGTCGGCGCATCGGTGTGCGTCGAGACGACGCCGGACACGGGAAAGAGGCTCGAACGTGAAGTGCGGCGGCGCGTGGACCCCGCTGCTCCTGAGCTGTCCCAGCAGATCATGCGCGAGATCGTCGTGGACTACAGGGCGGGATCGGCTCAAGTGCGTACCTGGCTGACCCTCGTGTTCGAACCGGCCAAGATGGGCTCGCGCAAGCGCAGCTTCGACCAAGCCGCCCGCGACATCGGGACCCGTTTGCCGGGCTTGACGCAGACGCTGGTCGCGGCTGGCGCTGGCGCGGTTCACCTCATGACAGTTGAGGAGGTCGTCAGGCTCGTGCGCGTCGCGTATGACCCGGCGTGCGAGTCGCTCTTCGAGGACGCGGCGGCCGCCGGTGAAGACGTTCACGTCTCGTGGGACGACGCCGGTCCTGTGAGTGCCTTGGCCTTGTGGGACTCGTACCGTCACGATTCGGGGGTGTCGCGTTCGTGGGTCGTGACCGCGCCCCCCAGGGGTGTGGTTCAGTCGAGCATCCTGCGAACGATCCTGTCGGCGAACTCAGACGTGGACCGAAAGCGCGTGACGATCCTGTACCACCCGATGGATGCGGGCCTGGCGCCCGACGTCGTTGAGGCGGACGTGAACATGGCGCGTGCGCGAGTGGAAACGTCCGGGCGTCCGACCGCCCGGGCGAAGAGCGAACTCCAGGCCGCCCAACAGGTCGCAGCCGAGGAGGCTGGGGGAGCGGGCCTCGTCGACTTCGGGATCATCATGACGGCGACCACTTCGGCGCCAGAGGACACGGACGACACATCATCGGCGATGGCGGCTCTGGCTGCCGCATCGCGTCTCCAGGTTCGCATCGCCTACGGCGCGCAGGACAGCGCATTCGCGCTCGGTCTGCCGCTCGGCCTGCGTCCGCCGTCCCAGCAGATGGGAGGCGCGCGGTGAGGATCCTCGGATTCATTCGCGAGCTCGTCCTCGCACTGGTCGGCGCTGACTCGGCTGACGCTCCCAGGCGCGGCCAGCTGATCCCCGGCGGAGGGTACGCGTCCTCGATGCCGATCATGCGGCCCTACCGGGGCACCACTCGTCAGGTGTGCGGCCTGTTCCCCTTCATCGTCGGGTCGGGCGCGCCGCTGGTGGGCGTGCCCGTGGGGCGGGCGACGAACGGGTCGGGCACGATCTGCGCCGATCCGATCAGTTGGTTCGAACGGGGCCTTATCTCGGCGCCGTCCGCGATGGTTCTGGGGCTCAACGGCCTGGGCAAGTCGTCATTGGTTCGCCGCATGATCGAAGGACTCGAGGCGTTCGGCGTCCACACGATGGTGCTCGGCGACATCAAGCCGGACTACGTGGATCTCATGAAGGCCCTCGGCGCCCAGGTGATCGAAATCGGCCACGGCAAGGGCGGAATCAACCCGCTCGACGCGGGCAACAGTAGGGAGGCGGCCAGCCTCCTGCGCGATGCCGGAGCGACCGAGGAGGCGGATGCTCTCGAGGCGGAGGCGCACGAGCGCAAGAAGACGCTCGTCGCCTCCCTCATCCACATCATCCGTCGGTCGGCGCCGTCGGATCGTGAGGAGACGATCCTCGACGAAGCGATCAGGGTCCTCGAGGAGCGCGGCGGGCAGCCCGTACTGGCCGACGTGCTCAACGTCGTGCGCGAAGGGCCAGCGCCCCTGCGTCGGGCAGCGCTCGATCGCGGGGACGACGCCCACTACCGGGAGGTCACCGAAGCCCTGGAAGCCTCGCTCATGGCGCTCCTGTCGGGGCGGTTCGGGGCCATCTTTGCGGTCGAGACGACCACGCCCATGATGATGGACCGCAGCGTCGTCTTCGACGTGCACTCCCTCTTGCAGGCCGACGAGGACCTCCAGGCGGCCGTTCTGTTGGCGTGCTGGTCGTATGGCTTCGCGACTGTAGAGACCGCTCAGACGCTCGCCGATGCGGGGGTCGCGCCGCGTCGCCGCTATCAGATCGTCATGGACGAGCTGTGGCGCACCCTGCGCTCAAGCTCGGGCCTGGTGGACCGGGTGGATGCGCTCACGCGCCTGAACCGGAGCGTGGGCGTCGGGCAGATGATGATCACGCACTCGATGAGCGACTTCGCTGCCTTGGAGTCAGAGTCCGACCGGCTCAAAGCCCTGGGCTTCGTGGAGCGGTCGAAGATGCTGTTCCTCGGGGGCCTTCCCGCCAGGGAGATGGACCTCCTGTCGGGCGTCGTCGCGGTGAGCGAGGCCGAGCAGGAGCTTCTGGCCTCCTGGAACGCGCCTGGCACCTACGACCCGTCGACGGGCAGGAAAGCCGCACCGGTCGGACGCGGGAAATTCCTCCTGAAAACCTCGGGAGCACCCGGCTACCCGCTGCGCCTGGACTTCGTGAAGTCCGAGGTCGCCCGGGGCCTGTCGAACACGAACCAACGCTGGGAGATGCGATGAGCCTCCGAGATGACGCGAGGACATGGGACTCCGCGACGATTCTTCTCATGCTCGCCCTCACGATCGGCGGGGTCGGGGGCCTCGTCGTGTGGGCGGGTGCGCGGCTGTGGAGCTGGTGGACGGGCAACGTCGCGCCGATGAACCCGTTCGAGCTCGTCCTCGCCCTCACGAAAGGGGAACTGCCGAACAGCGTGGTCGCCTGGGGTTTTGGCGTGGGAGCCGGTGCCGCAGCGGTCGGGCTAGGAGTGTGGGTCTGGGCATCGAATGTGCGCGTTCGCAAGCGAGGAGACGACGCGGCGCGCTTGGCCGGCTCAGGCAGTGACATTGAGGCGCTGACCATCAGTGCAGCCGCGAAGAAGGCGAAACGTCTCGGAGTCAGTGCTGGTATCGTCGGCTTGCCGATCGGTCGTTCCATCGCAGGGGGCGTCGAACTCGTCAGCTCGTTCGAGGACGTCGGCATCAACATCTCGGGACCGAGGACCGGCAAGACGACCTGCTGGGTGGTCCCCAGGATCCTTCAAGCGCCCGGCGCGGTGGTCGCGACCTCGAACAAGCGGGACATCGTGGACATCACGTGCCCGCTTCGCGCCCGTGGGGGCCGCACGTGGGTGTTCGACCCTCAAGGCATATGCGATGAGCCTCGGACGTGGTGGTGGAACCCGCTCAGGCAGATCACGAACGCGGTTGAAGCGAAGGACCTCGCCCAGGTGTTCGTCGATTCCACGCGTGCAGCGAATGCGACCACCAACGCCTACTTCGACGGCGCCGCCCAAGACGTCATCACCGCCCTCCTCCTGGCCGGCGGAAGAGGGAATAAGACGCTCCGCGACGTGTACAGGTGGGTGACGGACCCGGACGATCGGGAACCCCTGCGCATCCTGGAGCGCAGCGGAGAGGCGATGGCCGCCCAGTCCCTCGCCTCGAACATGGGACTGGTCGCCGAGACCCGCTCGGGTGTCTATGGGTCCGCTGGGCAGGTCCTGTCGTTCCTGCTCAACGAGGCGGCTCTCGCCTGGGTGGAGCCGGGCGGCGCCGAGGAGTTCATTCCCGAGGAGTTCGTCAGCTCGTCGGACACGCTCTACTGCCTTTCTCAGGAGGGCAAGGGGTCGGCATCCCCGATCGTCACCGCGTTGACCGTCGCGGTCGTCCAGGCCGCCCTCGTTCATGCGAAGGCACAGGCGAACGGCAGGGTCGCGACCCCGATGCTCATCGAGCTCGACGAGGCCGCGAACGTGTGCCGGTGGAGGGATCTTCCCGACCTGTACTCGCACCTCGGATCGCGCGGCATCTGCGTGGACACGATCCTCCAATCCTGGAGCCAGGGCGCGCACGCCTGGGGGGATGCGGGCATCCGCAAACTGTGGAGTGCCTCCAACGTGAAGGTCTACGGGGGAGGCGTGTCCGAACGCGACTTCCTCTCCCAGCTGTCTGATCTGATCGGCGTCCACTACGTCGATGCGGTGTCCACGTCCACGTCGATACAGGGGCGTTCGACCTCGACGTCGCGGGCGAGCCAGCAACGCCCGATCGCGACCGTCTCAGATTTGCAGGCACTCCCTGCGGGACGCGCCTGGGTGTTCGCCTCCGGCACGCCCGCCGTCCTTGCGGCACTCATTCCCTTCTGGCAGCGAGACAAGGAGAACAAGTCATGACAGACGAACGAATCGGCGATCTCACGCACCAGGAGGTCGAGAAGATCGTGCGGGCAGCCCTGCGCCTCGGTGAAGCGATGGCACAACGCCGGGCAGCGAGCCTGGCGAGCGAGGGCAGGCGATCGATGGAACACGCTGAGAGGCTCAGACGCGCCCTCGGCGAAGAACGCGATGTCGCACAGCGCCTGTACCGGCGGGCGTTGGATACGAGATTCTGGGACGACCCGAACACGAGCGTGGACGACGTGACAGCAGTCGTCCAGGCGGCCAAGCAGTTCGCCCCCTGGGATCCCGAGGCGGCACTCGCCGCACGTGAATGTGAGCGTCATGCGGGCCTCACCGTGGAGGCTGAGCAAGTCGCGGCCCGAGCGCAGGCCGTCGACGAGCTCGAGCACATCGAAGAAGTTCAGGCGCGAGAGGCGTCCAAGGGAGAAGAGACGCCTCGAGTCCGGGCTGAGACTGCCGACGCCGTGTCGAGCTCGGCAGCGTGGGACTCCGCGCAGGCACGCGCCGAATGGCTCGCCTCCAAGCAGGACGCAACCACTGACGTACACGCGTTCCACGGCGTCCTGCTCGCCGACGCCTCACTTCACCAGCCCGCCAGAAAGGCCCTCGCAGCCTCCAAGACGACGCGCGGGAAGAGCAATGTCCTGTCGGGCTACCGGGCGAACAAGATGCGCCAGAAGCGCGCACAGACCTTGTAAGTGAGCCGCTTGGACTACCCGTTGGGAGGGAACACGATGTCGCCCTGGCGAATGAGAGGCAGAAGAACTGCTGTGCCGGTCACCCGTGTGGTCAAATCACTCAGGGCTTCACGCACGTAGGGGAAGGCTGCCATGAGGCCGACTTTTGATGCGAAGTCAGCGGGAGCATCGGGAGAGAGAACGAACTCCTGACTGCCCGCGTAGTCGGTGATGACCGAGATCACGGCAATCCACTGGGGAGCCGTGATCCGGAACTCGAACCGGGCTCCGAACAGCCTACCTTCCTGGCGAGTGCCGAGCGTGCAGTTGATCTCGACCGGAGTGCCCTCGCTGTCCTCATCACCGTCGGTGCTCGCCTGGGCAGCGGCGTCTACAAGATCAATCGACAGGCGGTCAAAGCGGATGCTGGCGAGCTGGAGCTGCGCCGTCGCAAGCATGTCCTCGGCGCTCGCCAGGATCGGGCTATCAGACATGGGCTGGCTCCTGCACAAGGTTCCACCCATCGGCGATCGCCTGCGGCTTGCGTGATGGAGCGGAAACGCGGACGGTCGTCTGGGCGGCTCCGGTCATCTGCCATGTCGCGGGCACTCCCTCGCCGCAGTCGTCAACGACCCTGATGTCTAGGAGCGCTTCGACGGCCATCGTGTAACGGATGATCGACGATACAGTCGGATTGGCGTCATAGCGTTCGAATGCGGCAACCGTCGGCTGGCTGACGCCCATGCGCTCGGCCACCGTCTGCTGACTAAGATTGTGCCGCTTGCGCAGGTTCACGAGGTCCTCCAGAAGGCGGTCCCGCGCTTCGACCAGCAGATCGGCGCGCCGATCGAGGGTCTCATCACTCACCGTCATCATAGAGGGAACTCTATAAGTATGCCGTGATGGCATGCAACCTCTGGCCATGTTTAGGAGCGACGCGTCACTCCCCAACACGTTGGATACCCAGAGGCGTACAGCTGCTCTGCGATGTCGATCTGATCATCTTGTGCGTCCTTGGTGGCCGCCCGGTCATCCTCGACGATCGTCTTCTCGTGGGCGTGAAGGCCCAGAATGCACAAGCCGAGCTCGTCGAAAGGCTGAGCGTGTATCAGGCGGACCTCCACCTTTCTGGCGGCTTGAAGCTCCTCAGACACGACTTCACGGACCGGGATGGCTTGCCAGCGGATCTCGAAGAGTGAGCCGCCGCCGCGCAACGGCTTGAGCTCTTCCGGGGGCTGGAGTTTACCTTGTGCGGCCTTCTCAAGGCGCTTCCTGAACTCTGCGCGGATGATGCGCTCTTGGAATGGATTCCACAGGCGCTTCGGCGGCGCCTTGATGGCGCTCATGAGAGCCTCTACGGCCAGGGCGATGTGGTGATCCGCCGTACCATCGCCGCCGCCAAACCAGTAGAAGTCCACAGGCACGCCGACACAGGCATTCGACCTGGAGGAATGACCCGCGACGCCCATAGGCTCCATGATAGATGGGCGGCAGTGAATGGCGAACGCGCATGTCGCTGGCGACCCGCCGTCTGCAACGCACTCGGCGAAGATGCAGGCAGGCGCACGACGCTGGGAATGGGAGGCCTCTTCTATTCGCGCGGCTCGAACAGTCCCGTCGGTGGTGGGTCGCAGGGCAGGCGCCCGTCCGTATGGGGGCGCTCGTCCTCGTGTCCTCGGTCTTCGGCGCAGCCGATGAAGGGACCGGAGGTGGGGTTGAAGAGGACGGCCATCATGGGGTCGGCGATGTTGAGGATCCAGCCCGCCATCTTGCCGGGGCTCTCGTGGAGGCGGGTTTCCTCCCAGGAGAGCCAGAGGGCGTGCAGGCGGATGACGGCGCCTTCGTGGCGCCACCACTGCGGGCACCATACGCGCGTTTGCGCGCGCGGCAGGTCGTACATCGGAGCCAGGTACTGCTCAACGAACGCGTCGACCGTCGGGTAGTAGAGGCTCGCCTCTCCGTTGTCCTCGGCGGTCTCGTCGCTGGCAGAGTCGAGTGGGGTGTCATCTGAATCGTTCATGCCAATACGTGGCATGGGGACACACGCGAGAACGGTCTACAGGCTGCGTGTGGGCCCGTTTGCGGGTGGACGCCGCGTGGACGTCGGCGTTGGCGTGTATGGGGTGCTCGGCGCGCTGATGGCCAGCTTGGGGCGTCGTACCGCGTCGGGGCGGCCGGTCGCCGCTGCGAGTGCTTGGACGCGTGCGAGCTGCGGGTCGAGGGTGGGGGAGTTGACGAGTGCGAAGACTCCTGCGAGGTCGCGTTCGATCATCGCGGCGGTTTGGGCTTGGGCTGCGGCCCGGTGAAGGTTGGCGACCGAGCGGGCGAAGGCTGTCATCTCGTCGAGCATGGCCGCAGCGCGCGCGGCTGTTGACCGGGGGTAGTTCGTCGTCAGGAGGAGCCTCGCGGCATGGGTGAACGGGTCGCGCGTGGGGGCCAGGCGCGGCGGGCGCGTCTTCAATTGCGCGTGGCGTCCGAGGCTACGTGCGGCACGCGAATAGAGGCGAGCATGGGCCTGGTCGATGCCGGGCTGCAAGGCGGCTGCCGACAATAGGCCGGCGACGTCCTGGGTGGCGTCCGCCAACGCGATCGGGTCATGCGGATCGATCCGCGAGAACGTGTCGCGGTGGATCGCCAGCGCGTCGGCGCTCGCGCGGAACTCGCGTTCGTCGTAGGGGCGTTCACGGCGGCGCGCGGGAATCCCCTGCCATGCTGCCCGCCATTCGTCGGCGGCGGCCTGCGCGTCGTGGGGTGTGTCGGCCCACCGGTCGCGCAGGCGGGGAAGCGTCAGGTCGCGGGCGAGCGAGGAGCCCGAGTACCAGCGCTGCGGCGAGTTCGGCCCGGCTGAGGTGTGCAGTGCGACGGAGTAGCCGACGACGACATCCGTGCGGCCCTTGGCGAAGCGTGGTCGGATGCGCACGCCCAGGCCGCGCAAGCTGCGGACGAACTCGGCTTCACTGGCGGATGACGTGGCCGCCGCGCGCACGCGTGTCTCCAGCATTGCGCGCGTTGTGAAGGGGCGGCCCTCTCGCTTCGCCTGTCGCAGTTCGGTGGGAGTGTCGCATCTTGATCCGCGATTGTGTTCGCGTGATTCGATGACTTCGAGCCCGTACTTGTGCTCGAGCATGTTGCACGCGCGGTGCGCGATCACCTGGTCGCGCCAGGGCGACCACTTCGTTCCGTCGGCGCGCACGATGTTCGCGGCGATGTGGATATGGTCGCCGCCGTTCTTCGAGACTCCGTGGCGCACCGCGACCCATCGGCATGGCGCTTTGCCGGATGATTCGGTGAACCCCATTTCGTCCATGAAGTCGCCCGCGATCTTCGCCCACGTCTCATCGTCGAGGCGTCCCGTCCGAGGGGGCAGGGAAAGTGAACAGTGCCAGACGTGATTCGCGCCGCGATCCACGATCTCGGTCTTGCCGGTCTCAGGGTTGAAGTTACGGATCGGCCCTGTGGGATTAAGCCGCATTGCCATCATGTACCGGTCGAGCATGGATGCAATGTCGTTTGCTTGACCCGGGGAGAGCGACTCCCAATCGCCGAAGCGATCCATGATGATCGCGTCACCTGCGACCAGATGCGCGTTCTCATGCTCGTTGGCCCGACCCGGACCCACGAGGTAACGCATGAGCCCGGCAGTGTCTCCGCCTTCGACGATGTTGGGGATCATGCGCGCACGCTCTCGAGAGCATCTTCGATATCGACGAGGATGCGGCGCACGCGCTTGGCGAGCTCGCCAGCTTCCTCGGGGAACTGATGCTCTGTGTTCGCCCAATGAGCGAGCTGATTCAAGTTACCGGAGACGCCGCGCACCTGGTTCTGCAAGTCCGTAAGGACAGGCAAGAACTCATCGAGCTTCGCGCCGCTGATGCGATCCGACGCGGCATCGTTCATCGCGGCGCGCACGAGAATGCGCGACATCGACTCCCCCTGGTTCTCCGAGCGCGCACGAAGCATCACGTACTCCTCATGGGAGAGCGTGACTGTGAACTGCTTGCGCTTCACGCCTCGCTCGCTGCGTGGCAAGCGTCGCCCCGAACGCGAAACCGTCGCAGGCTCAACAGTCGAATCTGTCAAGGCTCGGTCCCCCTCTGCTCAGTGCAACGACCCCAACGGGGATCACACGACCAGTGTGCCAGGGTGGGCGCGCAGCGTCCAGCCCAAGCTCATATAGTCCATGGACTATATCTAGCTTGCTCCGCCTGCGCTTACGCGCGCCCCTGGTGGGGCGCGCTTGCGCGTAACGCCGCCTCGGGCGGTGTCTAAGTGGCGGAGCGAGCATGGAGGCCATGCCTGCATGCGAGGGCGAATGAGGCGCAGCCTGATGCGCCTCGATGCGTGGGAAAATGCGGGGCGTCCACGTTCGGCGTCCCAGGGGCGAGCGCGGTGGGCGCGAAGCCCCGGGCGCCGGAGGGTGGGCGCCCCGTCGAAGTGGCCTCGCCCGTCCCCACTGTGTGCAGGCGGAGCTCTCAAGGCTCTAGCGGCTGTGCACATTGGGGGCGGGCGAGGCGTGGGGGGGGGGGGTGCCCACCATCGGGGGCACACCACCGGTCAGGTCAGGGGCGCACCCCGCGAAGGGGTGCGCCTGCTGGTGGCGCCGTCGGCTGCTCACCGGCGGCGCGAGCGTCGCCACTTGCGGACTCCCGTCGCGACGCGTGAAAGGACGTCCGCGAGAGCGGCCACGAGAAGATTCGCGATGAACGCGGCTACGCAGCCGAGGTGCGGTTCGAGAGCAGCTGCGAGGACCATGACGAGCTGGTCGTGAGCGATCTCGTGAAGCTCGGCGCAGGACGCGGGTGGTGCAGCCGTGTGAATCTGGCCGGTGATGAGGAATCGGAGCCGTCGCACCGATTGAAGGAGGACGGTCAGCAGGCCGGAGAGGCGTCTCATGCCTTCTCTTGAGCGGCAGCGATGCCCTTGAGTCGTCGGGAGGACGGAAGCGTCCCGTGTGAGGGCGCGCGAGGGCTCGGCGGGGCCAGCTGCCTGTGGGGGTGGGTAGAATTAGACCATGAGGGACATGGAGGAGGTCGCGCGGATTCTTGCGGTCATGCGCGCGAAGAACCGCGACTTCTCCCAGCCTGAGCGCGTCCAGCTCCTTCTGGAACGCGGGGTTGACGAGGCGCTAGACCGGGTGACCGGAAGTGCGCTCTTCGCTGATGAGTCTCAGCTGGACGAATGTCGTCTCGAGGTCGCCTCGTGGAGCCAGCGGGGTATTCAGGTCGTCACCCTGTTCGACGCCGGCTACCCGCAGCGTCTCCTCAGCGTCCGCGAGGCTCCCGCCCTGCTCTTCTACACCGGACGTCTTGCCGGGGATGATGAGGCCGTCGCGATCGTCGGGTCTCGGGATGCAGGTCCGCGCCAGTGCGAAGCGGCGCGGGCCATCGCGGAACGAGCCGGAATTGCGCATGGCTTATCCGTCGCCTCGGGCCTGGCCAAGGGGGTCGATGCCGCTGCCCACACGGGCGCGCTCGACGCTGGGGTGCGCACTGTCGCGATCATGGGGACGCCCATCGACGTCACATACCCGAAGGAGAATCAGCCGCTGCGCGATCGTATTGAAGCCGCCGACGGCCTCGTCCTCTCGCAGTTCACACCCGGCGCCACCACCAGTCGACACACCTTCCCGATGCGTAATGTCACGATGTCCGGCTACAGTCTCGCCACGATCGTCGTCGCCGCAGGGGAGCACTCCGGGACCCGTCACCAGGCGCGGCGCGCTCTTGCCCACTCCCGCAATGTCATCCTCCTATCCGGCGTCGTCTACGCCACCGAATGGGCCAAGGAGATGGCGAGCAAGCCGGGAGTCTTCGTCGCCTCGAGCCTTGGCGAAATATCCGAGGCGATTGAGACCATCCAAGCGCACCGCCGTCTCCTGGCCGATTCAGTAGCTGCCCTATGACGGCTGATCGCCAGGCCGACTACCGGCGCGCATTGGACGACCTACGGGTCCGTCCTGACACGCGCGCTCCCAGGCCCGGTCCATGCGTGCGCGACCTGCCGAGGAGCCGCAGGCAACGACTACAAGTTCTGTCCTGCCTGCAATGGGCGTTACGGGCAGGGGAAGACCCCTCGCCTGGGCTTCTGCTTGTACGCGGTCAAGGGTGCACAGCTCTATCGGTCGCTCTTCGCCTGCAAGGAGAGCGGTGAGGCGCGCTACGTCCAGGATGCGCGCCAGCTCATCCGTGGAGTCCTCTACTTCGCCTTCGCCGACCACTACCGCTGTCTGGAAGCGCAGGAAGGTTCCGTCGACGCGTGGTGCATCGTTCCCTCACTGCGTTCGACAGTCAACACGAAGTCCGTTGACCACGCGTTGTCGCGAATCGCGTCCAAGCACTCGCAGCGGCGACCGGCTTCCCGAGCTCAACCTGTGGACGACTCCAGGGGAAGGCAAGCGCGTCTACCAGCCAGAACGGCTCCACCTCGTCCATACGCCCGACGCCGATCGTGCGCGGCACGTGCTGCTCATCGAAGACACCTGGGTCACGGGCAGCAACGCCCGCTCGGCGGCGGAAGCCCTCTTCAGGGAGGGAATCGAGAAGGTGTCGATCCTGACGATCGCCCGCCTCGTGGATAGTGGATACGCTCCCGCGCAGCCGCTCGTCGACCGCATTCGCGACCTCGCGAACACGCCGGACTCGATGTGGGCGTGCCCGTGGACCCGTTCTGGGAACTGCCCGACGATCCGGTAGACGAGTCGCCGCGAGCGATGTGCAGCCGCAGAGCGGTCAAGCATTGTCAGTAGCTCCGCGCGGGTCGCCCTACTCGAGCAGGCGCCGCTGGGTGTGTGTCCCCGTCCGACGTATCTACGAAGGACACGCCAACAGGAAGGACACACAATGACCGACCCCGTGGAAAAGCTCCTCGAACGCGACGAACACCGAGAGACGATGCTGCGCACTCTGGGAAGCAAGCTGACGACCATGTGGGAAGTCTCCGACGAGTACAAGGACGCATGGAGGGCCGCGACCGGTGTCGGCTGGGCACGAGCTGACCTCATCAAGGCCGGCTTCGTCGACCCATCGAAGCTGCCACGTAGAACTTCGACGCGTCGCAGCGTGGACGAAGACTGAGTGCGCGTGTGGGCGCCCGGCTTCAGCTGGGCGCCCACACTCACGTCGATGATGACGGAGTAGGACATGGAAGTCCTGCCCCTCGACCTGACCGTGTGAACCGAATAATCAGAAGACAGCCTCGTCCGCCTCGTCACCCGTCTCAATCCGGACATTCCCGAAGCGGAGTGTGCCGCCTAGGAGGGTGCAGACGATCTCCTCATCGGACTCGATGAAGGCTCCAAGCGTTTCGAGCTTGGCCCGATCGTGTGTCGAGTAGCTGTCGACGAGGGGCGTGGGTACGAGCCCGATCATTCCCGCGTCAACTGCGAACGAGTGGGCGCCGATAGTGCTGTGAAACACGCCGTCGCCGTAGAGGGTAGTGAGCCCGAGGACGGGGAGTCCGTCAACGTCTGCGAGCAGGAGGCCGGAGGCGAAAGCGTTAGCGTTGCTTTCGGCGGCTTGAAGAATCTCGGACCACTGCGCCTGGTCCTCGAAGACGTAGCTCGGGTCGCCGAGGAAGTATGCGCCGGGAGGCATAGTGACTTGGGCGCCGTAGCGGATGGGCAGCTCGTTCGGTGTTGTGATGGGCATGTCTTCCCTTTCCATGCGTGGGGATGTGGAGCCTCTACAGCGTCACACGGGGCATAGGCATTTGCGGCTGCTGCCTCAGTGAAGGGGGATGGCGGCCTTTCCGGCGGAGCGCTGCGTCCAGGTGTGTGGCGCGGGTGGAGCGCTCGGGGAGGCGACGCGGCATTGTCGTGTGTCCCCGAGGGGGAGGGCGCGTACTCGCGCCACGTCGGCGTCGATGCCTCTGGGCGTGGGGTCGAGCTCGGGGATGAGTTGTTGCCCGTGGGCGGCTTGGCTCATCTGGCGGCGAATCGCGTCGAGCTCGGCCTGGGCGGCTGCAAGCCGGTCGGTGTAGGGGTTGGGGCGGGCGAGCTCGGCGGTTGCCCGGTCGCGTTCGGCCTGGGCGTCGTCGGCGTGCTGGCGGTATCGCTTGGCAGTGGTGGCCAGGTTGGTCGCGTGGTTCTCGAGCTTGCGGATGACGCCGAGGGCTTGGGAGGGGTCGCGAAGGTCGGTGACGGCGAAGCGGACGGCCTCGTTGGTGAGGTACTCGTCGTCCATGTGGAGGTCTTTGAGGGCTGCGACGAGGACGGTGGGTTTGCTCATGTCGGGGTAGTCGTAGGCGTCCCGTGGAGCGGGTGCGACGCCGAAGACGAATTGGTGTCCGGCGACGGTGACCTCGACGTTGGGGAGGCCTTGCCGGTGGAAGTTGATGTATGCCATCCGGTTGGAGCTCAGGTCGCAGGCGGTGAGCGTGCGGGTGAGCGTGGCGGCGGCGTCGGCGCGGGTGTCGGCCAGGATGTCGGCGATGCGGGCGGTGAAGTCGTCGCCCTTGGTGGATGTGGTGCGGGCGGCGAGGTCTTCTCGGATCTGGGCCTTGCGAGTGAGGGCTGTGATCTGCCGGTCGAAGGAGGGGAGTATGGTGCGTAGGTGGGAGTGCTGTAGCTCGTGGTTCTTGGAGCGGGCCTGGTAGGTGGTGACCTGGTTCTTCAGGCGGGCTTCTTCGAGGAGGAGGGGGTTGCCAGATGCAATCGCCTTGACTTGGGCGTAGGAGGCTTCCTCGGTGCCTGCGGAGATGTCTTCGGCGGTGCGGCCTGCGAGCTGGTGGGTCATCACCTGGTTGATGAAGCGGGCTTTGCGTTCGAGGGTCTGCCAGGAGTATTCGTCGAAGGAGTGCTCGGTGACGTAGCGGAAGATCTGAACCTCGTCGTTCTGGTTGCCTTGGCGCAGGATGCGGCCCTCCCGCTGGGCGATGTCGGCTGGCCTCCAAGGGGCGGTGACGTGGTGGAGAGCGGCCGCGCGGGCTTGGATGTTCGCGCCGGTGCCCATCTTCTCGGTGGAGCCGATGAGGATGTTGATGGCTCCGTTGCGGGCTTGCATGAACAGGCGGTCCTTTTCGTCGGTGCTGGTGGCGTCGTGGGTGAAGGCGATCTTGTCGGCGGGCACGCCCGCGTCGACGAGAAGGGTCTTGAGCTCGTCGTAGAGGTTCCAGCCCTTCTTCGGGGTGC
This sequence comes from Schaalia cardiffensis, assembly GCF_016405145.1. Lineage (GTDB taxonomy): Bacteria > Actinomycetota > Actinomycetes > Actinomycetales > Actinomycetaceae > Pauljensenia > Pauljensenia cardiffensis. The sequence goes on from NZ_JAEKIA010000010.1 coordinate 27,074, forward strand.
CCTGGTCGCAGAAGACGAGCTGGAGCGCTCCGGGGATGGGGGAGAGTTCCCCTGTTGCATCCTGGTAGGTCCGGCTCTTGGTCTCGTGGTAGATGCGGGCGACGTTTGCTGCTACGGCGTCGATCTTCTGGCTGCTGATGGGGCTCGTGACGCCTGTGAGGGCTCTGGTGGCGGACTGGTCGGAGAGGAGCCTGTAGTCGGTGGCCAGGGCGCGGCCGTCGCTGGTGATGGCGAGGAAGTTGTCCTCGTATGCGGGCACAGCACCGTTGTGGATGCGGTCAGCGCGCGCGGAGATCGCCTCGGTGAACTCGTTCATCGCGGCCCCGATGTTGACGGCGACGACCTCGGGTTCGCGTGCGCCGTTGGTGCGGGCGGCGAGTTCGGGGATCTTCAGGTCGAGCTGGCTGCGGGTCTTCACGTCGGCGAACACGCCCCACATGGTCATGAGCTCGGGCATGTTCTGGAAGCGGGCGACCCGCTGCTTGGCGGCGAGGGCGCCGGAGACGGTTGATTCGATCCTTTGCTCCGTGGCGGTGAACGTCCGAGCCCATTCGTTGAAGGTCGTGAGCCCAGCGTCGGTGAGTAGGTCGGGGCGCAGGTAGTGGGTCATGACCCACATCTCGCCCATCGTGTTGGCGATCGGGGTGGCGGTCGCGAAGGTCGCGACGCGGTCCCCGTGCGTTGCGCGCAGCCAGTCGAGCTTCATGTCCAGGTCGGTGCACTTGGCTGCCGAGGTGCTGGCGATCACGCCGTCGATCTCCGTGTTCGCCGCGAGGTTCTTGTAGTAGTGGGCCTCGTCGACGACGAGGTAGTCGACGCCGAGCTCCTCGAAGACGAGGCCAGCGTCGGAGGCTGCCTCGGCTGCTGCCTGTGCTTCGTCGAGTCTCGTTTGGAGTTTCTTCCGTTTCGATTCCGCCTTGCGAATGGACATGGAGTCGGTGGCCTGTGCGAGCCAGGCGTCGAGGTCGGCGAGCTCCTTGTTCTCGTATGCGGCTCTGGTCTGCTTCGAGACGCGGATTCTCTTGAACGCGGCTTGTGTGCAGATCACGGCGTCCCACTCGCTGGTGGTGGCCCGAGCGAAGAAGTCTTGGCGGCCTTCGGGCTTGGAGAAGCGCTGGGAGTCGGCGGTGAGGATACGAGCGTGGGGATATGCCTGGAGCCATTCGCGTTCGAACTGGCCGAGCATGTGGTTGGGGACGATGATCATCGGCTTGGAGACGAGGCCGAGGCGCTTCTGCTCCATGACGCCGCACACCATTTCCAGTGTCTTCCCGGCGCCGACCTCGTGGAACAGGCCGCAGGTAGGTTCGGCGATCATTCGGGCGATCGCGGCTCGCTGGTGGGTGCGGAGCGTGAACGTGGAGGCGAGGCCGGGTAGCTGGAGGTGGCGGCCAGCGTCCTCGTAGCTGCGGGGTACGAGCGAGTTGAAGCGTTCGTTGTAGGTGGCGACGAGGCGTCGTGCCCGGTGGGGGTCGCGCCAGATCCACTGCTGGAACGCCTCGCGAATCTCGTCTGCCTTGCCCTGGGCGGCCTCAGTCGCGGCCCGGTTGACAACGGTGCGGGTGGTCGGTGATCCGTCGTCGCGCGTCACGGGAACCGTGTCGGTGACCTTGATTTCCTTGGAGTTCAGCAGGTCCTTGAAGATGTCGGTTCCGGTCTTGCGGTCGGTTCCCCATCGGGAGGTCTGGTTGATGCCGTGCGTGGGGGCGCCGGTGAGGCCCCACCCTTCTGACGGGTTGTACGTGAGCCGTCCGGGAAGGTTGAGCTCGCGAGACAGGAACGCCTGGTGGTCCTTCACGGGGATCCAGGGGGCGCCGAGGGTGACGCAGATATCGGCGATTCCGAGGTCTTCGGGCATGACGGACTGGAGGGCGTCAACGTTGGCCTGGAACGCCGGGTCGGTGAGGGCCAGCTCCTTGGCGGCCGCGAGCTTGGCGCGCACGTTGCCCGACAGGTACTCCTCGCGGCGCACGATGTGGCCTTCGGGGGTGTCGAACACGAGCTCGCCGAGCGTGGCGCGAGCTTCTCTGGTGTCTGTGGCTGCGAGTAGGTACTGGCAGTAGTCGAGGTCGATGCTGCCCTTCTGGTCGAGGCAGATCGCGAGTGCGTCTTCAGGGGTCGAAGCGCCCTTGGGGACATATGAGGCGAACACTTGGCGTCGCTCCAGCAGCGGAGCGGGCCGGCCAGTCTCGGCCTCGTCGTCGTAGACCTCGATGGCGCGGGTGAGTGCGGCGTAGGGGTCCTTCGCGAAGATCCGGAAGACCGGCGGGCGCGTGGTGATGATGTCCTCTTCCTGTTCACCGGTCTTCTTGTCGATCGTGATGTGCGTGCGGTGCTTGGCGCGGTTGAGGGGACCGAAGTCCACGGTGTAGGCCATGTAGGCGTCCCGCAGGCCCTGGCGGCATGCCGTCATCTCGGGCGTGTCCGTGCGGCTGCGGGTCTCCAGGGTGAGGAGGGTCCGGGTTCGGTCGCGAAGATCGAGCAGGCGCGCGAGCTCGGCCTGCTGAGTCTTGGGGACCTTGATCGCTTCCCAGCCGTCGGCGCCGAGGCGTTCGAAGGCGCCCTTGTTGGATCGCAGGGAGCCGAGCTCGCGCGCGTCCACGGTGATGCCTGCGGTCGCGTCGATGGTGGGAGCTGGGGTGGAGTCGTAGGCTAGGCCCTCAATGGTCGCCTGGGTGAGGTCCTGGTCGAGGCGGCTCGTGATCTGGGCTGCGATGGTGGAGGCGTCCGTCGTGGAAGCGACGTGAAGGCCGACTGCGCCGTAGAGGCCCCGCGTGGCGGACATGGTGCCGATCACCCGGTCCGGTCGGCTCATGATCGCATCGTTGATCGCGACCGGGGTCGCCTCGGGGGCGAGAACGTGAGAGTGAGCGTGCTCCCAGGTGAACGCACGAGGCTCTTCACCGTCCTTGCGGACGCGGAAGACGAGGAGGTCGGTGACGACCTGCGTGTCGGCGGTCTGCTCGTGAGCGCCCGACGGGAGACGGATCGCGGAGATGAGGTCGGCGCGCTCGTACATGTCACGGCGGGCGGACGGGTTCTTCGCGTCGAGCGTGTGGTGGCTGGTCAGGACTGCGACGTAGCCGCCGGGCTTGGTCTGGGCGAGAGCTTTGATGATGAAGTGGTTGTGGATGGAGTGCTCGCCGGGGTTGTTCGCCGGATCGTAGAGGGCGTAGTCCCCGAAGGGGACGTTCCCTACCGCAGCGTCGAAAAGCCGGGTTGTCGGTGTCTTTTCGTAACCCTCGTTGCGGATTTCCGCGTTCGGGTACAAGGCGTGGGCGATTCGGCTGGTCGTCGGGTCGAGTTCGACGCCCGTCATGGCCACGCTGTCGGGGGCGAGCCCGATGAAGGTGCCCGCCCCGCATCCGGGCTCGAGGACGTGCCCGGAGGTGAGGCCGTGGGCGGCGAGGGAGTGCCAGATCGCTTCGACGTATTGGGCGTGGGTGTAGTGGGCGTTGAGGACGCTGGCGCGCGCCTGGGCGTAGTCCTCATCGTTGAGGAGGCCCTGGAGGTGCTCGCGCCGTGAGGCCCATTCGGGCTTGGACTCATCGAACATCCCCGACAGGCCGCCCCATCCGCTCCACTGGGCGAGCTGAGCCTGCTCGGCAGGGGTGGCGGGGCGGCCTTCGGATTCGAGGACGTGAAGGAGGCTGATCGCGTGGAGGTTCGCGTCGGCTCGCCGCGTGGGGGTGGAGGGCGTCGCGTGTGATGACGGGGTGAAGGAGGGGCCTACTGCTCGTCCTCTGCCGTCAGCTCCATGAGGTCCTCCCAGTCCAGGCCCTTGCGCTGCGCGAGCTGCAAGATCAGATCGTTCACCCACTGGGAGAAGGGGCGCGTCTCGCCAACCCAGAACGGAATCGGAGTGGGATACCGATGCGTCGAGCTGATCGTGTCCCACTGGGCCGGCGGAGTCTCCACCAGACCCTCCGGCAGGGGCCGGTCGAGCCACCACGTCATGAACCAGACGAGGATCGTCTCGGTATCCACGGGGCCGTGGTTGAGCATCCACTGTGCTGCCCGGTCTCTGTCGTCGCCCTGGACCAGCATCGTCAACCGATCCAAGTCGAGCTTCGGATCGAAGTCGGATTCCGTCCAGGGAGCTCCGTTCCAGTCCGATCCCATCCCGGTCAGGATGCACAGTCGCGCCATCGCCAGCTCGTAGAAGCGCGTGAGGATCTCCTTCTCGAGCTGATTCTGGAGCAGCCGGATCTCCTGCGGGTCCGTCGTGTCCTCGACCGCGTACTCCCCAGCCCAGTCGATCGGACTCCAGGCCGGATCCGTCGGGTTGAAGAGCTGGGCGTGCTCCTCGATGGTCTCCTCGAGGAAGATCTGCTCCCAATGGGTCATCGTGTCGATGAGGAACACGCTCGCTTGCCTGTCGCTGAGAATCCGGTCCTTCCACCACTGGTACCAGTAGGTTCTGCCGCTCGTGTCGTAGCGCATCGTGTTCCTCCTTGTAAACGTCCTGCTCTTCGAAGATGGAGAACAGGTCGAGCTGGTTCTCGTCGGTGGTGGTGTGCCGGGCCATCGGTGGTCCCTTCCCGTGGTGATCGCTTCTGTGATCACGTCGGGTGTGCACACACACCGGGGGTGCCCGCGCTGCGGGTGGTGCGGGCGTTGCGGGCTGTGCTGGTAATGGTGTCAGTGCCCGCTGGCGTTTGCGTCCGCCTACTCGTCGTCGGTGCGGGCGAGGGCGAGGTCGTCGGTGGCGAGGTCGGCGCCGATGTGGTCGACCCACACCTGGTGGGAGAGGCGCGTCTCGCCGTCGCGTCCCGTCCACTCGCGCACGCTGTAGGTTCCGGCGAAGACGATGCGTCGGTTGCCTGCACGTTCCTGGAAGCCGACGAGCCTTTCGCCGGGGGTGCCGGGGATGGTGAGGTCGTAGAAGACGGTGGCGCCTTCGGCCCATTCACCGTCCTCGCTTCGCACACGGTCGGTGACGGCGACCCTGGCGTGCGTGAGCGTGCGCCCCCGGTCGGTGGTGGTCGTGGCGGGTGCGCCGGTGAGGTTTCCGCTGCGGATGATGTAGCTCATGATGGTGTCCTTTCAGGGGGTCAGTTGAGGAGTGCGTGGGCTGCCATGAGGTAGGCGGCGGCGCTGAGGATGGCGACGCCGCTGATCGTCAGGAAGCTTGCCTTCTGATACTCGGGTTCAGCGTTGGACGCGATGGCGGCTCCGACGACGAGTGAGGAGACGGTTGACAGGCTCATGACGGTGCCTGCGACGGCGGCGAATACGGGGGACATGTTCGGGGCCTTTCGGGGTCTAGTGGGTGTAGCGGACGGGGAACCAGAGCTGGCTGCGCCAGTAGCCGGTGGAGATGGGGACCTCGTGGACGACGGCGCCGAAGTCGGGGGCGTGGATCATGCGTCCGTCGCCGACATAGATCCCGATGTGGTCGACGTGGGGTGTGCCGGACTGGGAGAAGCCGATGAAGTCTCCGGGCTGGAGGTCGGCTTCGCTGATCGGGGTGACGGCGCTGGAGTGGACGATCTGGTCGGCACTGGGCCGACCTTCGGGGAAGGAGTAGCCGAGTTCTTGCATGGTCAGGACGATGAGGCCGGAGCAATCGACTCCGGAAGGGGTTGTTCCGCCCCACACGTAGGGAGCTCCCGTGTGGGTGCGCGCTTGGTCGACGATCTGATTCCCGCTCGCTGACGAGGCGCCCGCGTATGTGGTGGCGTCGGCGATGATCCTGGCGACGTAGTTGATGGTCTCCGGGAAGGGAGGCATCCCGTGATTGTCGTGGACGGCGCCGGGGCCGGCGTTGTAGGCGGCGAGTACCAGGGATGTGAAGTCGCCCGAGACCGTGCCCTGGTCAAGCCAAGCGCGCACAGACGAGGCAAGTTCGCACATGTAGCGGCCCTGGCTGGCGATCGCGTCGAGGGGGTTGAACGGGTCGGCTTTGCCGTCTCCGTCGCCGTCGACGCCGTGGGCGGCCCAGGTCGTGGGCATGAACTGGGTGAGGCCTTGTGCTCCGACGGGGCTCACGGCCTTTGGGTTCCACCCGGACTCCTGCTTGATCTGGGCGGCGAGGATTGCCGGGGTGACGCCCTCGCACTGCGAGCCGGCCGCGATGATCGCGTCGCGGTACTCGGCGGGCACCCCTGCCAGGCCTGAGCCCAGCGGTCTCGCGCCCGTCGCCTGGGACGAGGCGACGATCATGAGGGGAAGGATCGCGAGCGGGGCGAGAGCGACGGCGGCGAATCCGAGCTTCACGGGCGCGGACCCCCTGCTTCGAACGTGGACCGCCCGTGAGGCCGCGAGGGGGCGGAACCCTTTGTGCTGGCTGTGACTGCGGTGCTGGCGTTGCGGGCTGTGCTGGCGTGGGTGGTCTTGCCGGTGTTCGCGGCGATGAGAGCCCGGATCCTGTCGGGGCGGAATCCGCTCGTTCGCTCCCCCGCCTCGTCTTCAAGGATCGGCGCCGACATGAGCCCCTCGCGTTTGAACTGTTCGATGAGGTCGGGTCGGGTCGATAGGTCGATCGTGATGAACTCGAGTCCCGCCTTCTCGAAAGCCCGGTGCGTCATCTGGCAGCCGGGGCATCCCGGTGTCGTGTAGAGGGTGACAGCGGGTAGGGTGTCTGCCCGATCGTCCTGACGCTCTTGGTCTGCCTGAAGGTAAGTGACGGGGCGAGCCTGGTCTGTGGTGTGAGCATCAGGGAGGATCGTCGCATTGGGGTCGTCGAAGAGGATCTTCACGAGCTCCTGGTCGGATAGTCCCGCCGCATTGAGAGCTTCGAGCGCCTCGGCGAGAGTCCGATCATCGTCCGTGCCTTCGGGAAGGGGCGCATGCTCATAGAGGTAGTCGCCAAGGCGGTTCCATGCGGCGTCTCCCGCCTGTTCGTAGTGCTCGTGGATCGTGCCTTTCCAGTCGTCCCGATTCGGATCGATATTGCCGGGGGCGAGCCTGGTCTGTGGTGTGAGCATCGGTTCAGTCCTTTCAAGTCGGGGAATGACGTGCCGGCCGCGAAGGCAGGGACGCGTCATGTCCTTACGTCGGGTGTGCACACACGCCTAGCCGCGCCTGTTGGCGGCGATCTGGCGATGCTCTGAGTTGTTGAGGTTGGGGGTGCCGGTGCCGAGGTGGGAGTTCCAGCCCGCGTCGCGCCCGTCCTTGAGCGCACGCTCATGGGTGTTGACTCCGCTGCCCTCGTGGAGATCGAGGGTGGTGATGTAGTCCGCGAGCCTGCGGGAGCGATCCCGGACAGTGAGTGCGGCGGATGAGTCTCCGGCGGCCTTCTGCTCGGTGATGGTGGCGCGTCGGGTGGTGCGGATCCGTTGGGCGACTCCTTGGGCGTATCCGAGGATGAAGCCTGCTCGTGCGCGCCGCTGGTTGGCGGGCTTCATCCGCTTGTAGCCGGGGCTGGCTTTGCGCCATTGGGTCCAGGCTGAGGCCGTGTGAGCCGTCAGAGCAGTGATGAGAGGAGCGAGCCAGTCAAGGTCAGAGTCGAAGCCGACCACGTGCACGAAGACGCCGGGGCTCCCCGGGCGTCGTCTCTCGTCGGTGTAGTAGGTGGTCGCTCCGCAGGCTTGGGCGACCTGGTGGACGGCGTGCGCCTGCGCTAGTGAGGGAGTCGTCATACCTCCGGGAATCATGATCGTCCGCGTCTCGATCTCGTCGCGTCGGACGGCGGGCGAAGAGCGATCGGACAGGCGTGTGATGGAGTGACGAGCCATGAGGATGCTCGCCCGCTCGAGAGCGACCTCACGCTCATTGGTGCTCGCGCCGGAATCTCGCGCAATAGCGAGGAATCTTCGGATCTGGTCTTCGATAGTGCTGGTCATCGGAGGGTCCTTCTCAGTGTTGCTGGCAGTGCCGGGCGTGCTGTCGAAAGCGCACGCGCGGCTAGCGGCGTCCGGTGGGGAGTCGCCCGGTGGGAACGGGAGCGAAGGGCTGACCGTCGTTGAAGGTGGCGATGTCGTCGGCGAGCTTGGCTTCGATAGCTTCTTGGATCCACTCGGCGAGAGAGGAGACGCCCGTTCGGGGGCCGCAGGTCCAGAACGCTGCTCGGGCTTGGTCCATGAGGTCGGCGTCGACGCGGAAGGTGACCTTGATCTTCATGGTCGTCGCAGGCTGCTCGGGTGAGCGTCGGGTCTGGCTCGTCGGAGTTGTGACGTGGGTGTAGCCGGTGAGCTTGGAGGTGCGGGGTTGGGGTCGCGTGCTCATCGGAGGGCCTCCTTGAGGATCGTGCGGTACAAGTCGGAGAACGCGCGGGCCTGGCGTCGGTTGGTGGGCCATTCGTCGAGGGCGGTCGAGGCTTCTACGGCGTCGGAGATGAGGACCGCGCGCGGGATCGGAGTGGAGATGAGGGGCAGGTGCTCCGTTTCGGTGAATGCTTGGAGCTCGGTGAGCCATCCGCTGCCGGAAATCGTCTGTTTCTCGTGCATGTTGATGACGATCCCGGCGACGTGGAGACGGTGGTTGACTTCCTGGACTGCGCTCACCGTGCTCAGCAGGTTGGCGAGCCCGGTGGCGCTCCACTGCTTGGACTGGGTGACGATGAGGACTCCATCGGCGGCGACGAGCGCGTTGATGGTGAGCTTGTCGAGCGAGGGCGGGCAGTCGATGAGGACGAGATCGTAGGAGGCGGTTGCGGCATCAAGCGCGTGGGCCAGGCGGGACTCTCCTCCGATCGGGAGACTGACCAGGCGGTCTCTCACTCCTGCGAGGTTGTCGCCGTTGGGTGTGGGAACGAGGTCCACTCCGCCCCACACCGTGGAGACGGTGACATCGTGGAGTGAGAGCGCACCGTGTGGGGTGAGGGCGTCGGCGACGCCGACGCTGGTCTCGGGCAGAGGATCGCTGGAGAGGTTGGCTGTGATGTTTCCCTGCGGGTCGAGGTCGACGACGAGGACCCGCAGTCCCTCGAGGGCTGCGGCGCGGGAGAGATGGAAGGTGGTCGTCGACTTGCCGACGCCGCCCTTCTGGTTGCAGATGGCGAGAGTCTTCATGAGGTTCTCCTGGGAGTGGTTCGGGTTAGTCGAAGGGCTGGACGATGACGCTTCTCGCATTGGCGATGAGCCGGTAGAGGTCGTTCGTCGTGGCGAGCTGTGCCGTGAAGGCGGTGGTTGGTTCGCCGGCCTGGTGGGCTGCGGCCCGCTCGACGACGAGACGGTCAGTCCACTCGTCGAGGGCGGCCATGAGCGTGACCTGCTCATTCGTGGACAAGACCTGCATGGCTGGTGATGCTGTCGGGGCTGGCATTGCTGTCACTTCTGGTCGAACAGGCACACGGAGCCAGCCGAGAAGACGAGCTCATAGAGGTCGTCTGTGGCGTTGAGCTCGTCCTGCCAGTTGGCGTCGGCGCTCGTCTGTTGGTCGCGGAAGATGAGGTCTTCGAGGTGTTCGCGGTGGCTGGTGATGGCTTCGATGAGGATGTTCTGCTCGGTTTCGGTGAGGAGTCGCATGGGGATTCCTTTGCGGGTTGTGCCAGGTGTGCTGGCGCTGCTGTCAGTTGCGGTGGATGTCGGCTGCTCGCACGGCCCGTCGGAGGGCGTTGTGGGGCGGTTCGGCGTATCGCTGCGTTGTCTGAACAGATGCGTGTCCCAGGAGTCGTTGGACGGTGAGGAGGTCGCGGTCTGCTCGGTAGGCGAGGGTCGCGAAGCGGTGCCTGAGGGTGTGGAGCGTCCATCTGCCCGGCAAGGCTTGGGAGCCGAGTTCGCTGACTCGTGCGCCGGAGATGTGGCCCCCGTACTTGGAGGGGAAGGCCCATCCTTTGCCCTGGTCGCAGGCGGACTCGACGCGGAAGGCGAGCCATGTGGGGAGCGGGACCTGGCGGATGCGCCCTCCTTTGCCGTGCACGACGAGGGAGAATCCTTCGAGATCGTCGACGAGGTCGTTTGCGTGGACCTGTGAGATCTCGGTGGCGCGTAGTCCAGCGCATGCGGCGAGGCTGAGGATGAGTTCGACTCGTTCGCTCGCAGCCTGAAGCCCGTCGTCGAGGACTTCGCGGGGCGTTGGGCGTGGAATGCCGGGAGGGCAGGTGACGCGGGGGAGAGCGAGTGCGGGGCTCTTCCTGAGGGCGTCTGGACCGTAGTACCAGCGGAAAAACACTCGAAGACTGGTGTAGTAGCTGTGCCGTGTGGCGGCTGCCCAGTCTTGATGTCCGGCCCACTCAAGAAGGTCTTGCGGTTGGACTTGATCGGGTGTGCTTCGTCCGAGTTCTCGAGCGATACGCCGGAGCTGGACGCTGCGTGTCTTGACAGTTCGCTCACTGAAACCAGCCGCCCTCAAGTTCGTAGCCCAGTCCGTCAGGGGACCGGTCCAGCCTTCGGGGATCGGTAGTGAGAGGGGATGAGTTGGTCGCATGGGTCCAACTGTCTCCCGTTTCTTTGCGGGCCAGAATGGATTCCGAGGCTGGCAAAGGCGGCAACGCGGGCACTAATGGCAAGGCAAGCGTTGCTGGGGGAGTGGGGATCGTGCGCTGGAGCAGAAAGCTGACCACGGCGACGATCGCAATGGCGAGGAATCCGTCGGTCGTCGGTTCAAGCCCGACTTGGGGCACGAATCCGCGCGACTTGGGGCACTGATCCGCTCAGTACAACTAGGCTTCCCTACCGCTCACTATGTTTCTCGAGGGTGCGGCTTCCCTGAGGCAAGGCTCTGCCATCCTGTGACAATCACGAGGCGAAGCCGCAAGATGCCGCTTCCCAGAGGCAATGCCAGCTCCCCTGGGCAATCGTCTCGCAATCTCCCATGGCCTACTGCCTCGCCATCTCCGGGGGCTATCGCTTCAGTCCCAGGGGCTATCGCTTCAGTTCCAGGCTTGGAGTTCGTCTTGCCACAGCGGGCGCTCGCCATCTCCGGGGACTACCGCTTCAGTTCCAGGAGCGCTTGCTTCTGTGGCTCGTCGAGGACTCGCCATCTCCGGGGGCTATCGCTTCAGTTCCAGGCTTGGAGTTCGTCTTGCCGCAGCGGGCGCTCGCCAGCTCCTCTGGGCTATTGCTTCACTCTCGACGGGGACGCCCCAAAACCGCCAAGAGGCGAACGAAATTCGAGCAGTATACCGTCGCCTTTGCGTGAATCCGCACACAAAGGTCCAGGCGTGTTGAAGCGGCGAGCCAATGAGCCTAGCATGACTATTTGCGCCTTATTGTGCCCGAGGTGAACCGTACCCACCCGCTGGAAAGGCGCTGAGCGGGTCCGGACGGTGTCAGATAATGGGCGAAGGCGTGCGCGCGCACAGGAAAAGCAGGGAAGGATCCCCTTTGGCTGCCAGTAGCACTGCCAACCAGCCCAGGAACCGCATCTCATTCGCGAAGCTCCGCGAACCTCTCCAGGCCCCGAACCTCCTCGGCCTGCAGGTTGAGAGCTTCGATTGGCTGCTGGGTAATGACGCGTGGAAAGCGCGCGTCGAAGCCGCGAAAGCGGAAGGCCGCACCGACGTCCCCGACGTTTCCGGTCTTGAAGAGATCTTCGAAGAGATCTCGCCGATTGAGGACCTGGCTCAGACCATGTCCCTCTCGTTCCGCGATCACCGACTCGAACGACCGAACTATCAGCCCGAAGAAGCGAAGGCTAAGGATTACACCTACTCGGCCCCGATGTACGTGACCGCCGAGTTCATGAACTACGAGACCGGTGAGATTAAGGGCCAGACCGTGTTCATGGGCGACTTCCCGCTCATGACCCCGCGCGGCACTTTCATCATCAACGGCACGGAGCGTGTCGTCGTCTCGCAGCTCGTGCGTTCCCCCGGTGTCTATTTCGAGCGCGTTTCCGACCGCTCCTCCGACCGGGACATCTTCGGCGCGAAGATCATTCCCTCGCGTGGCGCCTGGCTTGAATTCGAGATCGACAAGCGTGACGCCGTGGGCGTTCGTATCGACCGCAAGCGCAAGCAGCCCGTCACTCACTTCCTCAAGGCGATCGGCCTGACCGAGGCGGAGATCCGCGAGAAGTTCGCCGACTACCCGGTCCTGCTCGAGACCCTCGAGAAGGACACGGTCCACACGCAGGAGGAAGCTCTCCTCGACGTGTACCGCAAGCTCCGCCCCGGCGAGCCCGCGAACGTCGATTCCGCGCAGACCCTGCTCAACAACTTCTACTTCGACGACAAGCGCTACGATCTCGCGAAGGTCGGTCGTTACAAGATCAATAAGAAGCTCGCGGTTGACGCGGATCCGAAGGCCTCGACCCTGTCGATCGAGGATGTTGTCGCCACCGTGAAGTACCTGCTCGCCCTCCACAAGGGTGAGAAGACCTTCGCTGGTTTCCGCAATGGAGAGCCCATTGAGGTTCGCGTCGAGTCTGACGACATCGACCACTTCGGTAACCGTCGTATCCGCGCGGTGGGCGAGCTCATCCAGGCGCAGGTTCGTAACGGCCTGGCCCGCATGGAACGCACCGTCCGTGAGCGCATGACGACCCAGGAGCGCGATTCGATCACGCCTCAGACGCTGATCAACATCCGTCCCGTCGTCGCCGCGATCAAGGAGTTCTTCGGAACTTCGCAGCTGTCGCAGTTCATGGATCAGAACAACCCTCTCGCGGGCCTGACCCACAAGCGCCGCCTTTCGGCTCTCGGCCCCGGTGGTCTCTCGCGCGACCGCGCCGGCATGGAAGTCCGTGACGTCCACCCCTCGCACTACGGCCGTATGTGCCCGATCGAATCCCCTGAAGGCCCGAACATTGGTCTGATCGGTTCGCTCGCGACTTTCGCGCGCATCAATCCTTTCGGTTTCATTGAGACCCCCTACCGTGTCGTGCGCAATGGCAAGGTCACCGACGAGGTCGAGTACCTGACCGCCGATGACGAGAACGGCCATTTCATCGCTCAGGCCTCTTCGTCTCTCAACGAGGACGGAACCTTCACCGAGGAGCATGTCCTGTGCCGTGTTGCCGGTGAGGACCCGACCCTCATCGCCCGCGATCGCGTGGACTACATGGACGTCTCCGCACGTCAGATGGTGTCTGTCGCGGCCGCGTTCATTCCCTTCCTCGAGCACGATGACGCGAACCGTGCTCTCATGGGTGCGAACATGCAGCGCCAGGCCGTGCCGCTCCTGACGACGGAGGCGCCGCTGGTCGGTACCGGCATGGAGCGTCGCGCCGCGAAGGACTCGGGCGAAATGGTGATCGCCACGAACCCCGGTGTCGTTACCGAGGTGTCCGCCGACCTGATCGTCGTCTCGAAGGACGAGGGCGGCACCGACACCTACCGTCTGGAGAAGTTCGAACGTTCGAACCCGGGCAACTGCACGAACCAGCGCGTCATCGTTGATGAGGGAGACCGCGTTGAGGCCGGGATGGTCCTCGCCGACGGCCCCGCAACCGATAACGGCGAGGTCGCCCTCGGTAAGAACCTCCTCGTGGCGTACATGTCCTGGGAGGGCCTCAACTACGAGGATGCGATCATCTTGTCGCGTCGCGTCGTCGAAGAGGATGTCCTCACTTCGATCCACATCGAAGAGCACGAGGTCGACGCTCGAGAGACGAAGCTCGGCGAAGAAGAGATCACCCGTGACATCCCGAACGTGTCCGAGGAGACCCTCGCCGACCTCGACGAGCGCGGCATCATCCGTATCGGCGCCGAAGTCACTGCGGGCGATATCCTCGTCGGCAAGGTCACCCCCAAGGGCGAGACCGAACTGACCTCCGAGGAACGCCTCCTGCGCGCCATCTTCGGTGAGAAGGCCCGCGAGGTCCGCGACACTTCCCTGCGCGTCCCGCACGGCCAGGAAGGCATCGTCATCGGTGTACGCGAGTTCAACGATGAAGAAGACGACCTCAACCCCGGTGTCCGCCAGACCGTTCGCGTCTACGTCGCGCAGCGTCGCAAGATCACGATCGGCGACAAGATGGCGGGCCGTCACGGCAACAAGGGTGTCGTGTCGAAGATCCTGCCGGTCGAGGACATGCCCTTCCTTGAGGACGGCACCCCGGTTGACATTATCCTCAATCCCCTCGGTGTTCCGGGCCGTATGAACGTCGGCCAGGTGCTCGAGTACCATCTCGGCTGGCTCGCCCACCAGGGATGGGACGCTTCGAAGGCTGTTGAGGCCGGCGAGTCCTGGACCCGTGACCTTCCCGCCGAGGGCATCACCACGCAGCCGCAGACCCTGGTCGCGACCCCCGTGTTCGACGGCCTGGAAGCAGATGAGCTCGCTGGTCTGCTGCGCAACGTTAACCCGAACCGTGACGGCGAGCGTCTGACGAATGAGCAGGGCAAGGCTCGTCTCTTCGATGGTCGCTCCGGTGAGCCCTTCCCGTATCCGATCGCGGTCGGCTACACCTACATGCTCAAGCTCCACCACCTCGTCGACGATAAGATCCACGCTCGTTCGACGGGCCCCTACTCGATGATTACGCAGCAGCCGCTGGGCGGTAAAGCCCAGTTCGGTGGCCAGCGATTCGGCGAGATGGAGGTGTGGGCGCTCGAAGCCTATGGTGCCGCCTACGCCCTCCAGGAGCTCCTCACCATCAAGTCGGACGATACGACCGGCCGTGTGAAGGTGTACGAAGCGATCGTCAAGGGCGAGGACATTCCCGAGCCCGGCATCCCCGAGTCCTTCCGAGTGCTCATCCAGGAGATGCGCTCGCTGTGTCTGAACGTCGAGGCCCTCGACGCGGCCGGCAATGCCATCGACCTGCGTGACCAGGAAGAGGACTTCAACGCGCGCGAAGATCTGGGCATCACTCTTGAGGCTCGTCCGAACGCTGCTTCGACCATCGACGCGATCTGATAGGAAGTATGACTTTGCTGGATGCCAAGACCTTCGACAGTCTGAAGATCACCCTGGCCACGAGCGAGGACATCGCGACGTGGTCCTACGGTGAGGTGAAGAAGCCGGAGACCATCAACTACCGCACGCTCAAGCCCGAGCGCGACGGCCTGTTCGGTGAACAGATCTTCGGTCCCACGCGCGACTGGGAGTGCGCGTGCGGAAAATACAAGCGTGTCCGTTACAAGGGCATCGTGTGTGAAAAGTGCGGAGTTGAGGTCACCCGCTCCAAGGTGCGCCGCGAACGCATGGGGCACATTGACCTGGCCGCGCCCGTTACGCACATCTGGTACTTCAAGGGCGTGCCCTCGCGCCTCGGCTACGTCCTCGACCTCGCTCCGAAGGACCTGGAAAAGGTCATCTACTTCGCCGCGTACATGGTCACGGAGATCGACGAGAAGGGCCGCGATGAGGATCTTGCTGATCTTCGTCAAGAGCTCGAAGTCCAAAAGAAGCAGATGGAGAACCAACGCGACTCCGCGATCAACGATTATGCGGAGAAAGCGGAGGCCGACCTGGCCGCCCTCGAAGCCGATGGTGCTTCCGCGGCTGAGCGTGAGAAGCTGCGCAAGAATGTCGACAAGGAGATGGCTCGCATCCGCAAGCGCTTCGACGGCGACATTGAGGGCCTCGAGGTCGTGTGGGAGAACTTCAAGAACCTGAAAGTCGGTGCCCTCATCGGCGACGAGCGTCTCTACCGTGCGATGCTCGCCCGCTACGGCACCTACTTCAAGGGCGATATGGGCGCTGCTGCGATCCAGAAGCGCCTCGAGACCTTCGACCTGCAGGCCGAGCTTGACAAGCTGCGCCAGACGATCGCTTCGGATTCGGGCCCGAGGAAGGCTCGCGCCATTAAGCGCCTGAAGGTCATCAACGCCTTCATCGTGACCGGTAATTCCCCGGCCTCAATGGTTCTGACGAAGATCCCCGTGATCCCGCCGGATCTGCGCCCCATGGTTCAGCTGGACGGTGGCCGCTTCGCGACCTCGGATCTCAACGACTTGTACCGTCGCGTGATCAACAGGAACACCCGCCTCAAGCGCCTGCTCGAGCTGGGTGCGCCCGAGATCATTGTGAACAACGAGAAGCGCATGCTCCAGGAGTCCGTGGACGCCCTCTTCGACAATGGTCGGCGAGGCCGCCCGGTCGCGGGCCCCGGTAACCGTCCCCTCAAGTCCATTTCGGACATGCTCAAGGGCAAGCAGGGACGTTTCCGTCAAAACCTCCTCGGTAAGCGCGTCGACTACTCGGGCCGTAGCGTCATCGTCGTCGGCCCCCAGCTCAAGCTCCACCAGTGCGGCCTGCCCAAGCAGATGGCGCTCGAGCTGTTCAAGCCCTTCGTCATGAAGCGCCTCGTCGAGAAGAACTACGCGCAGAACGTCAAGGCCGCGAAGCGCAAGGTCGAGCGTCAGCGCCCCGAGGTGTGGGACGTCCTCGACGATGTGATCCGTGAGCACCCGGTTCTTCTCAACCGTGCGCCCACGCTTCACCGCCTCGGTATCCAGGCCTTCGAGCCGCAGCTCATTGAAGGCAAAGCGATTCAGCTCCACCCGCTCGCCTGCGGCGCGTTCAACGCCGACTTCGATGGCGACCAGATGGCTGTTCACCTGCCGCTCGGCGCTGAGGCGCAGGCTGAGGCGCGCATCCTCATGCTCTCGACGAACAACATTCTCAAGCCCTCCGATGGCCGCCCCGTGGCGATGCCGTCGCAGGACATGATTATTGGCCTCTTCCACCTCACCTCGGATCCTGATCCGGCGGTCGAGGTCGAAAAGGACGCCGAGGGCAAGGAAATCCTGCCCGCGTTCTCCTCCGCCGCCGAAGCCCAGATGGCTTTCGACAATGGCGACCTGGATCTGAACGCGAAGGCGCTCATCCGTTTCGAGGGAATCGTGCCCCCGCTCGACTGGCAGGCCCCGGAGGGTTGGGAGCCGGGCGACGATGTTCTCCTGGAGACGACCCTGGGCCGCGCGATCTTCAACGAGCAGCTCCCCGTCGACTACCCCTATGTCAACGAAGTGGTCGGCAAGAAGCAGCTCGGCCAGATCGTCAACAACCTGACCCAGCGTTACCCGAACGTCCTCGTGGCCGAGTGCCTCGATGCCCTCAAGTCCTCCGGTTTCCACTGGTCGACCTGGTCGGGCATTACGATTGCCTTCTCCGACATTCAGGCTTCGCCGCGCAAGGAGTCGATCCTCGCTGATTACGAGGCTCGTGCGGCTGCGATCCAGGATCAGTACGAGACGGGCATCATCACCGAGGACAACCGCTACGAAGAACTCGTGAAGCTGTGGCTCGAGTGCACGGAGAAGGTCGCGGAGGATATGCGCACCAACTTCGACGAGCGCAACACCGTGTACCGCATGGTGAACTCGGGTGCTCGTGGTAACTGGTCGCAGGTCCAGCAGATCGCCGGTATGCGCGGCCTCGTGTCCGACCCGAAGCAGAAGCTCATTGAGCGTCCGATCAAGGCGAACTACCGCGAGGGCCTGACCGTCCTCGAGTACTTCATCGCGACTCACGGCGCCCGTAAGGGCCTAGCGGATACGGCTCTGCGTACCGCCGAGTCCGGCTACCTGACGCGTCGACTCGTTGACGTCTCTCAGGATGTCATTGTTCGCGAGGCCGATTGCGCAACTCGCCAGGGCGTGAAGATCACGATCGCGCGCAAGAACGAGGCCGGTGAGTGGGAGGCGCTCGAGACCGTTGACACGACCGCTTACGCGCGGAACCTCGCTCGTGACGCCGTGAACGAGGCGGGCGAGGTCATCATGACTGCGGGTTCGGACCTGGGTGATGATGAGCTGGCGATGCTGGTGAAGGCCGGTGTTGAGCAGGTCGTGTGCCGTTCTGTCCTGACCTGTGAGTCCGCGGTCGGCACCTGCGCTGCCTGCTACGGACGCTCCCTTGCGACCGGTAAGCAGGTCGATATCGGCGAGGCCGTCGGCATCATCGCCGCCCAGTCGATCGGCGAGCCCGGTACTCAGCTCACGATGCGTACCTTCCACACGGGCGGTGCAGCTTCGGCTTCCGATATCACGCAGGGTCTTCCCCGCGTCCAGGAGCTCTTCGAGGCACGTACCCCGAAGGCTGAGGCGAAGATGGCCGAGGCCGCGGGCCGTGTGCACATTGACGACGAGGACGCCTCCGTGCGCAGGATCGTCGTCACTCGTGATGACGCCAAGGAAGATGATGTGATTGAAGTGTCGCGTCGTCAAAAGCTCTTGATCGTCGAGGACGAGCATGTTGAAGCGGGTCAGCAGCTCACCGAGGGTCAGCTTGACCCGAAGGAGGTTGTGCGCATCATGGGCCGCACCGTGGCCCAGAAGCAGCTCGTTGACGAGGTCCAGAAGGTCTACCGAGATCAGGGTGTGGGTATTCACTCCAAGCACATCGAGGTGATCGTGCGGCAGATGCTTCGCCGCGTGACGATCCTTGAGCCGGGGGATACGACCTTCATGCCTGGTGAGCTCGTCGACCGCATGGCGTATCTTGCTCAGAACCGTAAGGTTGCCGCCGAGGGCGGTCAGCCGGCCTCGGGTCGTCAGATGCTCATGGGTATCACGAAGGCGTCGCTTGCGACGGATTCGTGGCTTTCGGCTGCGTCCTTCCAGGAGACGACGAAGGTCTTGACTGAGGCTGCGATGAATGGCAAGTCTGATGCTTTGGTGGGTCTGAAGGAGAACGTCATCCTCGGTAAGCTCATTCCGGCCGGTACCGGCTTGTCGCGCTACAACCGCGTGAACGTTGAGCCGACTGCGGAGGCTCTGGCCAATTCGAATTACTCGGAGATGGATTTCCAGGATGGCACCGTTTCGGATGATTTCCTCAACGCTCTTGGTTCGATCGACTTCGGTATGACCTTCCAGGAGTGAGCGACTCTGAGGTGGCTCGTGGTTCTGGGGAGCTTGGCGGCTCATTGAGGCGATTCGCTTCTTAAAGCAATTCCCTTCCGTCGAGCTTTTGGCTCCCGTGGGGCGTTGTGCTCCCGTCGGGTTTGTTGCTCCCCAGAGCTGTTGAAACGGCTACGAGCCTGTTGAACGTGGGTGGGCCCGGTGATTCTTCAATCACCGGGCCCACCCCTTGCGTTGTCTTTGATTGGGGCATTCTCTTGGGGGAGCTCTTCTTTCGAGTGGGGGACTCTTTCGAGTGGGGGACTTCTCTGAGCGGGCTGCTATTCCGAGGGGGTGCTCTTCTTCAATGGGGGACTCTTCTAAGCACAATGCCCTTCTTGAGGAGGGGGCTTTTCCGAGCGGGGTGCTCTTCTTGAACGGGGGACTTTTCCGAGTAGGCACTCACTTTTGTGAAGGACGCTCGCTGAAGCAGGCAGTTTTGTTGGACGCGTATCTTTGCCGAGGCGCCCTGTGGCGTGAAAGAGTTTCTTAAGCAGGGCGCTCCCTAGAACGGGCAGTCTTTTGGGCAGTCGTTTAGGGGACGTACTCATCGTACGAGCCGCGGTTTTGAGCACACCTGAAACAATCAATCTGCTCTTCTTGATCCTTAGCTTCGAATGCCTGCTCGTGTGAGGCTGTGGTGGTGTGTTCGTGCGAAACCGTGGTCGTGTGCTCGTGTGGAACTGTGATTATGCTCGTGTTCGTGCGAAACTGCGCCGCGTGAAACCGCGCTCGTATGAGGCCGCGCTCATCCGAAGCCCTGTTCGCCCGAGGTTGTGTTGGTCGGAGGCTGTGTTCGTGCGAAACCGTGGTCGTGTGCTCGTGTGGAACCGTGGTCGTGTGCTCGTTGAAGCTGTGTTCCGCGATGCTAGTGCCCCGCATTCTCCGGCTACGCACTACGTTCTGTAGCCAACCAGGGGCCCATTGCGTCGTCGTGTGAACACGAAAAAGAAGGGGCGACTCCTCCGGAATCCTTTCCGGCAGACGGCAGACGGCAGGGGCTACTACTGAGTTCGAACTCGCCTCCCCTCATGCTGATATGCGGAGTGGTGATGCGAATCGTGCCGCCTGTGGCTATCCCGATGGTGCCTTTAGCTCGTCTACCCGATGGTGCCTTTAGTCCGTCTACCCGATGGTGCCTTTAGCCCCTCGTTATGTGTTCGGCGCCCTCGGCACGAGGTTGGGGTGCTCGAGATTGTGTATGGGGTTCTGTGAGGCCTGTGTTCGGGGTGTGGGTGGCGCTGGTGTTTGCCCTCGTTATGTTTTTGGCGCCCTCGGCATGAAGCAGGGGTGTTCGAAATTATGTGCAGGGTTATGTAAGGCCCGTGTGTGGGGGATGGGTGGCGCCTGTGGTGCCCCTCGTTATGTTTTCGGCGCCCTCGGCACGAGGTCGGGGTGTCTGAGATTATGCGTGGGGTTATCTAAGGCCTGTGTGCGGGGTTGGTGTTTCCCTTCGTTATGTTTTCGGTGCCCTCGGCATGAGGTCGGGGTGTCTGAGATTATGCGTGGGGTTATCTAAGGCCTGTGTGCGGGGTTGGTGTTTCCCTTCGTTATGTTTTCGGTGCCCTCGGCATGAGGTCGGAGTGTTCGAGATTGTGTGTGGGGTTGTGGGAGGACTGTGTGTGGGGCTGGTGTTTACCCTCGTGATGTGTTCGGACCCCTCGGCACGAGGTCGGGGCGAGTGAGATTGCGTGTGGGGTTATATAAGGACTGTGTACGGGGGATAGGTGGTGCTTGTGGTGCCCCTCGTTATGTTTTCGGCACCCTTGGGACGAGGTCGGGGCGAGTGAGATGGCGTGCAGGGTTGTGGGAGGACTGTGTACGGGGGATGGGTGTCGCGTGTGGCGACCCTCCTTACGTTTTCGGCAGATTTGAGTGAAGGGGAGGAGACCGAAAGCACATGTTGGAGAAGGATGGCCTCGTGCCTCGACGCTCGGGTGCCTTATCGCCACGTCACTGCGCACTCACCTGGTCAGCTGCGCCTTTGGAGTAGTGTGCGGGCCCCTTGGCCTACTCTTTACCTACTCCTCCTATCAACTCCGCCTCGAACGGGGTACTTCGCGGAGTACTTCAGCTTTCCTCTGAAGTGGCAGGCTGCTTCTTCTATCTGTTGAATGATTGATTCTGGTTTAAACAAGTCTGCCCAGCTGAAACGGATGACGTACCATCCACGAACTTCGAGTTGCTTCTGCCTTTGAATCTGCTCTCGGAGGACATTGAGCTGCTCTTCGGAATTGTTGCCGTACTTCAAACGTCCATCGAACTCAAGGGCGATCTTCAAGTGCGGTATTGCAAGATCAATGAAGTAGTGGACAAACGAGTCCTCGACCTCGAATTGAGAGACGATTCCTGCAAGGCCACGCGATCGCAGAATCCACAGAAGGCGGGCTTCCCCGATTGATTCGCAGCCTGCGCTTGCATGGCGGATGATCCATTCTGCTCGGCGAAGGTTGCGAGTGCCCGAAGGTAGCGTGAGTAGCTTGCTCAGGAGATGACGACGAATTGAAGCCTCCTGCTGCTCCCATCCGCTCAGACGCCGAGTGGAAGAGGGCGTGAGCATCCTTAACGCTTGGCAGGTGAAGACGAAGGCTTCTTCACCCGGGTCGATGAGCGTCCACTGAATGATGATGTCGAGCACTTCTTCAGCTGAGGGCGACAGTGCTTGTGGTGAGGCACGGTTAGGCGACAGAGCAGAGGATGAGGGGCTCGGCGTGAGAACTCTGGACGAGAAGTCCGTATCCTGCGCAGACAAGGTGGCTTCGTGCAGATGCACGTGGCAGCGCGCCTCCCCGAGGACGGGGACGCCGTCAAGGGTGACTGCGGGGAGCGCTGAATCCGTTGTGCTTTTGCATTCGACTTGAGGAATATGGATATGGATACTCGGGTTGGTGTCAAAGATGTCATATCCGCAAAGCAAGGCGGCGCTTCTTGCGACTGGTTGGGCATGCTGCCTTCGATGCAGCACGGCGAGTGTCCGGGCGATTGAAATGGCTCGCCGTTGCTCCCATGGTGTTTTCAGGTCGTGGAGGAAAGTCGATGGGAGATGGACTCCCCGATGAATCTTCACGGTGTCGCGCTCACTGAGTGGCATGCGCCGTTTTCTGGTCGTGATGATGAGCGCCTTGTGAACCTGGTTGACGAATTCCGTGTTCATTCCACATCCTCGCTTGGTAGTCCCCCTCTTGGTGTGGGAACACGATCGACCGGAGTTAAAGGAGGCAAAATCACCTCCTCCCTTGGTCATCGAGTCTCCTTGTGCAGGGCCCGTCAGTGAAGATGCGGCTCTTCGCTGTGGATAAGTCTGTTGAAAAGTGGGGCGCTTTCGCTTGAGTTCTACTCTTTTGAGGCTGTATTGCACAGCGTTCCTTGTCGTTTCACCGCGCGGCCGTAGTTGTCGCTTCGGAGTGGGCACGCCTGAGAGGCATGCGGTCGACAAGACTAGAAGTTGACTCCACAGTGAGCATTCGGCGTGCGCACGAATGCTTGGGCCCTTGAACTCGTAGATGTGGGGCTCTTTCTGAACGGCGTTGCTTCGAAGAATTGCGGAAGGATCGCGGTAGGTCGCCCCTCCAGCCGAAAACGTGGCTTCGCCTTGCGTGACGCCTGAGACGGTATTTCGTCATCGCACTGGATTCCGTCGAAAACATGGCTTCTCCTGACATGACACCTGAGCGCATTGGTGGTGCGGTGGTCCTTGATGCCGACTCTGGCCGAGCTTGAGGCGGCACGTAACTGGCGGCCTCTGCCATTTTCCGCCTGCCATCGTTGGACTCAGGTGCACCCTGCTTATGTTTTCGGCGCGTTCGGTGCGAGGTTGGGGCGAGTGAGATTGCGTGTGGGGGTGTGTGAGGCCCGTGTTCGGGGTGTGGGTGGCGCGTGTGGTGCCCCTCCTTATGTTTTCGGTGCCCTCTGCGCGAGGTTGGGGCGAGTGAGATTGCGTGTGGGGGTGTGTGAGGCCCGTGTTCGGGGTGTGGGTGGCGCGTGTGGTTTCCCTCGTTATGTTTTCGGCACCCTTGGGACGAGGTTGGGCTGAGCGAGATTGCGTGTGGGGTTGTGTCGGGGGTGTGGGTGGCGCTGGTGTTTACCCTCGTCATGTTTTCGGTGCCCTCTGCGCGAGGTTGGGGCGAGTGAGATTGTGTGTGGGGTTGTGTGACGCCCGTGTGCGGGGTGTGGGTGGTGCTTGTGGTGACCCTTGTGATGTTTTCGGTGCCCTCGGCATGAGGCAGGGGTGTTCGAGATTGTGTGTGGGGTTATGTAAGGACTGTGTTCGGGGTGTGGGTGGCGCCTGTGGTGCCCCTCCTTATGTTTTCGGTGCCCTTGGGACGAGGTTGGGGCGAGTGAGATTGTGTGTGGGGTTGTGTGAGGCCTGTGTACGAGGGATGGGTGGCGCGTGTGGTTTCCCTCGTTATGTTTTCGGCGCGTTCGGTGCGAGGCCGGGGCGAGTGAGATTATGTGCAGGGTTGTGTGAGGCCTGTGTACGAGGGATGGGTGGCGCGTGTAGCGAGCCTCCTTATGTTTTCGGCGCCCTCGGCACAAGGCCGGGGTGCCCGAGATTGTATTTCGGGCTCGAGAGGCCTCAGTTCACCCGGTTGCCCAACTTCACGCCGATGGGAAAGAGACGACTGAGGTGGGGCGGAAGAACCCGGCGAACCCGCCTTCACGCCGCCGGGAAAACGACCAAACAGCGGCGAAGGCGTGGCAGCTCTACCCGGCCCAGCCGCACACTGAGAGGAAAGAAGAGCGTGCCTCATGCGCCGCACCTCACTTTCGGCCCCTTTGACCCTGAGTTGATCCGCCCCGTAAACTGACTGGCGGTTCCCGTGTATTCGCGGGTCTCCTTCGCCGGTTCTTCCGGCGCGTCGGACTTGTTCCGACAGCGGGCTCCGTCCGTCGGAGCTCCGGGCGCTATTCTCTGGCCCCGCCACTACCGGGTGAACACCTTGAAAGGGTGAATCGCCCGAAGCGCAGACCTTGGGTCTGCACAGTGGGGACATCATGGCGCACCGGCCCCTGACGGATCGTCGTGCGTCCGAAAGGGGATTCGTGAAGTCGCGGAAGACTCACCATAAGGGCCCTGCGCTTGAGGCAAAGGGCCGCCGACGGAAAGAAACTGGAGAACCAGTGCCTACCATTCAGCAGCTCGTCCGCAAGGGACGCAGCTCTAAGCGCAGCAAGGTGAAGACCCCTGCGCTCAAGGGCTCGCCCCAGCGTCGCGGCGTGTGCACCCGTGTGTACACCACCACCCCGAAGAAGCCGAACTCGGCTCTCCGTAAGGTCGCGCGTGTTCGTCTCTCCTCCGGCATCGAGGTCACGGCCTACATCCCCGGTGAGGGTCACAACCTGCAGGAGCACTCGATCGTGCTCGTTCGTGGCGGTCGTGTGAAGGACCTCCCGGGTGTCCGCTACCGCATCGTGCGCGGCTCCCTCGACACGCAGGGCGTCCGCAACCGCAAGCAGGCTCGTTCCCGCTACGGCGCTAAGAAGGAGAAGAAGTAATGCCTCGTAAGGGCCCCGCTCCCAAGCGTCCGCTCGTTGACGATCCGGTTTACGGTTCGAAGGTCGTCACCCAGCTCGTCAACCGTGTCCTCCTCGACGGTAAGAAGACCGTCGCCGAGCGAATCGTCTACGGCGCTCTGGAGACCGTGCGCGAGCGCACCGAGCAGGAACCGGTTTCGGTTCTCAAGCGCGCTCTTGACAATATTCGTCCGGCTCTTGAGGTTCGTTCCCGCCGTGTTGGCGGCGCGACCTACCAGGTTCCGGTCGAGGTCCGTCCGGCGCGCGCAACCACGCTCGCTTTGCGCTGGCTCGTTGACTTCTCCCGTCAGCGTCGCGAAAAGACGATGACCGAGCGTCTCGCCAACGAGATCCTCGATGCGTCGAACGGTCTTGGCGCCGCTGTCAAGCGTCGCGAGGACATGCACAAGATGGCCGAGTCGAACCGCGCGTTCGCTCACTACCGCTGGTGATTCACTCCCATTGACGAGGACGAGCCCCTCGCCCTCGTCGATGGAATCTGAACCCGCTCACTCCATAATCAATCCGAGCGAAGGAACCCACTCGTGGCACTTGAGGTGCTTACGGATCTCAACAAGGTCCGCAACATCGGCATCATGGCTCACATCGATGCCGGCAAGACGACCGTGACGGAACGAATCCTGTTCTACACGGGCATCAACTACAAGCTCGGCGAGACGCATGATGGCGCCTCGACGACCGACTGGATGGAACAGGAGAAGGAACGCGGCATTACGATCACCTCGGCCGCTGTCACCTCCTTCTGGAACGGCAACCAGATCAACGTCATCGACACCCCCGGCCACGTGGACTTCACGGTCGAGGTCGAGCGCTCGCTTCGCGTTCTCGACGGCGCCGTCGCAGTCTTCGACGGCAAGGAGGGCGTTGAGCCCCAGTCTGAGACCGTGTGGCGTCAGGCCGACAAGTACGAGGTCCCCCGTATCTGCTTCATCAACAAGATGGACAAGATGGGCGCGGACTTCTACTTCTCGGTTTCGACGATCAAGGATCGTCTGCACGCAACCCCGATCGTGATGCAGATCCCGATCGGCGCTGAAAATGATTTCGAGGGCCAGATCGACCTCGTCACCATGGAGTCCCTGCGCTACCCGGCGAAGGACGAGAAGGGCGATCCCACTTTCGGCTCCGTCATCGTGCGCGGCCCGATCCCGGAGGAACTCCAGGAGCGTGCGGAAGAGTACCGCGAAGCCATGATGGAAGCGGCTGCCGAGGGCTCTGATGAGCTCACGGAAGCCTACCTGGAGAATGGTGAACTGACGGTCGAGCAGATCAAGGAGGGTATCCGCCTCCTGACGATCTCCGGGCGCGCCTTCCCGGTCTACTGTGGCACCGCTCTTCGTAACATGGGTGTCCAGCCAGTCCTCGATGCGGTTGTTGACTTCCTGCCCTCTCCCCTCGACATTGAGTCCGTCAAGGGCTTCAAGCCGAATTCGGATGACGAGGAGCGCACGGAGTCTCGTCTTCCCGACGAGAAGGAGCCTTTCGCTGCTCTCGCCTTCAAGGTTGCGGCGCACCCCTTCTACGGCAAGCTCACCTTCGTGCGCGTCTACTCGGGCAAGGTCGAGTCCGGCTCGCAGGTCCTCAACTCGACGAAGGGCAAGAAGGAGCGCATCGGTAAGATCTTCCAGATGCACTCCAACAAGGAGAACCCGGTCGATGAGGCTCATGCAGGCCACATCTACGCGGTGATCGGCCTGAAGGACACGACGACGGGCGACACGCTGTGCGCGATGGACAAGCCGATCGTCCTCGAGTCGATGACCTTCCCGAAGCCTGTTATCCAGGTCGCCGTTGAACCGAAGTCGAAGGCCGATCAGGAGAAGATGGGCGTCGCCATCCAGAAGCTGGCCGAAGAGGATCCGACCTTCACGGTCGAACTCGATCCGGAGACCGGCCAGACCATCATTGGTGGTATGGGCGAGCTTCACCTCGACATCATCGTTGACCGTATGCGTCGCGAGTTCAAGGTCGAGGCGAATGTTGGCGCTCCGATGGTCGCCTACCGTGAGACCATCCGCAAGACGGTCGAGAAGTACGAGTACACGCACAAGAAGCAGACCGGTGGTTCGGGTCAGTTCGCGCGCGTCATCATCGCTCTCGAGCCCCTCCCGGCTGATTCGGAAGAGGAATACGAGTTCGAGGACAAGGTCACTGGTGGCCGCGTTCCTCGCGAGTACATTCCTTCGGTCAGCGCGGGCATCCAGGACGCCATGCAGTCCGGTATTCTCGCCGGATACCCCATGGTCGACATCAAGGCGACTCTCCTCGATGGCGCCTACCACGAGGTCGACTCCTCTGAAATGGCCTTCAAGGTCGCGGGCTCTATGGCCCTCAAGGAGGCTGCGAAGAAGGCCAATCCGGTTCTTCTTGAGCCGATCATGGCTGTCGAGGTCCGTACTCCCGAGGAGTACATGGGCGATGTCATTGGCGATCTGAACTCTCGTCGTGGACAGATTTCGTCGATGGACGAGCAGCACGGCGTTCGCGTCGTGAAGGCCCAGGTGCCGCTCTCCGAGATGTTCGGCTACGTCGGTGATCTTCGTTCGAAGACTCAGGGCCGCGCCGTCTACTCGATGGAGTTCGACTCCTACGCGGAGGTTCCGCGCGCCGTTGCCGAGGAGATCATCGGCAAGTCGCGAGGCAACTGATCACTCCCACAACGATTCGCTGGGCCCCCGGGCGTTTGACGGGGGACCAGCGAGCCGTCTCACACCATTAATAACCCTGTAGGTTTCAAGTCTGGCGGGTGTTAGAGTGACACCAGCCAAAGGCTAGAACAACTACCCGAGTCCAGGAGGACACAAGTGGCGAAGGCCAAGTTCGAGCGCAGCAAGCCGCACGTCAACATCGGCACCATTGGTCACGTTGACCACGGCAAGACCACGCTCACCGCAGCGATCACGAAGGTCCTGCATGACAAGTACCCGGATCTCAACGAGTTCCGCCCCTTCGATCAGGTCGACAACGCTCCCGAGGAGCGCGAGCGCGGCATCACGATCAACGTCTCCCACGTCGAGTACCAGACCGAGAAGCGTCACTACGCTCACGTCGACGCCCCCGGCCACGCCGACTACGTGAAGAACATGATCACCGGTGCGGCTCAGATGGACGGCGCGATCCTCGTCGTCGCCGCCACCGACGGCCCGATGGCTCAGACCCGTGAGCACGTTCTTCTCGCCCGCCAGGTGGGTGTTCCGACCATCCTCGTCGCGCTGAACAAGTCCGACATGGTCGATGACGAAGAGATGCTTGAGCTCGTCGAGGAAGAGTGCCGCGATCTTCTCGAGTCCCAGGACTTCGATCGCGATGCTCCGATCATCAAGGTTTCCGCCCTGAAGGCCCTTGAGGGCGATGAGGAGTGGGTCGAGAAGATCGTCGAGCTCATGGACGCCGTGGATGAGTTCATCCCGACCCCCGAGCGCGACATGGACAAGCCCTTCCTCATGCCGATCGAGGACGTTTTCACGATCACCGGTCGTGGCACTGTCGTCACCGGTCGTGTCGAGCGCGGCAAGCTCCCGATCAACTCCGAGGTCGAGATCCTCGGCATCCGCGAACCGCAGAAGACCACCGTCACCGGCATCGAGATGTTCCACAAGTCGATGGACGAGGCGTGGGCCGGCGAGAACTGTGGTCTGCTCCTGCGTGGCACCAAGCGCGATGAGGTTGAGCGCGGCCAGGTCGTCGCCGTTCCGGGCTCGATCACCCCGCACACCAACTTCACGGGCCAGGTCTACATCCTCAAGAAGGAAGAGGGCGGGCGCCACAACCCCTTCTTCTCGAACTACCGTCCGCAGTTCTACTTCCGCACCACGGACGTGACCGGCGTCATTACCCTCCCCGAGGGCACCGACATGGTCATGCCTGGTGACACCACCGAGATCACCGTTGAGCTCATCCAGCCGATCGCCATGGAGCCGGGCCTCGGCTTCGCGATCCGCGAGGGTGGCCGCACGGTTGGTTCCGGTCGTGTGACCGCGATCGAGAAGTGATCTTCTCCGGCCGAGTAATGCGCTGAGCGTTGCTCGGACCGGTGGATCGCCTGAGGGCCTGCTGGGGGCCGTCATCTCCGACAAGGAGCTGGCGGCCCCCAGTTTTTGTGTCCGTGCATCGTAGAGGCGTGCTTGTCTTTTCGGGTCGAGGGCGGGCCGCGCTAAGGGCGCCCTGCCTTTCGAGGCTGTGCTGGAAGGGGTGTTCCTGTCTGTGTCTTTGTTTGCCGAGGCCATGGCCGCTAGCCCGGATCCGGGGTGCGGGTTGCGAAAGAATAACGATCAGAGGACGCCTTGCGTCATATGTGGATTCTCGGTACCGTGCAAGGCGCAGTGCTTTCGCTGCGCCACGAGGCCACCTCATCTCGTGGTAGCGACGAAGAACCCGAGGAGACTTGAATGAGCCAATCGAGATTGTTGACGCGAACAACGCGGCGAGGCCCGAGATACCTGTGGAAACGACGTGTGATCGCCTCCCTCTCCATGCTCACTCTTGGAGTTTCGGGAATTGCGGGCGCTGCGTGGGCGGATCCTGCAGGCCCTCAAAGTGATGTGGAACCAGTGGTAGGAAGCTCTCCATTCGACAGTGGAGATGTGCCGAGCGCGGATAGCTCGTCAGCCTCGACTACCGAGCTTGATGCTGAGGGGGAGGATGCAGAGCCTGGGGATGACACCACTGCGACACCGGAAGCATCCTCTGAGTCCTCTGCCGACTCAGGTGCGGGCGATGCCTCAGCCCCAGATGAGTCCGCTGGGGATGCGAGTGGCGAGGAGTCCGCGATCGATCCGGGTGCGCCTCGCATGGCTCCCGCGGCGCTTCGCGGCACGATCCCTCTGCAGGTTCAGGCTCAGGCAGCGAATCATGATGGGATAAATGGCACTACGGGGGGAGATATTCGCTACGGCTCTGCGGCTGCAGGAACTGTGAGCGGCACAATCGGAAATCCCGGGGTCGAAGTAGGATCGAACTCGACCGCTTTCGTGGGCCCAGGGAAAATGGTCTACTCCGCGCATGGCCGTGGACAGAAGTGTTTGAAAAAGATGGCTGGCAAATGTGTTCTCTATGAGGGCCAAGAGGATGGGGAGCTGAACTTGAACGTCAAGTCTGCTGTCGGCTTCGCTCCGCGTGAAGTTGGTAGCGTTGATGTTGGGAAAGAGTTCGCCCTCGGCTACTTCGTGCACGTGAACAACCCGATTGTGGGCTCGGGCGGAGGCGGGGGGCAGCATTATGCAGCCACGCTCAACATCAAACTCACACTCAATGGTGTGGAGAAAACCCTGAGTTTCCCCTGGACGATCCACGAGACCCCGAACAATGGGCCTCAGCCTAATGACATCCTGAACTTCACCTCGACGGTCGCGCCGGTCTCATTCGAATCAAACAACCTCAACTACACGCTCACCATCCACGGTTTCACGCAGAACACCGGCGCCTCGTGCCCTGCGGAACTCACCGGAGGAACCCCGCTTTCCGAGCAGTTCATTACCGTGGAAGGCCAGAAGACCTACGGATGCCTCTGGGCCTCCATTGAACAGGTCCGCAAGGTGACGATCGAGAAGAAGGTTGAAAAGGCGCCAGACATGGTCGGCGAGATTCCCGACACCACGTTCGGTTTCACGACCACCGGTGAACTGAGCAACCTATGGGGGACGGGCGGTAAATTCAGCCTCAAGCCCAAAGAGGCGACTCCCGCCACGGAAGTGAATGAGAATGGATACAACACGGGCAAAGAACTCAAGATCACCGAGGATACGCTTGGCGCTAACTGGTCTTTGAAATCCCTCAGCTGTAAGGACGCAGATGGACACGGTGCTCCTATTGGCTCCATTTCAGAAGGCACTCTGACCCTCGCGAAGGGGCTGGCGGAGGCGGATTCCGCGAAGGTCCCGATCCGATGCACCTACACGAACCTCTACACTCCACCGGCGACAATCACGCTCCTCAAAGAGGTGAGTTCAGGAACAGCAGCTGCCTCGAACTGGACGCTCAGTGCAACGCATGGCGCTGAGAGCGTGACTGGAGACTCCGGTGAGTCCGGTAAGGTTACGCCGAACCAGGTGTATTCGCTCAGCGAAACACCCAAAGTAGGTTTCAACGAAGCTGAGCAATACGAGCTTGAGGCGTGGTCCTGCTCCGCAGATCAAGGGCAACTCACATTCGATGCCAATGCGAAGACGGTGACACCCAAACCCGGACAGAAGGTGACCTGCACGGCGAAGAACAGGCTGAAGTCGGCGACCCTGACCCTGGTGAAGGAGATCAAGGTTCCTGCGGGCGCGCCCGACTGGGCGAAGAAAGCAACGGAGAAAGACTGGAACCTGAAGGCCAGCGGACCTACGAACATCGAGGGAACTTCCGGAGACTCTTCCGTCACGAAACAGA
Source organism: Schaalia cardiffensis (assembly GCF_016405145.1). Taxonomy (GTDB): domain Bacteria; phylum Actinomycetota; class Actinomycetes; order Actinomycetales; family Actinomycetaceae; genus Pauljensenia; species Pauljensenia cardiffensis. The sequence continues at coordinate 57,600 of NZ_JAEKIA010000010.1, forward strand.
AGATTCAGCCCGGCAACTACACGCTGAGCGAGACAGCAAACTCGGCAGGCATCACAGGTGGGCTCCCCGCCACGGCCTATGCCGAATCCTGGGAGTGCCTCGACGCTAAGGGTGCGAACGTTCAGAAGGACTCCAAAGGCACATTCCCCTTCGCTGTGGGTGGGACATACACCTGCACGGCCACGAACACCCTTCGGACAGGTGGAGCGAAGTGGAAGAAGACCGGTAAAGGGGAGCCGCTCACAGGCTCCGAATGGACTCTCACTCTCAACGGAGTAGCCGGCGCAACAGTGGGGGTGAGCTCCGCTACCTCTGAGTTCGAAGTCCAGGATCTCCCGGTCGGCATCTACACGCTGCACGAGTCGAAGGTCCCCGCAGGCTATCTCGCACATGATGATCTTCAGATTGAGATCAAAGAGGGCGAGACGAACCTGGATCACTACACCGCTCCGATCGACAACAAGAAGCGGCCTGTTCCAAGATTGCCTCTCACGGGCGGACTTGGTGAGGATTGGTTTGTGATCCTCGCAGGCGGCGCCGGAGGCATCGCGGCTCTCCTCGCAGTTGCCGCTCGGCGACGCAAAAGGAGCGCTTCCTGATCCGAAAGCGCTGATGGTGTCGATCTGAACACCAAAGGAGTGCCGGGTTTTCCCTGTCGGGGAGCCCGGCACTCCTCACCTTCTCACTCTTCACTGCCGAAGCTCGGGGAGAAGAGGCACCTGGTGCCTCCCGGACTCGCGACTACGTGTGCTGGGGATGCCACCTGGAGGTGCCTGATTGGCGGATTTCGGGGGATTCTCGACCATGCGTGCTGGGGTGGATACAAGGATCTGCGCCTGAGCGGCGGATTTCGAAAGGACCCGCGACCACGCGCGCTGGGGCGGGCAAAGGTTTTAGGAAGTGTCTCCTCTCGTGTCACCCTGATGGGGCGCAGCCTCCCAGCCTGCGACTACGGCTACCACCTCGGGCACTCGGCGCGCCTTGCCAGTACTTTCGCGACGCGGCGGCAGAGCGATACTCTCTCCGCAGCTCTCATCGCAAGCCCGCGCTGCTTCCCACGTGCAAAGGCAGTAGGGGAGGACAAGCATCGGAGGTAGCCCCGAGCCAAGCACAAGGAGGAGGACGAGGAATAACAAGGATGGCCGAACACAGGGGAAGGAACAGGCGAAGACACTTCCGTCTCCTCGAAGCTTGCTGTGCGTGTTGCAGCCGGTGGAGACAGTGACTCGTTAGTGTGATCGAAAGCCTGTGCACGGTAGCCTCGTACAGCGCAGCTCAGTCACCTGCAGGCTTCGGGGGACTCGACGAAAGCCGTCGAGAACTCCACGCAACACACAAGTGAAGTGGGGGAGAAGAAAGTGCGAAAGGCTCAGATGAGGCCACGTCCTCGGATGGTGTGGCGATTCCATGTCCTCCCTATGCTTGTGGCGCTACTCGCCCTTTTCGGTATTACGATCGCGAGCTACCCGCCGATGGCGCAGTGGTTCAGTCAGTACCAGCAATCACAGATCGTCAACTCGTACTCGAGCACAGTTGCCACCGGCCTGGACCCGAGCTCTGAGGAACAGCTCACCGAAGCGAGAGGGTACAACGAAGCACTATCGGTGGGGGCCCTACTCGAAGCGAATACGAATGTTCCCAAGGGGGCGGGGAATGAGAATCAGGGCGGCTTCGATTACGACTCGCTCCTCAATGTCGGCGACACTGGGCTCATGGGGCGCATCAAGATCCCCGCAATCAATGCAGACCTCCCCATCTACCACGGAACAAGTGATGAAACCCTTCTCAAAGGCATTGGGCATCTGAAAGGCACATCCTTGCCGGTCGGCGGCGTCGGTACACGTGCAGTCCTGACCGGGCACCGAGGTTTGGCAAAGGCTGAAATGTTTACCAAGCTCAACGAAGTCGTCGTGGGGGACGAAATCACCCTTGAAATCCTCGATCAAGCCCTGAGCTATCGAGTCACTGAAATCAAAATTGTTGAACCCGAAGACACCGAGGAATTGCAGGCGGTGCCGGGCCGCGACCTGGTCACTTTGGTGACCTGCACACCCCTGGGTATTAACACCCAACGCATCCTTGTGACTGGAGAACGAGTCCTCCCGACGCCACCTGAGACGATTGAGGATCTTGGTGCAAAGCCAGAGGTTCCAGGATTCCCATGGTGGGCGATTATTCAGGTAGCGGGGTTCCTTCTTACCGCTGTGTATGTGTGGCGCTCCGGACGTGAAACTGAAGCAGAGCCTTCAGCGGCCTGAACGCGGGGAGTGGTTCTGCTTGCACAAGCCGTGATGCAGCTTTGGGCTGTGGTGGTGAAGCGTAATCATACTGTGACCCGAAGGGTTGTGATCCGGCTAATGTGAGCTTTAGTCTGTACTCATCGGTTGCTGCTTGCTCATTGAGTGTTCGAGGCTCTTGGTGATGCTGGCGACCATTTCGATCCTGTTTTGGCCGCTGAGCGGCCAATGCTTCAGGCACATGGTGGCGGGTGATCCGCCGAGTTCACGAAGGGAGTTCACCTCCATGAGCACGACTACGAGAGAACGCCGCATTGTTGCGGTTCTTGCTTCGCTCGTCCTGAGTCTTTTCACCCTCTTTGCTCTGTCGAGCGCGGCTATGGCGACGACAGGTAATGATATGGGGAACATTACGGACACTGCAGGCACGATCAACGTGTACAAACACGCCAACCCAGGCGGGACCCTCAACTACGGCAACGGCAACGAGGCTGTGGCAGAGGGGGAACTCCTTGATGGCGTGACTTTCACCCTGTACAAGGTGAAGGACGTTGATCTAGTCAATGGCAACACGGGCTGGGAGATCGTTGGGAAGGTCACGGATCCTGCCAAGCCTGTCGTGCCTGCGCTTGATAACCAGACCTCGCCAACACAGGTGACGATTGGCGGTGCTCCTTACGATCTCGGGCCGGGAACTGACAAAACGACAGGTGATGGAGGGGAATCGGGGCTTGCCAAGTTCGCTGACGTGCACCCGGGGCTCTACATTGTCGTCGAGAAGGAAAGAGGCTGGCCTCTTCCTAATCACTCCATGATTGTTTCCAAGGCGGCGCCCTTCTTCGTTGTCTTGCCGATCAAGGACGCTAAGGGCGCCTGGTCGTACACGGCGAATGTTCACCCGAAGAACACAGTGTCATATGGGCCGCAAAAGTCTGCGGAAGTGAAGAATGACGCCGATGGTGTGATCACCTGGACCGTGGAGCAGACTCTTCCAACCTTTGATGACACCAACAAACTCACGGAGTTCAGGTTCTCGGACGATCTTTCCTCAGCCGGTGATACGAAAGGCACTCTTGACTCGGTGAAGGTCACGGTGAACGGGGACGACAAGACGGGTGACTTCACCACGGCACTTGTTGACAAGGTTCTGAGCATTACGGCGGGCAATCCGGGCGGTCTTCCCTCAGGCGGAAAGATTGTCGCAACCTACACCACCAAGGCTTTCGGGAACGGTCAATACGAAAACAAAGTCAATACTTTTATCAATAATGTCGACGTTGGTTGGGCCTCGGCAGCTGCCACGCTCGGCAAAATCATAGTCGAAAAGAAAGATGCGGCGGATAAGGGCCGCTACCTCAGTGGTGCCGTGTTCAAGGTCTGTGTCGACGAAGATGGAGTGGAAGAGACCAAGGATTGTCCCGCTGTTGGAACGATCACCACGGAAAAGTTCCTGGGGACGGGATATCTCGACAATCTGAAGATCCAGAAGTACGTCCTCTTCGAGACCGCGGCCCCCGCTGGATACACTTTCAACCCGGACACGCCTTACAAGGCAGATCTCACCACAGCTGCCAACAACACCGTCACGTTAACGATCGAGAACACGAAGACGAACGTGCCGACCTTGCCGCTCACGGGTGCGGACGGCCAGCTCCTCATGACCATTGGAGGTGTCGCACTCGTCCTCCTTGCCGGTGGAGTCTTCCTCGTCGCCCGCAAGAAGCGCTCTGAGAAGTGAGCCCTCGAATGCAGTGCCTCGCTCACTTAACGGCATGAACGCCGAAGCAGGACTGCATTCGACAAGATGACACCCTGTGGCGGGGAATCCCCAATAGGATTCCCCGCCACGGCCATGTCCTCCCGAAAAAACTCCATCACCCCGCCTCGCCCCCAAGACTCCCGTTAGTAGTGATTCTCAGGCCCGGGCTCGCTGCCGTTGGAGTAAGAGCGTGCTGTAGTTTCGCGCTATCTGCCGACTCGATGAAAGGGTGCTGTAGCTCCGCGCTATCTGCACTCTGGGTCGAAACCAGGCAATAGTTTCGAGCTATCTCGAGTCTGGGCGAAACCTTCCCGTCTCCAGACCGGCCCCTGATTCTGGCAGGGCAGAACCGTGCTCAAGCTCTGAATTCGCTGTAGGCCCCGACCTTGCTCCAGGCGCGGTGGAACCGTCCCACATCCAGATCTGCCCCGCTCACTGTATGGGCGAAACCTCAGCTGCAGAGCCCCCCAACCTTCAACAAAGCCGATCTCGCTCCAGGCGACATCCAAAACTGCGCCCGCCGAAATACGAATACGCGCAAGCCAAAATGAGACTGTGCTCCCGGTGGCCCCGCCCTCGTCGCTTTGGCGACACGCCCGAGCGCGTATACACTAAACCCCCGGAGTTGCCCCTCATCCTCGGCGGGAATGCCCACCGGGCATCGTCCTCGTCAATAGGTCAAGGGACCAGCAGCAACTATCCGATCAATGTCAGGGGATTCACACGACATCCCACAGCGTCGAGCTTGCCGGGAAGAATGCGAATCTGAAAGACTAATACGGTTGCCCCGCACATGCGGGGCGGTTCCGCGGGAACTCCGCGGACCGGGCATTCCGCCCGTGATCTTTGGACAAGACAACGGTCCACTCCCCACCCCGGGGAGAACCGCGCGTACGATGGTCGCTTCACAAGCGACACGCCCGAGTGCGGGGACCGGTGACGAATCTGTACGAGAAGAGGTAAGACGGCATGGCGGGACAGAAGATCCGCATCCGGCTCAAGTCGTATGACCACGAGGTCATCGACAGCTCCGCGCGCAAAATCGTGGACACCGTGCAGCGAGCAGGCGCCACCGTGGTGGGCCCCGTCCCGCTGCCGACCGAAAAGAACGTGTTCGTCGTCATTCGGTCGCCCCACAAGTACAAGGACAGCCGCGAGCACTTCGAAATGCGCACCCACAAGCGGCTCATCGACATCATCGACCCGACCCCGAAGGCCGTCGACTCGCTCATGCGTCTCGATCTGCCCGCGGACGTCAACATCGAGATCAAGCTCTGAGGACATCTGCAATGACTACTGACAACAAGCAGCACGCAGCTGCGCCGGTTCAGGCGCTGCTCGGCCGCAAACTCGGCATGACCCAGGTCTGGGATGCCGACGGCCGTCTCGTGCCCCTCACTGTCGTGCAGGTCGGCACCAACGTCGTGACCCAGGTCCGCACCGAAGAGGTCGACGGATACAGCGCCGTCCAGCTCGGATTCGGTGAAATCCCCGCTCGCAAGGTCACCAAGCCCATGGCCGGACACTTCGCGAAGGCAGGCGTTGAACCGCGCCGTCACCTCGCCGAAGTCCGCACCTCCGCCGCCGACAACTACGAGCTCGGCCAGGAACTCCAAGCCACCGTGTTCGAAGCCGGTCAGGCTGTCGACGTCTCTGGCAACACCAAGGGCAAGGGCTTCGCGGGCGTCATGAAGCGCCACGGCTTCGCCGGCGTTTCCGCCAGCCACGGCGCGCACCGCAATCACCGCAAGCCCGGTTCGATCGGCGCCTGCGCAACCCCCGGACGCATCTTCAAGGGCCTGCGCATGGCCGGCCGCATGGGGAACGTCCGCCGTACCGTCCAGAACCTGAAGATTCAGGCCGTGGACGCCGAGAAGGGCCTGCTGCTCATCAGCGGCGCCATCCCGGGTCCCAAGAACGGCGTGGTCCTGGTTCGCTCCTCCGTGAAGGGTGCGTGAAATGTCTGAGGTCCAGACTCTCGACGTTCTCGATCTCCAGGGTAAGAAGGCCGCATCGGTCGAACTCCCTGCAGAGATCTTCGACGTCCCCACCAATATCCCGCTTATGCACCAGGTCGTCGTCGCACAGCTGGCCGCCGCCCGCCAGGGCACGCACGCCACGAAGACGCGCGGCATGGTTTCTGGCGGCGGCAAGAAGCCGTTCCGTCAGAAGGGCACCGGTAACGCCCGTCAGGGTTCGATCCGCGCCCCGCACTTCACCGGCGGCGGCATCGTCCACGGCCCGCAGCCGCGCGACTACGACCAGCGCACCCCCAAGAAGATGAAGCAGGGCGCTCTGCGCTCCGCTCTGTCCGACCGTGCGCGCAATGGCCGTATCCACGTCGTCACGGCTCTCATCGAAGGTGAGACCCCGAAGACGAAGATCGCTCTCGCAGCGCTGCGCGCCATCGTCGAGGACCGTCAGGCCCTCGTCGTCCTCGAGCGCAATGATGAGATCACCGCTCTCAGCCTGCGCAACGTCCCCGAGGTTCACGTTCTCTGGGTCGACCAGCTCAACACCTACGACGTCCTCGACGCCGATGACATTGTGTTCACGCAGGCCGCCCTCGAGTCCTTCCTCGGCACCAAGGAGGAGACCAAGTGAGCACCCTCGAAGCGGGCAAGAACCCCCGCGACATCATCCTGAAGCCGGTCGTTACCGAAAAGTCCTCCATCCTCATGGATGAAGGCAAGTACACCTTCGAGGTCGACCCGCGCGCCAACAAGACCGAGATCAAGATCGCCATCGAAGCGATCTTCGGAGTCAAGGTCGGCCAGGTTGCCACTCAGAACCGCAAGGGCAAGACCTACCGGACCCGCACGGGTCAGGGCAAGCGCAAGGACGTGAAGCGTGCGATCGTCACCCTGCGCGAGGGAGCCATCGACATCTTCGGCGATCAGGCCTGAGCCCGGAGAGGTAGAGGACAAGAATGGGAATCCGCAAGTACAAGCCCACGACCCCCGGTCGTCGCGGCGCGTCGGTCTCCGATTTCGTTGAGATCACCCGCTCCGAGCCCGAGAAGTCGCTACTCCGCCCGCTCCACAAGACCGGCGGTCGCAACTCGAACGGTCGTGTGACCGCCCGCCACCGCGGCGGCGGACACAAGCGCCAGTACCGAGTCATCGACTTCCGTCGTCACGACAAGGACGGCGTCCCCGCCGTCGTCGCGCACATCGAATACGACCCGAACCGTACCGCCCGCATCGCTCTTCTGCACTACGCGGACGGCGAGAAGCGCTACATCCTCGCTCCCGCGAAGCTCTCCCAAGGCGATCGCATCGAGGCTGGCGTCGGCGCGGACATCAAGCCGGGCAACAACCTGCCGCTGCGCAACATCCCCTTGGGTACCGTCGTGCACGCGGTCGAACTCAAGCCCGGTGGCGGCGCGAAGATCGCCCGCTCCGCTGGCTCCTCCGTCCAGCTCGTCGCCAAGGAAGGGCGCTTCGCGCAGCTGCGCATGCCCTCCGGCGAAATCCGCAACGTCGAAATCACTTGCCGTGCGACGGTGGGCGAGGTCGGCAACGCCGAGCAGTCGAACATCAACTGGGGCAAGGCCGGTCGCATGCGCTGGAAGGGCAAGCGCCCCCACGTCCGCGGCGTTGTCATGAACCCGGTCGACCACCCGCACGGCGGTGGCGAGGGCCGTACCTCCGGTGGCCGTCACCCGGTCAGCCCGTGGGGCAAGCCCGAGGGCCGTACCCGCCGTCCGAACAAGGACAGCGATCGCCTGATCGTTCGCCGTCGCAAGACCGGCAAGAACCGCTGAGTAGGAGTCGATTAGAATGCCGCGCAGTTTGAAGAAGGGTCCCTTCGTCGACGATCACCTCCTCAAGAAGGTTGACGCCGCGAACGAATCCGGTTCGAAGAACGTCATCAAGACCTGGTCGCGCCGCTCGGTCATCACCCCGGACTTCCTGGGCCTGACCTTTGCAGTGCACGACGGTCGCAAGCACGTCCCCGTCTTCGTCACCGAATCGATGGTGGGCCACAAGCTCGGTGAGTTCGCTCCCACGCGTACTTTCCGCAGCCACGACAAGGACGATCGAAAGGGACGCCGGCGCTGAGCCGGCCCTGGGAAGAAGAGGCAGATTCAATGGAAGCCAAGGCGCAGGCGCGTTATGTCCGCGTCACGCCCCAGAAGGCCCGCCGTGTCGTGAACGAGGTTCGTGGCAAGGCCGCCCTGGAGGCCGCCGATATCCTGCGGTTCGCACCGCAGGCCGTCGCCGTCGATGTCCGCAAGGTGCTCCTGAGCGCCGTCGCCAACGCGAAGGTCAAGGCCGAACAGGTCGGCGAAACCTTCAACGAGGCCGAACTCGAGATCCTCGAAGCGTACGTCGATGAAGGACCGACTATGAAGCGGTTCCGTCCGCGCGCTCAGGGGCGCGCAGGCCGCATCCTGAAGCGCACAAGCCACATCACCATCGTGGTCGGCACCAAGGAAGACAAGAAGAAGGGAGACCGCTGACATGGGCCAGAAGGTCAACCCCACCGGGTTCCGCCTGGGTATCACCACGGATCACCGCTCCCGCTGGTTCTCCGACTCGACGACCAAGGGTCAGCGCTACGCCGACTACGTCGCCGAAGACGTCGCGATCCGTAAGAACCTCACCGAAAACCTCGAGCGCGCAGGCATCTCGAAGGTCGACATTGAGCGTACGCGCGATCGCGTCCGCGTCGACCTGCACACCGCGCGTCCGGGCATCGTCATCGGTCGCCGCGGCGCCGAGGCGGATCGACTTCGCCAGGATCTGGAGAAGCTCACCGGCAAGCAGGTTCAGCTCAACATCCTCGAGGTGAAGAACCCCGATATGGATGCGCAGCTCGTCGCGCAGGGCATCGCCGAACAGCTCGCTGCTCGCGTTTCCTTCCGTCGCGCCATGCGTAAGGGCATTCAGTCCGCGCAGCGCGCCGGAGCGAAGGGCATCCGTGTGCAGGTTTCGGGTCGTCTCGGCGGCGCTGAGATGTCGCGTTCCGAGTTCTACCGGGAGGGTCGCGTTCCGCTGCACACCCTCCGCGCGAACATCGACTTCGGATTCCACGAGGCGCGCACGACCTTTGGTCGCATTGGCGTCAAGGTGTGGATTTACAAGGGCGATATCACCGAGCGCGAGTTCGCTCGTCAGCAGGCCGAGCAGGCCAATCGCGGTGGACGCCGCGGCGATCGTCGCGGCCCGCGTCGCGGCGGCCGCCAAAACCAGGAGACCGCTCAGCAGCAGGCACCCGCAGCGGCGCCCGCAGCTACTGAAAACGGATCGGAGGCCTGAGTCGAATGCTCATTCCCCGTCGTACTAAGTGGCGCCGACAGCACCGTGCGCACCGCACCGGTAATGCTTCCGGCGGTACCGAGCTGGCCTTCGGCGATTACGGCATTCAGGCGCTGACTGGCGCGTACGTGACGAACCGCCAGATTGAGGCGGCCCGTATCGCGATGACGCGTCACATCAAGCGCGGTGGCAAGGTGTGGATCAACATCTTCCCGGACCGTCCGCTGACGAAGAAGCCCGCTGAAACCCGTATGGGTTCCGGTAAGGGCGCCGTGGAATGGTGGGTCGCCCCCGTCAAGCCCGGTCGAATCCTGTTCGAGCTGGGCGGTATCGATGAGAACCTCGCTCGCGAGGCCATGCGCCGTGCCCAGCACAAGCTTCCGATGAAGACCCGTTTCGTGGTCCGAGAGGGTGGTGACATCTGATGGCGGAAAAGGCTCTGACCACCTCCGACCTTGATGCCATGGACGACGCCCAGCTGTCCAAGGAACTCGAGAAGGCCAAGGCCGAGCTCTTCAACCTGCGTTTCGCGCAGGCCGTGGGCTCCCTCGAGGATCACGGCCGCATGAAGACCGTGCGCCGCGACATCGCCCGTATCTACACGATCGCGCGTGAGCGGGAGCTCGGCTACCGCACCGCGCCGAGCACCGAGGAGTGAGTGGCATGGCAGAGAGCACCACTCGTAATGACCGCAAGGTCCGTCGTGGCTACGTCGTCAGCGACAAGATGGATAAGACCGTCGTCGTTCAGATCGAGGACCGTGTCAAGCACGCCCTCTACGGCAAAGTCATGCGCAAGAACAAGAAGGTCAAGGTCCACGACGAGCACAATGAGTGCGGCGTCGGCGATCTCGTCCTCATCATGGAAACTCGTCCGCTGTCGGCCACCAAGCGCTGGCGCGTCGTCGAGATCATCGAGAAGGCCAAGTGATCTGACTCAGCTCGCATGAGCTGAGCGAATCGAAGCCTCGGGCCCGGTTCCCCCAGTGGGAGCCGGGCCCGTCTCGTATTCGCTGGGGAAAGGGCGAGATGGTGGGGCGTGCCCTTGAGAAGAAAGCGATGATGCGGCGCACTTGCGAAAGAACCCGACCCGTTCGGTGATCTCGGCGTTGGTTTGGGGGTGGGATCCCGCGCGAGATTGTGTTTCGGGTCTTTATGAGGGTGTTGAAGGGAGTGTGGGGAATGGGTTGTCGCCCCTGCTTGTGATTTCGGCGTTGATTTGGGGGTGGGGCTTACGTCGAGATTGTGTTTCGGGTCTTTACGAGGGTGTTGGAGTCGGTGTAGGGGAGGGGTTTTCTCCCCTGCTCGTGATCTCGGCGTTAGTGCGGGGGCGAGCTCCGTCCCGAGATTGTGTTTTGGGTCTTTATGAGGGTGTTGGAGTCGGTGTAGAGGAGGGGTTTTCTCCCCTGCTTGTGATCTCGGTGCTGCTTCGAGGGCGGGGCGTACGTCGAGATTGTGTTTCGGGTCTTTACGTGGGTGTTGGAGTCGGTGTAGGGGAGGGGTTTGTTCCCCTGCTTGTGATCTCGGTGTTAGTTCGAGGGTGGGGCTTGCGTTGAGATTGTGTTTCGGGTCTTTACGTGGGTGTTGGAGTTGGTGGAGGGGGTGGGTTTGTTCCCCTGCTTGTGATCTCGGCGTTGGAGCGGATGCTCGGCCCAGCGCGAGATTGTGTGGGGGTGAGAGATTGTGTGTGGGGTGAGAGAGCGGGTGTGGGGGGTGTGTTTGCTCGCCTGCTTGTGATCTCGGCGTTGGTGCGGGGGCGAGCTCCGTCCCGAGATTGTGTTTCGGGTCTTTACGTGGGTGTTGGAGTCGGTGGAGGGGGTGGGTTTTCTTCCCTGCTTGTGATTTTGGCGTTGGTTCGAGGGCTGGGGTCGCGTCGAGATTGTGTTTTGGGTCTTTATGAGGGTGTTGAAGGGTGTGTGGGGAGTGGGTTGTCGTCCCTGCTTGTGATCTCGGTGCTGTTTCGAGGGCGGGGCTTGCGTCGAGATTGTGTTTCGGGTCTTTACGTGGGTGTTGGAGTCGGTGGAGGGGGTGTGTTTTCGCCCCAGCTTGCGATGTTGGCGTCGGTTCTAGCGCGGGGCTTGCACCGAGATTGTGTTCGGGACTCAAAGTGCTGAGAAATGGAAAGCAGCGCGGCGCTTCAGAGCCCCGAACCCACCTACCCGCTTACACAAGCACCTTGACAAGCTCCCCTAACACTCCAAGCCACCCACACAAGGACCCTGACTCCCGGATTGGCAGTGGCCGCCGGTGGAAACACTCCAACCCACCTACACAAGGCCCCTGACAACTGGTCGAGGTTCACGCCGACGTAGAACGGCTCCAATCCACCCCCACAAGGACCGTGCCTCCCGGATTGGCAGTGGCCGCCGGTGGAAACACTCCAATCCACCCACACAAGGACCCTGAATGGGGGTCCCCCAAGTCCCATGGTGTGAGAACCTCCAATCCACCCACACAAGGACCCCGACAGGCTCACACACCACTCCGACCTCGTGCTCGGGCCAAAAAACGCCCATTTTGCCCCGAATTCGTGTGTCAAATCATCCGAATCCGCATTTCCGTGCGGCTGAGTGAGGGGGTATTGTTGGAGGGTTGCATGACGCGGGTGCACTGTACCCGCGTCGATAGTGCGAGCGAGCAACATCATGACACCTGTCTGTGGTGCGTTCGCGCTGTTGTCGGAATCCGATGCGCAACAGTTCAATGCACGTTCGGCAAGGCTCGCGGGAAGTAATGCTCCCAAGAGAACCGGCTCGACGACAGGAGTCAATAGAAAATGATCCAGCAGGAGTCGCGACTGAAGGTCGCCGACAACACGGGGGCCAAGGAGATCCTGACCATCCGTGTGCTCGGTGGTTCTTCTCGCCGCTACGCGGGAATCGGCGACACCATCGTCGCCACTGTCAAGGACGCCATCCCCGGCGGTTCCGTCAAGAAGGGCGACGTCGTCAAGGCAGTCGTCGTCCGCGCCCGCAAGGAGACCCGTCGTGCAGACGGCTCCTACATCCGTTTCGACGAGAACGCGGCCGTCATCATCAACGCGAACGGTGAACCCCGTGGCACGCGCATCTTCGGCCCCGTGGGCCGCGAACTGCGCGACAAGAAGTTCATGCGAATCGTCTCGCTCGCCCCGGAGGTGATCTGATGGCAGCCAAGATCCGTAAGGGCGATCTCGTCGAGGTCGTGCGTGGCCGCTCGTCCGACGAGAAGAAGCTCGCCGAGCGTAATGCGCGTCGCGCCGCTGAGGGCCTCGAGCCCCTCAAGCCCGGCGATAAAGGCAAGCAGGGACGCGTCATCAAGGTATTCCCGGCTGAGGGCACCGTCCTCGTCGAGGGCGTCAACCTCAAGACCCGTCACGTTCGTCAGGGCCAGAACCAGGCCGGCGGCATCGAGACCGTTGAGGCCCCGATCTCGCTCGCCAAGGTCGCCCTCGTCGACCCCGACACCAAGCAGCGCGTGCGCGTCGGCTTCCGTGAGGATGTCGTCGAGCGCGATGGCCGCACCCGCAAGGTCCGCGTCCGCGTGACGCGCGGTGGCGTGGCCCGCGGCATCGAGCAGGGCAAGGAGATCTGAGCATGGCCCCGCGTCTCAAGGAAAAGTATCTCTCCGAAATCCGTGATGCTCTTCGTGCAGAGTTCAAGCACGAGAACATCATGCAGGTCAGTGGCCTCACCAAGATCGTCGTCAACATGGGCGTCGGCGAGGCCGCTCGCGATTCGAAAGCCCTCGAGGGCGCGATCCGCGACCTCACCGTGATCACCGGCCAGAAGCCCGTGACCACCAAGGCGAAGAAGTCCATCGCGCAGTTCAAGCTCCGCGAGGGCCAGCCCATCGGTGCGCACGTCACGCTTCGCGGCGACCGCATGTGGGAGTTCCTCGATCGTCTCCTCTCGACTGCTCTGCCCCGAATCCGTGACTTCCGCGGCCTCTCGGCCAAGCAGTTCGACGGCCACGGCAACTACACCTTCGGCCTCACGGAACAGTCCATGTTCCACGAGATCGATCAGGACTCCATCGACCGCGTTCGCGGCATGGACATCACGGTCGTGACCTCGGCCACCACGGACGAAGAGGGCCGCGCCCTTCTGCGTCACCTCGGCTTCCCCTTCAAGGAGGACTGATCTCATGGCCAAGACGTCCCTGAAGATCAAGGCCGCCCGCGCCCCGAAGTTCGGCGTTCGCGGCTACACCCGGTGCAACCGCTGCGGCCGTCCCCGCTCCGTGTACCGCAAGTTCGGCCTGTGCCGCGTGTGCCTGCGCGAGCTCGCCCTCCGCGGCGAACTCCCCGGCGTCACGAAGAGCAGCTGGTAAGAATCTGACGTCGCAGGTCCCGGGACTCCGGAGAAACCGCGACGAGGAAGGGGTCAATCCCCAATGACAATGACCGATCCCATCGCAGACATGCTGACGCGTCTGCGCAATGCGAACCGCGCGCACCACGACACGGTCTCCATGCCGTACTCGAAGCTCAAGAACGCGATCGCGAACATGCTGGTCGAGGAGGGCTACCTCGCCTCGACCTCCGTCGAGGATGCCCGCGTGGGCAAGACCCTCACCCTGACCCTCAAGTACGGTTCGCACCGCGAATCGGCAATCAAAGGTCTGCAGCGCGTTTCTAAGCCCGGTCTGCGCGTGTATGCCAAGTCCACCAACCTGCCCAAGGTCCGCGGCGGCCTCGGCGTGGCGATCCTGTCCACGTCCTCTGGCCTGCTGACCGACCGCCAGGCAGCCGACAAGGGTGTAGGTGGGGAAGTCCTCGCCTACATCTGGTGAACAGGAGGCTGAACAATGTCGCGTATCGGTAAAACCCCCATCACCGTTCCGGCGGGCGTGGACGTCACCATTGACGGTCCTCTCGTCACAGTGAAGGGCAAGAAGGGCGAACTGTCCCACACCATCCCCGCGCCGATCACGGTCGCACTCGAAGAGGGCCAAATCCTCGTGTCCCGCCCGGATGACGAACGCGCCTCGCGTTCCCTCCACGGCCTGACCCGAACCCTCATTGCGAACATGATCGTCGGCGTGACCGAGGGCTACAAGAAGTCCCTCGAGATCACGGGCACCGGTTACCGCGTGGTCGCCAAGGGTAAGAACCTCGAGTTCGCCCTCGGCTTCTCGCACCCCGTCATCATTGAGCCCGCTGAGGGCATCGAGTTCACCGTCGAATCACAGACCAAGTTCACGGTCCACGGCATCGACAAGCAGCTCGTCGGTGAAACGGCGGCTCGCATCCGCAAGCTGAAGAAGCCGGAGCCCTACAAGGGCAAGGGCATCCACTACGTGGGTGAAACGATCCGTCGCAAGGTCGGAAAGGCTGGTAAGTGATGGCGTACACAGTCAAGGGCAAGGGCAAGTTCGTCGCTCGCAAGCGTCGTCACCTTCGCCTGCGCAAGAAGGTCAACGGCACGCCTGCGCGTCCCCGCCTGGTCGTGACCCGTTCGAACCGTCACATCGTTGCCCAGGTGATCGACGACACCATCGGTCACACTCTGGTCTCCGCTTCGGACATCGAAGCCGCCCTCGTCAAGGAGGAAGGCACGAAGACCGAAAAGGCCCGCAAGGTCGGCGCCCTGGTCGCGGAGCGTGCGAAGGCCGCCGGCATCACCGCCGTCGTCTTCGACCGTGGTGGCAACAAGTACTTCGGCCGCATCGCGGCCGTCGCCGAAGCCGCCCGTGAGGGCGGCCTCGAGCTGTGACCGGATCGAAGGAAAGAGAGATCAACTGATGGCTGCACCGCAGCGAAGCAGGAACGGTCAGGAAGGCTCTGAGCGTTCGGGCGACGGCGAGCGTCGCGACCGCCGCAACGGACGCGGCAACGACCGCGACAACCGTCGTGGCAATGACAAGAACGAATACATCGAGCGCGTTGTCACCATCAACCGCGTGTCCAAGGTCGTGAAGGGCGGACGCCGTTTCTCCTTCACCGCCCTGGTCGTCGTGGGCGATGGTGAAGGCACGGTCGGCGTCGGCTACGGAAAGGCCAAGGAAGTTCCCCAGGCCATTTCCAAGGGCGTCGAGGAAGCGAAGAAGAACTTCATTCGCGTCCCGATGGTCCGCCGCACCATCACCCACCTGGTCGAAGGTCGCGCCGCCGCAGGCGTCGTCCTCCTTCGTCCGGCCGCCCCGGGAACCGGCGTTATCGCCGGCGGTCCGGTGCGCGCGGTCCTCGAGGCCGCGGGCGTGCACGACGTGCTCACCAAGTCCCTCGGATCTGCGAACGCGATCAACATCGTCCACGCGACGGTCGACGCGCTCAAGCAGCTCGAGCAGCCCGAGGCCGTTGCGGCCCGTCGCGGCCTCTCGCTCGAACGCGTCGCCCCGGCGTCAATGCTCCGCGCCCGCGCGGAGGGCGAAGCTGAGAAGCGCGCCGCCGCCGAGCAGGCCGAGGCTGAGAAGGCCTCCGCGGGGGTGAGTGAGTGATGGCGAAAATCAAGATCACGCAGACCAAGTCGACGATCGGCGCCAAGCAGAACATGAAGGACACCCTGCGCACCCTCGGGCTGCGCAAGATCGGCCAGAGCGTCGTCCGTGAGTCCACCGACACCGTCCTCGGTGCGGTGCGCACGGTGCGTCACCTGGTCACCGTTGAGGAGGTCGACTGACCATGGCGGACTCGAAGACCGCACAAGGCGAGAAGGTACAGATCGTGAAGCTGCACCACCTCCGCCCGGCCCCCGGCGCCAAGACCGCTAAGACCCGTGTCGGTCGAGGCGAGGGCTCCAAGGGTAAGACCGCTGGACGTGGTACCAAGGGCACGAAGGCCCGCTACCAGGTTTCGGCCGGTTTCGAAGGCGGCCAGATGCCGATTCACATGCGCCTGCCCAAGCTGCGCGGGTTCAAGAACCCGTTCCGAGTGGAATACCAGGTCGTCAATGTGGCCAAGCTCGCGGAGCTCTTCCCCGAGGGCGGCAAGGTGACGGTCGAGGACCTCATCGCCAAGCACGCGGTGCGCGACAACGCGCCGGTCAAGGTGCTCGGCTCCGGTGAGCTCACCGTCAAGCTCGAGGTCGAGGTCGACGCCTGGTCGGCCTCAGCCGCCGAGAAGATTCAGGCGGCCGGCGGAACAATTTCCGCTCGCTGACAATGGATCGGGGGTGGTTCGGACATCGATCCGGACCACCCCCTTTCGTCATCTCCCCTCTGTTCCAAGCGGGGACTTTGTCCTCGCACATAAGAAACCATGCATGTGATGACCGAAAATTCCGGTAGTCTGGCACGGTTGCAAAGGCCGAATTGTCGGCCCATCAATCACCAGTAGGAGGAAAGCTGTGCTCAGTGCATTCGCACAGGCGTTCCGCACTCCCGATCTTCGCCGCAAGCTGCTGTTCACGCTGTTCATTATGGCGATGTTCCGCCTCGGCTCGTACATCCCGACACCCGGCGTTGACTCCAAGGCGATTCAAAGCTGCCTCTCGCAGGAGTCGGAAGCGAATCTGCTCGACCTCGTGAACCTGTTCTCCGGTGGGGCGCTCCTGCAGCTTTCAGTCTTCGCTCTGGGCATCATGCCCTACATCACAGCGTCGATCATCGTTCAGCTCCTGCGAGTGGTGATCCCCCGATTCGACGACCTTCACCACGAAGGACAGACCGGTCAGGCCAAGCTCACCCAATACACTCGCTACCTGACAATCTTCCTCGGCATCCTCCAAGCGACGACGACCCTGACACTTGCGCGCACGGGCCGCATGTTCTCTGGTTGCTCCGAGAAGGTCCTTGCCGAGGACTCTTGGTGGATGTTCCTCATCATGGTGATCGTCATGATGGCCGGTACAGCCGTCGTCATGTGGCTCGGCGAACTCATCACCGAACGCGGCATTGGCAACGGCATGTCGCTCCTGATCTTCACCTCGATCATCGCGCGCCTGCCCTCGCAGATGCTCGCGATCGGACAATCCGGCAAGTGGGGCTCCGTCCTCGTGATCCTTCTACTCCTGCTGGCCGTGACCCTCGCGGTGGTGTACGTCGAGCAGGCTCAGCGTCGCATCCCGGTCCAGTACGCGAAGCGCATGATCGGTCGACGTCAATACGGCGGAACCACCACCTACATTCCGCTCAAGATCAACATGTCGGGCGTTATCCCCGTCATCTTCGCCTCTTCGATCCTTGCCCTTCCTGCGATGGTCGCCCAGTTCGGTGAGCCGACTGACGCCTGGGTCCAATGGATTTCTACGCACCTGCACCAGGGCGACTGGGTCTACCTCAGCGTCTATTCCCTTTTCATCCTCTTCTTCGCGTTCTTCTACACGTCGATCACTTTCAACCCTGAGGAAGTTGCCGACAATATGAAGCGCTACGGAGGGTTCATTCCTGGCTACCGTGCCGGACGTCCGACTGCGGAGTTCCTCTCCTACGTCATCAACAGGATCACGACCGCAGGCTCGCTCTACCTCGTGGTGATTGCGCTGCTGCCCTCGCTCCTGATCATCCCCCTGAAGCTGAGCGCCTCTCAGATGCCTTTCGGTGGAACGACCCTCCTCATTATCGTGGGAGTCGGCCTCCAAACGGTGAAGGAGATCAACACGCAGCTCCAACAGCACCACTACGAAGGATTCCTCCGATGAGCGCAGTCATTCTTCTTGGCCCCCCCGGAGCTGGTAAAGGAACTCAGGCCGTTCGCATTGGCGAGCGCCTGTCAATCCCCGTGATCTCGACCGGCGAGATTTTCCGTTCCAATATGGCTGAGGGGACGCAGATCGGCAAACAAGCCAAGTCGTACATGGATCGGGGAGAGTTCGTCCCTGATTCGGTGACGAACGCGATGGTGAAGGCACGCCTCTCGGCTCCTGACGCGACCCAGGGCTTCCTCCTTGACGGCTACCCGCGCAATGTTGAACAGGCTCGGGTCCTCGCTGACTTCTGTGAGGAACTCGGCACGCACATCGGGGTGGTTCTGGAAATTCAAGTTGACGAGGACGAGGTCGTCGCCCGCATGCTCAAGCGCGCTGAAGAGCAGCACCGGGCTGACGACACCGAACCGGTGATGCGTCACCGACTCGAGGTCTACCGTGAACAGACCGAGCCCGTCGCTTCCTTCTACGCTGATCTCGATCTGCTTGAGACGGTGGATGGTTCTGGTTCCATCGATGAGGTGAGCGAAAGGATCTTCACGGTCCTTGACTCGCGCCTGGGCCGCTGACATGGGGCGCATCGAGCTTAAGAGCCTCGAACAGGTCAAGTGGATGCGTGAGGCCGGACTTGTCGTCGCCGATATTCACCGCAGCCTTCGTGAGGCGGCGCGTCCCGGGATCACGACTCGCGAGCTCGATGCGGTCTCTGCGCAGGCCATCAGGCGAGCAGGCGCGACATCGAACTTCTTGAACTACGCGGGATACCCGGCGACCGTGTGCATTTCCATCAACGACGTCGTTGTCCACGGTATCCCTGGGGAGCGCATACTCGAAGAAGGCGATCTCGTGAGCTTCGACTGTGGCGCGTGGGTGTCGCGCAACGGGCGCGAGTGGCACGGGGATGCCGCCTTTTCCATGATTGTCGGCGATGAGTGGATTCCCGATGAGCAGTTCGCGCAGGGCAAGCGTGCTATGGGGGCTGCGCCTGGTGGTCTGAGCGATGAACTTATTCGGCGTCGCAGAGAACTCGATGCTGTTACCCGCGAATCCCTTTGGGCCGCACTTGCAAACCTTGAGGGCGCGAGGCGCGTCTCAGCGGTCGGCGCAGCCGTTGAGGACGTGGTTGCGCTCAACGCTGATGAGCTCGGCTGGGAGGCCGGCATTATTGAGGAGTACACGGGGCACGGCATTGGCACTGCGATGCATCAAGAGCCGGAGATCCTTAACTACAACGCACGTGGAATCTCAGCGAAACTCAAGCCCGGTATGGTGCTCGCTGTCGAGCCGATGCTCACTGCGGGTGGAATTGAGACGTTCACCGAGGATGATGAGTGGACTGTTCGTACCTGTGATGGTTCTGATGCCGCTCATTGGGAACACACCGTCGCGATCCTCCCGGAGGGGATTTCGGTGCTCACTGCCCCTGACTTCGGCAAAGCGGGCCTCGCACCTTTTGGAGTTGTGCCAGTAGAACTGTGAGTTCACGGCCAAGCTTGGGTGTTGAGAGCGGAGGCGGCGGCCGGTGAGACAGATGAGGCGGCCTTCGGACTTCGCGAGTTTCAGGGGGGACACCCGAGGATGCGGGGATCGTCAGCGGCGGTTTCAATAGTGGCGGTGGTTACGGTACAGGCGCGGGTGAGGGTATAGCCGAGGGCGAGAGGTGCACCCACGTGCGGGGTATAGCTGAGGGCGAGGGTATATCCGAGGGAGTCGGTAGCTTCACCGCCTATTAAGGCACTTTCGGCTCTTTCTCGTTCGGGCTCTCTTTTCTTCTGTCCTCACGCTCTTTTGGTACCCGCTCTTTCGCGTTCTGGCATTTTGGGTCCGGCTGTCTCGCCTTCGGGATCTTCTGCTCGCCCTTTTTCGTGTTCGAGCTCTTGTGGGTCCCCGCTCTGTCGCCTTTCGCGTTCTTTTTCTCCCGCTCTTTCACGTTCGCGGGTTCTCAGGGCCTCTTCTGTTCGTGCATCCTCGGCTCCCGCGGGCTCTGGTCTCGCCGTGCTTGTCCTTAGAGGTGAATCGGCCTCGTTAATGGACCGAGGGGCGGTGCCCGTCAGCGAGGTAGGTGTCGAGCGCCGAGTGAGGCAGGCGTCGAGCGCCGAGTGAAAAGCCGTCCATTCCCGAGTGAGGCAGTCGACAGTGCCTCCAACTACCAGAATCAAGCGCTTTTGTCGTATTGTAGATCCTCGGGCGTGTCGCATGTTGGCCCTTGCCGTACATGCTGCACATGTCCCGCGGCCCTAGGGCTGTGATTCATCCGATGAACGTAGAGGACAGACGGAGGATATGGCGAAGAAAGACGGCGTCATCGAAATGGAAGGCACAGTCGTTGAGGCTCTGCCTAATGCGATGTTCCGCGTGGAGCTGGCAAACGGTCACGTTGTGCTCGGCCACATCGCGGGGAAGATGCGACAGCACTACATCCGAATCCTTCCTGAGGATCGGGTCGTCGTCGAGCTGAGCCCCTACGACCTCTCACGAGGCCGTATCGTCTACCGATACAAGTAAGAACCGACACTGACCGCCCTCGGGCGGTGGAGGAACCACCATGAAGGTCAAGCCGAGTGTCAAGAAGATCTGTGACAAGTGCAAGGTGATTCGTCGCCACGGCAACGTCATGGTCATCTGCGACAACCCCAGGCACAAGCAGCGCCAGGGCTGAGCCCAGCGCATCGCTGACCCCGGGCGAATTGCCCGACAGCATCGTTTCATCCGCCGAAAGGCGACCCCCGGTTCGGAGGCCGGGGCCGAATGGCTCATTCGGAAGGAGCGATGACGACCTCCGAGGAACAACTGGAGCACCAACAACATGGCACGTATTGCCGGTGTCGACCTCCCCCGCGAAAAGCGACTGGAGATCGCGCTTACCTACATCTACGGCGTGGGCCGCACCCGCGCCGCCGAGACCCTCGCAGCCACGGGCATCAGCCCCGACCTGCGCGTGAAGGACGCCACCGAAGAGGATCTCGTCAAGCTTCGCGAATACATCGACAACAACTTCAAGGTCGAGGGCGACCTGCGCCGCGAGGTTCAGGCCGATATTCGCCGCAAGATTGAAATCGGTTCCTACCAAGGACTTCGTCACCGTCGTGGCCTGCCGGTCCACGGACAGCGCACCAAGACCAATGCTCGCACCCGTAAGGGCCCGAAGCGCACCGTCGCAGGCAAGAAGAAGGCCAAGTAAGGCCTGAGGGCTCGTCGCACCTGCGCACGAGACCCCACACACGACTGAAGAAGGAACAGTAAAGCAACATGGCAGCTGCAAAGACCTCGCGCTCCGGTGCTTCTCGTAAGCCGCGCCGGAAGATCTCCAAGAACGTCACCCACGGTCACGCGTACATCAAGTCGACGTTCAACAACACCATCGTCTCCCTCACCGACACGACCGGTGCCGTCATCGCCTGGGCCTCCTCCGGCCAGGTCGGCTTCAAGGGCTCGCGCAAGTCCACCCCCTTCGCCGCCCAGCTCGCGGCCGAGGCTGCGGCCCGTCGCGCCCAAGAGCACGGCATGAAGAAGGTCGACGTCTTCGTCAAGGGTCCCGGCTCCGGCCGTGAGACCGCGATCCGCTCCCTGCAGGCCGCAGGCCTCGAAGTCGGTTCGATCCAGGACGTCACCCCCCAGGCCCACAATGGCGCTCGTCCCCCGAAGCGTCGCCGCGTCTGATCTGTCGCGCCGGGACGGAGCCTCGTCTTCGTTGATGAGGAACCATCCCCACGTCTGAGCGAGCCTCAGGCCGCTCACACTCCCTTGCCCGCTCCTGCGGGAACCACACTCCGGCGTCATATGGTGGGCGCCGGGAAGAAAGGACCAAGACGTGCTCATTGCAGAGCGACCAATCCTCACTGAGGACAAGGTCAGCGAATTCCGCTCGCGCTTCACGCTCGAACCCCTCGAGCCCGGTTTCGGCTACACGCTCGGTAACTCCCTGCGTCGCACCCTCCTCTCGTCGATTCCCGGCGCCGCGGTCACGTCCATCCGTATTGATGGCGTCGCCCACGAGTTCCGCACGATCGAGGGCGTGAAGGAGGATGTCGCCGAGATCATCCTCAACATCAAGCAGATCGTCCTCTCCTCCGAGAACGACGAGCCGGTCGTGATGTACCTGCGAAAGGCCGGCCCGGGTGCCGTCACCGCGGGCGACATCACCCCGCCGGCAGGGGTTGAGATCCACAATCCGGAACTCACCCTCGCGACCCTGAACGAGAAGGGCAAGCTCGAAATCGAGCTGACCGTTGAGCGCGGTCGCGGCTACGTGTCCGCCGCTCAGAACAAGGACCCGCAGGCTGAGATCTCGCGGATTCCGATCGATTCGATCTACTCGCCCGTCGTCAAGGTGACCTACAAGGTCGAGGCGACTCGTGTCGAGCAGCGCACCGACTTCGACCGCCTCGTCATCGACGTGGAAACGAAGCCCGCGATCACCCCGCGCGACGCCCTCGCATCCGCAGGCAAGACTCTCGTCGAGCTCTTCGGCCTCATGCGCGAGCTCAACGAGGAAGCCGAGGGTATCGAGGTTGGACCGTCGACCACCGACGCGACCCTCGCTGCCGATCTGGCCCTGCCAATCGAGAGCCTCAACCTGCAGTCGCGTTCGTACAATGCGCTGCGTCGTCGCGGAATCCTCACCGTCGGTGAGCTCGTCGCCCACTCCGAGGCCGACCTGCTCGACATCCGCAACTTCGGCACGAAGTCGATTGAGGAGATCAAGGAAGCGCTCGCCGGGCTTGGTATGACCCTGAAGGATTCGGTCATGCCTAACTTCGGTGACTCCGACTCCGGATCGATCCAGTTCAGCGACGAACAGTCCATCTGACCCACAGCATGCGTCCGATGGACGCGAATAATTCGTAGGAGACGAAATGCCCACTCCCAAGAAGGGCGCCCGCCTGGGCGGCAGCCCGGCGCACCAGAAGCTGATTCTCGCGAACCTCGCGACCCAGCTCATCGAACACCGCGCTCTGACCACCACTGAGGCGAAGGCTAAGGTCCTTCAGCCCTACTTCGAGAAGCTCGTGACGAAGGCCAAGCGCGGCGACCTGCACGCCCGCCGGACCGTCGCCAAGAAGATCACCTCGAAGGAAGCCGTGTACATGCTCTTCGACGAGATCGTTCCCGAGCTCGACCCGGAGCGCAATGGCGGCTACACCCGTCTGATCCGCGTTGGTAACCGCAAGGGTGACAACGCTCCTCTCATGCGCATCGAGATCGTCCTCGAGAAGGTCGAGAAGAAGGCTGTCGTGAAGGCTGCCGAGGCGACCGTCGCCAAGGCTGCTGAGAAGGCTGAAGAGCCCGCCAAGGACGAGATCGCCGAGGTCGAGGCTGTTGAGGCTAAGGCGACTGAAGCCGAGTGACACTTGAGACGCATGCGCGTCACGAGTGCGGGGGGCCGGTGATCCTTTGGATCACCGGCCCCCCGTCTCTACTCTCGACGGGGGACAGTCGGATCGAGAAGTCCGGAATCGCGCAGCTTATTCAGCAGATGGTTAAAAGACGGTCGTACTCGAAGGTCGCCGCCTCAAAGGGCGAATCCACAGGAAGAAGGCATCTGAGCGGGCGCAGTGTTACGATCTGGCGGTAACGAACCGGGAGGAGGTGGAGAACATGGAAGCACTTGTAGAAACGAAGCTCAATTGTCGTTTGATCGCCGACTATTTCATTGCTCGCGACGAGGAGCGTTATGAATCGGATGTGACGCAGATGAAGCTTCATAAGCTCATGTATTTCGCGCAGGCCAACTACTTGGCGGAAACTGGGAACAGGCTGTTCGATTCTGATATTTTCGCCTTCGAACATGGTCCTGTCATCGACGGAATCTATCAAGAGTTCCGCGTGTTCGGGCGCTCCACCATCGTAGTAAAGGATGATGACGTCGCGGCGCTGGCGAAGGATCGTTGCCGAGAGATTCCCGAGGGTGTCTACCGCTTCCTAGACTCGATATGGGAGAAATACGGCGACTATTCCGCCAGTGAATTGCGTATGCTCTCACACAAAGACGCTCCGTGGAAGGACGCGTACGACCCAGATTCTCACTATTGCCTGATTGATGATGCGGCCTTGCGTGACTACTACCGCCATTCCGTCGCAGCAAGCGAACGTGTCCACTGCGATACCGTCTGGTTCGTCGATCAACCTGTCTGGGACCGACTCGAGGCTGTCGAAGGTGCCATCTGAAAACAAAATCCCAGTGGGCCCGTGGAAACGGGTTGAGCCCCTTGGGGAACACCACGATAGAAGTGCCTTTTCCTGCGGACAGGTCGCAATCGACCACTGGCTCCACGACGAAGCCTTGAACCAGCAGCGACAAGGAAACATCTCCGTGTGGGTGTGTGTTGATGAACAGGACAGACTATGCGCCTTCTTCGCATCACGCGTTCATGTTCTCTCCGTTCCGACCTCCTTGAGCTCCACCCGACGGAAGCATTGGGGCGTTGATGAAAGAGGATTCGCGCCAGCATTCATGATCGCGAAGCTCGGGTTGGATCGCGCTCTTCAAGGCCGGGGATACGGAAAAGTTCTTCTGCATGAGGCACTGTGGAAGTGTGTCGAGGCTGCGGATAGGGCCGCGTGCAAACTTATCGTTGTCGATGCTTTGGACGAGGGTCTCGTCAGCTTCTACGAAAACCAGGGCTTCGTGCCAATCGAAGGGAGAAGATTGATTCTCTCGGCGAAGGCAGTCCGCAAGAGCCTGCGGCCGTTGGCCTAAAGGAGCATGGGCCAAGCGAGATTTTCCCCAGCGTTTTAGGATCGTCCCTTCGTCCTCGTCAGTTTCTCTCATTTTGAAAATGGTCAAGTCCATTCTCCGGATTGCTCAAATGATGACGTCTGAGAGAAGGGGGGGGATCGAGATTGTGCGGATAGAGTGAGAGTCATGTCCGAAGAGATGACCCTCGCGATCGACTGCGGTGGCGGAGGGATCAAGACCTCCGTCCTCGACTCGCACGGCACCATGATCGCCCCGCCGCTGCGCACCCCAACGCCCTACCCGCTCCCACCCGCGCTCCTGGTCCAGACAGCGGTCGACCTTGCGGAGCAGCTGCCCCGCGCCGACCGGGTCACAATGGGAATGCCCGGGATGATCCGCCACGGGGTCGTCGTCGCAACCCCCCACTACATCACCCGCTCGGGTCCGCGTTCGAAGATCCTTCCCGAACTTGTTGAAGAATGGCGATTCTTCGACATGGGCCGCGCCCTCGGACGAGCCCTCGAACTGCCGACGAAAGTCCTCAACGACGCCGAAGTCGCAGGAGCCGGAGTCGTAACCGGCACCGGCCTCGAAATGATCATCACCCTGGGCACTGGCCTAGGCAACGCCGTATTCGACGGAGGCGTACTCGCGCCCCACATCGAAGTCTCCCAAGGCTTCGTGCGCTGGGGGCTGACCTACGACGACTACATCGGCGAACATGAACGTCTGCGTCTGGGCGATACCCACTGGTCTCGGCGCGTGCGCCGAATCGTTGATGGACTGAGACCCATGTACCTGTGGGACCGCCTCTACCTCGGCGGCGGCAATTCCAAACGCATCACCGCAGGTCACCGGGCCAAACTTGGTGAGGATGTCATCATCGTTCCCAACGACGCGGGAATCATCGGGGGAGTTCGAGCGTGGGAACTGTGAACCCCCCTGAGGCAGTCGAAACAATCCGTGCGCGCATCGACCTCGCCTACGATGGCACGGACTTTCACGGTTGGGCGGCCCAACCTGGGCTTCGTACAGTGCAAGGAGAAATCGAAAGCGCCCTCGCCCTCGTTGCCCGAATGCCTCTCGTGCTCACCGTCGCGGGACGCACGGATGCTGGGGTGCACGCACGCCACCAGGTCGCGCACGTCGACATTCCGCTCGACGCCTGGCAGGGCTTCGCCCCTCGTGATGCAGACCGAGAGGATGGCACGGCGATCGGCGCGGCTCTGACGCGCAGACTCAACGCCCTGATCGCCAAAGCCCACGGCGAATGGGGGAGAGGACACGGTCTGCTCATCCCCCGTGGAAGCTCCGACATTGTCATCTCGAGAATCAGCAGGGTAAGTGCCGACTTCGACGCTCGCTTCAGCGCCCTCGGGCGGAGCTATTGCTACCGGATCTGCGAGGGCGCGCCCGATCCGCTGCGCAGGCACGACGTGTTGAGCCTCCCCGGCCCCCTGAACCTTGATGCGATGAACCGGGCAGCCGCAGCTTTGCTCGGCGAACACGATTTCCTCTCCTACTGCCGCCCACGCGAAGGGGCCACGACGATCCGCACCCTCAGGCGCCTGGAGTTCACGCGCATCGGGGGGATCGTCGAATGCCGAGTCGAGGCGGATGCCTTCTGTCATTCCATGGTTCGCTCCCTCGTTGGTGCTCACCTTCCGATCGGCCAGGGAAAGAAGCCCGAGTCCTGGTCCGCGCAACTTCTTGAGAAGTGCAGCCGCGAAGGGGCGGCCCCGATCGCTCCGGCGCATGGCCTCACCCTCGAGGATGTGCACTACCCGGAGGAACAACAATGGGCGTCGAGGGCGAAAGTGGCCAGGCGGCGCAGGGGCTGCTGCCAGGAGGACTGAAGAAGCGCACAAGCCTGGCGTGCACAACGAGCCTGATCGACGTGGAGCTGAGTGATCCGACACAGTGCGCCGACGGCTTTGACCGGCCCGATGCACGCGGATAAACTGACTAACGCTGTGCGTCAGCGGCTCCTTCGGTGCATTCCCACTCGCCGTCGAGCGGCCTTTGACGCCTCGCGCGAACCGTTTCATCGAGAGCCAGGCCCAGACACCTGAGGCACACGCTCCATGACCGACAAGAATTGAAGGTTACGCCCGTGCGCACCTATTCACCCAAGCCCGGGGACGCGGACAAGAAGTGGTACGTCATTGACGCCACCGACGTCGTCCTCGGCCGTCTGGCGGCCAAGGTCGCCGACATTCTCCGTGGGAAGCACAAGCCGACGTTCGCCCCTCACATGGACATGGGCGACAATGTCATCATCATCAATGCGGACAAGGTCGTTCTGACCGGTAAGAAGCTCGAGCAGAAGATGGCGTACCGCCACTCCGGGCGTCCCGGTGGCCTCACCGCCGTCTCCTACCGTGACCTCATGGCGAACTCGCCTGAGCGCGCCGTCGAGAAGGCCGTCCGTGGCATGCTTCCCCACACCAGCCTCGGCCGCGCGCAGTTCAAGAAGCTGCACGTCTACGCCGGTGCTGAGCACCCTCACGCCGGCCAGTCGCCGGTTCCCTACGAGATCACCCAGGTGGCCCAGTGAGCGCCCCGCGCTCCTGAGCACCCCATTAAGAACTGAGGAGAACCGTGGCTGAGACCACTGAACTCGTCGAGCTGGACGAAGAGAACGTCCCCAGCTCGTACACGACCGAGACTGAGTCCGCGCCCGCAGGCGCCGGCCAGTCCATCACCGCGCCCGGCGCGGGCCTGGGCCGCCGCAAGGAGGCCGTTGCTCGCGTTCGCCTGGTTCCCGGAACCGGCGAGTGGAAGATCAACGGACGCACTCTCGAAGACTACTTCCCGAACAAGCTCCACCAGCAGCTCGTGAAGTCCCCCTTCGTGCTTCTCGACATTGACGGACGCTTCGACGTCATCGCCCGTATCAACGGTGGCGGCATCTCCGGCCAGGCCGGCGCCCTGCGTCTGGGCATCTCGCGCGCCCTCAACGAGATCGACCGCGAAGCGAACCGCCCGGCGCTCAAGAAGGCAGGTTTCCTGACTCGTGACGCCCGTGCGATCGAGCGCAAGAAGGCCGGCCTCAAGAAGGCCCGCAAGGCCCCGCAGTACTCGAAGCGCTGATCCGCTCTTCACGCTGTGGCCCCGCCCTCGTTTCGACGAGGACGGGGCCTTCGGCTTTGAGGCGACGCCTTCGGCTTGGGTTAAAGGACACCTCGTGTTGGTCTGACTGGGACTTTTCGTTGTGCTGGTGCGGGAAGGTCTGGGTTTTAGTTGGTGGCGGCCAACTATGAGGGTGGACAGAATGTGTTGGTCTGATCGGGGTTT
>NZ_JAEKIA010000011.1 GCF_016405145.1 Schaalia cardiffensis
TTTCCTCAAGATCTCGTTGGCGCGCCGCAGCTCCCGGTTCTCCTTCTCCAACTCCCGGATCCGCTGGGCATCCGCACTCGTCGTCCCCGCCCGAAGACCACCATCAATCTCCGAACGCTTCACCCAGGTACGCAACGCCTCAGGATGAACACCCAACTCACCAGCAATCCGAGCGATCGCACCCTTGGACCGCTCAGGATCCCGACGGGCCTCCAACGCCAACCGAGTCGCACGCTCACGCAACTCATCGAGATACTTCCTCGAACTCGTCATGACAGTGATCCTTTCCAATCATCACTGCCTCTATCAAACCCGGAGCGATTCACTACCTATCGCCAATGATTGATGTGTATGACGGCAAGGTCATCGCCGCTACCCATGCCTTGCACCCCACAACCAAACTGACCGCTGCTTGCCTGTCTAAGGCCATTGCTAGTGAACGCCCAGAACCAGGCTTGATCGTTCACACCGACCAAGGCATGCACTACCAACACATCTCCTGGCGCACCCAGCTCGAAGCAGCCAAAGCGATCCAGTCCATGTCCCGCAAAGGCAACTGCTACGACAACTCACTGGCCGAGAACTTCTTCAGCCACCTCAAAGCCGAGTTCTACCACCCGCAACGCTTCACCAGCGTCCAAGACTTCCTCACCAGGCTCCAGGACTACCTGACCTGGTACAACCACCACCGCATCCAAGAACGACTCAAGGGCCTGACCCCGGAAGAATTCCGAAACCAGGCCCTTGCAGCCTAGAACGACAGGTACCCTTTAACCCGTCCAACTAACGGGGAGCAGTCCAAGACGCGGCCCCACCGAGAAGATCAGAAGGGGTCAGAGCGAAAGATCCGCTTCAAAATCCCCCTCTTCAAGGCGCTTCTTCACGTCCATGAGGTAGCGCGACGCATCCGCTCCATCGACGAGACGGTGATCGTAGGAGAGGGAAATGTAGACCATGGAACGAATCGCGATCGATTCGGAACCATCCGCGGTCTTCACCACCATCGGGCGCTTGACGATCGTACCGACGCCCATGATCGCCGTCTCGGGCATATTGAGAACCGGGGTGTCGAAGAGCGCGCCGGCGGAACCGGTGTTCGTGATGGTGAAGGTCGAGCCGGAGAGCTCATCGGGGCCGATCTTCGAATCGCGGGTGCGAGCGGCCAGATCGTTGATCGAGGCTGCAAGGCCGGGGATGTCCTTGGCTCCGGCATTCGCGATGACGGGAACAAGAAGGCCTCGCGGAGTGTCAACGGCGATGCCGATGTTCTCGTGGTCGAAGTAGGTGACCTCTTTCTCGTCGATCCTCGCATTGATCTTCGGGTGGTACTGAAGGGCTTCGGTTGCGGCCTTGACGAAGAAGGGCAAGAAGGTGAGCTTCGTTTTGTGAGTCGCAAGGAAGGCGTCCTTTGAACGGGCGCGCAGCGCGGCGACCTTCGTCACATCGACTTCGATGACGGTCGTCAGTTGGGCGGCAGTCTGCAAGGACTCGACCATGCGGCGGGCGATCGTCTGACGCAGGCGGCTCATCTTCTCGCTTGTGCCCCTCAAAGGCGAGGGTTCGCGGAGCTGGGTGGAGCGGGCCGGGGCTGAGGGGGCGGCGAGGGGCTGTACGGCCGTAGCCTTCGCAGCTTCGCGGGCTTTCACAGCAGCCTCGACGTCCTCGCGACGGATTCGCCCGCCGACGCCGGTGCCGGTGACGGTGGACAGGTCAATGCCTGCCTCGCGGGCGAGTTTGCGCACGATCGGGGTGAGGTAGCCGGTCGTGGTGACTGCGCCGACGCTCTGGGGTGCAGATACAGCCGGGGCAGGAGCCACAGGTGCAGGTGCGGCCGGAGCCGGAGCAGCCGGGGCGGGAGCCACAGGTGCAGGTGCGACTGGAGCCGGAGCAGCCGGGGCGGAAGCCACAGGTGCAGGTGCGGCCGGAGCCGGAGCAGGGGCTGCCGCAGCTGCGGACGCAGGAGCTGAAGGTGCCAAAGCAGAGATGATCGCGACAACAGTGCCGACCTCGACAGTCTCATCTTCGTCGACACGAATCTCCGCGAGGAAGCCCGAAACCGGGGAGGGAACCTCTGAATCGACCTTATCGGTCGACACCTCCAAGAGCGGTTCATCGGCCTCGACCGGGTCGCCAACAGCCTTCAGCCAGGTGGTGACGGTGCCTTCGGTGACGGACTCGCCAAGAGCGGGCATGAGGACCTCGGTGCCTTCGATGCCGCCCGCGGGAGCGGCGGGCGCCGGAGTCGGAGTGGGAGCCGCGGGTGCAGCTGGAGCCGGTGCGGCGGGAGCCTCGGGAACAGCTGGAGCCGCCTCAGCCTGGGCAGGGGCTTCGGAGGCGTCGCCGATACGGGCGATCACAGTGCCGACCTCGACGGTCTCATCCTCGGGGACGACGATCTGAAGAAGAACGCCCGCAACCGGGGAGGGAACCTCGGAATCGACCTTGTCAGTGGACACCTCAACGATGGGCTCATCGACGTCAACGGTGTCGCCGACGGACTTCAGCCAGGTGGTGACGGTGCCTTCGGTCACCGATTCGCCCAATGCGGGCATGAGAACATCAGTTGCCATTGTCTCTCTCCTTGGAAGTCTGTGCTCAGTTGTGGGCGTGAAGGGGCTTGCCGGCAAGAGCCATGGCGGCCTCGCCGATCGATTCGTTCTGGCTGGGGTGGGCGTGGATGAGCGAAGCGACATCGGAGGGGTAGGCCTCCCAGTTCACCATGAGCTCACCTTCACCGATCTGCTCGCCGATACGCGAACCGATCCCATGGAAGCCGACGATGGGGCCGTTCTCAACAGAGATGAGCTTGATGAAGCCCGCAGTTCCGAGAATATTCGACTTCCCATTGCCCGCAAGGTTGTATTCGACCGTGCGAACCGCGTCGCCGTACTTCTCGCGAGCTGCCCGCTCAGTCAGTCCGACCGAAGCGATCTCGGGTTCGCTAAAGGTCACGCGGGGGATCCCGGACTCGTCAATGACGGCGGGGTTGAGGCCCGCGATGTCCTCGGCAACGAAAATGCCCTGGAGGAAGCCGCGGTGCGCGAGCTGCAAACCGGGAACAATATCGCCAACCGCGCGGATCGAGCCAACGCCGGTGCGCAGACGCTCATCAACGAGGACGAAACCGCGATCCATACGGATGCCCGCTTCCTCATAACCCAGCCCCTGGGTGACGGGGCCACGGCCGACTGCAACGAGGAGGATATCCGCGTCGAAGGTCTTACCGGTCTCAGTCGACACGTGAACGCCGTTCTCATCCTGAGTCGCTCCCGAGAAACGAGTGTTCGTGTGGAAGGCGATGCCGCGCTTGCGGTAAGCGCGCTCGAGCTGTTTGGAGACCGCCTCGTCCTCGTTGTTCGCAAGGTGGGGGAGCGCTTCGATGATCGTGACCTCGGCGCCGAAGGAACGCCACACGGAGGCGAACTCCAGGCCGATCACTCCGCCGCCGAGGATGATCGCCGAACGCGGCACCCAATCCATTTGGAGCGCCTGATCGGAAGAGATGACCCTCCCACCGATCTCCAGACCCGGGATCGAACGGGAGTAGGAACCGGTCGCGAGGACGATATGACGGCCGCTGAGGACGCGTCCGTTGACCTCGACGCTGTTGTCTGAGACGAGACGGCCCCAACCGGACACGATCTCGACCTTGCGCGAGGAGAGGAGCCCCTGGAGGCCCTTGTACAGCTTCGTGATGACCGAGTCACGGTAGGCGCCAACCTTGGCCATATCGACGCCCTGGAAGCTTGAGAGGATTCCGAATGTTTCGGATTCGCGGACCGCGTCGGCGGTTTCGGCGGCGTGCAGGTAGGCCTTCGTGGGGATGCATCCGCGATGCAAACAGGTGCCACCCACCTTGTCGCCTTCAACGAGGGCGACCTTCATGCCAAGCTGTGCGGCCCGAAGGGCGGTCGCGTAACCGCCTGAACCTGCACCGAGGATCACGATGTCGTATTCCGCTTCAGTCACGAAAACCACTCCTTGAATCAATCTTTGATCATCCGGGCAGCGTCGCCCAGGCTAGGCCCATTGTCCCACTCGTTCTGAATGATGTCGCGGGGGTGAAGCGCACATTCGAGGTGCAACCGCACACACCGGACTGGCCACCTTGAACCGTCGTGAAGGAGAAGGCGATTAGGATCGTGAGTATGTCCGATAAACCCGAAGTCTCCCGCCCGAGTTCTTCCGGCTCCGCTCCTGCGCCTGGAGGCGTAGTCGATGATCGCCCGCGCGCCCTCGGCCTCGGACGCCTCGTTATGGCCGCCTTCTGGGGGATCGGAATATGGACGAGCAGCGTCGCAGTCGTGGATCTTCTCGACCATCGCGAAGCCTCCTGGTGGCCGCACCTGTGTGCCCTCCTCGCCGGGATCGTCTACCTCCTTGCCGCGATCGCGCTGACGCACAATGGGCGGCGCATGAGGATCCTCGGCTGGGCGTGCATTGGCACAACGATCATGGTCCCGATCCTGGTGAGCATCTCAGGAATTGGCCGTGCATACCCGAATGGGCCCCGAACCCTCTGGGCAGCTTTCGGTTCGGACTTCTTCTACCTGCCACTGCTCGTCTCCGTGATCGGGGCGGCGTGGATGTGGTACTCCAACCCGCGCAGGATCGTTGAGATCGCCGAACAGGTTGAGCGTCCTACCCGTGCCCGCAAGGAGAATCGGGAGTCCGCCGAATGACCACCCCGCGCCACGCCGTTCTCCCCGTGCCCGCAAGGAGAATCGGGGAGAAGTAGGGGCCTGCATGCGGACAAGCTGTGGGCTCGGCTACTCGAGCAGACTCTTTCAGCGAGGCTCGCACTCCTCTTTCATGAGGTTCACACTCCTCCTCCGCGAGGTTCACACTCCTCCGGGGAATCCGAGGGAGCCCCACGCGTGGTAAAGGGCGATCGACGCGGAGTTCGCGAGGTTGAGGGAACGAACCCCCTTGGCCATATGAATACGGACATGCGCGTTCACCCGAGGATGGTTCAGTGCCTCTTCGGATAGTCCGACGGATTCTCGGCCGAAAAGAAGCCCATCACCATCGGAATACTCCACATCGGTGAACATGTGCTTCGCATGCCCCGTGAAGGCCCAGACCTTCCCGGGCACTTTTGCGAGTGCCGAATCCAGATCCGGATGAACGACGACATGCGCGAGATCGTGATAGTCGAGGCCCGCCCGGCGCAGCTTCGCATCGTCCATATCAAAGCCGAGGGGCTCGACGAGGTGGAGCATCGCCCCAGTGCATGCGGACAAACGGATGGCGGCACCAGAGTTCCCGGGAATCTCGGGCTCGAAGAAGACGAGGTGAAGCATGGGCCTATCCTGCCCTGCCTCGTCGAGCGCAGGCGAATTCGAGTTCAGGCGAATGGGGTGGGCTCAGGGGATCTCGTGGGTGACGGTGATTCTGGCGCGGGCGATGGTGTGGCTCAGCATCTGCGCCGCGCAAGCCGCCGGTGTGGCCTCGTCATCGAGGCCCAGGGTGTCGAGGTCGAGGGCGTGGATGGCGAAGATGTAACGGTGCGGGCGATCTCCCTTCGGAGGGGCAGCGCCGAAATAGTCCGATCCTCCATGATCGACGCGGATATGGAATGCTGCGCCATCGAGTTCCAGATCGGATTTGCCTGCCCCCTGGGAAAGGGAGGTCTGCTCGGGGGCGAGGTCGAGGATCATCCAATGCCACCATCCCGAAGGTGTGGGCGCGTCTGGGTCGAAGCAGGTGAGGGCGAAGGAGCGCGTCTCGGGCGGGAAGCCCTCCCAGTGCAGTTGCGGGGAGATGGAGCCGCCGGCCTCGGTCGCTGAGTGGGGCATTGGAGCCCCATCGACGAGCTCGTGTGAAGTCACAGTGAATGAGGGGACGGGAGGAAGTGAATCGTAGGGGTCGGGGGCGATGGGGCGATTGAGCAGGTCCATGTCTCTCCTTTAGATCTCCCCTTAAGTTTCCTCCTTTTTCGAGTGTGCGGGGTGCTTCTTGAAAAGCGGGGCGGTGCGTCTAGAAGCGGGGTCGTGCGGATGGCACGCCTGGGGACCTTCCCCTGGTGAGCCCGGGCTTGTGTTGCGGGTGGGGTGTTCCTCCTGTGAGGGGGATGCGCGACTTTTCGAGTCTCGTGGTCTGGGCCTACAAGGGGTGTTCTTCCCTTCAGGGCATGAGAGTTCGGGGGATGTACGAATTCAGGACTGATATGAGTTCTTGAAGACGGGACGCAGATGTCTGAGGGAGTTCCTATACTGTCGAACACCTGTTCGAGTTAAGGGTGTGTTCGCCAGGGGGTGGGGGATGGAATCCGCGGCGCAGCGTCTGCGCAGGGCCCGAGAAGCACTGCGCGCTGCAGAATATGGGAGCGGTCTCACCCGCTCGCCCTCCCTAGGGGAAAAGAGTGGCGCAATCCACCATGTCGAGGGCGGACGTGCGGCGCTCATCAATGCTCTCATTGACCTCCTTCCCGCCCGAGGCTGGGCGGGACTCCTCGGAGTTGCAGACTTCGGCTGGGAGGCCGCCGCCCGTGCAGGACTCGACTTGGAACGCGTCTTAACAATCCCGGACCCGAAAGAAGAGCCCGACAGGATCGCAGCCCTCCTCATTGAATCTTTCGATGTCGTCTGCATCGGAGAAGGACTCCTGAATCTTCGCGAAAGACGAACCCTGGCAGCGAAAGCGCGCTCTTGTCAGTGCACGATCCTCTTGGAGCAGGCGTGGACGGGGATTTCTCGCCCCTATGGGCTTTCGCCTTTACAGGCGGTGGCCTCATGAGGCGCCTGAGCCTGTGGATCCCCGATTGGCCCCTGGCCTCCCTCGTCCTTGATCTTCCGCCGGGGGCTGCGGGAGCCGTCGCCCGCAAGGAGAAGATCGAATGCGCCTCCATGCTCGCCAGAAAGGCGGGAGTCCGCGCGGGAATGAGAGTCGTCACAGCCCAGTACCTGTGCCCCGAGCTCATCATCCTTCCCCGAGACGAGGACCGGGAGGGACGCACTTTCGAGACTGTCCTTGAAGCTTTCGACTCTGTCGCCGCTGGAGTCGTTTCCTTGCGTCCAGGTGTGGCCTGGGCGCCGGCCAGAGGTGCTGCGCGTTGGCACGGAGGAGAAGAAGAGGCTGCTCGCGCACTCGTGGAGACGATCAGTGATCTCACAGGACTGGAAGCTTTCGTTGGCATCGCCGAAGGGCCCCTCGCCTCCTTCGCCGCCGCGAAACTCCACAGGATCATCCCGCCTCGGGAGAACCTCGAATTCCTCGGAGCCCGCCCTCTTAGAGAGTGCTTGCCTTTCCTTCCCCCTCGATTGCAAGAAGAAGGGAAAGAGGGGATCCTCCTTC
This sequence comes from Schaalia cardiffensis, assembly GCF_016405145.1. GTDB lineage: Bacteria > Actinomycetota > Actinomycetes > Actinomycetales > Actinomycetaceae > Pauljensenia > Pauljensenia cardiffensis. The sequence goes on from NZ_JAEKIA010000011.1 coordinate 7,297, forward strand.
TCCACGACCTCGGGATTAGGACCTGCGGGGAACTCCTGAATCTTGGAAGGGGACAACTCCTCGCACGTTTCGGTGCGATAGCAGAGCCGCTGATCACCCTCGCCTCCGGCGGGGAAGTCGCTCTTCGCCCTCCCGAGCGGATTGTGCAAGACTACAGCGTCGAAATTGAGATCGACGAAGCCGCCCACTCGATTGATCAGATCCTCCTTTCCGTTCGGCGTGCCGCCATTGAACTGGCAGAAGGACTCGCAGGCGCTGGACTGCAAGCCGACGCCCTCGGAGTATCAATCGAAGCTGCGGGGGAAAGAGCTCGCTGTCGACGCTGGCAGGGAGTGGATCTTCTCGACCCCGATAGCATCATTGAACGTGTGAGATGGCAGCTCAAAGGCTGGGCCGAGCTGCTCGGAACACAAGAAGGCCCCAGTGGTGGGGCTACGGCCGTTATCCTCACGGCCCTTTCGCCCTATACGGGCGCCCCCTCCATTCCACTCTGGGGAAAAGATAATGAGCGTGCGCGGATCGAAAGGACCGCCGAACGGCTCCAATCCCTCCTCGGAATTGAAGGAGTGCGTGTCCCAAGACTCCAAGGAGGATGGGATCCACGCACCCGCGTGCAACTGCTCACCTGGGCAAATGTTGAGCAGTCCCTGACATCCCGTGAAGCACTCACGCCCCGCGAAGGCGAGTGGGAGGGGAGCGTCGACTCCGCCCCCGCGACTCTCCTTGATTCTCCCGTGCCGGTCGAACTCCTCAGCATCGAGGGTGAAGCCGTCAGCGTGAACTCCAGGGGGATCATCTCTTCGCAACCTCGTTTCCTGCGCCTCAAAAGAGGGGAGAAGAAGATCGCCCAGAGCCTGAGAAGCATCTTCGCTACAGGAAGAACCCTCGACGTCGAAAAAAGAGCAGGTCCATGGATGATTCGCGGGAGATGGTGGGACCAGGACGAACTCCACGGCCCGCGCATCTACTTGCGCCTCGGCGCTGAACACAGCCCGGATTTCCTCCTCGTGAATCGAGAGGGGCAATGGATGATCGAAGGGATATACGACTGAATGAAGAACACGGTGACGCGGGCGCCCCCATGCTCTCCTCTGCCTACGAGTGAAGGAATAAACTGAGAGGATGCTCATCTCAGAAGAGTCCGCGCTCCTCCTCGTTGACCTTGACGAAGACGCGTTGATGGCGCGCCTCGGCCCAGCGACCTGGGCTCAAGGCGCCGGAGCGTTGCGCGCAGGCAAAGTCTCTTCGATCGAAAACGACGAACCCGAGGTCTACGTCGGCAGGGTCAAAGACCGAGGCCTGTCCTATAAGACCTGGGTGAGCCTGCTCGGAGGGAACATCTCCCTGAGCTGCGCATGTCCTGAAGGAGTTGACTGCTTCCACTCCGCAGCACTCCTCCAAGCCCTGCGCTCTCAAGCGCAAGCAGAAACCCGTACGCAATCCCCCTGGCGAGCCCGCCTTGTCTCTCTCGTCGGTGAGCCCACAAGAAAGGGGGAGCCTCTCGCCCTCCTCGTCGATGCGAGCGACCCGAATCGCCCGATCCTCCTCGAACCGCTCAGGCGCGGCCGCTCAGTGCCATGGACCCGTAAACGTGCCTCCTGGCCCGACCTTGTCTCAACACAGTGGGAATCCGTCACCGAAGGCATCGACCCGGTCCACCTTGGCCTCATCCGCGAGGGATATCGCCTGTCACGATCCGATTCTTCTTGGCAGTCACGCCAAGAGGTCTCCCTGACATCCCTGGGTGATAAAGGCTTCGACTGGCTGCGAAGACTCGAAAAAGATGGCGTGCTCCTCTTACACTCTCTCGATCCGATCGAGCCCCTCGTCCTCGATCCGACGACCTGGGATCTTGGTCTCGACCTGAGAATGGAAGAGGAGGCCCTCAGCCTGGGAGTGATCGCCCGCAATGGTGAACTCAGCGTCGTACGCCCGCACATTGAAGCTGCGACCCGCCTCCTCGTTCTCGACGGAGGCCGACGCTTCGCCCGCCTCGCCCCCTCGGATCTTCTGCAGGAAATACCCGGCAGGGGAGTGAAAATCCCCGCCGAGGACATTGCCGAATTCCGAGCCGAGTTCCTCCCACGGCTGTCACGCAGGTACTCGATCGTCTCTTCCGATTCCAGCATTGATTTCGACTCCGCGCCCCGTGTGCGCCTCGTCGCAACGGCCCGCATGGAAACAGGCGAGAACATCGTCGTGCGCTGGTGGGTCGAATTCGACTACGCCGGAACACCCTCGCGCCTGCCTCTGAGCAGGGCAATGGACGATCCGCAAGTCAAAAGGATCGCCGAACGCATTGACGCTCGAGGAGCGGCGCTCGTCTCTGAGGGCTTGTGGGCGAAGGGGCCTTCGAGCTTGCGCCTGCCGGCCTGGAGAGCCGAGGAGTTGCGCGAAAAACTCGTCGCCAGGATCACAGACCCTGAACTCGAATGGGACCTCAGTGAGGAGGTCGCAGGCCTCGTCCTCGATGAGAGTCCTGCAAGAATCCACGCCGACATCGATCCTCTCGACTCGGACTGGTTCGGCCTGAGAATCTCACTCGAAGTCGAGGGCGTTGAAGTGCCTCTGGCCGAAGTCCTCGAAGCTCTCGGAGCGGGGGAGGAGCATCTTTGTGTCGCAGGGCGATGGGTGAGTCTTGACGGGCCGAAGCTGCGAAGACTTGCTGCTCTCCTCGAAGAGGCTCGCCTCCTCGGGGATGGTCCCCAAGCGCGCCTGAACCGACTCCACGTGGGCCTGTGGGAGCAGATCGAAGAGGACGCTGACGTGCTCGGCGCCCCGGGCGAATGGCGAAAGCGCCTGAGTGCCTTTGACGCTACGCCAGAAGAACTCCCGATCGTGCACCCGGCCTGCGTCACACTGCGCCCCTACCAGCTCGAGGGCATTGACTGGCTGACAACGCGGGCCGGAGCGGGCTTCGGCGGGATCCTCGCCGACGACATGGGCCTGGGCAAGACCCTGCAAGTGTTGACATTAATCGCCACGCTGAAAGGAAGTGGAATAGTCCACGCGCCCGTCCTCGTCGTCGCACCGACCTCGGTCCTGTCGACCTGGAAGAGCGAGGCCGCGCGCTTCTTCCCCGAACTGATCGTGGAAGTGGTGGCTGAGACTGCCAGACGCAGAGGAATGGATCTGCCTTCGATCATCACAGGAGCTGACCTGGTCATCACCTCCTACACGATCGCCCGCCTGGACGCCGAAGAGTGGGAGGCGCAAGAGTTCGGGGGTCTCGTCATTGATGAGGCGCAGGCGGCGAAGAATCCGAGAACCGCGATCCACAAGGTCCTACGAGAGATCACGACCCCCTGGGTTTTCGCGGTGACGGGCACCCCGGTTGAGAACTCGTTGACCGACCTGTGGGCGATTCTCACACTCACCACTCCCGGTCTTTTGCCCGGGTGGAAGACCTTCACTGAGAAGATCCGTCGACCAATCGAAACAGAAGGGGATGAGGCTGCTCTTGAACGCCTCCATCGCCTCATCGCTCCCTTCATGTTGCGACGTACAAAGGAAGGCGTCGCCGAGGATCTGCCTGACAAGGTCGAGTCGGTGCTGCGCATTGACTTGGGTGCTGAGCACCGGCGGATCTACGAGCAGTACCTCATGCGTGAACGCGCGAAGATCCTTTCCCTCGTGGACGATGCGAAGTCCAGGATCGACTTGCTCGCATCCATCACGAGGCTGCGCCAACTCGCCCTCGACCCTGCGCTCGTCGTGGAGGATTACGCTTCGATCGGATCGACGAAGGTCGAGTATCTTGCCGATCAGCTCGATGAGATCATCCCACGAGGCCACCGTGCACTCGTGTTCAGCCAGTTCACCTCCTTCCTCGCAAGGATCCGCCTCTTCCTCGAACGCCGGGGGGTGCGAGTCGTTCAACTCGATGGGACGACTCGGGATCGAGATGGAGTGATCGAAGAGTTCCGTTCGGGCGAGGCTCCGGTTTTCCTCATTTCACTCAAGGCCGGTGGCACGGGTTTGACGCTCACAGAAGCCGACTATGTGTATGTCATGGACCCGTGGTGGAATCCCGCAGCAGAAGAACAGGCCGTTGACCGTGCTCACCGGATCGGCCAGAAGAAGAAGGTGAATGTCTATCGTCTGGTCGCTGCCGACACGATCGAGGACCGCGTCGTCGCCCTGCAGGAGAGGAAACGCAGGCTCGTGACTTCGGTCGTTGAAGAGGCGGGCCAGGCGAGCGGTTTCAAGCCTGCGGATATCGCCTCTTTGCTCGAGTAGGGGTGCTGGCTCTTCCTTTTTGACGAGGGCGGGGGCTCGTGTTCTTTTGAGGCCATTGCTCGCGGGGCGGCTTCATGAGATGCGCGTGCTTCTCGGCCGACGGGGTGCAGGGGTGGCGATGCCAGCGCTTCTTCGCTGAGAAGTGTGCTCCTCAGGGGAGAGTGCGAAGGGGAAGAGACTCGTAATAGAACAGGTGTTCGATAGGCTGTGGGGGTGATCCACAATGCTCCTGCCGCTTACGCCGAACTTCATGCGCATTCCGCATTCACCCTGCTCGAGGGCGCCGACTTGCCCGCTGCGCTCGTTGAAGCTGCAGTGAAACTCGGCCTGGAAGGGCTGGGGATCCTCGACATTGACGGCACGCATTCCGCCATCCAGACGACAACTGCGGGCAGAAGACTCGGCATGCCCATCATTCACGGCGCAGAACTCAGCCTCGACCCGACAGGTCTTCTCGAGGCCGAGCACGATGCTGTGAATCCCGGATGGGGGCTCGCCCCGGGGGCCGAAGACCCAGGAATCCGCCTCCCCATCCTCGTTTCGAGCCCACAGGGGTACACGGCGCTCAGTTCGGCGATGAGCGCCCACGCTCTTGCGCGCCCCGGTGTTCGAAAGGCTGCCCACCTCATTTCAGAACTTGCCGACGCGAAGAAGGACTGGCTTATCCTCTCGGGAACGCGACGGGGTCCACTTCGCCGTGCCCTCCACTCGGGCGGCATCGAGGGGGCGAGAAGAATGCGTGACTTCCTCATCGACGCTTTCGGTGAAGAACACCTCCTCATTGAATCCGCCCTGACGCCCACTGATGACCCCCAGCTGGGAGACGTGCTTGCCTTTCTCGCACAAGAACGCGGGCTCCGACTCCTCGCAACGGGAGCGGTTCGCTGCGCGACTCCTCGCTCCCAGGGGCTTGCGGATGTTCTTGCGGCAATACGGATCGGGAAGCCCCTCGGGCGCGTCGAGCCTCATCTGGGTGCATTCCCGCCCTTTCTGCGTTCGGCGCAAGAGATGCTCCGCATTCATCATCGCAATCCCCAAGCCGTGTCCCAAGCTGCTCACATCGGAGGTGAAATCGCCTTCGACCTGCGTCTTCTCGCCCCGCGCCTGCCGCGTACCCACATACCGGAGGGATACAGCAACGCCTCTTGGCTCGCAGAACTCACCAGGCGCGGGGCCCTTGAACGCTACGGGACACGCGAGAAGCATCCGCGCGCCTGGGAGACGATTGAGCATGAACTTGAGGTTATTGAGACTCTCGGATTCTCCGGCTATTTCCTTATCGTGAAAGAGATCGTCGATTTTTGTCAGGAGCGTGGGATCTTGTGTCAGGGACGCGGCTCGGCTGCGAATTCGGCGGTTTGCTACGCCCTGGGGATCACTGCGGTCGACGCTGTTCGACATCGCCTTCTTTTTGAGCGTTTCTTGTCGACGGGTCGTTCCTCTCCGCCCGATATTGACGTTGATATCGAAGCTGGGCGTCGAGAGGAAGTCATCCAACACGTCTACGAGTTCTACGGGCGCGAGCGGGCCGCTCAAGTTGCGAATGTCATCACCTATCGGCCCAGATCCGCTATAAGAGACGCCGCTCGCGCCCTCGGATACCCTGCGGGGCTCGCTGCTGCCTGGTCGAAGGGGATATCTCGTCACTCCTTTGCGTCCCTGGAGGAAAACAGGGCTAAGGGGAGTGGGCGGGGAAAGAAAGAGGACGAAGACGGGGCAGAAAGGAAGGAAGAGGAGGGAGCAGGAAGGAAAAGGGTCCAGACGCGGGGGAGTGGGAGTGAAGGGAGTGGGGCTGAAAAGGATGAAGGCAACTCGGGGGCGCCCCCGCTCGTCCTCTCTGTCGCCTCCGCGCTACACAAACTCCCCCGACACATGGGGATCCACTCAGGTGGCATGGTGCTGAGCGATCAGCCGGTTTCGGGGATCTGCCCGATCGTGTGGGCGGCGAAAGAGGGGAGGAGCGTTCTGCAATGGGACAAGGAAGATTGCGCGGACGCGGGACTCGTGAAATTCGACCTCCTCGGGCTGGGAATGCTCTCCGCCCTGAGAATCGCTTTCGAGCGACTGAGGGAACGTGGAGTTCTTGGCAGGAACGGATCGCCATTGGGGCTGCATAATCTGCCCGAAGAAGATCCAAGAGTGTACGAGCTCCTCTGTGCGGCAGACACCGTCGGCGTCTTCCAAGTGGAGTCGCGCGCACAGATGAACACCCTTCCCCGGCTCGCACCCCGCTGCTTCTACGACATCGTCGTAGAAGTCGCCCTCATCCGCCCCGGCCCCATTCAAGGCAGGGCCGTGAACCCCTATCTGCGTCGACGCAGGGGCCGAGAAGAAGTCTCCTACCTGCATCCCCTGATGCGCCCCGCCCTTGAGAAGACCCTGGGGGTCCCCCTGTTTCAAGAGCAACTCATGCAGATCGCGATTGACGTCGCAGGATTCACTCCCGCTCAGGCTGATCGTCTGAGAAGGGCAATGGGTGCGAAACGATCTCCTGAACTGATGGAGGAACTCCGCGGGCCCCTCATGGAGGGGATGAAGGCTCGCGGCGTGGAAGAACAAGCACGAGAGGGGATATTCACTCAACTCAAAGGATTCGCGGACTTCGGTTTCCCCGAATCCCACGCCTTCTCCTTCGCGCACATTGTGTACGCCTCCGCATGGTTGAAAGTCCATCATCCGGAGGAGTTCTATGCGGCGATCCTTGCCGCCCAGCCGATGGGTTTTTACAGTCCGGCCTCCCTCGTGCATGACGCCCGAAGGCATGAGCTCTCCGTCCTCGCTCCCGATGTCAACGCCTCTGAGCTTGAGGCAAGCGTCGAGTTCTCAGCAAATAGCGATCCGCGTGCGAGAACAGGCGTCGGCGGGGAGGAGGGTCATTGCGCGAAAGCAACTCCTTCGGCGCCAATGAGCCCGCAAAGAGGAAGAAGCGATCAAAGAGGAAGCTGCACTCACAGGGGAATCGGCACTCACAGAGGCACCGGCCGCGAAAAGGGAATAAGCCCGGAAAGGGGAATCAGCCTGGAAAGGGGAAGGGACATCGATACCGCGGGTTGGCTTCGGAGTGAAAAGACAGAAGCGCCGCCCCCGAGTACAGCCCCGATCCGTCTCGACACGACCCCTGGTGCGCATGTGCGTCTCGGTCTCAACGACATCTCCGGCCTGGGCGCCGATGCCGAAGCGATCCTTGAAGCGCGCAGGGAGGGGCCCTTCACCTCCGTGGAGGACCTTGTCATCCGCGCCCAACTCGACGAGCCCTCGATCGTCAGACTCGCGAAGGCAGGAGCCCTCTCAAGTCTTGGCATCTCACGGCGAGAAGGAGTGTGGGCAGCAGGGGCCCTGGGAGTCTCCTCCTGGATTCAACCCTGCCTGCCCGGCACTCAAGTGGGCGCAAAAGCTCCGCTTCTGCCGGAGATGAACGAGGAGGAGGCCCTCATCAGCGACTATCAGTCCATGGGTCTTTCACCTCAGCGTCATCCTTTCGAGTTGCTGCGCGACGAACTCGCTGAGCGCGGAGTCCTTGTGGCCCAGCAGGTGGGGGCTGAGCACTGTGGTGAGGTGATCTGCGTTGCGGGCATCGTGACTCACAGGCAGCGGCCCCACACCGCCCAGGGAATCATTTTCCTCAGCCTCGAGGATGAAACGGGGATTGTGAATATTTCCTGCTCGCCGGACATGTGGAATGCGCATAAGGGGATTGCGCTCGGATCGAAGGCTCTTGAGATACGAGGACGGGTCGAATACGGGGATGGTGCCGTGAGCATCACGGCCCACCGGATGAAGGCAATCGCCCTGCCCGTGCACACCTCTTCACGGGACTTCAGATGAACATCACCTATAGGAAAGAGGAGGCCAGGTGCATAACGAAGCAGCTGCAAGACAATGTGCAAGCAGCGAAAGAGTGGCCACAATCGGCACTGAATGGAACAGTGCGTTGCAACGCGCTTGAAGCAAAGGAAACAACGCGTGCAAGGAGGCGCACAAAACCCTCTGGAAGGACTATCTCAACGCCAAAGCGAGGTCCTCGCCAGTAAAGAAACCCGCATCGTGACCCCGTAGTGCGGTGAAAATGAGACGCCCTCACTCGGGCTCTGAAAGTCCGAGAAGCTCAGCAAGCTCTTGAGGAGAAGAAACACGGGCCGTGCACGAATCCAAATCACCCGGCTGCGCATACCCCCAACTCACACCAATGACATCAATCCGAGCTAAAGCGGCTCCTTCGACATCCCAAATGGAATCCCCGATGAGGACCGGGCGGGACACATCATGACCTTGAGCTTCAAGTCGACTCAAGGCATCGGCGATGACACTCGCCTTCGTGGAATCACGCCCCGGAGTCGCACCGGCGACCACATCAAAAGAATCCTCGAGCCCCAAGTGCGCAATCTGCGCAAGAGCCATGGGCTGCTGCTTCGAAGTGGCCGTGGCAAGAGGAAAACCAGCCGCGTGGAGGAGGGAGATGAGGTCCGTGATTCCGGGGAAAGGAAGGGGCTCAAGGTAGAACTCAATGTATGTGCGTCGATAAGAGGTGACGAGCTCTTCAACAAGATCACCCTCGAATCCCAGATCAGTGAAAGACCACCACAAGGGCGGACCAACATACTTCATGAGCGCCGATTCTTCAGGAACCGGGAATCCCCTTGACGAGAGCACGATCCCGAAGACTTTCGTCACGACGGAGGCTGAATCAACGAGGGTCCCGTCAATATCAAAAAGAACGCTGCTCCAGCGTGAGTGTGAACTCATCGGGATCTCCTTAGATGTGCGTTGACGAGCATCTTCGGCAAGGAATGCGACGAGGGTGAGCCTCTTTGTCGCGGTTATGATGATCGTCATGATCCAGCAGGACGAAGCTTCACGATATACGACGCCCGATTCATCGGATAAGCACGACCCTTCGGATGCGGAAGGCACGAGGATGTGTGCCTGGAGGATCTTCTTCGAAGCATCCGCCCGTCTTCAAGGGATCCTTGAGAACCGCTTGAAGCGCCAATTCGGCTTGACCCTGTCCGACTACAATGTCCTGCTCGCCCTCTGGGAGTCTCCGCATCATGCGCTCCGCATGGGAGAACTGGCCCAAAGAGTGATCTTCTCCCCTTCGCGATTGACCTACATCACGACTCATCTTGAACGTGACGGGTGGATTGAGAAGACGAGCGTGAAGGAGGATCGACGCAGCTCCTGCGCGTGTCTGACCTCACAGGGTGAAGAGGTTGTGAAAAAGGCGAACGCACTTCACCAAGGGATGATCCGCGAATACCTCCTCGAGGGCTTCAATGAGGAGGAAATCTGCGACATCGTGCGAATCGTCCAGGGGTTTGGCGACAAACTCTCCAAGATCCGCGCCTGAGTTCACTCATTCACCGCGAAAGGTGAATTCGGCCAGATCCGGCGAAAAACCCTGCTGGGAGCCTCAATCATGGACCTCGATTTGGTATTCGAAGGTGAGATCGTGTTAGAGTCTTCCTCGTCCGAAGCGAGGGAAACTTCGCTGAGAACACGCAGTCACCTGCGCGGGTGGCGGAATAGGCAGACGCGCTAGCTTGAGGTGCTAGTCCCCGTATTAGGGGGTGGGGGTTCAAGTCCCCCTCCGCGCACGATGAGAGCCCGGGGCTTTAGCTCCGGGCTCTCCTGTTATGTTCACAGCCTCTTGAGCCAAGGAGGAACCCTCGTGCATATCGATGTATGGGCGGAGCTGAGCTGCCCCTGGTGTTATCTCGGCATTCGCCACCTTCGGCGCGCCCTCGCCGAGTTCCCCCACGCCACGCAGGTTGAGGTCTGCCTGCACGCCTTCCTCCTCGAAGCAGAACTCGACCACGCCCTCGACGTCCCCAGGAAAGTTCACCGCATTGAGGACCTCGGTGAGAGTCTCGACGAGGTCCTCGCCGAGGACGCCCGCTTGGAGAAACTCGGAAGAGCGGAGGGGATCGTCTTCGACTTCGACCATGCGATCGTCGCCCCGACCACAAGCGCGCATCGTGCAGTCGCGGCCGCCACGGACTTCGACCTCGTCAATGACACGAGCTGCGGAGCAGATACGAGCGCCTTGAAGCTCGCCGAGGCGATCGGACGCGCATATTTCGAAATGGCGCTCGACATCTCCGACCCGGATGTGCTCATCGGATGCGCCCAAGACATCGGCATGCCCGCCGAATACGTCGTCGAAGCCCTCGCCTCAAGCGAGTACGCGTCCAGAGTCTTCTCAGACTTCCAGATCGGCATCCAAATGGGGATCGGGTGCCTGCCGACCTACCTTTTCGACCGCCGCTTCGTCGTCGAGGATCATCAAACGGTGACGGCGCTGAGCAACATCTTGGCAACCGCCTACGAGAACTCGGGAAAGGATCTTTGAAGATGCCCCAGGAAGAGCCGCGCCTGATCGGAGAAACGCTTATCCTCACGCCGATCACGAGCAAGGATGCCAAGGAGCTGTGCGAGTGCCTCCAAGATCCTCGGATCAGCGAGACGACGAGCGTGCCCTTCCCCTACACCCTCGACATGGCCCGGGAGAACCTCGCCGAATCTGAAGAGAAATGGGCGAAGGGAAGCGCAGACTTCGCGATCAGGAGCGCAGCTGACTCGGCGCTGCTCGGACGCATCGAACTCATCCGTTCCCCGAGAACCCCCGAAGCCTGCGAAATCGCCTTCTTCATTCGCCAAGACCAGTGGGGCAAAGGATTCATGACCGAGGCCGTGGGCCTCGCGCTCGACTACGCCTTCGGACACATGCGCGTCGAACGTGTCGAATGGCGCGCCCAGGTCGGCAATTGGGGATCCTGGAAACCCGTGTGGCGCAATGGCTTCACCCGGGAGGGAGTGCGCCGTTGCCTCAAGGGCCCGGACCAGTGGACTGCGGCCCTGTTGAAGACGGATCCTCGAAAACCCGTGGCTCCCTGGGACGGGCCGGGAGCTGGCCGCGGCCCCGCCCTCGACCCCTCCCAGCCTCAAAAGCTCGTTGAACAATTCCATCGGACCTATTCGATGCCGGTGCGCCTGGGGACGGGGAATGCACCGACGATCGACTACGAGCGCATCCACATGAGGATGTCGCTCATCCAAGAAGAGTTCGCCGAGCTCATGGGCGCGGTCTACGGGGCAGCCGCTCGCTCCATCGTGGAAGTCGCGAGCGAGCAGGCGGTCGATTCAGATGATTGCACTCGTGATCTCATTGAAACGGCCGACGCCCTCGCCGACCTCGTTTATGTCATCTACGGGATGGCGATCGAATCGGGGATCGACCTCGACAAGGTCCTCGCAGAAGTACAGGCCTCGAACCTGTCGAAGCTCATGCCCGATGGTTCCGTCAAGCTTCGTGAAGACGGGAAAGTCTTGAAAGGCCCCGGTTTCTTCGCCCCGAATATTCGCCGCGCCCTCGGACTCGACGCCGAGAACTAAGCCTTGCGCTTCAAATTCGCTCATCGTCCCAGGCGAGGAAGCGAAGGCAATGACACAATACGTACAGCTCGACACATTGAAGGAGAACACCATGGCTCGTGTTGTCGTCATCGGCGGTGGATACGGCGGAATCACCGTCGCGAAGGGCCTCGACCCGATCGCCGAGGTCGTCCTCGTTGAACAGAAGGACCAGTTCGTGCACCACGCAGCCGCTTTGCGTGCCGCCGTGGACGAGGTCTGGGAACAGGCGATCTTCATGCCCTACACAAACCTGCTCACCAGGGGGCGTTTCGTTCACGGCACCGTCTCGCGCGTCGAAGGCACCACCGTGCATGTTTACGGGCACGACCCGATCGAGGCTGACTACCTCGTGTTCGCCACAGGCTCGACCTACCCCTTCCCCGCGAAGTACTCCTCGTCGAATTCGGCGGTCGCGAGGGCGCGCCTCGCCCAATTGCATGAGAACTTCAAAGGCGCACGCTCCGTGATGCTCGTCGGCGGTGGCACGGTCGGCATTGAATTCGCCGGGGAACTCGCCCACACCTTCCCCGGGATGGAGATCATTATCGTCGAGAAGGAAGACACGATCCTTTCTTCGCCCGGATACTCCGAGGAACTGCGCGAAGAGATCTCCGCTCAGCTCGCCGAACTCGGCATACGCGTGATCACCGGATCCGAACTCGCTTTCCTTCCGCCGCATAATGTCGGCGAGCTCGGACACTTCCAGGTCTCGACCCTTGGCGGTGAGCAGATCGAGGGTGATATCTGGTTCCAGTGCTATGGGGCGGCTGCGAACACGGGCTATTTGCACGGCACCGACTATGAGGAGTTCCTCCACCCCAATGGCACCCTCCGGGTTGAGAAGAGCCTGCAGGTCGTGGGCCATGAGCGCAGCTACGCCGTCGGTGACCTAACGGATGTGCGCGAGTCGAAGAGAGCGGATGCGGCGCGCCAGCAGGCTCGAGTCGTGATCGCCAATCTTTCCGCTCTGATCGCAGGGGAGCCCCCTGAGGCCGTGTATGAGCCGACGAAGGAGTGGGTGATTTTGCCGCTTGGCCCGAATATGGGCGCTTCGCAGCTTGTAGACGCCGAGGGCGTGTCGCGCATCGTCGGTGCGGATCAGACAACGGAGATCAAGGGGGCTGATCTCATGGTCTCCGTTATCCGCTCGCAACTCAATCTTCCCTGATCGAATCGTGTTCTCAAGGCTAGGATCGAAGCATGACTGAGGATCCCCGCGGCGCTCTCGAGCGCCTTATCACAGCGTTTCATGAGCATTTTGCCATCGCCCGGCAGGGGGATGACGCGGATGCTGAGGCCTTGGAATCGGCCGAGGAAACGCTGCGTGATGCTTTCTTCACTTACGATGATGAGCTTTTCACCGGTTTCGGCGTTGAACTGCCCTTCGATCTTCTCGACGACGATTACGACGAGGACGAAGACTACGACGAGGATTTCGAGGACGACGAGGATTCCGATGATGGTTTCGTCGACGTTGATGACTGATTTTTCGGCGTGAGACCTGGGGCCTTGGACGTTGAGTCCAAGGCCCCAGCTGCGCCTCTACGGGCCTTCACAGACCAGCGATCTCATCAAGCACCCTCCTGATCGGCTGGGGAAGAGGAGCACCCCCCTCGAGGATCTGCTCCAATTGGCGGGCAGTCCTCGGCCCAATGAGAGCAGTCGTCACACCAGGAGCGTCTTTCGCCCACGTCAAGGCCACATCCAGGGGCGTGCGATCCAAGCCTTCAGCGGCCCTCACCACGCCCTCGGTGATGGCGCGATTTTCCGTATCAAGGAAAGGATCGACGAGCGCACGCATCCGCGCCGAAGCAGCCCGAGAATCCGGGGGAGTGGAATGGCGGTATTTTCCGGTGAGAACCCCACCTGCGAGAGGAGAAGCTGCGATCACCCCGATACCCGCATCAGTGACCCGATTGCGAAGCTCGAGGCTCTCGCTTGCCGTGAGAATCGAGAAAGGCACATGGATCGCGGCAAGGGGAATGCCTTTGAGGGAGTGAAGAAGAGTGAGCGCTTGAGCTGCATCCCACAGTCCAAAGCCCGCGAGACCGATGTAGTGCGCCCTTCCGCTTCGATAAGCGGTTTCCACAGCCCCGAGAGTCTCCTCCACAGGGATGGAAGGATCATAGGAGGCGAGCCACAGATCAACATCGTCGACCTCGAGACGGGCAAGGGCATCGTCGAAAGAACGGAGCATGTCCCCGCGCGCCCCCGAGGATGCCCAACTCCCATCGGGAAGACGCCGGGCCCCTCCACGCAATGCGAGGACGAAACGATGGCGTCCGAGCGGGCGAATCGCTTCGGCGCACACATCGAGCGCACGCCCATCACCATCCAGGGGACCGCATTCAATGAAGGATCCCCCTTCGTCGGCGAAACGGGCGAGCATATCAACGGCCTCAGCCGCCTCGGTGTCTCGCCCCCAGGTGAGGGTGCCGAGTCCCAAGTCGGAGACGCGAAGGCCACTTGATCCGCACTGGCGAAAGTCCATGTGGCCAGGGTAGCCGTGTTCGGTTCCACACCGCGATCGGGCATCGTGAAAGCGGTGAAGGCGCGCCTCGCCCGTAGGGTGAGAACATGACGTGGTTTGATGCGATTTTCCTCGGTCTGGTCCAAGGCCTCACCGAATTTCTCCCGATCTCCTCCTCCGCGCACCTGCGCATCCTCGGTGAACTCGTGGGCAAGGAGGATCCGGGCGCGGCCTTCACAGCAATCACCCAGATCGGCACAGAGACTGCGGTGGTCATCGTGTTCTGGAAGGACATCGTGCGGATCCTTTCGCACTGGTGGAAAGCCCTGCCGTTCATCCCAGCTGCGAAACGCCTGCCCTCTTCAGATCCGGATGCCCGCATGGGGTGGATGATCATCCTCGGTTCTTTGCCGATCGGCATCCTCGGGCTCCTCCTGCAGGACTGGATCGACACGAGTTTTAGGAACCTGTGGATCACGGTCGTCATGTTGGCCCTTTTCGGCGTGCTCCTCGGCTTCGTGGATTCGAAGATGCGTCAGGTCCGCACACTCGATCGCATGTCGTGGCGCGATGCAATCCTCTACGGCCTCGCCCAGGCGATGGCCCTGATCCCAGGCGTGTCGCGTTCGGGTGGGACGATCACCATGGGACGCGCCCTCGGGTATACGCGCGAAGCCGCCGCACGCTACTCCTTCCTCCTCGCAATGCCCGCAGTCTTCGCTTCGGGCCTGTACAAGGTGTACAAGGTCTTCTCAGGCGGAGATGTGGTCGCCGTCCCGCAGACGGCGGTCGCGACACTCATCGCTTTCCTCGTCGCCTGGGCGGTCATCATCTGGTTCTTGAAGCTCGTGTCGACGAAGTCCTATAAGCCCTTCGTCTACTACCGGATTGGCCTTGCGATCGTGGTCGCCGCCCTCTTACTCACAGGTGTTCTCATGCCCGCCTCCACCGCAGGGCTCGCCTGATGTTGCCCGAAGCCCTCCTCCTCGACCAAGACGGCACCCTCATCGACTCCGAACCTCTGTGGGAACAGGCCGAGGCGGAGATGATGCGTTCCCTCGGGGGCGAGTTGACGCGTGACATGCGCGAGAAGATGATCGGCGGTCCGCTGCGCACCACGATCGACATCATGCTTGAGGCGACGGGCGCGAATCGTGATCCTCAGGAGTTGGAGATCCAACTCGTGTCCGAGGTCGCTCGACTTGTCCAATCGGGGGGAGTGCCGTGGATGCCGGGCGTTCATAGCCTCTTCAATCGGATGAATGCGGCGGGAGTGCCCCTCGGCCTCGTTACCTCCTCGTGGCGTCAGATCGCTGATGGGGTTGCCCAGGCCGCGCCAGAGCCGGGTTTTGCCCGCATTGTGACGGGTGAGGATATCGCTCGGCCCAAACCAGAGCCGGACGCTTATGTGAAGGCTGCGCGTCTTTTCGGGGCGGATATCCGCAGATGCGTCGCCGTCGAGGATTCTTTGACGGGGATTCGATCGGCCCTCGCGTCGGGAGCAATCGTCGTCGTGATCCCCGGGGTTGTGGATGTCCCCGCTTCACCGGCCTACTCGCGTGTGACATGCCTTGATGATGTGAGCATTGAGCTGCTTGAGGCGCTCATGGCGGGGGAGCGCTTCGACCTCCTGTGAGGCCAAGGCACAAGGGGGGCACGACCCCGCCCGCGCCGCACAGGCGTCTTTTTGTTCTTGTGCATCGCTTGCGAGTGCATGCCTCCGCCTGCGGCACATATGCGCCTCTTCGACCTAGCACATCGTTTGTGAGTGCGTGTCTTCGTCCGCGCCCCTCGCAGGAAACCTAGGCCCTCTCCATCAGCTGAGCCCCGCACACCAACGGGTCCTGCCACGAGCCTATCGTCGTCAGACACCCGAGTGCGCAGCTCAGGACACTCTTCACGACACCCTGGTACGCAAGAGACGCTCGAATCCCCCCTCAGGGGGCTCGGGGGCCCGCCCCTCGAAAAGAGGACACAGGTGCTTGACACCGCACCAATTGCACAGCGGATTGCGGCGAGGCATGAACTCCCCGCGCCTGGCATCCGCTTCAATACGCCCCCACAACTCAGAAATCTGATCGCTAAAACGCGCAATATCACCAGGATCGGGGTCGAAAGTAAGGACCTGCCCCGACTTCAAGTAGAGGAGCTGAGTCCTGGCGGGCAAACGATCCGTCAACTGCAAGAGCAGAGCGTAGAAACGCATCTGGAAGAGCGCCTCATCCTGGAAACGCGGCGAGGGCGCACGGCCCGTCTTGTAATCCACAACCCGCAGATCCCCCGCAGCAGAACGATCAATCCGATCAATGAAACCGCGAAGACGGATCCCATCCGCAGTGACAGCATCGACCAACTGCTCACGGGCCGCGGGCGCAAGCCACTGGGGATCCTCAATCGAAAAATACGCGGTGACGATCTTACGGGCCGACTCGAGCCACGGGCCCTCTTCCTCGGGGGCCTCAAAAACAAAGAGAACCTCAGGAGAGGACACCTTCTTCGCATCCCATTCCTTTTCCAGCAGTCCGATCGCGGCCTCGACGCTGCGCTCTTTGAAAGGAAGATCGTAGAGGCGCTCCAACACCGAATGCACGAGAGTCCCCAGCGCAGTCGCCTTGCTCGGCGGGTCGCTGATCTTGTCGACGACATGGAGACGGTACTGATAGGGGCAGCGCTCGTACTCCTTCGCGCGCGAAGCTGAAAGAGCGGGGCCCTTCAGGCCCTGGGTTCGTGGCGTCGGAGAACTCATGACTCAACGCTAGCGCGCCCCATCTTCATCTGCGGATCTCACAAGGGGCGAAGCAGCCTTGGAGGATAGACTGAACAGGATGAATGAGACCCCCACGCCTGACAACGCCCCCGCCGCGCACATCCAGCAGACTCGACTCAGCCAGCAGACTCGACTCGGCCAAGAGAATCGGCGCGGCCCCCTTGCCGAGGGCGATCGCGTCCAAGTCAAAGACCCCAAGGGACGTTTTCACCAGATCATCCTCGTGCATGGCGGGAAGTTCCAATCAAACCGCGGAGGCTTCTTACACGACGAAGTCATCGGCCGTCCTGATGGCCAGGTCATCATCACCGAGGAAGGACGCGAATTTCAGATCATGCGGCCCCTCATGGTCGACTACGTCATGTCAATGCCCAGGGGCGCGGCCGTTGTCTACCCCAAAGACGCCGGCGTCATCACCCATATGGGTGATATTTTCCCCGGCGCGACCGTTGTCGAAGCTGGAGCCGGTTCGGGAGCCCTGTCGATGGCGCTCCTCAACGCCGTCGGCCCAGAAGGCCACCTCATCTCCGTCGAGCGCCGACAAGAATTCGCCGATATCGCCAGAGCGAATGTCGATCTGTGGTTCGGGGCCGCTCACCCGGCCTGGGATCTGAGAGTCGGGGACCTCGCCGCCGAACTCGCCACAATGGAAGAAGGCAGCGTCGACCGGGTCGTTCTCGACATGCTCGCCCCCTGGGAGAACATCACGGCGATCACCCGAGTCCTCGCACCCGGCGGCGTCCTCGTCTGCTACATCGCGACCGTCACGCAGCTCTCGCGCCTCATGGAGGAACTACGCGGCGCCCAATGCTTCACAGACCCGATCACCTGGGAGGACATGCGCCGCGAATGGCATGTCGACGGCCTCGCCGTGCGCCCCGTACACCGCATGGTTGCCCACACCGGCTTCCTCCTTTCAACTCGGCGCCTCGCTCCCGGGGTCTCGCCTCAAACCCGTTCGACTCGTCCCGCAAAGTCCTCAGAAGGACTCGGGGGCCAATGGGACGAGGAAGACTCCTGGTCCGATACGGCGGTGGGCCTGAGAACAGCTTCCGAGAAGAAACTGCGCAAAGTCCGAAGGGACGTGCAGGCGAAGGCCGAAGCCTGGGTCGAGGGGAAGAAGAACACCGATGAATGAGGATCTCAAGGCTGAGCCCACGGAGGACATGCGCCGCCTCATCGTCTCCCTCGAGGAGAAGAACGATCGCCTCGCGAAAGCCCTCCATCAGGCGCGCGGTGAACTCGTCAAAGCACAGGCGCAACTCCTCGAAGTGAATCGTCCACCGCTTACTCTTGGGATCTTCCTCAACGCCGACATCGCTTCCCGGCAGATCGAAGCAGTCGTCAATGGGCGCCACATGCGCCTCGCCGTCTCCCCCTCATTGGACTTGCACAGCCTCGCCTACGGTCAGCGCATCCGCATCGACGACAACCTTGTCGCCGTCGCTCCTGACCGTTTCCAACGCACAGGCTCGATCGTCTCCGTCCTTGAACTCGTCGGAAACGATCGCGTCCTCGTTTCAGGGGAGGGCGGGCAAGAGCACATGCTGTTCCTCGCGGGCCCTGTGCGTCACGGCAACCTGCGCCCCGGCGACTCCCTCGTAGTGGACCTGCGTTCGGGAATCGCCTTGGAACGCATCATCCGCTCCGATGTCGAGCAACTCCTCACCCCGGAGATTCCGGACACGAACTACGAGGACATCGGGGGCTTGGACGAACAGATCGCCCAGGTCCGCGACTCGATCGAATTGCCCTTCACCCACCCCGAGATGTACCGCGCCTACGGTCTACGACCCCCCAAGGGCATCCTCTTGTACGGTCCGCCGGGCTCGGGCAAGACTCTGATCGCGAAAGCCGTCGCGAATTCCCTATCGAAGGCGGGCAGCGGGAAACGCACCTACTTCCTGTCGATCAAAGGACCGGAGCTTCTCAACAAGTTCGTCGGAGAGACGGAGCGGCAGATCCGCGCGATCTTCTCGAGGGCGCGCTCCCTGGCCGCTGGGGATGTGCCCGTCGTCGTG
This sequence comes from Schaalia cardiffensis, assembly GCF_016405145.1. GTDB lineage: Bacteria > Actinomycetota > Actinomycetes > Actinomycetales > Actinomycetaceae > Pauljensenia > Pauljensenia cardiffensis. Next base: position 26,207 of record NZ_JAEKIA010000011.1, read on the forward strand.
TTCTTCGACGAAATGGAAGCGCTTTTCAGGACCCGCGGAACCGGTGTCTCCTCCGACGTGGAAACCATGATCGTCCCCCAGCTCCTCGCGGAAATGGACGGGGTTGAAGCCCTCGACAATGTCGTCATCATCGGAGCCTCGAACCGGGCCGACATGATCGACCCTGCGGTCTTGCGGCCTGGTCGTCTTGATGTGCGCATCCGCGTCGAACGGCCCGACCGGGTCGGAGCGCGAGACATTTTCACGAAATACCTCACCCCCAGGATTCCGATCCGTGAAACGGAAATCGCGGCCCACGGCTGCGCAGAAGCCGCGGTCGATCACATGATCGACCAGGCCGTGGAACGTCTCTTCGTCACAGACGAGACGAGCGCCCTTTTTGACGCGCGCCTCGCCTCGGGGCGGACACAACGGATCTACTTCAGGGATGTCATCTCAGGGGCGATGATCGCGGGAATCGTGGAGCGGGCGAAGAAACTCGCCATCAAAGATGCTCTCAAAGGTGAAGAACACGGCCTGTCAGTGGCCCACATCCTCTCAGGCGTTCACGAAGAGATGCGCGAGTCGGTGGAACTGGCCCAGACCTCCTCCCCGGAAGATTGGGCACGCACCATTGACCTTCGAGAAGAGATCGTTGCGATCTCACAACTCAGAGGAGGGGATGAATGAGGATCATCGGGACTGAAACCGAATACGGCGTCTACCGGCCCGGTGACCCCTGGGCGAACCCGATTGCCTTGTCGACTCAAGCCGTTCGCCTCTACGCTGAGATCTCCCGGCACGGTACCGAGGCCGAGGGCGCGGCGCCGGTGCGTTGGGACTACACGGCAGAAGACCCCCTCAACGATATGCGCGGCATGCGTCTATCACGGGCGGCAGCCGACCCCTCCCTGTTGACGGACGATCCCTACCATTTGGCGCCTTCGGGCGGCTCAGAGACGATCGCGCGCCCAAGTCCAGAAGAGCTCGCCCTTCCCGCGCAAACCACAGCGGTCTTGAAGAACGGTGCGCGCCTCTACGTTGACCACGCGCACCCCGAATACTCCTCCCCGGAGGCGCTCGGCGCATTCGACGCCGCACTGTGGGACCGTGCGGGCGAAGTCATCGCCCGGCGCATCATGGAACGCGCCCAAGCCGAGGGCACGCCCCTGGTCCTCGTGAAGAACAACACCGATGGGAAGGGCGCCGCCTACGGAACCCATGAGAACTACCGGGTCCAACGCAGCGTCGACTTCGAGGACATTGTTCGGGGGATGACGCCCTTCATGGTGACGCGCCCCGTGATCTGCGGAGCCGGGCGCGTCGGCCTCGGGCAAAAGTCCCAGATCCCTGGGTTCCAAATGTCGCAGCGCGCGGACTTCGTTGAGAACGAGGTCGGTTTGGAAACGACCTTCAACCGTCCGATCATCAACACTCGCGACGAAGCCCACGACGACCCTGCGAAACACCGCAGATTCCACGTCATCGGCGGCGACGGCAATCTTTTCGACGTGTCGATCCTGCTCAAACTTGGCACGACATCCCTCGTGCTTTGGGCCATTGAACAGGGGCTCGGCCTCGAATGGGAAGCCCTCGGCCTCGACGACCCGGTTCAAGAAACCTGGAACGTCTCCCACCACCCCGAGCTCGATTATCAGATCGCAACCGCTGGGGGACGCTCCTATAACGGGGCAGAACTCCAGCAGCTCTACCTTGATCTGGTCCTGGCGACCTTCGAGCGTCTCGGAACCACTCCCGACGAGGTCGACGCCCGGGTCCTTGAAATGTGGCAATCCGTCCTCGACCGGATGCGCGCCGATCTTTTCTCAGTCGCCGCAGATGTCGAATGGGTCGGAAAATACCAGCTGCTCGCCCGCGCGCGCGAGCGAGCAGGCTGTGAATGGTCAGACCCGAGGCTCGCGGCAATGGACCTGCAATGGGCGGATCTTCGCCCCGAGCATTCCCTCGCGATGCGCCTCGCGAAGGCGGGGCGCGTCACGAGGCTCTTCACCGAGACACAGGTTGAAAAGGCGGCAGACACTCCTCCGACGAACACCCGCGCCTACGGGCGCGGCTTGGCGGTCGCCCAAAGAAAAGACCTTGTGAAGGCATCGTGGACCTCCCTCGTCCTCGACCCCGGGGTGGGCGACCTGATCCGTCACCCCATCGCCGATGCCGCGAGCAGCGGCGAACTGTGAACCCAAGGAGAACACACATGGACAGCAGGCAGATCTTCGCCCCCTCCGGCCCGGACAACGAGCCGGAGGAACTCGGCGGTGCAGGCCAGGTTCAGGCCTTCACCCAGTCCCTCGATGATCTTCTCGACGAAATCGACTCCGTCCTCGAAACCAATGCAGAGGCCTTCGTTCAGGGCTTCGTGCAGAAGGGCGGCCAGTGAGGTGAGGCGCCGAGTCGTCGGAATCGAGACCGAGTACGGGCTCATGGCCGCCACCGCCGAAGGCGGAGCTTCCAGCATGGACGCCGAGCACGCGGCAGCGCAGCTCTTCAACCCCTTCCTTCGCGCAGGACGATCCTCCAACCTCTTCTTGAGGAACGGGGGACGCCTCTATCTCGACGTCGGCGCCCACCCTGAATATGCGACCGCGGAATGCGACCGCCTCGAAGACCTGCTCGAACAAGACCGCGCAGGTTCGCTGATTTTGGCTGAACTTGCCCTCGAAGCCGATAAGGCCTTCGAAGAACTCGGACAGCCTGAAAGGCTGCACCTATTCCGCAACAACCTCGATTCTCAGGGCAATTCCTGCGGCTGCCACGAGAACTACCTCCTGCACCGCAGACGCGACTTCCGCCAGGTCGCCGACGCCCTCGTCTCCTTCTTCACGACCCGTCAGATCCTCGTCGGCAACGGCAAGATTCGGCACAGCGCTTCAGGGGCGGCACTGAGCTTCTCCCAACGCGCCGAACAGATGTGGGACATGGTCTCCTCCGCGACGACGCGTTCACGACCGATCATCAACACCCGAGATGAACCCCTCGCCGATTCGGGCTCCTATCGACGCATGCACGTCATCGTTGGCGACACGAATGTCGCAGAGCCAACGAGCGCCCTGAAGATCGGCATGACGGAGCTGCTTTTGCAGGCCGTGGAAGACGGACTTGTCATTGAGGATCTCGCTTTGGCGGACCCGATGCGGGCGATCCGCGAGATCTCAGTGGATCTGAGCGGCTCAACGCGGATCGAATTGGCCAATGGCCGCTGGGCGACTCCGATCGAGATTCAAAAAACGATCCGCGAGCGCGTGCTTGACTCCATTGACCCGGATTCAATGGATGAGATGCACCTGTACCTCGTCGACTTGTGGGGGCGCGGCCTCGACGCGATTTCAAGTGGCGACTGGTCCACTGTGGAAACGGAACTCGATATTGCGATCAAGCGCAAGCTCTTATCGACCTACGCGGCGAAGATCGGCACGACACTTGCAGACCCCAGAGTCGCGCGACTCGAACTGTCGTACCACGACATCACCGCCCAGGGGCTCTTGCCAAAACTCGAAGGCGCGGGCCTGGTCAAGCGCCTCACCTGCCCTGAAGGTGTCAGGCGCGCGATCACGACGCCCCCGCAAACGACCCGTGCGCGCCTGCGGGGCGCGATCATTGGCGCAGCGGAAGATGCTCGCGCCGATGTGAGTGTCGACTGGGTGCACGCCCGATTGGATGACCATATGACGCCCCCGCTCTCCCTCCAAGATCCTCTGGCAAGCGAGGATCCGCGCGTCGACGCTTTCATTGAGAAGATCTACGATCACGCCCCGGTGTTGCCAGCATGAGCTCTCCTTTCCCTGATCGACGCCACAGGAAACGTCCGAAGAAGAGGCGCCTGCCTTGGGTTCTCCTCGGCCTCGTTCTTGTGCTGCTTTTCAGCTTGGGCGTACTCGCAGTCCTGCGCCCCTGGGAAGAAGCGACAGACACGGCCCAATCAGCGCCCCTCGGGGCTTTGGATGCGGTGTCTGTTTCCGGGCGCGCGGGAGCGACCCCCGTCATCTCTTTGACGAGACCACTGACAGTTGGGGCCCTGAAATTCAGAGTCCTGGAAAACGGGGAGGGCAGGGACATCAGCTCGGGTTCCCCGGTGCTCTTATCCCTCAGTTCTTTCGACGGGACTTCCGGAGCGTCAAAGTCCCCAAGGGGGCGGCCCCGCCTCGTCGTCGGGCATGCGCATCCCGAAGCACTCGGCGTGGATCTGGCGAGCCTGGTCATCGGCCAGAAGGAAGGGGCCCGGATCGTGACGATCCGTCCCCTCGGTTCTCAGGCCGATGGTACGACGCCAAGTGAGATCACAGTGATCGATATTCTCGCCTCGAGCGCCTACGGGGATGAGAACACTGGAGAACATGCGGGGCCCCTTCAGGTTGAGATGACCGCGGACGGCCCCCTCGTCACTCACGATGCGAGTGTGCCGAGGGGGACGAGCGTCCAAACGCTCATCCGCGGCGACGGCCCCCAGGTGAGGGAACATGATCGCGTTGTCGCACAGTATGCCGTGATCGGATGGTCCGATTCCCTCGTCCGCTCGTCGACTTGGCTCGATGGGATGCCCCAACTTGTTCCCCTCGACTCGACGATGAAGGGACTTTCGGAGGCTCTGGTCGACCGCAGGGTCGGTTCACGCCTGGCGATCACGGTCCCACCCGATCTTGCTACCGGAGATGACACCTTGTGCATTGTCATCGATATTCTCGGAACGGAGCCCGCCGGGGAGGATGAGCCCGAAGCTGAGGACGAGTCCGCGCGTTGAACAGGGCGGGGTGACGAACGCCCACTTTTCTGGACTGCGCTCGAAGAAGCCGCATCCGGGCAACTAGGATCAGAGCATGCCCGTAGCTTTGCGTATCATCCCCTGCCTTGATGTTGATGCTGGTCGCGTCGTCAAAGGCGTGAATTTTGAGAATCTTCGCGATGCCGGGGACCCGGTGGAACTCGCCTCCCGCTACAGCACAGAAGGCGCTGACGAAATCACCTTCCTCGACGTTTCGGCCTCCTCACAGGGACGCGCCACAATGCTCGATGTCGTCGCCAAGACCGCCGAAGAGGTTTTCGTGCCGCTCACGGTCGGAGGTGGGGTCCGCAGTGTCGAGGACGTGGCCCGCCTCCTCGCCCACGGCGCAGACAAGGTCGGCATCAACACGGCCGCGATCGCAGACCCTGATCTCATCTCAAGGGTCGCGGATCGTTTCGGCGATCAGGTCCTCGTCCTGTCCGTTGACGCACGCAGATGTCCCGAGGGCGTGACCACGGCCTCCGGTTTTGAGGTGACGACCCACGGCGGCAAACGCTCCACCGGCATTGACGCCCTCGAATGGGCTCTGAAAGCCGCTTCCCTTGGCGCAGGGGAGATTCTGTTGAATTCCATGGACGCTGATGGGGTGCGCACGGGTTTCGACCTTGAGATGCTCACCGTGTTCCGCTCCGAAGTCACCATCCCACTGATCGCCTCCGGGGGAGCGGGCACGGTCGAGCATTTCCTGGAAGCGGCGCGAACGGGCGCGGACGCGCTCCTAGCCGCTTCGGTGTTCCACTTCGGCGAAGTTGCGATCTCAGACGTGAAGAACGCGCTTCACAAGGTGGGCTTCGAGGTCCGCATCTGAGGACCACCGGGGCCGGGGCCCTTCGCTGTGGGAGACTGAGGGCATGCTCAGATGGATGACCGCGGGAGAATCGCACGGGCCAGCGCTGGTCGCCGTGATCGAAGGGGTTCCTGCTGGCCTGGAGTTACAGACCTCAGACTTTGAAAGGGCGCTGTGGAGGCGCCGACTCGGACACGGGCGAGGAGCCCGTCAAAAGTTTGAGAAGGACCGAGTGAGGATCCTCGGCGGGGTTCGCCACGGCCTGACTTTCGGCGCTCCGATTGCTATTGAGATTGCGAACTCGGAGTGGCCGAAATGGGAGACCGTCATGTCGGCCGACCCGGTGGATCCCGAAGCGTTGCTTATCGATGCGGGAAGCGGGGACGAACGCGAAATCGCGCGCAACAAGCCCTTGACCAGACCCCGCCCCGGGCACGCCGACCTGGCGGGAATGCTCTCCTACGAACTTGAAGACGCCAGGCCCGTCCTCGAGCGCGCCTCAGCGAGAGAGACCGCGGCGCGCGTCGCCCTCGGGGCGGTGGCGGAAGCGATTCTCACCCAGGTCGGGGGAGTGCAACTCCTCAGCCACGTCATCCAGGTCGGAAGCCTGCGTGCCGAAGAACCCATCCTGCCGATGCCGGGCGACGAGGAAGCACTCAACGCCTCCGCGATGCGGACCCTCGACGCGGATCTCGATCAACGATTCCGCGAACTCGTGGACCACACGAAAGCCAATGGCAACACCATCGGAGGGGTCGTGGAGGTCATCGCCTGGGGTGTTCCAATCGGATTGGGAAGCCATGTGAGCGCCCGCGCACGCTTGGACGCGAAGATCGCTCACGCCCTCATGTCGATCCAATCAGTCAAAGGCGTGGAGATCGGTGACGGCTTCGCCCAGGCGGCGATGCTCGGCTCTGAGGCCCACGATGAAATCCTCAAAGGCCCAGACGGCCACCTGCTGCGGGCCTCCAACCACGCCGGCGGAATCGAGGGCGGCACCTCGAACGGCCAACCGATCGTCGTGCGCGCCGCATTCAAAGCGATCTCAACCGTGCCCCGCGCCCTGCGCAGCGTTGACCTGGCAAGCGGAGAAGAAGCCCTCGGCCTTCACCAGCGTTCTGACACCTGTCAGCTCGTGCCCGGCGCACTGATCGCCCAGGCCGAACTCGCCCTCGTCCTCGCCGATGCCCTCTTCGAACACGCCGGAGGAAAAAGCGTCGCCGAAATGAGGCGCAATCTTGAGGCCTACCGCCAGCGAGTGGGGGAGCGCGCATGACGTCCCTCTCGCTGCCGATCGTGCTCGTCGGTCTTCCCGGTGCCGGAAAGACGAAAGTCGGGCGCCTCGCCGCTCAATCCCTCGGTGTTGCGCATATCGACACGGACCGGCTCATCGAAGAAGAAGCGGGATGCTCGATCTCGACGATCTTCGCCCAAGAAGGCGAAGCGGGGTTCCGTGAGCGCGAGGCTCAGGCCGTGGAACGCGCCCTCAAGATGAAAGCGATCATCTCCTTGGGAGGCGGGGCCGTCACTTCGCCCAGGGTACGTGAACTCCTCAAGAACGTTGACGTCGTACGGATCGAAGTCGAACACGAAGAGCTCTTACGCAGGGTCACGAAGAAGAACCACCGTCCACTGCTGCGAGAGGACCCTGATGGGGTACTGCTCAGGCTGCGCGAGGAGCGCGAACCCTACTACCGGGAGGTTGAAACCGTGACACTGCCCTCCGATGATGGCCCCGCCCTGGAGGTCGCCGAACGCCTCCTCGGTCTCATTGACACGCACAGGAGCACGATCCACGTCAAAGGCAGCGCCCCCTACGATGTGCTCATCACACGGGGAATCACCGCCGAAGCGATCCTGGAGGTCCTCCGCCCCCAGGCAACGAAGGTCCTCCTCGTTCACGCCTCCCCAGTGGAGGAGGCGGCACAGGAAATTGCTGAGGGCTTGCGCGCCCAAGGACTCGAAGTTCATCTTGCCTCCCACCCCGAGGGCGAGGCCGCGAAGAGCCTCAACGTCGTCGCGGGCCTGTGGGATCTGGCGGGACGGATCACACTCGGACGCGCGGACGCGCTTGTCGCGATCGGTGGTGGAGCAACCACCGACATGGCGGGCTTCGTCGCTGCGACCTGGCTTCGGGGCATCGACCTCGTGACCGTGCCGACGACACTCTTGGCGATGGTGGATGCCGCAATCGGAGGCAAGACGGGGATCAATACGGCGGCGGGTAAGAATCTCGTCGGCTCCTTCCACCCTCCCAGGCGGGTCCTGTGCGATCTCGATTTCCTCTCAAGCCTTCCCGAGCGTGATTTTCGGGCCGGCATGGCTGAGGTTTTCAAATGCGGGTTCATCTGTGACGAGAAGATCCTCGCCATCGTTGAGGAAGCGGAGCCGGACACTCTGATCGACCCGACTTCACCTGAGCTTCGTGAACTCCTTGAACGGGCGATCGGCGTCAAAGCGCGGGTCGTCTCCGAAGACCTCAAAGAATCCGGGCTGCGCGAGATCCTCAATTACGGGCACACTTTCGCTCACGCGATTGAACGCTGCGAGGACTACACCTGGCGTCACGGCGAAGCGGTCGCCGTTGGCTGCGTTTTCGCCGCACACCTGGCGCAGCTGCGGGGGCTAGTCTCCCAAGAGGAGGTGGCGCGCCATATTCGCGTGTTGTCGAAAATGGGGCTTCCAACCTCCTACGAGGGCGCAACGCTCGGGGAATTGAAGGATGTGATCGCCTCCGATAAGAAGGCGCGTCAGGGGCGCATGAGGTTCATCCTCCTCAAAGGAATCGCCCGCCCTGAAGCCTTCCAGGTCGAGCCCTCTGAACTGGATGAGCCCGCAGAGAGGATCGGGATTCACTCATGAACACGCCGCTCCTCGTGCTTGTCGGCGTGTCCGGCGCGGGCAAAACGAGCGTCGGGCGCCTCCTCGCCGACACACTCGGGGTCGACTTCCTTGAGGCCGATGACATCGTGGAGAACACCCTCGGTGCGCCCATTGCTGAGCTCGTGATCCGCAATGCGCCAGGGCTTGCCGAGGCCCGCAGGAATGCCGCACTGAGGGTTTTGACGAGCCCGGGGGCGGTGGTGACGCTGGGCGCCAGCCAGATCGAGGACGAGCAGACGCTGCGTGCCCTGCACGATGCGAAAGCCCAGGGCACGAGAGTCGTCGAGCTGAGTGTCGAGATCAGCGAGCTCGCGAGACGTCAGGGATTGAACGCTCCACGTTCACTAGCTCTGGGTGCACCGAGGGCGCAGCTCGCCATGATGATGAAGACTCTTCGGGCCCGGTACCTGGATGTGGCGGATTCATCAGTACAAACCGGTGGCCGTGAGCCCCGGGAGATCGCGGAGTCGATTGTGCGGGAGTGTAGACTTACGGGCGATTCTTAATCTCCCCGACAGTGAGGTACCCCTGTGGCAACGACGAATGATCTGAAGAACGGCCTCGTGATGGTCATCGATGGCCAGCTCTGGCAGGTCGTCGAGTTCCAGCACGTCAAACCGGGCAAGGGCCCCGCGTTCGTGCGCACGAAGATCAAGAACGTCCTTTCCGGTAAGACCGTCGACAAGACCTTCAACGCTGGCCTCAAGATCGAGACTGCGACCGTCGACCGCCGTGACATGACCTACCTGTACCAGGACGGCACCGACTACGTCTTCATGGACCAGTCGACCTACGAGCAGATCAACGTGTCCGCTGAGACCGTCGGCGACGCGAAGAACTTCATGGTCGAGAACCAGGATGTCATCGTCTCCCTCCACGAGGGCACTGTCCTCTTCGTTGAACTTCCCGCCACCGTCGTCCTCGAGATCACCCACACCGAGCCGGGCCTGCAGGGCGACCGCTCCTCGGCGGGCACGAAGCCCGCGACCCTCGAGACCGGCTACGAGATTCAGGTTCCCCTCTTCATGGAGGAAGGCACCCGCGTCAAGGTCGATACTCGCGACGGCTCCTACTCCGGCCGCGTCACCGACTGATGTCGCGCGCGTTCCGCTTCACCTCCCGCACGAAGGCCCGCAAACGCGCGGCCGACGTCGTTTTCGAAGCCGACCAGCGCGGCATGGGACGCGACTCGGAGGTCCTGCGCGACCTTTTGCGTCAGCGCCGCGTCATCACCGCCGCGGAAACCCCCCTTCCCGAGTACTCGATTCAGATCATCGAGGGCGTTGCGAATAACCTGCGACGCATCGACGATCTCATTGCCGCTCGCGCGAAGGTCTCGGGACTGGACCGCATTGCGGCCGTGGACCTTGCGGTCATGCGCGTCGCAGTGTGGGAGATGCTCGAAAACTCTGAGGATGTTTCTCCGATCATTGCGATCGATGAAGCGATTTCGATCGTGAAGTCCTTGTCAACGGATGCTGCGCCGAGCTTCGTCAATGCGGTCCTCGATGCGATCCGTAAGGATCTTGAGGCTCCGGCGTGGACGCGCCGCGAATCCTCAGTCGTTGAAGACGAGCCCGCGCTCGATTCTGAAGACGGGCCCGCGCTCGGCCTTGAGGACGAGGGCGAAGAGCCCACGGAAGAACACGACAACGCTGAAGACGCGCCACTATCACCCGAGCTTGCGGAACCTGGTGAGGAGGGGCCCGCAGACGAGCTCAGCGATGAGGAGCTTGCCGAGCTTGACGAACTCCTCGACGAATACTGATCGACTCACACGCCTGGGGCGGCCGACCATGAAGGTGGGCCGCCCTAAACGTGTCCCTGGGAGGGGATTGCCCAGGATGGATTGTGTTCCACGGGATGAACGTCTGGCTATTCCCACCTTGGGCCCGCTATCGTTGAGCGCGGAAGCATTCCTTTAAGGACCGTCCAGAGAGGCGGGGAAGGAGATCCGCATGGGATCAGTGCATTCATCCGACGAACGAGCTTTGAGAGGCAAAGAAGTCCTCGGAGCCGATGACGTGGCCAGATCCCTCACACGGATCGCCTTTGAAATCATTGAACGCAATGGCGACACCGAGGAACTCGTCATCGCGGGAATCCCGACGCGCGGAGCTTTTCTCGCCAAGCGCCTCGTGGAAAGGATCAGCGAAGTCGGCGGCCTCACTGCGGAGTACGCGATCATCGATCCGACAATGTTCCGCGACGACTTGGCCGACAAACCACTGCGCACTCCCAAACCCACGCTCATTCCCCCTGCGGGAATCGACGGGCGTACCGTGATCCTCGTTGACGATGTTCTCTACACCGGACGCACCATCAAAGCAACCCTTGATGCTCTCAGCGGCATTGGACGCCCCAGCCGCGTCCAGCTCGCCGTCCTCGTTGACCGCGGACACCGTGAACTGCCGATCCGCCCCGACTACGTCGGCAAGAACCTGCCGACCTCTCGCCAGGAGACTGTGACCATTCTCCTGAAGGAAAGCGACGGACGCGACGGCGTCCTGCTCGGAAAGGAGAATTGAAATGAGTCTCGATCACCTCATCTCCATCCGCGACCTCGAATACAGTGAGGCGCTCCTCCTCCTTGACACGGCCGAGCAGATGGCCGCAACCCAATCCCATCGAGTCAAGAAGCTCCCGACTCTGCACGGGCGGACGGTCGTCAACCTGTTCTTTGAGGATTCGACGCGCACCAGGATCTCCTTCGAGACCGCAGCCAAGCGCCTGTCCGCAGATGTCATCAACTTCTCCGCGAAGGGCTCCTCCCTGTCCAAAGGCGAGTCACTCAAAGACACGGCCCTGACCCTCCAAGCGATGGGTGCCGATGCTGTTGTCGTACGACACTCCTCCTCCGGGGCGGCACACCGCCTCGCTCACGCGGGGTGGATGGACTTGCCGGTCCTCAATGCCGGAGACGGTACGCACCAGCATCCCACTCAGGCGCTCCTCGATGCGATGACCCTGCGCCGCCACTACAAGAGGGACCCGAGTTCGCCTGAAGTTGAGCCCCTCGCACCCGGCACTGACCTTGAAGGCGCCCGGGTTGTCATCGTCGGCGATGTCCTGCACTCGCGTGTTGCCCGCTCCAACGTTGACCTCCTGACGCTTCTGGGAGCGCAGGTCATCCTCGTTGCACCTCCGACCCTGCTGCCCGTCGGCATTGAGGGCTGGGCCTGCGACGTGGACTACGACCTCGACCACGCGCTCGCTTCAGAGCCCGATGCGGTCATGATGCTGCGCGTCCAACGTGAACGCATGAGCGCCGCAGGCGGAGGATTCTTCCCCTCACCCGGTGAATACCACGCAGCCTACGGCCTCGACCGTCAGCGTTTCGAAAAGCTTGCCGAGAAAACGATCGTCATGCATCCCGGCCCGATGAATCGAGGCCTGGAAATCAGCGCGGAAGCCGCAGACTCACCTCGTGCTGTCGTCGTCGAGCAAGTCTCGAACGGCGTCAGCGTTCGTATGGCCGCCCTCTACCTCCTGCTCGCACCCGAAGGACACTCTCATGACTGATTCGACTCGCACCTGGTTCATCTCCTCCGCTGATATCCTCGGCGAGGGGCGTCACGACATCCTCGTCAAGGACGGCGTGATCGCCGCAATCGGAGATGAGGCCCGCGATGGGGCGAAGGATGCCCGCAGGGTTGACGCCGATGGACTCATCGCCCTTCCCGGCCTCGTCGATATTCACACGCACCTGCGCCAACCCGGCCAAGAGGACGCCGAAACCATTGAAACAGGGACCCGAGCGGCAGCGGCGGGCGGCTACACCGCAGTTCACGCGATGGCGAACACTACCCCGGTTGCCGACACCGCTTCGGTCGTCGACCAGGTCTGGGAGATCGGCCGCGAATGCGGATGGGTGGAAGTCCGTCCCGTCGGAGCCGTCACCAAGGGCCTCAAAGGCGAACAGCTTTCCGCGATGGGCGCAATGGCGAACTCGCGCGCCAAAGTCCGTGTCTTCTCCGACGACGGCAAATGCGTCTCCGACCCGGTGCTCATGCGCCGCGCCCTCGAATACGTCAAGACCTTCGACGGTGTGGTCGCCCAGCATTCCCAAGACCCGCTCCTGACTGAGGGCGCCCAGATGAACGAGTCCCCGCTTTCGGGTGAACTCGGCCTGCCCGGTTGGCCCGCCGTCGCCGAAGAGGCGATTATCGCCCGCGATATTCTCCTCGCGAAGCACGTCGGCTCACGCGTGCACGTCTGCCACCTGTCGACCGCAGGATCAGTCGAGCTCATCCGCTGGGGCAAGAAAATGGGAGTGAAGGTCACCGCCGAAGCGACCCCGCACCACCTGTTCCTCACGGAGGAACTCGCTCGCTCCTACGATCCGCTCTACAAGGTCAACCCGCCCTTACGTACCGCCGAGGACGTGGAGGCGGTCCGTCAAGGCCTGGCCGATGGGACGATTGACGTCGTCGGCACGGACCATGCGCCCCACCCGCTCGAATCGAAGGACTGCGAATGGCAGGCCGGAGCTTTCGGCATGACCGGACTGGAGACTGCGCTGCCGATCCTCATTGAAACAATGGTGAACACGGGCCGCATGACCTGGGCGGATATTGCGCGCGTCCTGTCGACCACGCCAGCGAAGATCGGCCGCGTCTCAACGCAGGGGCAGGGCCTCGTCGTCGGTGCTCTTGCGAACATCACCCTCGTCGATCCTTCGGTGCGCCGCATCGTCGATCCGGCGACCCAGCAGAGCCGCTCTTCGAACTCACCGTATCGTGGAATGGAACTGCCCGGACAGGTGCTCTACACCTTCCACCGGGGCGAATCCACGGTCCTCGCGGGCGAGCTCATCTCCAAGGAGAACCGCTGATGCCCGCTGTTGCACTTCTCGTCCTCGAGGACGGGAGCGTCCACCTCGGCGCCCCTTTCGGCGCCGAGGGGATCGCCCAGGGTCCCGCCGACTTCTGCGTGGAGATGAACGGCGAGCACAAGGCCCTCACCAGCTTGGATCATGCGGGTAAGATCCTCGTGATGACGAGCCCCCATGTGGGGATTTCCGGTTTCGACCCTGAGGCTGAGCCGACGAGGATCACAGCCACGGGACTCGTCATCCGAGAGGGGGCCAGACCCGCCTCGTGGACCCGCAGGCGCGAACTCGTTGAAGAACTCAAAGATCAGGGCGTCGTGGGAATCAGTGGCATCGACACGAGGGCGGTGACGCATCGCCTGCGCGCAAATCCCTCAATGCGGGCCTTCATCGTTTCCGGGCGGGCTTTGCCCGCTTCGGCCCAGGTCCTTGTCGATAGGGGAGTGCGCCGCCTCTCATTGGACGATGCGGCAGCACAATTGTTCCCGCAGGGCGTGGAGGAAACGGGCGCGACGCCCCTTTTTGACCGCTTCCTTTCGCATGTCACCTCCAGGTGGGCCGCGATTGCCGATTCTGAAGGAAGAAGCCTCTGATGCCCCGCAGAACAGACATCGAATCGATCCTCGTCATCGGTTCTGGGCCCATCGTCATCGGTCAGGCCTGCGAATTCGACTACTCGGGAACCCAGGCGTGCCGCGTCCTCAAATCCGAGGGCTACCGCGTGATCCTCGTCAACTCCAATCCGGCGACGATCATGACCGACCCGGGAATGGCGGACGCGACCTACGTCGAGCCCCTGACCCTCGAGGTCATCACGTCGATCATCGACAAGGAGCGTCCTGACGCGCTGATCGCGAACCTGGGTGGGCAAACCGCGTTGAACGCGGCCGTTGAACTCGGCGAGGCCGGAGTCCTCGACAGTTACGGCGTCGAGCTGATCGGAGTGTCCCTCGAAGCGATCAAGTCAGGTGAGGACCGAGACGAATTCAAAGCCATTATTGAACGCTGCGGCGCCGAAGTGGCGCGCTCCTTCATTGCGCATAGCCTCAAGGAGTGCCACGAGGCGGCCCGTGAACTCGGCTACCCCCTCGTCGTGCGCCCCTCCTTCACCATGGGCGGCCTGGGCTCAGGATTCGCCCACACCCCTGAAGAGCTTGAACGCATCGCCGGGGAGGGCTTGGCGAACTCGATCACGAACGAGGTCCTCCTCGAGGAGTCCATTCTCGGCTGGAAAGAGATCGAGTACGAGGTCATGCGCGACAGCGCCGACACCTGCATTGCCGTGTGCTCGATCGACAATGTCGACCCTGTGGGCGTCCACACGGGAGACTCCGTGACCATTGCTCCCGCCTTGACGCTCAGCGAAGAACAGGCCTCGCAGCTGCGTGAACTGAGTTTCAAGATCATCCGCGAAGTCGGTGTGGACACGGGCGGCTGCAATATCCAATACGCACTCGACCCGAGCTCGGGGCGCGTCATCGTCATTGAAATGAATCCCAGGGTGTCGCGTTCTTCCGCATTGGCGTCGAAAGCGACGGGATTCCCGATCGCGAAGATCAGTGCGAAGCTCGCGATCGGCTACACCCTCGATGAGATCACGAATGACATCACGGGCAGGCCTGCCTCAAAGGATCCGAGCGTCGACTACGTCGTCGTGAAGGTCCCGCGTTTCACTTTTGAGAAGTTCCCGGGTGCCGACCCGAGGCTCACGACCTCAATGAAGGCCGTGGGTGAGGCGATGGCGATTGGCCGCACCTACACGGAAGCCCTGCAAAAGGCGTTGAGGTCGATCGACAAGCCGGTAGTCCAATTCCACTGGAACGAGCCCGCACCCACGCCGGAGGAGACCACGGCCCTCGTTGAAGCTGTGAAAGTGCCGACCGAGGCGCGCTTCGTGCAGATCCAACAGGCGATCAGAGGTGGAGCGAGCCTTGAAGAACTGCATGAGGCGACGAAGATCGACCCCTGGTTCCTTGACCAGATGTTCCTCCTCGACGAGGTCGCCCAGCGTCTGGAAGCCGCTCCGGCTCTGAACCGAGAGGTCCTCGAGGAGGCGAAGCGTCACGGGTTTTCCGACTCGCAGATCGCCACGATCCGTGGCCTGTCTGAGGAGACTGTGCGTGAAGTGCGCGGCGCCTTCGAAATTCACCCGGTCTTCAAAATGGTCGACACCTGTTCGGCCCGATTCGATGCGAGCACTCCTTACGCGTATTCCACCTACGAGGAGGAAAACGAGGTCCGTCCTCGCCAGCGTGAGGCCGTCATCATTTTGGGCGCGGGCCCGAACCGGATCGGCCAGGGCATCGAGTTCGACTACTCCTGTGTCCACGCCGCGATGGCCTTGCGCAGTCGTTTCGACACGATCATGGTCAATTGCAACCCGGAGACCGTGTCCACGGACTACGACATTTCAGACCGCCTCTACTTTGAGCCCCTCACTCTTGAAGATGTGCTTGAGATCTACCGCGCGGAGTTGGCCGCAGGTCCGATCCGTGGCGTCATCGTCCAACTCGGCGGCCAGACCCCGCTTTCTCTTGCGGAGGGTCTGAAGAAGGCGGGTGTGCCGATCCTGGGGACGAGCCCGGAGTCGATCGAATTAGCTGAAGACCGTGAGGAGTTCGGCAAGATTCTCGACCAGGCCGCTTGCCCCGCGCCGGCGCACGATGTCGCTCATTCGGTGGCGCAGGTCCACGAGGTCGCAGAAAGGGTTGGTTTCCCGGTCCTCGTGCGCCCGAGCTTCGTTTTGGGCGGACAGGGCATGGCGATCATTAATGACACTGCGGCCCTGTCCGACTATCTTGACCGGCCCGATATTGATCAGCTCTTCGAACGCGGCCCGCTGCTCATTGATCGTTTCCTCGATGCCGCAACCGAGATCGACGTCGACGCCCTGTACGACGGCGAGGAACTTTTCCTCGGAGCGATCATGGAGCACATTGAGGAGGCCGGGATCCACTCAGGCGACTCGGCGTGCGTCCTGCCTCCGATGACCCTTTCCTCACGTCAACTCGAAAGGATCGCCGCTTCAACGGAGCAGATCGCCCGAGGTGTTGGCGTGCGGGGCCTGGTCAATATCCAGTTCGCCCTGCTTTCCGACACCCTCTACGTCATTGAAGCGAACCCGAGAGCCTCACGAACGGTTCCTTTCGCGTCGAAGGCGAGTGGCGTCGCCCTCGCGAAGGCTGCGGCACTCATCCAGGTGGGCGAATCGATCGCATCCTTGCGCGAGGAGGGGATCTTGCCCGCCCAGGATGCGCGTTTCATTGACGAGGGCGGGTCCATCGCCTTGAAGGAGGCTGTGCTTCCCTTCCGTCGATTCCGCCGCGAGGATGGTTCCGTGGTCGATACGATCCTCGGGCCTGAGATGCGTTCCACCGGTGAAGTGATGGGCATTGACCGGGATTTCCCGAGGGCTTTCGCGAAGTCCCAGTCGAGTGCTTGTGGTGAACTGCCGACTGAAGGAACGGTCTTCATTTCCATTGCGGATTCGGATAAGCGGGCGATTGTGTTCCCAGCGGCCCGGATGCGTGAGCTCGGTTTCACGATTCTCGCGACCGCGGGAACGGCTTCGGTGCTGCGGCGTAATGGCATTGAGGCGACTGTTGTTCGTAAGAGCTCGACTGGGCGGGGCCCCAATGGGGAGCCGACGGTTGTTGATCTCATCAATGACGGCCTGATTGATCTCATTGTCAACACGCCGCAGAAGTCTTCGAATCGTCATGACGGCTATCAGATCCGCACGGCCGCTGCGGCGAATGATCGGACGATTATCACGACCCTGCAGGCCTTCAACGCGGTGGTCCAGGCGATTGAGGCTCGTCTTTGTGGGGCGTTTAGTGTGCGTTCACTCCAGGAGTGGGATGCCGTGCGCAAGGAGGAAATGAGATGAGCCTGGGATTCGGTGACCGCCTGGCGGCGTCCATGAGGGAGTGCGGCCCAGTGTGCGTCGGCATTGATCCGCATCCGGCCCTGCTCGACGCTTGGGGTCTTCCCCTTTCCCTTGAGGGGCTTCGTCACTTCTCCCTCGGTGTTGTTGGAGCGTTGGGAGGAAGGGTCGGTGCTTTCAAACCCCAGTCCGCGTTCTTCGAGCGTTTCGGTTCGAAGGGCGTGGGTGTCCTCGAAGAGGTGATTGCAGCCTGCACTGGGGTGGGGAGCTTGTGCATTGTCGATGCGAAGCGCGGCGATATCGGTTCAACGATGAAGGGTTATGCGGATGCGTATCTCGCTCAGGGCTCGCCTCTGGCGGCGGATGCGGTGACTCTTTCCCCCTATTTGGGAGTCGGGTCTTTGCGTCCTGCCCTGGAGCTCGCTGCCGAGAATAATAGGGGAGTGTTCGTGCTTGCCCTCACCTCTAATCCTGAAGGGGCATCTGTTCAGCATTGCCGGGATAGTGAGGGCCGTTCGGTCGCAGCCCGCGTCGTGGAAGAGCTCGCGGCTTTCAATGCAGAGTGCGGTTTTGACTCCCTCGGCCCTGCGGGGGTCGTTGTTGGCGCGACCGTGGGAAGTGCGGTGAAGGACCTGGGGATCGACCTCGAATCCTTGCACGGGGCGATCCTCACTCCCGGGGTCGGCGCCCAGGGTGCGGGGCCCGATGAGCTTGCTGAAGTGTTCGGGCGTGCGCGTCAAGCGGTGCTCGCTTCTTCGTCGAGGGCGGTTCTGGCGAGAGGACCGAGCCCGGACGGCCTGCGCGGAGCCTATGAGGAGGCGGTGAGTCTGCTCTCTTGAGGCGCGGGGGCTCATTGAGCGTGGCGGGTAAAGAAAGAACCCAGCCTCCTCTTATGAGGCGCGCGGGAGCGGAGTCCAGCGCCAGCTGGTGTGCCGACTGCATCCGCGCTTCGCTTGAGGCACGCCGGGGGCGGAGTCCAAGAACAGTCGAAAGGGGCGCTGGCGTGAGTCGTCTCTCCTCGGGCGCTTAGGGCACAGCCTCATTACGATTCGCCAAAGCGCTGCCCATTTCTTCCACGGAATGTGAGCTGAGCTATACACTTTGCGAAAGGTTACCTCCACGTGAAGGAGTGGGCAGCGATGGCACTACCGCATCTGACCCCCGAACAGCGTGCTGAAGCACTTGAGAAGGCAACCGTCGCCAGGCGTCGCCGCGCTGAGATTAAAGGAAAATTGAAGAACCGGGAGCTCAGCCTCTCACAGGTTCTCGCGCTCGCTGAGAATGACGAGGCCGTCGCGAAGATGCGAGTCCTCGCTCTTCTTGAGTCTTTGCCGAGAGTCGGAGTCACCACCGCAGATCATCTGATGGATGAGTACGGGATCGCCAGGACCCGGCGCGTGCGCGGCCTCGGGCATGTTCAAGCCCAGGCCCTCATTGACAGGTTCGGGTGAAAGGATTCGGCTGAACGTCCACGCGATGGCAGGATGGTTTCATGGCGACTCCACGACTCACTGTTCTCGCAGGTCCGACCGCTGTCGGCAAAGGGACTGTCGTCCAGGCCCTTCGGCTCCGGCATCCTGAACTCGTCGTTTCGGTTTCTGCGACGACGCGCGCACCACGGCCCGGAGAAATCGACGGAGTCCACTATCACTTCCTCAGTGACTCCCAATTCGATGAGCTTGTCGAGGACGGGGGAATGCTCGAATGGGCGTGGGTCCATGGGCTTCACCGCTATGGCACTCCCCGCCGCCCCGTTGAAGAGGCTCTCACTGCGGGCAAGAGCGTGCTTTTGGAAATCGACTTGGATGGCGCGCGCCAGGTGCGCCGTTCCATGCCCGAAGCCCATTTCGTTTTCCTCGCGCCGCCGAGTTGGGATGTGCTGGTTGCGCGTCTGCTCGGGCGGGGCACCGAGGACGAAGAGGAGAGGGCACGGAGGCTGGAAACCGCGAAGACGGAGCTGGCAGCGGAGTCCGAGTTCGATGTGACTGTGACGAACGACGACCTCGATGTGGCCGTGGCGGAACTGGCCCAGGTTATGGGCCTGGAGTAGACTGACGAGCCGTGGCCGTTTGGCCGTGAAGAACCAGGAGGAGTCGAATGTCCGGAATTGTCGCGCAGCCCGAAGGCATCACGTCCCCGCCGATCGACGATCTTCTTGAGCACGTCGATTCGAAGTACGCGCTCGTGATCTTCGCCGCCCGTCGCGCCCGGCAGATCAACTCGTACAATCTTCAGCTCGAGCAGAACATGATCCAGTACGTGGGCCCCGTCGTTGAGACCGCTCCCGACGAGAAGCCCCTGGCCATTGCTCTGCGCGAAATCAACGAGGGCCTGTTGTCCCTCGAGGCCGACGAGAAGGCCTGAGAATCATGGCCCCCACGGTCGTCGTCGGGGTGGGTGCTGGAATCGCCGCCTACAAGGCGGCGATTCTTGTACGCGCACTCATGCGCGCCGGCGTGAAAGTCCACGTCGTCCCCACTCCTCGCTCCCTTGATTTCGTTGGACGCACCACCTGGGAGGGGCTGAGTGGCCAGCCCGTCTTAACGGGAGTCGCGGATCTTCCCGGCGCCGACCATGTGGAGTTGGCTCGAGTGGCGCAGCTCATTGTCATCGCACCGGCCACAGCTGATCTCATCGCTCGTCTTCGCTCGGGCGTTGCGGACGATCTTTTAACGACGAGTGTCTTGGCGGCTCACTGCCCGGTCCTCATCGCCCCGGCCATGCATTCGAATATGTGGACGAACCCAGCGACTCAGGACAATGTTCGTGTCCTGAGAGAGCGGGGAGTGCACGTCCTCGACCCTGACACTGGGGCCCTCGGCTCAGGAGATTCTGGGATCGGCAGGCTCGTCGATCCTGAGACGATCGCCAAGAAGGCCCTTGAGCTCTTGGGCCGGGGGAAGGTGAAAGACAGCCTCGAGGCAGCTGTGAAATTGGACGCAGCTGCGAAAACTGAACAGAAGCAGGCCCTCGCGGGTGCGCGTATCCTCATCACCGCAGGTGGCACACGAGAACCCATTGACCCGGTGCGTTTCATTGGGAACTGCTCCTCGGGGCGTCAAGGCATTGAGATCGCGAAAGCTGCTTTCGCTGCGGGCGCACAGGTCACTCTCTTCGCCTCGAATATTGAATCCGAGATGCTCTCTGAACTCGATTCTCGAATCGACGTTGTGCCCGCGCCCTCGTCCATCGATGTTGAAGAGGCCGTGATGAGCAGGCTGAAAGACTGTGACGCGCTCGTCATGGCCGCCGCGATCGCCGACTTCAAGCCCGAAGCGGCAAGGGAGGACAAGATCAAGAAGGACCCGGACTCAACGGATGCGCCGATCCTCCACCTTGTTCGCACCACCGACATCTTGCGTTCAGTGTGCGTGTCCAAGGACCGGCCGAAAGTGGTGCTCGGTTTCGCCGCAGAAACCGGAACACCCGAGGACGTGTTGAATCTCGGCACCAAAAAAGCCCTGCGCAAGGGAGCGGATCTTCTCGCCGTGAACCGCGTTGGCGGGGGAGCGGGCTTCGGCGAGGTCGATAATGAGGTGTGGCTCCTCGACTCTGCGGGCCTGATGCTTGAGAGCACCAAGGGCTCGAAATCCAGGGTCGCTCAAGCCCTTGTCAGCGCGATCGGGGATCGACTCGCTAGACTGTCCAGGTGACTTCAAACCGCCTGCTTTTCACGTCTGAATCCGTTACCGAGGGACACCCGGACAAGGTCTGTGATCGGATCTCCGATTCGATCCTTGATGCGATCCTCGCCCAGGATCCTCATGCGCGCGTCGCCGTTGAAACGATGACGACGACGGGCCTGGTCCATGTTGCGGGTGAAGTCACGACGGAAGCGTACGTCGAGATCCCGCAGATCATCAGGGAAGAGGTCCTCGCGATCGGCTACAACTCCTCGCGAGTCGGATTCGACGGAGCCTCGTGCGGCGTGTCCGTGTCGATCGATCAGCAAAGCCCCGACATCGCCGGAGGCGTGGACCGCGCACTCGAAGCGCGTGAAGGCAGTGCCCGTGACGAAAGGGATTCACAGGGCGCCGGAGACCAGGGCATCATGTTCGGCTACGCCTGCAATGACACCCCGGACCTCATGCCCGCACCGATCTGGCTCGCACACAGGCTCGCGAAACGCCTGGCGGAGGTTCGTCACAGTGGTGAAGCTGAGGGGCTGCGCCCCGATGGCAAAACCCAGGTGACTCTCGCTTACGAGGAGGGGCGCCCGGTTGCGATCGACACGGTGCTCGTCTCAACCCAACATGACGAGACACTGTCGAACACGGCCCTCAGTGATCTCGTGACATCGAAGGTGATCACCCCCGTCCTCGACGAATGCGGACTCGAACTGGCTCGCGCCGACATGTCCATCCTCGTCAACCCTTCGGGACGCTTCGTCATTGGTGGGCCCGCGGGTGATGCGGGCCTGACCGGTAGGAAGATCATCGTTGACACCTATGGGGGCATGGCCCGCCACGGGGGCGGCGCTTTTTCCGGTAAGGACCCCTCGAAGGTCGACCGTTCTGCCGCTTACGCTGCACGCTGGGCCGCGAAGAATGTCGTGGCAGCGGGGCTGGCCTCCAGGTGCGAGCTGCAGCTCGCCTACGCGATCGGACGCGCGCACCCGGTGGGACTCTACGTCGACACTTTTGGAACGGGAATCGTTGAAGACCACAGAATCGCTGATGCGATCACTGAAGTGTTCGATCTTCGCCCGGCTGGCATGATCGAAGATCTTGATCTGCTGCGCCCGATCTACAAGGAGACCTCCGCTTACGGCCACTTCGGACGAGGACTCTTCCCCTGGGAGGCCCTCGATCGGGTTGATGCGCTGAAGGCAGCGATCGAATGAGCTCTTTAGATGAGAGCGCCAGCGAGCTTTCCCTGAGCACGCCTGACTTTGATCTGTCGTGGCGGCGAAGGTCTGCGATCGTTATGGCCGTGGCCTCGCTCCTTGGTTTCGTGTCCGCAATGGTCCTTTCCGTTGAAGCCTGGCACCTCGCGAAGGATTCTGCTGCGAGCTTCGCCTGCGATGTGAACTCGGTCCTGTCCTGTTCGGCGGTCGCGCAGACCCCCCAAGCCCAGGTTTTCGGCTTCCCGAACGCGTTCATGGGGATCGCTTTCGAAGCGGTCATTTTTTCTCTTGCAGTGGCCTTGGCTTCTGGGACGCGTTTTGCCAGGTGGTACCAGCTGGGGGCGACTCTCCTTGGAGCCGGTGGACTCCTTTTTGCCGGCTGGCTGTTCTACCAGTCCTACTTCGTGATCCACGTGCTGTGCCCCTGGTGCCTTGTCACCGCTGCGACGACCGTCTTCGTTTTTGCGACAATGACGCGCATTTCGATCCGCGAGGGCGCACTGCCCGCCCCCCGGGGGCTGCGCCGTATCATCGCCCTGGGCTACGACTGGGCTTTCACCTTCTTGCTGCTTTTCATCATGGCCGCGATGATCGTCGGACGATACGGGCTTGCACTCGTGTCGTGACCGCTCACACTCGTGTCGTGACCCTGGTGGGCAGGCCCCTTCAGGCACGCAAATGCCCATGGCGCGTGTTCCAATAGGAGCATGGACATGCAGGGTGCGTTCGAAGGATTCGAGGAGGACTCGGCCCCCATCCGGGTCGCCGGAGTCATCGTCGACGCGGACCTCGCACACCTCGACCGGCCCCTCGACTATGAGATCCCCGACGAGCTCGCTGATCGCGTCGAAGTGGGGGTCCTGGTTCGCGTCAGACTCGCAGGCAGGCGAATGAGCGGCTGGGTCCTCAATGTTCGAACAGAACATCCGATCCATCGTGTCAACCCGATCGAAGCCGTCGTCACAGCGCTTCCCCTCGTCACCCCCGAAATCTTCGCCGCCGCCCGCAGGATCAGCGACGCGAATGTCGCGACCCTCTCCCAGACCCTCTCCGTGGCGGTGCCGGCCCGCCACGCCTCCACGGAGAAGGCCTTCCTCGAAGAACCAGCCGTTCACACCCCCACCCCGAGTGCGCCGAGTGGCCTGGCCTGGGCGGACCACCCGGCGGGCCCTGCCCTCCTCAGGCGATTGGGTGAGGGGGATGCGCCTAGAGCCGTGTGGACGGCTCTGGGGCCGACGCGCGATCAGCGGCTCATCGAAGTGGTCTGGGCCTGCGCTTCCTCGGGCAGGGGTGTACTTCTCATCGCTCCGACCGCAGCCCAAGCCGAAGCTTTCTGGCAGATCCTCTCAAAGACGCTGTCGATCCCGGTCGGTCTCGTGGATACGGATTCTTCTCCGGCGCAGCGCTACCGATGCCATCTCGAGGCCATGACGGGCAGGCTTCGCGTCCTCGTGGGAACACGTTCGACGGCCTGGACTCCAATGAAAGACCTCGGGCTCATCATCATCTGGGATGACGGGGATGATCGTTTGAGGGAGCGGCGCGCCCCCAGATGCGATGCCCTTGATGTGGCGATCACCCGGGTTCTTATCGAAGGGTGCGCCCTCGTCCTCGCTTCCTATTCGCGTTCCGTGAAAGCACAGTCCCTCGTCTCCTCCTCCTGGGCGGTCTCCCTGACGGATGATCTGCCCATCAGGCGTTCCTTGTGTCCGACGGTCAGGGTCCTCGATGACATTGATGCTGCCGCAGCGGGCGACGCGGGAAGCTCAAGGATCCCTCCGCAGGTGACCCGCACCATCAGGGAGAGCCTGGAGCACGGTCCCGTCCTCGTTCACGTCGCCTCCGCGGGCTACGTCGCGGTTGTGTCTTGTCAACGCTGCCGGGCGATCGCCCGTTGTCCCTCTTGCCAAGGACCCCTGCAGATGAATGCGGATGGGCAGGTGGCGTGCGCATGGTGTTCCAGGGCCGTGAGTGATTGGCGTTGCCGGAGCTGTTCGGGAACGCGCTTGAGGAACGCGAGGATCGGTTCGGAACGGACGGGGGAGGAGATCGCCCGAGCAATTCCAGGAGCCCCGGTCCTCGTCTCCTCTTCAACACACCAGATCACCAGAGAGATCCCGAACTCGAAGAGGATCGTCGTGGCGACTGCGGGCGCGGAACCGAGAGCTGAAGGCGGATACGCGGGGATCATTATTCTTGACGCGCGCTCGATCGCGGGCCGTGCGGAACTTTGGGCCCCCGAAGAGGCCTTGAGGCGCTGGTTCAACGCTCTTTCCCTCGCCCGTGCAGGAGCTCCCGCGCTCATCGCCGGAGGAGTTGAACCCACGATGGCGCAGGCCATGATTCGTTTCGACCCGGCTGACTACGCCCAGCGTCTCTTGGATGAACGCGTCGCCCTCGGTTTCTTCCCCGCGAAGACGCTTATCGCCATTGACGGCGAGCCACGAGATGTCACGGCCGCAGCCGAGGTTGCAGGAGGGGAGCTGATCGGCACCCTGCCCCTGAGTGACACGGAACCCACGGTGCGGGCGCTGGTGAGAGTTGAACGTGCGGAACGCACACAGGTCCTCCTCAGTCTTGCCTCCTTCCAAGCCCACCGCTCTTCAAGGAAACTTGATCCGCTGCGCATCAGCGTCAATCCCCCTGAGCTCTTCTGAGCTCCCTTCCCCTCCCCGTTACACTGGCTTGGTGCGCATAGTCTTCGCGGGAACACCCGCCCCTGCCGTCCCCACGCTCCAAGCCCTCCTCGACTCTCACCACGAGGTCGTTGGGGTTGTGACGCGTCCGCCCGCACGGGCCGGGCGCGGTCGCAGCCTCGTGCCCTCCGCGGTCGCCACTGTTGCCGAAGAAGCCGGAGTGCCCCTGATCGAAGCGAGTGGCTTCACAGACACGAAGGTCCTGGATGCTGTTGAAGCTTTGAACGCGGACCTGGGAGTCGTGGTCGCCTATGGTGCGCTCATCCCACCTGCGGTCCTCGACATGCCGAGATTCGGCTGGGTGAACCTGCACTTTTCTGATTTGCCGCGTTGGCGTGGAGCAGCCCCCGTCCAATGGGCGGTCCTTTCCGGAGATGAAAGAACCGCGTCGAGCGTGTTCCAACTCGAAGAAGGGCTCGACACGGGGCCGGTTTTTTCACGCCTGCCCGTGCCGATTGGGCGTGAGACTGCCGGCGAACTCCTTGAGATCATGTCCGAGCTCGGAGCGGCGCAGATCCTCGAGGTCGTTGACTCTATCGCTGAGGGCAGTGCGTGCGCCGTCCCCCAAGACGAGGAAGATCCGGCGAAGAGTCGGGCCCGCCAATTGACCCACGATGATGGTTTCATTGATTTTACGAAGAGTGCTCAAGAGGTCGACCGCATTATCCGTGCCGTGACCCCGAACCCTGGGGCGTGGACACTCCTGCCCGGGGGAGTGCGCCTCAAACTCGGACCCGTGACTCCCGATCCTCAGGGGGAGGCAGGACCGGGCGTGATCCGCGCTTCAAAGAAGAGTGTCGAGGTCGGCTGCGCTCAGGGGCAGGTCAGCTTGGGGCGGGTCGCCCCGGCGGGTAAGGGGTGGATGGATGCTGCCGCCTGGGCTCGCGGTGCACGCCTCGAAGAGGGCGCCCGCCTGGGCGTGAAGGAGGACTGATGGGGACCCGCAAGTACTCGGATGGATACCGTGCTCTTCGTGATGCGGATGCCCCGCGGAGGATCGCCTTCGATGTGCTCATGCAGGTCGAAAGGGACGGGGCTTTTGGGAACATCGCCCTCGCGAAGGCTCTGCGTCAAGCTCGACAGCACGAAAGGATCGATGCGAGGGACGCCGCTTTCGCTTCGGAACTCGTCAATGGGACTCTACGAGGGCGAGGTCGCCTCGACGCGGTTCTTGCGCGGTATTTGACGCGCCCCATTGAGGAACTCGACTTACCTGTCGCGGTGCTCCTGCGTCTCGGTGCCCATCAGCTCCTCAATATGCGTGTACCCGATCATGCGGCGGTTTCAACGACCGTTGATCTTGCGCGGATGAATCTGACCGACGGGCCGACACGAATGGTGAATGCGGTTCTTCGTTCCATCACCCGTGAGGAGGAGGGCGCGATCGAAGAGGCTTTGGAACAGATTGAGGATCCCATTGAGCGTCTCGGAGCACTGACCTCACATCCGACGTGGATGGTGGAGGCTTTCTCCCAGGCCCTCACAGCCCACGGGTATTCCTCAGACGAGCTCGAAGCTCTTCTCGAGGGCGATAACATTGCGCCCCATGTGACTCTCGTGGCCCGACCCGGGCTCATTGAAGCTGAGGAGCTTGCCGACGAGGCTGAGGAAGTGCTCGACACGCGTGTCGCGATGGGCACTGTGAGTTCCAGGGCGGTCCTGATCGAGTCGGGTGATCCTGCGGCCCTCGAATCGATCCGCAGTGGGGCTGCCGGGGTCCAAGATGAGGGTTCTCAGTTGTCGGCTCTGATCGCCGCTGCGGCTCCTCTCGAAGGCCCTGACGTGTCCTGGCTGGATCTTTGCGCAGGTCCTGGCGGTAAAGCGGCGTTGCTTGGTGCCCTGGCTCGCCAACGTCAGGCTCATCTTGTCGCCAATGAACTCCACCCTCACCGCGCCCGCCTTGTCGAGCGGGCCTGCCGCAGGCTCGACAATGTTGATGTCGTCTCTTCCGATGGTCGTAGCTTCGGTGGGCGCAACACTTCTTGGGCTCTGGGGTCTTTCGACCGGGTGGTTGTTGATGCGCCTTGCTCGGGAATGGGGTCGATGCGTCGTCGTCCTGAATCCCGGTGGCGCAGGTCACAGGCGGATGTTGGGGAACTCGTGATACTCCAGGCGCAGCTTTTACGTCGCGCCCGTGATCTTGTGCGCCCCGGAGGGGTCCTTACCTACATCACCTGCTCTCCGCATAAGGAAGAGACGGTCGATCAGCTTGAGGCTCTTCTTAGCGAGGGCGGGCTCGAATTGCTCGATACTGTCGCGATCGCAGAGGACCTGGTTCCAATGTCTTTGGAGATCCCCGAAAGCGCGGGACTCGTGGCCGGGGCGAAGGGAAGGAGCTTGCAGCTTTGGGAGCATCGCCATGGGACGGATCTGATGTTCATCGCCGCCCTTCGGCGAGTGGGAGAATGATCACAGGATGGTGCTCTGAGCTGTAGCATTGCCCCCATGACAGTGACTATTTCACCTTCCATCCTCAACTGCGATATCGCGAATCTGCGCGCTGAACTCGAGAAGATCTCAGGGGCCGATGTGGCTCATGTGGACGTCATGGACAATCACTTCGTCCCGAACCTTTCATGGGGCCTGCCGGTGGCCGAAGCGGTCGTGAAGTCGGGAATCCTCCCGGTCGACGCGCACCTCATGATCGAAGACCCGGACCGCTGGGCGCCCGCCTACGCTGAAGCCGGATGCTCCTCGGTGACTTTCCACGCGGAGGCCGCTCACGCGCCCCTACGTCTGGCCCGTGAACTCCACCGCCTCGGCTCGAAGGTTGGTCTGGGGTTGAAACCTGCGACGGATATTGCGCCTTTCGTGGATATCCTCTCCGAGTTCGACATGATCCTCGTGATGACTGTCGAACCCGGATTCGGAGGCCAGTCCTTCATTGACTCGATGATCCCGAAGATTCGCCGCACTCGCGAAGCGATCAACGCTTCGGGTTTGGAAGTGTCGATCCAGGTTGATGGTGGAGTGTCAAGGAAGACGATCGAACTGGCGGCCGAAGCTGGTGCGGATAACTTCGTTGCGGGCTCCGCGGTGTTCAGGGCCGAGGACGCCTACGCGGAGGTCGAGGCTTTGCGAGCTCTTGCGGCCCGCCACCAGCACTGATCCACGATCATTCCAGTTCATTTTTTGAGCCCCGTTTCACATGAGACGGGGCTCAATGGCATGATGGAGCTAGCTCCGGGGTCGGTGTAATTCCGAACCGGCGGTGAAAGTCCGCGACCCGCTCGCAAAGAGGGCGGTTGAATCGGTGTAATTCCGATACCGACGGTGAAAGTCCGGATGGGAGGAGCAAGAGTACGCGCCTCGCGCGTACTTCGCGCCGCGCGTACCCGGATGCCGGAAGGGCTGGAAGTGGCACGCCGCCGAGTCACCTCGAGACGCATGACGATCATGGCACCCATTGTGCTGTTCATCGTTCTCATCGCAGCGTGGTGGGCCACAACCTCTTTCACCGGCATCGAATCTTGGCGACTCCCGTCGCCTCTTGATACGTGGAACCGCGGCGTTGCGATGACGATGAACACGTCGATGTGGCGCATGGCGGCGCTCACCGCTTTAGAAGCACTGGCGGGCTCCCTCGTCGGCGCTTGCGTCGCTTTGCCGCTCGCGTATCTCGTCTACCGCTCTCCACTCGTCTCGGCTGCGGTCGAACCCTTCCTCGGCGCCACTCAAGCTCTCCCTGCGATTGCGCTAGCGTCCCTCCTGGTCCTATGGATCGGCTACGGGCTCTGGTCGGTCACCGCCTTGTGCGCCCTTATTGTGTTCTTCCCGATCCTCGTTTCCACTGTCGTGGGCCTTCGCCATCTCGACATTGAAGTGCTGGAGGCGGCCGAACTTGATGGAGCCTCGGGGTGGCGAATGGCGTTCGGAGTTGAACTGCCACTCGCCGCGCCCTCCATTCTTGGCGGCCTGCGCAACGGATTCACCCTCTCGGTGACCGGCGCAGTCGTCGGTGAAATGGTGATGGGCGGCAAGGGACTGGGCCAGGTCCTGGTCCAGGCGAGGTCGAATGTTGATACCGCCGGGATGTTCGTCGCGATCATCCTCCTGTGTCTCATGGCGACGGCGGTGTACATCTTCGTGTATCGGCTTGAGTGCACCAGCAAATACACGATCTCCGAATGAAAGCAGTCTCATGATCCACAAGCGTTTCCTCACCGGCGCCTTCGCCCTCCTCGCTTCCCTCTCCCTTGCCGCATGCTCAACGGCGGCCACATCCTCGACCGGAGAGCCGGAGCTCAAGACGAGCGCTGAAGCGGTCACGGTCGGCTTGACATACATCCCGAATGTCCAGTTCTCGCCCGTCTACCTCGCGGAGGACGAAGGCCTCTACAAGGAAGCAGGCCTTGACGCGAAGGTCCGTCACCACGGCTCTGACGAGGGCCTGTTCACCGCGCTTTTGTCCGGCGAAGAGAACTTCGTGATCGCCTCCGGTGACGAGGCCCTTGTCGCTGCTTCACAGGGCATGGACCTGGTGTCGGTCGGCGCTTTCTACTCGCACCTTCCGGGTGTCGTCATTGTCCCGGCCTCTTCACCGATCCACTCTCTGGCGGATCTTAAGGGCCACAGCCTGGGTATTCCCGGTGAATACGGCTCGAGCTATTTCGCAGCTCTCGCCGCAATCCAGGAGGCTGGCTTGACGACGGAGGATGTCGTGCTCACCTCCATCGGCTACACGCAGCGGGCGGCGATCGCCCAGGGCAGTGTCGACGCGGTCCTTGGTTTTTCGAATAATGATCTCGTCCAGATGCAGGTCGCGGGCCTTGATGTGCGCGCCATCCCCCTCAAGGAAGACACGCCCCTGGTTGCAGCTGCGATGATCACGACTCGCGAATGGGCCCAGGCGCATCCGGAAGCGACGAGGGCGCTCGTCCAGGCGACCTCTGCTGGTGCGGCCCTCGCGGTTTCCGACCCGGAGAAGGCTCTCGATTCGACGGCGACGCGCGATGAGTCCCTTTCGGACACCAACACTCGGGCGACTGCGAAGGCGGTCCTTGAAGCGACGATCCCGCTGCTGAAGAACTCCTCGGATCAGGTGAGCCCCGTCCAAGACGCTGACACTTGGGCGCGGATGGGTGATTTCCTTGCGAAGGTGCCGGGGCTTTTCCAAGGCCCGGTTGACGCGTCGAAGGTGATGACGAACGAGTATGCGAACAACTGAGATTCTAGGGTTCTGATCGGCCCAACAGGCTGATCGGAGCCCAGTGGTGGGAGCGGGGTCCGGGGAGTGGTTGAATTCCTCGGACCCCGCCGCCTGTGGTTAGAGTGTGCGCGTGACTACTTTTGAAGATCTTTTTGCCGAATTGTCGAAGAAGGCCCAGACCCGCCCTGAAGGGTCGGGCACAGTCGAGGAGCTCGACAAGGGCGTTCATTTCATCGGGAAGAAGATCATTGAGGAGGCCGGTGAAGTGTGGATGGCCGCCGAATACGAAAGCCTCGATGACTGTGCTTTGGAGATTTCTCAGCTCTTCTACCATGCTCAGGTGATGATGATCGCGAAGGGGCTGAGCCTCGAGGACGTGTACCGGCATCTTTGATCCGGGCTTCACCGGGGCTTGCGCCTGATCCGAGTCTCACGCCACTTGCGAATGGTCGGGGCTTCAGCGGAGATGGCGCCCCCGCCCCAGCTCTCAGCGGTCCCCTCTTGTGAACGCCCCGCAAGCCCGTTATTCACTCATCGACTTGAAGGAAAACATGCTCCGTATCGCAGTCCCCAACAAAGGGTCCCTGTCTGAACCGGCGATCTCGATCCTCGCGGAGGCCGGGTACAAGACTCGCCGCCGTGGCCGTGAACTCGTGCTCACTGATTCAACGAACGATGTTGAACTCTTCTTCCTGCGTCCCCGAGACATCGCTGTGTACGTGGGGCGTGGTTCCATCCAGGTAGGCATCACCGGCCGGGATCTGCTTCTTGACTCGGGCACGAGCGCGATCGAGCACCGTGCATTGGGTTTTGCCCACTCCACTTTCCGTTTCGCAGCCCCCCTCGGCCAGATGACATCCCTTGCAGACATTGCGGGCAAGAGAGTGGGCGCCTCCTACGATCACCTGGTCCGCCGCTATCTCACTCAACACGGTATCGAGGCTGAGGTCGTGCACCTTGATGGCGCCGTCGAATCCTCCGTCCGACTGGGCGTCGCTGATTTGATCGCTGATGTCGTGGAAACCGGTTCGACTTTGAAGGCTGCGGGACTTGAGGTTTTCGAAGAGCCCATCTTGGAGTCGGAGGCGGTCCTCATCACCCGTGAAGATTGCGTGGACGACCCCGCCCTCGCGACCCTGGATCGGCGTTTGCAGGGCGTGCAACTCGCCCGCTCCTATGTGCTTGTCGACTACAACGTGCGCGAGGGTGATCTGGATGCGACGATTGAGATCGCCCCCGGTTTTGATTCTCCGACGGTGAGTCCGCTGATGAACTCGGAGTGGCGGGCCGTGCGCGTCATGGTGCCCGCGAAGGGCGTGAATCTTGTGATGGATCGTCTGCACGAGGCCGGGGCGCGCGGCATTATTGTCACCGAGTTGACGGCGTCCCGCCTCTGATCCGGCGCAGCCCCTCCTCGCGTCTTAGGCTTGAGCCCGTGGATGGGAAAGTATCGACGAGTACGCGCGTATTGGGCCTCCTCATCGAACTTCTCGGCGCGGAACGTCCTCGGACGAAAACACAACTCAGGAGACTTCCGGGCTATGTCGGACTCGGGGACGCGGCCTTTGAATCACAGTTCCAACGTGACAAGGCCGCTTTGCGTGAAGCCGGGGTGATCCTCGAGATCGTGAACGCGGGCGCGGAGTCCTATCGGGTCGACCCCGCTTCTTTCCAGTCTTCACAGGCTTCGCTTGATGCCACGGATGTTGCACTGATCCAACTCGCTGTTTCAGCCTGGCAGTCTGCGGGCCAGGATCTGTACACGATCGGACCGAAGATCGCCGCTTCCAGCTCAGCACAGGCAGAGGACACTCCGCTTTTGCCTCTTGGCCTTGAGGGTGCGGAAACGGTCGCGAAAATTGTCGAAGCGATTGAGGAACGCAGAGTGATCGGCTTCGACTACCGTTCAGAGTCGGGCTCTTTCGAAAGGGCCGTTGAACCGTGGAAGCTCATCATCAGGGGCCGAGCCCTATACCTGTGGGGCCGTGATCTTGATCGTGAAGATGAGCGCGTGTTCCGCTTGTCCCGCTTCAGATCCGAGGTCGAGTTCCTGGGCGAAGCCCAAGACGCGGCCCCCATGCCGAAGGACCTCGACGATCCTTTCAAGCAGCTCATGGTCTCACCCGTCATGGCGCTTCGCAGCGGCGCAGCTCAACGGGTCAGAGCCTTCCTCGAGTCTGTACACGAAGGCGATGAGGACGGTTGGGAGCAGGCGATCGGAGAGCCTGGCGAAAAGGGGGAGTGGATCTCAAGGATCTTGAACGAGGGCGAAGACATCGTCCTCCTTGAACCTGAGGAGCTTCGTGAAGAGCTGTATCAGCGCCTTGTGAGTGCCGCGCAATGGGGGAGCCATGCCTGAGCTCGTTCCCATCACGATTTCCCGACTCATTTCCCTGGTCGCCTGGATTTGCGAGCATCCGGGTGTGAGCCTGGGGGAAGCGGCTGCCCATTTCGGACGTACCCGCAAGCAGATGAAACGCGATATTGAAGCGATCGGCTCAGTCGGAGATTCACTGCCGGGACAGTCTTTCGAGATCGATTGGGATGCCTACGCCACCGAGGACAAGCTCCTCGTCCACTCGAATATGGGGATCAGCCTGCCTCCGCGTTTGACTGCTCGTGAGGCCACGGCGATCCTCGTCGGCCTTGAAGCCCTAGCCCCGAACCTCGATCCGGATTTGCGCGCCCGCATCCCCAGAACCGCGTGCCAGGTGCGCGCCCTCGTCAACTCGAGCGAGGAAACGACAACTCAGGACCCTCTTTCTCAAGAGGAGCCGCAGGTGGGAGAGGCTTTCCCGTTCCTTACACCCCAACCGGACACTGATCTGTCCACTCGTCTTGAAACTGTGGCGGAGGCGATTTCGACTCGCCGCCCGCTGTCTTTCACCTACACTCGCGCCGATGGGCTCCGATCACACAGGCGCGTCGACCCCTGGGAACTCAGATTCGAATCAGGCGGGTGGATGCTGCACGCCTGGTGTCACGACGCCCAGGCCGAAAGGGTTTTCGCGCTGTCAAGGATTGATGACCTCCTCACCGAAGAAGGACGCTCCCAGCTGCGCAGACACACCACCGTCGAAGCTCTGAGCAGGATCGAACTTGAGCTCGGCCCCGGCGGACGCTGGGTGGGCGAGGAGTTCGGGGAGGGAGAACCAGTGGACACTCCCCATGGCTGCAGGGTCACGATCCCCGTGTGGAACCCCGCCTGGGTTGAAAGCCTTCTCATTGATGTGTCACCCGTTGTGATCAGCGCCCCAGACAAGCTCAAACGCCAGGCGGGGCTAAGGGCCCGAAGAATCCGTGAAGTATGGGACGAGTACGCCCGGAAGGAGGCGCAATGAGTCCGAAACGTCGACGCGCCCACGCCCCCTCGCATGAGCCCGCCCAGGCGCCGGAACTATCAGCCGCCGAAAGGATGGCGGCTTTCAAGAAGGCCATGAAAGTTGAACGCTCGCAGCGTTTCGCCTACTCCGAGGGCCTCGACTTTTCTCTCGACGATTTCCAGATCCAGGCGATGGACGCCCTCGAAGCTGGACGATCAGTGCTCGTTGCAGCGCCCACAGGTGCCGGCAAGACCGTCGTCGGCGAATTCGCGACGCACCTGGCCAGGACGCGAGGGAGACGCTGCTTCTACACGACTCCGATCAAGGCCCTGTCGAATCAGAAATTCCTCGACTTGCGTGCCCGCTATGGCGAGGACGAGGTTGGCCTGCTCACCGGTGACACCTCAATCAACCCGGGCGCACCGATCCTCGTCATGACGACTGAGGTTTTGCGCAACATGATCTACGCAGGCAGTGACCTTTCAGACTTGGAATCGGTGGTGCTCGATGAGGTCCACTATCTTGCCGATCGTTTCCGGGGCCCCGTGTGGGAGGAAGTCATCATCCACCTGCCCGCTGATAAGACGATTATCGCCTTATCTGCGACCGTCTCGAATGCGGAGGAGTTCGGCTCGTGGATCGCGCAAGTGCGCGGCGGATGCGAGGTCGTCGTCTCTGAAGTCCGTCCCGTCCCCCTCTACCAGCACATGATCGTCGGGCGCACCCTGTACGACCTGTACGAACCGGGCAGGAAAGGGAGCGTCGAAGGACGATTGAATCCCGAACTCTTGGCCGCAGTGAGCCCCCACGCTTTACAGCGGGGAGGACGGGGAGCGAGGAATTGGCAGGCTCGCGGCCCTGCTCGTCCGGAGAGCGAATCGAGGCCCTCGACCCTCATAGCCCTTGAACGCGCAGGACTCCTACCGACCATCACCTTCGTGTTCTCCCGAGTCGGCTGCGAGGCCGCAGTCGAACAGGTCATGCGCGCGGGCATTGTGCTCACCAGTGCCGAAGAGGCGCGCCTCATCCGCCAGGCGATTGAGGAAGTGACACAGCTGATCGCGCCCGAAGATTTCGCTGTCCTCGGTATTGCGCATTGGGCGAGCGCCCTCGAACGCGGGGTGGCGGCACACCACGCGGGAATGCTCCCACTGCTCAAAGAGACCGTCGAAAAACTCTTCGCCCGCGGCTTGATCAAAATGGTGTACGCGACGGAAACCTTGGCCCTGGGAATTAATATGCCGGCCCGGTCCGTTGTCATTGAGTCTTTGACGAAGTGGAATGGAGCCGAGCATGTGCGCCTGACACCGGGGGAGTACACGCAGCTTTCCGGTCGGGCCGGGCGCAGGGGCATCGACTCCGAGGGGCACAGCGTCGTCTTGCATCGTGGCACGGTCGCCCCCGAAGAACTCGCCTCCCTTGCGTCGAAACGCACCTATCCTCTCATCAGCGCATTCAAACCGAACTACAACATGGTCGTGAATCTTCTCGATCATTCGACACGTAAGTCGACAAGGGATGTGCTCGAGACGTCTTTCGCGCAATTCCAAGCCGATGGTCAAGTCGTTGAGCTTGCGACTCGGGCAAAACACCTTAGAGGGGAGCGCGACTCGATCGGACAGAACCTTGTGTGCGAAAAGGGTGATGCCCAAGAGTACTTCCGCTTACGCGACGAACTCGTCCTCGCACAAAAAGCGGCTTCGAAGAAAAGGAATCAGACGCAGAGGAGCGCTGATTCTCAGCTCCTCTCAGGACTCGTGCCCGGCGATGTCATCTCCTATGGGAAGGGCCGGCGCAAACTCTACGCGGTCATCGCATTCCGGGAGAAGACCGCGATCGGTCGGGTCGCGACAACAGTTGTTGGCATGGACGGCAGATTCCACACTCTTGCCCACGGTGACGCTTCCACCGGCGCCCAGCATCTCGCTCACCTGAGAATCAGTGGGGGATCGGCTTTGCGTCGGAACAAGGAGCGCATGAGGATCGCCGAAGAGTTGAGGCAGCTGGTGCGTTCTGGGAACTTCAAAGCTCTTTCATCCCAAACGCTTCCTTTCGACAGCGCCGAGGTGGAGCGCCTCGAAGCCGCCTTGCGCGCTCACCCGGTGCATCAGTGCCCCAAGAGGGAAGACCATGCTCGCGCCGGCCACCAGTGGGCGAGAATCGATCGGGAGCTCAGGAAGCTTGAAGAGTCGATTGATCGGCGCACGAACTCGGTCGCCAAGCACTTCGACCGGGTGTGTGATGTCCTCGAAGATTTGGACTTCCTTCGGGGCGATGAGGTGAGTGAACGCGGTCAAATGCTCCGCATGATTTTCGGCGAAAGAGACCTCATTGTCATGGAGGCGATATCGCAGGGCTGCTGGGATGATGTGACTGCCCACGAGCTTGCCGCGATCGTGTCCACCTGCGTGTACGAGTCTCGTTCAGAGGAGGCGAGCCTTGTTCCCCCAGGTCTTCCCGCCTCCCTCCTCAAGGCCTGGGCACAGACTCTTCAGGCTGTCGACAGGGTTCATGCCGCTGAGAAAGCTCATGGCGTGGAGGCTTCCCCACAGCCCGATCCTGGCCTGCTCGCCCCCTGCCTTGCCTGGGCACACGGCGCTTCGCTATCGACTGCGCTCGCCGACGATGAGATGCAAGGTGGGGATTTCGTCCGCTGGATCCGACAGGTCATTGATCTGCTCGACCAGATCCGCGGACTTGAGGATCCGGTGCTCTCAGCGAAAGCGAAGCAGGCTCGTGATCTTCTCGTCCACGGGGTGGTGGCATGGTCCGCCCTATGAGGCTCTTTCACCGTGATCTGTTCCTCAGTGCTCTTGCCGGTTGGGGCGTGTGGGCGAGTTTCCCGAGCCTGTCTGTGTGGTGGGCGTTGATCCCCTCGCTTGCCCTGTTCTTCTCGCGGGTTGATGGGCCCTCCACCTCTCGTTCCCTGCTCAACACCCTGGTTTTCGCCTCATGCTGGTGGCTGCCTCTTGTGCATTGGGTGACGCTTGCGACGGGCGGGTGGCTTCCCTGGGTGGCTTTGGCTGCGACGCAGATCCTCCAGATCCTCGCTTGGACGCTGATTGCACGTCTTTGCCGTGTGTGGGCTTGGGCGAGGACCCTGCCCGGACAGGCTTTCGCCTACGCCCTGACTTGGGTGGGCGTTGAGCAGTTCCGTTCGCATTACCCCTGGTCGGGATTCCCCTGGGGAAATATTGCGATGCCGCAGGTGGATTCCCCTTTGGGGCACCTGGCTCCCTGGGGAGGCGAGGTTCTGGTCTCCGCTAGCGTCGTCGTGCTCGCTGTACTGGTCCGCAGGGTGTTCTCCTTGCGCTCCGGTTCAGATGCGGAGCATTGGTATACGAGGCCGCTGGCCCTGCTCGTGGGAGCCGGGGTGTTGTGCGCAAGTGCTTTCCTTCCTCTTCATACCGCGCAAGAAGCTGGTGCTGTGAAACTCGGGGTGGTTCAAGGAGATGTTGAACTTCCCGGAAACCAGACCTTCGGCATTGAGGGCAAGGTCGCTTCGAATAATGCGGCTCAGACCTTCTCCTTGGCTGAGAACGGGGGAGAGGTCGACCTCGTCATCTGGGGGGAGACTGGGGCGGACCGGGACCCTCGCGCCTCGACTCGTGTCGCCCAGATCCTTGAAGAATCTGCGACGAGGGCGCAGGCGCCGCT
Source organism: Schaalia cardiffensis (assembly GCF_016405145.1). Lineage (GTDB taxonomy): Bacteria > Actinomycetota > Actinomycetes > Actinomycetales > Actinomycetaceae > Pauljensenia > Pauljensenia cardiffensis. Next base: position 63,042 of record NZ_JAEKIA010000011.1, read on the forward strand.
CCTTTTCGGTTTTGCGAACACCATCGAGGGTATGCGTTGGAACTGGTTGGGCGTGTGGAACGTGGGGGAGGGGCTTGATTCTTCCACCCTCTATGCGAAGCAAAAGCCCGTTCCTTTCGGCGAGTTCATCCCGTATCGCTCGTTCATTTCGAAGCTCGCGACCGAGGCCGCGCAGGTGAGTGTGGATATGGCTGCGGGCAGCGAGCCCGGCGTGATGAGGGTTCGTTTGCGTGACGGGCGAAGTGTTCCTCTTGCTGTTGGGATTTGTTTCGAGGCGGGGTATTCTTCGGTGTTTTCCGAGGGCGTGAACTTGGGCGGGCAGATCCTCATTGAGCCGTCGAATAACTATCATTTCCGTTCTTCTGCAGAGTCACTTCAGCAGGCGCAGCTCATGCGTTTCCGGGCGATGGAGTTTTCACGTTCAGCGGTTCAGGCATCGACGACGGGAGTGTCGATGGTGATTCGCCCTGATGGGGCGATCCAGGCGCAAACGGAGCCTCAAAGCGCTGCCTGGCTCACAGAGAGCGTTCCTTTGAGGACGAGCATCACTGTGGCTGCGCACATGGGTGAGCTTCCCGCACAGATTGTGATGGTGTTGACGGGTGTGTTTCTGCTCGTGTCCCTTGGTCGGTGGAGCGCAGTGCGTCAGGGGCACAGGAAGGCTCGAGCCCAGGGACGTCGAGGGGCACCCCAAGAGCTTCGGCGACCACGAAAGAGTGCTGAGAGTGCTTAAGGGGCATTGTCAAGCCCGCTCTTCGACCACAAAAGAGCGTTTGAGAGGAACGGAAAAGCGCGCTTGAAAGAACTGTGAGAATTGAGCAGTCGATGGGTGTCATGCAGTTCAGGGGCACGACACTACGCTTGGCGGCGACGACAAGAGGCTCGAAGGTCGGGAGGAAAAGACCTCTCGGGGCACGAAAGTACGCACGACAAGCGCATTAAGGCGCGTTCTTTGGCCATGGGAGAGCTCTCGACGATCGGGAAAGCTCTGGCGATGGCTGTGAAGAAGGGCCTCGGGCAATGCCCGAGGCCCTCTCACAGATAGATAAAGGATTCACCCCTTGCGGTAGTGACCCTCGGGGCGCAGTCGTCCCTCACGCAAGAGCGTCAGCTGCTCATTGAGGACGACCTCAAGTTCTTCAAGGGAACGACGTTCGCAGAGCATATCCCAATGAGTACGGACCGGCTTTGCGGGCTTGGCCTCCTCGTCCTCGGGAGCCTCACCGATGAGTTCACCTTTGGCGCCGCAGCGGCATTCCCAGTTCGCGGGCGGAGCGGCTTCGGTGGAGAGCGGAACTTCGAACTCGTGGCCGTTCGGGCACTCATAGCGGACGGTGTAGCGCTCCGCGAAGACGACTCCGTCCTCGGATTCCATCGACTTTGCACCGATCTGCATTCCTCGAAGCGCGCGATCCGCCATGGCATACTCCTTGCAAGCGTAGAGCTGAACATGCGCAGTCTAGCGGATTCTCCCCCTCCCCATCGATCCGATAATGTACATTATGTCAGAATGGCGGGAGAGTATTGAGGATCACCCCGACTCGCGCCGAAGTTGCCACTTCCACCATGCTCATCCCCTCCCGCCCTCGTACGATGAAAAGCGGAAAGAATCGACTGGATCAAAAGGAAAAAGGCGCGTGCGTTCCACACCCGAACATGTCACCCCGGCAATGGTCGCGCCCAAGCGCTCCGGCCTATTGGAGATCCTCCTTGTCGCGGCAAGCGCCCTCGGATACTCCGTGCTGTGTTACATCGCTCCGGTCACACCCACACGAGCCTTCCTCAACGCCTACGACATCCTTCGAATCGAAGATGCCCTCGGCATTGATATTGAACTCGGGCTCAACCACTGGCTGCACTCCCATGAATGGATCGCTCAGCTTTCAACGAGCTTTTATTCCATTTCCTTCTTCCTCGTCACCTTCGCCTCACTCACTCTGATGTGGAGACTGCGCCCCGAGCGTTACCGCTTCGCACGAAATGGCCTCTTCATCATGACAATCGGCGCGATGATCACCTATTGGACCTACCCCCTCGCACCCCCCAGGCTCTTGTCGAACCTTGGATATGTCGATGCCGTGGCGACCCAATCTGCGATCGGTTCCTCCTACTCCCAAGCGGCCGCTTCCCTGGCGAATCCCTATGGGGCGATGCCCTCCATGCACACGGGATGGGCCCTGTGGGCTGCAATCGTTCTCGGAGCTTTCGTTTTCAAGCGAGGGTGGCAACGCCTCCTCCTCGCGCTCCACCCCCTCGCGACGATCTGGATCATCATTGCGACCGCGAACCACTACGTCCTCGATGCTGTAGCCGGAGTCTCCTACTGCCTCGTCGGCCTGGCGCTTTCCTCGGTTCTCATGTCGTATCTCTCTGTCAAATCTCAGCCCTCCACGAGCGGCGCGCCCGAAGAGGCTCGCCTCAGCGATACCCTGAAGGTATGAAGTTTGGCGTAGATTTTGGCACTACTCGCACGACCCTCGCCCAAGTGGACAGGGGCAACTACCCGATCGTGTCCTTCGTGGATTTGTGCGGCGATGACCGCGACTACATCCCCTCGATCGTCGCATACGAGGACGGGCACCTGAGCTTCGGCTTCGACGCCGAGGAGGCGGCCCTGTCCGGCGCCGAGCATCTGCGCTCTTTCAAACGCCTCCTCGCAGACCCTGGGATCTCCCCCACCTCGACTCTGCGGCTCGGCAATCGTGATTTCCAGATCGTCGAGGTCGTCACCCGCTTCCTCCATTACGTGGCGCAGATGGTGCGTGAGAACTCCTCCGTGCCCCTCCCCTCCCCCGATGAGCCCCTGGAAGCGGTCATCGGCATTCCTGCGCACGCATGGTCCGCGCAGCGCTTCCTCACTCTCGAGGCTTTCAAGAACGCCGGATGGACCGTCCTCGAAATGCTCAACGAGCCCTCTGCAGCGGGCTTTGAATACACGCATCGCCACCCCGGCACCATCAACTCGAAGCGCACCTCCGTCCTCGTCTACGATCTTGGCGGCGGAACCTTCGACGCCTCCCTCGTCGAGGCGAAGGGAACCGCCCACTCGGTGATTGCCTCGCGCGGTGATAATCTGCTCGGCGGCGACGACTTCGACCTCGTTCTGGCGCAAGAAGCCGCGAAAGCAGCCGATATCAGTCCCGCTGAACTCGGTGAGAAGGGCTGGATGCGCCTCATTGAGGATGCTCGCCTTGCGAAGGAGGCCCTCTCCCCTCAGAGTCGGGCGGTGGCTCTCGAGGTTGCGGGCAAGGCCGTGCGCGTGCCCGTCACCGAGTACTACGAGGCTGCGAAGCAACTCGTCGACCATACTCTCAAGATCCTCGACCCCCTGCTCGTGGACGGCCCCGATGGTGGGCGCGTTCTGCCTGAGTCTGTTGCCGGGCTTTACGTTGTTGGCGGCGCCTCCAGGCTGCCCCTGGTTGCGAGGATCTTGCGGGAGCGTTTCGGCAGGCGAGTGCATCGTTCCGCACTATCAGGTGGCTCGACCGCGATCGGCCTAGCGATTGCAGCTGACGAGGGTGCAGGCTACTCCGTGACGGATCGCCTTTCCCGCGGCGTTGGAGTCTTCCGTGAGGTTGACTCTGGGCAGGCTGTCTCCTTCGATCCGCTCCTGGGCCCCGATGCGAGGTGGACTCCTGGAGAATCGACGGTGCTGACGAGGCGCTACCGGGCGGCCCACAATATTGGCTTCTACCGTTTCGTCGAATACCGAGCCGTGGACTCTCAGGGGGTCCCGAGGGGCGAGGTTGCGCCCTGTGGTGAACTGCTCATGCCCTTCGCTCAAGAGCTCAGGGATCCCAGGATCGACCTGAGTCGCCAGGAGATCCTCAGAACCGAGGAGGGGCCTCTGATCGAGGAGCGCTACCTCGTTGATGAGAACGGCATTGTTGACGTGGAGATCTCCGATCTCGACACGGGCTACACGGTTCGCGCAACTCTGGGCCGCTAGAGGCGCGCGCACTCGCGCATACTGTCAGCTCTGCTTGAGGTATTCGCAGTCGCGCAAAGGGGGTCGGCATTCCGTTGGGAAGGCCGACCTCCTTTCTGCGCCGCCCTTCGAAGCAGGCCGTGACCTGTCCACAAGTCGAACGCTGCTCCTTGGTTCTTTGAGGAAAGCCCAGGTCAAAGTTTGAATCGTCCGACTTTCGCCCCCTCGGTGTCCGACTTGTGGCCTCACTTGGTGGGCTTCCTGTCCCCCAATCTGTTCAGGCGTGGGCGAGCTGGGACACGCGCTGGGGGGAGATTCCCATCATGGAGGCGACATCTCTGAGGGGCAGGCCATCTTCGCGCATCGCGGCGACGGCCCTGCGTGACGCGCTGGCGGCTTCATGTTCTGCTTCGAGGGCCTCATGGGCACGTATTTTGTATTCATTCACGAGGTCGACGTATCGGGCGTCGGTGACCTCGTAATCGATGATGAAGTCGGATTCGGGCCGTCCAGTCATCAAGGAGGCAGCGTCGGCGACCATGTCGTTGATCTGGTCGAGGCGCTTGGCCTGGGTGCCGAACTCGGTCCCGTCCACGCTGAAGGTCACCACCCACCAGCCGTTGCCGCGTTCTGCGGTTGCGTGAATCTGCGTCGTCATCGTCCTTCCTCCTTCTTTAGGGCCTGCTCGCATCGCCGGATGATTGCTCGGGCGAGTAACTCGTCGACTTCCCGGTGTCGGGGAAGAGGTTCTTGCCAGGGGCCGATCTGGGCTTTTGAGTGTCGGCCGCCTTCGGTCAGTGTGAGGGTACGCCCGTAGCGGTTGGCGATTCGCCTGAGTTCTCGCTCCAAGTCTCTCCGCTTCACACCGGAAACTCTAGCCGCATTGCTCACTGTATTCAAGGGGTGTTGATTATGGTGGTGTTCGCCTCTCAACTTCCCCTTGTATCGTGCGGGAGGCAGATATGAATGTGAATACTGGCGCAGGGAGTGTGTGAAGGCGTGTGGACAATAAGCATCCGGAAAAATGAGCAATTCCTGAGGGATGAGTGAACGCTAAAGCCCCTCAATAAAGGAGTGGGGAACCCTGAGGCAGACTTCAACTCACAGAGGAGGGCGCGGGGAGCCGCTGAAAGAAGGGGGAGCGCGAGGGGTTAGGAAGCGCGAAGGTTGAGAAGACGCGAAGATTCAGAAGGCGGGAGGGGGTAGGAAGGCGCGACGGGTCAGAAGACGGGAGGAGGCAGGAGCCGCTGAAAGAGGGAACAGCGCGAAGACTTAGGAGGCACTGCGCTTGCGCCGACGACGCTCCGCAAGCTCATCAACAGGCTCGCCGCCGAGCCTTTCGATCGGCAGATCCGCGAGGGTCCCTTCGACCTCGCGCCAGACGCGACCCACGGCGATCCCGAAAACTCCCTGGCCGCCTTGGAGCAGGTCAATGACTTCGTCGGTCGAGGTGCATTCGTAGACGGAAGCACCATCACTCATAAGGGTGATCGAGGCGAGGTCGTCCACTCCCCTGTCCTGGAGCTGTACAACGGCGGTGCGGACCTGTTGAAGGGAGACTCCCGTGTCAAGGAGTTTCTTCACGATCTTCAAGACGAGAATGTCTTTGAAGGAGTAGAGCCTTTGAGAGCCTGAGCCGCGCGCGGCGCGCACGGAGGGTTGGAGTAGGCCTGTGCGGGCCCAGTAGTCGAGCTGACGGTAGGTGATGCCGGCTGCGGTGCAGGCCACGGGACCCCTATAGCCGAGGTCATCGCCCTCAAGGCCTTCAAGAGGGTCGCCGAAGAGCATGGCCTGCCGCGTTGCGGCTTCATGGGGTTCGGCGCTCACTGAGCACTCCTTTGAGAAACGATCGACACCGATTTGGGATGGTGACTTCACGCTAGGCGCTTTGCAGGTGTGGGTCAACGAACCACGCGGAAAGTCTGAACTTCAAGTTCAAGGTGAAGGTTGTTATGTTCCCTTGACTTGGAGCTGCGCCAGGCTCGCCCGCAGCAACTCACGATGCAACTCGGCCAAAAGCTCCCCACACTCCAAGATCCTGGCATTCGCACGCTCAGCATCACCCGAACGCACCCTCGAACGCTGAGAACTCACAGTCTGATCGACAATATCGGCACTACGCTCCGCGCCAGTACGCACCGAACGCAAAATCCGCGCATCGAAACCCGCAGCCTCAAGACGCACGAGGATCTGAACGATCTGAACAGCCCGAGCAGGGAAATACCCCGCAATATCCGGGGAGATCAAACCAAAACGGACATAACGCTCTAGGCCCTCAAGATCCACGCCAGTCAGGTCCGCAAGGTCCCTCGCCGAAATCGGCCGACCATTCGAAGGAGTGACAATCTTTCCCTCCGAAGCGACGACGCGGGCGTGACGGGCAAGCTCGGCCTCGTGCCCGGCGTCGAGGGCGCGAAGCTGATCCCCGATCACCTTCAAAGGGGTGAAGGAATCACGCTGCGCGCTCAGCACGAAGCGGAGGCGCTCAATATCGGCGCGCGAATACTTCCTGTATCCCGAGCCGGAGCGCGCAGGAGAGACGAGCCCCTGCTCTTCCAGGAAACGAACCTTGGAGAGGGAGATCGCGGGGAACTCGGCCTTCAACTCGGACACGACCTGGCCAATCGACAAGGAAGGAGTGCGGTCCACTCCCCTTGGCCAAGGTCCGATTTCACTCGCCGATGCCTCCTCTTTCAGGAGCTGGCTCTTCGCGGGTGTGCTCATGCCGTCCTAGGCGAGGGCTGATAGGTGAGACGGTACTTGCCGATCTGAACCTCATCGCCGGTGTTCAGGCGCGCCGAATCCACACGCTCGCGATTAACGTAGGTGCCGTTCAAAGATCCCGAGTCACGAACAACATGCCCCCCGTCCACGGCGATGAACTGGCAGTGAGAGCGCGAAACCGTGACATCATCAAGGAAAATGTCCGATTTCGGGGAGCGACCGGCGCTGGTCGCTTCCGCGTCGAGAAGGAAGCGCGCTCCCGTGTTCGGGCCGCGCTGCACGATGAGGAGCGCAGACCCCGCCGGAAGAGCGTCAACGGCTTCACGGTCCCGTGCCGACAAGGGCATTGTGGTATCGCCCGACTCATCAACGGGGCCGATACCGAAGACGCATGTGGCTGTCGGATCGAACTCCTGAGACTTGTCCATCGAAACTCCCCTATCCTTCGATGCGGTACTCACCGATTCTAGACGTTTTATCAGCCGAGTACTCATTCAGAGTGAAGATCTTCAGTTACGGGCGTCGCGAATTGTGGTTGGAGCACTGTGGCGACGGACTCAATCCTGAAATCGGGATTCTCCATGATTGACACCTGCGCACCTTTCGCCCGCATTTGCGCGGCTGAACCCGCTTGGATCTCTAAAGCGGTTGAGATCGTCTGTGAAGCTCCGATCGCCCGCCAATCGTAGGGTGAAGAAATCGGTGTGCCATCGACGAGGATCTGGCCGCCTGCTCCGACAAAAGCGGATCGTGTAGAAAGACGGATGCCATTCAATTCGATCGCTTCTGCCCCGGCGTTTCGCAATTCTCCAAGAGTCATGACGAACTCGGTGGCGCTTAAAGCCCCCTCGGGGTCGGAAACCCTCATGATGACGCCGGGCCCGTGCACGGGGACGGCCCCGGCGTTGATGCGGGCCTGGAGTTCAGCGGCTTGAGCGGCTTCGGCTTGGGCTTCTTGCTCATTGGCGGCGGATTCGAGTTCAGCGACCTTGGTTTGCAGGTTCGCCCTTTCGAGGCGCAAAGCGTTCTCCTGCGCGTTCAATTCGGACAGGAGCACCACGAGGTCTTCTTCACTTAATGATTCAAGAGGGTCGGATCGCTGGGCACGGACCTGGGTGACGAGCGCAAATCCGAGGAGGACGCAGATGAGCAGGAGGAGCAGGTGGATTGCGCGCGGAGCTGCGAAGATCGCTTCGCTCAGTCGCGTGAGGAAAGGGATTTTTCGAGGGTGTCCCGTCCGGGTGGGGGTCGTGTCTTCGCTCATCTCAAGCCTTGAGGATCAATCGGCGGATGGAAGCGGTGTTGGAGAAGATTCGGATGCCGAGGACGACGACGACGGCGGTTGTCATCGCGGAACCCACTCCCAGCTGGTTGCCCATGAGGACGAGGAGGCAGGCGACGACGACGTTCCAGAAGAAGGAGGTGATGAAAACTCGGTCGTGGAAGGCGCCTTCGAGCCACGCTCGGGCTGCGCCGAAGAGAGCATCAAGGCCTGCGACGACGGCGACGGGCAGGAAGGGCTGGAGCCAGCTCGGCACCGTCGGGTCGAAGTAGAGGCCGAGGAGGATTCCAACGATGAGGCCGATGATCGCGGGCACCTTAATCTCCTTTACCGGTTTCGAGTGGCTTGGCCTCGCGGGTTGTACGCAGGTCAAGGGCGGGCAGATCAAGTGTGGAATCTCCGGCCGTTGACAGGGTGATTCCGTTGATGGACTGGGCGCTGGAGAGGAAATCCCCGGTTTGGTCGCGAACGAGCGCGACAGAGAGGGCGTTCGCGTCCCCGATTGCGCTGACGAGGTAGGGCGATTGCACGGGAGTGATGTTCACGAGGATCACTGAGCCGGCTGTGCGGATGAAGGTTCCCGGGCCAACGCGAATACCGTTGATGGCGATCGCTTCGGCTCCCGCGCCCCACAGGGCGTTGACGACGACGTTGAGGTCGAGGTCGCGCACTCGTCCTCTGCCGCTTTTCGACAATGCGGCGGCGGATTCTGAATCTTTCAGGGTGACGACGAGGCCGGGGCCGGACACGGGCGCGAGGGAGTTCGCGACGAGGAGGCCCGTATCGAGGCTCGAGGCGCCCCCTTCTTCACCGGTTGCAGTGTCGAGGCGTGAGGATAGGGATTGGACGTCGTCTTGTAGCGAGCCGACGATCCTTTGTTGGGATTGTGCGCGGTCTCGAAGATCGTTGACGACGTCATGCGCGGACGCAGTTCTCAGTGAGGTGATTGCTGTGACGGAGGCGAATCCGAGTCCGAGCGCGAAGAGGAGGACAAGGACGCGCTGCCACCAGTATTGTTTCGCCTCATGTCCGGCGTATTCCGTGTATCCGGCGTCGAGGGGGTTTGCGAGGAGCTGGGTGAGCAAAGACATTGAGGCCGCAGGGTCCACTGGAGCCCGGTCATTTTCGGGAAGCTCTTTCCCGTGAAGGTCCTTGCTGTCTTTGCTGTCTTTCATTTCACGCCCAGCGCTCCTGGACCCTCACTCGCCGCTTCGCGTCGTCGAGGTGTTCGATCATGAGGCGCCTCAAGGCGGGGGCCGCGTCCTCGTGAGAGTCAAGCCATTGCGAGACCTGCTCGACGAGGTCGTTGAGGCTCGCCGGGTTTTCGATGTCTATTCCGCTGAGGAGGGAGCCGTTGACGAAACGGATCGCCAATCCGATCGTGTGCGAGCCCCAGAACTCTTCCATCACTTCCAAGGCCCGCCCCACGATCGACTCGCCCGACCAGGTCGACAAAGCGAGGCCTTCGAAAGCGGCGCTGAGGTGGTCGTTTGAAACTTCAGGGGAGGTGATGAGTTGCCATGCGGCTTCTCGTTGTTCGCCCCGTGGGATTGCTGCGAGTGCTCGGATGCGATGCGCCGCAGCCTCCCCGCTCGGATGCGCTAAGAACCAGTGCTCAATGTCTTGTGGTGAGGCTTCGTCGCGGGCGGCGAGGGCGGCGCGGGCGAGCCAGCCGCTTTGGGAGGAGTTGTGTTCGGCGAGCTCGCGGACGAAGAGGAGCGTCTCCTCTTTTGCTGCGTGGGGGACCAGGGGGAGCATCGCCTTGACCCAGGGGCGAGCACGATCAGCGCTGAGGGTGCGGGCAAGGCGGATCGCAGTCCTCGACAGCTCGTGGATCAGCGGGGCACGTTTCGAGGAGGGCAGGTAGGAGGTCATCGCGCTTCGGGCCATGGTGACGATTTCGGCAGCGAGGGAGGCATCTTCTTCGTCGAGGGCACAACGCATTGCCGAAAAGGCGAACTTCTCCGGGTCGAGGAGGCCATCGCGCACGGCGTTCCACAGGGATGACCAGACGACTGAACGGGTCATCAAGTCAGGACAGGTGGAGATGAATCCGAGGGCGAGCTCGGTAGAAGAAGAATCCAGGCGCGGCACCGCATAGGTGAGGTCATTGTCGTTGACGACGACGAGATCCATGTGCGAGCGACCCCCCGAAACATTGAGGATCCCCTCAGGGTCGATCGGCGCTTCAACGCCGTTCATCCGCACGTCAAAGGAATGGGTTTTCTCGAGTTTCCCTCCCCTTAACGCCCAGGTCGACACTTCGAGGCGGTGGGGGCATTGGCCAGGCTTTTGAGCTTCGTCACGCAAGGTGAAGTCGAAGACGCGACCGCTGAGATCCGTTTGCCAGGAGGCTGAAAGGATGGCGGGGCCGCTCGTCTTCAACCAGGCTTCGACCCACCCGGAAAGGTCGTGAGAGGAAGCCTCTTCCAAGCAGGAGATGAGGTCTTCTAAGCGGGTCGAAGAGTAGGCGTAACGCGTGAAGTACAGGCGAGCACCTTTGAAGAAAGCGTCTTCGCCGACCCAAGCGACGAGTTGGTTGAGGACCGCAGCGCCTTTCGCGTAGGTGATCCCATCGAAGTTCGTTTTCGCCGCTGCAACATCGGGGATATCGGCATCGATCGGGTGGGTTGTCGGCATCTGGTCTTGTTCGAGGGCCCAGGCTTTGCGTCCGACGACGAAGGCGGCGCGTTCCCCTGCGTATTTCGTTGCTCTGGCTGCCGCGATCGCTCCTTGGTTCTCGGCGAAGGACTCTTTCAACCACAGGCCGTCCCACCATTGGGGGGTGACGAGGTCGCCGAACCACATGTGGCACATTTCGTGGAGGATCGTGTTGGCGCGGCGCTGGCGTTCAAAGAAGGTCGGGTGTTCGCGTGAGAGGTAGGACTCGTTGAAGGTGACGCAGCCGGGGTTTTCCATGGCGCCGAGGTTGTATTCGGGGACGAAGACCTCGTCGTATTTCCCCCAGGGGTAGTTGCTTGCGTAGACCTCGTGGAAGAAGTCGAGGCCCGCTGTGGTCACTTCGAGAATATCTTCGGAGTCCATTGAGGGGGCGAGGGCGCTGCGGCACATGAGGCGCAGTGGAACTTCGATCTCCTCGCCGCCGGGGGCTCCCCCTTTCCACACTCCCCCGTCGACGACGGCCCAGTCCCCCGCGACGAGGGCGGTGATGTAGCTCGACAGGGGCAGAGTCTGCGCGAAAACGTGTCGCACCCCGTCTTCGATCGCCTCGGTTGAGACTTCCTGGCAGTTCGAAGCGACAATCCAGTGGGTGGGGGCATCAACGGTGAAGGACCAGCGCGCCTTCATATCGGGCTGGTCGAAGCAGGGCCAGGCCCGGTGGGCATCCTGGGGTTCGAATTGCGTGTAGCAGTACACCCGAGCGTCCTCGGGGTCTTCATAACGGTGCAAGCCCTCGCCTGTGCGCGAGTAGCTGTAGTCGGCATCGACGGTGATCGTGATTGGCGTGCCCGTGGGAAGATCCTCGAGGGCGAGTCGTTCCTCGTCTTGATGGAATTGCCGTACGTGACCGTTGACGCTGAGCGAGGTCACGGTCCCTGCGACGTCAAGGAAAGTTGAATCCTGTGCGGCGGTGAGGTTGAGGGTGGAGCGAACCTGGAAAGTCGAGGCACCGGGAAGATCTCCGCCGCGCACATCGACGTGCACGGCCACCTCGTCGAGGGCGATGCTGTGTGCTCGCTCGTGGGCTTCGGTCCGGGTGAGAACTCGCATGTGTCGAAGTCTACGTATTCATGGGCGCTGCCGCTGGTGCGCAGCCAGCGGGTCGGGAGTGTCTGGGCGCTAGAGTGGGCCCATGACTTCTGTCGTTGACATCCGCCCCACAGTTGAACCACTCCCCCTTTCCCAGGCCCTCCAGGGCCTGAACGTCGAGGCATTCCTTGATGCGCGCGGCAACGCCCTTTCCACCTCCCAGATTGACGAGCTGAAGGTTAGTGGCGCCACCGTCTCCTCTTTGGATTGCGAAACGGGGTGGGTTTTCGTTGCCATTCCGGGACTCACTCAGCATGGAGTGCGTTTCGCCGCCGCCGCACAGGCCAACGGGGCGAGTGTCCTTCTAACGGACGTTGAAGGAGCTGAGCTGGCCCGCCAGGCGGAGGTTGACCTTCCGGTTGTGGTGGTCGCTGATCCTCGCAGCGCCGCGGCCCTCGTTTCGAAGAACATCTACGGCTCGCCCGCTGAGAAGCTCAAGACGATGGCGGTGACGGGGACGAATGGGAAGACAACGACCTCGTTCCTCATGCGCGCAGCCCTCGGCATCGAGTTCACGGACCCGGCGATCTGCGGCACCGTTGAAACTCGCATCGGTGACCTGCGTTTCCGTTCGGATCAGACGACCGCTGAATCTCCGGTCGTTGAACGGCTCCTCGCTTTCACCCTGGAGAAGGGCCTGGGTGCAGCGGTCGTTGAGACCAGTTCCCATGCTTTGAGCTTCGGGCGAGTTGACGGCATTGTTTTCGACGTCGTCGCCTTCACGAACCTCCAGCACGACCACCTCGACTATTACGGGGAGATGGAGAACTACTACGCGGCGAAGAAGATGCTTTTCACTCCCGCCCATTCCAAGCGGGGCGTCGTGTGTGTGGACGATGAATGGGGACAGCGTCTAGCTAAAGAGGCGAGCGTGCCCGTGACGACCGTCGCCGCTTTGAGTGAGGAAGAAGCCGATTGGACGGTCCGCAATGTCCACCCGGACCAGGGGCTTGGGAAGATCGTTTTTGAACTCGTCGACCCTCAAGGTCAGGCTCACCCGGTCGCCATGCCGATCCTCGGTGAGGTGAATGTGCAGAACACGGCGGTCGCGATCGTGGCTGCTTTGAGCCTCGGTTATGACACGGATGAGGTGATTGCCGCCCTTGAAAGGGCAGAGCAGATCCCGGGGCGCATGCAAAAGATCAACCCCGAGCCGCGTAACCAGCCCCTCGTCATTGTGGATTATGCGCATACGCCGGAGGCACTCGAGTGGACGCTGCGTTCGACGAGGGACCTCACTGTCGGCAAGCTCGTCATTGTTTTCGGCACGGATGGTGACCGTGATGTGTCGAAGCGCGAGGTCATTGCCGGAATTGCGGCGCGTGAAGCGGATGTTTTGTGGGTGACGGATGAGAATCCGCGTACTGAGGATCCACAGTCGATTCGTGATTACCTTATGCGGGGGATTAAGAGTGTGCGCCCGGACCTTAATAATGTGACGGAGGTGATAACCTGCCGCCGGGATGCTGTGAGGAAAGCGATTCTTGCAGCTCAGCCTGGTGACACTGTCATCATCACTGGGAAGGGCTCGGAGTGGTATCAAGACATTGAGGGCATTAAGCACGAGTACAACGATGTGCCCGTCGCCCGCGAGGTCCTCACTTACGATTTGCGTTCTCACGTGTGACATCTGGCGGAAAACCGCCCGATGAGGCCCACTCCTTGGTCATATCACCCGCCCTCCGATTTAGGATGGGCGGGTGATTGACAAGGATCTGCCCATGGATGTCTCTCTTGACGAGGACGCCGAGCTTCGTGCCAGCCAAATGAGGCACAGCCTCGACATGTTCGAACTCGAAGAGGAAGACCTTGCTCTCCTCGACTCGGAGGGTGTTTTCGACGCCGATGAGGAGAACATGGCGGGCCTGCCGGTCCTCGCGATCGTTGGCCGTCCGAATGTCGGCAAATCGACCCTAGTCAATCGGATCATTGGTCGACGAGAAGCGGTTGTCCAGGACACTCCGGGGGTGACTCGTGACCGCGTCTCCTACCCTGCCGAGTGGGCGGGCACAGCGTTCACCGTGGTTGACACGGGTGGCTGGGAGGTTGATGTTAAGGGCTTGGATCGTTCGGTCGCCGAGCAGGCGGAGATTGCCGTCGATTTGGCGGACGCGGTCCTCCTCGTCCTCGATGCGACGGTCGGGGTGACCGCTTCGGATGAGCGGATTGTCACGATGCTGCGTTCGAAGGGCAAGCCCGTTGTTTTGGCTGCGAATAAGGTCGATTCGCCTCAGCAGGAGGCTGATGCTGCTTACTTGTGGAGCCTGGGCATGGGTGAGCCGTATCCCGTTTCGGCTCTGCATGGGCGCGGCACGGGTGATTTGCTTGACGCGGTCCTTGAGGTCCTCCCGGAAGAGTCCGCGGTCGCTGCGAAGATGCCCGAGGGCGGACCGCGCCGCGTAGCGCTCCTGGGCCGTCCGAACGTCGGCAAGTCCTCCTTGCTCAACGCTCTGGCCGGTTCGGAGCGAGTTGTGGTCAATGAGTTGGCCGGTACGACTCGTGATCCGGTTGATGAGCTGGTCGAGCTTGATGGCGAGTTCTGGTGGTTCGTCGATACTGCGGGTATTCGCCGCAAAATGCATCGGACGACAGGCGTGGACTATTACGCGTCGATCCGCACGCAGGCCGCTTTGGAGAAGGCCGAGGTCGCCCTCGTCCTTTTTGATGGCTCTGAGCCGCTGACTGAGCAGGATATTCGGGTCGTGCAGGCCGTCGTCGATGCTGGTCGGGCTCTTGTCATTGTGAATAACAAGTGGGATCTTGTTGACGAGGAGCGCCAGCTGGCTTTGCGTGCTGAGTTGGAACGTGAGCTCGTGCAGATGTCGTGGGCACCGCGCATTAACTTGTCGGCGAAGACTTCGTGGCATACGAACCGGATCACCCGGGCGTTGAGGACTGCTCTTGAGGGGTGGGAGACGCGTATCCAGACTGGTCAGCTCAATGCTTTCCTCGGTCAGCTTGTTGCCGCTCATCCGCATCCTTTGCGTGGTGGGAAGCAGCCGCGTATTTTGTTCGGCACTCAGGTGTCGAATCGTCCGCCGAGGTTCGTACTTTTTACGACGGGGTTCCTTGATCCGGGCTACCGGAGGTTCATTGAGCGTCGTTTGCGTGAGGAGTTCGGTTTCGAGGGCACTCCGATTCAGATTTCAATGCGGGTGCGTGAGCGTAAGAGGAAGTGAACTGGGGCAATGCTGAGCTGGGCGACGATGGATTCCCCTATTGGGGCTTTGCTTCTTATTGGGAGCGATCGGGGCCTTGTACGAATCGCGTTTGAGCAGGAGGGTTTTGAATCTGTTCGCCTTCGCGTCGCCCAGGTGCTTCACGAGGAGATTCACGAAGATGCCACTCCCCTGCTTGACTTGGCGAAGCGCCAGTTGACTGAGTATTTCGCGGGTAAGCGTCAAAGTTTTGATCTGCCTCTTGACCGGTGTTTGTCGAAGGGTTTTTTTGCCGAGGTTCAGGCGATTCTCTCCACGATTCCTTTCGGAGAGACGATGAACTATTCGCAATTGGCTGCCGCGGCCGGGCACCCGAAGGCTCATCGCGCTGCCGCAAACGCATGTGCGGCGAATCCTTTGCCCTTCATTCAGGCGTGTCACCGCATCACCCGCAGAGACGGGTCCTTCGGCGGCTACCGGGGCGGCGTGGAAGCGAAACAGTTCCTTCTGGATTTTGAACGGCAAGGGGCTTCTTCTGCCCTCTGAGCGTGGGGCGCTGCGAGGCTGGGGTGAATGTCCCTCAGGCGTGGGGCGTGGCGCTTTCTGATCCAAGGTCGTGTCCTGCGTCTCCCTCATCGTCGACACATCCAAATGCACCTTATGGCGCGAGGTGCTTTCTGACCCGGCGTGGCCGATCATCGCCCCCTACCTGAAAGGTCTTAATGCACCTTATGGCGCGAGGTGCTTTCTGACAGTTAAGGCTGAAGAGCTGGCAACGGCTAGGCGGTCTTAATGCACCTTATGGCGCGAGGTGCTTTCTGACCATATTCATAGTAGTATTGGCAGGCTACATAGATGTCTTAATGCACCTTATGGTGCGAGGTGCTTTCTGACTCAGGCCGACATTGTTGGCCAGATTACTCGTCTTGTTGTCTTAATGCACCTTATGGTGCGAGGTGCTTTCTGACGCAAAGTATGGTTATTGGGGGATGGTAGCATCTCAGTCTTAATGCACCTTATGGTGCGAGGTGCTTTCTGACTTTTCGACGAAGTGATCAAGTGGGCTTAACCGCCGTCTTAATGCACCTTATGGTGCGAGGTGCTTTCTGACTCGCACCTCATTTACTGGAAAGGAGGTAGCTTATGGTCTTAATGCACCTTATGGTGCGAGGTGCTTTCTGACTTATGAAGGGGTTGCGGGAACCATCGCCAATGAGTCTTAATGCACCTTATGGTGCGAGGTGCTTTCTGACATGGACAGCGAAGACCGTCAGCTCGCACACTCTGCATGTCTTAATGCACCTTATGGTGCGAGGTACTTTCTGACACCTCGGGGAAAACCCGGGAGAGGGTGGATACGTATAGTCTTAATGTACCTTATGGTGCGAGGTGCTTTCTGACGCCGCGAAAAGCCCAGCGACCCCACCCCCGACCCCCTCGCGTCTTAATGCACCTTATGGTGCGAGGTGCTTTCTGACGGAAGCATGCAACCCATTTCCACACATGTGGTCGTCTCGTCTTAATGCACCTTATGGTGCGAGGTGCTTTCTGACCAGATATATGAGCTCACGCCGAGCAGGCTGACGGTCTTAATGCACCTTATGGTGCGAGGTGCTTTCTGACTCCACCCCGAAAACACCGCCTCTGAGCAGGCAGAACATTCGAGTTATCGCCACCGACCTGAAAAGCACCAACCAAGTCGTCCAGCACCACCCCCATTAAAGCACATATGCCCAGGTCATGGGGTGATCGCCACCGAAGCGCTCAGAGCGCGTTCGTCCGCCGGATCTCAACGTGTTCTTCAGGAAAAGTCGGTCTGTTCGCGAGAAACTCGGCACACGAGGAACAGGAAACGGGCGCACAGCTGACTCTGAGTGACGACCCTACGCAGCCAGGGCCCAATAGAGGGAGAGCCCATTGAGAGCGCCTCGCCCCAACACAGTCCAAACACGGGATACCGGCAAGGAAGTGTGGCATCGACCCGGACTTTTCGTTGATCTGACCGCGTAAAGTCGCGTTCCCCATAGGGGTGGGGCCTATATGAGCGGGTGAGTGTTGACAAGCGCCCCAAGTGCCCGATCTGCCGAGCGCCGATGAACGCGAACG
>NZ_JAEKIA010000012.1 GCF_016405145.1 Schaalia cardiffensis
TCATCGCCCTAGCCCACCGCCGCATCCTCACCCTACACGCCATGATCCGAAACGCCACCCTCTACAACCCCCAACCCACCCACCAACTACCAACCGTCGCTTGACACACCACATAGGGGCACCCCCCTCGAAGACGACACTCCGTCACCTCGGCGCTACACTTTTCAGCAACCTGAAAATTGCTCTTTGGAAGAAGTCCCCATGCTCTTCAGCCTTGCATCGCGACATCTAAAAGCGCGAGTCTGGGAAGTCCTCGCAGTCGTCGTCCTTCAAACCGCAGCGACAATCGCCTCCCTCGAACTGCCAGACCTCAACGCCCGCATCATCGACGAGGGCGTCGCTCAAGGCAACACCGGGCTCATCTGGCACTTCGGCGCGCAAATGCTCGCCATCGCCTTCGCGCAGATGCTGTGCACCGCGCTCGCGATCTACCTGGGAGCCCGCCTCGCCATGTCCCTCGGAGCACACCTGCGCTCCGACATCTTCACGAAGATCCACGGATTCTCCACCCAGGACTATCACTCCTTCGGCGCCTCCTCGCTCATCACCCGCTCGACGAATGACATCCAGCAGATCCAAACGACGGTGATGCTCACCTTCTCCATCATGATCGGCGCTCCGATCATGGGTGTCGGCGGCGTCATCATGGCGCTGCGCCAAGACGTCAAGCTCTCAGCGGTCCTCCTCGTCCTCGTTCCCCTCCTCACTATCATCATCGCCCTCGTCATGAGGCGCCTCAGCCCACTCTTCCACGTGCAGCAAACCCGCATCGACAACATGAATACGGCTCTGCGCGAAGAACTGGCCGGGATCCGCGTCATCCGCGCCTTCATCCGCCAGGACCTCATCCGCGAACGCTATACCGAGGCGAACGATCAGCTCCGCAAGGTCGCCCTCTCCATCGGTTCCTGGTTCGCCTTCCTGTTCCCCGCCGTCATGGTGGTCATCTCAATCTCGACCGTCGGCGTCCTCTGGCTCGCTTCAATCCTCATCGACTCTAATGAACTGCAAATCGGTTCAATGATCGCCTACATCAACTACGTCGGCATGATCTCCGGCGCGGTCATGATGGCAGCAATGATCTTCATCATGGTTCCGCGCGCAAATGTGGCGGCTCGACGCATCACCGAAGTCCTCGACCACGAAGCCACCGTGAAGGAGGCAGATGCCCCGGCCGCACTCCCGAGCGGAGCGTGGACCTTCACCTTCGAAGGAGCCGCTTTCCGTTACCCCGGAGCCGAGGAGGCCGTCCTCGAAGACCTGAACCTCACGCTCCGCCCGGGCACGACGACCGCCATCATCGGCGCGACGGCCTCCGGTAAGACGACCCTCGTGAATCTACTGCCGCGCATGATCGATCCGACGGGCGGTCGCCTCTCCGTCAACGGCCAGGACCTCAAAGACCTTCCCCTCCCGGAGCTGCGCTCGCGCATCGCGATGGTCCCCCAGAAGGCGTATTTGTTCTCCGGCACAATCGCCTCCACCGTCTCAGGCGTGGAAAACCCCGACGCCGCGCAACGCGCCAGAGTGGAACTCGCGCTCGAAGGGGCTCAGGCGAAAGAGTTCGTTTCCGCCCTCCCCGATGGGATCGATCACGAGGTCGAGCCCGGTGGAGCGAACTTCTCCGGGGGCCAGCGCCAGCGCCTGGCCATTGCACGAGCCCTGTACCGGGCGGCCGAGCTGTACGTCTTCGATGACTCCTTCTCGGCCCTCGACTACGCAACGGATGCGAAACTGCGCCTCGGCCTCAACACCTACACCAATGGTGCGGCCATCCTCATCGTCGGGCAAAGGGTCGCCTCGATCCGCCACGCGGACGAGATTCTCGTCCTCGAAGGTGGGCGCATCATCGGGCGCGGAACCCACGCCGAACTACTCTCGTCCTGCGAGACCTACAAGGAGATTGTCGCTTCTCAGATGAAGGAAGAGGAAGCAGCATGAGCTCGCGGGAAACACGTCACACCCATCGTCCTCGAAACCCCCATGAGGCGATGAACAGGCCCGTCGAAAAATCGAAGGATTTCTCCGGTTCCTTCAAACGCCTGATCGGGGAACTGCGCCCCGACTACTGGTTCGTGTCCATCGCGCTCATCGCTGCCGTGTTCTCAGTGGCTTTCAACGTGGCCGCACCGAAGGTCCTTGGCAAAGGCACTGACATTATCTTCAACGGTGTCGTCTCCAAGATGATCGCTCAGGCGCCCTCGAAGGAAGCGGCCGTTGCCGCCCTCGAAGCCCAGGGAAAGACGGATCTGGCGAGGATGCTCGACTCCATGGACATCACTCCGGGGGCGGGCATCGACTTCGACGCCCTCGGCAGGGTCCTTCTCATCACGGTCGGCATCTACCTCGCCGCAGCCCTCATCTCTTTCCTCAGCGGCTGGGTCCTTCGGATCGCGGTGCAAAACCTCGGCTGGCGTTTGCGCGACAAGGTGCAAAGGAAGATCGAGAAACTGCCCCTGTCCTACTTTGATTCGCACTCGCGCGGCGACCTCATGTCACGAGTGTCGAACGACGTGGACAATATCGCTCAGGTCATGAACCAGACCCTCTCGCAGTTGTTCCAAGCGGTCCTCATGGTCCTCGGTATTCTCGCAATGATGCTCACCCTCTCGTGGAAGCTCACCCTTCTTGCTCTTATTGTCATTCCGCTGGGCGGGGCACTCACCGGGGTTCTCATGAGCAAGGCACAGCCTCAGTTCCGCCAGCAGTGGAAGTCCACTGGAGAGGTTTCAGATCTCGTTGAGGAGACGATCTCCGGACATGAGGTCCTCGCCCTCTACGGTCTCGAGGGGCGCTACACCACCGCCTTCGAGAAGTCGAACTCTGCTTTGTATCGTTCAAGCTTCATCGCGCAATTCATTTCGAACCTCGTGATGCCGCTGATGAACATGATCTCGAACATTTCCTATGTGATCGTCGCGGTCGGTGGCGGTCTCATGGTCGCGAAGGGCTCCATGTCTCTGGGCGATGTGCAGGCATTCATCCAGTACTCGCGCCAACTCAACCAGCCGATCGGCCAGCTCGCGCAGATGATGAACTCACTCCAGTCGGGCGTCGCCTCCGCTGAACGGGTCTTTGAGTTCCTCGACGCGCAGGAGATGGCTCCTGACAGGGGCGCGAAGTCCTTGGCCGAAGCGCGCAAAGCCTCCGGCGCTGTTGCTGTCGCTACCGAGCTCAGTGAATGTGCTGGTCGCGCTGATGGTGTCAACAATGCCGAAGGCACGGAAAGTGCTGAGCTCACTCAAGGCACCCTCCGCGCCGAGGGGGAGAGCCTCGCTAAGGGGAGGGCTCTTCGCACTGGCAGCATCCTTGACGAGGGCGACTCAGGCGCTGGCGAAGAGGAGCATGTTTCGGGCCGTGTCGTCTTCGAGCACGTGCGTTTCTCCTACGTCGAGGGCACGCCGATCATTAAGGACTTGTCTCTCGAGGTCGATCCCGGGCAGATGGTTGCCATTATCGGCCCGACCGGCGCAGGCAAGACGACACTCGTCAATCTGCTCATGCGCTTCTACGAGCTCGATTCGGGTCGGATCACTCTTGATGGGGTGGACATCTCCACTCTTGATAAGGATGTGCTGCGTGCTCATATGGGGATGGTCTTGCAAGACACCTGGCTCTTCGAGGGCACGATCGAGGAGAACATCGCTTTCGGCTCCGATGACGCCAGCTCTGAAAAGGTCGTTGACGCTGCGAAGCAGACCGCTGCGGACCGTTTGATTCGCCACCTGCCCGAAGGCTACGAGACGCATGTTTCCGACTCGGCGGATGTCATCTCCCAGGGCGAGAGGCAGCTCCTCACGATCGCGAGAGCCTTCGTGTCCAGGCCTGACATTCTCATCCTCGACGAAGCGACCTCTTCGGTCGACACCCGCACCGAGGTCCTCGTCCAAAAGGCCATGGATCGTTTGCGCGAGGGTCGCACTGCCTTCGTCATCGCCCACCGCCTCTCGACGATCCGCGATGCCGATGTCATTCTCGTCATGGAGCAGGGCGATGTCGTGGAGATGGGGCGGCACGAGGAACTCCTCGCTGCGGGCGGCGCCTACGCGCGCCTCTACAACGCCCAGTTCGCTGGCCCTGCTGAGGCTTCAACGATCTGAGGTCGCCCCAGCCGTGGCTTGACTATCGCGTCGCAGCCTCACTTTCGTCTTCCCTGCCGCCTCGCAGCTCAGGAGCCTTCTTCCAAGAGTGGAGGCCGTCCCGCACGGAGGTGGGTTCTCTTGGAAGAGCCCCTCTCGCGCGACACGGGGAGGCCAGCCGCAAGGTCCAGGGCGTCCCGTGCCCCGACTTCTCGCTGTGTGTCGGCGCTTCTCTCTGTTCACCCACGCCCTCGAGGATCGAAGTGCGAGACTGAGGGGGCGCAGCACAGCTGTGATCCTCTAACCCCAAGGACCACCATGTCTCCTCAGATCCCGAACCTTGTCCTTTCAAACGGCAAGGAAATGCCCCAGTTCGGATTCGGCACCTTCAAGATCAGCCCCGAAGACACCTTCGACGCGGTCTCCTCAGCTTTGGAGCTCGGATACCGGCACATCGACACCGCGCAGATGTATGGAAATGAGCTCGAAGTCGGGCGCGCAATCGCAGAATCGGGGATCCCGCGCGAGCAGATCTTCCTCACCTCGAAGCTCAACAACCGTAATCACGAGCCTCAGGCTGCGCGCGATTCCTTCAAGCAGAGCCTCGAAGACTTGCAGAGCGATTACGTGGATCTCTTCCTCGTTCACTGGCCACTGCCGGGACTCTACGAGGGGAATGTCGCCCTGCCGTGGCCGGTGCTCGAGGAGTTCTACGACCTGGGCCAGGCTCAAGCGATCGGTTTGTCGAACTACCAGGCATCGCACATCAACGAGGTTCTCAAGGTCGCTTCGGTTTCTCCGCATGTCCTGCAGATCGAAGCCCACCCCTACCTGCCGAACAACGCGCTTCGCGACTATGCGCGCAGCATCGGCATGGTGATTGAAGCCTGGTCGCCACTGGCACGCGGGCGTGCGACCTGCGATCCAGTCCTGACCAAGATCGGCGCCGCCCACGCCAAGAGCGCCGCCCAGATCGCACTCGCTTGGGCGCTGCAGCGCGGGGATGCGGTTTTCCCGAAGTCCTTGAACCCGGCGCGCCAGTTGGAAAACCGTGAGGCCGTGGGCCTTGAGCTTTCAGCACAGGAGTTCGCGCTGATCTCTTCCCTCGACGAGGGCGAGGCCGGGCGCACGGGTTCCCACCCCGACACAATGAACCGCTTCTGAGCGTCAGCGCAGGTCACGAGCAATACCCTTACCTTGCCTTCTGCTGGCACGAGCCTGTGCCTGTCCAGCAGTGGGACGGGGTGGGAAGTGAGGTCCTTTCCGCGCTAGTCTTTCGCGCATGTCCGATCCTCAGGCTCTTGACCAGATGCTCGCCACCCTCTCCCCCACACCCCAGGGGGAGTACGTTTTCGCCCTCGTCGATGAGGTCCCTGATAGCACACATCCTTTCGCAGTGATCCGCGATGATGACATGCTCACCGTCGTCCTCGAAAAGTCCGAGGCCGAGGCCGTGGGCCTGCCCGTGGACAAGACCTACGCGCACCTCTCCCTCGGTTTGCAGGCTGACCTTGACTCGATCGGTGTGACCGCAACTATCGCGCAGATCCTCTCAGCGCGTTCCATTGTCGCGAACCCGATTGCCTGCGCCCGCCACGATCATTTCTTCGTTCAGGCGGATCGCGCCGCCGAGGCCGCTCAGCTGCTCATTGAGCTGGGGAAGAACGCTCGCGGCTGGCTGCCCCACAACTAAGCGCCTGGCTGCCTCACAACTCAGCGCCTGCCCGTCCCCGAACCGAGGCTTTGCTTTCCCCACACGCGAGGGGACTTGGCGACCGCCCTCGCCCACACGCCCACAGGAGACAAGCTTTCCCCACGCGCGAGGGGACTTGGCCACGCCTCTGCCCCACCAGAGTTGGCGGAATTGGCCTGCCCACAAGCGAGGGGAGTCGGTGCCGCCCTCGCGACTCGTGTCCCAACAGGTAGGATGGAGGCATGGCAAAGGAGCTCTCGCGGACGGATCGCGCCATTATGCGACTCGCAGACGGTACGGTCAAACAGCACAACCTTCTCACCGGAACTGAGGTGTGGACCGTCCCAGGGCGAGGCAACCGCCCTCTATCGGTCCCACACTCCGATCCTTTGCCGATCGACCATTCACGCGACGGCCACCACTGCGCCTTCTGCGATGCCCGCTACCTTGAGACCCCACCGGAGAAGTCACGTCTCGTCATTGACGAGGACGGGTCCTGGCGCGAAATCGCCGGGCTTCCGGCTGAACGCCTTTCAGAACAGGTAGCGGAGTTCAGGCGCATCCCGAACCTGTTTGAGATCGTTTCCTACAACTATTGGCATCTCAATCACGGGCACATCCCCTCCGAATCCGAGCATCGTCGTATGGCGGAGTACCTGGCCTCTCCCGAGGGCTACGAGCACATCATGCGCGTTGTGAGGGCCCGTATGCTCACCTCGGGTGTTTCCGCCGAAGAGTTCGAAGCGATGGGGGATTCTCAAAAGCTTCAGCAGGCCAATGGCTTCTTCTCCGGCGGCCATGATCTGATCGTCGCTCGCCGTCACTATGTCGATGGTGCAATAGATACGACCGCGCTCGCAGGTTCGGGCACACTCACTCCCGAGGAGCACTACCAGTACACGGCCTTCACGGCGCGCACAATGAATGAGCTCTACGGTCTCGATGAGCACGTCCGCTACGTCGCGACCTTCCAGAACTGGTTGAAACCCGCGGGAGCCTCCTTCGACCACTTGCACAAGCAGCTCGTCGCGATTGACGACTTCTCCGTTCAAACGGAGGCGGAGCTCAATCGCTTGCGCTCCCAACCCGGAATCTACGATGAGATCCTCAAAGTCGCTGCGACCCGTAAGCTCATCATCGCGCAAAACGAGCATGCCATTGCAATGGCCGGTTTCGGCCACCGTTTCCCGGGGGTCGCGATCTGGCCCCTGTATTCTCCGAAGAACCCCTGGGAGCTCTCCGAAGAACAGATGCGTTCCGTCTCCGACCTGCTGCACGCAATGCACGCTGCCACTGGCGTGGATGTGCCCTGCAACGAGGAGTGGTACCACCGTCCTCCCTCGGTGCGCACTCCGATGCGCTTCAGGATCCTGCTCAAGTGGCGCATTTCGACGCTCGCGGGTTTCGAGGGCGGGACTCGTATCTACCTCAACACCATCGACCCGTGGAATGTCGTCGACAAGCTCGTTCCACGTCTTCTGGAAATGCGTGAGGCCGGCACGATCGCTCCGATGAAGATCGGCAAGGAGTGCCGCGTCAGCCCGGAGATGCTCTCAGACTGAAGAGTCTGGGATTTTCCCAGGGCTCGCCTCACCCTCAGCCGTTGCTCGCCGCATCCCACTGGGCGAGCGCGTCCCCAGTATTCTTGATCGCCGTCTCATCAAGGATGAGGGCATCAGACTTGGGCGTGAGGAACCAGTGCGCCGGAGTGTTCTCCACGGCCTGAGGATCCAGGGGATACGCGACTCCCGCCTCGGCGAGTGCATGCTGGCCCGACCAGGTGAGCAACCAGGTCATGAACGAAGTCGCACCCTTCTCATTCGCAGCATCTGCTGCGGGGGCTGCATAAAGGTAGCGTTGCACACAGCTCGCAGCAAGGGCTTGGGCTGCGGCCTCGACCCCCGTGTTCGTGGTGGAGCGCATGATCGCGCTCATCGAGGCGATCATGAGCGGACGCGACGGCTGCGCATCTGACTGGGGCGGTTCGAGAGCAGTCCACGAGGAGTTCGCCTCCTCCTGCGAGGCGATGAGAGCTCCCCCGGCCCTCATGTCGAAGGCCCACTGTCCCATGCCTTCACCGAGTTTCGCACGCGCGCCCGCGATGAAGAGAGCGGAAGGTGAAAAGTGGTCCGGGTCCGGGAACGCCAGCAATTGGGCATGATCCGCGCTCGCGAGTATTTCGATTCCGCTTGGCATTGAGCGCCTATTCGCCGACATCCAGCCCCGGTCTGCCAGGACGCACACGTCGTCCCTGCCATAGGCGAGTTCGGAGGCCACCCCCTCAACCCCGGTTCCTTCAGGGACGAGGTCGAGAGCGGGTGTTGTGCCAAGGGCGGAGCCCGCCTCGAAGAGGTCATTGGCCCCAAGACCGATCACCGCGTCCACTCCGAGTCCCAAGATGTGCGAAGCGGAGGCCACTTCCTTCTGTTCAAGGGTGAATCCTGTGTACCTGTGGAAAGCTTCTTCAACTGAGGCGGGAAGCCTTTGGCCCTCCATTACGGCGAGCTTCACGCTGCCTGAGCCTTTCAGGGGCTCTGGTGCTCCCAGGCTCCCCTCGGAAGCGGGCTGCGATGCTTGCGCGCCCATCCCGTTGGGTTCGATCGGTTTGTCGAAGGGGTCAACAGACTCGTATGAGGGACTGACTGCCGGGGTACAGGCCGCAAGGAGGATGCACGCGGCAAGTCCAGCTCCGATCATGATCGGTCGGCGAGTCGATTCCATCAGAACTCCTTTGGCGTGGCGGCGAACAGTGGATAGTTTAGGCCGGAAAGCACGCGTCGGTGGACCTGCGCAGTTTCCTGTCATGCGGCATGATGAAACAGGTATGAACTGTGGTGCCCGTTGGTCCGGGCCCTTTCCCTTGTCTCAGCCTAGGAGGAGATCATGGAGGATCTTGGTTGGAAGCTCGCGAGCGCGGGCGTGATGGCGGTTTCGGCGCTCGCTGCCGGCAAGATCGTCGAAGTCGCGTGGAAAGCCGCGACCGGCAGGGATGTTCCGCGCGAGGACGATGACGAGGCCGCTTTGATCTCCCTCATTGTGTTCGCCGCAGCCTCCGCTGCGATTGGCGCGGTTGCAGAGCGTTATGCCTTCCGTGCTGCGAAGAAAATGAACAGCCGGAGGCTGCGCGAGTCGAGAAACTGGGGATGAGGGCAAGGGGTCCTGCAAGGGGGAGGGGTTTCAATCCCAGGAGGACTTGAGCTCTCCCCGTCGGCAAGGACCCCGCACTTAAGGAACCGACTCCGCGCCGTAGGAACCGACCCTGCGGCGTGGAGGGGCTCACAGCAACAGGTACGGGAAAAAGGGCGCGAGATCCGTTCGCTCCCCCGAAGCGTGGATTCGCCCATCAGAAATGGCTTCCTCCCAGCTCAAGCACCCCGTGACGAGGGAGAGCCACACCTGCATTGAGGTTTCCACAACAGCGGGAGGTGTGCCCCGGCGGTGAGTCGTTCCTGGGAGGATCTGGACCGCACCCGCCGGGGGGACTCGGACTTCGACGGCTCGCCCAGGATGCAAAGCGCCGAGTTCTTCCAATGAAAAGCGAACAGCGGTCAGCATGAGTGCGCGCTCAGTGTCTTCTCCTTCGCGCGCCCATGTGCGAAGTGCTAATAGGCCTTCTTCGGTGCTGATCCGGCGTTTCGGCATACGCAAATCCTAAACGCACCCGAAGATGGGGGACGAATACAGGGAGTCCCGGATAGCCGAGGAGGGCTTTCACCTGGCAGACTTTAAGCACGGCAGTGCTGCCTCTTCCCCAGAGGTGCCACCCCCGGCGTTCTTCCTTCAGAAAGGTCCCACTACCAGGAGAAACCAGCTGAGGAACACCACCAGCCTCGTTCAGCGTCTTCTTGTGAAGCACAACGCCGGAGAGGCCGAGGACCTGCATTCGCCGCCCCGCTCAGCAGACTTCTCATCCATCCGTGTTTTCTCCTGGTGAGAGGACGCGACACCGACTCAAGGAGGGCCATGAAGAAGGCTGACCACCTACAGACGAAGTGCGATCTTCGGCCGTGGGAGCGTTTCCTCGTTTCCGGTTCCGTCCTCGACACCCCCGAAGCACGAAACGGCAACTGGGACTCGGAGGTGTTGAAGGAAGTCTCCGGGGTGGATCGCATCGGTTCGCTCGCTGTCAGGCACACCGCATACATTGAAGCGCTCGACGAGTTCGCTCAGGAGGCGAGCCCGGATGTTCTGCGACCCAACTCTTGGGGCATCGCATTCGGCCACCGCCTGAAAGAAGCGTTGGAACACCGCTGTACCCTCTGGCTATCTTTCGTGTCCGCTGATTCTCTCGACACTCTCGAAGACTTCATTGGGGGTGGGCTCATCCGTATTGCCGGGCCGATGCGAGCCGATCAGAAGATCCCGGTCGCCCTCAACCCGGTTGCGCTCGTCACCGCCTGGTCTGAGAATCCTGAGAAGGCTCATTACCTTCGTCATGTTCTGCGCAATGCGGATACTTTGCGCGCCTCGCATCGAGCGATCGCAGCACTGCGGCGCGCCCAGGTCCGTATCCGGGAGCGCTCTCGTCTTGCCCGGCTCATCATTGATCCACGATTCGTCGCCTATTTCGTCGTGTTCGTCTACTCATCGCTGAGGGCGCTGCCCGTCGCCCTCGTTCCGGGTTTCCATGGACGGGTCTGGGTTTTGTGGCTGATCGACATCATTACGGCGATTCCCTATACCTGGGGTCTTCTTGCTCTTGTCGCGGGGAGGACCTTCTTCACGCGCTTTGCCGGGCTCATTGTGACGATCGTGACCTTTGTGTCGCCCTATGTCTATTTCTGGATGCACGGTAAGAACTATCCGCCGGGTGTGACGGCTTTTGTGGTCGCAATGATTATTGGCGCAATTGCTCTGGAGGGGATCCGCTGGTTGCGGGACCGCCTGGTTGCACGGGGGCTTCGCGAGGGGCGTTGAGTGCCTGAGTTGTGAGGCACTGAGCGTCTGGCGTGTAGCGGACGCGATCATTCGGGGCTCGGGGACTCACACACTTGGGGGTAATCCCCTGAATCTTGTGCCCAGAGCCCCTTTTCTGCCATTCAACCCGGGGCAGAGCATCCAGGAACAGTCAGTCCAAGCCCGCGCGCTCTCCGAAGGCGATACTGGCCCGCACCCGAAACAATGCAGGCCTGCGGCCGAGGAGAGAGGTTCACGCGCGAGACAGCCCCACGGCTCGGGGAATTACTCGTCGTCGCGGCCGCGGATCGTACGGAAGATGCCGCTCAAGAGGAACCAGGCTGCAGAGACCCAGAAAACGACGAGCGCCCACACTGGAGCGAAAGGATGCATCCACACGAGGACGGCGACGGCCCCGATCCAGGTTCCGGTCGCAATGAGGTTCACCATCCGGTAGCGCCTCACCCGCATGGGATGCGTGTAGTGCAGGGGAACAGAGTGAGGACCGCCAAGATAATGGTCGCCGTAATGTTGAACCACACGGGAGTGTGGAGGAGGTACATCGCGAGGGCAACGACATTCCACGCAGCGGGGAAGCCCACGAAGTACGCATCATTCGACTTCTCCCCTGCATTCGCGTAGCAGAACACCGAGGATACGACGGCGACAACGGCGGCGATGAGCCCAATGGTCTTTGAGCCGAAAGGCAAGTAGAGGTACATGAACAATCCCGGCAGGAAGGTCCAGGTGATGTAGTCGACGACATTGTCGAGGACACCGCCGTCGAACCAGGGCACGACCTCTTTGACGCGGAAGTGACGGGCCAGAGTCCCATCGACCCCATCCACAATGAGGGAAATCAGGAGCCAGAACCACATCCATTTGATCTCTCCTTCCACGAGGGCGATGGCCGCGAGCATCGCCCAGGCGAGACCTGACATGGTGAAGGCGTGTACAGCCCAAGCGGCAATTTTTTCCGATGCGGATGGCGCTGCAGGGTTGAGGGTGGGCTCAACCTGGGGTTGCGATGCTGTCTCCGCGTTTTCGCAAGGCGTGGACATGAAGGAGTCTCCTGATGAGTCTGGACGAACTGGGCTCTAGTGTGCGCTAAGAAAACAAGAATCTCGAGGACTTAAGGCTGGTGGGCGAAGAGAATCAGGGAATCCCCTGAGAGGGCTCGAGCTTTGAGTCCGAGCCCTCAAGTCACGGGCCGTAGGTTTCACGGCCTCGCAAAGGAAGGAGCGTGTGGGCTCCGCCTCGCAGGTCCTATCTCGCAACAAGCGGTCTCCCTCGACTATCCCCCAACAAGCGACGTCCCCCGAATGGGCATCTGCCGTGCGCGGGTGTGCGCGCCGCACAGCAGCGCGCACACCCCTCGAACAGATGCGCTCGAAACACGCCCTCCACCCCTCCCCCGTCCTGAACAGACTCAGGCTGGACTCCTGAGCGATGTCGAGGCGAGAAAGGCAGGGCGATCAGAAACGATCCCTCAGTGCCGCTTCAGAGGCGGCTCGAAGCTCCCCCAGATCAGCGATCCAGGGCTTTTCTCCCTCTCCGAGCAGGTCCGTGCCGAGAACAGCGAGCAGCTCGCCTCCGCTCGTGCCGATCCTCGTCGCCCGCACGCCCTCGGCCTCGGCAGCCGCGTACACGGCCGGAAGTGCGGCTTCATGAACGGCGATGAGAGCGCGCCCCTGGGACTCAGAGAAGAGCATTTCGAAGTCGCCCAGGCCCGATATGCCCGCCGCCTCACTCAGGTCGAAAGACCCACCGACGCCAAAACGCAGACACATGTCAACAAGGGACTGCACAAGACCACCATTCGACAGGTCGTGCGCGGCGCGAATGAGCGGACGGCCCTGAGGGTCATCTGCGGCACTGAGGGCGCGGACCACGTTGCCGAGGGCGACCTCGGCGCTCAGATCGACCTTCGGGGGAAGGCCGCCGAGGTGGCCGTGACGGATGCGCGCCCACGCGGAGCCGTCGAGCTCGTCACGAGTGTCACCAAGGAGAACGACCGCGAGGCCCTCCTCCGTGAAACCCGAGGGGTTCGCGCGGCTGACATCTTCCATGATTCCAAGCATGCCGACAACGGGGGTCGGGTTGATCGAAGAGTTCGGGAGGTTCTTCTCCGTTCCAGAGGAGTTGTAGAGCGACACATTACCGCCGGTGACGGGAATGCCGAGTTCGATGCAACCATCAGCGAGGGCCGTCATCGCGGTAACGAGCTGCCACATCGCATCCGTGTCCTCAGGATTACCGAAGTTCAGGCAGTCGGTGATGGCAACTGGTTGCGCGCCGACGATCGCCACATTGCGGTAGGACTCGGCGAGCGCCTGCTTCGCGCCCATTGCCGGGTCAAGTTTCGTGTACCAGCCGTTCGCGTCCGTCGCCAGAGCAACCCCAAGACCGCTCTCCTCGTCAACACGTACGACGCCCGCATCGTCGGGCTGTGCGAGGGCGGTGTTGCCCTGCACATAACGGTCGTACTGGTCGGTCACCCACGCTTTCGACGCCTGGTTGACATCCGTGAGGACACTCATAATGTCCGCGACGAGCTCTTCGGAGGAGGAGGGGCGGGCAAGCGCGGCGCAAGTGTTGGCCTGGAGTTCGTCTTGCCACAGCGGACGGGCGTAGGGCCGGTCGTAGACGGGGCCCTCATGGGCGACGGTCTTCGGGTCCACGTCGACGATGCGGTGACCGAAGTGGTCGATGGTGAGGCGACCATCGCCGGTGAGTTCGCCAATGATGGAGGCTTCAACGTCCCACTTGTCGATGATCTCGAAGAAACGCTCCTCGTCCTCGGGAGTGACGATCGCCATCATGCGTTCCTGGGATTCGGACATGAGGATCTCACCGGCGGTGAGGCTCGGGTCGCGCAGAAGGACCTTCTCGAGGTCGACGTGCATCCCTGAATCACCATTGGAAGCAAGCTCCGAGGTCGCGCAGGAGATGCCCGCAGCTCCCAGGTCCTGGATGCCCTGGACGACCCCGGCTTTGAACAAGTCGAGGCAGCATTCGATGAGGACCTTCTCCATGAAGGGGTCGCCGACCTGGACGGACGGGCGTTTAGCGGGCATCCCATCTTCGAAGGTTTCCGAGGCGAGGATCGAGGCGCCGCCGATGCCGTCGCCGCCGGTGCGCGCGCCGAAGAGGACGACGAGATTGCCTTCACCGGTCGCGTTGGCCAGGTGAATGTCCTCGTGGCGCAAAGTCCCAACGCACAGGGCGTTGACGAGGGGGTTGCCCTGGTAGGAAGAGTCGAATTCGGTTTCCCCGCCGATGTTGGGCAGGCCGAGGCAGTTGCCGTAGCCGCCAACGCCGGAGACGACGCCGTGGACGACGCGAGCCGTATCCGGGTGGTCGACGGAGCCGAAACGGAGTTGATCCATGACGGCGACTGGGCGTGCGCCCATGGAGATGATGTCACGGACAATCCCGCCGACTCCGGTCGCAGCCCCCTGGTAGGGCTCAACGAAGGAGGGGTGGTTGTGGGATTCAACTTTGAAGGTGACGGCCCATCCGCCACCGATGTCGACGACTCCGGCGTTCTGGCCCATGCCGACGAGGAGGTGGCGTTTCATCTCTTCGCTGGTGCGCTTGCCGAATTGTTCGACGAGGTGTTTCTTCGATGACTTGTAGCTGCAGTGCTCCGACCACATGACGGAGTACATGGCGAGTTCAGCGTTCGTGGGGCGACGATCGAGGATTTCAACGATCCGCTCGTATTCATCGGCTTTGAGGCCGAGTTCCTTCCACGGCATCTCTTTGGAAGGTGTTGCGGCGGCGTCCTCGATCGTGTCGGGTAGTTCGCGGGGGGCGGTGGGGACGAGCTCGACGGTCATTTGCGTTCCGTTCCTTTCCGGGCTCAACGCCCGGGGTTCCTTGGGTCTATGCGGTGTGCCCGCTGGTATCGACGGATGCCGGGTCAGCGAAGGAGGCTAGCCAGGACGGACTGGAAGATCCCCAGGCCCTGTGTGCCTCCGTGGCCGAGGTGGGCGCCGGAAGCATCGACGCTGAGCGGCCCGAAACCGGACTCGATGGCGTGCTCGGGGTGGGGCATGAGGCCAACGACATTGCCCGCATCGTTCGCGACTCCTGCGATGTCTTTCGCCGAACCATTGGGGTTGCCCTCCATATAGCGGAAGACCACGCGGCCCTCGCCCTCGAGGCGTTCGAGTTCTTCGGGGCTGGCCTGGAAGTTACCTTCGCCGTTCTTCAGGGGGACGGTGATGAGGTCACCTTGGGAGAAGGACTTGGTCCACATGGTGTCGCTGTTCTCGATGCGCAGAACCTGGTCGCGGCACAAGAACTTTTGGTGGTCGTTGCGGATGAGCGCGCCGGGCAGGAGGTGCGCTTCGCAGAGCACCTGAAAGCCGTTGCAGATGCCGAGGACGGGCATGCCTTTCCCAGCTTGTTCGATGATTTCCCTCATGACGGGCGCTGTCGCGGCGATTGCACCACAGCGCAGGTAGTCGCCGTAGGAGAAGCCCCCGGGGATGATGACCGCGTCGACGCCATGCAGTTCGCTGTCCTTGTGCCACAGGGCAATGGGCTCGCCGCCAGCGAGGCGCACTGCGCGCGCCGCATCCTGGTCGTCGAGGGTGCCGGGGAAGGTGATGACTCCAATGCGGGTCACTTCGCCTCCTCCTCGGGAAGGGCCTCAACGCGCACGACGTCCTCGATGATCGGGTTCGAGAGGACCTCTTCGGCGGCTGTGCGAGCCTGAGCGAGGAGCTCTTCGGTCACTGGCCCTTCAACGCTGAGGTGGAAGCATTTGCCCTGACGGACCGAAGTGAAGCTCGTGATCCCGAGCCTGGGCAGCGCTGATCCGACTGCTTTGCCCTGGGGGTCCAGGATTTCCGGCTTCGGCATCACTTCCACGATGATTCGCCCCACGGCGTTCCTCCTTGGTCGGGCGGGGCCTTTCGCCCCACCATCGGGTGCTGCTTTACAGTTGCGGTTCCTCGCCGGTGAGGCGACGGAAAGCTTCGATGTAGCGCTCGCGGGTCGCGGCGACGACCTTCTCGGGAAGAGCGGGGGGCTCTTCGCCCGAGTTTTTGTCCCACCCTGATTCTTCGGAGGTGAGCCAATCGCGAATGTACTGCTTATCGAAGCTGGGGGTGACGCGGCCCGGGGTCCATTCGTCGGCTGGCCAGAAACGCGAAGAGTCGGGGGTCAGGATCTCATCTGCGAGGACGAGGGCGCCGCTTTCGCGGTCGAGGCCGAATTCGAACTTCGTGTCGGCAATGATGACTCCGCGTTCGGCGCCGATGAGGCGCGCCTGCTCGTAGAGGCGGATGGAGGTGTCACGAAGGCGGGTGGCGAGTTCAACACCGACCATGGTGCAGGCGCGTTCGAAGGAAATGTTCTCGTCGTGTTCGCCGAGTTCAGCTTTCGCGGCGGGCGTGAAGATCGCTTCTTCCAGGCGGGAGGCTTCTTCGAGTCCTGCGGGGAGAGGCAGGGAGCAGACGGACTGCGATTCTCGGTATTCGACGAGGCCGGAGCCCGTGAGGTAGCCGCGGACGACGCATTCGATTGGGATCATGTCGAGCGCTCGTGCGACGACGGCTCGCCCTTCGACGGCTTCAGGGACACTCAGGGGGTCGGCAGGGTCGAATGATGTGGAGAGCAGGTGATTGTCGATGACGGTGTCGAGACGTTTCATCCACCAGATCGCGAGTTGGTTGAGGATTTTGCCTTTGTCCGGGATCGGGGTGGGGAGGATGAAGTCATAGGCGCTGATCCTGTCCGAGGTGACGAGAAGGAGGCGGTCGGCAGCGCTTTGGCTTTCGGGTGCAGCCGGGCCTCCGAGCCCGGCCCGGTGTCCGGGTGCGCCCTGGCCGTCTGCGGTGTCGCCCCCCTGGGCAAGGCCCGGGCTTTTCGTGAGCTCCGAGGCCTCGGGGACCTTTGCGCCCGTGGGGAGTCTCGTCCCTTCGGGGATGTAGATGTCGCGCACCTTCCCGGAGGACATGTGGACCCATCCGGGCAGTTCGCGTGCGCTCATCAGATTCCTCCGAGTCTCTTTTCAGTTCAGTTCTTCAGCTTGGGCCCTGCAGGCAGGTTCAGTTCGGCGGGCCAGGTCGCAATATCGGATCGGTGGTGCTCTCCGGCGAAGGTGATCTGTTCGACGCCCTCGTATGCGAGGGCGCGCGCGGCTTGCACCGTAGCGGCGCGCCCCACGACGTTAAGGACGCGGCCTCCCGAGTTGACGAGGACTTCTTTCGTCTCGGCGCCGTTTTCGGACGAGTTGAGCCCGTCTTCGGGGCGCAGAGTTTTCTTCGAGGTGCCGGCTTGGATGACGTGGATGCCGGGAATTGCTTCGGCCTTGTCGATGCCGGTGATCTCGTGGCCGGTGTCGCTCGCTCCGGGATAGCCGCCAGAGGCCATGACGACGGTGACGGCCGCGTCAGTGGACCACTGGGGGGCGGGCACCTGGTCGAGGGTGCCGGTGGCGGCAGCGTGGAGGAGTTCAACCAGGGGCGAGTCGAGGCGTTCGAGGACGACCTGGGTTTCCGGATCGCCGAAGCGGACATTGAACTCGACAACCCGAATGCCCTTCGAGGTCATTGCGAGGCCGCAGTAGAGGAGGCCAACGAAGGGAGTGTTGCGTTTCGCCATGGCGTCAACGGTGGGTTGGGCGACGGAGCGGACGACCTCTTCGACAACGCCCTCGTCGAGCCATGGGAGCGGCGAGTAGGCGCCCATGCCCCCCGTGTTCGGCCCTGAGTTAGCGTCGCCTGCGCGTTTGAAGTCTTGCGCGGGAACGAGTGGGATGACGCTTGTCCCGTCGCAGAGGCAGAAAAGTGAGACTTCGGGGCCGTCAAGATAGTCTTCGATGACGACGGCGCCGTCTTCGCGTTCAAGGCAGGCTTTCGCGTGGGCGCGAGCCTCTTGCAAGTTGTGAGTGACGACGACTCCCTTACCTGCAGCGAGGGCATCGTCTTTGACGACGTGCGGGGCGCCGAGTTCTTCGAGGGCCACGTCAACTTCGCTCATGTTTCGGCAGGTGAAGGAACGCGCGGTTGCGACTCCAGCTTCCGCCATGACGTCTTTCGCGAAAGATTTTGAAGCTTCGAGGCGGGCCGCGTCCGACGTGGGGCCGAAGCAGGGGATGCCCGCAGCTTTTAGGACGTCGGCGACTCCGGCGACGAGTGGAGCTTCTGGGCCGACGACAACGAGTTCTGCGCCTTGGTCTTTCGCGAGTGCGAGGACTTCACCGGGGTCCGTCGCAGTAAACGCGAAGGAGTCGCCCAGGGTTTCGAGGCCGGGGTTTCCGGCTTGTACTGCGAGCTGTACGGGGTGCTCGGCATTGGAGGTGCGGACAAGTGCTCGGGCGAGGGCGTGTTCACGCCCTCCGTTCCCCACGAGAAGAACCTTCACGCTCCCAGCCTAGCGGTTCTGGGAGCTTCCTCGAAGCCCCATTCTGTGACGCCGCCCACGCGTTCAATCAGGCTTTCGCATCCAAGCAGTGCAACGGTCACGCCAGCTTGAAAGCCCCAACAAAGCCGACATCCATATTGAAGCGCCACGAGGACCCCAATTAACCTGGGAGAGGCAGCGCTGCCCGTTCGGTGTCTTTGGCAGCGCCGAACAGTCGAAGGATCTGTTGAGGGTCGACGAAACAATCGGTTCGGAAGCGGAATTATCAATAAGTCCCACACCTATTCCCGCGTCCACTGCACGAGCGGAAATTTGCAACTACTCTTCCGATCCTACACTTTGCCATCTACGAACAGCATGAACTAGCAGCCCCTCTTTATCACACTTTGAATCGCTTCAAACATTTTCCTTTCGTCATCATTTTTTAACTCTTGACTTAACTCAGAGTCGAACCTTGCGAGACGTCTTTCTCCTTCGGTTATCTTCTCAGAATGCAAAGATGCCGTTTTGCTAAAAATTCGCACATTTTTCCACAAAGCTCGGATCCTAAAGCCCCCACTTTCAGAATCGCCAGACTCAGTCCGTCCACCAAAAGCATCCGAGGCCTCTAACAGACACTCCGCACCCCCTCGATCTTCTTGCACCTTTGAAATCCACTCCTTGATTACCCGCACTCTCAGGCGCCGCCCACCTTTGTGACCAGAAAATAAAACCGTTCTCGCGGCGATAAAGCGCAAATAGACAAAGGCAACAAGCAACGAATAAATAGCGACAAAATCGAGTATGAATAAGCTAATCTTCCAAGTCCCCCAAGATAATTCCACTAAATGTTTCACGAGGCCTATCAAAAGATCTGAACAAAACACGAGAAGGAACAATGCTGCCATTAGGTAGGGGTAAAGAGTGAAGATCGCGGCAAAAGAAGCCATCGAGACCGCAGTCCACCGACTGAGTTCAGCTGATACTAATAACGAAATTATAAAGAATAGCAGGAACAGATTCAGAGTTATTCTTGCGCCGGGTACCTTGGCCCAAAGCAGAATGAGAAGAATCGGCACTAATGAACACCCAAAACCGCGCAACACCATCTCAAATCCGACACGAAACCGCAACCAAAATAGGTTTACTTTAGAAGATTTGTCTGACTCTTCGAGACAAGTTTCAAGAAACGTGATCAGCGGATCTGTTCTATTCGAGCTTACCGAATTCATTCCACCTTTGCACACCTCGCAATGATTCGACACCGACGCGCGGGCAAGAAGCACCTCCCCACTCTTGGTGCTGCACAACCTTTCACACAGGTTCCGAAGACGACTCTTCCTTAACCTAGCACTCTCAATCTTGGAGAGCATCTTGACAGCTTTCTTCGTATTCGAGACGTACTTCACCAGTTCGGTCATTCCAGCTGGCCGAACAATTGTTGGCAGAAGAACAATCCCTACCCATTCGACAAGTATCACAACCACAGTTGGCGTCATGTTCAACAATTCCTGCAACAGCTCAACCAACGAAAGACTTATCACCAGATCTGCCACAACACCGAGCACCAGCAGGGAATTGAACACATATTCGCCCCGATATTCCTCAAATTCGACCAGGTCGAGCGTAGGATTTTTCGACTGAAGGTCCGACCATGGGCGCGCTTCAATGACTACTAACGCAAGAGCCAGCGCTCCCACCGCCACAAACAGCGAAAGTTGAGCAGACAAATCACCTTTTCCCGTTCCACCACTTTCACCCCCTTCGATCACATCAGACATTTTGAGAAAAGAAAACATGAAAAGGAATAGAACGACACAGAGAATATGGAAACAAATCAGAACCCAGAGGCTTCGATACATGTAATTGACACGCGGATCACTATTTCGACCATCTTTTGAATTCTCGTCAACCATTTTTCAGCCTCCACTTTTACTTGAATTAACAACTCAGCATTTTGAGCACGCAGATTTTTATCTTATCGTGAAAAACTCGCACTTTTGGCGGGATTGGACTTATCGCCGATTCAACTAATGAATGCCCGACACCACTTCTGAATTAGCGAGCTTTTTTCACTGTGGGTCCACACAGATTTGGATCAGAACACTTAGCGAGGTTCATGAAAAACTCGAGCGCACGCACTGTGAATAGGCCGGTGGCCGGATCCCTTTTGGGATCCGGCCACCGGTTGACGCTTGGTCGAAAGCGCCCTGAAAAGGATCAGGCGCGAGCGGCCTCGATGCGGGCGCGGAACTTCGCGAGCTGCTCAGTGATGGCTGCGGGGAGCTTGTCGCCGAACTGGGCGAAGTACTCCTCGGTGCCATCCATCTCAGCGGTCCAGGCGTCGAGATCGATCTCGAAGAGCTTGGCCCACACAGCCTCGTCAATGTCGAGACCGTCGAGGTTGAAGTCCTCGAACTTCGGGTAGCGGCCGGTGACACCATCAATGGCCTCAACCTCGCCCGCCGCACGGCGAACGATCCAGTCGAGGACGCGCGAGTTGTCGCCGTAGCCGGGCCACATGAACTTGCCGTTCTCGTCCTTGCGGAACCAGTTCACCTGGTAGACCTTCGGGAACTTGTCGCCGACTTCGGCCTGCATCTCAAGCCAGTGGCCCCAGTAGTCGGCCATGTGGTAGCCGCAGAAGGGGAGCATGGCGAAGGGGTCGTGGCGCAGCGAACCGGCCTTGACGTCGGTCGCGGCGGCGGTGACCTCAGAGGCGACCGAAGCGCCGATGAACACGCCGTGAGCGGCCTCGTACTGCTCGGCGACGAGCGGCACGTTCGTGGCGCGGCGTCCGCCGAAGAGAATCGCGTCGACCGGAACGCCCTGGGGGGCCTCCCAATCGGGGCAGATGATCGGGCACTGGGATGCGGGGACGGTGAAGCGGGAGTTCGGGTGAGCCGCCTTCTCGCCGGACTCGGGGGTCCAGTCCTTGCCGAGCCAGTCGATGAGGTGCGCGGGGACCTCGCCGTCAATGCCTTCCCACCACACGTCACCATCGTCGGTCAGGGCGACGTTGGTGAAGATGGAGTTGGCGCGCATGGTGTCCATGGCCATCGGGTTGGTGTCGTAGGAGGTGCCGGGGGCGACGCCGAAGAAGCCGGCCTCGGGGTTGATCGCGTAGAGGCGACCATCGGGGCCCGGGCGCATCCAGGCGATGTCGTCGCCAACGGTCTCGACGTTGTAGCCGGGGATCGTCGGCTGGAGCATGGCGAGGTTCGTCTTACCGCAGGCCGAGGGGAAGGCGGCTGTCACGTGGAACTGCTGGCCGGTCTCCTGGCGGGTCAGGCGCAGGATGAGCATGTGCTCGGCCATCCAGCCATCACGGCGGGCCATGGTCGAGGCGATGCGCAACGCGAAGCACTTCTTACCCAGGAGGGCGTTGCCGCCGTAGCCGGAACCGAAGGACCAGATCTCATTGGTTTCGGGGAAGTGGGTGATGTACTTCTCGTCGTTGCAGGGCCAGTTGTCGTCGACGGCGCCCTCAGCGAGCGGAACGCCGACGGAGTGGACGGCGGGAACCCACGGCTTGCCCTCAGCGATGAGGTCCATGGCAGCAGTACCCATACGGGTCATGATGCGCATGTTGCACACGACGTAGGGGGAGTCGGTGATCTCAACGCCGAGCTGGGAGATCGGGCCGCCGAGCGGGCCCATGGAGAAGGGGATCACGTAGAGGGTGCGACCAACCATGGAGCCAGCGAACTTCTCCTTGAGGATCGCCTTCATCTCCTTCGGATCAGCCCAGTGGTTCGTCGGGCCTGCATCTTCTTCCTTCTCGGAGCAGATGAAGGTGCGGGACTCAACGCGCGCGACATCGGACGGCTTGGAACGAGCGAGGAAGGAGTTCGGACGCTTCTCCTCGTTGAGCTTGGTAAACATGCCGGTCTCAACCATGAGAGCGGTGAGACGATCCCACTCTTCCTGCGAGCCATCGCAGAACTCAATGGCGTCAGGCGTCGTCAGCGCTGCGATCTCAGCCACCCATGCGAGGACGTCTTCGGGAGCGTTGGCGGGCGCAGCTGCGCGCACATCCTGTTCAGTCACGGACATTTTGCCTCCTGAGGCACTCGGTATTCAGGAGCGCGGTCACGCCCCTTTAGTACGCGAACAATCATCCCTGATCGTGTGGCAGAGCGCACGGGCGAATGGTCCCGTGAACAAATGTGCAACAGTTCACACACATGCAGTCCGTAGCAATTCGCATGAGCTACCGCACTCTCGCACTGCTTCGTGTGCCCTACTCTGAGCATGTGCCTCGTCCGCACACCCCATCCACAGGAGGAAAATCGTGGGATTCCGTAAGGGCTCTGAAGGGCCGTCATTCTTCGACCTCTTCTCGCAGCAGGCCGCGAACCTCGTTTCCGGCGCAGCTCTCCTCGCGTCGATCCTCGACGCCTCCACTCAGGAACGCGTCGCCTTGCGCGACCACCTCCACGAGATCGAGCACCAGGGCGACGAGATCAACCACCGCATCGCCCAGCTCGTCAACCAGACCTTCGTCACGCCCTTCGATCGTGAGGACCTGGGCGCCGTCGCCTCTTGCCTCGACGATTGCATGGATTTCATTGACGAGGCCGGCGACCTCATCGTCATGTACGGCATCGAAAACATTCCCGCATCCGTGCATTCGCTTGTCGCCGAGCAGATCGACATCATCGCCCGCTGCGCCGATCAGACCGCGCACAACATTCCCGCATTGAAGTCCCCCCTCGATCTGCGCGACTTCTGGGTTGAGCTCAATCGTTTGGAGAACGAGGGCGACCTGACCTACCGTCGCGCCTTGACCGCAACCTTCGACTCTGGAGCCGATCCGATCACGATCATCAAGCTCAAGGATCTCGTCGAGGTCCTTGAGGAGGCGACCGACGCCTTCGAGAACCTGGCGAGCAGGATCGAGACGATCGCGGTGAAGGAGTCTTGAGACCGTGGATCTCAACCTGATCCTCGTTTCGCTCGTCATCATCATCGCTCTTGGTTTCGACTACACGAACGGTTTTCACGACGCCGCGAATGCGATTGCCACATCGGTCTCAACGCGAGCCCTGACTCCGCGAGCCGCTCTGCTCATGGCAGCGATCATGAATGTCATTGGCGCCCTCATGGGCACCGAAGTCGCGAAGACGATCGGCAAGGGCATCATCGACATTTCTCACTACACCTCTTCCACCGACCTCATGATGCAGCGCGAAGGCCTCGTCATTGTCTTGTCCGCACTCGTCGGAGCGGTCGTCTGGAATCTCATCACCTGGTGGTTCGGTCTGCCCTCTTCATCCTCGCACGCCCTCATCGGCGGCCTCGTCGGAGCGGGCCTCGCCTCCGCAACAGAAGTGCACTGGTCGGGGATCGTCGAGCACGTCATCATCCCGATGTTCGCTTCGCCTTTCATCGGTTTCTTCTTCGGCTACATCCTCATGTGGATCATGATGCGCCTCCTCACGCGCCTGCCCTACCACCGGACGATGCGCCGATTCCGCGTGCTGCAAACGCTCTCGGCTGCGGCCATGGCTTTGGGCCACGGCCTGCAGGATGCACAAAAAACGATGGGCGTCATTGTGATGGCCCTCGTCGCAGGTGGCTACGGACATACCCACAATGTCTTCGACCCTGTCACTGGGGACATGACGATCCCCCTATGGGTGAAGCTGGCAGCAGCCGGTGCTATCTCCTTGGGAACCTACTCGGGCGGCTGGCGCATTATGCGCACCCTCGGCAGGAAGATCATCGACTTGGATCCGGCCCGCGGTTTCGTCGCCGAAGGCGTGTCCGCACTCGTCTTGTACTTGTCGGCCTTCGTGTTCCACGCACCAATCTCGACGACACACACGATCACCTCGGCGATCCTCGGTGTCGGAGCGACCAAACGCTTTTCCGCAGTCCGTTGGGGTGTTGCCGGCAATATCGTTGGAGGATGGTTCCTCACCCTTCCAGCGGCTGCCCTCGTCGCGGCCATCATGTTCTTCATCGTGAACTTCCTTGTGGCTCTTGCATGAGGGTGAGGAGTTCGCGTTTCACTCGGGTCGCCCGTCTTTTCGGGGCGGGCGGTTTCGTCTTGTGCGCAATCGGACTCAGCGCATGTCAAAGCTCATCCGTTCTGGACTTGAAAGTCGGGGACTGCGTCATGCTTCCCCATGGGGATGAGGCTGTCACCATTGAGCACACCTCCTGCTCTGAGTCTCACGAAGCTGAGGTTTCCACCCTCGTCGACACGGACCCGAAGGACGCCTCAGCGCCGTTCCCGGGCGAGGAGGCATTGGCTCTTCAGGCAGAAAGCGCGTGCGTGGA
The DNA here is from genome assembly GCF_016405145.1 of Schaalia cardiffensis. Lineage (GTDB taxonomy): Bacteria > Actinomycetota > Actinomycetes > Actinomycetales > Actinomycetaceae > Pauljensenia > Pauljensenia cardiffensis. The sequence continues at coordinate 24,316 of NZ_JAEKIA010000012.1, forward strand.
ATCCTTCGAATCCTACGTGGGCACGCCCTACGTCCTCTCATCTTTGGACGTCACCTGGTTGCTGCCCACAAAGACTTCCTGGGGCGAGGGCGATCGTCAGATCGTCTGCCTCGTGAACGCGATGGACGCTCAGCCTCTGATGTCCTCCGTCAAGGATTCGAAACTCTGAGCCTGAGACAAGCACCTTTGCTGTGAAGCACAGGAAGCTTTTCAGCCACGACTTTACCTTCAGGAGGAGTGCACCCACAATGCGCTCGCCCCGAAGCGGAATCTACCCTGGGAGTGGAGCACGAGGGGCAGTGCCCCCGAAAGAACCCGAAGAAACAGAGCCTTAAGCCATGAAAAACGGGGCGTCACACTCCGAAAAGAAGTTTCGTTCGCGTCGCGTGGCGCTCAAGTGAGAGCAGGTGGGGCTCGGTGTCAGCGCGAGAGATGTGCGCGACGAGGATCTCTGCAGTCGCAAGCCAGGGACTGTGATTCGGGAAGGAGCGCGCCAGAGACGAAGGAGCGATGGCCTTCAGGGGCTTGAGGAGGACCGGGATCGTTGGGCGGTGCACGCATAGCGCCGTGGGGACCTCGATCTTTCTTAGGAGCGCTGCAGTCATATCCCCTGCCGCACTCGGGTCCCCTTCAACCGCCGTCTCGGTCAGCTCCCCGCGGACACTGAGTTCCCCTCCACTCAGCCCCGCCCAAGGGGAAAGGGTCTGCATGCAGCGGGTCCAGGGTGAACTCACGCATTCTTCGATTCCGAAGGCCGAGAGAAGATCAACGAGGTCGATTGCCTGACGCGCGCCAACGCGCGTCAGGGGGCGAGTCGCTTCACTCTCGTGCCAGGAGTGGCGCGAGATCGCTTTCGCATGACGCGCCATCACCATAGTCGTCGTGACAAGGCGCCCGTCCTGGGCGCGGGCGACAAGCTCGGAGAGGAGACGTCGATCGCCGCGTCGGGTGAGAAGCTGATCAGCCTTGGCGGGACTGGCCCAGCGGGTCTGGTCGATTTCGGAGCTTGGAGCGGGGCGAACCGGAGTTCTCGACCGAGTCACTGGGGAGACTGCTTCTCCGGGAGCGACAGTACCCACCCAATAGTGAACTTCCTTCGTCTGCCCGGATCCGAGGCGGTACCGCTGAGTCGTCAATGGGGCATGGAGGACTGCGACAACACCTGTTTCTTCTTCAACCTCGCGAACCGCAGCGGCGACGATCGGCTCATTCGCCTCGGCTTTGCCTTTCGGCCACGACCAATCTCGGTAACGCGGACGATGAACTATGAGCACTTGAATCTCGGAGGCTTTCAGGCTTTCACCGGGAATGGCGGTCCTCTCCGGGTCGGTGAATCGCCACACCAAGGATCCTGCGGCTCGCACGAGGCGCGAGGGGACAGGGGCGGGGCGAGACATTCGGGGCACGCTTCAAGGGTAGCGGGGATCTGCTGAACGCGGGTCCGGGAGCATTCGGGGTCCTCCCCCATCGCCCCTCCTCCCGGGGCCTTCTAGGCTTGACTACACGCTTTCGATCTTTAGGGGAGGAGCCCCATAGTGAACGCATCCAATTCCACGAACGAGAAGATCCAGGTCTTCGCCAACGAGCTTCTCGCCACCGTGAAGAAGCTCGTGAAGGACGGCTCTGTTCGCAAGATCGTGATTCGTGATGAGACCGGTAAGGAGAGAGTGTCGATCCCCATGAACCTTGGTGCGGGTGTCGGCATTCTCGCCCTCGTGACGAATCCAGTGCTGACTCTCCTTGCCGGGGCGACGGCGACCGTGGGCGCGAAGATGACGAGGTACACCGTCGAGGTTGAGCGGACCGACATCGTCACGAGTGATCCGATTGACACCGAGGCCGGGGCGCCGCTTTCTGACCCGGACTCTTCCGAGAAGAACTAGGCCGAACTCTCAAAATGCGCAGCTTCTTGCAGGACGAGGAACGAAGTTGAGCGGCCTCGGCTGTCACAGTACGCACAGCCGAGGCCGCTGCTGAGCACGGAACACTCAAACTATTCATGTCGTTCCTCACCCCATTTGTATACCCCCGGGGGTATTAGCTACCCTTTCGTGACCACACGTTTTCGAGAGGTTGGACCACATATGATCCCCCGCTTCAGCGAGAATTACCGCCCGCTGTACTTCCTGGCCGCACTCGGCATGGGCGGCCTGAGCATCTCCTTCTTCATGTACCTGATGTTCCTCGTCCCCCACCCCGATACCCCCATCCCCACATTCGATGCGCTCGCCACACAATTCGCCAAGGGCACCATGCTGAGCAACACCCTCATGGTTGTGGCCCTCCTCGCCATCGCCTACTTCGCGGTGCGCCACGTGCAACTGCTCATCGCGAACATCGGCGCCCACCGCCGATTCAGCCGTACACCCGAATACACGGCATTGATCTCCTCCAACGGAGAAGTCCAACTCATGGCGATCCCACTGACCCTGTCAATGACCGTCAGCGTCCTCTTCGTCCTCGGCGCACTCGCGATCCCTGGACTCTGGGATATCAAGGAATGGCTCTTCCCCTTCGCCCTCGCAGCGAATATCGCCATCGGCGCCTACGCCCTGCGACTCTTCGGCCGCTACATCACCCGGATCCTCTCCGACGGCTCCTTCAACGTCGATGACACGAACCACTTCAGCCAAGTGCTGCCCTCATTCGCCTTCGCAATGATCGGCGTCGGTTTCTCCTCCTCCGCCGCCATGAGCAACACCCTGGTGACCTCCCTCATCGGTGCCGCAGGAACCGCCCTCTTCCTCGCCGCAGCCGCCCTGTGGGGATTCGTGAAGATGCCCGTCAGCTTCGGCGCCATGCTGCGTCACGGAATGGCACGCGAGGCCGGCCCGACCCTGTGGCTCGCCATCCCGATCCTCACTCTCTTCGGCATCGCAGGCATCCGCGTCAGCAGCGGAATCGCCCACAATATCCTCCACGCCAACATTCCGAACATCGTGTGGCTCGTTGTCTTCGGGGCTCTGATCGCCTTGCAGCTCATCGTCGGCCTCTTCGGTTGGGCGGTCATGCGCCGCCAGGGCTACTTCTCGCACTTCGTCTCCGGGCCGGGACGCTCCATCCCCGCATACGGCCTCATCTGCCCGGGAGTCGCTCTCGCAGTCCTCTCCCAGTTCTTCGTCGGCCGCGGCCTCGTTGCCACCGGCGTCCTGGAGAAGTTCTCCATCCCCCACCTGGCCTTGCTCACCCTCATCTTCGCGCTCCAGCTTCTGACGATCCGCACCGTGGCGCGCCTGAACGCCAAACTCCTAGGCGCACCCAAGGCGAGCGAAGAGGACAAGGCGGAAGCACAAGCGGCCTGAGCCGCACTACCCGCACCAGAGCCGAGGACCAGGCTGAGGGACTGAGCGGGCTTGCGCTGAGCCGAGCCGACAGGGCTGCGCCGACCGCACAGTACCGCCGCACTCTCAACGCACAACGCAAGGTGGAGGAGGTCTACCTTCCGACAACTCGGGAGGAGGCCTCCTCCATCAGTTCTTCCTGCACATCACTGAGAAGAGAACCATCCTTCGCATACTGCTGGCGCTTCCACTCCCCACGCTTCTTCAAAGCCCAAGAGGAGGTCTTCGGCGAAACGCCGCGACGCACAAGCTCCGCAAGATAAGAAACCTGCCTCGGATCAGCGATCCTCACGAGAGCTTCAACCCGCCGGTCGAGATTGCGGTGCATGAGATCCGCTGAACCGATCCACACCTCTTCCTCGCCCTTCGGGCCAAAAGCGTAGATTCGTGAATGCTCAAGGTAGCGGCCAAGAATCGAACGGACCCGAATGTTCTCCGAAAGACCGGGAACGCCTGCACGGATCGCGCAGATCCCCCTCACTTGGACATCAACGGGGACTCCCGCCTGAGAGGCCCGATAAAGGGCATCGATCACGGCCTCGTCAACAACGGAGTTGACCTTGATACCGATCCACGCCTCCTCGCCTGCCTTCTTACGGGCAATCTGACGCTGGATTCTCTCGATGAGTCCGTCCCTGATCGACAGGGGCGCGACGAGGAGCCTGTGGAAGGTCGAGCGCGGCGCGTAGCCGGAAAGCTGGTTGAACAGGCGCGTCAAGTCCTGAGCGACCTCACGATCGCAGGTCAAGAGGCCCAAATCCTCGTATCCGCGCGCCGTCTTCGGATGGTAATTGCCGGTGCCGATGTGACAGTAGCGGCGCAGCCCCTCAGATTCTTGACGGACGACGAGGGAAAGCTTGCAGTGCGTCTTCAAGCCCACCATGCCGTAGACGACATGGACGCCGGCGCGTTCAAGCTTGCGCGCCCAGCCGATATTCGCCTCCTCGTCGAAACGGGCCTTGATCTCAACAATCGCAACAACCTGCTTGCCCGACTGGGCGGCCTCAATCAGAGCGGAAACGATCGGCGAATCACCTGAAGTCCGATACAAGGTCTGCTTCATTGCCAAGACATTCGGGTCGCGCGCCGCCTGGGTGATGAACGCCTGAACCGAGGTCGCGAAAGAATCATAAGGATGATGCAAGAGCACATCATGGTCGCGGACCCTCGCGAAGATATCCCCCGCCCTCGCCGATTCGAACTCCGCCAGCCCCGCCGCCGTGACGGGAACATACTTCGGGTACTTCAAGTCCGTCAGTTCAAGCTCGTGCAGTTCATTGCACAAAGTCAAGTCGAGTGGCGCGGGCAGGGAAATGACATCCGTCATCTGGATCTCAAGCTTTTCGACGAGGAAGTCAAGGACGAACTTCGAGATCGTCTCTTCGACCTCGAGGCGCACAACCGGGCCGAACTTACGGCGTAGAAGTTCCTCCTCCATCGCGGTCAAGAGGTTTTCAGCGTCATCCTCCTCGACCTCGAGATCCTCATTGCGCGTGACGCGGAAACCGTGGGCCTCCACGATCTCAACTCCGGGGAAGAGATGCTCAAGATGAGCCCGGACCACGTCCTCGAGCGTCACAAAAGTCGCGCCGCCCTCACTTTCGACGAAGTCCTCTGCGACTCCATCCATCCCTGCGGTGTCCACATTGATGAGGCGGGGCAAAGACTGCGGGACCTTCACCCGCGCAAAATGCAGCTTACCGGACAAAGGATTGCGGACCACGACCGCAAGATTCAAAGACAAACCCGAGATATAGGGGAAGGGATGCGAGGGGTCGACCGCGAGCGGGGTAAGGACCGGGAAGATCTGGCGACGGAAGTAGCGGGCGAGTTCACGATGCTGCTTTTCGCTCAGCTCCTCCCAGCGCCGCAGGTGAATTCCCACAGCATCCAAGGCCGGGCGGATCTGGGTTTGAAAGTCTTCGGCCTGGCGGGCACTGAGCTCACGAGTACGAGCCTGAATCCCCTCGAGGACTTGGCGTGGTTCCAGACCCGAAGCCGTCTTCTTCGCGATTCCCGCAGCGATGCGACGCTTGAGGCCTGCGACGCGAACCATGTAGAACTCGTCAAGGTTCGAAGAGAAGATGGCCGAAAACCATGCGCGCTCAAGCAGGGGAAGCTCGAGGTCCTCCGATTGTTCGAGGACGCGCTGATTGAAGGCCATCCAGGAAATCTCACGATCGGCGAAACGCCCCTTGGGTAAGGGCTCGTCCTCACCGAGAGGAGCGGAGGTGTCAACCTCGCTCGTGAGGATCGGTTGAGCGGGACGAGCCTTTCCGTTTTCCCCTTCGAACTCCTCGTCCTCATACTCGACGCCGACCAGCCCAGTATCGTCGGCGGGAACGAACATCTCCTCCGCTCGAGCGCCCTCGACGAGGGCCGTGGAGGAGGATGCGGGGAGGGTGTCTGGGGCGAAGGCCTCCTCGGGGATTTCAGAGCCTGGGCCCGGCCAAGAGGAGTCGGGGGCGGAGAAGACGGGACTATCCGCTCGAAGTTCCCGCTCTTTCTTCGATGGGGAGGCAGTCTTCGCTGACCGGTTGTCGTTTGAGCTCTTCTTCGATGTCTCCGGCATTGGCCGTCCTTCCTCGCTCGCAGTGACCCGGGAAGGGCCGCATTGCGCCCACTCCCTCGGGAGCACACTCCCATGGTGTCATCTCACCTGCGACTTCGCAGCCCCCTGAGGTCCTCGTCTCGCCCTACAGCGATCTCTCTACCTCGGGAAGACAGATCTCACTGCCTCGGGAATGACCCATATTCGCCTCCGACATGACGAGTATTCATCCTCAGCAGGGGAACCACAGAGCGTTTCTCAGAGGTTTCCTTCCTCGAAGTCTCTTCTTAAGTCCTTTCAACACCCCCGGAAGCCGAGGATTGCAGCACGCAGATTCCGCTTTTAGCATGTACTCAACGATTCACCCGGGAACTGAAAGGCCCCCATGGATGAGCTCCTTGTGATCCCACATGAGTTGACTTCGGTTTCTTCTACGGCCTGTGATGTCGCTGATTCGCTGTCTAGCTCCCGCATTCTTGACGCTCTTTCGGAGGGGACTTCAGCGATGCCGGGAAGTACCTCGCGAGCTTCGATGGAGGATGCGGGCACTCAGGTTGACACTCGAAAGCGCAGACTCGTGGAAGATTTGCGTACCTTCAGTGACGATGTACTCGCCGCGAGGAACGCCTTCATGGCGAACGAGGAGAATCTCAGCGGAGCATTTCAAAGAGCCGATGTCCCTCCTGCCACTTTCTCTTCCCGTTCTATGTCATGGCTTGTCGAGAGGTTGGGCTAAGAGTGCTCTCGTGGGGTGATGTGAGCGCATGGAAACCAGGGCCGCTCAATGCAGCAACTGCCGATCTGAGCGAGTTGAGGCGAATTGCGGAAAGCAATGGAGATTCCTTAGAGCAGGCGCACAGGCTTTTCCTCTTGGGAGAGTCACGGGGTGAAACCCTTGAAGCGGCGCGTTCACAGCTCAGTGGATCAAAGGGCGACCTTGATCGTCTCATCAATGACGTGTCGGAGTTATTGATGGCGACTGCCCAGGCCGCCGATGGCGTGTGGGAGGTGCAAAGAAGGGTTCTCGAGTGCGAGCAGTTCGCCGGGCTCAACAACATCAGCGTGGAAGCTTCCGGGAAAGTGTCATACTCACTTGAATCCGTCCCACCTTCGGCCTCGCAGTACACCGTTGACCCTGCCCAGTCGCGCAATATCGCCAAGATTCAGGCCGGGCACGAGCTGCAAGAGATGGTGAACGACGCACTCGAGTACGCTGAGCAGGTCGACGCGGATTATCGGGCGCGCTTGAATGCTGTGGCCTCGGGGACGTATAGGTGCGAGGAGACGTCATCGAGTCATTCTCCAGGCCTGGCGGATCTACCCCAGGCCAGCTGGTCGGTCTTCGCGGTGTCCTCCTGGTGGAACAGTCTCAGTGACGAGGAGCGGGCCGAGATCATCACGAATCATCCAGAGCTGATCGGAAACCTTGACGGGATCGACGCTCGTTCGCGTGATCTGGCGAACCGCCGACGTTTGCTTCCTTTGAGGGATTCCTTAGCAGCCGAGGTCGACAGGATTCGTGCCTTATACGCTGAGGCCGCCAAATCGCGCAGCTCGGCGGACGGCCCCAACCCCTACGCGGAGCAACTGCGCATTGCCTGGGCCAAGCTTGCTGACATTGATGAGACTATTCGGCAGGCGAATAAACACCCTAGTTACAAGCTGCTCACCCTGGATGCCTCAGGCTCGGACCATCTGCGCGTTGCGATGGCGATCGGCAATGTCGATACGGCGGATCATGTCGCCACCTATGTTCCGGGAATGAGTACCAACCCGGCGGATAGTTTGGAGCTGTGTCTGAAGCAGGCTCTCCATATCGAAGAGAAGTCGAGGCGCTTCGGTACAGGGACTATAGCGACCGTCGCCTGGCTGGGCTATGACGCTCCTGCGGCCTTAGGAGATCCGGGCTGGACCGAGGTGGCCTCCACCCGCAGGGCGGAAACCGGAGCTCGTCTTCTCTCTTCTTTCCAGGAGGGCCTGCACGCCTCACGCGCCATGCACGCCTCCTCTGCCCCCGGCTCTGCCTCCGATCCGCACACGACGATCCTGGGTCACTCCTATGGGTCCATGACCTCAGGTAAAGCCGTGTCTCGCATTGCTCCCGGAGCGGTCGACGATCTGGTGATGTTCGGCTCTCCAGGTTCCGGCGTTCACGACATCCACGAATACAATCTCGACTCGGGCAGAGCTTATGTGTCCGCCGTCGACTCTGAAGACTGGGTTCAGGGCGTCGGTCCCGACCGCACCTTCGGCACCAACCCCACGGACCTCAAGGGCATCACCCATCTGTCCAGTGATGCCCCCAACGACCCGAATAAATGGTCGCCCATCGGGCGTCACAGCTCCTATCTGGAAGAGGGCTCTGGGGCTCTCAAGGACTTCGCTCGCGTCGTGACAGGAACATACGAATGAAACACCTGCGTCTATTGCTCGCCTCGACCCTCACCCTGATTGTTGTGGTGGTTTCGGCGTGTTCTATAGGAGGAAACACCGTGAACAAGAAACTGTGGTGGGAGGGGTCCTTACCCTTCGAGCAGCGTCGGAGCATTGAAGAGTTCGAAAACCACATCGAAAACACACTCGGCGAGTTCGCCTACACCTACTCCGCCAACACCGGACCCATCAGCGTCTACGTCCCATCCAACCTCGAAGCCTGTGACGAGGAGGGCTTCGAGCTCTTCACTGCGGCGATCGCTTTCGCCCCGCCCTTCGACCACAACGACATGATCAACGCCGTCGCCCACACCTTCACGCCCCTGGGCTACGAACTGCTCACACAAGACGAACGAGACATCCTATGGATGGACAAAGCCAACGGCGGATACCTCAACCTCCTATTCCTCGACGACGGCAGAGCAGGCCTCTATCTTGCTTCGGGGTGTCGACCAACCGACGGCACCACCAAAGTCGGCCAAGCTCGCAACATCCCCGACTGGGAACACGAGCTCACCCCCAACACCCCACAATCCTAAAATCACCACACCCCAAAACACGCGGACTGGGAGAATCAGACCTCAACCCCACAATCACGAAAGGACAACAACCCAACCCCCACCCGAAAACACCAAGCCTGAAAACCCCCGCGTGATCCAACCAGCACCAGGCTTACAAGAACCCCTCTCGCACGCCCCCACGGTGAAGTGAATCAGGGGAAAGGACACGAATGAAACACCTGCGTCTATTGCTCGCCTCGACCCTCACCCTGATTGTTGTGGTGGTTTCTGCGTGTTCTATAGGAGGAAACACCGTGAACAAGAAACTGTGGTGGGACGGGTCCTTACCCTTCGAGCAGCGTCGGAGCATCGAAGAGTTCGAAAACCACATCGAAAACACACTCGGCGAGTTCGCCTACACCTACTCCGCCAACACCGGACCCATCAGCGTCTACGTCCCATCCAACCTCGAAGCCTGTGACGAGGAGGGCTTCGAGCTCTTCACTGCGGCGATCGCTTTCGCCCCGCCCTTCGACCACGACGACATGATCAACGCCGTCGCCCACACCTTCACGCCCCTGGGCTATGAACTGCTCACACAAGACAAAGACCACATCCGCTGGATGGACAAAGCCAACGGCGGATACCTCACCCTCCTATTCCTCGACGACGGCAGAGCAGGCCTCTATCTTGCTTCGGGGTGTCGGCCCACCGACGGCACCACTAAAGTCGGCCAAGCCCGCAACATCCCCGACTGGGAACACGAGCTCACCCCCAACACCCCACAATCCTAAAATCACCACACCCCAAAACACGCGGCCCGGGAGAATCAGACCTCAACCCCACAATCTCGATAGGAACAGAACTCACCTCACAATCTCGAAAGCACCCGGCCAGAAACTCCTCTCTGCCACCACCCCACGACCCTCGCAAGTATCTCCTCTCGTACACGTTCCCCCGTTGGAGTGAAGAAGGGGAAAGGACATGAATGAAACACCTGCGTCTATTGCTCGCCTCGACCCTCACCCTGATTGTTGTGGTGGTTTCGGCGTGTTCTATAGGAGGAAACACCGTGAACAAGAAACTGTGGTGGGAGGGGGCCTTGCCTTTCGAGCAGCGTCGGAGCATTGAAGAGTTCGAGGATCACATCGAAAACACACTCGGCGAGTTCGCCTACACCTACTCCGCCAACACCGGACCCATCAGCGTCTACGTCCCATCCGACCTCGAAGCCTGTGGCGAGGAGGGCTTCGAGCTTGACACGGCGGCGATCGCTTTCGCCCCGCCCTTCGATCACGACGACATGATCAATGCCGTCGCCCACACCTTCACACCCTTGGGCTATGAACTGCTCACCCAAGACGAAGACCACATCCGCTGGATGGACAAAGCCAACGGTGGATACATCACCCTCGCGTTCCTTAAGGACGGGGACGCGAGCCTCGCGGCATTCTCAGGGTGTCGGCCCACCGACGGCACCACTAAAGTCGGCCAAGCCCGCAACATCCCCGACTGGGAACACGAGCTCACCCCCAACACCCCACAATCCTAAAATCACCACACCCCAAAACACGCGGCCCGGGAGAATCAGACCTCAACCCCACAATCACGAAAGGACAACAACCCAACCCCCACCCGAAAACACCAAGCCTGAAAACCCCCGCGTGATCCAACCAGCACCAGGCTTGCAAGCACCTCTGTCACCACCCCACGACCCCTCGCAAGCAAGCGAAAGCCCCCACAGGCAGCTACTTAGAAGCTCCCACCTTCCCAGGCACTACTCCAAGTTCCCGAACGCCGCTTCGCGCGCCGCGAGATCCAACTCTTCAGCAGTCTTCAACAAAGCCCGAGCGCGGGTCGTCACCATGTGAGCCAAAGGATCACCCGGATCCGTGATCCATGAACCCTCACCGCCCTCACCCGCAACGAGCACACGCATCGCGATCGCTGCTTGCACGGCAACACGCTCAAGGTCATCATCCGTCAGTTCCCCGCGCAGCAGAGCCTTCGCGTCCTCGATGACGGATTCAAGCAGAGGAACCTCACTCAGATTTTCCATTCCGGGGACGATCTCTGCCTGACGCCCGACCTCGTACCTGTCCTTGACGAGAGGGAGGTCTCTCTCGCACCATTCGATGAACAGATGGAGGCGCCACAAAACACCAGGCAGGGTGAACTCCGGGCTGCGCGACCACAGCTGCGCAACAATATCGGGCCCTTGAGCGCATACGAGAGAACGGAGGCGGGTGATCGCTTCCAAGTCGAAGTCCTCATCCGGGATCCCCAGGAGAGCCCAAGCCGTCGAATGCGCAATCCCCGAGGCGGCAGCGGGATCCTCATCGCCGATGATCGCCTCGGCTCTGGCGGGAGAGAGGATCGCAGGACGCCGAGGATGTCTCAGTTCGGCCATTTCGCCTTCCTCCTCTTACAATAGAATCGGATCTCATGATCCCGCGGGTAACCGCGAGCGCGGTGAGCCGCGCGGGCCTATAGCTCAATGGTAGAGCAGCGGACTTTTAATCCGTGGGTTGGGGGTTCGAGTCCCCCTGGGCCTACCACCGCCCCGGGCAGCCTCGCACACGCTCCGGCACACTCGCCCGGATACTCCTCGCAACCCCAGCTTTCCCCTCACATACACGCCTGTACACGACAGGTGGCACATCCCACACAGTGAATGATCTCCCCCTCAAAAACAGCGAATCTCGGCGAAAACACCTGCTGGAGCGGCGTGACAATCGAAGTATGAACAGCCCGAATCCTCTCAAGAATGAGAAGAGCAGCAGCGTCCTCGGCGGCGCAGTCACCGGGACGCTCCTCATCACGATCGCTCTGCACAATGCGGTCCCTCCCCTGGCAACGGACATGTACTCCCCCGCCTTCCCGGAGATCACAACTGATCTCTCGACGAGCGCAAGCGCCGTCGGCTTCACCCTCACCGCATTCTTCATCGGCTTCGGCGCCGGGCAAATCGGCGGTGGAACACTTTCCGATCAGCGAGGACGCCGCGGCCCCCTCATCATCGGCGGTCTCCTCTCGATCCTCGGATCCCTCGCATGCGCTTTCTCGCCCTCGATCCTCTTCCTCTTTTTCGGACGAGTTCTCCAGGGGCTCGGAGGTGGAGCCGCAGCAGCAGTCGCACGCGCCATTCTCGTCGACCTTGCGCACGGGCACATCCTCGCGAGGGCAATGTCTCTTCTGCAGGCGATCGGCGGGCTGGCCCCCATGATCGCGCCGGTGCTCGGTGGCGTGATCGTCACGTACATGCCGTGGCGCTGGGTGTTCTGGTTCCTCACGGCCTTCACGATCCTCATGACCCTGGCGGCATGGGCGTGGGCACCCGAGTCATTGCCCGAGGAGCGGCGACACGGCGGCGGCTTCTCGCGTTTCCTGGTCGACATGGGTTCGGTTCTGAAGATCCGCGCCTTCCTCGGCTTCATGCTCACCTCCGCCTTCTCCGGATTCTGCATGTTCGCCTATATCGCGGATTCGTCCTACATCCTCCAGCAGATGCTCGGAATGTCGCCGTTACGCTTCTCGATCGTCTTCGCATCCAACGCTCTGCTGTCCACTGTGCTCGCCCTGGTGAACGTTCGTTTGATCGGGCGTTTCGAGCCCCGGCCCCTCATTACCTTCGGTCTTGCTCTGTCCCTCCTGGGCGTCGTGATCCTGAGCCTGTCGGTCTTCGTCTTCAATGTGACGACTATCCCTGTGCTCATCGGATTCGCGCTCATCATGGCGGCGACAGCATTCATCTTTGGCAATGCGGGGGCTCGCGCCCTGGCTGAGAGCCGCGAGCACGCGGGCACAGCCTCGGCCGTTCAAGGGCTTGTGCAGGCGACGGCGATGGCGACCGCCTCCCCGCTGGCGACCTCGGGCGGGGGTACTTCGGCAGTCCCGATGATCCTCGTCATGATCCTCGGCACACTCGGCGCCTGGGTATCCTTCTTCCTGATCGCGCGTCCCAAAGCGTCCTGACAGTCAGTTCATCCGCCGCCCGAGAACTCATTCGCTCCGAGGAACGAAGCTCAGTGCCGCAGAGTTCATGCAGTAGCGTCGACCACTCGGCTGGTCCGGCGCATCAGGGAACACGTGTCCGAGATGCGAACCGCACTGTGTACAGCGGACCTCGGTGCGGATCATCCCATGAGAGGTGTCCTCAAGTTCGGTCGTGGACGAACCCTTCGACTCGTAGAAGGACGGCCATCCGCAGTGCGACTCGAATTTGGTCGTCGCATCGAAAAGCTCGGCTCCGCATGCGGCGCAGTGGTAAGAGCCTGCTCGCTCCTCGTTCAGGAGTTCCCCGGTGAAGGGGCGCTCTGTTCCGCCCTCGCGAAGGACGTGGTATTGCATGGGCGTGAGCATACGGCGCCACTGCGCCTCGCTCAGCTCCTTGAAGTCAAGACTCGGAAACTCACTCATGCCCCAATCTTCCTCCACATTTTGAGCGTTCGCGATATCTCCCTCGATGCGGACATCGGGAACATTGACGAGGACGGGGGTCCCCACCTCATCGCGGGGTCCTCACAGGCTGCCGAATGTGGTGAGGGCATAATCGAGGGCCGCAGGGCCTGGCCGTTCGGCCACTCCCAGGGCTCTTCATGGCATGGTCTTCATAGAGAGGGGCTTCATGGCCCAGGTCTTCATGGCACGCTTCGTCTTCAGCAAGTGGGCTGACGACGCCGCAAGGACGCGCACTCAAGCCAGATGCCACTTAGGCTGAGGTTCAACTGTGTTCTCTACCTCGAGCCTCCGCCTCGCGGCGCTTGGCCACCGCTTCACGTTCGGCAAGGGCCTCTTCGCCAGGGCCAGCGAAGATCCCCGAACGCTCCTCAGCATCAGGCGAGCCCGAGTAGAGGCGTTCCCCTCCACTCACCGCACTCTTCGGCGTAGCAAGGATCCGCGCAAGAGTCCCCTGGGTCATGACCTGTGTACGCGCAGAGGACGGCATCTGCGAAGTCGCAGTAACATCCGTGTCGCCCTTCTCGGCCAGTTCACGCATCCGATCAGACATCGCGCGCCTACGGGCCCTCTTCGCCTTCCGGCGTGCAGCGACCATTCGCGCCGCATGGATCGCCTCATCCTGGTCCGCAAGTCCAGGACCGGAGGCGAGAGCCGAAGCTGCGCCCTCGTGCGAAGCGGTCTGCGTCGGGTCGCCCGCGATCGAAGCGAGCTCGGAAGCGAGGGCCGCGACTCTGGCGCGCGTGGGATCGACCTCGACAGTGATGCTCTCCTGAGGCTGAATACGCGAAGCGGGCCGGAGCCACGGTTCTTCGGAGACGATCCAATCGATGAGATGCTCGCGAATGTAGCAGCGCAGATCCGACAAATTCCCAGAGTTCTGAGCAGAAACAAGGACTCGGACCGTGACCGTGGACATGTCCGAAGCGGTCATTTGAACATTCCACGTGCGCCCATCCCACAGGTCCGTAGAGGCGAGGATCGCCTCGACCTTCTGACGCAGCAGAGCCATCGGCGCCGCCCAATCGAGTTGGAGTTCCACCGTGCCAAGCTGGGCGGCTGCGCGACGAGTCCAGTTCTCGAAAGAGTTCGACGTGAAGTAGGTCGAGGGAACGATGAGGCGGCGCTCATCCCACAAGCGCACAACCACATAGGAAAGGGTGATCTCCTCAATCGCACCCGATTCACCCTTCTGATTCGCGACGACCACATCACCCACTCGGATCGCGTCTGTGAAAGCGAGGAGAACACCGGCGAACACATTCCCAAGGGTCTGCTGTGCGGCAAGACCCGCAATCACCGAAATCAGGCCCGCAGACGCCAATAGGGTCGTCATCACTTGTCGCGCAGCCGCGAAAGTGCCCAGAACCGACACGATCCCAACGATCACGACGATCACCTGGATGAGGCGGCGAATGACCTGCGCCTGAGTCTCGAAACGGCGCGCCCGCCCCTGGTCCGCCCCCTGCCGCAAGCGGGCCGCGTCCTCGAACACCCACGCGGCCGAATAGGCGATCCAGGTCATCGCGGCGATCGCAAGAATCAGGAGCGCGTGCGCAGCGGTCGCAACCACAGTCGCGTTCGTCGAATCCCCATCCGAGTTGAAGAATGGCCACTGCACGCCCATCCAGGCGAGCCACACCATCCCGGAGACATACAGCGGCGTACGGATCCGCTTCGTGAGGACAGCGCCAACCGCCCATCTGCGCATCGTGCGGCGCAGCAACCAAGACATTAGTGCCGCTGCGAAGAATCCCAGCACGAGGCCGACCACGATTCCCAGCAGTGGAGACACAAAATCGACGGCAACCGCGACAGCAGCATCCGCGCCAGATTGGAGTTCATCCGCAGTTGAATCGGCTGCTGCTCGCAGCGGCTCAAGGGAAAAATGATCTTCGGGGGCGAAGTGTCCTGCCTGGGCGGATAGGGCTGGTTCTATCGGCACGGAGGTTAGCAAGCCAGCCCTTCCGTGAGGGACCTGGCTCAAGAAGTGAGGGGCTGAGGAGAGCCCACGAAAGTCGAGTGCGGTCATCATCCGATTCATATCGACCAGACTAGAGGGCGACTCTGCTCTTTTCCTGTGGACCCCACGCGATTCTCACAGGACTTTCCCGCAGGATTCCGCCACTTCTTTCGACTGTGAGAGGCGTCACCCAATCTCATTTTGCCAAGAGGCATCAGAATTGCATATGCTTCTCTTCGTCTTCGGACGCCACCTCGGTGGCCGAGATTGGCCCCCATCGTCTAGCGGCCTAGGACACTGCCCTTTCACGGCAGCGACACGGGTTCGAATCCCGTTGGGGGTACTCCTCAGCGCGAATCCTTCGCGCGGTGGAAAACAATTCAATAGGTCTTACCTGTTGTGAGGCCCCGTAGCGCAGTTGGTTAGCGCGCCGCCCTGTCACGGCGGAGGTCGCGGGTTCAAGTCCCGTCGGGGTCGCCGACCAGACCGCTCGGTCCGGTTCATGGCTCTGTAGCTCAGTTGGTAGAGCGTTCGACTGAAAATCGAAAGGTCACCGGATCGACGCCGGTCGGAGCCACCACTGAAATCCTCGAAGCGAGAGCTTCGGGGGTTTTTTGGTTTCTGCGGCACACCCGACCCCGGCGACGCGGTGGCGCTCGAGACGACCTGGCACTCGCTCACCCACATAACCCCAAACACAATCTCACCACCCCTAGCCCGGGTCGACCCCCACCGAAAACATCATCAGGGCACACAAACACCAACCACCACCCACCCACATAACCCCAAACGTGATCTCACCGCCCCTAGCCCGGGTCAACCCTCACCGAAAACATAATCAGGGCACACAAACACCAACCACCACCCACCCACACAACCCCAAACGTGATCTCACCGCCCCTAGCCCGGGTCGACCCTCACCGAAAACATAATCAGGGTAGGTGCCACTGCGTTTCACTCATCCCCGCCCACATCGCCGATTCGGAAACAGCGCAACAGTCCGATCTCCACAGCCAGAACACGTATCCACAACACGCCCTGCATCCGCCAACACTCCCGCCCTCGGCCGCGTCCTCGACACTCAGACGCTCAGAGCTGAGACAATGCGATCATGTCTGGTCCGAACGGAAGTCTCAGCCCAAAGCCCTGGTGGAGAAGTCGTCGAGAGCACTCTGCCGCAGGAGACGGAGGTGTCGTCCTCGCATATTGCGATCGAGTGACTTCAGTTTCTGATGCGGGCGCCCACCTCATCGATTCAGTGACGCTGGGATTTCGCACAAAGTCCTACAGCGCAATCCTTGACCCAACCCTTGCGCGCTCGCGCGCACTGTTCCTTCTGCTCGCAGGTCTTTCCCTTGCAGATTCTGGCCGCGTCACCGTGAAGCTTCCGGCTTCGGCCCGCAAACCTGGTCGGACCGCTTCCGTCTCCCTGATCCACGAGCATTCCCCACTGGATCCGACGATGACTGTCAACCAGACTCTCATTCTTCCCCTCGCAGAGACGGGAACCTTCGCAAGTCACAGCCAGTTTCACGCCGCTCTGGCCGTCACTAGTCTGAAAGACAAGGCCGCGATTCCGGTCTCGGAATTGTGTGCACTGGACCGCTTCCGACTCACGATTGCCCGTGCGATCGTCGGCGGCGGTAATCTGATCCTCATTGAGGATCCAACACACCTGCGAAACGCTCAAGATCGCCGTCAGGCGCTTGATCTTCTGCCGATTCTCGCTTCGCAGGGTTCGGCTGTTGTCCTCGCGACCGCAGATCCTGCAGCTGCCGCTCAGGCAGGACGCGCGATCCTCTTGACGAATGGGCACTTGAGCGCAGACTTCGTGCGCCCCAAGGAGGAGGATCTTCGTCAAGCCCTCGGCGATGGTGTGGAGGATCCGACAACTCTGCTCGGCCCCATCCCTCTTGCTCTTGCGCGTATCGAGAACGAAGACTCCACTCCGGCACCGAGCGCCTCTTTTTTCCCCGCCGACGACGAGAGTTCAATTGTCGAGGTCGACCAGGGGACGCACACTCGTGACCTTGCGTTCTCTAAAGCTCTTGAGCGGAGCGAAACCACGCCCCAGGAAACCCTGGAAACCCTGGAAACCCTGGAAACCCTGGAAACGGTGCAGGAATCCAAGGCAGAGACAACCCCCGGCGAGGCAGCGATTCACGACGCAACACCGGGCGACGCCGCCAATCAGAACACAGAACCACCCCGAGAAGAGGAGAGCACTGCGCTTCCTCCCACTCCCCCTTCTTCTGCAACCCCGCCGCGGCGACGCCCGAATTTCCATCCACTGACCGCAGCAACACTTCCAGCTGCTGAGCAGACGCCCCCTCACGCGAAAGCGGAAGAACCGCTCCCGAGTGACGCCGAGCAAGCGTTGGAGACCGCGCACGAAGACTCGGCCGATACGAGCACGGCGCTGGATGACAGTGCCCCCTTCGTCTCCCTATCGCTATCTGAGGTTCTCGCAATCTCCCAGCCCCAGGGAATGCACGCCAGTGCCAAGATCTTTGACGCTGCACAGCCGAAGGCAACACCCACCGAAAGCGTCACACCCGACGCTGCGCAGTCGGCCATCTCAACATCTGAAAACGAGAGTCCCTCGCAATCCGAAACGGCACCAGCCGAATCACAGGTCCCCGTTCAATCCACCACGGTCCCCTCAGATGCTCAGCCATTTGAAACCGACGAAGCTTTTGCCTCCTCACGCTCACCCCACGACGTTGGAGGGCCAAGGGAAGACACCCCGCCCAGCTCATCCCTCAATGACCGCCCCTCAGCGGATCAATGCCCCGTCCTCGACGATGAATCAGATCCGATTACGCGAGCGATTCGCACCCTCGAGCTTGATGATGTCTCTGCCCGACACGCCCGCCCCAGAGCGAACGATGCGCGCACCACTCATCTTCCGCAATCCGCACCTGTCCCCCTTGCGCCAACACCCGAAACTGCGGCGGTCATCGATAAGGCTCGCAGAATCCTCAAAGATCTCCCGGGGCCAATCGTGCCGGAGGAGTAGACTCAGCTCTCCAGCCTGCGGGATCACCCAGAAGGCGAAGACTCAGCCTCTGAACGCGCGGGTTTGCAGAGCGCACGGGCACTCCCCGTAGAGGCCTCGACCTTCAGCCCTCGAAAGGAGGGCATTTGGGTAGCATCCTTTACTCTTCGACTCATCGGCGGTTTTCAGGATCCAAGGAACTTTTCGCAGCTTAGGGGCAGGAATGTGCGTACAAGATTGACGTTTTTCGGCGAGATTCCGCCGGAAATGACGGCATGAACATCCTCTGAGAGCATGCTCGCTGAGCGTGAGGAGGAATCCACCGTGTCGTGGTGTATGTGGAACGAAGATAGTAAAGAACGGTCAGGCGAGCTTGAACACGATTCAGTGGCGATGCACGGCCTGCGAGGCATCAACTCTTGAGTGCCGCCCCAACATCACTCGGCGCCCCCAGGCTGACTCGTCCGTCACTCGACTTGTGGATTCCACGCCCCGACCTCGTGATTCGCGGGTCGTCTGCAGATGCATGCGAGACATGAGAAACTGAGACGAAGCGCGGAACACCCGCGACCATCGAAAGAGGAAGCGAGTGCCTCCGATGACGACACCGATCGAACCGCCCTCCACGACTCAGCGCGCTCAACGCGCGGCGACTTGGAGCGCCGAGCCTCAACGCCCTGCGAGCATGGGAGAGCTCTTCTCCGCCTTATCGACGCAGGTGACGACCCTCGTCAATGGTGAGATCGAGCTCAACAAGCTCAAGGTGAAGAACTTTGCGAAGAAATTCGGTGCGGGCGGCGCACTCCTCGCAGTCGCACTCGTTTTCTCTCTCTATCTTCTCGCCTGGGTGTTCCACACAATCGAACTCGCGATCGCCATTGCCCTCCCCGCTTGGGCGGCTTCGCTCATCACCACTGGCATGCTTCTCATCATCGTGGCTGTCCTCGCGGCCGTCGGCGCGTCCCTCCTGGGGAAGAGTCAGGCGGACGTTCCCGATCCGAAGGACGGTCTCACTCGTGACATTGACGCTCTCAAGAAAGGTCTGGGGAAGTGAACACTGACAACCTCGAACGCACAGAAGACCAGATCCGCGCCGAACTCGAAGCGGTGCGCGAGCAGATGACCCAAACCGTTGACGAACTCTTCGGCCGAGTCCAGCCCGACTACATCGTCGGTCAGGCGAAAGACAACGCGAGAGCGAAGTTCGACGAACTCAAGTCTTTCGCTGCACAGACCGTTGATGACGCGAAGGACGGCGACTCCGAAGCGCTCAAACGTGTCGGATACGTCGCTGCCGGTGTTGCCGCATTCGTGGGACTCGTCGTAGTGAAGATCGTCCGTTCGAGGCACTGAGTTCACATTCACTGCGCCTCGCAGATCGCCAGGATTTAGCCGATCTTGCTGGGTTCATCACCCCGTGCCATACGCAGATCACGCTCTTCGGGTACGTAGCGCCGCTCGAGGTATGGCTATGATGTTCTCACGACACATTTCTAATCATCCAGGGCACCGCCTCGCGCGGACCCGAACGACGCGGAGGGGGTCGACGCCATGGGGCGCGGCCGTCAAAAGGCCAAGCAGACGAAAGTCGCACGGAAGCTGAAGTACTTCAGTCCCGACACCGATCTCGATGCGCTGCAGCGAGAACTCGCGTCGTCGGAATCTCACTCGTACGAAGAGTACGAGGACGAGGTCGAGAACCCCGAAGAGGACGAAGACCTCTACTCGAAGTACGCGGACTTCGCGCAGGAGGAACCAGAAGACGACTCTCCCGAATTGGACGAGGAATTCTGGATCTCCCCGAAGAAGTGATTACACGCTGATCGCAGAGCCACTGCTCTGTTGAGACTGACTGGGGCTGGGCGCACTCGCGTGCGCCCAGCCCTTGTCTCATTACGAGGACACGGCTCTCAAGCGAACACGGTCGCCGATAGTCGCAAGATCTCTGCGCGGGGTCAGGCAGAGGCTGGTCCGGGTATGAAGAGGCAAGTGAGGATCTCCCTTAAGCTTGTCGACTCGGCGACTTTCATCAAGGATTAAGGTTTAAACTTGATGAAGAGAGGGGGGACAATGGCGGGCTGGGATGAGCAATTCTGGGAATCTCGAATCGAATCGGGGCTTCCCCGGCGTGCACGCCGCTCAGGCGCCTACCGTTCATATGTCCCGGACCTACTCGTCGGATCCCCTCTTGTCCTCACTCCACCCCTCGATACCCTTGTCGCCGACGCCGAACGCGCAGTTCGCGCGGTCGCGACAAGCGATGATCTTGCTGGAATCGCCCGTTTCCTCCTTCGCTCCGAGGCAATCGCCTCGTCACGAATTGAGGGATACGCCCCCTCGTCCAGACAGGTCGCCTTCGCCGAGCTCGAAGAGTCCGAGGGAAGGCTCACAGCGTCAGACCAGGCGCGTCTTGTCGTCCACAACATGACGGTCGTCGAACAAGCCCGCAGAACACTCGTCACTAAGCCTCGAATCGACGCGGAAGACCTTGTGCACCTTCAAGAGTCCCTCCTCGCTGATACGCCAGAAGTCGCTGGTCTTCGAAGAGTGCAGAATTGGATCGGAGGGGACTCCTACACGCCTCTCGATGCGGATTTTGTTCCTCCAGCACCAGAACGCATCAAGGCACTCCTTGCGGATCTCGTTGACTACGCGAACGGAGCAGCGCACTCTCCCATCATCCAGGCCGCTCTCGTTCATGCCCAGCTTGAGACGATTCACCCCTTTGTGGATGGGAATGGACGGGTCGGGCGCGCCCTCATTCATACGATCCTCATGAGGAGAGGACTCACTGAGAAGGCTGTGCTTCCAGTAAGCCAGGTTCTTTCAACAACCAGAGACGACTATGTCTTTGCCCTCGGTGCATACCGCTACAGCGGCCCCGTTGGAGGAGAGGCCTTCCACGAAGGACGCGCCAACTGGATCTCTTTCTTCGCTCAATCTGTCATAACCGCTACTGAACAGGCTCAATCGATCGAGGCAGAGCTCGGGCGCGTCCGGGATGAATGGGACGAAGAACTGGCTCGCTATTGGAATGCGAGCGGCCACACCCGTGCAATGAGGTCGGATTCTGCATCGGCACGAATCCTCACAGATCTGCCTGCAACCCCCGTGCTCACAATCACCTCGGCAAGTCGCATTCATTCCGTGTCACGGCAGGCGGCACAGCAAGGCCTCACTCTTCTCACCGAAGCGGGGATTCTCGAGCGCCGCGAGATTCAAGGAAGGTTCTTCTACTCAGCTCCTCGGGTTCTCGAACTCGTCGATCTATCCGTGCGAAGGCTTGCGAGTACGGCCTTCGACACAAGAATCAGTCCACCTGCCGCTCCGGTTCCCGTCATCCCTCGATAGAAGAGTTCTCAGATGCTCCTCCTCTTCCCACTCCTCTGCAGCCGCAGGTGAAGGATTCGCCTTAAGCTTGTCACCCCGCCAGCTTTCATCAAGGATAAGGATTTAAACTTGATGGTATTTCTGCATAGAACTCTCGGCAGGCCCCTCAGGCAGTCCGAAACGCCCCTCAGGCAGTCCGGAAGGCTCTTCAGTCGATGCGCAGGGTTCTTCAGACAGTCCGACAGTTGCCGCGCGGGGGCGCTGAGCGCTCAGACGATCCCCACCGTCGCTCGGGCAACCCCGACCGTCCAGCCCGCCCGACACCTCAGGGTCCCGACCACTCGGTCAACCCGACCACTCAGCCGAACCCCAATTCCAGGTTTCCCTGCGCAAACACCGCCAATACGACAGGAATCAGACGGGAACCCTGGAATACAGGTGCAAATGGTGGCGCAGGCGAGGCAAGTAACGGACACACGCGCGACAAGCGATGGGCGTACGGGCGGCCAGCACTCAAACGGGCCAACCATCCAGTCGGTCGATTCCACACACCCAGCGAACCCCCCACCCGGGTAACCTGGCCGCCCAGCGAACCCCTGCGTTCAGCCCACCCGGTAGTCGCCCCTCAAACGCACCGCGCCAGCGGTGACTCCCTTCGTACCCGAAACGACGCGCCCCTCAAAAGCCCCTGAGTCCACCGGGAGCTCAGAAGGGAAGGAGACTTCGCCGAGCACCCAGGCATCGACCCCCGCTGCACGGGAAATGCGCAGAACTTCCTCAGCGGACTGTGCACCGACGACGCCGACCATGCCGACACCGAGGTTGAGGGAGTCCTCCATGCCCGTCCAGGTCACCGAACCTCCACGACGGACCCAGTCGAACACCGGCGGGACGATCCACGAAGCGCGGTCCACATCGGCGACGGCACCAAGAGGCAGGACTCGCGAAAGATTCGCTCCCAGGCCACCACCGGTGACATGCGAGAAGGCGTGAATCCCGCTCGCCCCCTCGCCCGCGCCCAAGGTGTCCACCATGTCGAGACAGAGCTTCGTGTAGAGACGGGTCGGTTCAAGAAGCTCCTCACCGAGGGTACGGCCGAACTCCTCGACCTTCGCTTCTAGGGGAAGGCCCGTCCTCGCGACCACTGAGCGCACCAAGGAGTAGCCGTTTGAATGCAGGCCCGAGGAGGCCATCGCGATGAGGACGTCGCCGTTCGCAACCCGGTCAGGGCCGAGGAGCTTCGAAGCGTCAACGACGCCGGTCGCAGCACCTGCGATGTCGTAGTCGTCAGGGTCCATGACACCAGGGTGCTCCGCGGTTTCACCTCCGACGAGGGGAGTGCCAGTTGCTTCGCAGGCTCGGGCGATGCCGGTCACGATTGCCGCGATGCGTTCAGGGATCACGTGGCCGCAGGCGATGTAGTCGGTCATGAGGACGGGACGCGCACCGATGACGACAATGTCGTCAACGACCATGCCGACCAAGTCCTGGCCGATCGTGTCATGGATGTCCATCTGCTGCGCAATGGCGATCTTCGTTCCGACGCCATCCGTCGAGGTCGCCAGAAGTGGACGCTCCATTCCCAGCAGTGCGGAAGCATCGACCAATCCAGCGAATCCGCCCGTCGCGCCGAGGACGCTCGCGTCATGCGTGCGCGACACGGCCTCTTTCATGAGTTCGACCGCGCGGTCACCCGCGCAGGTGTCGACTCCAGCGGAGGCGTAATCGAGGGGGGTGTCGTCGCTCATCGGGGCTCCTTGATCGGATTGGGCGGGGAGATTCTCAGGATAAGAGGAAAGGAAAGACGAAGTGTGGGGTGAAAGACGAGGGGCGCTGCGGTGGACAAATAGGGGGGATTGGAAAGACGAATGAGAAGCGGACAAGAGGGGACGGAGCGGAAGGGCAGCGTGACCGGTGGGCCAGCAGGATCGGAAAGACACGTGCGAGTCGAAGGAAAAAGAGCGCGAACGTCAAGCCAGCAGAACCGGCGGCCAGCAGGATCGGAAGGACAGGATAAGGAGAACAGAAGACGCAATGACCAGAAAGGCATCAGCCTCGGGCTCAACAGGCGAAGGCGCCGGGCGTGCCCGGGATCGGAGTGCCTTTGGGGATCTGCTCCGGGTATGCGCCGTTGAAACAGCCCAAGCACAGGCTCGAACCCTGACGGGTTGCGCGGACCATCCCCTCCATTGACAGATACGACAAGGAGTCTGCGCCAATCGAGGCTCGCACCCCCTCCACATCCATTGAAGAGGCGATCAGCTCCGCCCTCGTTGGAAAATCAATACCGAAGAAACACGGCCAGGCGACCGGCGGGGAGGAGATCTTCACATGGACCTCGGCGGCCCCGGCTTCGCGGAGCATACGGACCAGGGCCCGCTGCGTGTTCCCACGAACGATCGAATCGTCAATGACGATCAGACGCTTGCCCGCGATCACTTCACGCAAAGGATTGAGTTTGAGACGGATGCCGAGCTGTCTGAGGGATTGGGTCGGCTGGATGAAAGTGCGACCCACATAGGCGTTCTTCACCAGGCCCTGAGCGAATGGGATCCCTGAAGCTTCGGCGTATCCGATGGCGGCGGGAGTGCCCGATTCAGGGGTTGGGATCACAAGATCCGCATCGACCGGCGACTCCTGGGCGAGGATCGCCCCCATTTCTCGCCTGGCTGCAACGATCTGGCGATCCCCGATCACCGTATCCGGGCGGGCGAGGTAGACGTACTCGAAAACGCACGTGTTCGAACGCCTCACCGCGAAGTGACGCGAATGAACGCCAGTAGAGTCAATCGCGACAAGCTCACCGGGTTCAATCTCACGGACGAAGCTCGCACCACACAGGTCCAGGGCCGCAGTTTCGGAAGCGAGGACCCAGCCCGAGTAGAGGCGCCCGAGTACCAGCGGACGATACCCGTGCGGGTCGCGCGCCCCATACAGCGTGTTCTCATCCATGAAAACCAAGGAGAAAGCGCCCTTCAGACGGGGCAGGACTTTCAGTGCAGGGGCGACGAGGGCGGCCGGTTCGGCTTCAACACTGACTGAAACCAGCTGCTCACCAGGGGTTGCAGACGACGCATCGCCCTCTCCGATCGGATCGGCGAGGGCGACAGCAGGAGGGATGAAGGGGACGGGGCCGGGAATCCGTTCGGCAAGACCGAGCAGGGCCGTCACAACGGAAGTGTCGGTGGAGGCGCCCCTTTCGACGTCCTCGCCCTCGTCCGCGATTGAACGGGCCAAGTCTCGAAGCTCGGCGGTATTCGTCAGATTCCCGTTGTGGCACAGCGCAAGAGTGCCGCTCGGTGTCGGCCCGAGGGTCGGCTGCGCGTTCCTCCACGTGTCCTCGCCCGTTGTCGCGTAGCGCACGTGTCCGAGGGCGAGATGCCCCTGCAAGCCCTGCAGGGTTTGTTCAGTGAACACCTGATTCACTAGGCCCTGGTCCTTGTAGACGAGGATCTGTTCCCCATTCGAGGTCGCGATCCCCGCGGACTGCTGTCCACGATGTTGGAGGGCGTAGAGGGAGAAGTAGGTAAGGCGCGAGACGTCCTCGCCCGGCGCCCACACGCCGAACACTCCGCAGTGGTCGTGTGGGCGGTCGTCCTCGAAGATCTCGCGGTCGGTCAGTGTCTGGTCCATGTTCACGGATTCAGAGAGCACGGGACCACTGTCTCACACAAGGGCGAGATGACGCTACGGGCGCCCACGGAGGAAGAAGGCGAGATACACGACTGAAGCGAAACGCACGACTGGCCGCGATGCGCGAGTGAAGCGAAACGCACGATCGCGGAGAAAAGCGCGATTGAATCGACATGCACGAGTAAATCGGCAGACGAGGACGAGGGCGAAGGCAAGGTCGGGGCGGAGGGTGAGGTGACGGCACAGCACGGGACGGAGCCCATCGCCCCATATGGCGAACTTCATCGCTCACGCGGAGCGGGCGACGGCGTTGACAACGGAAAGAACGCCAGGAGCCGAACTCCACCTTTCGAACTTTGCGAACTCGACCTCATGCACAGGCCGGCACCCACCCCACCAGTCCGAAGCGCCATAATTGAGGGGGCGCGCGCCCGCGCGAACCGACTCGAAAACCCCTTGGAGGAAGCCCATGGCCTCGCCCGTCCTCAGCGTCGTGAGTTGGGCGTTCTCACTGCTCGTGACCCTGATCGGTATTCTCGCTCTGACGCGCGGTGTCATCTCCTTGGTACGACGAGTCCGCGAGGGCACGCCCGAGCCCGGGCGCATGCGCCCCGTCGGGAAACGCACGTGGATGCTGCTCACGACTGCACTTAGCCACCGCGAATTCAAGGGTCGCCCTTGGGTGAGGCTCGCGCACTGGTTCGTCATGATCTCCTTCCCGCTGCTGTTCCTCACGCTCATCACGGGCTACGGGCAGCTGCGCAATCAACACTTCACACTGCCCCTGATCGGCCATTTCATCCCCTGGGAGTGGCTGACGGAGTTCTTCGCATGGGGTGGGCTCTTCGGAATCATCGCCCTGATGATCATCCGCGCCAGATCAGGACGAGGCTCCGCCGCAGAAGCGGCCCTTTCGAATGACGAGCCCGATCAGGCCGCAGCATCCCTCGGCGCCCGCAAGGGCGAACTCCCCTCAGATTTGTCGCGCCCGCATCCGCGCGACGGCTCCCCCAAGGGCACGGCCTCCCGCTTCCTCGGTTCAACCCGCTGGCAGGCGCTTTTCGTCGAGTGGGTCGTGCTCATCGTCTGCGCCTGCATCATCACACTGAGAGGCCTCGAGTTCGCCCTCGAATCTGTGACGCCCGGGGCCGCCCTCGGAGTAGGACTGGTCTGGCATTTCCCCCTCACTTCGTGGATTGGCACTCTCCTGATCGGAGCGGGCGCAAACCAGACGGACATCGCGAACGGCGTCGTCCTCGTCGCAACTTTGAAGATCATTACCTCAATGCTGTGGATGATCGTCGTCGGCGTTCAGACCTCCATGGGCGTCGCCTGGCACCGTTTCCTCGCCGTCATCAACGTGTATGCGCGCCGCAAAGCCGACGGAAGCAAGTCCCTGGGTGCCGCCGACCACATGCTCATCAAGGGCGAGCCCGTCACCTCCCCAGACGTCTTCGATGACCTGGACGAGGACGCAGTGCTCGGAACCGCGAGCCTGGCCGAGCTGTCCTGGAAAGCGCGTCTTGACCTGTACGCCTGCACTGAATGCGGCCGCTGTCAGGAGCTGTGCCCGGCGTGGAACACCGCTAAGCCCCTCTCCCCCAAGCTCCTCATCATGTCAATGCGCGACCACATGGAATCCGCATCGAAGAAGGAGATCGTCTCTCAGCAGATTTCAGACGCTCAAGTGCCCGGGGAGCGTAGCGCCGAAGAGCTCGCAGCATCGGGTGAGATCATGCTCGATAAGGGGGTTGACCCGAGTCCCCACTCCCTTGACCTGCTGAAGGTCTTAGCCGCCTCGGGGGCGACAGGCCCGATGGGGGTCGCCGATGTTGATGCTCCCCTCGTTCCAGAGGTTATTTCCGAGGAAGCCCTGTGGGACTGCACTATGTGTGGCGCCTGCGTCGACCAGTGCCCTGTCGATATCGAGCACATCGACCATATCCTCGATCTGCGCCGCCACCAGGTCCTTATGGAGTCCGCTTTCCCGCGTGAACTCTCCCGAGCTTTCCGCGGCATGGAGTCCAAGCAGAATCCCTACAATCAGCCCGCGCGCAAGCGCCTCGACTGGGCGAAGGATCTTGACTTCGATGTTCCCGTCGTCGGCGAGGACCTCGAGGACGCCTCTGAAGTCGATTACCTGTTCTGGGTCGGGTGTGCGGGAGCCTTTGACGACTCGGCGAAGAAGACGAGCGCCGCGATCGCCGAGCTCCTCCACACTGCGGGAGTGTCCTTCGCGGTCCTCGGTTCTGGTGAATCCTGCACGGGCGATCCTGCGCGCCGAGCCGGGAACGAAGTGTTGTTCCAGATGCTTGCCGCCCAAGCCATTGAGACTCTCAACGAAGCGAAGCCACAGAAGATCGTCGTCTCCTGCGCGCACTGTTTCAACACGATCGCAGGCGAGTTCCCCGAACTCGGCGGCCATTTCGAGGTCATTCACCACACTCAGCTCCTCAACCGCTTGGTCCGGGAGGGACGCCTCACCCCTGTCGCTGCCCCCGGCGTAGCCAAGCGCAGTGCTGGCACCCCCGGTGCCGCGAAGCCCGTTGCTGCCGAGCCCGGCGCAGCAGCCCCCTCCGCCGCTGCCGAGCCCGGGGAGCAAGGCAAGACGCTCAGAACTCCCCTGCACGTCACCTACCATGACGCTTGCTATCTCGGACGTCACAATAAGATCTTCGCTCCTCCCCGCGAGCTCGTTGCTTCCCTTCCCGGAGTGGAACTCGTGGAGATGCCCCGTCATGCAGATCGCGCCATGTGCTGCGGCGCGGGTGGTGCCCACGCCTGGTTCGAGGAGTCACGCGGCACCCGCATTGCGGATGCTCGGATCGCCGAGGCCGCGTCCACCGGCGCGGATGTTGTCGCGACCGCGTGCCCCTTCTGCTCTCAAATGCTCGGCTCTGCTTCTGGCGCATCCGCCGGGCTGTTTCCCGTGCTTCCTTCCGCTTCTTCTGCCTCCGCTGGCGTGGGGGATTCAGATTCGGCTGGCCTTGCTCCTGACGCGAGCACAGGCGAGTCTGGCGGTGCCAGGGTAGAAGCTTCAGTGAGAGCGGCTCCCGGCACGGACGCGGATGCGAGCGCGAGCGCAGGTGCCTCAGCAGGCGCGGGCGCGGGAGCGAGCGCAGCTACGGGTGCCGACGCGGGCGCACAGAGAATCCCGCTCGTGAAGGATGTTGCGATCATGCTGCTCGAATCCGTGCGCCGTGGACAAGCGCAGCCCCCTGTCGAAGGGGAGTGAGTGCCCCGGCCACTGCCAGGAGTGTGCACGCTTCCCTTGAGTTGATCGACAGCCCCGGGCCTGTCCCATGTGGCGGTCGATCCTCCGTCGAATCAGTCGACACCCACGACCTCGTCCGCCTCGTGGCCTACGAACTACCGAAGCGCCCCTGAAGCTGTGAAAAAGTACGACACTCCGTCGATGCTCTGTGTTCCGGTCACCATTGCACCCGAAGAATCCAGGTAATACCAGGTGTTGCCAAGCAGCAGCCACCCGGTGCGCATCGCACCCGAAGCATCCAGGTAATACCACCTGTTCCCAAGCTGCAACCAACCGGTGCGCATCGCACCCGAGCCGTCCAAGTAGTACCAGACATCCCCGAGCTGCAGCCAGCCGGTACGCATCTGGCCGCTGTCCGGCTCCATGTAATACCAGGTTCCATTCACGGCCACCCAGGTGGTGAGCATTGCCCCGTCGCTGGGATGCAGGTAGAACCAATTTCCGTTGTGCGCGTACCAACCGTACTGAACGTGCCCGCTTGCAGCGAGGAAGTACGTGACCCCATTGATGCTCAGGCGTCCGCTCTGCATCACGCCGGTCTGCGGATCGAGGTAGTACCACTCGCCCTCGACTTTCGCCCAGCCTCCGACTTGGGCACCGTCAGCCCCATAATACCGCCAGCCGGACTCGTCCTTGACCCATCCGCTCGCCATCTCGCCACTCGAATAGAGCAGGTAGGTCTTGCCCGCGATTGTTAGGCGCCCGGTTTGCATGATCCCGCTCGCAGGGTCGAGGTAGTACCAATTGCTTCCCACGGCGGCCCAACCATAAGCGCGTGCACCGTCGGGCTTATAGTAGCGCCAGCCCGCTCCTTCCAGTTTCCAGCCGGTGAACATGGCACCCGTACTCTCGTCGAGCATGTACGTGCCGGACTGAATGGACAGCTCACCTTTGTGCAGCGCCCCAGACGGGTCAAGGTAGTACCAGTTCCCTCTGAAGGCATACCAGCCGGTGAGCATCCTGCCGGACCAATCGAAGAAGTAGACCTCGTTGTCGATCAAGGCCCAGGTATTCGACACGTAAGAGTTCGAAGAGCTCGTGCGGAAATACCAGGTTCCGCCGTCGGAAACCCACTGGCCCGTCACAGCGATGGGCGCGGCGGGAGTACCTTCGATAGCGCTCGAGGAAACCTCCAAGGCGGCCTGACGAACCCTCCACAGCAACGGGTAGGCGGCATCGCCCGGACATGCGGTGTAGCCGTTATCGCGGTGACCGGAGATGCGGGGAAGTGTTACCGCCGTGCCCTTGGGGTACTTCCCATTCCCCCGTGAAACGTACACTCCCGATGAGGAGGGAGACACCCCCGCCTTATCAAGGTGCCAGCCTGCGAGAGCGCCGACGCTTGAAAGAGTCTCATTACTCGGAGCGACCGAGGTGTAGTTCCCGAGCATTGAAATGCCCATTGTTCCGGTGTTGAAGCCCAGAGAATGACCTGCGGCCACCATGTTGCCGCCCGAGGAGTTCAAGCTCCCCCAGCGGCCCTCGAAGGCCTGACCACATTTGTCGACGAGGAAGTTGTAGCCGATGTCCCCCCAATCCATCGAATAGGCGTGGTACTGGTAGATGCCCCGGACGATCGAGTGCGACTGAGAACATGTGTAATTGTTCGTCCCCGCCGTGTGGTGGACGACCACGAAAGGCGCATACGAGTATTCGGCCCCCCAGTCGTAAGGTTCGGATGCGCTCCCACCCCATTCGCTGCGCGTCACGACGGGAATCGGAAGGCCATTCGCGGTCGTCGTCGCAGGGAAAAGGCTTCGCACGAAGGCAGAGCTCTTGGCTCCGATTCCCCTGCCCGTGGGTTTCGGCGCACCCCATGAGGGTTCGAGGACGGGCGTTGCAGGATCAGAAGCGGAGGCCGTTCCTGTTCCTTGAGCAGATGCATTCTCTAAGGGAAAGGCTGTTTGCCCTGAGGACGAGGACGCGTCAGAAGCGCCGGACAGGGCTTCAGTCAATTTTTCATTCTTCGACTGGTCGAGCGGCTCATTCAGGGGCGTCCCCGAAGCGTTTGTCGTCTCTATCTCAGATTTTTCAAGGATCTTCTCGCCCTCGGCATTATCCGGGACGAGCACCAGTTCAAGATTCTTCGGCATCTCTTCCGCGCCGGCGACGAGAATCTGCACTCCTGTTGCGCCTGCGGTCACGAAAGGCTCGGTGCCGGTCGCCTCTTGTGCGTCATCGGGGCGAGTGTCGCTATCGCGTTCGATCTCGTACCAGTCGGACCAGGTCTGACCCTCTCGGACGCGAATGAGGAAGGTCCGTTCATCAGTTGAAGCAGCGGTGTCATCCCAAATGAAACCTGCGACGAAGAAGTCTGAAACTTCCAGCGGCTCGGTTAAGACTTTCGTGTCTTTGATCAGCGCGTCTGGCGAGGACGAGAGGGGCGAGTGCGATGAAGACTCTCCGCCCACTCCTCGTGTTGTACTCAAGGATTGAGTAGCCCTCTCTTTCGCGCTGAGGTTTTCTTTCCTTCCTTCTTTTGCACTTGGTGTTGCAGCGCTGCTTTTTTTCGCGTCGTTTTGCTCAGAGAGCCACAGATTCAAGGGGTTGAGTGGTCTGCCCGATGCTTGGCCGGAAGAGAGCGGCAGCTTGTCGAGACCCGCGCTGGCAAGCTCAGTTGGGCTTCCCGTTGATGTCGTGAGCGCGATCCTCATCACCGGGTGGGAGGGTTCATCCGCTCTGTCTGTTCCCTTCGTCGGCGCCGACACGGGGCCGAGGGCGAGGACCGCGGAAACGACCGCGCCGATCAGTGACGCCGAGGACAACATTGATACTCCTGAGACTCATGTGACAACTCAAAAGAAAATAGCACGAACTGACACGATAGGATAGGACCTTCCTGAAGAAGAGGAGCAGCAGCCTGGAGGGTCCGAGCTTGATAACCTCCGCTCCTCACAGGGGCTAATCGGAGGCTTCACCCGAAAAGGGCGCTCCCTTACCCAAAGGAAGCGCCGCACCATTGTCGAACAAGTTCGAGTGTCTCAGCGAGAAGAGCCCAGCCCCTTATCGATCGAAGCTCCTATGTCTCCTCGAACGGAAGTACTCACGGGCTTCGAGGATCGGTGCCCACCACCTATTCCACAATCGCACGCCAAGCAATGCCCCCACAGTGCCAAGGAGGAGCGAGGCGATAGAACCCACGAGAGTCGCCCTACCAGCGACGATGAACACAGTTGTCAGCGCGACAAGCACGAAAAGCGAAACCACGCCACCTTTACGGAAAGCACCACTCGGCCTTTGCTTCACAAGCACGAGCGACACAGTCGAAAGAGCTGCAGGGAAAGCGATCGCCGAGACGATATACGGCACCGGCCCCAAAGCCAGTAGTGCCATGGCACTCGAGACAAGCCCAGCAGTCCACATGCTGACGAGAAAAGCGGATGCCGCCGCTTTTTCACCACGACGACGAAGAAGAACCCAGGCGACAAAAACCAGAAGAAACGCTCCCAAGAAGGAGAAAAGATACCCGATCCCCCTCGCAATAAAGACAGAGGCGTCCTCGGCACCCGTAAGAGGAACGCTCAGCCCTGCAAAGGCGAAAGCGCCTCCGACATTCTTCGCGAGAACACCGAAAACACCGATCGCCATGGCGCAGCCTGCAAGAAGCGCCGTAGGAAGGGGCCCAGTCCAGAGCGAATGAATGGACTGAGTCGCTTCAAAAGAATCAGACGAAGCCTCGTCAAAGAGTCCATGAGACGAGGACGGGACAGCCCCTCGGGGAGGCGAATAGGAACGCGAGGATCCTCCTTCAGAACCGAAAGGAGTATAGGAGCGTATTCCTGCGGGCCGAGACTCGTAGTCGTGCCCTGTTGAGAACTGGGTGAAACGCGGAAGGGAAGACGTGCTCCCTTCAGTTTCCGCTTGCGCCTCGGCATTCGAATCCTCATAAGAATGGGCCTCGGGGGTTCCTGCGCCGCTCGGCGCCTCTGCATCGCTCGGCGCCTCGTCCTCGAAGATGAGCTCGACTTCCCGCAGCTCCTCGGCGTCCTGCTCGCTCATGCGCTTCTCCTTCATGTCACCCCTATCCCAGCGGGTGCCTCTGAGATAATCCTGAGGGCTTCCTTAGCCTCGACTCCAGGGCTGCTCGCCTTTCGATACCGTCCCTGGG
Organism: Schaalia cardiffensis; assembly: GCF_016405145.1. Lineage (GTDB taxonomy): Bacteria > Actinomycetota > Actinomycetes > Actinomycetales > Actinomycetaceae > Pauljensenia > Pauljensenia cardiffensis. The sequence goes on from NZ_JAEKIA010000012.1 coordinate 56,905, forward strand.
CTCCTCGAAGCGAGGCACTGTCCGGCTTTTGCGTCCTCAACATGATCCTCTACATGAACGAGGAGAGGCAGGCTCCCTCGAGGCGAGGCGCTGTTGTGATCCCCTGGGGCCCAATGCTTCTCCTTCACTGGAGCCCCTGAATCTCCCGCCCCTGGAGTCTCCAGAACCTCGCGCGCCGCAAGTCTCGAAAATCCAATGCCCCTGAGTGCGTTGGGGAAGCCCTGAATCTCGCGCCCCTGAAATCTCCAGAACCTCGCGCGCCGAGACTCTCCTGAATGTCTCGCGCCGAAGACTTGCGATTCCTCCGCACTGGAGCCCCCTCAGCACCCAATTCATGTGCTCCCCCAAAGGGCTGTGAAAACGTCAATGGGGGTTCAGTCGGCCAGAGCATCATCGAGAGCAACAAGGAACCCGTCCTCGTCAATGACGGAACCAGAAACAGCCCTCGCGATCAGGCTCGCAGCTCTTTCGATGTCATGACAGGAGCGGATCCGCTCAAGGCGAGCGGTGCGTGAAGGCCGAGTTGGCGCCTGCAGCGAACCGGCTTGCAACCAACGCAAGGAGTATTCGACAACGAACCCCGTCGTCCAGGACTCCCAGCGGAGTACCTGCGGCGGAGTTGGCACCAAGCAGACCTCAATCGCCAGATCTGAGCGGTTCGCGATCGGGGTGAGTAACGTATAGCCCTCGAGCAAGTGGTCCTGTCCACCCACCTCAGGAGAAACGCTCTTCTGTGCCCGAAGAATCTTCATCTCGATCTCCGCACGAGTCAGGCCTGCTGCGTCCAGTGCCCTCTCGAGTGCTGCCTCCTCAGCCGGAGTGGCTTTGGCTTGTCGGACGGCGAGTTCACGTGAATCACGGATCTGCGGGAACTCTTCGGACAGGAGGGCTTCCAACTCTCCCGCGTTCAACCAACGTGGGCTGTACACGCTCAACGACACCGCAGAATCCGGGTCGGGCGCAATGAGTTGACCCGAATCCGCAATCCGGAGCGCGCCCCCGAGGCGGCGAGCCATGCGCTTCACAGCTTCAAGCACCCGATACTCAAGGCCCGTTGGCATCCCCTCTGGGAACACCTTCGCCCACTCGTCAACTCCAATAGCCCATTGCGGCACGGGGCGGCGTTGACTGCGCGGACACCGCAAAACCCACACCTTCGTCAACACTGCGGGAGTCCTCAGTTCCTTTCGTGCAGCAACATCGAGGCGCCACGGGCCTTCCAAAAGCACGCCACTCGTCAAGCGAAGCCGACCCGCTCCCTCCCAACGAGCATCATCCCAAATGGACAGTGCGAGAGCTTCGATCTCCGCCTGGTCGACCTCGTCAGAAAGAAGGAGCAAATGATGCGAATGCGCATCATCCAAGCCGATAACGCTTTCAGGTTCTGAAGTCGACAGGCTCGCAGCGATCGGCGAAAGGGTATCCGCGCGTTGCACACCCTCCTCGCCTACGACGAAGGATGTGGAGAAATCCGCGAGGGAGGACAGGGCACGCAAAGATGTGGAAGTCAGATCCGAGGAGGCTCCGAGTGGAGTGGAGAAGTCGATCTCATCTGCCCGCCCACGAGCCTGCTCCTCAGAACGTGCGCCCACGGCACGCGCGCCCTGGGCACGGGCGTTGTGAGCAGGGGTGGCCTGGGAACGCGCCCCTTCGCAATGGGGAGCTTGCTCCTGGGAATACGTGCTCTGGGAACGTGCGTCCTGAGATTGCAGTGCTTGCCCCTCGGAATGTACGCCTTGAGCACGAGCAGCCTGCCTCAGGGAATGCGAAGCCCTCCCCTCGGCCTGCATGTCCATCTGCGGGGATGCAACTGTTGACTCCGAAACCTGAAGGCGCGCAGCAACCGGTGGGTATTCCACCCGGGATTGGGCGAGCTGGCGCTCAGAACGTCCACCCTGGGATTGGGAAACCTGCCCCTCGGAATATGCGCTCTGAGAGCGAGGAGCTTGTCCCCTAGCTCGCGCGTCCGCCTGCGACATCCGCTCGCGCATTGATGTCCGACGCGGGACCCCGCCCTCGTTCCCTGGAACTGAATGTGCCGTCATCCTTCGCCTGTCAGTCTCCGATTCTCGTGCGACTGAAGCGCAAGTGGGTACGCGAAGGCGTGGGGCCACGCTGCCCCTGATAATGAGAGCCCAAGCCCTCAGAACCGTAAGGGTGCTCAGCCGGTGAGGACAGATCGAAGAAGCACAGCTGTCCGACCTTCATCCCAGGGTGAAGCAGAATCGGCATTGTCGCAGTATTCGACAGTTCAAGAGTCACATGACCAGAGAACCCCGGATCAATGAATCCAGCAGTCGAGTGAGTCAGCAGACCAAGACGGCCAAGAGAAGACTTGCCCTCAAGGCGTGCGGCGATGTCATCGCCGAGGCTCACGCACTCGTAAGTCGCCCCGAGGACGAACTCTCCCGGATGAAGAACGAAAGGCTCATCCGGTCCCACATCGACCTCGTGAGTGAGTTCAGACTGTTCAACAGCAGGATCGATCACGGCGTAACGGTGATTGTCGAAAAGGCGGAACAGACGATCAAGACGAACGTCAATGCTCGCCGGCTGGACCAGGGAACGGTCCAGAGGATCTAAGCGAATGCGTCCGGAATCGAGGCCGGCAAGAATGTCGCGATCGGAGAGCAGCATGGCCTAATTCTCTCATGAGCACCTCAAGGACGGGGCATAGGTCGCGCTGAAGGTTTCCGTCTACAAGCAGGGTTCGGCATCCACCTGCAGCGGGGATGCCTGGCCACAAGCAGGGGTTGCCTGGCCACACGCAGCGGGGGGTGCCTGTCCACACGCAGCGGGGGTGCCTGTCCACAAGTCGTACACACTCAAGTACCTGCGGAAGCTTGCCCGTCCACAAGTCGTACACACTCAAGTACCTGCGGAAGCTTGCCCGTCCACAAGTCGTACAACCTCAACCCTTTTGAGGGAACTTCAGTTCTCCCATCTGGACAATCATCTGTATTCGCTCTCTTATGGTCCGACTTGTGCCCCAGTCCCACACCAGGGCCTGCGCCCACTGTCCGACTTGTGCCCCAGTCCTACACCAGGGCCTGCACCCACTGTCCGACTTGTGCCCCAGCCCCGCACCAGGGCCTGCACCCACTGTCCGATTTGTGCCCAGTTCCCCACAGAAACCCCCACGCCCCGTCCTGGACCTCCACCCACCTCACACCCGCACCCCCGATCCTTCCCTCTCCTCAGATTCCTTTAGGCTGTGCCCGTGCCGACATCCACGACGAGGCCGACCCCGCCCTCGCACACACAACTCGCGAGCATGCGCGAAAAGATCCTCGACTGGTTCGACGCGAACAAACGCGAGTTACCCATGCGCGCACCTGGAACATCGCCCTGGGGAACGCTGGTTGGCGAAGTCATGAGCCAGCAGACGCCGATGCCGCGCGTTCAACCGATCTGGCAGCGCTGGATGGAGCTGTGGCCGACCCCGCAAGACCTGGCGGCAGCGAGTCCTGCCAGGGTTCTCGTCGAATGGGAACGGCTCGGCTACCCCTCGCGGGCGCTTCGCCTGCGCGAGTGTGCGATCGCGATCGCGAAGCGGCCCGGAGGCCGGGTTCCTGCGGATTACGAGGAGCTGTGCTCCCTACCGGGGATCGGCCCCTACACGGCCTCCGCACTCATGTCCTTCCAGTTCCACGCCCGAATCGCGGTTTTGGATACGAATATCCGACGAGTGCTCGTACGTACTGTGCTGGGATGCGAGCGGCCCTCGTCCTCTGCACCATCCAAGCAGGAGCGCATTCTGGCCGATTCCCTTCTGCCCGTCGAGGGCGCCGAATGCGCGCGCTGGAACGTCGCGATCATGGAGTTCGGTGCGCTGCACTGCGTCCAACGCTCGCCCGCGTGCGATTCTTGCCCGCTCGCCTCCTCATGCAGGTGGCTCCTCGCAGGTAAACCTGCATCGGAACGACGAGGCAGGGCTCAGGCGTGGGCGGGCACGGACCGTCAGGCACGAGGACGAGTGATCGCGCTGTTGAGGTCGCTTCATCGCAGCCCGGATGAGGCTAGAGCAGAGGATGCATCCCCTTCGGTTTCACGAGCGCAGGCTCTTGAAGCTGCGGCACTTCCCGGTGCGGACGCGGATCAGGCGCCCCGGGTTCTCGCGAGCCTTATCACGGATGGACTGGTCGTGATCCAGGACGAGGATCGGATCGCACTGCCGAGCAGCTGATCCTCCCTTGTCTTGCGCGGTTGACACCATGCTGCGCGGTTTTCGCAGCATGATCCGAGCTTCTTCGAAAAGCCTCTTCTCTTTACCTCTCCTTTCCTTGGCTGTAGGCGTGGGGGCGTTCCTGCCGAGGCAAGGACGCAGCATAGCGAGGGCCACGCGCAGGGAGTCTTCCGGGCGAGGCGCGCGACATAGCGAGGGACTCTAGCTGTATGCATAGCGAATCTTCGGGGTTTGCGCGAACCTGGCCTTCTCTTCCGATGTCGCCCGAACTTTCCGGTGTTGTGCGAGCTTTCCGGACGGCCCCTGCGCCAGAAGCCTCACGTCCGCTCGCATCCGGAAGTCTCACAGGCACCACCTCACGCGCTTTCACACCTCGAGCCTCATGCGTTCTCGCATCTGGAAGGCTCTCTGGTGTGGAGCCGGGCATGATGCCCGGGCACTCACGCCCCCTCATATTCGGAAGGCTCATGCCCTCTCACATCCGGAGCCTCACGCCCCCTCGCATCCGGAAGCCTCTCGCGCTGACGCGAAGGTGTGGGCGGGTGCGGCCTCACGCCCCTCTCGCCCCCTCGAAGCTCATGCGCTCCCCTGGAAAAGCCTCATGCGCTTCTCACAAAAACAGCCGCAAGCTGCGGGCGAATCCTCAGAAACACCCGCAGCCTGCACCTCCTTCGAAGCACCTCGATTCAGTAACGGATCGCGTCGATCGGTTTGACTCTCACCGCAGCAAAAGCCGGGATAATCCCACACAGCGCACCAATCGCCGTCGAGATCGCCACACCGGAAATCGCCGCATTCACCGGGAAGGCCGGTTTGCCTTGGAGCACAATGTCGAGGCTTTCCAGCGGCAAGAACCTCACGATCACGATCGCGAGCCCAACACCAATGACACCCGCGACGAAAGTCGCGACCACCGACTCCATGAACACCGCGAAGAAGACGCGCTTGGCTGAGGCTCCCATCGCTCGACGAATGCCGATTTCACGGATCCTCTGCCTGACGGTCACGATCGCCACATTCAAAAGCCCGAGTGCACCGAGGAGAATCACAATCCCACCAACAATCATGACCACGGTCTGCGCGGTCTGGAGGGCGGATTCACCGGTCTCAACCTTCTCGCCGCCGTAAACCGAGCCCTTCCACCCCTTACCGAGGATGGAGGCGAGAGCATCTGGGAGGACCTCCCTGGCCTGTTCGGCCTGCTCCTCGCCGCTCCAGACGAGCATCTCGACCGAAGGGCGAGCTGAGGAACCTGCTCCTGAAGAGTTCGGACCTCCGAGCTTGACGAACTGCCACGCCCGATAGTCCACGTACATCTTCGCTTCATCCCACTGGGAAGACGCGTCAATAACACCAACGACCCTGTAGCGGGTTTTCGCCTCATCATCGGAGGTGAGGATGATCGGATCTTCGATAGGCGCGCGCCCCAAAGAGTTCCACAAGATCGAGTTGATGACGACCGGCACGAGGCGCTGATCAGCATCTGCCTCTTCTATCCAGCGGCCGTGTGAGTGCTGGAGGCGGAAGATCGTCGAATAGCTCGGGTCGACCGCGTAGACACTGATCTCACCGCTTCCTTCGAGCCGGTTCTTGATCGTCGGATAGCCACGGAATTGCCCGCTTTCCTCAGCTTTCCATACCTCTTCGAAGGAAGCATTTCCTTTTTCGAAGCGAGACCAGTAGGGGATCTCGAATCGGGAGGCGAGCGTTTCCATGGCCTCACCCATCGGGTCGGAAACGCCTCCCGGACTCACGTTCGCGTCCTCGTTCTGTCCTTGTCCCTGTGGATTCTGTCCTTGTCCCCGTGGATCAGGGCTCGCGGCGTTCATCGGATTGCTGCTTCCAGAACCGCCGTAGCCGTGCTCAGAAACGGGTTCCTCAGAGCCTTCGCCCTCGCCCTCGGAAACCTTGGAGGCACTGACGTGCAAGGTGACGGAGCGCCCCATCTCCGCATCCATCATCTCGCGACTCGATTGGAGGACGAGATCACCGAGGGCAATGACGGTCGACATGGCAGCAACCGCGGCGACAACACCGACGAGGGAGAGGATGACGCGGGCTTTCTGCGCCTTCACTTCCCCCCACGCCTCGACGATTGGGCCAAGAATCTGCTCGGGCGACATCATGCGTTCACCTCCTTTGACTCGCTCGAAGGCATTGAGACCCGCCCCTCGTGAAGCGTTCCATCGTAGAGCTCAAGCACCCGGTCGGCCCGCTCGGCGACCTTCGGGTCGTGCGTGATGACGAGAAGCGCGGCATTATTCTCCGCGGCAACCGTCTCAAGGAGTTCCATGACGCTCCCACCCGTGTCAGGGTCGAGGGCGCCGGTGGGCTCATCCGCGAGGATGATCTTCGGGCTGCGCACGAGTGCACGCGCGATCGCAATGCGCTGCTGCTCACCACCAGACATCTGGGTCGGATGCGAGTCCACTCGATCGCCGAGGCCGACGCGCTCGAGCATGCGGGTAGCGAGCTCTCGGCGCTTCCAGAATCGTGCGCCACTGGAGTAGAGAAGGGGAACCTCGACGTTCTCAAGGGCTGTGCGAGCGTTGAAGATGTTGAACTGCTGGAAGATGAAGCCGACGGTGTCACCTCGAAGGCGTGCCCGCCGCCCCTCTCCGAGGGAGGCGACGTCTACCCCGTCGATCGTGTATCTGCCCGCAGTCGGCAGGTCGAGCATTCCAATGATGTTGAGCATTGTCGACTTGCCCGTGCCCGAACGGCCGACGATCGACACGTGCTCACCTGCTGCAACTTTGAGGTCCACTCCAGTGAGGATCCGAAGGTCGGATCCGTCCGGCAGGGTGACTGTCCTGGTCACCCCTTCGAGTTTGATGAAGGACATTTCAGCTATTCGCTTCCGAGGTTGTGGCGCTGTTGCCTGCGATTGGGGCTCCGAGATCGCCTGCGTCGGATTCTCGCTTCGTGTTGTCTTTCTTCGCGCTCGGTGTGAATTCGAGGACGGAGTCGGATTCGCTCAGTCCCTCGGTGATTTCGACGATTTTCCCATCGGTGATACCGAGCTTGACCGGGTGCTTCTGTGGTTTGCTTCCTTCCTCGCCCACGAGGTACACGTAGCCGGTTTGGAAGCGGCCCTCGACTGCGCTCACGGGAAGCGTGAGTACCTGGCTTGCCTGTCCCGAAACGATCTCCATGGTCAGTTGAAGGCCCGGGAAAACCGTTTGATCAGCGGGAATCGGGCATTTCGCCTGAATGCCGGTCTGGGTGTTCTGCTGGTTGTTCTGGTCTTCGGACTTCGTGGTTTTCTCGGGGGTCACGATCTCCAGGCCTGAGCAGGTGAAAGGCGCTGGACCGTTCGTGATCGTCAAGGTCGCTTCGCCTGGCGCATTTTGAATGCGGTAGAGCTGGTCGGCATTCAGGGTTGCGAAGGCTGAGAAGGTTGAGGGTTGGATCGTGGCGACCGGATCGCCGATCGAGAAGCGCTGTCCGATCAGCGCGTTCAGGCGGAGCGTCCCTGTGGCATTCGCGTAGATCGTCGTGTAGCTGTAGGTCGTCGGAGTGGTCTGCATTTGCGGAGTGCCCTCTGCGTCCACACTCGTCGTTGTCTCCCCGGGGATTTCCTTGCGAACTTCGAGGATCGGGGTTCCCGACTCGACAGCCGTGCCGTCAAGAGCCCCGATGTAGGTGACCTCGCCCTCGCCGCTCGCTTTCACTGTCACCGAAGGATCGGATTGGACGGTCCCTTTTGCGCGGACTGTGTTCGTGATGTCAGCCTTCGTGGGGGTGACCGTGATCTGCGTGTAGTTCGCATCCGGATTGAGTGATTCGGCTGTATCGTCTCCGTTCGCTGGGAAGAATGCGAACTTCACGAGGGCGAGCGCGATGATCGCCCAAATCAGTGTCCGTGCAATTGCGAGGACACGCCCCGATCGGGTCGACGACGACATGGAAACTCCTCAGATCCGTAGAAGCGATTGGATTCGCGTGGAATCACGTTCAAATTAAATGAGGCAATGGCCCTCGAGGATGATTTTCAGGTAAGAACCGGGGGAGTCTCAGGGTTCTTCCGGGGTCCCCTGGTTTCTGGTCTGGTCCCAGATTCTTATTTCTCTTCCTGCGCACCCACACCCCAAACACAATCTCGCGCCGGGTCCAGCGCACGCACCACCGCCGAGATCACAACCAGGGGAGACAACACCCTCCCCTACACCCGCACCCACACCCCAAACACAATCTCACGCCAGGTCCAACGCACGCACCACCACCGAGATCACAACCAGGGGAGACAACACCCTCCCCTACACCCGCACCCACACCCCAAACACAATCTCACGCCAGGTCCAACGCACGCACCACCACCGAGATCGCGGGTTATAGGACACAAGTGTCCGCATCCCCTTTTTGTCCTATAACCGGGGCTGGTGCTGGCATGCAACGACGGCTCGACGCTCAGAGAGCGCAAGAAGGGCAGAGCGTAAGAGCGTAAGAGCGTAAGAGCGTAAGAGCGTATGCGATATCGACAGTAGGGGTTACCGGCAGGAAAGTGTGGCATCGCTCGGGCGTGTCGTGGGGGTTATGTGCGTCCGGCCCAGCCTTTTCGGGTGTGGAAGCCGGTGTCGGGGCTGTAGGCGTTGTCGTAGTGTGTGGGCCCGT
>NZ_JAEKIA010000013.1 GCF_016405145.1 Schaalia cardiffensis
CACCCGTTCGCCACTAATCAACGGTGCAAGCACCGCATCATCGTTCGACTTGCATGTGTTAAGCACGCCGCCAGCGTTCGTCCTGAGCCAGGATCAAACTCTCCGAACAAAAACAAAAACGTCAAAGCCCAGAAAAACCCACCACACCACAACAGCACAGCAGGCAATCCCAACCAAAAACAACTCAAAAACAAAAAACAGGCATAAAAAACAAACACACTATCGAGTTCACAAACAACACCCCACACCCAACCACAACACCCCAAAAAGGCACCACAACCAGGCAAGGCAACCACCACAACCCCACAACCAGGAGCCGCAGCAACAAAACACAAACCTACACACCCCCACCCACCCACGTCAAACCCACACAACGTAACACCCACCACACTTTTCACCACCCAACCCCCACAACACACAACCAAACCCACCCCCACAAGCCACAACACCCCAACACGCAGCACATGACCCACAGGCTTCTGGCAACTCACAAGAGCTCCACACCACAACACAGCGGTGCAGACCGCACAAGGCGGGACGCATTCAGGCGAACAACTCAGGAGCATCACAACAGCAAGGAGCTTGCACTACCACAGCAAGGGGCCCGGACCAGATGGTCCGGGCCCCTTTCAGCACTATCCAGGCCCGCCAAGGATCACAGACGCGACCGAAAGCCAAGAATCCGTCGTGAGCGCACTATCCAGGTTCTCCAGGAATCACTGCGGCCGATCGGCGTCGGCCTTCGCCACCGAAGTGATCTTCATGTCGTCGTCCTTCGCTCCAACACTGCGACACTCGGCTTCGCTTCAGCACGATCCTTCAGGCACCCCTTTTAGAAGAGCTCCACCACGTTTTAGAAGAGCTCCACCCCGTTTTAGGAGAGCTCCACCACAGCAAGGTTGCGCCGTCCCTTACGGACCAGCACACGAGAACCCGCCAGAAGATCCTCCACGCAAATCGGAGCGTCCTCGTCCTCGACCTTGATGTTGTTGAGGTAAGCGCCGCCAGAAGCGAGGGTACGGCGCGCCGCACTCTTGCCCTTCTCCAACCCCGTTTCCACCAAGGCGTCAATGATCGTCGCCTCACCGAGCTTCAAACAAGCTTTTGGCAGATCCGAAGTCGCCGAAGACAGGGTCTGCTCGTCGATCGCGTGCAAATCGCCACCACCCCACAGGGCGTTCGTCGCAGCGAGAACCCGATCGAGTTCCTCTTCTCCGTGAACCAGGCGCGTCACCTCGGCCGCGAGAGCCTTCTGGGCGCTGCGGATGTGGGGCCGTTCAGCGACCTCCACCTCGAGCTCTTCAATGCGAGCGCGATCAAGGAACGTGAAGATCTTCAAGAACCTCACAACATCCGCGTCCTCGACTTGCAACCAGAACTGGTAGAAGGCGTAAGGGCTCATCATCTGCGGGTCGAGCCAAATGGCCCCGCCCTCGGACTTTCCGAACTTCGTGCCATCGGACTTCGTGATGATCGGAGTGGTGAGCACATGAGTGGTTGCGCCCTCCACCTTGCGGATCAGGTCGACGCCGCCGATCATATTGCCCCACTGATCGTTCCCACCCGTCTCCATCGTCGCACCGTAGCGACGGTAGAGCTCGAGGAAGTCATTCGCCTGGAGGATCTGGTAGGAGAACTCCGTGTAGGAGATCCCCTCATCGGAGGCGAGGCGACGAGCAACAATATCCTTCGACAGCATCGTGCCGACGCGGAAGTATTTCCCAATCCCACGCAGCAGATCAATCGCGGACAGCTCAGCAGTCCAGTCGAGGTTGTTCACCATCGTGGCCGCAGCAGGCCCCTCGAAGTCGAGGAAATGCGAAATCTGGGACTTGAGGCGATCCGCCCAGCCGCGCACGACCTCGCTCGGCTGGAGTTGACGCTCACCCGATTGACGCGGGTCGCCAATCTGCCCCGTCGCCCCACCCACGAGGGCGAGTGGACGGTGTCCGGCGAGCTGGAGGTGACGCATGAGCAGGATCTGCACGAGGTGACCGTGATGCAAGGAGGCCGCGGTCGGATCGAAACCGCAATAGAAGGTGACCGGACCCGCAGCAAGATGCTCACGAAGAGCATCAATGTCGGTGTGCTGGGCGATGAGGCCTCTCCACTGGAGTTCATCGAGAATATCGGTCACGGAAAACACCCTTTCTTCTACGGCTCAAGGAAGTCAATTCCCGGCTCGAAGCTCATTTCCGGCTCAAGGAAGCGCCAATAGCTTAACGGGTCGAGCCCGCCGCCCACGCCCGGCAAGCCGCAAGCGCCTCTTGAGCGGCTTCGAGCTGCTCGGCGACGCGAACAGGGGCTGTGCCGCCCTTGCCCAAGCGCGCGGACACAGAACCGGCGACGCTCAGTACCTCCCGGACCTCGGCGGTGAGGAAGGGGGATGCACTCGCGAGTTCCTCATCACTCAGATCCGCGAGTTCCACTCCCCTGGCCTCGGCAATGCGCACACAGGATCCGGAGATCTCGTGGGCGTCGCGGAAGGGGACGCCGCGGCGCACCAGCCACTCCGCAATATCAGTGGCGAGCGAAAAACCCTGGGGGGCGAGTTCGGCCATGCGCTCAAGATGCAAGGTCATCGTTGAGATCATCCCGGAGACTGCGGGGAGGAGGACATCGAGGGTGTCGAGCTGATCGAAGACAGGTTCCTTATCCTCTTGCAGATCCCTGTCGTAGGCGAGTGGAATCCCCTTCAAGACCGTCAGGAGCGACATGAGGTCGCCAATGAGACGACCGGCTTTGCCTCGTCCCAGTTCGGCGACATCCGGGTTCTTCTTCTGGGGCATGATCGACGAGCCCGTGGAGAAGGAATCGTCGAGAGTGACATAGTCGAACTCTTTCGTGTTCCAGATGATGATCTCCTCGCACAGGCGCGAAATGTCGACGCCGATCATTGCGAGCACGAAAGCCGCTTCAGCGACGACATCGCGCGAAGCAGTGCCGTCAATGGAGTTCTCCACGGAGTCAGAAAAACCCAGTGCCCGGGCAACGGCGCCAGGATCCATGCCAAGAGTGTTGCCCGCGAGGGCGCCCGAGCCGTAGGGCGAAACAGCGGCCCTGCGATCCCAATCCATGAAGCGCTCGACATCGCGGATAAGAGGCCAGGCGTGGGCGAGAAGATGATGGGCAACGAGGACGGGCTGGGCGTGCTGCAAATGTGTGCGCCCCGGCATCACAGCCTCACCCGCATCCTTCGCCTGTCCGATGATCGCCTCGACGACATCGAGGACGAGCTTGGCAATATGGCGGGCCTCTTCGCGCAGGTACATGCGGATCAAGGTCGCGATCTGATCATTGCGTGAGCGTCCCGCACGGAGTTTGCCACCCAGTGTCTGCCCGGCGCGCTCAATGAGTCCTCGTTCCAAAGCGGTGTGGACGTCCTCGTCTTGGGGGGCGGGGATGAAAGCGCCGGAAGCGACGTCCTCGTCAAGACGGTTGAGGGCCTCGTGCATCGCGGTGATTTCTTCGTCGCTGAGCAGGCCCGCCGCATACAGGGCGTCCGCGTGAGCGTGAGAGCCCGCAATGTCGACGTGGGCGAGACGCCAGTCGAAATGGGTCGAAACGGAAAGGGTTGCGAGGGCGTCGGCCGGAGCACCTGCGAAGCGGCCGCCCCACAGGCTCAGGTGCTGGTTCGAAGAATCGGATGACGTCATAGGTCGATCATGCCCTCCCAAGGGGTACTCGTGGGCTGCTGTCTAGAGAGCGGACGAGGAGCAAGTGCGCTGCCCCGTCCCTGCCGGGTACGCGCGCGGCCTGTAATGCTTACGAATGTGCTCCACGAATGGGCGGGTCTGGGCGACATAGGCGGCAAGAACGACGAAGAGGATCCAGTTGCCCTCAAAGAGGAGGCGAGATTCGACGGTTGATTGCACTCCCAGGGCCGTGGCGAGCAGGGCCGGGATGATCGCCGAACGATCTGTGTCGATGCGCCGCACACCCGTCACATAGGTGCCGAGAAGCACCGTCGCAACCGCGAGGAAAACGAGGAAAGCACCCACTATGCCCGTCTCGAACAGAGCCTCGAAATACGCGTTATGAGCCTGGGTTGTTGGAAGGCCATCTGCTCGCAGAAGGAACCCCTCAAACACGGGGTGGTCAATGGGGTAACCGATGGTCCATCCCCAGCCGAGCATCGGATGCTCGAGCCACATTGGAAGTAGGGCCCGCCAAATATCGCCTCTGCCTGAAAAATCGGAGGAACGACCGAGAAAGCTCGCAACATACTCGTGGGCGAACAGGGTCATCATGATGATGACCATCGCCAGTCCCGTCAAGGACAGAACGAGGCCGGGACGTGCTCGTTCCGGTACCGAACCGACGAAAGCGAAAGCGAGAGTCGCTCCTGCGACCGCCAGGAGACACATTGTGACTGTTCCTGAACGTGTGAGCGCCATTGTTGCCCCGGCGAGCCCGATCCACGCGAGGGCGGGACCAGGGGTGACTCGCCCTTGAAGGAGGCGCCCCATCAGGCAAATGATCAAGAGGACCGCGACGAAGGCCAGGGGGTTGCGATTCCCCATGAATCCTTGGATCGGCCCGCCGCTGAACAGGCGGTTCTCCGACCAGAAGAAGATCTGCGGAATATCCGGATTCCGAATGATCGTCAAAGGTGGGAGCGGGGCTTTCCAGAAGAGAGAAACGAAGAGTTCGAAGAGGAAGGAGACGGCGAGGATCGACTGAAAAGCGCGGATGAGCAAGTCGATGATCTCATCCATTGTCCGCGCTGCTGCGAGCATAAGGCCGACCAGTGTCACTCCGATGGTGACCACTGCCGATACTGCCGTGTGGAAGGGGTATTGCGACCATCCGATTGAGAGGACGCACACGAGCGCATAGAGCAGGGTCGCGACCGGCTGGGGTTTTTTGACGAAGGATGCACCCTGGTGGGCGAAAGCCCAGATGAAGGCGATGAAGAGGATCACGAGGACGATCCCAGAACTGTAAAAGCCCACAATGTAGCGAATGCCTTGGCCCGCGAAGCCGACGAAAAGGATCGCAACGGCGACGAGGTCGAAAAACCTCTTCGATCGGAGGAAGGAAGAGGCCGAAGTCGCCGGTCTGGGGAGGGTCTCGTTCGCAGATGTCATCGAGAGCATACTAGCCGTGTATGACGACGTGATCGGTCTGGATGAAAGGACCGGTGAGAAGCGATATCAGACTGAAACACGCCAAGGATGGATGAAAGCACGGCCCGAATCGAGCGGCTGGACCTTTCCGCCTCCAGCAGCGATGCTCCATCTTCGCGATAGGCGCTGTGGCTCGGCTCTGTGCGCCCGCCCTCAATACAGCCCGGGTCGGCCTCGACACAGCCGTCCTTTCTCGACACAGCTGCCCCTTCTCGGCACAGCCCGGCCGGTGCTCAAGTCAGGACTGTCCCGCCTCTGTCCTCGTCATCGTCATTGTCCTCGCCCTCGTCCTCGTCCTCGAAAAGGAGTGCGCCCGCCCTGAAGACCCAGCCTCAGAACGGGCGCAACACCGATCAATCAGTAGCCGCTGCTCTCCCCCAGGCGCACATCGCGCGCAGCCGCGAGCTTCGACTGCAGACCGTAGATGTCGATGAAGCCCCTCGAAGAGGACTGATCGAAAGAATCACCGCTGTCGTAAGTCGCGAGATTGAAGTCGTAGAGCGAAGCATCAGACTTTCGACCATTCACGGTCGCGCGACCCCCGTGCAAGACCATGCGGATATCACCCGACACGAACTTTTGAGTGTCCTCAATGAAAGCGTCGAGAGACTTCTTCAGCGGCGAATACCACTGCGCCTCATAAACGAGCTCTCCCCAGATCTGCTCCACGCCCCGCTTGTAGCGGCGCTGCATGCGTTCAAGAGTCACAGACTCGAGGGCCTGGTGAGCTTCGATGAGCGCAATGGCACCCGGAGCCTCGTAAATCTCACGCGATTTAATGCCGACGAGACGATCCTCAACCATGTCGATGCGACCAATTCCCTGCGCACCCGCGCGCCGATTCATCTCCTGGATCGCCTCCAGCGGGGTGACGGGGCGCCCATCGATCTTCACCGGGATACCCTTGTCGAAGGTGATGACCACTTCATCGGGAAGCGGCGGGTACGTCGGGTCGTCCGTGTACACGTAGACGTCCTTCGTCGGAGCATTCCACAAGTCCTCGAGGAAACCCGTTTCAATGGCACGCCCCCACACGTTCTGGTCGATTGAGAAAGGATTGTGCTTCGTCGTCTCGATCGGAAGATTGTGCTTTTCCGCGTAGGCGATCGACACGTCCCTGGTGAGGGAGAGGTCTCGGATCGGAGAAATGCAGTCCATGTCCGGGGCCATTGAGGTGATCGACACCTCGAAGCGGACCTGGTCATTGCCTTTGCCGGTGCATCCGTGGGCAACCGTGTGGGCCCCGAATTCTCGTGCCGCCCGCACGAGATGCTTGGCGATCACCGGACGTGAAAGCGCGGAAACAAGAGGATACTTCCCCTCGTAAAGGGCATTCGCCTTCAGGGCCGGCATACAGTATTCGCTCGCGAACTCGTCACGGGCGTCGGCGACATAGGCCTCAACAGCGCCGCAGTCGAGGGCGCGCTGGCGGATGACCTCGAGGTCCTCTCCTCCCTGGCCCACGTCAACAGCCACGGCAACGACCTCGCGGCCGGTCTGCTCCCCGATCCAGCCGATCGCGACGGAAGTGTCGAGACCACCGGAGTAGGCGAGAACGACGCGATCATTCTTCGCAGTCATATGCGCTCCTTTTCCTATTTCTATGACAGTCCGGGAGTCCCGGTTCAGTCGAGGTCCGGCATCTGGCCGGGCTCAGCAAGCTCCATGAGGCACTTCTGGGTTGCCCGCGCATCCGCCGCACTTCGGCAGATGACGAGGATCGTGTCATCACCGGCGATCGTGCCCGCGATCTCCTCCAAGCGCACCGCATCAATGGCAGAACCCAGAAGATTCGCACCCCCAACGGTCGTGCGCAAAACAAGCTGGTGATCCACGAGGATCGAGGTGACGAGGAGCGCCTGGCACCACTTCTGGAGGCGCAGGCGCCCGCCCTCGCCCTCGTGCGTCAAAGCGCCATCAATGTCGGGAACCGAGTAGACGCGGCTGCCCTCAGCGGTACGGACCTTCGTGGCCCGCATGTCGACGAGGTCTCGGGACAAAGTGGCCTGAGTGACCTCGATCCCCTTGTCGGCCAGCCTTTCACGCAATTCCTTCTGAGAGCCGATCTGCTCGGAGGCGAGAATGTCGCGGATCGCTTCACGCCTCGCGTTCGGGGTCTGCGGCATCGGTGTGGGCGTCATCGGCGCTCCTCCTTCAACCCGGTGGCTTCCCCAATGAGGCGAGGCAGAGCCTTCGTGAAAGATGCAGCCTGCTCGGCGCTGACAATGAGGGGCGGAGCAAGGCGAAGAGTATGGGGCCCCGTCGCGTTGAGGATGAACCCGGCTCTCCTGCCGACTTCGACAAGTTCAGCCGCAATATCGCGGGTGAAATCGAGGCCGATGAGCATGCCGCGGCCCCGCACCTCGGCAACCCCCTCGATCAGGGCGAGTTCGGCGCGCCACTTGCCAGACAGTTCCTTCACGTAAGAAAGCACTCCTTCCTCTTCAAGAGTGTCGAGGAGCGCCAGGGCCGCGGCCGCGCAGATCGGGTTGCCCCCGAAAGTCGTGCCGTGCATCCCCGGGCCGAGGACATTCGCGCATTCACCGAGTGCGACGCACGCGCCGATGGGCATTCCAGCGCCGAGGCCCTTCGCGAGAGTCACGACATCCGGGACGATGCCCGAGGCGTGGTGCCCCATCCAGTCGCCCGTCCGGCCGATTCCCGTCTGCACCTCGTCAACGACCATGAGGGCGTTATGAGCGCGTGAAAGCTCGCGCACGAGGCTGAGGTAGGAGGCGTCGAGTTCGTGGACTCCGGCCTCGCCCTGAATCGCTTCGACGAAGATCCCGGCGACGTCATCTAACATCGCGGCTTCCAAAGCTTGGGGGTCGTTCGCCGCAATGAACTCGACATTGGGGATCAATGGTGTGAAAGGCGTGCGGTAGCGTTCCTTCCAGGTGAGGGACAGAGCACCGAGAGTGCGCCCATGGAAGGCGTGTTCGAGGGCGAGGACGCGGGTCTTCTCAGGGGAAACAGCGAGGCCGTGGGCCTTGACGATCTTCAGGGCCGCTTCGTTCGCCTCAGTTCCGCTGTTCGCGAGGAAGACCCGGGAGCCTTCGGGGGCCCCGCCGGGTTCGACGATGTGGAGGATCTTCTCCGCGAGCCGGATCTGGAGCTCTGTTGCGAAGAAGTTCGACACATGGCCGAGGCTGCGGGCTTGTTCTTCGATCGCAGCGATGACTTTCGGATGGCAGTGTCCCAGCGCATTCACTGCGATTCCGCCGAGCAGATCGAGGTAGCGCTTGCCCTCAGTATCTTCGAGGTATGCTCCTTCGCCTTTGGTCAAGACGAGGGCGGGAGTGCCGAAAGTGTTCATCACCGATGAGGTGTAGCGGCTCGTCCATTCGGACCCTGCGGGGGTTTCTTTCATGGCGCTCCCGTTCAAGGGGTCTTTCTTCATTGCGCTCCCCTTCGCGGGGTGTGTTTTCCCTGGGTTCTCATTCATGAGGAGTAGGCGCTGTTCTCGTGGACGTAGTCGTGGGTGAGATCGTTCGTCCACAAGACGACGTTCTCCTCTCCGGCTTTCAAGTCGATGAGGACCTGAACCTCCCTTGGCGTCATATCGACGAGGCTGCGGTCCTCTCCCACTGCACCGTTGCGGCAGACCATCACCCCATTGATCGACACGTCAATCTGCTCTGGCTCGAAGGGGGCGAGGGATTCGGGGACCGTGCCGACCTCGGAAAGAATGCGACCCCAGTTCGGATCGTTGCCGAATACAGCGGTTTTGAACAGGTTGGATCGTGATACGGCGCGGGCGACTGCTTCTCCGGCGGCTTCGTCGCTGGCGTGCGCAACCATGATCTCAATATCGTGACTCGCGCCCTCGGCGTCGGCGAGGAGTTGACGGGCGAGGTTCGCGCAGGCCGAGCGGAGAGCCTCAGTGAAGTCTTCTTCCGAAGGAGCGACGCCTGAGGCCCCTGATGCGAGGAGGATCACTGAGTCATTCGTCGACATGCAACCATCGGAATCGGTGCGGTTGAAGGTCGTGCGCACCGCTTCGCTCAAAGCGGCGGCGGCCATCTCATCGTCGAGGATGGCGTCGCTCGTGATGACGCACAGCATCGTCGCGAGTCCGGGCGCGAGCATTCCCGCGCCCTTCGCCATCGCTCCGATCTTCCATCCCTCCTGAGAGGAGAACTCATAGGTTTTGGGGACTGTGTCGGTCGTGCGGATCGCATCTGCCGCTCGGGCTCCCGCCTCAGGGGTCGAGGCGAGGGCAGCCACGGCCGCGTCTGTGCCATGAAAGATCTTGTCCATCGGGAGGCGTTGGCCGATCATGCCGGTCGAGCAGACTCCCACTTCCTTCACTTCGCAGCCCAAGAGGGGCGCGAGGTGTTGAGCGCTCTCCTGTGCATCGTGGAAGCCTGCTTGGCCTGTGCACGCGTTCGCCCCACCGGAGTTGAGGATGATCGCTTTGAGGTTTGCGGAAGCGAGGTGGCTGCGGGTCAAGGTCACGGGCGCGGCGACGACCCGATTCGAGGTGAATACTCCCGCCGATGCGAACACGGGGCCCTCGTTGACGACGAGGGCTAGGTCCAGGGCGCCTTCCGTGTGTTTGATTCCGGCGGCCACACCGGAGGCGGTGAAGCCGCGGGGCGCGGTAACACCGCACGGAGCCGGGGCTCCGGTGGAAGTGGGGGTGTCGGCGAGCACGGGGCTACCGGCGGAAGTGGGGGTGTGGACGGACGCTGCAGAAGCCGGGGTTCCGGTGGGCGAGGTAGACGCGAAGTTTCCGGCAGGAGCCGGGGCTGCGGTGGGCGTGGTCGATTCAGTGCTGGTCACGGTGCGACTCCGATCATTGGAACACCCAGGTACTCCTCAAGCCCCAGGGCGATATTGGCGCTTTGAACCGCCGCTGCCGCGGTTCCCTTCCCGAGGTTGTCAATAGCGGCGATCGCGATGAGCGTCCCCGCTTTGGCATCAATGACGGCCTTGACTCGGGCGAGACCCGTGCCCGTCACCGGTCCGCTCGTCGGCCAGACACCATCGGGGGTGACAGTGATGAGGGCTTCGTCCTCGTAGATGGTGTAGGCCTCTTTCACGCTCTCCTCCTTCACGCCCTCGGCAAGGGGAGCGACGACGGTCGCGAGAATTCCACGAGAAGTCGGGACGAGGACGGGAGTGAAGCTCAGGCGCATCGATTCCTCGTCCCCTCCTGCGAGTACGAGGTTCTGAATGATCTCGGGAATGTGTCTGTGCGTTCCGCCGACCGCGTAGGGAGCCATATTCCCGAGCGCCTGCGAAGCGAGAAGGTGGGGTTTCATGGACTTGCCTGCGCCGGAGTAGCCAACGGCGAGGGTCGCGACAATGTGCGACACGTCGACGAGTCCGGCATGCACAGCGGGTTGGAGTGCCAGGGTCACCGCTGTGACATTGCATCCGGGAACTGCGATCCTGCGGGTCGCGGCGAGGAGTTCTCTTTGGGCGCGAGCCAGGGGCTCTCGTGCATGGATGAGTTCAGGCATGCCGTAGGTCCATGCGGGGCTGAACTCTCCCCCGTAATACTCCGCCCAGTCCTCGGCCTTGATGAGGCGATGATCGGCTGCGCAGTCCAACACGAGGGCGCCGTCCCCGCTGGCATCGAGTTTTTCGGCGAGCGCGGCGGAGTGCCCGTGTGGCAGTGCGAGAATCACGAGGTCGTGGCCGGAGAGTGTTTCGACAGAGGTCTCTTGGATCTCAAGCTCGGCAAGAGAGCCAATCTGGGGGTGGAGTTCACCGAAGAGTCGGCCCGCGCTTGATGCCGCGGTCAGCGTGGTGACCTCAATTTCGGGGTGGGCGGCCAACAGGCGCGCAACTTCACCCCCGGCATAGCCGGATGCTCCGGCGATCGCAGCTTTCAAACTCATATGCATGAATATACACCGTCATGCATATTTATCCATTAGTGTCCGGGGGACGAACACTCAGACCTTCACGCCACCGACCCCTCCGAACACGCAGGCCATCGGCTATTCAGAACATTCAGTCCTTGTCTGAAAGCTCCGCTGCGATCGAATCCGCCCACGCCTCGACCTCGCTCCAGTCGCGGAAATCACCCTCCACGACACCCGCGAGGCGCGCAACCGAACGCTCGCGCAAGGACAAGAGCGAAGGCTTGTAACGGCCCGCAAAAGTGTGCTTGTCAATCGCGAGAACATGCGTCAAAGCCGGACCAATGCGAGTCGGATCTTGCGGCGCATGCTTCGGCACCCCATTCATCCCAACTGAGAAAGCCCAGACGCGCTTCGTCTTCAGCTGCTCGGCGAAGCGCTCCAAGAAACTCTTCGCCTCGTCCATCCACTGAAGGATGTACACCGCCGAACCGCATACGACCACGTCATAGGGATCCACGGATTCCACGGCCGCCGGAGCCACGACATCAACGCTGTGGCCCGCATCTTCGAGCCTGTGCGCGATCGCTTCCGCGATCTCATGAGCCGAACCATGTTTCGAAGCTGCAGTGACAAGGATGTGCATACGCCCAGTATGAACGACAAGGAGGCCCCTCGCGCTGTCCGATGGTCCCGGTGAGTCGGAATCCATAAGATGCGCGAGGGCCCTCCCTTAAGAATCTGCCTCCCGATGGCGAAGCATTCAGGAACGAAGAGACGCTCCGAGGACCTTCTCCGCTTTCTTCACAACATCCTCACGAACCTTCGCCGATTCCTTCGCAGTGAGCGTGTGATCGGTGGCGCGAAGCTTCAGGGCGAAAGCGAGAGAACGCTTCCCCTCCCCCAACTGCTTGCCTTCGAAAACGTCAAACAAGCTGAGGTCTTCGAGGAGCGGGCCCGCACCCTGGCGAACCACCTGTTCGACGCGCGACACGGGAATCGAGGAGGAGACGACGAGGGCGATGTCCTCCTTCGCGACCGGGAAAGTCGACACGGGCTTGACCTGGATCGGCTCAGCCGAGCAGGCCTCAAGAAGAGCGGACAGATCGATCTCAGCGGCGCACGAGCGAGCGGGAAGACCGAAGGCCTTGCACACCGCAGGGTGGAGCTCCCCGGCGAAAGCGATGTCCACAAGCTCACGCCCCTTCCGCACGAAAACGCGGGCAACACGGCCCGGGTGCCAGGGGGCGACCTCGGATGGATCCTGCGCAGGCGTCGGCATGGGAGCACCCTTCACCGTGGAAGGCTCTAGATCCCAGGCGCGACACGTCTCAACGCGCACCCCGAGGATCGAGGCGAGCCCCAAGACGATCTCAAGGGCATCAGACCACGCGAAGGAACGAGTCTCCTCGGCAAGCGGGGAGGCCGAGGCACGCCCAGCGAGGACCACGCCAATATGCTGAGGCTGCTTGGGAGTCCCCGCGTACAAAGCTCCGAGCTCCTCATCGCTCGGGCGCTGGGACGCGGAAAGCAGCCCAGTTGGAACGGTCCCCTCGGGCCTGGCGACGAGCCCCTGTTCGAACAGGGCTGCCCGGTCCGCACCTCGGGCAATATTGCGGCCCGCAGCATCAAGAAGCGTGTCAAGGATCGAGGTGCGCAGCCAGGGAGCATCATCGGCGAGCGGGTTGCGCAATCTCAAAGCCTGACGCCTCGGATCGGATTCAGCCAGTCGCTGACGGTCAAAGGAATCCGAGACGAAGGGGTAGCTGAGAACCTCAACAAGCCCCTGAGCTGCGAGGAAGTGCACGGCCTGACGGCGAGCCTCCTGCGCGCCCGTCAAACCGGTTCCCGCCGGAGCGGCAGGGAGAATCGAAGGGATTTCGTCGTATCCGTCAAGACGGGCAACCTCCTCGACCAAGTGAGCCCGACCCACCAGATCGGGGCGCCAAGTCGGCGGAGTCACGAGGAAGACCCCTTCGGCGCCCTCCACGACCTCGCAACCGATCGCTTCGAGGATCTCGCGAACCCGGTCCTTCGAATAGTCGACACCAACAAGGCGCGCCGCGTCCTCGAAGGGGAACTCAATCGCCTCAGCGGCGCTGAGCTCATTGAAGTCGAAGACCGCAGGATCGACCGTGCCACCCCCGTATTCGACGAGCAGGTCCACTGCGCGTTGCGCGGCCACAGCCGGAAGTTGCGGGTCGCTTCCACGTTCGAAACGCTTGGACGCCTCGGAGGGCAGGTGATGACGGCGCGAAGTACGGGCAATCGACACGGGGTCGAAGTGCGCCGCCTCGAGGAGAATATCCGTCGTGGACTCCTCGACCTCGGAGTAGGCGCCACCCATCACACCGGCCAGACCAATGATGCGCGAGCCCTCCGACTCAGGTGAATCGGTGATGAGCAGATCCTCCGGGTCGAGCTCGCGCTCGACCTCGTCAAGAGTCTGGAGCTTCTCCCCCGCTTTCGCTCGGCGCACCACAATCGGTGCGGCCAGGGCCGACAGATCGTAGGCGTGCATCGGCTGGCCCAAGTCGAGCATCACATAGTTCGTGACATCAACGGCGAGGGACAAAGAGCGCATCCCCGCGGCCTCGAGGCGCTCCACCATCCAACGCGGCGTCGGCGCCTGAGGATTCACTCCGCGCACGATCCTCGTGACGAAACGGTCAGCGCCCATTGCACCCTTAATCGGAGCCTCGTCCTTGACGAGAACAGGGAAACCATCCGCGCTGGCCTCGGGAACGCTCGTGACGAGATTGCCCACCAGGCCAGGATCGGTGAAGGCCGCTCCAGTGGAGTGGGAGAACTCGCGGGCGACACCGCGCATTGAGAAGCAGTAGCCGCGGTCCGGGGTCACGTTGATCTCAAGGACCTCCTCGCCCAGTCCCAAGAACCCAATGATGTCGGTGCCGGGTGCGGGGATCTCGCGGTCCGCAAACATCTTCTTCAAGACGATGATGCCATCGTGGTCCTCGCCAAGACCAAGTTCCCGTGCCGAGCAGATCATGCCGTCCGAGATGTGTCCGTAGGTCTTGCGCGCCGCAATCTGAAAATCTCCGGGCAGCACCGCGCCGGGCAAGGAGACGACAACCAGGTCGCCCTCGACGAAGTTGTGGGCACCGCAGATGATCCCCCGGCTCTCAAGCTCCGAGGGCTCCTTTCCGCTGCCGGGGGCGTCGTTGAACTCGCCCACGTCGACCCGGCAGTAGTTGACGGTCTTGCCGTTCGATGCGGTCTCCTTCACGAGGGACAACACCTTGCCCACGACGAGAGGACCTTGGACCTTCGCGGGGTGGATCGTTTCCTCTTCAAGACCCACCTTGACGAGAGCCGCGGCGAGCGCGGTCGCATCGGTGCCCTCGGGGACCTCGACGTGGTCGGCGAGCCAGCTGAGCGGAACCATTGGCATTTCAGTGGCCCTTTCCGTGAAGACCGAACTGCTGGGAGAAACGCACATCGCCCTCGACGATGTCGTGCATGTCGGCGATGCCGTGGCGGAGCATGAGCGTGCGTTCAATACCCATGCCGAAAGCGAAGCCCGTGTACTCGTCCGGGTCAATGCCGTTGGCGCGCAGAACATTCGGGTTGACCATGCCGCAGCCGCCGACCTCGATCCATCCGGCCCCGCCCTTCTTCTGGGGGAACCACATGTCGAGTTCGGCGCTCGGCTCGGTGAAGGGGAAGAAGGAGGGGCGAAGGCGGGCCTTCGCATCGGGGCCGAACATCGCCTTCGCGAAATGGTCAAGAACACCCTTGAGATGCGCCATGGTCAGCCCCTTGTCGACCGCGAGGCCTTCGACCTGGTGGAAGACCGGGGTGTGGGTCGCGTCGAGGGCGTCCGAACGGAAAACCTTGCCCGGGCATGCGACGTACAGGGGGACGCCGCGGGCAAGCAGGGAACGCGACTGCACGGGTGAAGTGTGGGTGCGCATGACGAGGCATCCATCTTCGGGGGCCTCGCCGCCGATCGTCGTGCCGTCGATGTAGAGGGTGTCTTGCATCTGGCGCGCCGGGTGGTCGATGTCGAAGTTGAGGGAGTCGAAGTTGAACCACTCGTGCTCAATCTCCGGTCCTTCCGCGATCTCCCAGCCCATCGAGGTGAAGAAGTCCTCGATCTCCTCAATGAGCGTGCCGATCGGGTGGCGAGCACCAATGACGGAGCGGGCACCGAAAGCGGTGACGTCGACGGATTCCTCCACCAGGACCCGGGCTTCGTGTTCGGCCTCGAGGATCTGTCCGCGCTCAGTCAAGGCCTGCGAGAGGCGAGCGCGAGCACCGCCGAGGTTCTTGCCCGCCGTTCCCCTGTCTGCGGGGGCCAGCTGACCGATCTTCCGGTTCGCGAGGACCAGAGGCGCCTGGTCGCCCAGGAGTGCGGACTTCACGGCTTTGAGGGCCTCAAGGTCTGCGGCGGCCTCGATATCGGCGAGGGCGCGGGCGACGAGGTCGTCAACTGCCTCCGAATCGAGCGGGTTGAGGTCAAGGGCGGCTTGGGCCATGTCCTGCTTCCTCCGTCGGGGTCATGAATGCGCGTGCTTCGCGCCCCGCCATGATAGTCCGTTTGCCGATCGCCTCGGATTCACGTCCGCTCCGCGGTGTGCTTCGGTTCTGCAGGTTCTGCTCTGGCGCTCGGGTGCGGTGCTGCATCGCTGGAGCAGAAGAGGTGCTGGGGCTGAGCCTAGACGCTGCGGCACCGTGTCGGGGTGTTCGAGTGATAGGGGCTGAGACGGGGGCTGTTCTTGTACAGGATGGAACCGGGATGCTCCCGTGATGGGGCTGAGACCGGGGCCGCTGTTAGGGAAAGTGGGATGGAGGCAGGGCTGTTGCGGTTCTGCAAGAGAGGCAGGGGCGCTCGAACGAGAGTTCTGAGGTGGGACTAGGCTTGACGCCATGACTCTTTCAGTTGATCTTGCCTCTCGTGCGCCCTTGGGCGATCTGAAGCCCGGCCGTATCTCCCCGCTGCGCACCGTGCCCGCACACATCGAACGCCCCGAATACATGTTCCACGACGGTCCCGAACGTGTCACAGCATCCGATGTCAAGGACCCTGAGACGATCGAGCGCATCCGCTACGCCGGGAAGATCGCTGCGCAAGCCCTCGAACTCGTCGGTGAAGCTGTGAAACCGGGGGTGACCACCGATGAACTCGACCGGATCGGCCACGACTTCCTTATCGCACACGACGCCTACCCCTCTTGCCTGGGATACATGGGCTACCCCAAATCCCTGTGTACCTCGATCAATGAGGTGATCTGCCACGGCATTCCCGATGATCGTCCGCTTGAGGAAGGCGACATCGTCAATGTTGACATCACCGCCTATGTCAAGGGCGTGCACGGCGACACCTGCCGGATGTTCGAGGTCGGCACCGTGGATGAGGAATCACATCTGCTCATCGAACGCACGAAGAACGCCATGATGCGTGGCATTAAAGCCGTTGCGCCCGGACGAGAGATCAATGTCATCGGCCGCGTGATCGAAAAGTACGCGAGGCGCTTCGACTACGGTGTCGTCCGCGACTACACGGGTCACGGCGTCGGCGAAGCCTTCCACTCGGGGCTTATCATCCCCCACTACGATGCGGCTCCGAACTACTCGACCGTCATGGAGCCCGGCATGGTCTTCACGATTGAGCCGATGATTACCCTCGGTGGAATTGACTGGGAGCAGTGGGATGACGAGTGGACTGTCGTCACTGCCGATCGTTCACGCACGGCCCAGTTCGAGCACACGATCGTCGTCACCGAGGACGGGGCTGAGATCCTCACCCTGCCGTAATGCTCCGCCCGCTCAGGGTGGGGATGCGTGAAGCCTGAGCTGTTGTCCTTTTGTCCTTTCCCAGCACAAGCTCACGGCCTCGGCACCCCCGAACACACCACTGGAGGCACCGGGCATGCATTCATCCCCTGTGTGGACCAGCACCCTAAAAGCCTGAGGCGCCGGGATTTCCCCACATCCCCGTAGGCCCAGCACCCCAAAAGCCCGAGGCGCCGGGCATGCATTCATCCCCTGCGTGGACCAGCACCCCAAAAGCCTGAGGCGCCGGGATTTCCCCACATCCCCGTAGGTCCTCGAGTCTTCGTCGGCTCGGGGCGCAAGGCCAGGAATTTTCGGCACTGAAAGGGTCCATTCTGGAACGAATATCGCCCACGCGACTGTGCCTCACCTGTGAAGACGGCATCCCTTCAGTTTTTTCGCGACGAGTAGCCCTCTCAGGGCCTGTCTTCCTCTCGTGATCTGTCTCCCCTTCTTTTGAGTTTGCTCGATGTCCGTAGAGAGCTCGACGTCTGTAGAGGGAACAGATCATTCGTCGAGGGGCGCAAATTATGCTCCCGGCCCCGCCCTTCACCGGACTCGGGTTATTATTCTCATCACACCCCAATTTCTTCTCTTGGAGGACAAGATGACGACGGTGGCATGCGGTATCGATATTGGCGGCTCGGGAGTGAAGTCGGCACTGGTCGACCTCGAGACCGGGGAATTCATCGGAGAACGCATCCGGATCGACACACCGAAACCCGCGACGCCCGACGCTGTCGCCGACGTGTGCCATCAGATCCTCGTCCAGCTCGAGGTCGGCCCCGAGATCCCGGTCGGCATCGCCTTTCCCGCACCCGTAATCCACGGAGTCATCCCCTTCATGGCGAACCTCGACGACTCCTGGGTCGGCATTGATGTCAACGAACTCATGATGCGCCACCTCTCCAGACCGGTCGTTCCACTCAACGACGCCGACGCCGCAGGCTTCGCAGAGGTCGCATATGGTGCCGCGAAGGGGGTTGAGGGCCTCGTCATCCTCACCACACTCGGCACCGGCATCGGTTCCGCGCTCATCATGGACGGGCACCTCATTCCGAATACGGAACTCGGGCACCTTGAGATCGATGGTTACGACGCTGAGAAGCGCGCCTCCTCCGGGCAGAAGACCCTTCAGGACCTCAGCTGGAAGAAGTGGGCGAAGCGCCTTCAGCGCTACTACTCCCACGTCGAGATGCTCCTCTCCCCCGATCTTTTCGTCGTCGGCGGCGGCGTGTCGAAGAATCATGACAAGTTCATGCCTCTCCTCGACTTGAAGACGCCGATGGTTCCTGCGCAGCTGCGCAACACCGCGGGCATCGTGGGCGCTGCATCCTACGCGGCATCCCGAGCCTGAGGCCAGAACGGATCCCGGCCACAAGTCGGACACAACGGGGCCCAAGGTGGCCACAAGTCGGACACAAGGGCACTCCACGAGGAGTTCACCTCCCGTCCGAAGACCAGCCAAAGCCCGCTCACCAGGGGAAACCGCCTCCATCAGGGCCAGTCTCCCCCCTCAGTGTCCGACTTGTGCCCGGGGCGAAACCATCACTGTCCGACTTGTGCCCCGGGCACTCTTTTTCAGCTCCTTTTGGCCAGATCCCTCAGGACGTACTGAAGGATTCCCCCATTGCGGTAGTAGTCGGCCTCCCCGGGAGTGTCGATCCGCAGTCGCGCATCGAACACAACGCAGCTGGAGTCCTCGCGAGTCGCAGTGACGCGCAAAGTCTTCGGGGTCACACCCTCATTCAAAACGCTCACGCCTTCGATATCGAAGAGCTCCTCACCCGTCAGCCCCAGAGTGTCTCGGCTCTGACCTTCGGGAAATTCGAGGGGGAGCACTCCCATACCGATGAGATTCGAACGGTGGATGCGTTCGAAGGATTCAGCGATAACGGCCTTCACTCCGAGCAGGGAAGTGCCCTTCGCCGCCCAGTCCCGCGAGGAGCCCGAACCGTATTCCTTACCTCCAAGGACAACGAGCGGCGTGCCCGCAGCGAGGTAGTCTTGCGCCGCCTCGTACACGGTGGTCGTCGGCGCGCCCTCGCGAGCGAAGTCCTTCGTGAAACCACCCTCGACACCCGGAACCATCTCATTGCGGATACGGATATTGGCGAAGGTCCCACGGATCATGACCTCATGATTTCCACGCCTCGAGCCATAAGAGTTGAAATCCTTGCGCTCCACCCCATTGGCGAGCAGGTACTGGCCCGCCGGAGTCTCCGGCTTGAAAGCGCCTGCGGGCGAAATGTGGTCGGTCGTCACCGAGTCGCCGAGCTTCAGCAAGACCCTGGCGCCGTGAATATCTTCAACGGCTTCGGGCTCGAGGCCCATTCCTTCAAAGTATGGGGGTTTGCGGACATACGTGGAGGTGCTGTCCCAGGAGAAGGTGTCCCCCTCGGGGGTATGGAGTCCCTGCCAGCGCTCGTCTCCAGCGAAGACATCCGCATAGTCCTTCTCGAACATCTCACGGTCGATCGAAGAATCGATGCTCGACTGGACTTCCTCCGGGCTCGGCCAGATGTCCTTCAGGAAAACCTGCTCCCCCGTCGCAGGGTCGGTCCCCAAAGGCTCGGAGTCGAAGTCGAAGTCCATCGTGCCGGCAAGTGCGTAGGCGATGACGAGCGGCGGGGACGCGAGGTAGTTCATCTTCACGTCCGGGTTGATGCGGCCCTCGAAATTGCGGTTGCCCGACAGGACCGACACGACCGCCAAGTCGTTCTCATTCACCGCGGCAGACACTTGCGCGGAAAGAGGACCAGAGTTGCCGATGCAGGTCGCGCAGCCGTATCCGACGAGGTTGAAGCCGAGGGCGTTGAGGGCGCCCCACAGCCCCGCCTTCTCGAAGTAGTCGGTCACAACCTTTGAACCAGGAGCGAGGGAGGTTTTCACCCAGGGTTTCGACTTCAAGCCCCGGGCGACGGCTTTGCGGGCGAGAAGGCCCGCGGCCATCATCACCGAGGGGTTCGAGGTGTTCGTGCACGAAGTGATTGATGCGATCGCGACGTCACCGTGGTTGAGGCGGGTTTGTGTGCCATCCGCCAGGGTCAGCGCCACGTCCTCGCGCTCACCTTCGGGCGCGTAGTCGGCGATGGTCTTGCGGAAGGAATCTTTCGACTCCGACAAGGTGATGCGGTCCTGTGGACGCTTAGGACCTGCGATCGAGGGGACGACGCTCGCAAGGTCGAGCTCGAGGTATTCGGAATAGCGCACCTCGTGGGAGGGGTCGTGCCACAGGCCTTGGGCCTTCGCGTAGGCCTCGACGAGGGCGATGGATTCTTCTGAGCGGCCGGTGAGTCGCAGGTAATCGAGGGTGACCTCGTCGATCGGGAAGATGGCGGCCGTCGAACCGAACTCGGGCGACATATTGCCGATGGTCGCGCGGTTCGCCAGCGGAACGGCGCTGACCCCGGAGCCGTAGAACTCGACGAATTTGCCGACGACTCCGTGGGCGCGCAGCTTCTGCGTGATCGTGAGGACAACATCCGTGGCGGTTGCGCCCGCAGGGATCTGCCCGGTGAGTTTGAAACCGACGACGCGGGGGATGAGCATGGAGACCGGCTGACCGAGCATCGCGGCCTCTGCTTCGATTCCGCCGACACCCCAACCGAGGACACCCAGGCCGTTCACCATCGTCGTATGTGAGTCCGTGCCGACGCAGGTGTCCGGGTAGGCGGTGATCGTGCCGTCGTCTTCGACTCGGGTGAAAACCGTTCGGGCGAGGTGCTCGATATTCACCTGGTGGACGATCCCGGTCGAAGGCGGAACCACTTTGAAGTTGTCGAAGGCTCCCTGCCCCCAGCGGAGGAATTGGTAGCGTTCGCGGTTGCGCTCGTATTCACGTTCGACGTTCCCTTCGAATGCGAAGGGTGTGCCTGCAACGTCGATCTGTACCGAGTGGTCAATGACCATTTCAGCCGGAGCGAGTGGGTTGATGAGGGTCGGGTCTCCCCCGAGGTCAGCGACGGCCTCACGCATGGTGGCGAGGTCGACGATGCAAGGGACGCCGGTGAAGTCCTGCATGATGACGCGGGCCGGGGTGAATTGGATTTCCGTGTCTGGTTCGGCCTCGGGGTCCCAGTTCGCGAGGGCTGTGATGTGGTCTGTCGTGATGTTCTGGCCGTCTTCGGTGCGCAGGAGATTCTCGGCGAGGATTTTCAGCGAGTACGGGAGCTTCTTGAGTCCCTCGACCGCGTCCAGACGGTAGTAGGAGTAGTTCTGTTCGCCGACGCTCAGTTCAGCGCGTGCGGCGAAGGAATCGATACTCGCCATTGGGGTCTCCTTATCGCTGCGGCAATGCCCTGCGGGTGCCAGGCTCGTAGGTGCGGGGCTCAGCTCCCACACAATTTATCTCGACATCAAGATTACGGAGGGGTGGCTTCTGTGCAAGCCGATTCTCACAAAACTCAACGAACCCCGAGTTTTCGCACACTTCCTCTCGTTCATCGTCGAGGACGAGGACGCGAGGATTCGTCTTGCACTCAGCCTTTCGGCAAAGCGCTCATCAAGGAAATCCTCTTCCGGGTCAGCAAGGAAATCCGCTTCAGAGCAGGTGGGAAAAGCGGTTCAGAGCGCATGGGGAATCTCCTCCCCCACTCCCCGATCACAACGCGCCGGGTTCTAGAGGTGGTTGCAACTTGTTCCATGCCCTGAGCACCACGTCCCAGTACGCACTGTTGGCACAGATCAACGTCTCCCCCACTCCCCGATCAGAACACCTGGCGTTCTAAAAGTGCGAGAGTCTCAACATGATGCGTGTGCGGGAACAAATCCCACGCTGAAAAGGCACTGAGCCGATAGCCCGCCTCGAAGAGCTCACGCAGATCCCTCGCCCCAGCGGCAGGATCGCAGGACACGAGAACAATCCTCGACGCCCCGGCATCCGCAATCGCTCGGCACGCCTCGCGTCCCGCTCCCGCTCGCGGAGGATCGAGCACAATGACATCGGGGCGCCGATCGAGCTGTGTTTTCAGCTCTGAAATCCCCTCTTTGTCGACTCCACCGACGAAGGCATCCACCCAACCAAAGGGAGCGAGATTCTCCCCAGCATCCGCCACTGCCCCTTCATCGCCTTCGAGGGATACGAGGCGCCCCTTCGGGCCGATCGCTTCAGCGAGGGGACGAGTGAAAAGGCCAGCGCCCGAGTAGAGTTCAAGGACTCGATCCCCCTCATTCAGGGCCGCAGCGGAAAGGACAGCATTGGCAAGAACCTCCGCCCCCTTGATGTGGGTCTGCCAAAAGCCCGTGGGGCGAACCCGGTATTCGATGTTCTTCCCGGCGACTTCGACATTCCACGGCAAACGCTCGGCCTCGATCTTTTCACCAAGAGAGTTGAAAGCACCCTTCGAGGTGAGCACCATCGGGGACTGCCCGTTCGGAGCGACCACGCGGATCCGCTCTTTCGAACGCCACAGGTCCGCCCACGCCGATCCTGCGCCAAGAATCCCGAGCTCTTCGATCGGAGTGACCGCAAGAGGCATCGAATCGAGGGCGATCACCTCGCGGCCTCGAAAACGGTGCATTCCGGCCCGCCCCTCCTGGTCGATCACGAGTTCGATCCTCGTTCGACGCCGCGTGAGATCTCCGCACTCGTCGCCGGGCGCCGCTTGAACCTGAACCCCGCCCAGTTCTTCGACGGCGGCCGCACAATCCGGCCCGCCGATCCTTCGTAGCTGGTCTTGGATGACC
Organism: Schaalia cardiffensis; assembly: GCF_016405145.1. Lineage (GTDB taxonomy): Bacteria > Actinomycetota > Actinomycetes > Actinomycetales > Actinomycetaceae > Pauljensenia > Pauljensenia cardiffensis. Next base: position 22,427 of record NZ_JAEKIA010000013.1, read on the forward strand.
TTTTCCTTCCAGGCCCGTTGAGCATGGGGAGCGACATGGGCGAGTTCTCCGCCGCCGACACCTCCCGGGCCCGCCTGCGGCCACATGGACTCGACGCGATCTGGCGAGGCTTTAAGGATGTCCACGGCATCGGCCCAGGCGAGGGACTTTTGGGTGGAGGTGACACGAGCTCGGACGCGTTCCCCCGGGAGGGCATGACGAACGAACACGACGCGCCCGTCCTCGTCGCGGGCGACGCAGGCCCCGCCGTGCGCGGGAGAGCCGATCTGCAGCTCAAGAATCTGCTCTTCAATGCCTGTTGCGGCGCGGCTGCGGTGATGGCGTCGTGACTTACTCGTCATCGATCATCCTCTTCTCTTCCAGTCATGACGTGTGTCTTCGTATCCGGAGGGTGTGGGCCTCGAAGGCTATGCACTCTCATCGGGGGTGCGTGTGGGCTTTTCCCCCGTCTTAAAGGGATCGTTAACGAGTTGTCGACCTTCGACCTCGTCATCTTCACCAAGTTTCCACGGCACGATGGTGAGGATGACGCCGGGCACAGTCAACAGGGCATGCCGGAGTCGTTCCTGCATCTGATTGTGCATGGCGTTCTCCCACCAGTGGTGCACGAGGACTCGCGGCATGTAGACGACGAGCATTTCCCTTGGGCTTTGGTGGCGCAGTCCTCGAATGTATTGGAGGACGACATGCGTCAGATCACGATAGGGGCTCGACAGGAGCGTCAGCGGGAGCGGAACAGCGGATTGCTCCCAATCCTCGCGGATGCGCCGCTCTTCTTCTTCATCGGCGACGACCGAGACGAGTTCAAGGGCGGAAGGATGCGAAGAGCGCGCCGCCGCGATCGCCCTCATCGAAGCCTTCGACAGACTCGACACGAGGACGAGGGCTCGAACCCTGGTCGGCAGGGCGCGTTTCTCAGACCAGTCCTCAACGTGCAGTTGTTTGCGGACTGTGTCGTAGTGGCGGCGGATTCCCAGCTGTACGAGGAAGGTAAGAGCGATCATGATGAGAGTGATCCACGCGCCGTGGGTGAACTTCGTCATCAAGACGATCAGCAGCACCAGGCTCGTCATCATGAAGCCGATGACGTTCACAGCCCGAGAGCGCAGCACCCGGCCTCGTTCCGAACCGTTCTGGCGCGTGCGCAGCTGCCGGTTCCAATGACGGATCATGCCGAACTGGGACAGTGTGAAGGAGATGAACACTCCGACCACGTACAGCTCGATGAGCCTGGTCGTTTCAGCCTCGAAAGCGACGATGAGGATGATTGCCGCGAGGGCGAGGACGAGGATGCCGTTCGAGTAGGAGAGGCGGTCGCCGCGTTTGTAGAGCTGACGGGGCAAGAAGGAATCTCTCGAAAGCACGGAGGCGAGGGTCGGAAAGCCATTGAAAGCGGTATTCGCGGCGAGCACGAGGATGAGGCCCGTCACTGCCGTGATGAGGAGGAAGAGGATCGACCCATTGCCGAAGACCGCAGCGGCAAGTTGGCCGATCACCGGTTGAATATACGTCTTCGCATCGACTGCGGCCCCGTTCAAGGTGAGCTGGAGGGCCGGGTTCTCAACGATCTTCACGCCGGTCGCTCGAGCGAGCAGGAGGATCGAGAGCATCATCGTCACCGCAATCGCACCAAGGATCGCAAGGGTGGTTGCGGCATTCTTCGACTTCGGGCGTTTGAACATGGGAACGCCATTCGAAATGGCTTCAACACCGGTCAGGGCCGCGCAGCCCGAAGAGAAGGCCCGCATCAGGAGGAATACCCCGCCCAAGCCGATAAGTCCCTCGGCATGATCCGGCGTTGCTGTGAGTTCGTATTGCGCTGTTGGCGCCTGCCCGAGGGTCCCGGTGAAAAACTCGATGAGGCCGACGAGGATCATCAGCAGGATTGAACAGATGTAGATGTAGGTCGGAATCGCGAAAGCGCCACCAGCGTCTTTCGTTCCCCGAAGATTCACGAGCGCGAGGAGAACGACCAGGCTGACGGCGATGATGAGCTTGTGCCCGTGAAGGGCGGGAAGCGCGGTCGTGATGTAGGCGGCGCCCGAGGAGATGGAGACCGCGACAGTGAGGATGTAGTCCACGAGGAGCGCGGATGCGACGAAGAGGCCCCAGTTCCGGCCCAGGTTCTTCGTCACGACCTCGTAGTCGCCGCCTCCCGAGGGGTAGGCGCGGACCGTCTGACGGTAGGACATGACGACCACCGCGAGGACGAGAGCCACGAAAACCCCGACCCACAGGGACTGCATCACAGCGAGAGATCCTGCGAGGGCGAGGGTCAGGAGAATCTCGTCAGGCGCGTAGGCGACGGACGAGAGGGCATCGGAGGCGAAGATCGGCAGCGCGATCCTCTTGGGCAAGAGCTGATGCCCCATCGCATCCGACCTCAGGGGTCGGCCGAGGAGCATCCGCTTCGCTCTGGCGAAGACGTTGGACAACACTCGCTAAGACTAATCCGCCCCATGGGCATTACGAGGCCAAGAGGTCCTCTTTCCATCGTGCAACTCGTCAAAAAAGGCATCGGGGAAGGGCTTGGGCGCATGAGGCGAGCACTTTCCAAGCAAGTGAAGGGGGGTCCCAGTGACATCTGGCGGAAGCCCCAAAGCCACAGCGAAGAGCCTTAGTACATCGCGTGAGAGCTCTCCAAAGCCACAGCGAAGGGCCTTAGCGCATCGCGCGGGGGCCTGCATGCTGGAGTCGAAGCGAAGAGACGAGTAGCGTTAACGCGTGCACTTCGTGATTATGGGATGCGGACGCGTCGGTTCACTCATCGCCACAGCCCTCGACGCCGATGGCCATTCCGTCGCCGTCATCGACATGGACCCCAAGGCCTTTTCACGCCTGCCCGCGAACTTCTCCGGCCGCAGGGTCACCGGTTTTGGAATGGACCGCGGTGCTTTGAAACAGGCGGGCATCAAGGATGCCTACGCCTTTGCGGCGGTGTCGAGCGGTGATAACTCGAATGTCATTGCGGCTCGTATCGCCCAAGAGGTCTTCCACGTCGAACACGTCGTCGCCAGGATCTACGATCCGCAGCGCGCCTTCGTCTACGAGCGTCTGGGCATCCCGACGGTTGCCACGGTGAAGCGCACCGCCGAGTCCGTGATGCGGCGCATGCTGCCCCCCGATGCCTCAGTCATCTGGACTCATCCGACCGGCGAAGTGTCCCTCGTGACCGCCACCCCGGAAGAATCTTGGTACGGCATGGCCTTCCCCATTGTCGAAGAACTCACCGGGGAGCGCATCGCCTTCGTCTCCCGTCTGGGAACGATCATCCCGGCGAGACCTGATCTTGTAATCCAAGAACACGATCAGCTCTATTTCGCGGTTGCGGGCAACAACTCGACTCGCCTGCGCGACATCCTCACCAACGAACCGAACTTCCAGGACTGACATGAAGATCGTCATCGCAGGAGCCGGCTCCGTCGGCCGCTCCGTCGCCCTCGAACTGCTCGATCACGGCCACGAATGCACCCTCATCGATAATCAGCCGGACAAGCTGCGCGTCGCCTCCGTCGCCGACGCCGATTGGGTCCTCGCCGATGCGTGTTCTCCCGATGCCCTCGCAGATGCTGGGCTCGCTCAGGCCGATGTCATGGTCGCCGCAACCGGTGACGACAAAGCGAACCTCGTGATCTCCCTCCTGGCGAAAACCGAGTTCGCAGTCCCACGCGTCGTCGCCCGCCTTAACAACCCGAAGAACGAGTGGCTCTTCGACGCCTCATGGGGCGTGGACGTGTCCGTGTCGACGCCGCGCATCATGACTGCCCTCGTGGACGAGGCGGTCTCCGTCGGCATTCCGGTGCGTCTCTTCTCTTTCAACTCCGCTGAAGTCTCAATGTATGCGATCGTCCTCCCAGAAGAGTCGCCGCTTGTGGGCCGTCGGATTGTCGAAGTCGACCTCCCGCCACGTACAGTCCTCACGTCGCTTCTGCGTTCGGGACGCCCGATCACGCCTTCCGACGACGACATTTTCGAAGCGGAAGATGAGCTTTTGCTGCTGATCTCTGATCTGGAGAAGAACGCGCTCGACACTTTGACCCGTCTGGTCGAGGTGCCCGAGCCTGAGGTGAATGAGGAAGCCGAAGAGCAAGCCTGAGATCGCCGTCTTTTTCTTCGGAGCGACGCTCCGCTTGTCGCAGGGCTTCTCGCTCTGCTGTCGCACGCTCCTCGCCCGGTTATCGCACGCTTCTCGCCCTGCAAGAGGTCGACAGTGCCCTCAAGAAAACGCGAGGCCCTCAAGAAAACACGAGCCTTTCACCCCGCCCGGCGCGAAGGCTCCTTACTCCCCTGCTTCATCCTGTGCTTCATTCCCCTGATTCACGAGCTGCCCGAAAGGACGAAGCCCCAACCAGCTCAACCACGCGGCGAGTGCGAAGAGAGGAACACCGAGGATCAGTTTCGCAACTCCAAGTTGGGCGACCTGGCCCATCCACCACAAGGGCACCTCTACCGCGAGACGGAACGCGAAAACCCCGGCCCATAGCCAGCTCAGCCACACGCATCTCCTCGCCAAAGGCTTAAACCGCTCGAAGCGCCACCACCCCTTCGGCAGCGCCCAAAAAGCGCCAACACCGATCGAAACGAAAGGACGTCCGACCAGGATCGTAAGGAGGACCCCGAGGAAGAAAGAGGCGGAAATGATGAGCCCGAAAGCGTAGAAGTTCTCCCCTTTTCCGCTCGCAAGCGCCCACAGCGCACCAATACCGACACCGAAGAACCCGGAAATCGCCTGGGAGATTGATTGACGTTGAAGGAGACGCGCCGCCAATGCGATCAGGGCCGTCCCCGCAGAAAGAATGCTCGTGAGCATTACGTCCCGGGTCACCACGAAGCAGACGACGAAAACGAGGCCGGGAAGGATCGACTCTATGAAGCCTCGCCACCCTCCCACGGCCTCTTGCCAGGAGAAAGACTCCTCATCAAGCTGCCGGGCCCATTGGGGTGGACGAGATGTGGGGAACTCCTTGTGGTTCACGTATTCTCCACGATGATCCGATACAGGGGATTGAAGATCACCAGATGGTCCCCTTGCATTCCAGCTGTGCCCTCGACCTCGATATGTTCTCCGACATGAAGGCCAGGAATGGAGCGGCGCCCAGGCCAACGCAACTCGATCGAAGCGGTCCCGTCGTACAAGGTGGCGACAAGGACCCTCTCGCCAACCTGTGAAGGGAAAGTCATCGACAGAAGCGAACCGAAAAGGGTGACCCGTTCGCGGTCGCGGACATCGCAGATTGCGATCGTTCCGCGCCGCTTACGTGTCTGCTCCTCATCGCGAGCTTCGTCACGCTGTCGCGTGTCGGTATTCAAGCGCTCCAACAGGGCGAAGAAAGCTCTCGTGATACGGAAGCTGCGCTCCTCAGACACGAGGGGCCTCCACCTGCTCATTCGGCATATGAATGGGGAGCAAGTCAAGACGGGCGCGCGGCTTGGAATCACGGACAATGACAATCCGATCAAGGATTCTCTCGATCTGCGCCCCGGCCTCGGGACTTTGAGCGGCGGGCCCGAGGATGTCGATCCTCGAGAACCAACGGTCACCCTCGCGGCCGATGATGCGCATCCGACTGCTCGCCTTGCGCCCATCGGGGAGCTTCACGGGGATATCCGCGTAGATCTCAGTCCCGTAGCGGCCCTCGACCTCGCGCACCTGAGCCTTATCCGCTCTCAGCCCTTCGAGGATCTGCGAACGAAGCTCGTCCCACACCCCACCTGAGCGGGGGGCCGCAGCCGCTGAAATCTGAAGCCCGGAGTCACCGAGCACGAGGAGGACGCGCAGGACCGAGGTGCCGTCATCGGCGACCTGGGTGCGCATCTGCATCCCCCTGACCGCGGGAAGAAGGATCGAGCCCATGTCGATGTATCCGACGGAGGTATCGACCTCCTCCGGGCTGCGAGGCCCGGGAACGCTCCAGATCTCAGCGTCCTCATTCACACGAGGAAGTCGCTGCGGCTCTTCCTCTTGCGGTGCGGCAGCGGGTTCGGCCCTCTTCTTGCGTCCGAACATCACTGGCGCCTCAGCCCTCGCATTCAGTGCACACCGGGAGTCCGGATGCGTCAACGTAGGCGAGCTGAGAGGCGTGGTGAACGAGGAAACAATGCGAGCAGGTGAACTCATCCTCCTGCTTCGGGACGACGTGGACCGTCAGCTCTTCCTTCGAAAGGTCGGCACCGGGCAGCTCGAAATTCTCAGCGGCCTCAGTTTCGTCTTCTTCGATCTCGGCTGACCCGGCATCATTACGTCGAGACTTCAGTTCCTCGATCGAGTCCTCCGTGACGTCGTCGTCATTCTTACGCGGTGCGTCGTAGTCGGTGGCCATTATCGTCCCCTTCCAACGGGCGGGAGCCATGCGAGCATGACTCCGGATGGTGTCTCGGCGGTCGGAGGATAACACTCCGAGAAGACGAGCGCCATTATTCAATCTCACGGCGCGCCGTCGCGCACGCGCCACCTGCTCTTGAGACGATGCGCTCGGAGTACTGCGAGGAGGAACCCATGATCGAGCTTGAACTGCTCGGAATCGGCGCTGATGGTGAAACCCTGGTGTTCACCGACCCCGAGGGCGAGCGTTACAGCGTGCAGATCACCGATGAACTTCGCGGCTCCATCCGCAGGGACCGCCCACGGATTGAAGCCGCCCCAGATCCGGCACGTCAGACCCTGCGTCCCCGCGACATTCAAGCCCTCCTCAGAGCCGGTGCGACCCCAGAAGAGATCGCCGCCCGTCACGGCCTTGATATTCCTTCGATCATCCGGTACGAGGCACCCGTCCAGGCGGAGAAGGACTATGCGCTCCAACGAGCCCTCGCCTCCACGATCGGTCCAGAAGCTGATGGCCCGAAGATGGGAGACCTCGTCCTCGATCGTTTGGCAGCCCGAGGAGTGAATCCGAACAGTCTCCAATGGTCTGCCCAGCGTGAAGCGAACGGGCCCTGGCAGATCTGTCTGTCCTTCATTCAGGGCGCCGCCGAGCATGGCGCTCATTGGCTCCTGCCCTCTTCGGGGACCCTTGAGGCCGTTGATCGAGAAGCCCAATGGCTCACCGAAACAGTGTCAACCACTCCCGCAGCCTCCATCTTCACCCCGCTTCCCCCAAGTGGAAGCTCAAGCACCGACCACGCCGACCTTGAAGAAGTCCGCCAACGCGAGGCGATCATCGATCAACTCAACGCGGCCCGCGGCAAGCGTCAGGACATCGAATATGAACTCGACGAGGACGAGGCTGCGGCCCTCGCCGAACTAGGACTCGAACAGCCAGCCCCGCAGCCCTCCTCCATTTCCGCCAGGATCTACTCTCTTGCGCAGGCGCGGACGAAAGAAGAACCTGAGGACAAGGCTCGGGCTTCGGAAGAATCTGCAGACTCCCAGGAGTCGCCCAGTGGGGAGATTCCGCTTCCGCTTGTGAACACCGAGTCCTCAACGGATCCGGCATCACGAAAGGCTGCTGCTTCTTCGACGCAGCCTTCGTGTTCCTCGACTCCTTCGAAGAACACGACCTCCGCGTGGCTCACCGCTTCAATTCCCTCGAAACGCGCCGAAGAGGCTGCGAATGGGAGTGGAGCCGGAGGCGAGCAGGAGGCCTCCCTGCCAGGTCTCGAGTCGCTCCCCGCGAAGACAACGGAGAAGAAGTCCAAGTCGCGGCGTCGTTCCGTTCCGAGCTGGGACGAGATCGTTTTCGGCGCGAAGCCCCAGTAAGAAAGAGTTCTGAGTGGGTAAGAAAGGGCTCTGAGTGAATCTTTTGAGAAGGCACCGCTGATCCTCTTGTGAGAAGCCCCCACTGTGCACGCACAGGCAACAAACTGAGCACGCACAGGCAACGAGCGAAACGCAAGCGCCCAGGACGCTGAGGCGCGTCCAGACATCTCAGGACACTTGCAGAACCGGGATCCTCATCTCGGCGCTCGTCAAGGACCCGTGAACCCCTGGCATCTCACGCATTCTTTGCGGCTGCGTCCTCGAATCGACAACGCCACCGCGCCCACTCATGAAGACAACAGCATCACCGATCTGCGCCAAACCCGGGCCCTGGCCCATCACAGCCCCGGCTTCTTCGGAAGAAAGTACCCACGCGGATTCACCCAAAACCTCAGCCCAACGCCTACGCACCGCCTCGGCTGAGCCAGGCTTAGCGTGAACATGAACCGCCCGAGTCTCACCGGCGATGAGCCTCACGCCCTCGGCGAGCGCTCCATCCTCAGCGAGATCACGAATCTGGGAATGATCAATATCGACCATCCCATGGTCAGCCGTAAGAATCGAACACACGCCCGCGGGCATTCGTCGAAAAAGCGCGCCCAAGCCCTCATCGAAAAGTTCAAGAGCCTCGGTCCACTGCCACGAATCCACGCCATGCGCGTGACCGGCATGATCAACGTCGGACCAGTAGAGGTACACGACCCTCGTCCCAGCGCGAAGCTCACGAAGAGCCGCATCGCAACGCTCCTGCCAACTCATCGCCCCGTGGTGGCGGGCACCGCGAAGGGCAGCCCGAGTCAAACCAGAAGAAGCGAACGCATGAGGCGAGATGACGACCGATTCAACACCCACGCCTTTCAGGCCCTCGAAAAAGCTCGGGCACTCCTGCCACGCCTCAGGATCCGGGCCGCCCTCGAAAGCGAGGAGGTTCATCACGTGATCGCCCTGCGCCACCGAATAGCCGACCATACGGGTCGCCCCCGGTTCGCGTCCCGTCCCGAAAGCCGTGATCGCAGCCGCAGTCGTCGAAGGCGCAATCGTGTGGATCGACAAGATCTCTTCGCGAAAGGAGCGCAAGGTCGGCGCGTGGCCGAGATTCTCCATCAGGGGCAGGAAACCCAGGCCGTCAACGAGGATGAAGAGGAGTTGTTCACCGCCCTTTTCGAGACCGAGGGCGTCGCGTGCGCCAAGTGAAGCACCAGGTAGGGTCTCATCAATGCAAGCGAGTCCCGCAGCGAACACATCCGTGATCCGTGGATCCTTGTGCGTGGGCAGATCCGCCCACGCGGGAACGTTCAAACGCACACTCAGATCTGAGGCGCTCATTTGCTCCTCCTCAACACCGAGGAGAGGACTTCCACGAAACGCTCAGCCTCCTCGAGGGCCTCCGCCCCATCAGCCGCAGCCGAGATGCGCATCGTCAGATCGTCAGGGAAGGAGGTCGCCGAATAGCCGTGGTCCGCAAGGCAATTCGGGTCTTCGCAGTGAGCGGGCTCAATCTCGAGACGGCGAGCGCCCTGCACATCAACAGTCAGCGTGAGTTCTTTGATCGCGCCCCCAGTCTCAGGATCCGCGAGGAGCTCCAAAGTCGCGACGGAGCCAAGGCGCGACAGGGGGTGGATTGAGGTGGCGACACCTGCTCCCCCGTCCTCAAGTTCGTCGACGTGAATCTGGATGAAAGCCGAGGGACTGACGACTGCACAGGTCAGATGGCGGAACATTGAACCCCGGTCGAAGTCCGCGTCCAGACGCAGAACCTGAGCGAGAGGCGCCTCGCCGCCCAGGGCGCGCCGCAACGCAGCTTCAACGATCCTTGGGTAAAAGCCCGCTTGATTGATCCGTTCCCACGTATTCACCCCCTTATTGTGCCCGCGGGCGGCGTGGGAGTCGAAAACGCCCCACCTGCACGGTGGATAATGCCGAGCATGCCGAAGAAGGATCTGAGCGAACTCCTAGCCGAACAGGATGAGAACATCTTAGAAATTGACGTATCCGAGGAGATGCGGGGCTCCTTCCTCGAATACGCGGTCTCCGTGATCTACGCGCGTGCACTTCCCGACGCCCGAGATGGTTTGAAGCCCGTTCAACGCCGCATCCTCTACCAGATGGATCAAATGGGCCTGCGTCCCGACAAAGGCCATGTGAAGTCCCAGCGCGTCGTCGGCGAAGTCATGGGTAAACTCCACCCGCACGGCGACTCGGCAATCTACGAAGCTCTCGTTCGCCTCGCCCAGCCCTTCAACCTGCGCCTACCCCTCGTCGACGGCCACGGCAACTTCGGCTCCCTCGATGACGGCCCCGCAGCCGCGCGCTACACGGAGGCACGAATGGCGCCCGCCGCCCTCGACCTCGTTGCGGGACTGGATGAGGACACCGTCGACTTCGTCCCGAACTACGACAACCAGTTCATGCAGCCCGAAGTCCTGCCCGCAGCCTTCCCGCAACTCCTCGTCAATGGAGCTTCGGGCATCGCCGTGGGGATGGCGACGAACGTCGCCCCGCACAACCTCGCTGAGACGATCGCCGCCTCAATCCACCTCATCGAACACCCCGAAGCCTCCGTCACCGACCTCATGCGCTTCGTCCCCGGCCCTGATCTTCCCGAGGGCGGCGTCATCGTCGGCCTTGAGGGGATCAAAGACGCTTACGAGACCGGTCGCGGCGCCTTCAAAACCCGGGCGAAAGTGTCGATCGAACGCGTGACGGCCCGCAAAATGGGGCTCATCGTCACGGAATTGCCCTACATGGTCGGCCCGGAGAAGGTCATCGAGAAGATCAAGGAGAACGTCAACTCTGGGCGTCTCAAAGGCATCTCCTCGGTCCAAAACCTCACAGATCGGATTCATGGGCTTCGCCTCGTCATCGAGGTGAAGAACGGTTTCAACCCCGAGGCTGTCCTTCAGCAGCTCTACGCTCGCACGCCTTTGGAGGACTCCTTCTCGATCAACGCCGTCGCCCTCGTCGAGGGTCAGCCGCGCACCTTGGGACTCAAGGACATGCTGCAGGTCTTCATCGACCATCGCATCAATGTGACGACCCGCCGCTGCCGTTTCCGTTTGGGCAAGGCCCAGGATCGTCTGCACCTGGTCGAGGGTCTTCTCATCGCTGTTCTCGACATTGATGATGTCATCGCGATCATCCGCTCTTCAGACGATGCCGAAACGGCCAGAGCGCGTCTCATGACCGCTTTCGACCTGTCGGAGATCCAGGCGAACCACATTCTCGAGTTGAGGCTGCGTCGCCTCACGAAGTTCTCCCGGATCGAGCTTGAGGCAGAGCGCGACGAACTCGCCGGGCGCATCGCAGAGCTTGAGAAGATCCTCGCCGATTCGAGTCTGCTCAAGTCCCTCGTCGTCAAGGAGTTGCGTGAGGTGTCGGCGCGTCTGGGCACGCCTCGGCGCACGCTGCTCTTGTCTTCCCCGGGCGCTGAGGCTCTGCCCGAGCAGGGTTGCGCAGCCTTGGCGGCGGCCCTACCCTCGGTCTCACGCTCGGGCAAGGGAATGGAACTGCAGATTCCCGACACCCCCTGCATCGTCGTCCTCAGTTGCGCCGGTGGTCTTGCCCGAGTCGAAGGCGCCGATCCTCTTGAACCCGGTCCGCGCGCCCACCAGGACGGGTGGGTCGCGCAACTGTCTTCGACATCGCGTTCACAGGTTGCGGTCGTCACACAAGACGGGGTTGCCCACCGCATCGATGTCGTCGATCTGCCTGCGATCCCCCGTTTCGATACGGGCCTGTCCTTGGCCGCCGCGACACCGGCTTCGATGCTGGTGCATTCTGATTCTCCCGCTATCGGCCTGCTAGATCCCGATTCGGAGACCGTGTACGCGATGGGAACCGCCCACGGTACGGTCAAGCGTTTGAAGCCCGATGCGCTTGCCCGCGACGAGTGGGAGGTCATTGCCTTGGAGGATGGGGATCGCCTCGTCGGCTTCGCGCCGAGTACGGATTCTTCCGATCTGGTGTTCATCTCCTCTGATGCCCAGCTTCTGCGCACGCCGGCGAACAAGGTTCGCCCACAGGGGCGCACCGCTTCAGGCATGGTGGGCATGAAACTGTCGCCCGGCGCTGAGGTCATCGGTTTTTGGGTGGTCGACGCGATTGATGATGCTGTGGTCGTCACGGTCGCAGCGGCGCAGGGCGCTCTGCCGGGAACCGGGCAGACGACGGCGAAGGTCACACCTTTCTCCCTCTACCCGTCGAAGGGCAGGGGCGGTCGGGGCGTCCGCGTGCAGCGATTCCTGCGCGGCGAGGATCGGCTCGACATCGCATGGGTGGGCTCGCGCCCAGCTCGCGCCGCATCCGCGGATGGCTCTCCTGTAGATCTTCCCTCAGAGGACGAGCGCCGCGACGCCTCCGGCTCCCCCATCGTCTTCACCATCGCAGCTTTGGGCTGAGGGGTGTCGTCCGTTCGCGGAGACTAGATCTCCATGGCGTACAGGCGGGACTGCCCGACTGTCGTGAACCCCAGGTAGTCATATACGGCGAGGGCGCCCGAGTGGTTCGCCGACCCGAGGCTCACCTCGTGGGCGAAACCCAGGGACGCCACCGGGCTGAAGCACCGTGCCCGCCTCGGCTGGAAAACCCCTTCGGCAACGCGTCGCTGACTGATCGCACCGAGCGGCGAGCGCGAAAGGGCGGGCGCGCAAAGGGGGCGGGGCGACCGATCACGGCCCACCCCACCCCCTCACTGGGGATGTTTCAGCCCCGCAGGTTCTTGCTCACCGCCAAGATGGCGGCCACCTCCTCCTTCGTGGGCGAGTACGCGCCCTCGTGGTAGACCGTGATCCCCGAGGTGATGATCCCCCGGTGGATGGCGGGCATCAGGTCGGCCCAGCGCGCCTCGCGCAGTCGCTGCTTCGCCTCCGCGCTACCCAACAGGTCCGCATCGACCAAGCCGGAGATGAGGCCCGCCATGAGCGAGTCCCCCGCCCCGACGGTGTCGACCAGTTCCACGTCTAGGGGATCCACGACCAGCATGTCGCGCTCGGCAGCGGTCTTGATGTACACCCCCCAGGGGCCCCGCGTGCACAGCACTAGGGCGGGTCCGGCCTGGCTCCACTCGCGGATGATCTCCTCGACCGGACGGCCCGGGTAAAGCCACTCGAGGTCCTCGTCGGACGCCTTGACGACGTCGGACAGGGCGACGATGGCCTCGATCTGGGGGCGCACCTCGTCGGGGGTGCCCAGCAGAGCCGGGCGGATGTTCGGGTCGTAGGAGACCGTTCCGTGGATGGCCTGCCGCTTGACGGCGGCGAGCACCTTCGCGCCCCCGGGTTGGAACGTCGCCGCGTAGGACCCGGTGTGCATGTGGCCGACGCCGTCCTGGTTGGGGATGACCGGCACGTCCCACAAGACGTCGAACTCGTAGGCGGCGCGCGCCTTCTCGTCGATTGTCGCGTGGGCAACCGTCGTGAACTCGGCGCCGTCGGAGCCCTCGACCAGGGTGACGCCCGCCTCCTCGGCGTGGGCGCGGACCTTGTCGCCGCGCTCGTCGCGGCCGAACCACGTGGCCAGCTCGGACTCGTGGCCCAGGCGGGTCAGGCCCGCCGCCACGTTGAGCATCGAGCCGCCGACGACCTCGACGGGCGCGGTATTGGGACGGTTGATCTCATCAATGAGCGCTTCACCGATGTTGAGGATCCTAGTCATCGCTCAACCCCAGCTTCTCTTCCATTTCTTCCAGCGGAATGCCCTTGGTCTCGGGCATGACTTTCAGGACCCAGAGTAGCTGGCCGACCATGCACAGGAAGAAGATTCCGAAGGCGAAGCCGCCACCGAGGCTGTCGGTGAGGACGGGGAAGGCGTAGGTGGTGATGAAGGCGAAAGTCCAGTGCGTCAGGGAGCCCAGCGACTGGCCGCGCCCGCGCACGCGGTTGGGGAAGATCTCTGAGATGAACACCCAGATCACCGAGCCCTGGCCGAAGGCGTGGGATGCGATGAAGCCGAGCAGGCCGATGAGTACCAGCCACACGGCGGCGGCGCCGGTGACCGCGCCCGCCTCGTAGGCGAACATCATGCCCGCGAGGAAGCCCAGGGACACCAGGTACCCGATGGAGCCGACGATCATGAGTTGGCGGCGGCCGAGCTTGTCGATGACGGTCAGGGCCGCCATCGTCGCAATGAGGTTCATGAGGCCGACGACCACGGAGGCGATGTAGGGGAAGGCCGCGCCGAAGATCGCCTCGCCGCCGGCGAGCCTCATGACCTTGGGGGCTTAGTAGAGGATCGCGTTGATGCCGGAAAGCTGGTTGAACATCGCGATGCAGAAGGCCATGAGAATGACCTTGCGGTAGCGGCGCGTGAAGAAGGGGACGTGCCCGGCGGCGCGGTCCTCGGCCAGCTGGTCGGCGATCTCCTTCATCTGCTCCTCGGACTCCTCCGCGGAGTTCGTCAGGCGGGCGGAGATCTCGCGCGCCTGGTCCTCGCGCCTGTGGGCGAAAAGCCAGCGCGGCGTTTCGGGGACGGACATGAGGAAGATCAGGAAGAGGACTGCGGGCACGGCCATGACGCCGAGCATCCACCGCCACGCGGTTTCCTCGTGGACAATCTCGCGGATGATCGCGTTGGAGGCGTAGGCTAGGAGGATACCGAAGACGATGTTGAACTGGACGAGGCCGACCAGGCGCCCTCGCACTCGCGCGGGGGCGATCTCCGCGGTGTAGATGGGGGCGACGACCGAGGACATGCCCACGCCGATGCCGCCCAAAAAGCGGAAGACCATGAAGAAGGTGATCGGGAAGGCTGAGGAAGCCGTCATCGAGCCGTCCGCAGCGGAGATCAGGGTGGGCGTCGGGGCCAACGCAGTGGCGAGCGCGCCGACGCCGAAGAAGACGCCGATGCAGAAGAGGATCGGCTTGCGCCCATGGCGGTCGGCGAGGCGGCCCGCGATGATCGCTCCGAAGATCGTGCCGATCGTGGCGATGGCGACGATCATGCCCTCTCCGACGGAGGAAAGCGCGTAGAGTTCTTTGAGTTTCTCTTCGGCGCCTGAAATGACAGCGGTGTCAAAACCGAAGAGCAGTCCGCCCAGGGAGGCTACAATAGCGCTTCGAATGACAAGCGGCGAAGTCTTTGACTGCGATGTAGACGACGTGGTCATACATGTCTCCGTGTCGATTAGTGACGGGACGCGCGGGGACTCGCGCATCGAAATCCCCGTGAGAACATGGGCGATTCTTCTGTGATGGTAGACATACAACAAACACCGGCGCCTGTGACCTGACTCACCTTATCAACCAAATAGCAGCGCTATTGACCGGTTCCGCGCCGTTTATCCCAGAACATGAAGTGATTCACATAATGGTCGTTAGCGCTGTCAACGTCCACGAAGTGAGCAGATAAGGACCAAAGTCGCAAGTGGCGCCGGGCGAGGCCGCTCAGACGTCACGGGCGTACAAGCGGGTCTGCCCCACTGTGCGGAAACCCAAGTAGTCGTAAACGGCTAAGGCCCCCGAGTGGTTCGCCGACCCGAGGCCCGTCCCAATGCGGTCCATGCCGTCGCACGCCATCGCCCGCATCGAGGCGATGATGAGCGCATTGACCGCATGACTCGAACGAGCCTCCTCGAGCACCCCCATCTGGTCGATGTAGCCCTCACGCCACCCCAAAACCGCCCAATCCTGAACGTACTTCGACGCGAGAAGGAAACCGAGGAGACGAGGACGATCCCCCCGCCGGTCGACGGCAACGAAAGACCATTCGGGCACAAAAGCACTGCGCCCGCTCAACCACTGCTCCTGAGTGAGCGGAGGCCTGCCCCACTCCAACTCGGAAAGCCGATTCGAAGCCATGCGAGCAGGCTCTTCCCACTCCGGGCCCCACGGCTCGATCCTCAGATAACTCCCCAGATCAGGGGCGTTCGGAATGCGTGAAAGGTCCGCACGGAGCTCATAGTAGGTGCGGGCCCAATGAAACCCCCGCAGTTTCAACTGCTCTTCGAGATCCTCCTGCCCGACCTCGACCTGCATGGCGATCTGCGCGCGCCCAAGATCGGGGATCCTTGCGAGCATCTGCCTCGCAGTGGCCTCCTGCCACGCAACGAGGGAACCCCCCAGACCAATCCTGCGGAAAGAAGGATCAACGCCGCCTTGACACAGACATTCGACGATGCCCGGCTTGCGAAGCACCACCTGGCCGAAGGCAACCATGCGACCCTTCGCGATTCCGCGCGTCGCAAAACCCGCAAGCCCCCTCCATGTCCGATCTTCGGCGAGCATTTCAGCGACCTCGTCGGTGCTCGTCCGATAGGGAGGATTATCCTGAGCTTCCATTCGGGAAATGAGCGCCGCAAGCTTGTGCAGGTGCGCAGGCTCAAGAACCTCCCAGACGATGCCGTGGTGGCTCTCCGGCAAGCTCACCTGCGTGGGCGAAACAGTGTCGGGAGGACAAGCAGTGTCGACAGGAAGGGTTTCACCGCTGAGCGCGTCTGAATCAGTCATGGCGCACTCCCGTCCCTATTGGTCGATCGTGTAGAAGACTTCAGCGGGCCCATCAACGAAACCAAAACGCTCGTAGATCGCATGCGCATTCGAAGGGTTCTCCGTATCGACATCAAGTCCGATTCGTGACACCCCGCTCGCCGCAGCCGCCGACACCGTTGCCCCCAGGAGGGCCGTCGAAAGGCTATGTCCACGATGCTCAGCATCCACGCCCAACAGGTAGATATAGGCTTCCGTGCGACCGTTTGCGATCCACCGCTCCGCAGGCCTTCCCGTCAGACAGTAACCCGCAGGCCTTCCGTGCGGATCGAGGGCGACGAAGGACCAACGCGGATCGAGTTCCTCGGTCGCCTCGTCCCACCATATGCCCCGCAAGGAGGGACGGTAATGCTCGAGAAAAGCATCCATATGGACATGACGAACATCCGCTGTGGCAACCTCATCCCAGGGGACCACTGAATAGCCGTGTTTGGCTTTCAATGCCTTCTCGGAGCCTTCGAGCTCGCGATACATGATCTGGAAGGTGCGCTTCGCATAGAAGCCCGCCGCGATATAGAGGCGACGCCGATCCGTCATATGCGCATCGACGAAGTTATGGATCGAAGAGGGAATTTCACTGTCCGCGCCAAAAGCTTCAACGAGCATCTGACGTGCACGCCCGTCCTGCCAGTACAAGAGGGCGCGCCCCAGTCCTCGTCCTCGCCAATGAGGGTGAACGTAGGCGTTAACCACGGCGTTCGCACAGTCCGTGATTCTACGCAGCACGCGCACCGTTGCGACCGCGCAAATTCGATGTTCAGCATCAATGCCGACGAGGGCGTCGACCCAATCCGTGCCGCACCGGCCCTCAATCATGTCGGCGACCTCTGAGGCGGAGACGCGATGATGAGTGTCATCAGCGGCTTCCACCGTTCGGATCAGCTCGTAGACCGAGGGGGCGTCAGACGCGATGATCGAACGCCACCGCAGTCCAAGGTGAACGCCAGGGTGCGGAACTGAGGCCGGCGGCGTTAGTCGCTCAGCGAGTCCAGTCATGCTTCTAGTGTACTTTCGATCCGGGCCTAAAGTCTTACCCCGCCAATTCCGGGGGCGCACAAGCGGGTGAAAACCCAGATTTCAGGCGTCGATTCGATCGCGATCAAGACCAGAAGAGCCCTCAACGATGAACTCTTTACGAGGACCAACGGTAGATCCCATGAGAAGTTCAAACACTTCCTCAGCCTCACGCAAAGCCGCCTCATCGGCGAGGGTGATCCGCCGCAGAGAGCGGTGAGCGCGATCCATCGTCGTCTCCGCCAGCTGGTCCGCGTCCATTTCGCCCAGGCCCTTGTAGCGCTGGATCGGTTCCTTCCAGGTCCTCCCCTGTTTCCTCAGCTGCGCCAGCTTCGCATGGAGTTCCACCTCCGAGTAGGTGTAGACGAGCTCTCGGGGTTTTCTTCCGCGCGCGGACACGTCGATGCGATGCAAAGGGGGCACTGCCGCGTAAATTCGCCCAGCCTCGACCATGGGACGCATGTAGCGGAAGAACAGAGTGAGGAGCAGGGTGCGGATGTGCGCGCCGTCCACATCCGCGTCCGTCATGAGGATGACTTTGCCATAGCGCGCCTGCTCGATGTCGAAGGTTCTGCCCGATCCTGCGCCGATGACTTGAATAATGTTCGCGCACTCCGCGTTCGCAAGCATGTCCGCAGTCGAAGCCTTCTGGACATTGAGGATCTTGCCCCGAATCGGGAAGAGGGCCTGATATTGGCTGTTTCTCGCGGCCTTCGCGGTTCCCAGCGCGGAGTCGCCCTCGACGATGAAGAGTTCGGTCTTAGAAACGTCCTCCATGCGACAGTCGGCGAGTTTCGCGGGCAGTGAGGAAGTCTCGAGGGCGTTCTTCCTTCTTGAGATCTCCTTGTGGATGCGGGCCGAAACCCGGGCCTTCATCTCCCCGACGACCTTCTCCAGCAGTTGGGAGGTCTGATGCTTGTCATCGCGTTTCGAGGAGGAGAACTTCTTCTTCAGCCACTCCGAAACGACCCGGTTGACGACGGCACGCACCTGCGGGGTACCGAGAACTTCCTTCGTCTGTCCTTCGAACTGGGGCTCAGGGAATCGCACGGTCACAACAGCCGTCAAGCCCGCCTGAACATCTTCTTTCTCCGGGCGTCCGTCCTTCGCCGTCACTTTGAGTTTGCGAGAGTTCTTGTCGATCTGGGCGCGCAGGACCTTCAAGATCGCCTGTTCGAAGCCTGCGATATGGGTGCCGCCCTTCGGGGTTGCGATGATGTTGACGAAGGACTGGAGGGTCGTGTCGTAGCCGATCCCCCAGCGCAGGGCGCAGTCGACCTCGCACAGGCGCTCCACTTCAGTCGCGGCAAGGTGACCAGTCGCGGGGTCGAGGGCCTGCACGGTCTCTGTGAAAGTCCCAGATCCTTCAATGTGCCAGGTGTCCGTCACGGCTCCGTCTCCGGCGAGCCAGTTGACGAAGTCGACGACTCCTCCGTCGAAGCGGAAGGACTCGTGGAGGACCTCTTCTGCGCGTTCGTCCCAGCAATTGATCGTCAATCCGGGCACAAGGAAAGCAGTCTGGCGGGCGCGTGCGAGAAGGCTCTCCCAGGAAAAACCCTCAGTGGCGGGGAAGATCTGGAAGTCCGCCCAAAAGCGCACTCTGGTGCCGGTGGTGTTCTTCTTCACTTTGCCGACAGTCTTCAAACGGGAGGAGTCGGTGAAGGGGGTGAAGGGCGAGTTCGGGGTGCGCTGCTCGGAATCGTCGAATTCACCGGGCTCTCCGCGTCGGAAGCACATTTCCCAGGTTTTCGAGCCGCGGTCGACTTGCACGTCGAGGCGGGCGGAGAGGGCATTGACGACGGACGCTCCAACACCGTGGAGGCCGCCAGAAGAAGCGTAGGAGCCGCCGCCGAATTTGCCGCCCGCGTGGAGCTTCGTATAAACGACCTCCACGCCGGATAAGCCCACTCCCGGGACTTCGTCAACGGGGATTCCGCGGCCGTTGTCGGCCACTGATGCGGAGTGATCGGGGTGGAGGCGGACGTTGATCGTGTCGCAGTGTCCTTCCAGCGCTTCATCGACCGCGTTGTCGATGATTTCCCAGAGGCAGTGCATGAGGCCGCGGTGGTCCGTGGAACCGATGTACATGCCGGGGCGCTTACGCACCGCTTCGAGCCCCTCGAGGACGGAAAGGTGGCGCGCTGAGTAGTCAGAGGCTGGAGGAGTCACCCGCATATCCTAAGGAAGAGCCTGGGCATTTCCATCCAGGCGTGCCGAGATTCCCGAGGCCGAAGGCGAATCCCACGGCCCGCAGGGGTGTGTTCGAAGGCTGTGATCGCCCCCTTATCACGCCTTCGTCCCTGTTCTCTGCTCTGCGAGAGGCATCATCGGGACACGTGGCACCCTGGATAGTCTCCTGCGCTCGCGATCGGTTCCTGTGCTCGCGCCTGCGCCGCAGCCGCCACGGCCCGAAGCACCCTCCGAATTGCGCCCGCGGTGAACATCGGCTTGTGAATGCGCGCCGGGGCGCCCTCGTGGTGTCCAATGGAGACATGACAGCAACGACTCTTGAACGCCCGGCGTCCACCGAGGAAGCGATCCTCACCGCAGCCGACCGCTGTGATCAGTGTGGCGCTCGTGCACGCGTCCGCGTCACTCTCGCTTCCGGTGGCCGCCTCTTCTTCTGTGCCCACCACGGCTCCAAGCATCTCGCGCCAATCGCGTCAAAGGCGAGTGAAATCCTCGACGAACGCCATCTTCTCCTTGAGGACTAAGCGCCTCGAGTACTTTTCCATGATCTGAAAGGGGGCCTGTGGAGCTGAGAGTCCACAGGTCCCCTCTTTTCACCTCCGATTTCATGCCCGCAGCCCAGTCGGGCAAGTACCCTCGAAGCGGATGAGGAGCACCTAGGTGTTGTCATTCGCTCAGCTCAGTGGGGCAATTCCGGATTCGCTCGCGCCTCTCCCCCGCGCAGTGGAGCTAATGGGCGAGCCGCTGAGACACGACCCCCGTCACGCCATCGCGCATCGTCACGCCGTAGAGGGCATCTGCGATCTCCATCGTCCTCTTCTGATGCGTAATGACGATGAGCTGCGATTCCTCACGCAACTCCTGGAAGATCTTCAAAAGCCGCGAAAGATTCACATCATCAAGAGCGGCCTCGACCTCGTCCATGACATAGAAGGGCGAGGGACGGGCCTTGAAGATCGCGACGAGGAAAGCGATCGCCGCAAGGGAACGCTCACCACCCGATAGGAGGGACATGCGCTTGACCTTCTTTCCTGCTGGGCGCGCCTCGATCTCAACGCCCGTTTCGAGCATCGCATCAGGATCAGTGAGGATGAGCTCGCCCTTGCCGCCGGGGAAGAGCACATCGAACACGTGGGCGAATTGCGCGCGAGTGTCCTCAAAAGCGGACGCGAAAGCCTCCTCCACCAGTCGATCCACGTCGTCAATGATTCTCAGCAGATCCGCCTTCGACTCGCGAAGATCCCTCACCTGGCTCACGAGGAACTCGTGGCGCTTCGCCAGGGCGTCATGCTCCTCCAAAGCCAATGGATTGACCTTGCCGAGGCGCACAAGCTCCTTCGTCGCGGCCTCCAAAAGCTTCTCCTGCTCGGAGCGGACGAAGGGCGCTGCCCCCTCCTCGATTTCAGCATCCGGGTCATCCGGGAATCTTGGGACAAGATTATGAGGACCGAAGTCGGCGATAAGGGTATCAGTCTCTAAGGAGAGCTCCTCAAAAGCGCGGCGTTCACAGTCCTCGACCCGCAGTTGAAGCTGGGCGCGCGCAATCTCGTCCCTTTGCGAAGCTCCCGTGACATCTGCGAGGGCGAGGCGCGCCTCTTCCGCCTGGCGGCGCGCATCCGACAATGCCTGCGAGGTTTCACGCCGAGCATCCTCATCGATCAGGCGGGCCTGCTCAGCCTCTTCGAGGGCGCGGGCCGCCGCCTCAACGCCGAGCCGAGCCCCGGCTTCAACATTCACAGCTGCTTCGAGTGCGCGCACACGTCGAGCCTCGCGTTCAATGCGACGTCGACGCTCATCGCGCTCCGCAGCCGCCTGGGATCGAAGGGCACGGGCCTTCGATTGGGCCTGGCGTGATCTCTCTTCGATGGCGCGCAACTCGAGGCGGGCATTCGTCTCCGTTTCTCGGGCCGCCCGAGCCTTCGCCGAAGCATTCTCAGCGGCAGCCTTCGCGGCTTCAAGATCCTCACCGGGATCCTCACCGCTGCGCTCAGCTAGACGGGTTTGTGCGTCTTTGACCCTCTCGTCCGCCCATTCGACGTGTTCAGCAGCCTTCTTCGCCGTCGCCCGTGTGCGGGCCGCTTCAGCTTCGGCCGCTTGGACGGCTGATTTCAAACGAGCCTGTTCCTGTGCGATTTTCGCCTTGTGCCAGTCCTCGGCGCGAAGTGCCTTGAGTGCCTCGTTCGCGCCACGGATGGCTTCATCCAGTGAGGAGTTCGCCGCCTGAAGTTCAGCGTCGATGCGCGCCTCCTCCTCAACCGCGTGGCGCGCCCGATCCTTGGCGTCCTCAAGTTGCGCGCGCAGGGCCAGCAGGGAATCGCCCGGAGCTCCCGAGCCGATTACGGATTCTCTGCGCAGGATCGCACCGCTCGACGTGACCGCTGCTCGCACTCGTTCATCGTCAAGAGCGGCGAGCGCACCATCAAGGTCCTCGACGATAACCGCATGGTCGAGGAGGGCCGCGAGCGCCAAGCCGATCGGTCCTTTCGCTGTCGCGCACTCGCGCGCCCACTTCGCGCCCTTCGGGGCAGGGCCCCGGTCGTGCTCGCTACTGTGCGCAGATTCCTGTGTCGGGGTCTCCCCTGCGATGAGCATTCTCAACTGCCCGGAGCCGAGTCTTTCCGCATCGCGCACATGAGTGGCGGCCGCCTCCACGGACTCGACGAGGACCGCGTCTGCGAAAGGCGAGAGCAATGCGGCGATCGCGTTCTCCGCGCCGCGTTCGGCTTCGATGAATTCTTGTACAGCCCCGAAGCTGCCCTCGGCCTCAATGAGCCTGGAGGTGTCGTCATCTCTGACGAGGGATTGGGCGAGCGCGTCGCGTCGCGCCTCCCAGTGTGCTCTGTCTGCTCTAGCCTCGCGTTCTTTCGCTACAAGCGCGTCGACTGCGGCGCGGGCCTCATCGCGTTTCCTGGTCGCTCTAAGGTGCGTGTCAGCGGCTCCGCCCTGGGCCTCCTCCTCAAGTCGAGGTGCGCCAGCCAGGGCCTCACGGGCTTTTTCGAGGCGCTCATGTGCCTCTTCAAGGGCCTTGTGGGAACGTTCAGCTTCGGATTTGGCGGCCTCCGCGCGGGTTTTCGCACTCGCCACATCGCCGGTGAGTCTCGCCCTCATCTCCCGATGATCGGCGTGCACACGATTGACGCGTGCGAGTTCTGCCGAAGCTCTCATATCGGCGTCCTCGGCCTCGTCCTTTTCACGGATGACGGCCGTGAGTCGCATTTTCGCTCGTTCCACCGCTTCGAGGAGCTCGGCGTCCTCTTCTCCTGCCTTCTGGGCGCGCTGGTCGAGGACCTCGGGGTCTTCACCTTCGGGGGCAAGCTCGGGTTGGGAATGGTTGCGGACGCGCTCTTGGGCGGTCCGAAGGGTTCCGCGCAGACGCTCATGCAGTGCGGTGATCTCCTGCCATTGCCTATTCGCCTGTTCGAGGGCGGGAACGAGGGAGCGCTCATGGTCTTCGAGCTGTGTGATCTGCGCGCTGATGCGCTCGATGCGTTCCTCAATGGAGGCCCGGCGTCTTTTGAGGAGCTGTTCGGATTCGGATTGGGCGGCAAGACGCTCGTGTGCTGCGACGAGTTCGTCGGCGAGGAGGCGGGCTTTCGCGTCACGGACTCGGGCCTGGATGAGGGAGGCTTTGCGCGCGGTTCGGGCTTGTCGGGCCAGCGGGCCGAGTTGGCGTTGGATCTCCTGGGTGAGGTCGAGGACGCGCACGAGGTTGTGGTCCATGTCCGCGAGTTTGCGGAGCGCGCGTTCTTTTCGGCGCCGGTGTTTGAGGACTCCGGCGGCCTCTTCAATGAATCCGCGTCGTTCTTCCGGGCTTGCTTGGAGGATCGAGTCGAGCCTGCCCTGGCCGACGATGACGTGCATTTGACGACCCATGCCCGTGTCGGAGAGGAGTTCTTGAATGTCGAGGAGTCGAGCGGGAGCACCGTTGATCGCGTATTCGGAGCCGCCGCCGCGAAAGAGGGTCCTGGTGATCGTGACTTCCGTGTAGTCGATCGGCAGCACTCCGTCAGTGTTGTCGATCGTCAGATCCACTTGTGCGCGGCCGAGGGCGGGGCGTGCAGCTGTACCGGCGAAGATCACGTCTGACATGTTGGAGCCGCGCAGGCTCTTCGCACCTTGTTCACCCATGACCCACGCGAGGGCGTCCACGACATTCGACTTGCCCGAGCCATTGGGCCCGACGACGCAGGTGATCCCAGGTTCGAGGCGGAGTGTCGTTGCGCTCGCGAAGGACTTGAACCCGCGCAGGGACAAGGATTTGAGGTGCACATGGCCACATTACGCGAAATGGCGCCTCCCTTAGGTGCGGGCAGGCGCCTGTGTTCTTGTTGTGTTTGTTGAGGCGTGGCTTGTGCGAGGGTCACGCCCTTTCAGGATTGTCGCGGCGTTGACTGCGCTGCGCTCTGCGTTGTCTGCGCTTGATGGTTACCAGAGGATTGGAGGATCCGCACGGCGCTGCAGCGCCGCCGCGCTGGGTCATCATCGGAGCGTCGCATTATCGAAGCGTTTGATCAGCATCGGCGGATCGAATCCCCGCCCAGGTCTTGCTCTATCGTCGCCGCGTTGTGTTGCCAGAGCATCAGTCCCTCTACGATTCCTTGAAGAAGCGACGAAACACGACCCGTGCAAGCAAGCAGCTGCGTTCTCAGTGTGTGGCGCGTCGGCGAAGAAGCGCCAAGCGGGAGGCGCCTGGGGCGCCTCCCGGCCGCGTCCTCGTCACTCGTGGTAGACGAGCTCAGGGAACCACAAAGCGATCTCACGCTCCGCGGAAGTCGGAGAATCCGATCCGTGGACCACGTTCTCCACGTACTTCGAACCCCAGTCACGTCCCAAGTCGCCGCGGATCGTTCCAGGTGCCGCGAGCGTCGGATTCGTCGTCCCCATGAGGACGCGAACGCCCTCGATCACCCGGTCACCCTCGACGACGACCGCCACAAGGGGACCCGAGCTCATGAACTCGAGCAGGCCGGGGAAGAAGTGCTGATCGCGGTGCTCCGCGTAGTGCTCCTCAAGCAATTCTTTCGAGGCCCGCTTGATCTTCAAGCCCTTGAGCACGTAGCCCTTCGCCTCGATGCGGCGCAGGACCTCGCCGGTGAGGCCCCGGGCGAAACCATCGGGCTTAACGAGGACGAGAGTGTGCTCCTTGTTCGGGTCGAGCAGTTCAGGAGTCGGCATCGGCCCACCTTTCAGTTGTCGTTTCAATGAGCATCATCAGATGCTCGGCTTCGAGCGCGAATCATTCTGGCAGATAAACGCGGTCGGGCGTAGGGGATTCCGGATGCTCTCACAGCGCTGTTCCTCGCTGTGAATCGGCTGAGGATCATCGGCCTGGGCCACTCGAGGAGAACGCTGTGAGCATTGAGGCTTAAGCCGGAGGAGAGGCCGACGCAGCAAGCCGAACTCCCAGCCGAAGTCCAGCACAACACCTCAGCTCCGGGCTGTCTGAGAATCCCGCTTTCAGCATTGAGCCTCAAGTCAAGCAAGAGGCCGAGCCCAGAGGCTGCCCGAGGAACACCCCGGGCAGCCATCGGCTTCACTCGACCTTCTCGATCGCCTTCACAACAGCGTCCAAGGCCTGAGCCGCTTCCGGGCCCGAAGCTGAAAGCTCAACCCTTTGCCCCTGAGTGACTCCGAGCGCCATGAGTTCAAGAACCGATGCAGCATCCGCACCGTTCAAAGTCACCTCAGCGTCGAAAGAGCCTGCGACCCGAGCGACGAGCGCCGCCGGGCGAGCGTGCAGCCCCACCGGGTCAGCGACAAGAGCACTCGCCGTCATCGGCTCATCATCCCGGATAGGCGGTTCGGGGCGAAGATCGAAATCCTCGGCCTCCTCCGCCGCCAATTTGCAGACGTTTCGGGCCGCCGCCACGACATTGCCAAGGGAATCGCCGAGCTGTGCCTTCACGGAAGCCGCGACCGTCGCCTCCACCACGGGGGCATCAACGAAGACGATGTGCTCCGGGTCGTCGGCGAAATCGAGCACAGCCTCGACTGTCATCAGCGCGGACCCAAGATCAGCCAGGACGACGACGCCCGAGCCCGCTTCGGTTCCCACAGCCTCCAGCGCCGAGTTCACAGCCGCTTCGATCTTGTCGTAGGAAGTGCCGATCCCCCCGTCCTCGGTGCCGCCCGCCGCCTTGAAGACGACGTCCGGCGCCATTTGTTCGGCGAGTTCAACGATTCCCCTGGCCAGAAGATCCGAATGCGAAGCAATGACGAAAGCGACCCTGGTCATCATGCCCTCTTCGCAGCTTCGAGAGCCTTGGCCAAAATGATCGACGAGGACATCGCGCCCGGATCGAGGTGCCCGATGGAGCGCTCACCCAAGTAGGAGGCGCGCCCCTTCGTTGCTTTCATCGGTTCGGTCGCGGCTGCGCCCTCGGCGGCGGCAGCAGCTGCGGCCTCGAGGACCGCGATCTCGTCCGCCCCCTCGGATGCGGCCTTCGCGGCAGCATCGGATGCGGGGCCCCAGGCATCGACCATGGTCTTCTCCCCGCGTTCGGCCTTGCCGCGGGCCTGAATCCCTTCGAGCGCTGCCGAGATCAGCGCTGCCACGCCCTCGGCCTTGACGGGTTCGAGGGCGCAGGCCTTCGCGGCGCGCAGGAACGCAGTGCCATACAGGGGCCCCGCCGCTCCTCCAACCGTGGACATGAGGGTCTTCGCGACGACTTTCAAAACGTCTTGGACGCTCCCGCAGGGCCTCTCCTCGAGGACCGAGACGACCTGGGAGAAGCCGCGGTCGAGGTTCTCACCGTGGTCGCCGTCGCCGATCTGGCGGTCCAGATCAATGAGGTACTCGCGGTTGGCGGCAACGGCTTCACGGGTGAGCAGCATCCACCGGGTCGCCCATGCGACGTCGAGAGTCATTGTGCGTTCCTCACTTCCATGCCGGAGTGAACACCGGCGCGTCGAAAAGCTCGAGCAGTTCATCGTCGACGCGCAGCAGCGTGATGGACACGCCGGGCATCTCCAAACTGGTGACGTAGTTGCCAACGAGGGAGCGAGCAATGCTCACGCCATCCGCTTCGAGGAGTTCAGCGAGGCGACGGTGGCAGATGTACAGCTCCGAGGAGGGAGTGCCGCCCATGCCGTTGACGAGGGTGATGACGCGCTCCCCAGCTTTGAGTTCGAGGTCGTCGCGAACCTTCGTGTAAAGCTCTTCGACGAGGGCGTCGGCGCTTTCCATCTTCCCGCGGCGGTATCCGGGCTCTCCGTGGATGCCGATTCCGAGCTCAATCTCATCATCAGCGAGGTCGAAGGAGGGTTTGCCCGCGTGGGGGACGGTGCAGGGGCCCAGAGCCAGGCCCATGGAGCGCATTTCAGAGTTCGTCTTCTGCGCGACTGCGGTCACGGCGTCCAAGTCGTCACCGCGTTCAGCGGCGGCTCCCGCGAGCTTTTCGACGAAGATCGTGCCTGCGACGCCCCGGCGGCCCGCAGTGTAGAGCGAATCTTCAACGGCCACATCGTCGTTCACGACGATGCTGCGCACCTCGATGTCCTCCATTTCGGCCATTTCGGCGGCGGTCTCGAAGTTGAGGACGTCGCCGGTGTAGTTCTTCACAATGTGCAAGACGCCAGCGCCGTGGTCGGCGGCCTTCGTCGCCTCGAGGATCGGATCGGGGGTCGGTGACGTGAACACCGCTCCGGGGACGGCCGCGTCGAGCATGCCCTCACCGACGAAGCCTGCGTGAAGGGGTTCGTGGCCGGAGCCGCCGCCGGACACGAGTCCGACCTTCCCTTCGACCTTCGGGGTTTTACGGGTCACGAAGTCGGGATCAAGATGGACCTCGACCAGGTCGGCGTGGGCGAGGGCGAAGCCCTCCAGGGTTTCCTTCACGACGTTATGGACGTCGTTGACCAGCTTCTTCATAGTGCCTCCTTGCATCCGGTGAGCGGTCGCCACGACCAATGCTGCCACCTCGATGCACGTTCAACCACCCATTTGGACGAGTGTGCAGACCTTAAGCCTTCTTTCCGGCCAAAGACAGCATATGACCTGCAAGAACAACCGAACCGAAGACAACGACACCCGCCTTGTCCGCAGGGTCACTCGTCGCCTCGGCAAGCTGGGCCGCCAGATCCACCGCATCAGCGAGCGAATCGCGCGCCTGAACCCGTTCCTCGCCGAAAACCTCGGCGGCGATGAGCTGGAGCGTCTCAAGATCGGCCGCCCGCTCCCCCGGCATCTGCGTGACGACGATCGAGTCGAGGTGCGGCTCCATCTCGGACAGCACGGATTCGATCTCCTTATCCGCCATTGCTGAATACACGCCGACAGTGTGCGCAAAGGGGAAGGACTCTTCGAGGGCGCGGGCCAAGGATCTGACTCCGGCCGGATTGTGGGCGGAGTCAGCGATGATCGTCGGTGAATGGCGGACGACCTGGAGGCGCCCGGGCGAAGTTGCCGTCATCATGCCGTTCTCCACGATTCGCCCGTCAAGCTCACGGCCTCCCATGAACGCTTCGACTCCGACGAGGGCGCAAGCGGCGTTGTGGGCCTGGTGCTCGCCGAAAAGCGGAAGGAAGACGTCTTCGTATACGGCTGCAGGGGTACGGACGCTCACAAGTTGCCCGCCGACGCCCATCTGGCGTCCCAGCACCTCGAAGTCCCGTCCCTCCAGGCGCACGACGGCATCGACCTCGCGGGCGCGTTCGAGGAGAATATCGAGGGCCTCTTCGGGCTGTTCGGCGATGACGACGATCTGTCCGGGTTTGATGATGCCCGCCTTCTCGCGCGCAATATCAGCAATCTCGGAGCCCAACCATGTGGTGTGGTCACGGTCGATCGGCATGATGACACTCACCCCCGCATCAAGAGTGTTCGTCGCATCCCACAGGCCACCCATTCCGACTTCCACGACGGCCGCGTCGATGGGATAGTCGGCGAAGGCCGCGAAAGCCATGACGGTGAAGACTTCGAAGAAGGACAGGCGAGGCCCTCCTTCGGTGGTGGAACGTTCATCGACCATGTCGATATAGGGGGCGACGTCCTCCCAGGCGGCGATGAAGCCCTCCTTGGAGATAGGGGCGCCCTCAAGGCTGATGCGCTCGCGGGCGTCGAGCAGGTGCGGGGAGGTGAACCTGCCGGTCTTCATGCCGAAGGCCGTGAGCAGCGCGTCAATGATCCGGGCTGTGGAGGTCTTGCCATTGGTCCCCGTGATGTGAATGGCCGGGTAGGAGCTCTGAGGGTCGCCGAGAATGTCGAGGACTGCTTTCACCCGCTGCGTGGAGGGCTGGACATTATGCTCGGGCGCGCGCGAGACGATCGACTGGTAGATCTCCTCGACTCTCGTGTCGAGCGCAAGCTGTGCATCAGCCTCATCGAGGGCTCGCTCATGCTCGAGCTTGGCCTGTTCGGCCTTCGCCTGCGCGGCGTCTTCGAGGAAGTCCTCATCGACCTCGCCCTCGATTTCGGCGAGAATGGAGGGGTCGGGGCCGAGCAGCAGGGAGGATTCGACGAGGGCGCGAAGGGCTGCAGCGCGCTCGTCCTCCTCCTCGGATGCGTCGGCGTTGGTGACGTCGGTGAGGGCGAGTTCGTCGGGGGCATCGGCCTGCTCGAGGTACGGGAGGAGATCCGCGGGGATGGTGCCGGGCTGGTGCTCGTGGTACTCGTCGTGCTGGTGCTGCTCGCGGCGCTCGTGAGCATTCATCTCATTGCTCTGCTGCAGGTCCTCACCCTTCTTGCTCTGCTGCTGCTCGTCACCGAAAAATGCGGGGTGCTCGTTTGCCATTCATTCCTCCCGGGCTCCTTCCCGGGGTCCCGGGACGCGAAAGCCGATTCTATCCCCGCACGCTGCGCCAAGGCTCACCGCCCGGGTGCATGGGCGCCTTCTGGGCACAAGTCGGACCCTCACGGCCCTTCTCTCCCACGGCCAAGCGCATTTGCCCAGGTCGCAAGTCGGGGTTCACCCCACTCTCCCCCTCTTCGTCCGACTTGTGCCCACCAAAGGACCAAGCGCTCACCCTCAAAGCGGAATAGTGCCCCTAATTCGTCCAACTTCACCAACAAAAACCAGCCAACTTCACCAATAGAAACCAGCCAACTTACCCAATGAACACGGGCTTTTCATTGCAATCACAATGAATCTGCCCTACCTCAGACCCACGGTTGGGACTGATCTTCCGCGCATTGCCGATGACATCCTCGCGAAGGCTCTCGCAAGCAGCGGTGCCGTCCAGATCCGAAGTGCAGAATGCTGAAATGTGAGAGCCAAGGCAACCCTCAGAATCAATGATCCGAAGTGACGCTACATTCACACAGCCCGGCGTGAACGTACATCCACACCTATGAGATGTGACAATACGTTTACATCAAACGAATGTTGACGTACCATCACATCATGCAGTTCCGACGAATCATGGGTCCCCAAGGCCTTGGAGCAGCAATCCGCGAGGAGCGCCTCGATCAGGGGCTCACTCAGGCCCAGCTGGCCTCGAAAGCGCGGGTCTCTCGAGAGTGGCTGTCCGGCGTTGAGCGCGGCGAACGCGCTGGCGCTGAATTGTCAAAGATTTTCCAGGTCCTCAGCTCCCTCGACATAGATCTATCCCTCTCCCCATGCTCATCCCGCGAACCATCAAGTCCACGATCCGAGAATCCGAGCATTCCCCCTCCGCTACACACTCCGAACTCAACGAGGTTGACAACGAATGAGGCGACCCGCAAAGCCCTGAAAGAGATGGGGTATACAGGCGCGAGTACCCACGGCATATCACAGAACGCTCCAAGCTTCCCAAATCCTCAGATGCGCTCTGCCTTCCTAGAGGCAGCAAAGATCATTGGTCGCCTATCAGTCGCCGCTTCAACAACAACCTCAACTCCTTATTCTCTCGCTGCAACTGAAGCAATTCAGAAGCTCATGCAAGAAATTGAAGGCCAACGGAAACCAAAATGAAGCGCCTGAACATGATGATGAACGGCCATTCCGTCGGCCACCTGGATCAGGACGATCACGGAAAGACAACCTTGACCGCTCCCCCCACCGAGGACGCACCACGCCTATCATTGGCGTTCGCGCCATCTAGTCGCCCGGTTTCTCATCGACTCACTCGCGCCTACATTGAAGGTCTATTACCTGAGAACGAGATAGTCCGTAGAGCTACAGCAGAGCGGACCGGGGCAAATGCAAACAACCTTTTCTCACTGTTAGAGAAGATTGGCAGGGATTGCCCGGGGGCGGTGCAGTTCTTCCCAGAAGATGTTGAAGCCTCCGAACTCGAGGGGCCCCTGAAGCCGATAGATGAAGAACAGATCGGTCGCCGACTGAAAGGGGCTTCATCAGCTTCCGGGATCCCCTGGATAGTGACTGGAGAGCATTGGTCGCTTGGCGGCCTGCAGGCAAAATTTGCCCTGCGCTATGAAAATGGTCACTGGTTCGAGGCCTGCGGATCACAAGCTACGACTCACATTTTTAAACCCGGAATCACCGAATTACGATCACAAGCTTTAATCGAGCACCTAACTATGAGGGCACTCTCCCTGACCGGTCAAGCCCTAACCGGAACAATGCCTTTTCCAGAGATCGCCGAATCGAGCTTCACAGTCTTCGACCGGACACCGGCTATCGTCGTCACCCGTTACGACCGTTTTAGGGATGAAACTGGCCATCTATACAGGATCCATCAGGAAGACTTCTGTCAGTCAACTTCAACATTACCTCGTGACAAGTATCGTGTGACGGCAGCGGATGTCGTCTCAGTTCTGCGTAAGACAGGGACGTCGCAGGACCAGATCGATCTATTTGCAAGAGGTGTACTGCTCAACTGGATCGTGGCCGCACCCGACGGGCATGCGAAGAACTTCTCCGCGATTCTCACATCGGATTCCCCGGTACTCGCGCCGTTGTATGACGTAGCTACAGGTCTCGGGCAGAGCACCACGTACGACAGCCTTGCAATGGGGATCGGGGGAAAGACTCAGATGCCCCAAGTCCATAGCACACATATCCTGCGCTTCGCCGACGCTTTGAAAGTTGACGGAGATTCATTACTGGGATTCGCAACAGCATCTGCTCGTATCATCCCGATGGCGTTCAAAGAAGCCATCGACGAGGTTCTGCACTCCTTGAGTGCTGAAACCACAGAGCACATCCAACGAGTCGAGGCCGAACTCGCCAAGCACTGTCAGTCGGTCTTGCGACAGCTTGACTGATTCGCTCCATCTCATCAGAGAATCGTTGCGCAGGAGAACATCGCCGATTCCAAGACAGGTAGCGACCGCACCCTAAATTGGGAGTCAAAATCTGAAGACCATACCGCACTAATGCTCACGACTACTGTTGACGACTTCGTTAGTTGACTGGACACAGAAAGGACGAACAGCGTCGCCAGCCAAGCCCCAGGAATCCGACCCAAAGTCGCCTTCAAGAACATGGCACCCAGGTACCACAATTGGACCTACCATCCTGCCTTCTACGCATTGCGAGACGATCCACCACACACATCGCTAACCCTACGCTCCAACAAGAAGAATATCCAACCAAAAAGACTCTTTCGCAAAAAATAAGAAGAGTTGATCGCAGACAACAGAACATCTGAGAATTCCTTAGCCCAATGCGAATCACCCGCTTCTGCAATCTCACGATCACCCCCAAAAAGGTCATAATCCTCTAACCAAACCCCTTTTAGTAGATTATCTCTGCCTTTCTCCCTCAAGTACTGAAAATAGGGTGTTGCCTCAACCAATCTCCGCCCCAGCTCCGCCCGCGAGCCAAAAAGAATCGGATCATCAACACCCCACGTCATCGAGCAACTATTCTGATAGCCCACTAACGCATAATAGAGACCATACAAAGAATCGAGAGCCTCCTCTTTACGCCTATTTGCATCAATTCTTAAGGAAACACAGGCGGAGACAACAGAACCAAGGAACCCTCCAACAAGAGCGGACAACAAAGCAGACAAAACACCGGGAACAAACAAGTCTAACATCTATCTCAATTCCCTAAACAAACGTTTCTACAAATATATTCCAGTCACTTTAAGGCGAGACCCTGCAAGCATCTAAACCACGGCAACATCTGTAGATCCATACAAATTCTTCACACACCATTTTGTCTCATATCAATTCTCAGCACAGGTCGCGAGTATAAACAAGCACAGGGGAACAGGCTATAACCGAAAGGCAGACCGATCTAACTGATATGTCGGCTTGTTGATTATAAGGCTCAGAGCTTCAACGAACGCACCCGACCTGTTCCCAAGCCTCAGGGAATACCCCTTACCTCAGATGGGGATGGAGCGGCCCTGAGCAGCGTTCAAAGCGGGAGCAGCACGCAAAGCGGGGGGCCAGGGTGTTGATCCACCCCGGCCCCCGCCGGATCATGCGCGCTCAACTCAGCGCTTCGCGACGCTCACGCTTAGTTTCTCGCCTGCCTCGACCGACACCGAGAGGGCCAGGGTTTCGTGGGCAATCATCTCGCGATGCGTCTCAACCGCGCCGACTCGCTCCGCAGGCACAGTGAGCGTAAGGTCAATGCGGTCGGCGACATGCAGGCCCGCGTTCTTACGCTCATCTTGGATGGCACGGATGACATCGCGCGCATACCCCTCGGCCTCGAGCTCGGGCGTGAGCTCAGTGTCGAGCACGACGAAAGTGCCATTCGCCAAAACGTCCGCGACTTGTCCTTCGTCGGCGTTCACCGAGGTCGTCACACTGAACTGCTCGCCGCTCAAAGAAACAGGTGTGCCCTCGACCATAACGCCGGAAAAGACGCAAGACGCCCCGTCCTCGGACACCTGCCACTCCCCCGCCTTCTGGGCCTTGAAGAGCTGCGACGTGAGCTTGCGGATCTCAGGCGAGAAGGCACGCGGGTTGAGGGACAACTCAGTGGAAACCGACAGGCCAGACTCGGCCGGAGTCAAAAGGCGCACATCCTTGACATTGACCTCGGAAGCAATAAGGCCCGAGAAGGAGGAGAGCGCCTCAGCCTGCTCGGACACGACCCGCAAGCCCTGGAGAGGCTGACGCACGCGCAACTGGTTCGCCTTGCGCAACGCATGGGCAGAAGACACAACATCACGCACCTCGTCCATCGCGGCGACGAGGGCATCGTTGGCCACGGCCTCGGGCAGGATCGGGTAGTCGACCAGGTGCACAGACTCGCCGCCGGTCAAGCCCCTCCAGATCTCCTCGGTCAGCAGGGGCAGCAGCGGCGCGGCGACCTCCATGAGGCGTACCAGAGCCGTGTACAGCGTGTCGAAAGCCGCCTGGTCCTCGTCCCAGAAACGCTGGCGTTGAGTGCGCACGTACCAGTTCGTCAGCACGTCGAGGTAGTCGCGCACCAGCTCGCAGCCCTTCGCGATGTCGTATTCGTCGAGGCTCGCCTTCACGCCGCTCGCGAGGTCTCGCGTATGCGCCAGCAGGTAGCGGTCCATTTCGACGAGGCCGTCAACGACACGTGGGTCACCGAGGTCGAGCAGGCGCCCTTCAATGCCTTCACCTTTGTTCGCGGCTCCCGCGTAGAGGGTGAAGAAGTAGTAGGCGTTCCAGATCGGCAAGAGCACTTGGCGGACGGTGTCGCGAATGCCCGCGTCCGTGACCATGAGGTTGCCGCCGCGAACGACGGGTGAGCTCATGAGGAACCAGCGCATCGCATCGGAGCCGTAGGAGTCGAACACTCCGTTCACGTCCGGGTAGTTGCGCAGCGACTTACTCATCTTGCGCCCATCGTCGCCCAGCACGATGCCGTGCGAGACGACGTTCGTGAACGCCGGACGATCGAAGAGGGCGGTCGCCAAGACGTGCAGGGTGTAGAACCAGCCGCGGGTCTGACCGATGTATTCGACGATGAAGTCGCCCGGGTAGTGCGACTCGAACCATTCGGCGTTCTCGAAGGGGTAGTGGACCTGCGCATAGGGCATTGATCCGGATTCGAACCAGCAGTCGAGAACGTCGGGGATGCGGCGCATCATGGACTTGCCGCTCGGGTCGTCCGGGTTGGGGCGAACGAGTTCGTCGATGAAGGGGCGGTGCAGGTTGTCGACTTTCACTCCGAAGTCGCGTTCGAGTTCGGCGAAGGAGCCGTAGACGTCTTCACGCGGATAGTTCGGGTCGTCCGAACGCCACACGGGGATCGGTGCTCCCCAGAAGCGGTTGCGCGAGATCGACCAGTCGCGCGCGCCTGCGAGCCAGTTGCCGAAGATTCCGTCCTTCGTGTGTTCGGGAACCCAGGTGATTCCCTGGTTGAGTTCCACCATGCGGTCGCGGATCGCGGTGACCTTCACGAACCAGGAGGACACGGCCTTGTAGATCAGGGGCTTGCGGCAGCGCCAGCAGTGCGGGTAGGAGTGCACGTAGGACTTCTGCTGGACGAGGACGGCGCGCCGCTCCTCAGGGATACGAGCCATCGGGCCCGAGCCGTCGCGAAGGTCCACGATGATCGGCTTGTTCGCTTCGAAGACTTGCAGGCTCTCGTAGTCGGTGACTTCAGAGGTGAAGCATCCGCCCTCGTCGACGGGGATGACGGGCTTGATGCCGACCTCCATGCACACGAACATGTCGTCCTCGCCGAAGGCGGGGGCGATGTGCACGAGGCCGGTGCCGTCCTCAGTGGACACGTAGTCGCCGGGGATGATGCTCCAGCCGTTCGGACCGGGGGCTGCGCCTTCGGAGCGGTGTTCGGCGTTGTCGTAGTAGTCGAAGATCGGGTGGTAGCTGCGACCCGCCAGGTCTGAACCCTTCAGGCGTGCGACGATTTCGGGGTTTTCTCCAAGTTCTTTCGCGTAGGCGCCCAGGCGGGCTTCAGCGAGGATGACGCGCTGACCGGCGAGGGGCGATTCGAGGTCGTCTGCGACGCGCACGACCGCGTAGTCGATTGTTGGGCCGACGGCAACGGCCAGGTTCGAGGGGAGCGTCCAGGGCGTGGTCGTCCAGATGAGCACCAGTTCGCTGTCTTCTGCGCCTTCGAGGATCGGTTCGGTCAGGCGCATGCCGACGGTGACGGTGTTGTCCTGACGATCCTGGTAGACCTCGTCGTCCATTTTGAGTTCGTGGTTGCTCAGCGGCGTGCGGTCGTGCCAGCAGTATGGCAGGACGCGGTAGCCCTCGTAGGCGAGTTCCTTGTCGTAGAGGGTCTTGAACGCCCAGATGACCGACTCCATGTATTCGGGGTCGAGGGTCTTGTAGTCGTTCTTGAAGTCGACCCAGCGGGCCTGACGGGTGACGTAGTCCTCCCACTCGTCGGTGTAGCGCAGGACGGAGCTGTGGCAGGCCTCGTTGAAGGCGCCGATGCCGAGGCCGCCTTCGCGGGTGATTTCTGTGACGTCTTCGATGCCGAGGATGCGCTGCGCTTCGAGTTCGGCGGGCAGGCCGTGGGTGTCCCAGCCGAAGCGGCGTTCGACACGGTGGCCGAGCATGGTCTGGTAGCGGCCGACGGTGTCTTTCACGTAGCCGGTGAGGAGGTGTCCGTAGTGCGGGAGGCCGTTGGCGAAGGGCGGGCCGTCGTAGAAGACGAATTCGTTTTGTCCGCCTTCGCCCGCTGGACGATTGTCAATGGACTTTTGGAAGGTGTCGTTGGTGGCCCAAAAGGCCAGTGTTTCGCCTTCCATCTGTGGGAAGGACGGGTTCGCGTCCACTTCGGTGTCGCGGTGGCGCGGGTAGTAGCCGTGCTTCGTCATGGTGTCCTCGTCTGTTCGTTGCACAGGGACGAGGACCGGCGACGCCGGCACCCGCGGTACCACCCCGCTTGCCTCTCCTTCGATTGTCGAGGGCGAGGCCGCTTGATTCTCAGCTGTGACGGGCTGACCCGTTCGGTTCTAATGGGGCGCGCGAGCGCGCCTGTTCTTCCGAAGACTCCCCGGTGATATCCCCGTGCCTCCTCGTGGGCGACATGGGGCCGGTTCAGCGTCGGGCTCGAGTCTAACTGAGAGAAGCGCGTGGACGCGCATCCGCTCACGTGGGTTGGGCCTCAGTGGCGGGGTGCTCCCAGGCGTTGAGGTGCGGAGTCTTTGTGACGAGGGCGGGGTTCCGAAGACGAGGGCCGGAGTCCCAAGGACGAGGTGGGAGGCACGAGGACGAGGTCGGGGCGTTCATGGCGCGGCTGGTGGGTATCTCCTCGGCGGTGCCGGAAGCGTGGGGGTCCTCGGTGAGGGGCAAAGGAGACACCCCCTGATGCGAGATGAAGTGATGAGTTGGCGACTGCATGCACACTTCTCAGCTCCTAGACGCGACGCCCTTAGGTAGGCGGAGGGCGCCTTCGAGAGCCGCCCGATCCATTCTGGCCCTCGGATCATTCAAGGAGAGCCACGCGCTTTCGCAGTGGAATGCTTGCAGAGTCTGAGGGGTGAGGGTGTAAGTGCGGAGGGCCTTTTGTACAACACTCATTCCTTTGAGGTAGCGAAGCCCGGCGTAGTTGCGGGGAGCTCCCACACTGGTGAGTCCGAAGCTGTACCAGCGCACGTTTTCTTGGTCCGCGAGCGCCAAGAGCGCGTGTCTTAGATCGCGGACGCCGGGGAGTGCGAAGCGGCCGCTCGCCTTGTCACCGGTAGTGCCCCACATGGCAAGGACGTCGAGGCATCCTTCGTCAAGAAGCACGGATTCGAGGACCGCCGGAATCAAGTGCATGTTGACTGTGTGCTGCGCCTCGTAGAAGGCGAAATCCGCAAGTGCATCGGCGATAGCGAGCCCTCCCTTGTTGATGATTCCCCTGAAGGGGCCCATCGTCAGGAAGAGGACGCGCGTGAAGGGGTGTTTTCCCGGTGTGGTGAGCGGATTGGCCGCGAGAGCCCGAATATCCCGGGTGGTCGCATCATCGATCAGCCTTCCCGCCCGGGCGTTCGCCGCTGTGTTCGGGTTCATTCCGAGCACGACAAGGGTCCTGGGCTTCTCCTCCGCCTCACCCAGGGGAACTCTCTCCCCCACAGCACTTGCCTCCCCCATGTCCCCCTCGGGAGTCCTCGCCTCGGCGGTCCTCTTTTCACTGGCTTGGGACAACCGAGAGGTGGCGGGGGCGGAGTAAAGGTAGCGAAAGCCTAAGGGAACTTTGAGACTCGGCGCCGATTCGATGCTGATGGAAGCCCGTGGCTGTGCGAGGGCAATGGGGAGCAGCTCCTCGATCCTTCCACTCAAGGTGAGATCCACTCCGTCGCCATAATCCCTGGCAAGGGTGAGTTCCAAGGGCTCTCTCCGTCTTCTGTCCATTCTTCTCACTCTCAGCGTATTCACGGACTGCCCCACTTTCTCAAACTCGAACGCTTCGTTCCGTAAGGCCTTCGCCTTCAGAGTGGACGGCCCAGCGTGAAAATGAGAGCATCACCAAGCTCTGGCACTTGCACAGGCTCAGAGTCGGCAAGACAACAAAACCCCTGAGCCCTCGGAGCACCTTTGCAGCTCATACCCCTTTTCGTTGTCGCGGCCACGCGCAAGAATCTGCTTTTCGTCGTCATTGCGCCATTCACACGAGTTCAGAGCGAACAGCTGGGAGGAGTAGCTCCGTCCTCGTCAATGTCAACGGGGCCGCAGGGGCCGATCGCTTCGAAGCGGAACGCTCGCGCGGGAATGATGAGTCCGCGCCGCTTTGCGACAATGAGCAGGAAGACGCCAAGCCCCGCGCAGAAGAACACAGCGCTGATGGCCCCTTCGAAGCCCATCTCCCCGCCTGTGAGCCACCAGGGGCCTTCAATGCGTGCGGATAGGAGTCCAGTGTTCTCCAGGCCGTTACCTGACACATCGGAGGAGAAGATTCCACCTTGGACGAAGTTCCACGAAGCATGCAGGCCGATGACCATCCAAAGTCGGCGGGTGACGATGTAGCTAGCTCCCAGGAGGACTCCTGCTTCGAGGGCGATCGCGAGGCCTCCCCACCACTCGGCTTGGGGGTTCATGAGATGGGCGGCGCCAAAGAGTGCGGAGGTGAGTCCCAGAGCCCACCAGGAACCGAGTCTGTGCTCAATGAGGCGGAGGAGGCCTGCACGGAAGATGATCTCTTCAGTGACACTGGCGACAAGGGAGTCAGCTGCGGCCGTCCCGACGAGAGCGTTCGGGTTGATTCCTTCTACTCGGTAGGCTCCGGCGAGCCATGCGGAGGCGACGACTGCGCTCATGAGGAGGGCTCCGAGGACGAGTCCAGCGAGGAGTTCTTTCCACCAGTTGAGACGCTCGAAGTCCGAGGCGGGGCGCCTGCCGATCACTCGAAGGGCGAGGAGGTACACGCCGACGGCCAGTGCCATGGTGACAAGGGCTCGGATGATGAAAACGGTCGTCGCTGTGAAAGAGATAGCGAGGGCTTCGCTGATCGTTGTTGTGACGATCTGTGCTGCCACCATCCCGAAGAAGAGGACGAGTCCTTGGAGGATCGGCATTCTTCCCGTCGAGGGTAGTGCCGTGAGAGCCTTTGGCCCTGGAGCTGGGATGAGTGGGGCGCCCTCATCGGCGCGCTCGGGCGGAGTCCAGATCGTCATCCTCCCAGTGTCGCAAAGGAGCACCATGACCTGCACTTTCTCTCGCAGTACCATTCTCAAATTCGCAGCCCTGCCCTCAGATTCGCAGCCCTGCCCTCAGGTTCGCAGCACCGTCCTCGTCATGATGAGAAGCGCTGGATCCTGCATTCTCTGCACTGCAGGCGAGACCAGCTGTTGTCCTTGCAAGGGCTCCTCCGCCACGCTGCTCTCCCCCCCACACGCAGCTGTTCTCCCCCACACGCAGCGTGCCCCTACAGATACAGACAGCTTTCCCAATCAAGGAACAACGACGAAGGATCCCTCCCGTTTCGACTGCGGAACGCCCTCACCCGACACCCCTATCCATTATTCGGACAGAGCTGTGTGCAGGTCATCACCTCCATTACTCTCGCCCTCATGATGACTTGCAGCACCCGCAACTGGTGGTGGCTCTCCTAAGGGGCGAGCCGCAGTTAGTCATACCCATTGAGCTCGCCCTTCTGGCGGGCTTTTTCATTGTCCGGGCCCGCCTGAGCACTCGACCTCGTACCTCAGGAGTAAACCCATGACCGCAACCCACACCACCGCCGAACGCGAAGCCTCCACCCCCGCTGGAGCCGCCCCAACCGCGAACCGTGTCCCCACCGGGCACATTGACGGCCTTCCTGCCCCCGCCCCGCGTGACACGATCCTTCCCGCCTATTTCGGCCGCTTCGGCGGACAGGAAGTCCCCGACTTCCTCCTGCCCGCCCTCGACGAACTCGAAGCCGCATACGTCGAGGCGATGGCGGACCCCGAGTTCCATGCGGAACTCGACCGTCTCCGCCGCACCTACCTGGGCCGCGAGACCCCAATCTACGAGTGCATGAATCTGCCGGTAGAGGGTGGTGCTCGAATCATCCTCAAGCGCGAAGATCTCGCCCACGGGGGCGCTCACAAAGGCAATAACGTGCTCGGACAAGCACTTTTAGCCAAGCGCATGGGCAAAAAACGTCTCATCGCGGAAACCGGGGCAGGCCAGCATGGGACGGCCACTGCGATGGTCGCGGCCCTCATGGGCATGGAATGCACAATCTACATGGGCGCCCACGACGTTGAACGCCAACAGCCGAATGTCGCGCGAATGAAGCTCATGGGCGCGAGTGTCGTCCCGGTGACTCGTGGCAGCGCCGGTTTGAAGGACGCGATTGACGTTGCCCTCGAAGAATGGAGCACTCGCCTGGAGGACACCTTCTACCTCCTCGGCTCTGCAACCGGCCCCCATCCCTTCCCCTCGATCGTCCGTCAGTTCCAATCCGTGATTTCCGAGGAGTCGCGCACCCAGTTCCTCTCCGAGTTCGGTCGTCTGCCCGATGCGGTGATCGCAGCGGTCGGCGGAGGTTCCAACGCCATCGGCGCCTTCGCCCACTACCTTGAGGATGAGGGGGTCGAGCTCATCGGTGTTGAGCCCGCAGGCAAGGGCCTGGATTCAGGAGAGCACGGGGCGCCGATCTGCGCGGGTCGTGTGGGTTCCCTGCACGGCATGCGTTCCTTCGTCATGATGGATGACGAGGGCGATCTGCTCCCCTCTCACTCCATCTCTGCGGGCCTTGACTATCCTTCGGTCGGCCCCGAGCATGCGATGCTCGCTGAGACGGGACGCGTGCGCTACGTGGGGATCACCGACGAAGAGGCTCTCGACGCTTTCAAGGCCTTGTCTCGTTTCGAGGGGATCATCCCGGCGATGGAGTCCTCGCATGCGATTGCGCAGGCCTTGAAGATGGCTCGAGAACTCGCTGCTTCCCAGGAGTCGGGCGAGGATGTGCCGCTTCTGCTGGTGAATCTTTCGGGCCGTGGGGATAAAGACATGGAGCAGGTCGCAGACAAACTCTGAGTCCTGCGAGCGCCCCGAAGAGTTTTGCCCCAAAGGGAATACCCCGGCTTCTTCTCACCCACGAGGACGACCCAAGGTTTCTTCCCACTTACGAGGGACGTCTCGAGTTGGGGATACCGGCAAGGAAGTGTGGCATCGACCCGGACTTTTCGTTGATCTGACCGCGTAAAGTCGCGTTCCCCATAGGGGTGGGGCCTATATGAGCGGGTGAGTGTTGACAAGCGCCCCAAGTGCCCGATCTGCCGAGCGCCGATGAACGCGAACG
>NZ_JAEKIA010000014.1 GCF_016405145.1 Schaalia cardiffensis
GGCTCATCCCCGCTCACGCGGGGAGCACCGTGACAGTCGATTGGGAAAGTCGCGTCAAATAGGCTCATCCCCGCTCACGCGGGGAGCACGTCAGCCAAATCGGCTATGTCATCGGCGTAGTCGGCTCATCCCCGCTCACGCGGGGAGCACCGCGCCGCGACGGGAGTCCAGGGCCGGTCTTTGGGCTCATCCCCGCTCACGCGGGGAGCACTCAGTTTCCGAACAGCGCCTTCACGAACGCCTGGGCTCATCCCCGCTCACGCGGGGAGCACCGCGCCGCTATGGTCACACCACGCCCGAAGGGCGGCTCATCCCCGCTCACGCGGGGAGCACCGTGACAGTCGATTGGGAAAGTCGCGTCAAATAGGCTCATCCCCGCTCACGCGGGGAGCACGTCAGCCAAATCGGCTATGTCATCGGCGTAGTCGGCTCATCCCCGCTCACGCGGGGAGCACCGCGCCGCGACGGGAGTCCAGGGCCGGTCTTTGGGCTCATCCCCGCTCACGCGGGGAGCACTCAGTTTCCGAACAGCGCCTTCACGAACGCCTGGGCTCATCCCCGCTCACGCGGGGAGCACCGCGCCGCTATGGTCACACCACGCCCGAAGGGCGGCTCATCCCCGCTCACGCGGGGAGCACGCCACAACGACCGTCGGCATGCGCCGCGCCGGGGGCTCATCCCCGCTCACGCGGGGAGCACCACAGGCTCGCCGCCGGGATCGAAGACGCCGGCGGCTCATCCCCGCTCACGCGGGGAGCACTCTGGCCTGCCTACGGTGACGCGATCACCGAAAGGCTCATCCCCGCTCACGCGGGGAGCACACTTAATGATCTGCGATTTTAGAGCGTTTGTCGATCCGTTCTTGGGAATCCTCGCCGCGCCCGTCGTCGTTTCTCGAAGTTGCTCATACCGGGACGACGGTGTCCGTCACCTCGATCTGACCGTTGTTCCGGCGCGTTCTCATCGTCATATCCACCCGGACGGACCATGAGGGTGAGGCCCTCAAAATCGGTCGGCACCCATGGATCACCCAAGGTCAGAAACGACAGTCTCTGCTCATTCGACGCATGAAAGACCATAATCGCCCGTCCGCTGCCAATGTTCTCCTGGATCACTGTCCACAAACGTTCCCGCACGCGTGCGTTCAGGTTCCCGACGAAGACTCCAGGAGATATTTCAAGCAACCACCGAGTGACGTGCCCGCGCAGTGAATCAGGAACAACCGAAAGCACCACGACAACCATTGAGAGTCAGTGCTCCTCGTATGAGACGCCCGCAAGCACAGGACTGCCTTGGTCGTCCCAGA
Organism: Schaalia cardiffensis; assembly: GCF_016405145.1. Taxonomy (GTDB): domain Bacteria; phylum Actinomycetota; class Actinomycetes; order Actinomycetales; family Actinomycetaceae; genus Pauljensenia; species Pauljensenia cardiffensis. The sequence continues at coordinate 1,307 of NZ_JAEKIA010000014.1, forward strand.
GTCTCAGGTCAGCGACAGCGAGCTCTTCGTCTTGCTCCGAGTCTTCCAACATCATCGGTGCAAGGAGCTCTTTAATGTCGGCCACAGAACGTTCGAGAATCCTTGCTTCACGGATGGCATTTCGCATCCGTCTTCTGGTTTCTTCTCCGACTCCTGTATCGAGCTGTTGAGCCGCGACATCGAAAGCAACCGGAATCGATAGATCCGCCTTGTAGAGATCAGCAATGTCGTAGATGAAGGAGCGATAGTTGCCCGTGTGTATGAAACCTAAACCTGGTGAACAGCCAAGGGCGACGACAACGGCATGGATGATCCCGTACATAGCGCTATTCGCCGCAGATAAGCACCTGTTGACCACTGACCCGGACTCAAAATTGTCCGGATCGTAGTCGCGGCCGTCCCATTCGACCCCAGTACGGCTTGAGTTCTCCCTGTAGATCCGGCGTACTCGAGCCCCCTCTCGTCCGCGTAATTGCTGCATGCTGAGGTCGGCAACATTCTCACCATGGAAACGTTTGAGATACATCTGACGAGCAACAGATAATCGTGCACGAGGGTCGCTGACCGCTCGCGCTTGTGCTTCAAGAAGCCGGGAGGAACGCGATGGTGGTACACCATGAGCGTAATAACGAACGCCGTTCTCTCCGACCCACACAGCGGTCGCCCCACTTTCAGCGAGTAAGGAGACCGCACTATGCGTGATCCGGACGCCCGGGCCGATCATGAGAACCGATAGTGCCGCAGCAGGGATATGAGCCACACCTCTCCGGTCAGTTACGGTGATTGCGTTCGAGTCGCGATGCACGACACAGCGCTCGATGTAAAGGAAAGTTAGGCGGTCCCGGACCCGAAGAAGGTCCTTCGGGTCCGGGGGGCGAATTCCAGGAAAGCCTGTCATGCTCGCGCCAAAGACAAGAGCCCTGCACCGTACCCTTTTGCCCTGCCAATTCCGTTGACGAGAGCATGTCTCAGCAGGTCGGGATCAGTGACTCGCAGTTTGCCTTCGAACGTTGCCAACTGCAAAGCAACCATGTCTACTCGTTCATCGTGGTTACGTCGGAAACGCTCGCTGCGACGTTCGACAAGCCCAATAAAGGGAGCATCGCTTCCCACAAGTCCCCCATCTGCACTCAACGTCCGAGAGACATCCCCTCCGAATTCACTCATGAGAGGAATTTCGAAGCCATTCGGTACAGCGCGGTCGAGGAACCATTGAGTTTGCTGTGCGACGGTGACATGTGCAAGCACTTTCTTCCGGCCCTTCTCGTCCTCTTGCCCGGCACGTCGAAAGGTGGGATTAACCGTGACTCGGAACGACCACAGCTGCCCCTCCCGCAGTGAGTCCAGGAAGTCATCTGTTCTCTTGACCACAACACTCCCATTGACCTCATATCCGGCTTGTTCAACGATGGCTGCTGGATCCGGGGCAACTGGGCTCGAAATGTAAAGAGCGATCGCAGGGCTACTCTCATTCGTAGAACGGGAGGTCTTTGGGGGACGATCAATCCTCCAGAGGACACGTCCCTCACTAGAGCTGGGAATACTCCCCGGAGGAAAGCTTGCGAGCACAGCTGCATGCATCCTCTGTGGTGAAGAAATGAGGAACTTGCACCCTCTTCGATATGGGTTCAGATACACCCGGGTCAGGTACATCAGATCACCTCCATCGGATCGTGGGAGATTCCTACAGACAACTGTGAAGGCACCACGGGAACATACTCCGGATTGGGAAGATCGACCCTGGCCTCGTCAATGTTTCGGATTCCGTATTCCCTTCGCTCGGAAGCGAAGCTAAGAGGAACATCCTGAATCGTCCTCGTCGAATCGATTCTGCCGGGAATGATCCCCTCATCAGCTACGACTCGTAGGCTCACCGTCTCCAGCGTCTTATATTTTCTCTGGTGAAAGCGCGCTGCCTGCCAAGGGAGTTCTGTGATTGCGGACCACATCGTCCCACTCCGGCTCTCGAGAAGGAGTGGGAGAGCCGGAGGGCATGCCCGTCTTCCAAGGAACAAGGGGAATTTTGGACGCTGAATCGCATGAAGGAGAGCATCAATCAGATTGTCTTCTCCCTCAATGAAAGCGACGAAAACACCATCGGAGATGTAGAAGCGATCAGAAAGAGGCATCGGCACACCACCCCTATGCGCCGTGTGGAAATCCCTGAGGAGCTCACCGGGTTGGTCGATACGCGCCGCGATTCTCAGACCTGCAAGGTCTTCGATTGGGTCGCTTCGGCGTCTTCCCTCAGCAGCCGCGAGAAGACCAACTATTCCGCTTTTCGTCGGAAACGCTTCCGTGCCACGCTGCGTGAATCGGCTCGATGCCCCCCATGACTGCATGGGTGCAGCGAGCCTCAAGATGAGGATCTTGCTCATCGAGCGTCCCGAATTGATTGCACAACCGTAGTGCCGAGCTCTGCCAGCGGAACCCTTTGTCCAAGCTCCGCGAAAGCCACTGCACGCGAAGTGGTCCACGAGACGAAGGAAGACAACGGCTTCATACCGCTTCCTTCCTCCAATTCACGCTCGAACGCGACGAACTGCTCGACTGCGGGCGCGACGAAACCGTCACGATCTGGACGAACTGGAGATTCGAAGGCCCCGACAAGGTTGATCGGCTGGTCGTCGCGCACCTGGATGAGAACAGCGTCCGGGAGGGTTCGATTCGCGAAGGTCGTAAGTTTGCCCGTTGGCATCGAACGCAGAAAACTCCCGATGAAGATCTCAATCGCTTGCTCTGCAACCTCAAGGGAACCGAGGTTTTCAACGAGGAGATCAACGTTAATCGTCGCATACCGGTAGAGAGTCGCCGAGGCGAATTCGATCGTACCGATCATCCCAGCGCCCTCGTCGGCATCATCATCGTTGCTCTTGGCATCATCGACCGCCGTGAAGTAGTCGAATTCAGACTCGACTTGTCCGACGCCGAGTGCGTGAGCAACTTGGCAGGCGGCATCGACGTTGAGAGAGTTCGGCTCGGCCACCATACGACCGAAGAGAGCGATGTCCACAGAGTTTTCAGTGTCAACGAGTGATTTCGGCTTCAACGCCTTAAACGCCTTCTTTACATCGTCTTCTTCGGCGACAGAAATAACCGCCTCTGCGACATGTTCAACCTGTTTGGCAGACAAAAAGACGAGGAATCCCGCCTCCTTCATCTGCTGTTCAGTCTTCTTACCCTTCGGGTCGGAGATCTTGAAGCCGATTTCGGTCAGCGCGAGTTCTGCGAGTTGGGTAGCACGATCCTCAAGATCCGCCCTCTTCTCAACAATCACGTCGCGCAGCAGCTCGACGATTCGTTTCGTCCGAATGCCACGATTACCATCCGGAAGCGACTGTTCAAAGTCGAGCCTCGTCGCACGCTTGATGGCCTGCGAAGAGATGCGCATACGGCGTGCCCCACCGAAAGTCGCGGTCTTCGGAGCGCCAGTGTCATCCCGATTCGGATTGGACGGAGGCAAAGTCTGGAGAATGTGGATGTCGATGTAGCGAGCCATGGAAGTCGGTCCTTTCAGTCTTGGGGAATTGCAGATTCGGATTGAATTGGTTCAAGGTCTACGACGTTGCCTCCGGCCACGCCGTCTTCAGACAGGGGCGTACGCGCGAAGTCTCGACCCCATTGGCGTACGACTCTGGAGCGGAGTCGAGGATTCTGCCACGAGTAGAAGTCAGAAGCGAGGCGTCCGTAATCGATTTGAACGTCCGCTGATGACATGACGCTCACAAGGCCCCGAGCGTGAGTGACGAGCGCATCGAAAGTTTGAGCGGAGATCATCGCACACAAACGGCGGTAGATCGGGTGCTCTTCCGGGCAACGATTATCCGATGCTCCTGAGACCGCGACCCTTCGAGCGGAAGCACCGATCGTCGCCCCCCGCTGGCTTCGCATATGCATCGACGTGTCGTGCGATCCCTGATGCATCGCCCACAGCGTGAGCGCCGCATGAACTGCAAGCTCACCCTGGGTCGCTTCATTCCCGATCTGGCGCTCGTCCCCAGACTCGAGAGTGTACGCCCACACTGAGGGCACCTCACCGACGTTCTTACCCAGAGCTGAACGCAACTGCGCCCGTCCAGCTATCGCAAAGGGATTGTGGCCTTTCAGCCGTGCGATCACCGAAAGAACACGATTCCGCACATCCTCGGGACTACCAAGATCTCTAGTGGGCACCGATATCTGCGCCCGAGATTCCTCTGTCATTCCCCCATTCCCTTCTGCGCCGTCCGCTTCGACGGCACGATCTCATTCAGCTTCTTCATGAAGTAGTTCTCCGCGATTCCCACACTGATATAGGAACCTCCCACGTCGCGTCCTCGGACTGCGGATTCAGATGCTCGACTCAGTAGTTCCTCAGACGTTCTCAGTGCGATGCGACGAAGTTCGGCGGACCAGCGTGCACGCTCGGCAAGCGGATCGGAAGAGGGGCCGATGCTGGAGAGCCACTGTCTGAAGGGATCATCGATGAGAGAGAAGAAACGCTCCTTCGCTCGGTCGCGCGCCGCGTCGCCGACCCCATCCCCTCTTTCTCCTGAAGCCCGAGAAATGTTCGCCCCCAGATTGCCGATAACTAGAGCGACGGACTCCACGTCTTCAACAGACTGCTTGACAATGTCGCCGAGCCCGCCTTCACCCGGTTCTAGGAGCACAGAAGCCAAAGCAAGAGCATCGTGATAGATATCGTCGATAACGGCTTCATTGGAACCATAGGTCACACCGATCGCTTCCATCTGAAAACGAATCGGGTAAGCGGTCGCGACACCACGAAGATCCTCACTCGAATGGAAGCGCAAGATATCGCTTTGGAGGAACATGTCGTACTGTCCCCTATCAGCGCCCTTCACCTTCTGCGTGAAAGGAAGAGCGCCAGGTAGAGCACGCCAGAAAGCCCTCGCCGGATCATGCTTACGGGGCATGTAAGTCGCGATTCGGGCCTTCTTCGACTGCGGCATCGAGTATCTCCACAGACTCATCGGCTCGTAGAGGTGCATGTTCTGCGGATTGAGCCGATCCCCTTGAGTAAGAACGACTCCTGTCACGCCGTCTCGGCTACCGATTAGGCGCACTCGTCGAGAATGCCAGGTAAGCAATCGCGAAACCGAGTACCCATCGGGATCCGGGTTCTCGGCATAGTTGCGCCGCAGTCCCGTCTCCACGTCATTGACCTCCCAGGAGCAGGCTCCTTTCGGTCCTGTGCTGGCGGGCCCTCTCAGTCCGGAGCGTTCAAAGGGGACGAGGTTCAGCACGAGGGTCTCATCCAAGGTTTCTCCCTTGAGGATGACGAGTCCCAGTTGTCCCGTCCAAGAGGGGCCAATCGGATATCCTTTCCCTCCTTTCGTCTCCGGATCGTCCACTGCCCCAGAGCGGATTCCGGCAGGGTCGAAGGTCTGAGCGTGCAGAAGCCACAGTGCAGCTTCTGCTGCGGAAATGTTCCGAATCGCTTCACCGTTCCGCGTCGTGAAGAAAGGCTCACCATTGGGGACATCCGCAATGATCTTGTCCAAGGAAGAGACGGTATCCTTCGCCGTCCGAAGGTCCGGGGCCTGCATGAAGGGGTACCTGCCTCCGAAGAGGAAGAACCTGTCGTGCCACCTATCGAGGTACTCCTGAATGGGCTCTTCAGGGACACCCTTGTCCCAAAGATCCAACCAGGATTCCACATCCGGAACATCAAGTGTGCGATAGCAGATCGCAAGCAAGAGCCTTTCAATTGCAATATTCAAAGTCGGCAGCTCACACGCGATGTCGCGAATCGCCCCCGCTTCATGAAAGACCTCCCTGATCCCCATGCTTCGCGCAGTTCCGTCGACCATGAGAACGGGAATCCACGCTTCGTCGAGAAGGTTAAAGTCGAGTTCACTCATCAGGCCTGCACCTCTAATCCTCGTTGATTCGTATACACCACTCGTCGACCTCTAATCGTCGTTTCCAAACGTTGTGAGTGCTCGTCAACTCTGCGCATCGGAAGCACCAATTCGCCACGCAGAAGCGGATGCTCGAGGAAGCCCCACTCCCGCATACGAGGATCATCCCAGAGGGCACAGGCAACTGCGTCCACCGCATCATCAATGTTTTCTCCCCTCTCTCGGAACTGCCAAGGGGGAAGCGACACGCTCCACGTGCGGATTCGCGAGACCATTGACGGCGAAGGCCACACGGAGACATCAATGAGGGTCGGCTCCCCCTCGGCCTCTTGCCATGGGGGAGGAGTCACTGCCCCGCCGTACTCCGGATTGATGGGAATGATGAGCACCGGAATCTGATCCTCAGCATCCCTCACCGCCGGGCGGGCCGCGAGCCCTGTTTTCGGGTCGCTGATCTCTCCCGTCGCCGCTTCTCCGGCAAACTCTCGCAGCAGCGCTTCACCCGTCCACGTCGAGACCCTTGCCGGGTCAAAGGACCATACTTTCGCCTTCTCGGTTACTCTATTCGTCTCAGCCTGATCAACACGCGAGGCCTCTTTGAGAGACGGCTGCCACGAACTCGGTCCGACGGGAGTATTTGAGTAGGCGAGTTGAGTGAAGGAAGCAAAGTCCCCCGCCTTTTCAAGGACGATCTCAGCATTGTGATCGTGGAGGATCGCAAGCATCCTCAAAACCCGCGACTTCCCGTACACGGCTTCCGTCCCCTGCGAGAATCCCCATGCTCCATCACCCGATTGATCGACGAGGACGAAGCACTCGGCTTCTTGAAGAAGCGCGGGCCTCGCACGGCCCGAATGACGATGTAGACGTCCGATTCTCTGCAAAACGAGATCCATCGGCGCCGGATCCGTGATCATGAGGTCGAAGTCGACATCGAGGCTCTGCTCAATCACCTGAGTCGCGACGACCACATGTTTCTTCGGCCTACGCGAAGATCCTTTCCCAAACAACGCGAGCATCTGCTCGTCTCGTTGCGCTCGATCGCACGCAAGGAACCGAGAATGCAGCAGCGTCGTGGATTCTTCCCCGAAACGTTGGAGCATTGCGTCGTAGGTCCGCTGCGCATCACCAACGGTGTTCCTGATGACTACCGCACAGCCGCCCGAAGCGAGACGGGAATCGATGAAGTCTGCAAGCCCCTCATCACCCGCTTCGAGTGGCCGAATGACCTTCCTGGTCTCCTCGCCCTCGTCGCGGACTACTTCACTTCGTATGTTCGTCCCTTTGTCCTTAAGGATCGTGAGGACCGGATACCCGATGTCGCCCTCAAGTTCCTTCATCTCCCCCGCTTCCTCACCGGTTCGTCCTCGTCGATAAGCGGCGATCAGTGCTTGTCGACGCGCGGATGGCAAAGTAGCGGAAAGGAGCACAACAGGAACACCGAACGCGCCGAGCCATGCAAGTGCGGACTCCAAATAGATCTCCATATAGGCATCCGCAGCATGCACTTCGTCGAGAATGACAACTTTTCCGAGGAGACCGAGATGGCGCATCAGAACATGCCTGGACTTCAATGCTGCGAGCAGAACCTGATCGATCGTTCCAATGACGACGGGAGAAAGAGTTGAGCGCCAGCGGGCTGCCATCCAGCGGTTGGCGAACAGACCACTCGTCCCTTCTTCTTCGTCTAAAACTTCTAGCGGCGCAGAGTCCTTTGCGAGGAGGCGGACGAACTCTTCATTGAGATCGTTCTTCCCATGCGCAAGGTGGATCCCAAGTCTTTGGGGTTCATCTCCAAGGAGATTCGACAGCCAGGTCTCGGCACGCTCGAACATGGCGTTCGTCGTCGCCTGGGTCGGCAGGGCGATCATCACTCCTTGAAGGCCCCGCATCCGCACCATTCGCTCTGCAACAGAAAATGCGAGCTCAGTCTTGCCCGATCCGGGAGGAGCTTCGACAATCATCAGGTCAGGGTCTTCGGTCTCAGCAATAGCCACGGCCCTCAACTGCGCTTTTGTCGGATGTGTATCCTCACCCCACGAAAAACGACGGCGATATGAGGCCTCGATATCCACCGGGGCACCGTCCTCAATTCGGAGCGGACGCGGCATCTGAGCACGCCCCATACCGCCCCGTACCCGTTGAATCTGAGCCGAGGGACTCATCGACTCACCGCGACTGTCTCGAAGGAAGAGAGGAAAGAACTCCTCATTCGAGGCGAGCCAGTCCGCCATGACGATAAGAGCACCATAGGCGGAAGCGACAGCGATCGGCAGTCGCGGTAGTTCGCTCGGCTCCGAAGAGTTCAAGACGACACCTGTTCTCCTCGCCATCCATTCAATGAGTTCACGCCGCCCCTTCGACCAGACACTCTGCTGTTGTCGCCCCTCCACAAGGAGAAGGACTCTCCTCGCCTTGTCCATTGCGGAAGGATTGGGATAACGGCCGTGGTGAACGGCGACGAGCGCAGCCCACTGCGTCGCTCTGCCGCGGGCACCGCCCCCGTCCTCGATCGCATCGACGAGGGCGAAGTAGCTGAGGAAACCGTGAGGGAGGCTCTTCCGATCTGGAAGATCCTTCCAATGCGACACGTCCACTCCGAAGTCCGAAAGGAAAGAGGCGAGGGAAGGAACCTGCGATGAGAATGCCGCCGAGGCTTTGCCGACATCGTGAACTCCAGCAAGGAATCGCAGCATCGACCGTGCGCGGGCCTCGTTGCCGTCCCACACGGAAGCCATGAGGCTCCGCACCTCCGGAGCGGCGTATTCATCGAAGAGAACTGCCGCGACATCGGACGCGTCCATGAGATGCTGCGCGAGCGACAGCCACATCTCTGACCCCTGTCCGCCGCTCTTAGCCCAAAAGCTCCTTGCAACTTCGGACAACGCAGCGTCAGTCAGAGACTGATCCGCATCTGCGAACTGGACTCCGCGTCGAGGGGATCGGGGAACAATGGATGCAGCCCCCTTCTTCGATGCCATTCTCACCACGGCACACCTCCTCACTGAGCAGCTTGCTCGACTTTCGAATCACCTGCTCATATCTCAACACCAAAAAGAAGGCCTGTCAAGAGCCCTTAATTATCCCAACTCCACTAGTGTTATGCTGGTTGCATGAAGACCTTTAAAGAGGACAAGCACCCCCGCTCTCGCGGGAAACAAAGGCTAGGCGACCCCTGCGTGATCGCCTGCCGTGACCAACCCCGCTCACGCGGGGAACAAAAAAATCCCAACACCACTAGTCGGGTCATCCCCGAATCCGGGGCCATCACAGGATATCCGGGGTTCAAACGCCCCCGCTACCCTCACTGCCAAGACGAGTGGGCCTGCTCTCCCCGCTGTCGGCGTGAGCCTGGAGTTACAACGGTGACTCGGCGGATACAAGTCGGACACTTGCCACAACAACACTCCCAAAAGAAAGCGAACTCCGACTGTGAAGACGCGTCCTCATTCCACGCGTTCGCTACACCCCTATTCCCCAGCCCGAAGCGAGGCGACCTCGTAGAGGGCGATCCCCGTGGCGACCGCAGCATTCAAGGATTCGACCGCCGAGGAGATCGGGATCGACACGATCTGATCGCAGGTTTCGCGCACCAAACGGGACAGCCCCGCGCCCTCGGCCCCTGTGACGACGACCAGCGGGGATGTGGCCAAAGACAGGTCGCGCAGCTCAGCGTCACCACCACCGTCGAGTCCGACGACGAAGAAACCGGCGCGCTTGCAGTCCTCAAGCGCTCGCACAAGGTTGGTCGCCCTCGCCACGGGCACGCGAGCAGCCGCACCCGCCGACACCTTCCACGCCGTCGTGTTCACTCCCGCGCTGCGACGCTCGGGGATGATGACCCCGTCCGCGCCGAAAGCGCCCGCCGAGCGCAGGACCGCCCCCAGGTTATGCGGGTCCGTCACCTGGTCGAGGGCGACGAGCAGCGGCGTGCCCAGCTGCTGCAAAGAACCCACGATCAGGTCATTGACCTGCGCGTACTCGTAGCCTCGCACTTCGATCGCGACACCCTGATGGACAGCCCCATCGGTCGCAGCATCAAGATCGCGGCGCGTCACCTCGAACACCGGGGCCCCCAGGTGCGCGGCCTGGCGGATGACCTCTTCAACACGGTCATCCTTGACATTGTCGAGGACGAAGACGCGCTCAATCGGGACGGAGGCGCGCACAGCCTCGGCGACGGGATTACGCCCGGCGATAAGCTCATGGCCTGGGGCGATCTTGATGGAGCTCTTCGCGCGCGCGCGGGCGATCGCGGCCTCTTGAGCTTCGCGCGCCTCACGCTGCATCTTGCGCTTATGAGCCGGATGGTAGGCGCGGTCCTCGGCCTTGGGCGTCGGGCCTTTGCCTTCGAGGCGACGGCGCGAGTGTCCGCCCGTCCCGACTTTCGCGCCCTTCTTCGAGCCTGGCTTGCGCACGGCTCCGCGGCGCCCGTCGTTTCCAGCCATCGTGTTCGTCCTTCTTCGTCGCGAGCGCCTCCCGGCGCGCCTGATCCGATTCAGCCTAGCGGGGCCCGGCGCTGACCCGGCACTCCGAAGCGGCCATTGCGGCCCGATTCACGTATGCCAAAGCCCCGGGGACATGGATAAGAAACCAGAGGCCTACCCGGGGCGCTCGCTTGCGAGTATAGGATAATTTTATGAAAGCTGTCGAACTCTCCTCCCTCCACGTTGAAGCTCTTCGCGATGCGCTCAGTGCACCCAGACTCGAAGAGTTCCTCCGTGAGTTCGAGGGAGAAGACGCGCTGCCTAAGGCCATTGATCTCTACAAGTGGCCAAGGAGCAACGCCGTAAAGGAAGAACGAAGATCCTCTTGCGAAGAAGACGAGGGAGCCCTTCTATCGACAACCGGGGGCAAGAGTTCGCGGTGAAACTGATTGCAGTGAAGAAAAACGGCCGCCCTGCAAGCAGAGCGGCCGTGCTGACGATGCCCCAGCCGAGGGCGCATCGTGCTGTGATTCTATCGACTTTTCATCTGAGAGTTAAGAGCATCACGGGACTGTGAATCCTCATCTCCTCTCGATCCTCACACAACCTTCGCTCTTCACCCCAGCCTCCAGCTCGCGCCCTCGCGGCCGTCGGCGACGGCGATCCCGGCCTGGGCGAGTCGATCCCGCAAAGCGTCCGCACGAGCCCAGTCCTTGTCGGCGCGCGCCTGAGCGCGCTCTTCAATGAGGGCACGAACCAGAGCATCCAAGGCCTCATGCTCGGCAGAACCCTCGGCCCCTCCCGCGCCAAGTCCCCCGCGCCACTGATCCGAAGCCGGATCAAGGCCGAGGACGTCAAGCATGGAACGGACGAGCACCTGCTCTCGACGGACGAGCGCCTTGTCGCCCTCGTCAATGGCCGTGTTGCCCACCTTCATGTGCTCATGGATGACCGCGAGCGCCCCCGCAACATTGAGATCGTCATTCATGGCGGCGACGAAGCCTTCGGGAAGCTCAGAAGCGGGCAGAGCAATCTCCTCAGCGGAGGCTTCACCTGCGAGGCCGATGGACCTCTCCACGAAGCCTGAGAATTTCGACCAGGCGGCCGCAGCGGCGGGAAGAGTCTCCTCGCCCCATTCGATTGCGGAGCGGTGATGCACGGTGGACAGGGCCCATCTAACCGCGACGGCAGGGAAATCCTTGGTGAGTGCGCCGATCGAGAGGACATTGCCGAGGGACTTGCTCATCTTCTCACCCTTGGTCGTCACCCACGCGTTATGAACCCACAGGCGGGCAAAACCCCAACCGGCGCCATGCGATTGGGCCTGCTCGTTCTCGTGGTGGGGGAAACGCAGGTCGATGCCGCCACCATGAATATCGAACTCCTCACCGAGGTAGCGCCTGGCCATGGCGGAGCATTCGAGATGCCATCCGGGACGGCCCTGACCCCAGGGGGACTCCCAGGATGCGGTTTCAGGTTCGCCGGGCTTCGTGGACTTCCACAGGGCGAAGTCCCTGGGGTCGCGTTTGCCCGCTTCGAGGGCCGCGTCGATCTGGGCCTCATCCTCGGTGGTGCGCATATCGGCGAGGCGCTGGCGCGTCAGGGAGCCATAGTCGGGCTGGCTGTGCACCTCGAAGTAAACATTGCCGCGTCCGTCGTCGTAAGCGTGGCCGCGCTCAATGAGGCGGCGCACCAAGTCGATCTGCTCGGGGATGTGCCCGGTGGCTCGAGGTTCATAGCTCGGGGGCAGTACGCCCAGGGTCTCGTAGGCCTGAGTGAATTCGCGTTCGTAGCGGTACGCCCACGCCCACCAGGGGACCTGCGCCTGCGCGGACTTATTGAGGATCTTGTCGTCAATGTCGGTCACATTGCGCACGTAGGTGACCTCCATGCCCGAGCGGCGCAGCCACCTGACGAGGGAGTCGAAGGCGACGGCGGCCCGCAGGTGGCCGACGTGGGGCGAGCCCTGCACGGTGGCCCCGCACAAGTAAATCCCCACGTGTCCGGGAGTTACCGGGTTGAGGGGCTGGAGTCGGGCCGTTTTCGAGTCGTGCAGGTGCAGCGTCATGCCCTCGATCTTAGCGGCGCTCTTCACAGGCGGGCTCGGCCTCCCACCCGCCCTCAGCCAGATGGAAAGGCCTCAGCCGGACGGAAAAGCCTCAGCCCCGAAACCTTGATAGCGCAGGCTCCTTGACCGCCCTCCCGCCGCTACATATACTCCGAAAATCCCCGCCGAACAGGCATGACATGACTTTGCTCGGGCACAATATGGCCCCCCTTCACGCAGGGCATGGCCCCTATCCGGCACAATACGACCCCTTCGCCCTGCGCGACCCGCACCGCGAAGACTCATCCATCGCACGCCGCAAAGGCGCCGCGAGGAAGGACCCCGATGGAGTGGATCCCGACCGGAACCGGTCACGAACTCAGTATCGAGGACGGCAAGATCGTCGCCCGCAACGACAAAGGCAAAACTCTCAAATCTGTTCCCGCGGCCGCGAAGAAAACTCAAGTCTGGGAAGACCTCGATTCGACCCTGATCTTCCTCCACCAGCACGAGCTCGAAGTCGGGGAGGCCGTCGAACGCTGGTTCTTGCGTTCCCTTCCCGTTCCCCGAAGCCTCCTGGCTGCCGTCTGGCCCGATGAAGCATGGAGATCCTGGCTCACTGACCTCGTCATCTCCACCCCGGACGGAGAGGTCGCCGGATTCTTGCGCGCCGCACACTTAGATGCGCTCGGCGTCGTTGACCTCGACGGGGAGTCTGCACGCATCAGCGACGAAGCCGTCCTCATCCCCCACCCCGCCGCCCTCGCCGACCTCGACGAGCTGCGAGAATTCGCAGCAGAACTCGGCATTTCCCAACGCTTCGACCAGCTCTTCCGCGATGTCCACCGCGCAGACCCAGCCAAGGCCGAAGCACTCGAACTCAACACCTGGTCGGGTGGCTCTTTCAAACAACTGCGTTACGCCGCAGGACGCGCCACCGCCGCAGGCTTCAAAGTCTCCGGCGGCTACTCGACCTGTCCGGTCTACGAGGACGGCGCCCTCGTCACAGCCCGCTACTGGATCGGCGCGGACAGTCCCGAAGCCGAAACGGAAACCGGCGACCTGCACTGGGTGCGCGACGACCACGTCATCCGCATCGGCGAGGTCGGCCCCATCGCCTACTCCGAAGGCGTACGCATGGCCGCCCACATCTACGCCGGACGCGTCATCAACGATGAATCCCGCCCCTGAGCGAGGCTCGCACCCCGAACACGATCGCCCAACCCCGCACCCCGTTTCTCCTCGTGCGCACACGCCCTGAAGGACCCCTCATGATCACCCCAGCTCGAGCCGCCGAACTCGGTGGCATCATCTCCTCAGACGCCCCCGGAACTATCCCCGCCTCGGCCCACTCCTACACCCACCCCGCCCTTGAGGGGCGCACCGTCGTGCGCCTCACCCCCGACGCCCTCGGCGAAGTTGAGGACATCACCCTCACTTCCCTCGGCTTCACACCCGGGCAGAAGACCCCTATCGGTCGCATGCGTCAACGCGCCATCGGCTTCCCCGCCTGGCCGATCATCCATGACCCGAAGAATGCGCGCCACGCCCTCAACCTTGTCGGCGACCTGCAGCGCGCCGCCAAAGCCGCGAAATCCAAGCCCGGAAATGCGAAGCTTCTCCTCGACGAGCTGGCGAAAATGCTCGGCGACTCCGCCCCGCATTTCCTTCCGACCTTCCTCGAAGAGGCCGCCCGCATCTTCTTGCGCCTCGACAACCGCGTCTACGCAGCCCAGTACTTCTCCAAAGCGCGCGAAGCTGAGCGCGTCCACAGCCTCAAGGTCGATGAAGACCGCAACTCCAAGGCCTTCCTCGAATTCGCCCTCGCCGGGGCCATCACCGCTAAAGAACTGACGAACGAGTCGAAAACCCTGTGCGAACGCTACGAACCCGAACGCGCCCTCGACATTTTCCTCACCCTCAACATCGACCGTGTCAAAGGCGGGATGCCGCCCTACGGCGGGCTCGCCGCAGACCTCAAGCGCCTCGCGAAAGCCGCCCACGCGGACCCTGTGGAAGTCCACGCCCGCTTCCTGCGTGCCGTCTTTTCCTCCCCGTCGCTGTCCAAAGCGCCCGCGGCCTTCTGGAGGGGCTTCAAGAAAGCACTCCCCGTTTTAGTCGCGCAAGAGCCCACGACCATGAAGGCACTCCTTGCCCTCACCCCGGGTCCTGTCCCCTCCGACGAGTGGATCGACATCCTCGCCTCCGTCGGCTTGAGCGAAGACCTCGCCGCCGGGCGAGTCGACGCCCGCGAATGGGTCGAACGCTACACGCGCATGCTCCAGAGCCAGTGGAACGCCGGATACCCGCGCAAGCTCAGCCTCCTCGTCAGAAGAATGAAGAGTCTCAAGGGGCAGAGCATCACCTTGTCCAAGCGCGTCTTCGGCCTGCAACCCGAACTCCTCGACGCGCTCTTGTCCACCGGGGCGAAAGTCGAATTCGATGCGCCTCCGGGCGCCTACTCGTACTACAACCGCTTGAGCCTGTCCGACTGGGCGGAAACGCAAGACCGCCCCAACCTCGACGCCCTCGCCGAAAGCGAATACGCGCACCTGGTGCTTGGGACAATCGGCAGGACGGCCTCAGACCATCTCGACGTCATCCTCTCCCATTCCGGTGCCCGCGCAATGCTCGGACGCTGGGCGGAGTCCACGCTCGGCAAGCACCCGACCTCCCAAGAAGTCCTCACCGAAATACGCCGACTGAGCCCGCTCTTCACCCCCGCCGGTCTCGACGCGTATCCGCGCCAGATCAGCGCCCTCGTCGAACGACTCAACGCCGGAGAAATTCTCGCCGATGTTTTCCGCGACGGTTTCCTCACCGAGTACACCTGGCCCGAACTGGAAGCCGCATCCGCCGAACTCGGCACGAACACCACCTTCCACGAGGCTTTCCCCGCGATCGGCGTCGCCGCCGATGGTCACATCATCTGGGTTGACGGCGACAAGAGGATCGCCGAAGCCTCCTTCGCTCCCACCGCAACGGACAAAGCTGAATACTGGCACTATCTGCTCGCAGGCGAAGCCACGGCCTGCGCCTACCGGAAGAACTGGGAATACTTCCTCACCTGGTCGACCGACCCGGGAACATCAACGCAGATCCGCTACTACGGCGGCTCGGACGTCCCCTTGACCCTGCCCTTCAACGATGGGCGCCTCGTCGGTGAGCGCCTCGTCCACGGAGGCGACGGCGGCGACCCCTTCGCCGACCGCGCCCTCGTTCTTCGCGAAGGCGAGCACTACTGGCGTCTCGATGACACCTTCCGGGAAATCGACCCCGCGACGGGTCAGAGGGGACGCGAATCCCTGCCCGCTCCTCTCGCCGAACTCATCGAACCCTACCTTCGCGACGGCTGGGAACTCGAAAAGCACACCATCATCTGGTGCTCAGTCTTCCCGACGACGGCCGACTCCAACGTGTCGACGGCCCATGGCCGACACGCGTGGCTGCGAATGAGCAGGGACGAGAAGTCGCTCTACATTGACGCCAACGGGCATCAAGTGCACCCGAAGGAACGCTGGGACCGCTTCAAAGGCCGCATGGCACGCCCCGGGGGCGGGCACTGGCTGATCAAGGGCGAGGAGCTCGTGCGCGAAGACGATTTCGCCCCCATGTTCGCCGCGGCTGACGCACGAGGGGGCACTCATCTCCTCCACAAAGTCCCCCAGGTCGGCTGGAATCAGTTCCGAGTGCGCGACGAGGCCGCAAGTGACAAGCTGCGCCACGCGACACCCTCCCAGCTCGAAAAGCTCCTCAGAGTCGTTCCGACCGCCGACAGCACGGAGGATGCTGAGGTGGTGGATCCTGGCAGGATCCTCACCGACGAGGCGCGGGCAGCGGCTGCGAGTTTCCTCGGTTCCGACTGTCATGCACTCGTCGACTCCGTCGTATGGGCAACGGCCCGCGTCAAACGAATCGTCGAAGACGGGCTTGAGCGCACAACACAAGAGGCACAGCCGACGAGGAGCTTCCCCGAATGGGAAGCCTCATGCGACGCGCTCGGCTGGGCGAATACTGAGTGGTCGTTGACGACGGATCGTGACGTTTTACATAACATGGCCCGGCGCCTTGGAGGAGCCGAGCTTGCGGTGACGGGAGTTGGGAGTGCTTTCACCCACCTCACCACCCGACCGATCGCTCTGCTGTTCTCAGTCACCCGTCCCCTCGCCTCGAAAGAGTTCGTGGGTCAGGCGGCCGCAGCATTCGGAGACCTCGTCGATGAAGGCCTGTACTCGCCCTCGTGCTGCGTTTTCGAGGTGGCGGGGATCGAAGAAGGACCATCATCCACCGAGCCCGCGCGACTCCTCACCACCCCCTCCGGCCCTGCAATCCTGATCGGCACCGGCCGTCCCTTCTGGGCTTACAACAGCAACGACAAGACGCGCTTCTTCTCTCCCTCAGGCGGTGTTCCCAAGAGCGTCGACGGCGCTCCGATCAGCCTCATCACCCGGGGCTGCGGCATCGAAGCCAAAACGATCATCGAGGCGTTCCGCGTCCTCCTCGACGAGGGCGCCCCCCAGTGGGATCCGGCGAAGGTCGCGCGCCTCGCTGAGGGGACCGGGTGGACCAGAGCAGCCGCATCCTTGTTCCTCGCGGGCCTGCCCAACATTCGCTCGGCTGAGGCGAACTTCCTCGACAAGGAGCTGCGCACCCTGCTCGGCTTGAAAGTCGCCGAAGCGAGGGAAGGCAGGGAGTTCCTCAGTGGACTCGGCACTGAGGAACTCCTGCGGCTCGTCGAGGCAGGCGCCTCCGACCCCCTGCGTTTAGCGCATGAAGGGATCGACGTTGAAGCGGTCATTGCCGCCTGGTCGGACAATGAGCAGGTTTTCCATCTTCCAGGTGCTCTTCTCGCCGCAGCGGATTCGGCTTTCCCCTGGGGCGGCGCGCGGCGACTGCGCGAACTCAGTCAAGATCCGAACAGCGTCGACCCTGATGTCTGGCTGTGGGCTGCTGCTCAGGCCGAGGCCGGTAGCCGCTTCGCGCTCTGGCTCGCCCAAGTGTACGAGCAGATGAAGTCGGCGTGCCGAAGCGTGAAAGTCGAGTGGCAGGACTATGGGAGCGGCCTGCGCACCGTCTTGGGCCTGCCCGCCGTAGACGAGAACGCGCCCTCGGATCAGGTCGATTCTCTCGGCCCCTGGTCAATGACGAACGCCCCGTACCCGACCGTCTTCTATGATCCGAACAGGTCGAAAGACTTCACGGCGGATCGGCGTCTGCTCGACGCGATCGACGAGGGCGAGTACTCGCTGCAAAGGATCCGGAAGCGCCTCGATGTGGTGATCGGTGTTTATGACGAGATCGCCGACTCCCTCGTCAACGCACACCCTGGCTGCGCTTGTGACCCGCTCGTGTCCGCACCCGAGGTCGTGTCCGCTGCGGCCAAGTCCCTGGGTGTCCCCGAGGATTCGGCACGTTACTGGCTGCAGATCCTCGCCCTGATCTTCCCCAGCGACAAGAACGTCGAGTCGTGGAACTCCTGGTCGAAGAAGCAGCGTCTCGCGGCGGCAGCCCCTCTGCTGGAGGCGGGGCTGCTCGTCGAAGCGAAGCGCGCCCGTGCGGGCAGGAGCCTCTTCCTTCCGGGAGGCTGGCAGGAGGCGAGCACACCTCATAAGCCGATGGAGGTCTGGAAGGCCCCGTTCTACGATCTGACGGATGCCACGAAAGTCACTCCGCGTCATGATGTGGTTGTCCCGCTCGTGCCCTTGGGGTGCCTTTTCGAGGATGCGTGGCAGCGCTACGTGGACGGGGACGTTCCCGGATACACGGAGTTGCGCACGACCCGCTACCGCAGGCGTTGAGCAGGTGAAGATGTTCGTCCTCTCCCCCGCCGCCTCTCGGGGACATAAGGGGAGAGGACGAACAGACTCGCGGCCACAGGCGAAAGCGCAACGAGCGCATAGGCTTCCCGCCACAGGCGAGAGCGCGACAAGCGAATAGACTCCCAGTCGAAGGGAAGAGCGAGCGAGGGCCGACGAGCCCATGAGGCCGCCGGACCCACCCGGCCCTGAGAAGAAGGTTTCGAGGAGGAATCATGGCGACGAGCACACCCCCCGGCGATTCCACGCCCGGAGTATCCGAGGTGAACACAGCCCAGCAAGTGCCCCCACCGGAGGTGCTGTACGCCGATGAACTCAACCTCCTCGCCCGCCAGGAGGGGCCCAAGCCGCCCGGCTGGCGCCTAACCCCTTCCGCTGTCGTCTCCTTCATCTGTGGAAACCCTCGACTGAAAATCAGCCGCAAGTTCGTCGGCGACGTCTCCCTCGTTGAGCGCTGCGTCATCACCCTCGCCGGTGAGCGCGCCCTCCTCCTCGTCGGCGAACCCGGAACCGCAAAGTCGATGCTCTCCGAACTGCTCTCCGCAGCCATCTGCGGCACTTCAGCGCTAACCGTCCAAGGCAGTGCGGGCACGACCGAAGACCAATTGCGCTACGGCTGGAACTACGCCCAACTCCTCGCGCGCGGCCCCAGTGTTGACGCCCTCGTCCCCTCCCCCGTCCTGGCTGCCATGTCGAGTGGGCGGGTCGCGCGCATTGAGGAGATCACCCGCTGCCTGCCCGAAGTCCAAGATTCTCTCGTCTCCATCCTCTCTGAACGCCGCATTGCCATCCCTGAACTCGGAGAATACGCGATTCACGCGCGCCCCGGATTCTGTCTCATCGCCACGGCGAACCTGCGCGACAGGGGAGTGTCAGAAATGAGTGCCGCCCTCAAACGCCGCTTCAACTTCGAGGCCGTCGCTCCGATCTGCGATGCTTCGGCTGAGATCGCCCTCGTCACTGAGAAAACGAAACAGGCGCTCAGTGCAGCCGGAGTGCCCGCGAAGGTCGACGAGGTCGTCGTTGAAACCCTCGTCACCGCGTTCCGTGACCTGCGCAGCGGGATCAGCCAGGAAGGATGGGCCGTCGAGAAGCCATCAACCGTCCTGTCAACAGCTGAAGCGGTCGCCATCTCCGGGTCGATCGCCCTTGCCGGGGCATTCTTCCCGCACGCGAAGGACGGAGTGCGACTCATTCCCGGTCAACTGCTCGGGGCGGTCCGCAAGGACGATTCTGAAGACGGGGCGCGCCTGCTCGCCTACTGGGATTCGACTGTGAAACGCCGCGCGAACGAGGGACGGCACACCTGGGCGCAGCTCTGGGAGCTTCGCAGTGCACTTGAGGACTGAGCCGAAAAGCTCGACGAACCACACAACATAGCGATGGAATCCGAAAACATGAGGAACGAGGTCGATGCGCGCGAACAGGTGTCGGCGCTCGCGGCATGCCTCGAACCTTTCCTCATCGGTGTGCGCCATCACTCCCCTGCGCTGGCCGCGAGTATCCCCGAGATGCTCGACGACTTCGCCCCCGATGTGCTCGCCATTGAACTTCCTGCTGAAGCAGATGAATGGATCTCACAACTGAGCAGCGCACACACTATCGCCCCGGTTGCTCTCGCATTCAGCAAAGGTGAGGATCTTAGCTTCTACCCCTTCGCGGATTTCTCGCCCGAACTCGCCGCCCTACGATGGGCGGCGGCGCGCGGGGTGCGCGTCTTGTGCATTGACCGGCCCATTGCGGCACGAGAAGAGAAATCCCCTCCAGGCGAAGGTCCGGGAACAGGCGAGACACCGAGTGGGGAGACGCCAACGGGCCCACGAGCAGGAGAGACACCAGCCGGAGCAGCCGATCATGAGATGGAGCTCGGCGCACTCCGGGAAGAGAGCGACCCCCGTGAGGAGACCAGGGGCAGCGAGCCCCTGACCCCCGCCGCCAGCGATCCCGCGAGCGCACCCAACCCCGCTAAGGACGCTCCGGATACTGACAGCCAGGCCCCCGCCACTGGCGATTCTCGGGGCCGAAAAGCCCTCGAAGCTGCGGCCCGCGCCGAAGACGGGGATTCAGCCGAATCCTGGGACCGCCTCGTCGAAGCTCGCGCACCCTCTTCAACCCCCGAGCAGATCCGCGTCGCCGCCCTCGCCCACGGATGGGCAATGCGCGTCGACGAAGGAGAAACAGACGAGGACAGCCTCGAGCGCGAACAATGGATGCGCGCCGCCCTCGCCCCCGAAATCTCTTCCGGCACCCGAGTCGCCGCACTCGTCGGAGCCTTCCACGCCCCCGCTCTTCTCCCCCTTCCACAAGACACCGCATCTTGCACCCCTGTGGCTGTGAACATTCCGCTTGGGGAACACGGCTCCTCCGAGGCTGCGACGCTCCCTGCGCGCACGCAGCACACTCCTGTGCGCTCCTGTCTCGTCGCCTACTCCTTCGACCACCTCGATTCGCGTTCCGGCTACCCCTCCGGCATCCGCGACCCCGGCTGGCAACAACTCGTCTACGAATCGGGCCTCGACCCTAAGCGCCTGTGCGCCGAAGTTGCCTCCGTCATCACCTCCATCACGAGGGCGCTGCGCGAAGCCGGACACCCCGCAGGCCCCGCAGAAGCCGCAGAGTGTTCACGCATCGCCCTCGACCTCGCGACCCTGCGCAACCTGGCTGCCCCCTCACGGCGCGAACTCGTCGAAGCGGTCACCTCCGTCCTCGCCCAAGGGGAAATCCTCGGCCGGGGCAGAGCAGTGGCCGACGCCCTCGAACGCGTCCTCATCGGCACGCGGACGGGACGAGTCGATCCTTCTGTCCCGAAATCTCCCCTGCTCGAAGCCGTGCGAGCCGAGATTGAGGCGGCGCGCCTCCCCCTTGAAGGCGCCCAGGAGCTCGAGCTCGTACCTGAACGCAGCACCCTCGACCTCAAACGTTCGATCCTCATGCACCGATTGCGCGCAGGTGGAGTCGTCTACGGCCACAGCGAAGAGCGGAGCACGACCCGGGGAGCGCAAGCCCTTGCACAGACCTGGCGCGTGCAGTGGACTGCCGCCACTGAGGCGAGCATCGAACTCGCTTCCATCCGTGGGCTCACAGTCGAACAGATCGCGTCAACGGCTCTGCTCACCCGGCGGGTCGAGGGCGCGGTGGACATCGTGCGACTCCTGCGCGAATCCAGCGCCTGCGCCTGCCCCGCACCCCTTGAGAGAGCACTCGAGCTCGCTACTCGCATGACCGCGAGCGTGTCCTTCGCCGAGGCCGTGTCCTTCACTCTTGCCCTGAGCGACGTAGCACGAGAGAACATTCCCGGAGCCGCCCTCCTTGACGCGCCGCTGCGCGAAAGGGCCGCCACTGCCGCTGACCTCTTCGGCACGGCCGCCATCCGTGAGATCCGTGGCATCGAAGGCTCTGACGAGCCCGAAGACGCTGCCGCCCTCGCCGCCTTCATCACGATCGGCGCCGATCATCCGCTCTCTCTCCATGCGGCCCTCACACACCTGAGATCTGCGGGCTCTCCCCTCATGCAGGGCGCGTCCGCGGGGCTCCTCATTGACGAGGACGAGGCCGCGCTCCACATCGCCTCCTGGCTCAACGCCTCCACCCCTCAGGCCAGGCGGGTCCTGCGCCGCAGGCTCGTTGGCCTGCTCATCGCAGCGGGCTCGCGTTTTGACACGGCCCCCGCCGCCCTCGCCCTCGTTGATCGGATCAACACCATTGATGACGCCGACTTCGTTGCGGCCCTTCCGGCCCTGCGCGGCGGCTTCGACTGTTTCGACCAGGACTCTCGCGAACGCCTCCTCGCCGACCTCGCACCGAACTTGGGGCGGGCGCGCAGCCTTGAGCTTCCTGCCGAGCAGGTCATCGCCATCACACAAGCCGACACGGGGGTGCGGAAGCGTCTTGCTGCCCTCGGCCTGGCGGATGTGTCCTTCAGCCCGGATGAAAGATGGCGACTCATCCTCGGCACGCAGCGCATGGGCCTGTCACCGCAGGGTCGGCGCATGGCTTCCGCCCTTGATGAGTTGTACGGACGGCCCGCCGCCGATGCCCTTGATGTGCGCCGACGAAACGCCTCCTATGGTCCCTCGCAGCTGGGCGTGCGCGAATGGGAAACGGAGATTGATGCGCTCTTCGGGCACGCAGAGATCGAGGAGATCTTCGGCGAGGCCGCAACCCGGGGGCGGGCTGATCTGTTGGAGCGCCTCTCCCCGCAGTCCGTGCGCCCCTCCATCGAACTGTTGACGACTGCACTGTCCCTGACCGGTTCCCTACCGGAGGCTCGCCTGGCGAAACTGCGTCCACTGGTCGCCCGACTCGTGTCCGAACTGTCGAAAGAACTTGCTGTGAGACTGCGCCCGGCACTGACGGGCCTGGCGAGGGGGCGGCCAACGCGGCGGCGCACGAGCAGTCTCGACCTGGACCGGACGCTGCGAGCGAACCTGCGCCACGTCGCACCAATTGACGGGCGCCCCCAGGTCATCCCCGTTCACCCGGTGTTCCATTCGGCGCAGGCACAAGAATCCGACTGGCATCTCATCCTCACGGTCGATGTGTCCGCTTCCATGTCGGAGTCGGTCATCTACTCCGCCCTCGTCGCCGCGATCCTCGCTCAATCCCCGTGCCTGTCAGTGGACTTCCTCGCTTTCAACACCGAGGTCATCGACTTCACGGGCCGAGTTGATGATCCCCTGGCGTTGCTCATGGAGGTTGAGGTCGGAGGCGGCACGGACATCGCGGGGGCGCTTCGCCTGGCTCGCTCACGCCTGCGCGTGCCGACACGGACACTGCTCGTCCTCGTATCGGATTTCGACGAGGGCGGCCCTCTCGATGCGCTCCTCGACGAGGTCGGGGCGCTGGCGGCGTCGGGGGTGACGATGCTCGGCTGTGCGGCGCTCAACGATTCAGGCACGGGCGTTTACAACGTCGGGGTTGCCTCCCGGGTTGCTGCCACGGGCATGCGGGTCGCGGCGGTGTCGCCGCTTGATCTGGCCCGTTGGGTGGGCACAATCATTCGGGAGCACTCATGACTCGGATCACCCCTATGCTCCTGTCCTCCATCGTCGATGCCTTGACACCGCGAGTGCGCAAGAGAGTTGACGCCTATCTCGCCGATGGCGTGGAGGTCGGAGTTCAGACGCTTTTCGGCCAGTCGACGGTGCGGATCGCCGAGGTCGATGTGTTGTGCGACGAGGACGAGATCGTGTGCGATTGCCTGTTGGCGCCGCGCTGTGCTCATCGTGCGGTGGTCGCTTTGAGCTTGGAGCTCGCCGATGGGACTGAGACTGAGGAGGGGACTGAGGCACAGGAGGAGCGGGGAGCTTTTTTGGATGTTCCTGCCGAGTTCGCAGCTCAGAGCGGCGATACTGCGGCTGAAAGCGGTGTTGGAGCTGCGAATGAAAACGGCCCCAACGCTGGGGGTGAAAGAGGCGTCGGCGCTGCGCCTGAAAGCAGCGAGGCTCTGGGAGGTTCAGGCCCAGGAGAGTCTGCTTCCCCAGGCGCGAGCGCTGCGAAGACCCCGGGTACGAACGAGGCGAAGACACCAACTAGGGGCTGCACGAAAACTCCGGACGCGAGCCCGGCACAAGCCCCGGGAATGGAGGGACCCACAACTCCTGGAGCTAAAGCTCCCGGCACCTCGGACACGGGCCCTACGAAGACACCACGTGCAGGCAGTGCGAAAATCCCGAGTACGAGCCCGGCACAAGCCCCGGGCGCGAGTGCTCCCGTGTCCGCCGCTCAACGCGACACCATCCTCCTCGTCCTCGCTGATCTCGCGAAGATTCTGCAACTCGGATCCACACACCTGGGGGCGCTGCATCGCTCGATGCTCGCCCGCGATCTTCACAGGCTGCGCTCCGCAGGCCTCGTCACCGCAGACCGGGCGCTCACGGCGTACTACCAGAATCTTTCAGCCCCGCCGAAGCTGCGGGCATCGGCATTCGCCTCCGCCCTCGTCAATCTGCATCTACTGTCCCGCCTCGGACCCGAAGAGGATGCGAGTGCGTTGCTCGGCCAAGCGCGCGGAGCCTATCGCGAGGTCGGGGGGCTGTCCCTAGTTCCCCTCTTCGCGGCTCCCATCATCACAGCCTCGGGTTTCGCTGGGGTCGAGGCGACTTTCACGGATGCGTCAGGGAAAACCTGGTCTGTTGCGCGAGTGCGCCCGGGAGATGCGGCGAACGTTGAAAGCGCCTACCACGTCGAACCCGTCTGGCGTGAGTTATCTGCCCCAATCCGGCTCCTCTCTCGCCACCGCCTCCTCGTCTCCGGGGCCACGGCGCGTGCCGACGGTCGCCTGGGAGCGGGCTCGAAGGTGCGGGCCTCCCTCGGCGCCGAATCAACCGGATGGGAGTCGGTTCCCGCTCCCTACGAAATCGTCGAGGGTGCGATCCTGGGCGGCGACCGCAGTGGTCTCGTCGTGGACGGGCGATTCTTGTCCCTGCTGCCCGCCGCACGCTCGCTCGGGGCGGGCCTGGCGACGGAATTATTCGGGGCGGCGCTTGGCACCCGGGTCCGCTGCCTCGTGCGCGACGAGGAGTTGCTGGGAATGCTCGTACTTGAGGGCATCATCTACGTGCCCGATGAGCTCGGTGGCGTGTGGTGGCCGGGTCTTGACGCTGTCGATCGTTCCTGGGCGGGTGTGCTTCCCGAGGTCGATGGGGAGGGCACAGACTCGGCGGGTGCCGAGGGCGCGCTTGCCGGGGGCGATGCGGATGAGCCTGGCGGGCTTGATGCCGCAGGCGCCGACTCTGCGGGGGAGGTGTCCGGTTTTGCCCAAGTGCGCGCAGTGCTGCAGCGCTGGTGTCAGCGTGTTCTCGATGCGGGCCCTTCCGTCCTCTCCTCGCCTGTCCTTGAACGCGATACTGCCTGGGTCCGCGCAGTCGGAGCCCCTTTCGCCTCTGAGCTGCTCTCTTCCCTGAAGGATGCGACGCATGAGGGTAGTCGACGTTTCGACGGCACCTGGGAGCCGGACAGTGAGGCTCTCGCTCGCGCCTGGCTCGCCGCCTCGCAGTATTGATCCGCGAGGGAGTGGTCTCCGCAGTATTGACCCGCGCAGTAGTGGTCCTCGCGGTATTGATCCACGAACTATTGATCCGATGCATGAAAGGCGCCCATTCGCGTGTCGCACAGCATCGCGCCCCAAGCTCACGAAGGGGCCGGGTAGTGATGGACGGCCCCGGGTTGCCGCGACGCACCATACCCTCGCGGGGGGCGTGGCGGGGGTGTCGACACTGGGCAGCTCGTGGGCCCGCCCGAGAATCCACCCGCGTCCCACCCGGACACACATCCCCCTCACTCGGGGCCGTGATTTCAGGCAGTTTCCGCGCGTTGGACGCTGGGCGCATCCCACCCTCACGACGGGACGTGGCTCGCCGACCGCGCCGGATGCCACGAAAAAACAGACATCCCACCCTCACGAGGGGACGTGACCAATCCGCAGAACCTGGGGTCAACCCGGGCGCACAACCCACCCCCACGCGGGGGCGCGCAGTGCCTCGCGCTCAGGTGTCGACGCGGACTCGGGCTTCGATGAGCGCTTTGAGCGCCCCGACCTCGTTCTCCAGATCGATGACGCGCTGCTGCCCGCCCTCGATCCCCTCGAACCTTTCAGGCACCGGCGGAAGATGACCTGTCGCTTCGAGGATCGTCTCGGCGAATTTCACCGGCAGAGCGGTCTCCATGACGACGAGCGGCCCCTCCAGGGAAGCGGCGAGCGAACGAGCAACATGCATGCCATCGGCAGTATGCGGGTCGAGCAGGTAGGCGTCCTCGACCTCGGTGCGGCGAATCTCCTCGAGACGATCCGCGTGCGTGGAAGAGCCCGAGATGAAGCCGTAAGTCTCCCGCAGGCGCGCGAACTCCTCAGTGCCGGACAGGTCGAAGAAGCCCTCCTCAGTGAGCGCCCGCCCGAAAAGATCGGCGACTCGTTCGGCGTCGCGACCAAGCAGGTCGAAGATGAAGCGCTCAAAGTTCGAGGCCTTGGAGATATCCATTGAGGGCGAGGAGGTCGCGAGGGTCTGCTCGCAGGATCGCGGCCGGTACACGCCGGTGCGGAAGAACTCATCGAGGACGTCGTTCTCGTTCGTTGCGACGACGAGGGCGCCCAGGGGCAGGCCCATTGAGCGGGCGATGTGGGCGGCGCAGACATTGCCGAAGTTGCCGGAGGGGACGACCACGTTGATGCGCTCATCCGAGGGAACGCGATCCCCCTGGGGTGAAGGATCCTGCTGGATAGCGTGCCCTGCCGCGGTGCTGCACTCCTCCTGGGTGCCGCGCTTGTCCTGGGTGGCACGATCCTCCGGCCGTGGCGCTCCTTCACCTTGTGCACCGCGCGCGCTGGTCACCCGAAGCCAGGTCGCGATGTAGTAAACGACCTGGGCGAGCAGGCGCGCCCAGTTGATCGAGTTAACGGCGCCAAGATGCCACGCGGCTTTGAAGTCGGCATCCATATTGACGGCCTTGACGAGGTCCTGACAGTCATCGAAAACCCCGTCAACGGCGACATTGATGATGTTCTCGTCCATTAGGGAGAACATTTTAGCACGTTGGAAAGCAGTCATGCGCCCGGCAGGGGTCAGCATGACGACGGACAGGCCCGGGCGTCCTCGTAACGCATACTCGGCGGAGGAGCCAGTGTCCCCGGAGGTCGCTCCAACGATGGTGAGCCAGTCGCCGCGGCGCCCGAGCTCATATTCGAAGAGTTCACCGAGGAGTTGCATCGCCATGTCCTTGAATGCTGCAGTCGGCCCTTCGGACAGGTGGGCGATCCAGGTGCCTGACTCCAATCGGGTCACCGGCACGATTTCCGAGGTCGAGAAGGCGGGCGTCGAGTAGGCGCGAGCAGCGATGCCTTCAAGGTCCTCGACGGGAATGTCGTCGATGAACAAGGCGAGGATTTTCGCCGCGAGAGCCGCATAGCCCTTCGTTTGGAGGGTCTCTCTGAGCTCCTCAAGGTCGGAGGTGCTGAGCTGCGGATACTCTTCGGGCAGGTAAAGGCCCCCATCGGGGGCGAGTCCTTCGAGGAGGATGTCGCTGAAGGGGCGGGCCTGCGTGGTGGCATCATGACGTGTCGAGATGTAGCGCACACGCCGATCCTATCGGGGCCGGGACGCTCGGACTCAAGCGTCCAAGAAACGTTCGCTTCCTCCGGTGCTGTATCTTTCGTATCCTCATGCCTCGCTCCAACTCCTCGCGAGGCTCTCAAGCGTCGGCCTTTCAATACCCTGCACATCGCTCCCACTCCTCACGAGCCTCTCAAGCGCCGATCCCCCAATACCCTGCACATCGCTCCTCACCCCTACTTCCCGGCGAGGCTCTCCTTCGTATCCTTCTCTCGTCTCCTCTCGCACCTCTCGGAGCTGCGTTCCATCTTTACCCTCCGCTGTGTCATCTCTTCTTTCTTCCCCTGCCCTTACCCCTGTCTCATCACGCCATACCTGCACTCCCTACCTTCTATTCCCCTCCTTGCCCCCTTCTATTCCCCTCTTCGCGCGCCCCCTCCCTCCTTTCACTCCCCGCACTCTTGCCCGCGTTTCTCTCCCCTCCGCAGGTGGCCTCGATGGCCCCCGCGAATACGTCAACGGGGCGCAGCTCTTCCTTCCCGTCCGCAGATGGCCTGGAGACAGCGCCTTCATGCCCTCCCGCCCCCGTCCTCGTCCCCTGTCAGAGCGCAGATCCCACTACCCTGAGCTCATGAGCGATTCAAGCAGTCCCATTCCTTTCCGCGTCGGCCAGGCAATTGACGTGCATGCCTTTGCCAAGGAGAGCGAACCCGACAAGGCCTCCTCGACAGGCCTGGAGAGCAGCGGCACCGCCCTCGACACCCCCGACGAGGAGAGCAGCCGAGCCGCCAAATCTTTGTGGCTCGCCTGTTTGGAATGGCCGGGAGAAACTCCCCTGGAAGGCCATTCGGATGGTGATGTTGCGGCGCACGCAGTGTGCGATGCGCTCCTTTCGGCGACGGGCCTGGGTGAGATGGGCACGGTTTTCGGCACCGATCGGCCGCAGTGGCGCGGAGCCTCCGGTGAACAATTTCTCCGCGAGGTCTGCCGTATGCTCAGCGAGGCCGGTTGGTGCATCGGCAATGTGTCCGTGCAGGTCATCGGGAAGAAACCTCGAATGGCGAAGCGTCTTCCCGAGGCTTGCGAGCGCATGTCGCAGATCATCGGAGCGCCCGTCCAGGTGAGCGCGACGACGACGGATGGGCTTGGATTCACTGGCCGAGGCGAGGGCTTGGCGGCGTCTGCGGTGGCACTAATCGTACGGGCCGAAGCCTGAGCCGCTCGGTATAAGCGAGGGCCTGGTCAAGCTGTACGGGCCAAAACTTCACTCACCCGTACAAGCGAGGGCCTGGTCAAGCTGTACGGGCCAAAACTTCACTCACCCGTACAAGCGAGGGGTCTGGTCAAGCTGTACGGGGCCAAGCCCTGACTCACCTGGCACAGGCCAGGTCCTGGTCAAGCCGTACGTGCCAAAGCCTCACTTACCCGTCATAAGCCGAAGTCTGAATAGACAGGCTGTGAGCTGAGAAGGGAACCTACGGCGAGCGGGCCACGACATGAACGTACACAATGATTCTGCGCGCGACGCCCCTGTCGCTCCTGCGCTCTACACGCTTGCCCGCTCTTCGATCCTTAAGGACTCCATGAATAACGAACAGCTGTCCGACTCGCACACCCAGCACGACGATCATTCCCCTCATCTTGACGAGGTCGGTGCCCCGAAGCCGATGACTGGAAGCGATTCAATGTTCGCATGGGAGAAGCGCTACGCCTCCACTCAGCGCCTCTGGTCCGAAGATGTGAACGAGTTGCTACCCGAGTTTGCTGCGCCTCTGACCCCGGGGCGCGCCCTTGATATCGGCTGCGGCGAAGGAACGGATCTGCTGTACCTGCTTGAGCGCGGCTGGCAGGTCGTCGGAGTCGACTTCTCAGCCACTGCGATCGCGCGTTTCCTTGATGGAGCCCACCGAATCGGGGCGGCCGATCGGGCAACAGGGCTCGTCGGCGACGCGAGAGCCCTCCATATCGAGGGCCTCTTCGACCTCGTCACCATCTTCTTCGTGCACGGCAACAAGGATGGGAGCGGAGTCGATCTTGGTGCGCTCATCAGCGAGCAGGCGTCACGCCTCAAGCCCGGCGGAATCATCCTCGTGAATGTGCACACGGTGAATCCGCCGTGGCACCGCAACGGAGGCCGTACTTACACGGCGACGGAGATCCTCGATTCGCTTCGCTCGACGGGGATGCTGACGCAGGATTGGACGATTCAAGTCGCGGAAGAACGCTGGGAGGATGTGCCCGCGTCGAAGGATCATGAGGCCGGGAAACGCTCGAACGCGGTCGTGGTTCTGCGCTCACCTGACATGTGAGGCGAATGAGGGAGGGCTCTTGCCGAGAGCCTTGTCGCTCCTCCCGCACTCACCTTGTGCTCGCCTCGCCCCCTCAGTAAAAGGAGGGGTTGGCGACGAGTGGAGGGGATACAATCCCTCCTTTTGTCGCCAACCCCTCCACTCACGAAGAAGACACGACCAAACTGCCCGCTAAACCCTCCGCTCACGAAGAAATCAGGCTCGGGAGACAGGCCAGGCGGCAGGCGACACCAGGCCAAGGAAGAGAAGCGCTCAGCCCTCGAGGTGGTCGAGGTGCGCTGCCTGCGCCTTGACGGGGATCGTGAGGACGAGGCCGACCAGCAGGACCAGGATGACGCCCAGGATGCCCCAGTAGGTGAAGTCCTGACCGGCCGGAGTGAAGGCCTGACCGATCTTGAGGAACACCCCGTACATGAGGGGTGCCAAGAAAGACACGGCTCGTCCGGTCGTGGCGTAGAGACCGAACACCTCGCCCTCGCGCCCCTTGGGGATGATCCGACCGAGGAAGGAACGCGATGCCGACTGGGTCGGTCCGACGAACACGCAGAGCACCAAGCCGAGCGACCAGAAGACGACCTTCCCGTAGGAGTGGAGGAAGAAGACGCCCAATCCGGAGGCGACCATGAACACCAGTGACGCCACAATGACGGCCTTCGGACCGAAACGATCATCGAGCGCTCCGAAAGCGATCGTCGCAAGCCCGGCGACGATATTCGCTGCGATTGCGAAGATCATGACGTCACTGGAGGAGAAACCGAAGGCCGTGCCCGCGAGGATCGCACCGAAGGTGAAAACTCCGGCGAGACCGTCACGGAAAACTGCGGAAGCGATGAGGAAGGCAAGAGTGTGGGGAGCTTCGCGCTTGAGGGACTTCACCGTTCCCCACAGGAGCTTGTAGGAGTCGAGGAGGGATTCGCGTTCACCGGTGTCCTCATGAATGACGGCAGGTTTGGGCGGGCGCAGGACGACCGGCAGAGCGGACAGTCCGAACCAGAAGGCGGCGATCACCATGGAGATGCGGACCGCCATCCCGTTCTCGGTCGGCACGCCGAACATGTTCGGGCCGATGAGCCCGAGGTAGAGGATCAACAGGAGGACGATGCCGCCCACATAGCCCGAACCCCAGCCCAGGCCCGAGACTCGGCCCATGTTCTCTTTGGTCGTGAGGTGGTTGAGCATCGCGTTGTAGTTCACGGAGGCGAACTCGAAGAAGATGTTGCCTAGGCCGAGCAGGCCGATGCCCATCCACATCGCGCCGGTTGTGCCAATCGGCGAGTCCGGTGCGACGAAGAACATGCCGAGCAGGCAGAGAAAGACGAGGGCGGAGAACCATCCGAGCCAGACACCGCCTTTGCCGCGCCGGTCAGCCCGCTGACCGGTGATCGGTGCGAGAAGGGCGATGATGATGCCGGCAACTGTCAGGCCGGTCGACAGGTGGGTGGAGGCTTCGCCACCGGGGGCGAAACGGTCTGTGCCCGTGAGGTACACCGAGAAAACGAAGGTTGTTGCGACTGCGTTGAAGGCTGCTGATCCCCAGTCCCAGAGGGCCCATTCGATAATGGGGCGGGTGAGGATCTTCGTCTTCGCAGGACCCGAAGACGCGGGTGTGGAGGACATGCTCTACTCCTAGATGAGTTCTCCGCGATTGCGGTCCCCTGGAAAGTATCACGGCCAGGCCTGCTTCCACCTCATTCACACCTTGAAAGGATCTGTGGCGTTCCCCGGAGGAGTTCCTTTCGCCGCTCTCGGCATGACGGAAGCATTTTCCCGCTTCTTGATACGACTCTTCTTCCTCTTGCCCACACGATGGATGTCTTGTGCCGTTGCTCGACGGGTCGGAAGGATTTCTTGGCTTCTCAGCGTCGGCCGGTCCACGCCTGCTCGAATGGATGGCGTTGAGCCGTTGCCCTTACCCCGCTCGGAAGGGCTGGTCCCCGCCCGGTCGGATGGATTGGCCCTTGAAGCCCGGAAACGGTGACACAGTGCGGTCGGTCCATGTTCGCTCGGATGGATGCTCGCTAGTTCTTCTGGAGCGTCAGATAGTCGAGGTCGGACCACGCCCACTCGGATAGACGGCACCAAAGATTGCAGTGGCCGCACTCAGTCAGGGTCAGTCGACGCCCGCGGGAATGGGGAGGCTCTCTATCGGAGCGAGGAGTCGACGAGCAGCTCAGCGAGAGCAAGGTCCACTGCGGTCGTGATCTTCAATGCGAGCGCATCTCCATCGACGACGACCACGGGCTCTCCCATCGCTTCGACCAGACCAGCGTCATCGGTCGCGGCAGTCTTTTCACTATTCGCCCGTTCACCTGCACACTCGTGGGCGCGGCGCAGGGTCTGCCAGGTGAAGCCCTGGGGGGTCTGCACGGAGGCGAAACGTGAACGCTCTGGAGTTGCCACAACTGGCCGCACTGAAACGACGCTAGCTTCGGCGGCTCCCGAAGAAGCATGCTCCGACTCTGCCCTGGAGGCTTGGGATTGTCGGGCAGCGGCCTCCTCGCGTGGACCGGCTTGCGCGCGCAGACCGACTTCCTCACGCGGAGCCACTTCCGTGTGCAGGCCCTCTTCCGTTCTGGAGCCGACTTCCTCGCGCGGACCCGCTTGCGTGCGCGGACCGACTTCTTTGAGGGTGTCCGTAACGGGGATCGCGGGGATGACAGCATTGTGCCCCGCTTCAACTGCCGCGATGACTCGCGCAATCATTTCAGGCGGGGTCAGGCAACGAGCCGCATCATGGACGAGGACGGGAGTGTCCTCACCACAAGCAATGCCGATCCGCTCGGCAAATCCGGGGAGGGCGGCAAGCCCGCATGCGACGGAGGCCTGACGAGAAGCGGGAGAGCCCGCGACGACCTCGACGGGGATACCCCCTGAGGTCCGAGCGTTCGGGAAGAGGGCGGAGAAGAACTCAAGCTGTTCAGTAGGAGCAGTGACGATGATTCCCGCAACTCCGGCTGCGGCGAGTCCTTGAGCAGCTCGGACAAGCATGGGAACGCCGCCGACTTCGACGAGAGCCTTAGGACCGTTACAGCCGAGTCGGGTCCCCGATCCGGCTGCCGTCAAAACGGCGAAAGCCCCGGCTTTCACTCTTCGGTGGGCTCTTCTTCGACGCGACCTTCCGCGAGGACCTCGTCCAAGCGCTCAGCCGCTGCGGCCTTGTCGATATTGCGAGCGAGCGCGAGTTCCGAGGTGAGGATCTGCCGGGCCTTAGTCAGCATTCGCTTCTCACCGGTGGAAAGCTTCTTTTGGTCATCACGGCGGGTCAGGTCGCGAACAACTTCGGAGACCTTGACGATGTCGCCGGTGGCGATCTTCTCCTGGTTCGCCTTGTAGCGGCGTGACCAGTTCGTCGGCTCTTCAATGTAGGGAGCGCGCAGGACTGAAAGAACTTCTTCGAGGCCGTCCTCGTCCACGACGTCGCGCACTCCGACGAGATCGACGTTGTCGGCGGGCACTTGGATCGTCAGATCGCCCTGATTGACGCGCAGTGTGAGATACATGCGTTCTTCGCCGCGGATTTTACGCGTGGAGATCTCTTCGATCGTTGCTGCCCCGTGGTGCGGGTATACGACCGTCTGACCGATTTCGAACGACATGAAAGAACTCCCGTTTTTTGCGAATAGCGATCCTCATTTTATCATTCGCACGCATTTTGGGCTTTTCATGCAGAAAAACAGCTGTGGACGAGGACGAGGCGTGCAGAGATGCGAAGGCTCCCCCGAGGAAGAATCTCGGGGGAGCCTTGCTTGCGCATGCACAAGCGACGCCGACTTCAACGCTTCACAGTGCTCCAGTCGGGCCGACTCACTTCAGTGTCTGAAGCTCACTTGCCCTGGTTGGCGACTGCGGCGATCTTCGCCTCTGCCTCAGGATCGAGGTAGGTGCCACCCTTCTTGACGGGCTTGAGGGTCTCCTCGTCAAGCTCGTAGACAAGCGGAATACCGGTCGGGATGTTGACGCCGATGATGTCCTCATCGCTGATGTCGTCGAGGTACTTGACGATGGCGCGCAGGGAGTTGCCGTGAGCACCGATCATCACGGTCTTACCGGTCTTGATCGCCGGGACCAGGGTCGACTCCCAGTAAGGCATGAAGCGGGCGATGACGTCCTTGAGGCACTCGGAAGCGGGAACCTCTTCAAGGTAGCGAGGATCGGAGTCCTGAGAAAACTCGGTACCTGCTTCAATGGCGGGCGGAGCGATGTCGAAGGAACGACGCCAGAGCATGAACTGCTCCTCACCGTATTCGTCGCGAACCTCTTTCTTGTTCTTACCCTGGAGAGCTCCGTAGTGGCGCTCATTGAGGCGCCAGGAGCGCTCGACCGGGATCCAGAGACGATCAGCAGCGTCGAGGGCGTAGTGCGCGGTATTGATCGCGCGACGCAGAAGAGAGGTGAAGAGCAGGTCAGGCAGGACGTCATTCTCTCGGAGGAGTTCGCCGGCATGCTTGGCCTCTTCAACACCCTTCTCACTGAGCGGCACGTCAACCCAGCCGGTGAAGAGGTTCTTCTTATTCCATTCGCTCTCGCCGTGGCGGAGCAGTACCAGTGTGTAGGTCATAACCTCATTGTTCCCTTCTGAACGCATCCGCGCCAGGGACTAGTGTCCGCTGGTGTGGCGGGTTTTCTCAGGCGTGAGCGGCTTCGTAGGCTGCGACGATCTCGGCGGGGATGCGTCCGCGCTCATTCACGGCAATGCCTTGCCCCTGAGCCCATTCACGAATCAGGCCGGCTTTGGATGCGCTTGCCCCGCGTCCGCGCCCGATCTTGCCCCTCTTCGCTTGGCGTCCACCAACGCGGCGGGCAGCTTCGATCCATTTCGAGATGCTCCCGGCGAACTCCTGGATATGTGCCTCGTTGAGGTCGATTTCGTAGTTGACTCCCTCGTAGGAGAAAGAGACGGTGTCGACGGCCTCGGTACCGTCGATGTCATCAACGAGGACAATCTGCGTCTTCTTCATTCGATGATTTCCTTTTCTTCAGGCTTGAGACATGGATTAGTTTCATGTTCCAAGCACGAGCATAGCCACATTTCACCCCCTTGGAAAGGCGCTCTCAAGTATTGACCACCACACAATCACCCCTTTTTCGACCATCACTACCTGGTCCTTCAAAGTTCGAGGAAGAGGATAGCGGGGCGCATTGGGATTCCATTCGCTACTCATTCATTCTCTCGAAACGCTCGCAGCTTCTGGATTCACAACGCAAGCTCAGGAGTCAATGAAGTCCGACACGTCAACAAGAGCGCCACCTTTCCCTCTGAGGAGATCCTCGCGCCCCGCGCACAGCTGCTCTATTCACACCACCCCTTGTGGGGTAAAA
This sequence comes from Schaalia cardiffensis, assembly GCF_016405145.1. Classification (GTDB taxonomy): domain Bacteria; phylum Actinomycetota; class Actinomycetes; order Actinomycetales; family Actinomycetaceae; genus Pauljensenia; species Pauljensenia cardiffensis. Next base: position 36,136 of record NZ_JAEKIA010000014.1, read on the forward strand.
GCGCTCGTCGCCTACACTCGGAGCTCAATTCTTCACATTTTCCCTTCACCCCGTGCCCCTGAAAGCCGAGAAGACAAGCCAAGGGAAGACCTCACGTTGCGGCTCCAACTCCTTCGCACCCCCGACACACTCTTCAGATATGAGGAAAACCCCTCATCAAGGCGAGTTTTCCCGATTTCGCCTCAGACGGCATCCCAGACCAGGAGGCAGAGCCTGGCGCACGCTCAGCATCATGCTTGGCAGTTGCGCGGATAATCACACACACCGAAGTCCCTCAGCCAACGCCCGCTTTCAAGGCGCACCTCAAAGTCTTCGACTTTGCCCCACTGCCCCACACCCTGCAGAAAAAAGGCGCGAACACTTCGAGGATTTTGCGATCATGAGCACCTCAAGCAGGAAGAGAATAGGACAAGAGGCACGGAAACTCCCACAATTCCCCACACGGACTATAGATGTCAGACAAACAAATGTCAGACAAGCTCTTCACACTCAGGAAATAACGAGGCGAGACAAGCCAAGCCCACTATGACGAGAATGACATTTTCCCAAGACGAAACTCGTCAAGGAATATGGGCCTATGAGAGACGCGCGAAGCAAAGAGGCAGATCCACTAGGAGCCGTTTCACATGACCAAAGGGATTCACCTCCCCTCAGGCATCCCTCTCGCATTGCCCCACCTTTTCTTGCACACAAGGAAATTCGGCTACCCGAAATCTCAATGCAGATTCTCTTGCGTCGCAGCAATTGCTCCCACGCCACCCCTCTTCTCTCTTCTCACCCACGGTGGGCGCCTCTACAGTGAGAAGGGTGAGCACACGCCAGGTTTCCCCCGCTCTTCGCTTCGCCGCATCAATCATCGCGACCGGCCTCATCGCGGGACTCGTCGGACGCGCCTGCACGCTGCTGCTCCACGGAGTCGAAATGATCGTGTGGAATTGCCCCGAGCCCTTCTACACGGTGAGTGAACTCCACGCCTCAGCCTCACTCAGCTGCTGAGCGCTGCTCTTCGGCCCAATTCTGGGCTGGCTCGGTGTTGCTTTCAGGCGGTACGTTCACATCTTCGAAGACGCCAAACCGCGAAATCTCAGCCTCTGGTGGACTCTCCCCCTCGCATTCAGTGGAGTCGGCATAGTTTCCATGTTCATCCCCTCAGTGCTCGGAAACGGCCAGGCCAGCGCTCAAACCCAGTTCGAGGCCGAATGGCTCGGCGGATTCGGCCTGGCAAGCGGCACCCTCGTTCTCCTTGCGAAGACGGCGACAACCCTCTTGACGATCCGCGCGGGCGGATGGGGCGGAACACTCACACCCGGCCTCGCTCTCGGCGCAGGACTCGGAGCCGTCACCGGCCTCCTATGGAGCCAGATATGGCCGGGAACGAGCATCGCCGCCTTCGTTTTCATTGGCGCAGCGGTATTCCTCGGAGCCTCAACGAAAGCCCCCTTGACAGGATTGGTCCTCCTCATGGAGTTCACCCACCAAGGCAGCGAAATCCTCGTTCCAACGATTCTCGCCATCGGCGGAGCCGTTGCAGCGACCGCTTGGGCTGAACGAACGCACACTGAAGCCGAGTAAGAACCCGAGGGAGGCGCTCAGCGAACGAGGACGAGGAACACTCGCAGTGCTTCACCCTAGCTCAATGCTGAGCACAGGGCCGCGCTTGATTCGCGCCCCTGACCCGGCTCGGGGTGCAGCCGAACTCGAGGCTCCGGCTGGCTTTAAGGCTTCGGCTCTGCTCGCCTCAAGGCTCCCGCTGGTCTCAAGGCTTTTGCTCGACTCACCGTCGCGCCCTCGGCGAAGACGAATTCAATCGGTGAGCCTTGCGCCTCCGTCTCCTGTCGCTTCGCCGCCTCGTCCTCGCACATCTCCTACTCGACCCAGCCAGACATAAGGGCACGCGCCTGCACTTCGAGAGCATCAATCGCCCGATCGACGTCATTACCCCAGGGGACGTAGTGGAACTCAGAGCCGCCGGCCTCCAGGAAAGTCTCCCGATTGAGCTGGTCAATCTCCTCGAGCGTTTCCAAACAATCGGATACGAAGCCGGGGCAGATCACGTCAACGCGTCCGGTTCCCGCCTTAGCGAGATCCTCGACAGTGTCGATTGTCGCGGGTTTCAACCACTCAGAAGGCCCGAAAACAGATTGGAAGGTCGCAACGCACTCCTGGGCGCTGAGGCCGAGTCTTTCGCGCACAGCCTCTGTCGTTGCAAGACACTCCGAATGGTAGGGGTCCCCCGCTTTGTGCATTGACACGGGAATCGAATGGTAGGACAGCAACACGCGGTCGCCTCCCTGAAAATCGGGGCGGCCGTTTCGGCTCCAGGAGTCCTCAATCGCGCCGACGAGAGCTTCAATGTAGTGCGGATCGTTCGGGAAGGAACGAGAGAATCTGATCTGCGGGTGATCGCGATTCTCCTGCATCCAAGCACAGACGGCGTCGTTCACTGAGGCAATCGTCGTCGCCGAATACTGCGGATACGCCGACAAAATGCCGATTCTGCGATGTCCGGCAGCCATCAACTCGTCCAAAACATCCCCGAGGGCGGGCTCACCGTATCGCATCGCAGGGACAACTCTGATGCCAAGCCTGTCTGTGAGCAGCTTCGCCTGCTGGGTCGTGTAATGCAGGAGAGGAGAACCCTCCTCCAACCAGACCGAGCGGTACTTCTCAGCCGATTGTGCCGGACGCACTCGCAAGATGATGCCTTCGAGGATCGGTTTCCACACAAAGCGCGGCATTTCGATGATGCGCTGATCGGATAGGAATTCGCGCAGGTAGCGGCGGACATCCTTTGTCGTCGGTGTCTTAGGGGTTCCCAAATTCGTCAGGAGCAGTACGGGAGTATCGGCTGAAATGTCGGTGCCTTTTCCCGAAGCTTCCTTTGTCGATGCTGCCGTTGTCTCGGCGGCAGACACTTGAGATGACACTGAGGGTTGATTCGTCATGAAGTTAGGTTAACGGGAACACTACCCAAAGGGCGAAACGGAACTCTGAACCTCAAGAAAAAGGAAGGGGCAAAAGTCCCAAAGCTTCTTCTCCGCACACCGCCATTCCCCCATCGGTAGAGCCTCAGCCCGCGTCTTCACTCCTGCGCGAAAAGTTCAGCCCCTCACCGGGCTATTGCTGGTGAGGGGCTGAACCCTGATGGAGCCACCTGTGGGAATCGAACCCACGACCTATTCATTACGAGTGAATCGCTCTGCCGACTGAGCTAAGGTGGCGCGTCTGCCGTTCCCCGCAGGGCGTTCAGACAACGCTGCGAGTCTAATGGGCGCGCAGGCACATCGGCAAATGCCATGAAGTCTTGAAGGGATGGGACCCCTCACACCCACCTTCTTCCGGGGTGCGAAGAATGAGGAGATCCCCCTCCTGGCGCGCCTCCCCTCTCCCACGCCGCTCCTACACCGCTCTCGCAACTGCCCGATGACGCCGACCCAAAACCCAGCGCCAGCCGAAACCTCAGCGCAAGTCCAAACCTCAATGCACGCCCACGATCGCGAGCCGATGCAGCTCCACAGAAGTCATCATGCCTGAGCCGCAGTGCCCGGAATGTGCTCTGGCCCACACACCACATCCTTGCCGGTGTGCGGGCCAGGAGCATCCTTCAGAGCTCATTTGGAGCAGGTGAGCCCATTTTGCGGGACAGTACCGTCAAGAAGGTAGCCCTCAACCGCGCCGACGACGCAGGAACCAGCGTCCTTCGAATATGCGGTATGCCCCCAGCCGTCATAGGTGACAAGCACGCCCGCGTCGAGCTGACTCGCAAGCCTTTGCGCCATCACATAGGGGGTTGCCGGATCATGCGTCGTACCGACCACGACGATCGGCTGGGAGCCCTTCGCGTGGATCTCTTGGCGCTGAGCATGGCTCGTGGGCCAAGTGTCGAGGCCTGCAGAGGCGTATCCCGCCCAGGTGCCGAAAACAGGCAGTTCCCTCTTCAGGAGCTCAGCGTCTCGCTCCCACTCCTCGATCGTGCCTGCGGCCTCGTAATCAAGGTTGTTGATCGCGATGAGAGCCTCCGTACCATTCGAAGAATAAGAGCCATCATCCTCTCGGTCGTTGAGGAGATCAGCGATGTACAGGAGTTGCGAACCATCATCATCTTTCAGGGCCGAAGAGAGAGCCTGAGTGAGAACCGGATAGGTGTCCTCCGAGTACATTGTGCCGATCACTGCTCCCAGCGCGAGATTCATGGTGAGGGGACGCTTTCGGTCATAGGTGGGAAGCGGCTCCTCATCAAGGCCGAGGAGAAAGTCCTTCAACTGTTTGAGTGCCGCACTCCGCTCCCCTGTGAAGGGACAGGACTTCGAGGCCAGGCAGATGTCCATCCAATGCCCGATGGAGTCTTCAAAACCGCGCATCTGCAGATCCGACACCTCATTGACGCTCATCGAAGGGTCAATCGCACCATCAAGGACCATCCGGCCCGTCTTCGCGGGGAAAAGCTCCGCATAGGTCGCACCGAGGAAGGTCCCATAGGAGTAACCGAGGTAGTTGAAGTTCGGCTGGTCGAGCACCTCTCTGACCATATCGAAGTCTTTCGCAGCGGAAACAGTGTCGATGTGCGCGAACAGGTCACCCGATCGATGTTCACAGTGATCGGCAAGGAAAGTCAGCTCACGAGTGTTCGACTCAACGATCTCTTGGGGGGTCTCCTCCTCGCGCTTGGAGTTCATTCCAAAAAAGGAGCCGGTCGCGTTGTAGGTATCAAGCTCAGCATCGCTCAGACACTTCAGTGGAGTGGATTCGCCAACACCACGAGGGTCGAGGGCGACAATGTCGTATTTTTGAACGAGGTCCTTGCCGAGGCTATCTTCAACCTGATACGTAATAGAGTTCACAGACGCGCCACCGGGGCCGCCGAGGTTGAAGAAGAGGGCGGGCGCTCCCTCGCTACCTGAACGGTGGATCGCGAGACTCAAGGTGATCTGTTCTCCCGCAGGCTCTTCCCAGTCGAGGGGCGCATACAAGCGCGCGCACTGATACTCGGAAAGAGAACTCTTCGAAGCAGAGCCACGATCTGTGATTTGATCGGCCCTGCAACTGCCCCAGTGGATATTCTGGGCGTAGAAATCCTCGGCACTTGACGCTGTCACCGGATCCGGTTCTGTGTAGTGCTCCGACTCTGCCCACGAGCGATCGGGCTTGCTTCCTCCAGAATTCAAGAGGCTTTGCGCACTCCAGACGGTCACGACAAGAATCGTGGTCGCCATAAAAACAGCGAAGACCACCGCTATGACAGAGGCGATGAGAGCGGGTTTCGAGTACTTCATGGCCCCTAGACTAGGGGACTCAGACGAAGAACCGCAGGCCCGGTTCACTCCCGGTGTGGATCGAAGCGGCGTGGTTCGAAGGACGCTCTCCTTGCACGTTTTCAGGCCTGTGGGCGCAGGGACACCGTCATCGCTTCGAGGACGAGTTGCGCCTGACCATTGCCGAGGAGTCGGCGGCGCGCTTGCTCGATCGCGGACACTCTCGTCATTGTCTGGCGTGGTGTTGATTCTTGGGCGAGCTCGTGCACGAGATCCGCCAGATCTGAGTTGATGAGCTCCTGATCGGCGTTCAACTGGATCATCAAGACGTCGCGGTAGATGGAGAGCAGATCCACGAGGGCCCGGTCGAGTTCATCGGTGAGCGCGCGGCGTGAGCGTCGTTTCTGCTCCTCTTCGAGTTGGCGGAGCTGTGCCCTGGCGATGCGCGTCGATTGAGCGGATTCTTCCAGGCCGAGTACGCGCAACAGTTCAGCACGCTCACGCGCATCGGTTTCTTTCGTGCGAGCGTCCGCATCAGCCTTCGCGGTTTTCCAGAGATTCTCTGCGGCAAACACCGCCTCACCGACGGAACGTACTTTCGCGGGTGCGGTGATGATGTCTCGGCGATGTCGACGGGCTTCGGGGTCCTTGGCCAGTCCACGAGCCCTCCCGATATGCGATTGGGCTGCGCGCGCAGCTTCGAGGGCGGTCGCCTCGTCCGCAATGCCCTCCTGCATGAGGAGCTTGGCGACGGCGTGAACCGAGGGGATCCTCAACACCAAGTGTCGGCATCGCGAACGAATCGTTTGGATCATGTCTTCTGAGCTTGGGGCGCACAGGAGCCACACGGTCCGCTCAGGCGGTTCTTCGATGGCTTTGAGTAGAGCGTTCGCGGCTTGCTCGTTGAGACGGTCGGCGTCCTCGATGAGGATGACTCGCCAGCGCCCCTGCGAAGGTGAGGCCTGCGCTCGATTGACAAGGCCTCGTGCGGAATCTACTGAGATGATGGTCTTTTGAGTGCGCACGAAGTGCACATCGCCGTTCGTTTCGAGCATGGTCGTCCGGCATCCCGGGCACACTCCGCATCCCGGTTCTTCGCCGACGCACTGCAAAGCGGCAGCGAAGGCTTTCGCAGCATTGGAGCGCCCCGAACCGGGTGGGCCCGTGATGAGCCAGGCGTGGCTCATGGCGCTACGGTCCGTGTCAATGCGCTCAGCGTCCGTTCCTTGCGCGTCGAGGATCCTTCTTGCGCTCTTCGCCGCGTCGCTAAGTTTCGCGACGGCAACTTCCTGACCGATGAGGCTTTTCCACACCGGTTGGGCCTGGTTCACAAGAGCACGTCCTCTTCTTCGCAGGCCCATAGGGTTTCCTGGCTGCCCAGAAGAGAAAGGAGAGAGGGCGCTGCACTGTCCGTGCTCAACGAGGACGAGGACGAGGACGCAGGCTTGGCCACAGGGGTGGGTTCGCTCGTGGCAGTGGGACTCGACTCAAGCTTGGCCACAGGCACGGGCTTGGGTGCGGCGCTCGACTCAGGTTCGGCGTTAGAGCCCGATTCGAGCTTGGCAGCAGGGCCATGCGCAGTGGCAGTATCTGGGGCAGCGGCCCCATCCACCTCGGTCGGACAAGGCGTTTCATCGCTCATGCAGGGGGCTTCGCCCATGCCAGGGGTTTCACCCCTCAGCGCGGATGGTGCACTATGCGGATAGCGTTCCTCCAAAACACCACGAATCTCCGAGAAGACCTCGTCGGGCGTGCCCACGGCATCAATCACGATGATCCGATCCGGCTCCGCATCAGCCAAGCGTAAGTACTCGTGCCGGACCCGCTCATGAAACTCCATGGACTCACGTTCAAGACGGTCAGGAGCGTTCGTCCGACGACGCGCCCCGACCTCGGGAGGAAGATCGAGGAGGAAAGTGAGATCGGGGTTGAGCCCCTGGGTGGCCCATACCGAGAGCGAACGGATTTCATCGACACCCAGGGAGCGCGCGGCCCCCTGGTAGGCGACTGAGGAATCAATGTAGCGATCCGCGAGAACAACTTCCCCACGTGCGAGGGCGGGACGAATCCTCGTCGCGACGTGATAGGCGCGATCAGCCGCATACAGTAGAGCCTCTGATCGCGGATCAACATCCTCCGGTCCGTTCTGGACGAGCCTGCGGATTTCTTTGCCGAGCTCTGTCCCACCGGGTTCACGAGTCACGCTGACCTGTCGTCCCTGTGATTCGAACCAGTCTCGAACACGCTGGATCTGAGTCGACTTGCCTGAGCCATCACCGCCTTCGAAGGTGATGAACACGCCTTCTGCCATCGCAGCCTCGTTCACAGTCCCTCGCTCCATGCCTCATATCCTCGCATGCCCCAGGGGCATCTTCGTCCCAGCCCTCGAAAGAAGAAGATGGAGCGCCGCTTCCGCCGCGTCAAGGCACAAGCGCCGCCACTTCCGCTCGCGCCTCAAGAGGGCGAAACACCGGGGGATCTTTCCTGCACCTCGAGAGAAGACGAACCGTGATCTTTCGCCTCTCCTCTGGCACACTGGCACACTGGCACACTGGCACACTGGCACACTGGCACACTGGCACACTGGCACACTGGCACAGCCTCCCACCTCAAGACGCGAGCCAGCCTCGAAACCCAGGGAGCGGGCGAGTCCCCTCAAGATACGGAGACGCCCACCCCTCATGACGCGGGTAAAGGCCGAAACTGTCAGTGCGGGCGGGCCCTGCGAGTCACTTCGCAGAAGCCTTCTTCGTACTCGTCTTCTTGCTCGCAGTCTTCTTCGCCGTAGTCTTACGCGTCGTTTTCTTCGGGGCCGGGCCCTTCGTCCGCTTATCCGCCAGAAGCTCGAAAGCACGCTCCTGCGTCAGATCCTCAACGCTCTCCGCACGCGGCACGGTCACATTGGTTTCACCATCAGTGACATAGGGGCCGAAACGCCCGTCCTTCACCACGACCTTCTTACCGGACACCGGATCCGTATCGAACTCACGAAGCGGAGGCTTGGCCGCGCCACGCCCTCGTGTCTTCGGTTGCGCGTAAATCGCGAGCGCCTCATCCAAAGTGATCGACAAGAGCTGTTCTTCACTCGACAGCGTACGCGAGTCCGACCCCTTCTTCAGGTAGGGACCGTAACGACCGTTCTGCGCGGTAATGACCTCGCCGCTCGCCGGATCGACACCGAGCTCACGAGGAAGGGACAGAAGCTCAAGGGCCTGCTCCAAGGTGACCGTCCTCAAGTCCATCGACTTGAAGAGCGATGCGGTACGCGGCTTAGGCGCTGCAGCTTTCTTCTTTCCCTTCGCACTCGTCGTAGGCTCCTCTTCTGGGAGGATCTCCGTAATGTAGGGGCCAAAGCGACCGTTCTTCGCGATGAGGGTATGCCCCGTTGCTGGATCAACGCCGAGCTCTCGTCCATCATCAGCGGCGAGAGCAAAAAGCTCCTCGATCTTCTTCGCATCGACCTCGTCGGGCGCAACATCCTCAGGAAGATTCGCGCGCGTGCCGTCCGCCTTCTCCAAGTAGGGACCGTAGCGGCCGACGCGCACGACGACGCCCTCCCCCACCTCCTGCGAGTTTACGGCCCGCGCATCAATGTCATCGCCAAGGGATTCGACCTGGAACTTCAAGCCGTCTGCATCGCCCTCGCCATTGGCTCCGAGGTAGAAGAGAGACAGGAACTCTTCACCGGACTCTTCACCTGCGGCGATGCGGTCGAGGTCCGTCTCCATTGAAGCGGTGAAATCGTAGTCGACCAGATTGGAGAGGTTCTCCTCCAAAAGACGCGTCACAGAGAAGGCGAGCCAGGTCGGCACCAGGTACTGCCCGCGGTGGACGATATAACCGCGGTCTCCAATCGTCTGGATCGTCGCCGCATAGGTGGAGGGTCGGCCAATGCCGCGCTCCTCCATCGTCTTCACGAGAGTCGCCTCCGTGTAGCGCCCCGGAGGCTGAGTCTCATGCCCTTCGGGCTTCGCCTCGACGACATCAGCGCCCTCACCCTCGGAAACATTCGGCAAAACCTTCTCCGAGCCCGAGTCCTTCTCCTGGTCATATCGGCCCTTATCGCGGCCTTCCTGATACGCCTGACGGAAACCCGGGTGGGTGATCACCGTGCCCGAAGCGGAAGAAATGACATCGTGACGCTCGCCTTCGACCGAAATCCCTGTCAGCACGCGGATCGTTGCAGTAAAGCCCAGCGCGTCCGTCATCTGTGAAGCGAGCGTGCGCTTCCAGATCAAGTCGTAGAGTGCGAGCTGCTGCTTACTGAGCAGCGAGGAAACCTCCGCCGGGGTGCGGAAATGATCACCTGCCGGGCGGATCGCCTCATGCGCCTCCTGCGCACCCTTTGAAACATTCCCATAAAAGCGCGGCTTCTCCGGCACTGAATCGGCACCGTAGAGCTCCGCCGCTTGAGCGCGCGCCGCCTGAATCGCCTGGGAAGACAGGGCCGTCGAATCGGTTCGCATGTAGGTGATGTATCCCGACTCGTACAAGGACTGGGCCGTACGCATCGTCGAAGACGCATTCCAATGCAGCTTGCGCGAAGCCTCCTGCTGAAGCGTCGAGGTCGTGAAGGGTGCAGCCGGGCGACGACGATAGGGCTTCTGCGTCACCGATTCAATGATCGACGAGGGCGAAGCCTCCAAAGCCTGGGCGATGGAGGCGGCGAAAGCCTCATCCAGGTGGAGCACCCCCGCCTTTTCCGCCTTCTCCTTGAGAACACCCTTCTCGGAGAAGTCCGAACCTGCGGCGACGGCGCGACCATCAACGTGGGTGACGCGCGCGTCAAAGGATTCAGCCCCGGCCTCGACGCGAGTGGAGATGGAACAGTATGAAGCGGAAACATGCGCCATGCGGTCGCGTTCGCGGTCCACCACGAGGCGTGTGGCGACCGACTGGACTCGTCCAGCCGACAAGGAGGGGCGGATCTTGCGCCACAGGAGGGGCGACACCTCATAGCCGTAGAGGCGGTCAAGGACGCGGCGGGTCTCTTGAGCATCAACTAAAGCGGTGTCGAGTTCACGAGTGTTCTCCAGGGCGCGAGTAATCGCTTCCTTCGTGATCTCGTGAAAGACCATTCGCTTGACGGGGACCTTCGGTTTGAGGACTTGGAGGAGATGCCAGGCGATCGCCTCTCCTTCGCGGTCCTCATCAGTTGCGAGGAAAAGCTCGTCAGATTCCTTCAGGGCCTTCCTCAACTCCGCGACCTTCTTCTTCTTATCCGGGTTCACCGCGTAATAGGGAGTGAAACCATGCTCGACATCAACGGCGAATCGCCCGTAGGGGCCCTTCTTCATTTCTGTCGGGAGGTCCTTCGGCTGCGGGAGGTCACGTATATGGCCGATTGAGGCGGTGACATGGTAGTCGGGACCGAGGTATCCCTCGATAGTCGCTGCCTTCGCGGGAGACTCCACGATGACCAGCTTCGACGCCCCCATGTTCCACCCTTTCCGCGTATTACCTCCACGAGTCTGTTTTTGACCCGCAGGGTGACCTTACAACGCCGCGCCCTCGTTTCCGGCTTCGTCCACATCCGTGCGGGGTGTCGACCCATGATGAGGTCAGATGCTCTCCTTGTCTCATACCCCGCGTGTTGACACTGTCATGGCCCAGCTCACCTCGCAATTGCGGTGCATATTTGCATAATCTGCCAATCCCTGCCCGCACCCGTGTGACGTGAGCGCGGATTCAGGGTTTCGGGGTGTTTCGCCAACCCCCGCCCACACCCATGTGACCCGTGCAATCCCCACCCGCACCCATGTGAGCGGCTTCGACTCCTGGCGGGTTTGACGCTGAGAGGAGGGGTTCACGACAAGTGGAGGGGATATAACCCCTCCACACTCCGCCATCCCCTCCACTCGTAGCCGAACAACCAGCAACTCCGGGCAAACACCGCCAACAACACACGCATCTAGATGCCCAGCGCCCCTGCCCCGACGCACTACTGAAACCTCAAATTCGGCAAGGTCGCCTCCGAGAAAGAGCTCCTCTGCCTCGGAGCACTACTGAAACATACTGAAACATGCTCAGCACAGCAGCACTCCCTCCACTTTCCGCATGATTCCAAGGAAAACTCACACAAAGTCGCGCGCATCGCAGACCAACTGAAACACTACTGAAACACCTACTGAAACATCGCTTCTCGAGGATGCTCAACATTTCCGTACGCAGGAGACGACGAATGCCCGGGCGATCGCATGGAAGCTCATATACCCACCCTCCCCGCACACTGGAGACCGCGATATACCCTTTTCCCCTCAGTTTCGCAGCTAGAGGACTTCAATCAGTGGAAGGTTTGGCGCTCAGAGGAGGGGTTCACGACAAGTGGAGGGGAAATAACCCCTCCACACTCCGCCATCCCCTCCACTAGCGGCACAACGAACGAGTTCAGACCAGCACTAGGCCCGTCATTGCTCCACAATCATCAACATTCCCGCACGGAGGAGCTCTCGCAGCGGCTCATCAATCTCCTGGGTGATCTCAGCCGCGTCACGCTCGGTCAGCAAAGCCACCGCAGCCACGATCTGCCCGACCTCGAGCTCCCCATCAGACGCGCCCACGATCGCCGAGGTCGCCGTCCCCACCTGGATCGAGCGTCCCAATCCCGCGCCCTGATGAAGAATCAGGATCATCGGATCGGCAGAACCCGGAACATAATGGCGCTCCTCAGTCACATCATCGGCGCGCACGAGCCTGAGCCCAGATAAATCCTCCGGCAGGCGCAGCGCATCAAGGGTTCGGCGCACGTCCTCGCCCCGAGGTCGAGCCCCCGCGAGCCCAAGGTCGAAGCGGATGACGCCTTCAGCTTCGTCGCCCACATGCTTGCGGATCGCGATAAAGCCCATGCCGACGCCGCCAACGCCCGCAGCGTCGAAATCGGCGAGCCATGTCCGGTAGGCATGCTCCCTTAAGGCACGCTTCCGCAACGCCCGCTCAGGTGAAGAACACCCACTCGACGCTTTCTCCAGCAGGCCTCGCTCGCTCGAAGAATGCCTACTCGCGTCCCGCTCGCTCGAAGAACCCTCACTCGGGTCCCATGCCCCGGCCTCGTCATTCGAGTCCCACTCCCCGACCTCGTCACTTGGGTCCGCATCCTGCAGCCACATCTCCACGTATTGCGCGGTATCGAGAACGTCGCGCTGAACGATCCAAGCGTCGACGGGAAGGCCCTCGAACCAGGATTCGAGGCGCTTCGACCACTCGGCATCGGGGTCGACGCCCTCGGGGATCTCCCAGTTGCCGATCATCTGCAGGACACCACCCGGCTTGAGGCACTCGGGCCCTTCACGCACGACCCTGCGCACGAGCTCATCGCGACGCATCCCACCGTCGCGGTATTCGAGGAGCCCATCGCCGCGCAGGAGCTCCGGGGTGATGACGAAAGGCGGATTGGTCACGACGAGGTCGAAGGCCTCACCCGCGACAGGTTCGAAAAGAGAGCCCTCACGAACCTCGATATCGAGCCTGTTCAAGGCTGCGTTGAAGCGTGTGTATTCGCAGGCTCTGGGCGAAAGATCCGTTGCGACAACCCTGTTGGCGTGAGTCTTCAGGTGCATCGCCTGAATGCCGCAGCCGCACCCCATGTCGAGGGCGGAGTCGATCGGCTCGCGGATCGTCATTTCCAGCAGGCTTGTCGACGCGCCTCCCACACCGAGCACATGATCCGCAGGTAGTGCGCACCCGCTTTGCATGCTCGTGCGATCCGAGGCGATCCACCAGTTGAGCTCGCAAGTTCCCTCTTCGGCGTCGGCGTCAGGGGCGATCACCGCATGAGGACGCAGATCCACGAGGGCGATGAACCTCCCCTTAGCCCCCGACTCCTCGCCCACTTTCTCGACGAGTGCGAGTTCCTTCGCACCTTCAACGCCGAGCGTCGGCAGCGCGGCCTCGAGTTCCTCCGCATTCACTTCATCGCCGAGGACGAAAAGTTTGGTGAGGATTGACGCAGCATCACTGCGCCCTTCGAGTTCCACAAGCGCTGGGATCCGCTGATCGCGGGCGAGCGCGCTTCGGGCCTGAGCTGACAGGAGAACATCCAGCGTGTCAAGAGTCCACGAGGCGGCCTCAAAATCGGCGAGCGCCCGCGCAAGGAGCGCAGGCTCCGTCTTCGGCGTGGAACGCGTCTTTGGCGTGGAAGGAAGTTCAGGGGTCGTCATGGCGACAAGACTACAAAAGCGGATAAAGGATCAAGACCTCTGGGAGGAGCAGACCACTCGCGTGAAGAGCACACGCGATGGCGCGCTTTGATTGATTGGTTTTTGACCACTCCCCACCCTGAGCAAAGCACACCCGTCTTCGAAAAGCCCCTTCCCGTCCTCAAGAAGAGCACTCCCCTCTTCGCCTGGCATGATTAACCCTGGCGCGCAGCGCGCTCTCGCCCTCGAAAATTAGGACGGTCATGTCCGGCGGACTCATCGCTCTCCTCGACGACATCGCAACCCTCGCCAAAGCGACAGCCTCCTCCCTCGACGACATCGCCGCGGGTGCGACGAAAGCTTCCTCGAAAGCCGTGGGCGTCGTCATTGACGACACCGCCGTCACTCCTCAATACGTGGCGGGACTGGACCCGAGCCGGGAACTGCCAATCATCAAAAAGATCGCGCGCGCCTCCCTCATCAACAAGCTCGCCATCATCTTGCCGCTCGCACTACTGCTGACCTGGCTCGCACCGTGGATGCTGCCGATCCTGCTCCTCCTCGGCGGTTCTTTCCTCTCTTTCGAGGGCGCCGAAAAGCTCCTTGTGAAGCTCCACCTCTTCCCCGAACACAGCCACGAGGATGCTCCTGCAGCGACGAGCACGGAAGAACTTGAAAAGGGCATCGTCTCCTCCGCAAGTCGAACCGATCTGATCCTTTCCGCTGAAATCATTTTGATCTCCCTCGCGAACGTCAACGCTGATTCGAATACCGTACGAATCGGCATCATGATCGCCGTCGCCTTCTTCATGACGTTCTTCGTATACGGCCTTGTGGCGCTCCTCGTGAAGATGGATGACTTCGGCCTTCACCTCTCCAAACGCCAAGGGCCGCTGGCTGCGCTGGGCCGTGGAATCGTCACCATCATGCCGAAGGTCTTCGCGATCATTGGCATTGTCGGCACGGTCGCAATGCTCTGGGTTGGCGGGCACATCGTCATCACTTCTGTGTCGGATCTGGGACTGAGCTTCCTGCACGAGCTCGTCGAACACGCCATGACCGCAGTCGAGCGCTTCGGCGGCGGAGCCACGTGGACGGTGGAAACAGCGCTCTCGGGCGTTTTTGGCCTCGCCTGGGGTGCGCTCGTCGCTTATACCTGGCTCGGGATATCCCTTTTTCTCCCCAAAAGGCACGCTCCGATCAACGAGGACGAGGGCGCGAATGCGAGCCGCTGAAGGCTGGGGCGGCTGAGGAATACCGATTGAAGGCGGCTTCTTGCAAGAGCACGGCTCGCTTGTTTGGGGGCTGTTTGCTACGTGCTCTCCTTGTTACGGGCCCGTTTGTTTCAGGGAGGCAATGGGGGTTTCTCTGCACGCCCCGTTCAGAGGCGCAAACTGTTGAAGGCATGCCAGTGCTTGAGATGCACTCTTGCGTGAGGTGCGGCCCACTAATGCCGAGTGCTGCCCGGGGAAGCTAGGAAGAACATCGTGAGGGTAAGAGCCTGGCACGGACAAAGGCTCGCGCTTAAAAGGTCTGCGCGCGCAAAAGGCCTGGTCAGGAGATGCCTGCGAGGACTGATCGCGCGCCTGCCTAGAAAAGAGCCTGGAAACGCCTTGAAAGTCACGCATCATCCCCTCGCACGTTAGGACTAAGGGCCTGTAATCTCGGAGTTGTGAGGCCCGCTGGGGCCGCCGATCGACACCATTGAGGAGTGACCATGGCCGTCTACACCCTTCCCGATCTTCCCTACGATTACGCCGCCCTCGAGCCGTACATCTCCGGCACGATCATGGAACTGCACCACGACAAGCACCACGCGAACTATGTTGGCGGTGCGAACGCTGCTTTGGAGAAGCTTGAAGCGGCACGCGAATCCGGTGATTTCGCCGCCATTAACCTCTACGAGAAGAACCTCTCGTTCAACCTCGGCGGCCACACGAACCACACGATCTTCTGGCAGAACATGACCCCTGACGCCCAGGAGCGTCCGGAAGGTGAACTCGCAGCAGCCATTGACGAGTATTTCGGCTCCTTCGAGAAGTTCCAGGGCCAGTTCGCCGCGGCCGCCCTCGGACTTCAGGGCTCGGGCTGGGGTGTCCTCGCTTGGGATGCGCTGTCCAAGCGTCTCGTGACCTTCCAGCTCACCGATCAGCAAGGCAATATCCCCGTAGCAACCGTTCCCCTCCTCATGCTCGACATGTGGGAGCACGCCTTCTACCTCGACTACCAGAACGTCAAGGCGGACTACGTTAAGGCCTGGTGGAACGTCGTGAACTGGGCCGATGTCGCCGCCCGCTTCGAGCGCGCCCGCACCCAGTACACGGGTCTCGTCCTCGCCTGATTCTTCAGCGGGTGAGTGCTCGCACTCTATCGCTGGACACTTAGCGGGCTTGTCCGCATGTGCCTTGGCCGCGAGTGGCCCTGCGAGCCTCGGGCGCAGGTCGGCCCGTGAGTCTTGAGTGCAGGTCGGCCCACGAAGCTTGAGTACAGGCTGGCCCGCGAGCCTTGAGCACGAACCTCACTACGAGGCTCCTACACGAGTGGAGGGTTTGACGAATTCAGGAGGGGTTATATCCCCTCCACATATCGTCAAACCCTCCACTAGCTGTTACCCCTCCTGGGGAAGCATCCAGAAGCCTGATGCGAGGATTCGAAGAAAACGGGCCACCCACCGGCCTCAGCAAGGCGAGCAGCCCAGCCCTCAGCAAGACCAGCGACCCCGCCTTCAGCAAGACGAGCAGCCCCGACCTCAACAAGACGAGCAGCCCAGCTTCGCCACGTATTGTCGGCCTCATCCCCAAAATGCCGCCTCGTAAAAAGGAATCCGCCCGGCTGGAGGACCAGCCGGGCGGAGAACGTCGAACACCTGAAA
Organism: Schaalia cardiffensis; assembly: GCF_016405145.1. Taxonomy (GTDB): domain Bacteria; phylum Actinomycetota; class Actinomycetes; order Actinomycetales; family Actinomycetaceae; genus Pauljensenia; species Pauljensenia cardiffensis. The sequence continues at coordinate 52,395 of NZ_JAEKIA010000014.1, forward strand.
GCCTTACTCAGCTCCCTTCACCAAGCGAAGCATCACAAAGGAACCCTCACAGGTAAAGCTCCAGATGAACGCTCGTGCTTCCTCGAAGGAGCAGCTGCCTATCCACAACAGCTGCCCTCTTCGACGCCACACCTGTCTACTCAGAGCAGCGCCTGCATCGCGGGCGCGACGAGCTTGAGGACATTGTTGCGCCCCTCCTCAGGAGTCGGAGCATCGACAGCGAAGGCTGCCATCTGCTGACAGGTCGCCAGATCATGCATGCGCAGGCCCGCACGCACAGCGCGAACCTTCGAAGGAGCCATCGACAGCGAAGCGACACCAAGGCCCGTGAGGACGAGGGCCAGCAGCGGATCTCCGCCTGCCTCGCCGCACACACCGACCGGCTTGCCGGTGGCACGGCCCCCTTCACACGCGAACTTGATCATCTGGAGAACCGCGGGCTGCCATGCGTTGAGCAGCGGTGCGAGTTCACCGTCCATACGGTCCGCGGCCATCGTGTACTGCGTGAGATCGTTCGTACCGATCGAAGCGAAGTCCACGACCGAGAGCATCTGGTCTGCACGGATCGCGGCAGCCGGAATCTCAATCATGATGCCAACCTTCGGCAGGCCAGCGGCGCGCGCCTTCTCGGCGAACCATTCAGCCTCTTCAAGGGTCGCCACCATCGGAGCCATGACCCACAGTTCAGCCTTCGTCTTCGCATGCGCGGCAGCGAGGGCGGCAAGCTGCGTATCGATAAGGTCCTCACGGACCTGGCACAGGCGAAGACCCCTTCGCCCAAGCGCGGGGTTCTCCTCCTCACCAAGGTTCGCGAAGGACAGAGGCTTATCAGCGCCCGCATCGAGGGTGCGCACAACAACGCGCCGCTCCCCAAAGGCCTCGAGCACCTTCGTGTAGGTGTCGGTCTGCTCCTCCAAAGAAGGCGCCTCCGCCCGATCGAGGAAGAGGAACTCCGTGCGGAACAGGCCCGCACCCTCAAGATCGACCTCGGCAGCCCTCTTCGCATCATCGACGGTGCCGATATTTGCGAGGAGCTTGACCCGGTGGCCGTCGTAAGTGGCGCCTTCACCGGAGGAACCGGCGAGAGCAAGGGCACGACGACGTGAACGCTCTTCGAGGAGTTCAACCTCTTCAGCGGTCGGGGAGACCACGACCTCGCCGACACCGCCGTCCAGAGCGAGGAGATCCCCCTCGTTCACCTCGAGGATTCCGGCGACCTTAACGATTGCCGGGATGCCGAGCTGTGCGGCGAGGATCGCGGTGTGCGAAGTCGGGCCGCCGACCTCGGTAATGATGCCCTTAACCGTTTCAGGATCAAGAGTGGCCGTCTCCGCCGGCGCGAGATCGCGTGCGACGAGGACAACGGGCTCCTCGAAGGTGGGGACACCGGGAGCGGGAAGTCCGCGGAGCTCGCAGATCGCGCGATCGCGCACGTCGTAAAGGTCCGTGGCGCGCTCGGCCATGTAGCCGCCGAGGCCGCGAAGCATCTCCGCGTACTCTTCGACTGCGGCGTGGACCGCCTGGGTCACGCCGAGCCCCTTCTTCAGCTTCTTATCGATCGCTTTAGCGAGGCCACGGTCAGCCGCAAGTTGGGCGGTTGCCTTCAGGATCGGAGCTGACTCTTCGGGAGCATCCTTGGCCCGTTCCTTCAGGCTTGCGGATACGACGGCGAGGGCACCGCGAACGCGCTCGCCCTCAGCTACCGGATCGGTGCAGGGGGCTTCGTTCTCATCAACGCCGGGGGCGGGGCGAACAATGGCGGCCTTCGCTGCTGCGGTTCCAGCAGAAACACCGATGCCGTGAAGAACTGCGTGTGGGCTTGCCATGCTCACTCCTTGTCGAGGTCTCGCGAGAGCAGCTCGACAAGGGAGTCGAGGACCGCACCGGCATTGTCGTCGTCGGTTGAGAGAGTGACCTCATCCCCGTGGCCAACTCCGAGGGTCATGATTTCAAGAAGTGAAGCGGCGTCTGCTTCTTCGCCGTCAAAAGCAATGGTGACGTCGACGCCGGAGTCGTCAACGGCCTCTGCGAGGAGGGCGGCGGGGCGGGCGTGGAGGCCGACAGACGAGGCAACGACGACAGTGCGGGAGATCATGAAGGTTCCTTCCAGTTGAACCCATACCACGGTGGATGGGCGACCTTGGTGTCATGCTAATCGTTTAGCACCTGTATGGGGAGGGGTATTGGACAGACGCACGAATCTTCACCTATTCGTCATCTCTCGACGCGGATGAGCGTTCTTCCGAGAATCAGGGGGTAGTCCTTCACAAAACTGTCCTGTCTCAGGAAGTGCCGTCTCCTCGGCTTCTTCAGGGCAGAGGCTTCTCATCTTGAAAGATGAACGCATCGAGGATGAACGCACTCTCCCCGTGGGGCGCGGCCGCATTATCTTGAGGGCAGATCCTCCCCTTCTTCAGGGGAAACCTTCTCGTACCTCGTTTCTGCTGTGTATCAGCGCAGCCTGAACCTCTGCTTCTTCAGGGTGGAACCTCCTCAGGATCAGGCAGAACGAATTAAAGTAAGTTAACTGTTCATGTCTGTTGCCTCAGTCATTCGAAAGGAGGGTGCGTGGACCGCCGTCTTGAGCCCACTCTTGCCGATGTTGCCAAAGAGGCTGGAGTTTCTCTTACAACCGTCTCCAGAGTCCTCAACAATCGCGGTTACCTTTCGCAGGCCACGAAGGATAAGGTCGCCCGAGCGATCAAAACCTTGGGCTACCGGCCGAACCAAGTCGCCCGAGCCTTGCACGGCAAGCGGACCTACACGATCGGATTGATTGTTCCAACGGTCGCCCTTCCCTTCTTCGGCGAGATCGCCGTCGCTGTTGAGAACGCGCTCGCAGAATCCGGCTACCGAGTACTGATCTGCAACTCTCTGGGTCGCTCGGACCGCGAGCGCGACTATCTCAATCTCCTCATCGGCAACCGCGTTGACGGCATCATTTCCGGTGCTCACAACGAGGATCTCGAGGAATACCAATCGATCCGCATGCCGATCGTGACGATCGACCGTTCCTTGTCCCCTCGTATTCCGAATGTGCGCTGTGATAACGAGGCCGGGGGCAGGCTCGCAACCGAGCGACTCCTCGCAGGCGGCTCACGACGCCCAGCTCTTCTCACCTCTCGTTCTCATGGTCTGAACCTGCGTGAGCGGGGCTATCGCATCACCTGTGAAGCGGCGGGCATCGAGCCCATTGTTTTCGAGGTTCCCTTCCATACAGCTCCTGCGGATCGTCCGGCCCTCATGGCTCAGTGTTTGGATGGTGCCGTCGGGATGATCGACTCCGTGTTCGCGACGGATGATCTGGCCGCAGCGGAGGTCCTCGAGTGGGCTCGTCAGCGTGATCTTTTGGTGCCCGAGCAGCTTCGAGTGATCGGTTTTGATGGGACTGTGGCGGTGCGTCGTGCTCTTCCCACGTTGACGACGATTCGCCAGCCGATCGAGGACATGGCGCGCGAGGCCGTGCGTCTGCTTTTGGGCAGAATCGATGCGGTGAACTCTGCGCCGCTTGAGGGCGGGGCGGATATCCCTGAGATCGGGGAGATCGTGGAGTTCCCCGTGGAACTCCTCGAGGGCTCGACGGCCTGAGTCACGGGGCTCGACTTTTCCAAGCTGAGGGCGCGAGGCCGTGACTTTTCCACGCCTGGGGCTTGACGGTCTGAGTCGCCGAGCCCGGCCTTTCCCCCCGGGCTCGGCCCCTAGATCCGAGCGCGAGAATGAGCTCGGCGCTGCGGCTGGGATGATCGGCCTCGCCTCCTAGATCAGTGAGCCCGAGGCCGCGACTTTTCCAACCCGGGGGTTCAGTTCCCTTGAGTCCTGGGCCCGGGGCCCCAAGACCTAGGAATCCACCGCCCGACTCCAGCAGCTCAACGCTCTACAGCACGGCCTCTGCACGTCACAGGGCCCCGAACCGCTGTGGCGGTTCGGGGCCCTGCGAGTGATCCTCAGGTTCAGGCCTTTGGAGTGACCTCGACGATCACATCTCCGAAGGAGACATGACCCGAAGCGGCGGGAGTGACGGCCTCGAACTTCTTCTTGTTCGTCACAACGATCGGGGTGATCGTGTCGTAGCCAGCCTCGCGGATGACATCCCAGTCGACCTCAGCAAGGACGTCGCCGCGGCGCACCATATCGCCCTTGGCGACACGAGGCGTGAAGCCCTTGCCTTTGAGCTCAACCGTGTCCATACCGATGTGGATGAGGATCTGGACACCGGATGCGGTCTTGAGACCGTAGGCGTGACCGGTCGCGAAGGCAACTGTCACTTCACCGTCGACCGGGGAGACGACCTGGCCTCCAGTGGGCGCAATCGCAATGCCCGGGCCGAGCATCCCACGAGCGAAGGACTCGTCCTTCACCTGCTCAAGAGGAACGATCTGGCCATCAAGGGGTGCGGTGATCGAGTAATCAGTGGCATCGCCGATGATCGCAGGCTTTGGCGCGGGAGCTGCGGCAGGGGAGGGAGCAGCAGCTCCGCCAACGGCTCCGACAGCAACCGGAACTGCAGTGGGCTCTGCGACGTGCGCCGGGACAGTGCCTGCGTCTCCAGCAGCGGCGGGACGAGCCTCCATATCGGCCTTGCCACGAGTCGAAGCGTAAACGAAGGTGGCGCCGAAGGAGAGTGCGAAGACGATGACCTCAAGGAGGAGGTACTTCGGGATGTCAGCGGTACGGATCGACACGAAGCCGACAAAGCCTGCGGCTCCCAGGGCAGCGCCTCGAACATTGAGGAGCGCGACGCCCGCCGAGCCGATCGCCGCAGCACCCATGCCGACGAAGAAGGGCCACTTGAGTCGGAGGTTGACACCGAAGATCGCGGGCTCGGTAATACCGAAGACAGCGGATGCGCCACCAGCACCAGCCAGGCCTTTGAGCTTGGCGTCGCGGGTCTTCGCGAAGACCGCGAGGGCCGCAGCGCCCTGAGCGACATTGGCCATGGAGGCGATCGGGAAGATGAAGTCGCCGGGGCCGCCGTTTTGGGGCAGAAGGGGGATTTCCACTGCGGGGAAGGACTGGTGCAGACCGGTGACAACGATCGGGCTGTAGAAGAAGCCGAAGATCAAGCCGCCGAAGACTCCGAGGGTGTTGTAGGTCCAGTCGAGCCCATTGGTGAGCAGCACCGAGAGCTGACGGGTGACAGGGCCGACGAGGACGAAGGTCAAGAAGCCAGTGACCAGCATGGTGATGAGCGGCGTCAACAGGAAGTCGGCGGTACCGGAGAGGCGCTTGTGCAGCCACTTCTCAATGGTGGACAGAATCCATGCGACGCACAGCACCGGGATGACCATCGCCTGGTAGCCGATCTTGTCGACCTCGAGGCCGAAGAGGTGCCACGTGGGGTTGGCGCCGGTAAAGGCCCAGAAGGCGTCAGCAGCATCCTGATCGGTCATCGAGTAGGCGGACAGCAGGGAACCGGAGACCATGGCTGCGCCCATCGCGGCACCCAGGTAAACATTGCCCCCGAACCTCTTGGTTGCGGAGAAGCCGACGAGGATGGGGAGGAAGGCGAAGGCTGCGGCTGAGACCAGGTTAATGAGGCTCGCATAGTCGGCCACAGCCGGGTACATGTCGATGATCGACTTGCCGTTAAAGAATCCGGCCTGGAGGACGTTGTTCAGGGCCATCATGAGGCCACCGGCGATAAGGGCCGGCAGAACCGGGACGAAAATGTCGGCGATCATCTTGATGAAGCGGGAGACGAGATTGCCGCCCTGCTCGGCTTCTTCCTTCGCCTCGTCCTTGGAGACCTCGCGGACACCGTGGTCGCTCACCATGCGCTGGTAGACGACGTCGACATCACCGGGGCCGACGATGATCTGGAACATTCCTCCGGCGGCGAAGGTTCCCTTCAGGTCGTCCACGGCGTCGAGGGCCGCTTGGTCGACCTTGGTTTCATCCGCGAGGACGAGCCTCAGGCGGGTGGCGCAGTGAGCTGCGGCGTTGATATTTGATGCCCCTCCGACGGCCTTGACGACCTCGGACGCCACCTTGGCGTGATCCATTGCCATCCACGTTCCTTTCTCGGTGGACCCCGGGTGCTGGGCAACGGCGTCACCAGTGCAGCCCGGGCTCTATAGCAATCGTTTGACATACTACGGACGCCTCAGAAGTCCGCGCAAGGGTTTGAACATCACGATTTGACTGATTTTTTGCGCTGTTTAGGGCTGAGGCAGCCCAGTGCACCCGGATCCACAATGCGCTCACCACGGGGCGTGAAGCGTCACTGTGCCTGAGCTGCACATTCAGTCAAGACGCGCCGAAACGAAGCCCTCCAGAGCCGCATTCCCCTCTACACGGACCCGAAGGCCCGAGCTTCCAGCATTCAAGAAAGAACGGAAGGTGAAAGCCAGACGACCATCCCCGCAGAACACTTCAGTCAAGGAACGGTCGTGCACAATCTCGATCGAATTGACGTCTCCCGCTTCGAGAGTCACGACGCGGCTTCCCCCGTGCGGGTAGCGCGAAGCAGAGCGGTCGACGAGCAGACGATTGGCCTCGATCCGGATTGTGAGGCCACAATCCTCGCCCATATCGAACTCGAGGGCCCCGCCCTCGTCGATCGTGGCGCAAGTCTTCACTCTCCACGAGCGCGAGCCGGACAGGGCTTCGATCTCCTTGAAATCGCAAGCAGAGTCTGCGACGCACGAGGCCGAAGCGGGTTCGCAGTTGGTAGCAGATGGAGCTGTCCGCGAATCGAGGTCGGCCCTCGTATCTGTGGAAGCCTTCTCTTCGAGCGGGAGGCCGGGGAGGAAGGGCCTTTGAATCAGGCGTCCAGCGCGCAGGCTCAGGGCTCTCGGACTGGTGAGAGCATGAACCCAGCCGCCCGTCGCGATGGAGGGCTGGTCGTCTTCGCTCGCGTTGCCTGCCCAGCCGAGGAGAAGGTTCTCTTCACCTTCCGCATTGCGGCCCCAGCCGCTGGAGCGGCGCGCATAAGCCTGGGGGGCGTAGAACTCGAAGCCCCGGTCGACCTCTTCGAAGGAGCCGTCGGCGCTGCGGAACTCTGTGCCGACGAGTGAGCCGACGATGTAGACGCAGGGGAAGATGTTTTCGAAGCCCTCGCGCTCGGGCGCAACACCCTGGGGGCAGAAGATGAGGACGTCCGAAACCTCGCCGCTTTCTTCGTCGCGCAGGCGCAGAAGGTTGGGACACTCCCACATGTAGCCGAAGGAATCGAAGACTCCCCCGGCATCGGGGAAGGTCATTTCGCCTTCCAGATCCCAGTGACGCCGGTCGGCTGAGCGGTACAAGAGGATCGTTCCACTGAGGTCCTCGCGCTGAACGCCGAGCATCATGCGATACGAACCAGCGGGGTCGTCAGGATCTTGCCAAACTTGCGGATCGCGGAAGTGGGCGGTGTAGCCCTCGGGTTGGCGGGTGATGATCGGGCCGATGGTTTTGCGGAAGCTCTTCAGGTCACTCGTTTCGACGAGGCACTGCGTCGCTTCGCGTTCACCGCTTTCGGGGTCTTTGTAATTCCCCGTGTACCAGAGTTCAACACCACCCTCGACGCCGATCGCGGTGCCCGAGTAGGCGCCGTTCGCGTCCTGGTGACAATCCGGCAGGATCGCGGGCTCCAGGTAGTCCCAGTGGACAAGATCGGGGGAGACGGCGTGGCCCCAGTAGACGAGTTTCTTGGGGAACTCGGGGGTGTACTGGAAGAAGGCGTGGTAGTCGTTTCCGTCAACAATGAGGCCGTTGGGATCATTGAGGCGCCCGACCGGCGGGACGACGTGGAAGATCGGGTAGTCGGCATCTTCGCGGGCATGAGAGTCACGTTCGGCGGCGCGGGCGAGCGCTAGGAAATCCTCAGTCATGTTTGGAGCATAGCGGCCCTGTCATTCGTTTGACAGAGTTTCGAGGAGCTCACCCCTCGGAGGCAAGAGCTCGATGGAACGCCACGGGGGCGTCGCCACTCCTGGCGACGCCCCCGGCGATCCTCAAAATCTCCGCCTCAGCGGCGACGGCGCCTGAGGGCGAGAGCACCGCAGGCCGCGAAGATTGCAGCGATAGCGACCCCGAAAGTGGTATCCGCACCAGTCGCCGCGAGAACCGCTCGCGAAGCCTTACCGGCGACCGTTGACTGCGCCGGGGCAGGATCCGGAGTCGGTTCGGGCGTCGGCGCGGGCTTGTACTTCACTGTGAAGGAGATGCCCTCGTCGTTCGCGGCGTCGGTCCCATCCGGATCCTTGCGCTGAACGCCGTTCCAGACGAATTTGAAGTCCACGATCTTCGCGCCACCGGACTTCGACGCCGTCGCATTGAAATGCCCCGACACCTCACCCTTGACCGTGTAGTTCGTGTCTGCAGCGGAGTCGTCAGTGAAGGTGACGCCCGGAACGGAGACCTGCAGACCATCCGGGGAAATAGCATCGACGGCGGCCTTCAGAGCCGCGTAGTTCGTGATCGCCTTCTTCGCCGCCGACGTCATATCGAACGTCACCGTCACGACGCCGTCCTTCGCGATCGCGGAGGTCACTTCGAACTGATCCGAACCAGTCAAGTGCACGCCGGGAATCTTCTCGCTGTTCGGGATCGACATCCCCGCGGGCAGGGTGAAGGAGGCCGTGAAACCGAAACCGATGTTCGACAAGGCGATGCCCCCGAACTGATCCGAGACCTGGTTGTAGTACTGCTCGGCCTGCGTCATCTGGTCCTTCACCGTCTTAGCATCCACCAGACCGGTCAGGGTCAGGCTCGCATTCTTGCCCGAGGCCACGAACACCGCGTCGTGCTCGGTGTCAGGAGCGCCCGACTCGGCGCCGAGCATGTCCGCAGGAAGATCCGTCGTCTGCTCGTAGGGCTGGGGCGCCGGGGCCGTGTACCTGGTGGTGAAGGTGATGCCCGGCTGGGTCTTCGCGTCCGCGAGGCCCTCCTTCTGCTTACCCGTCCAGGTGAGGTCGAAGCGAACGTCCCTTCCGCCGGTCGCGGCGGCCTTCGACGCCAGCGCACCGAAGGAACCCGAGACCTCGCCCACCACGGTGTAGTCCGTGTCGGGAGTCGAAGTCTGGGAGAAAGTCGCTCCCGAAACCGTGACCGTGAGCGGCGAGCTCATCGCGTCGATGACGTCCTTCAGGGCCTGATAGGTCGTGATCTTCGCCTTCGCATCGTCCGTGAGGGCGAAGTCGACCGTCGCGGTCCGATCGACGACCTCGACGTTCGAGACGGCGAAATCTGTCGAACCGGCGAGCTTCACCGAGTTCTTCGTGATCGACTCGGGGCTCATGAACTCCATGCCCTCAGGAAGCTTCAAGACGGCCTTGAAGGCGTAGGAGACATCGCTCAGAGCGATATTCGGAAAATCCGGGTTCGACTGGGTGAACTGGTTCTCGAAGACAGCCATCTGGTCCTTGACCGGATCCGGGTACACGGCGCCGGTCAGCGACAGGTTCGCGCTCTTGCCCGAGGCCTGGAACACCGAGTTCTGCTCGGAATCGGGAGCGCCCGTCCCCTCGGCGCCCGCCAGGTCGGCGGGGACGGTGAGAGCCTGCTTCACCGAGAGCGGCTCGTCGTCAGGTGCGGGGTCGGGCGCCGGGCCGGGGTTCGGATCCGGATCCGGATCCGGGGTGAAACAACTCGCGAGGTCCTTGGTGTACGGGACCGAGGCGGTATCGGCGTTGAAGGTCGTCTTGTACGAGAAGAAGCTGCGGCCCGTGTAGAAGGTGAACGATCCATTCCCCGCGATCGTCGCACCATCAGCGGCCTGCGCCTCAGCGAGAGAGTTCGCCGTCACGGTGTAGGGGATCGTCAGTGTCACGGTGGGCAGCGGAGTCTTCGCCTTGTCCGTGTTGTAGGCGCTGAGAATCCCCGCCCAGTTCTGATCCGTGAGCCTCATGTCGAAATCGACCTTCGTATCCGAGGTCGACGACGTGATTCCACCTGCGGGAACCACGGTCGAGGTCGAGGCCGTGGTCACCGCGCCGATCTGGGCCGAGGCCGGCAGGTCGAGCGCGTACTTGATGGAGGCGATATGACTCTTGGTCTCATCCGGGGTTAGGCGTTCAGCCCGGCCATAGTCGCCATATCCGACTCGTGGCCCTTGAGAATCTCGGTCATCGGTACATCGGCCGTGAGCACACCGTTGTAGGTGCCACTCGTATGATCCTCTGCGCAGTTCAGGGTCCCCGTGCTGCTCACGTACTGGGCGACGGGGAGATCACCCCCCTTGGCGAATGCGGGAGCGGCGCCGCCGACGGTGATCCCTCCCACGGCCAGGGCGCTCGCCGAAACGAGGGAAACGAGGGTCGATTTTCTTCGATACGTCACGAAGTCCTCCGATTGATGGGGCAGCCTTTTTCGAGCACTCTATCACTGGCATTACAGAAGAAAAACCAAAGTTTTCAAGACCGCGAACCTGTTGATCGCGGCGCGTTAACCATGGTCAGAGCGCATTACTCGCCGCCCGGCCTGGCGAAGGGATACCGCTCGTATTCCGCATGACGGTCCCCGACGATGTTCCGCATGACGCTCCGCGATTCCGGAAGGCGATCCGATTCGAGCCGCGTGGGTTATAGGACAAAATGTGTTGGTCGGGTCTAGTCCCAGTCGGTGCGGTAGGGGCTGTGGTGGTGGAGTTCATGCCAGGCGATGGCGTCTCCCCATTGGGGGATGATGCCGGCGGCGGGGTGGTCG
>NZ_JAEKIA010000015.1 GCF_016405145.1 Schaalia cardiffensis
CAGAAGAACACGACAACGCTCACACCCCACCCCCGCCGGAACAGACCAGACCCCACACCCCCCAAAAGGCAGCCGCCGCAACCAGATGAAACACCCTCTACAAAACCCGGGGCTTGACAAATACTCCCCGGAAGAAGGAACCCGATTACCAAGTCCAACTTCCGGGGAGCAGTCCATCTTCAGGCGCGGCCCCACCCCTCATTCTTCGACGGCTAAGACCTTCCCTGAAGCTGCCACATACTTGTGCTGGACCTGCACCGTTGCCCTGAACCCCGCACGCAAGACTCCCGGAGTCACGCCCGCGCTTTAGGCTCCCCCGCTTCGCCTTGGGCTTTCCCTCATTCCTCTACAGCACGGGCCTGCGTCCAGATCCACTCGGGGTTGGAGGCCACGAGATCGAAAAGAAACTCTTCACCGCCCGAAAGCTCCTGGCACTGTTCCGCTTCGCAGACTCGAGCGCTCTCCTCGCTAAGACGAACGCGCACCACCACGACGCCCTCGTCACAGGATGGATCGGCCAACACCTCAACCCGCGTTTTCAACGCTTCAAAACGCATTCCAGAACTCTTCATAGCCTCGATCCGAGCCCGGTCCTGCTCAAGCAAAGCTCCCCCGATAACCTCCTCAAGCCCCAAAGGATCACGAGACTCCAGGGCATGATCACGCAACTCGAGCGCCCGGCGCAGCGCTGAAGCGGCTTCCTCTCGACTTGGACACACCAGCCCCGATTCAGCGCTCAGGGCCGTGGAAGGGGAGGAAGAGGATAAGCCGATCATTCCCAGCCCTACGCCGAGCCCGACTCCGGCGGCGAGTACAAGAAGACCAAGAGGCGCCATCTTCCTTCGGCGGCGCACAGGGATCCGCATTGTCTCTTCGCGTGCGGCGGCGACGCGCAATCGAGATCCAGCGTCCTCATCCATGGTCAGCACCGGGGCTTGGGATGCTCTCTTCTTGCTCCGTATCCCCTCTTGAGTATCCTCCAAGCCTCCCTCCTTGCGCCTGTGAAGGCCGTCGGCCTCGAGCTCATGAACAGCCCCCTTCTTCGCCGCAGCCGCTGTGCTGCTCCGCTCCTGAGAAGGAGCACTAGTCTCGAGAGCCTTTTCGATCCTTTCCAGAGCCTCCCAATCGCTCTCGCAAGTCTTGTGTGAGGACACAGACCAGCCGACGCTTCCCTCCCCCTCATTGACGGGAACGGCGAGATCCACGATGACCGCCTTTTCCCCGTTGACAATAATGTTCGCCGGTGCGAGATCACCGTGAACAATCCCTGCGGCATGAAGAGCTCGAACACCGCAACGCAGATCCTCAATGATCTTCTCCCTAACGCCCCGAGGCCGGAGTTGATCCGTTCCGAGAAGCAGATCCAGAGGACGCCCGTCGACTCGCTCCTGGATCAACGCCCAGCGCCCGTCCTCGTGACGGACGAGATCGACGAGGCGCGCAACGCAAGGACTCGTGATCGTGGACCAGGCGCGCCAGCGTTCGAGCGTACTCTCACCGAAAGCGGAGGAATAGACGCTGATCAGCACGCTTTCACCCGAGGACGAGGTCGCCGCCCACAGTGGGCCAAGCGCACTCATATGAACGATTCCGCCGAGCTCGTACCCTTCAATCTTCATGTTTCAACTCTCAGCGCGATTCCGCTTCAAGGCAAGGGGCCGCGTATCCTGTGGATAAAGCCCCTCGGGCACGGGCGAACAGCGCCCCAGACAGCTAGGATCATCCCGCTATGAGTGAGAACAACACCCCGAAGAAGCGCCGCTGGTATCACAACCTCGCCGATGCCTACCGCATCACGAAGCGGACATACCCGTGGATCGCGTGGCTGCTCGTCGGCTCTGCGATCCTCACCCTGTGCCTCGCCCTCGTCATTGCGGCGCTGACGAATGGCAATTGGATTCTGTGGACGATTCTTGGCATCGCCCTGGGTGCGACCGTCGCGATGACGGTTCTTTCCCTTTTGGTTCGTCGCGCTATGTACGCGCAGATCGATGGAACGGTCGGCTCCGTTTACGCGGTACTCTCGCAGATCAAGTCCGGTTGGATCATTTCCGAAGAACCGGTCAATGTGACGCGTGAGCAGGATGTGATCTGGCGTCTGATCGGTAGGCCCGGCGTCGTCTTCATCTCCGAGGGCCCCTCGAACCGTGTTCAGCCTCTTCTTTCCGCTGAACGTAAGAAGGTCTCCCGCGTCATTAAGAACGTTCCCGTTCATGTCATCCAGGTCGGCCACGATGAAGGGCAGATTGAGCTCGCGAAGCTTGAGGGGCGCCTGAGGAAGCTGAAGAAGGTTCTGACGAAGGAAGAGGTTCCCGCGGTTTCGGCTCGTTTGAAGGCGCTCGGGTCTCGCGGCCTGCCGATTCCCAAGGGCGTGGATCCCACGAAGGTTCGTCCCAATCGTCGCGCCATGCGCGGCCGCTGATTCGAGGCTCCCTTCGATTCCCTGTTCTTCAAGAGCCCGGCTCGTTTCCCTCGAGCCGGGCTCTTCCGTATCTCTTTCACGTGCGCTCGTCTGTGTGGGGCAAGGGCGAATGATCGGCTGCATAGGTGTTGGTGTTGCCCAGGGGCAGGCCTGAGAGCTCGCGTGTACACGCAGGACTACAGCACTGTGAGTGCAAAGAGAGCACTGTGAGTGCAAGAAGGCTCACGGGAGCGAATCCGAGACAGATTGTGCATATTATGCATTCCAGTGCATACTTGGTTGTGTTGACGGACCCCATCACCGGAAGGCACACCATGCGCACTCTTCCTGCAGCCATCGCCCTCGCCGCTTCCGCGGCCCTCCTCCTCGGCGCCTGCTCAGACCCGACCCCCTCCACCTCGAACAGCGCCGACTCCACCTCTACAGCCACCACCGCTGCGATCACACCCTTCGACGTCACGACCATCCCTGTCTCAGAAGAAGTCGCTGCCCTCGTCCCCCAGGCGGTCAAAGATCGCGGTGTGCTGCGCAACGGTGCCTCCACGGACTACGCTCCCGGTGAATACCTCGCCGAAGACGGCCAGACCCCCGTCGGCTATGACGTCGACATCGTTAAAGCCCTTGCCCAGGCGATGGGCCTGAAGGAAGGCACCACTGAGACCGCGATCTTCGACACGATCCTGCCCGCCCTCGGCACCAAGTTCGACATCGGCGCCTCCTCCTTCACCATCACCGCCGAGCGCGAAGAGGCCGCCAACCTCATCTCCTACGTCCAGGTCGGCTCCGCCTACGCGGTTGCCAAGGGCAACCCGAAGGGCTTCAATCCGGATGACCCCTGCGGCACGACCATCGGCGTCCAGAACGGCACCTTCCAGCACGATTACGCCGAAAAGCTCTCCAAGGACTGCGTTGACGCGGGCAAAGAAAAGATCCAGGTTATGCCCCTCGACCTGCAGACCGACGTGTCCGTGAAGGTCATCGGCGGCCAGTACGACGCCACCCTCGCGGACTCGACCGTCATCGGCTTCACCATCTCCCTCGCCGAAGGCCAGCTCGAACAGGTCGGCGAAGTCCTCGAAGCGGCACCCCAGGGCATCGCAGTCGCCAAGAACGACACCGAACTCGCGCTCGCCGTCCAAGCTGCAATGCAGTACCTCATCGACGAGGGCTACCTCGAAAAGATTCTCGAACCCTACGGCTCGCAGGATGCTGCTCTCAAGACCGCCGAACTCAACCCGGCGGCGCTCTGACCGACTGAGGGCGTGGGCCGATACCCTTGCGGTATCGGCCCACTTCCAGTGAGGAACACATGGCACACATCAAAGACGGCGTCGAACTGATCGACGCAAAACCCGTCCCACGGCCCGGGCGCTGGGCGAGCGCCATCATCGTCGCCCTCTTCGCACTGCTCCTCGCTCACGCGCTTGTGACGAACCCGAACTTCCAGTGGGGAGTCGTATGGCAGTGGCTCTTCTCCAAGACCATCGTCTCAGGGGTCATGTACACCCTGCTTCTCACGGTCATCGCCATGGTGATGGGCACGGTCCTCGCGATCACCATGGCGATTATGCGCCAATCCGTGAACCCGGTCCTGCGCTGGGTCGCGACCGCGTACATCTGGTTCTTCCGCGGCACCCCGATCTACACGCAGCTCATCTTCTGGTCGCTCCTGCCGAGCCTGTACCCGCAGATGTCCCTGGGAATCCCCTTCGCTCCTCCCTTCGTCACCGTCGACACGGCCACCTACTTCACCTCCTTCTGGATGGCGTTCATCGGCTTGGGCCTCAACGAGGGTGCCTACCTCGCAGAGATCATCCGCGCGGGCCTCCTCTCCGTTGACAAGGGCCAGTGGGAGGCCGCCACTGCCCTCGGCATGCCCCGTTCAATGATCTTCCGGCGGATCATTCTGCCCCAGGCGATGCGCGTTATCGTCCCGCCCATCGGCAACGAAACGATCTCCATGCTCAAGACGACCTCTCTCGTCTCCGCGATCCCCTACACGCTTGAACTGACCTTTGTCGCTTCAACGAAGGGCCAGAACCTGTTCAAACCCGTGCCGCTCCTCATCACGGCGGCGCTCTGGTACCTCTTCATCACCACGATCCTCATGTGGGTCCAATCCCATATCGAACGCCACTTCGGCAGGGGTTTCGAGCGACGCGAGGACACGAACGCCGAAAAGACCGCCAACACTCAGTTTCTGGATGTGACACCGTGACCAATGAAACCCCTATGGTCTCCGTTCGTGGAGTCCACAAGTTCTTCGGCAATCTCCACGTCCTCAGGGGCATTGACTTGGACATCGCCCCCGGGGAGGTCTGCGTCATCCTCGGCCCTTCGGGTTCTGGCAAGTCGACCCTGCTGCGCTGCCTCAACCAGCTTGAGGAGATCAACGCCGGCAGGGTGAGCGTCGAGGGCGAGCTCCTCGGATACCGTGAGGGCGCTAAAGGCCAGCTCTACGAGCTCCCGGACAAGGTCATTGCCTCCCAGCGCTCGCGCATTGGCATGGTGTTCCAGCGTTTCAATCTTTTCCCGCACAAGACTGCCCTCGAGAACGTCATGGAAGCGCCCGTCCGCGTCGCGAAGGTCGAGAAGGCGACAGCGAAGGCGCGTGCACTCGAGTTGCTCGAGCGGGTGGGCCTGGCTGATCGCGCCGACCACTACCCTTCAGAACTCTCCGGCGGCCAGCAGCAGCGCGTCGCGATCGCGAGGGCGCTCGCCATGGATCCGGAGATCATGCTCTTCGACGAGCCGACTTCCGCCCTCGACCCCGAACTCGTCGGAGAGGTGTTGCAGGTGATGAAGGATCTGGCGGCTTCGGGTATGACGATGGCCGTCGTCACCCATGAGATCGGCTTCGCCCGCGAGGTCGCCGACACCGTCGTCTTCATGGACGAGGGGCAGATCGTCGAAATGGGCTCTCCCGCCCAGGTCATTGACAATCCTCAGGAGGAACGGACGCGCGAGTTCTTCTCGAAGGTCTTGTGACCCTGTCGCCATCGCCCCTCGGGACTACTCTTCGAGAACACGATCCGGGTCGAGGAGCGGCGCACTCACTTCGATGAGTTCCTTGCCGCCCTCACAGCGCAGCTGGATGAAATAGTTCTCGGAGAGCGCCGGGATCTGTGAGACGGATTTCCCCATCTCTTCAAGGACCTGCCGGTCGGCAAGGAGCTTGGAGTTTCGAACCTCCATCCTGCGGCCCCCGCTCTCGCTGTCTTCAGATCCCTTCGGGAACAACGAGGAAGCCCTTCGGATCATCAGGAATGACAACACCCGAGGCCGGGTAGGGATCGAGGGCGGGGTCTGGGACCGAGAGAGAGTGAAACGCCTCGAAAGTCTGATCGGAAACGTTCTCCACGGTGAAGTACCACGAGATCCTCTGCTCGCCGCCACAGATGATCCACATTCACCACTGGAACCCGCAATGAGATCGTCAAGTCGGGTAGGATGCGGGAATGGAGATCATTGCGTGGGTGGTCATTGTCCTCATCGGCATCGTCGGGCTGGGGATCTGGTGGCATTTCTCCTTGCGCAGGCGCATTGATGCCAGAATGCATGAAGCCCAGCCTGAGGAGAGGCAGGCTCTCATGGACATTCAGCGCGATATCGATCGGGGTAAGGCCGCCCGCCAGGGTTTCTTCTTTTGAGCTCCTACCAGCGAATTGACATCTTCACACCGATTGAGGGCCGCAAGTATTGTGAATAAGCCGCGGTGATCTGACAAGGCTCTAAACGCCCGCACTACATCAGCCATGCCACCTTAAGTCAGCGTGACCAGATCAAGGTAGGAATCGTCCCACAGGTCCTCATCCGCGTCGGGCAGGAGGAGCACCCGATCGGGATGCAGGGCCAGGACGGCACCCGGATCGTGGGTGACGAGGACGACCGCGCCCTCGTAGGAGCCGAGGGCGTTGAGGATCTCCTCGCGCGATGCCGGATCCAGGTTGTTCGTCGGCTCGTCGAGCAGGAGCACGTTCGCCCCCGACACGACGAGGGTCGCAAGCGCAAGCCGGGTCTTCTCCCCACCGGACAAAACCGACACCGGCTTATCGACGTCATCTCCTGAGAAGAGGAACTGGCCGAGGATATTGCGCAAATGCGTTTCGTCCAGCTCAGGGGCGGCGTGCGCCATATTGTCGCGCACACTCGCCGCATCGTCGAGGGTCTCATGCTCCTGGGCGTAATAGCCGAGCTTGAGGCCGTGCCCGGGGATGACCTCGCCCATATCCGGCTCTTCAATGCCGGACAAGAGGCGCAGCAGGGTCGTTTTGCCCGCACCGTTCAAACCGAGGACCACGACCTTCGCTCCGCGGTCGATCGCAAGATCCACACCTGTGAACACCTCGAGGGAACCATAGGACTTCGACAAGCCCTCGGCTGTCAGCGGCACCCGCCCCGAGGGCGATGGATCGGGGAAACGCAGGCGCGCAACTTTCTCCTGCACCGCTTCGGCACCGGCCTGGGCGAGAAGCTCTTCCGCCCTTCGCAGCATCTGCTGAGCGGCAACAGCTTTCGTCGCCTTCGCTCGCATCTTTTCCCCCTGGGCGCGCAGCTGTTCCGCCTTCTTCACGGCATTCGCCCGCTCCTTACGACGGCGCCTCTCGTCCTCCTCGCGCTGCTTGAGGTAGGCGGACCATCCGAGGTGGTAGATGTCGATTTCGGCCCGCAACGCGTCCAAGTAGAAGACCTGGTTGACGGTCTCCCCGAGGAGCTTGACGTCGTGAGAGATCATCATGACGCCGCCGGGGAAGGTTTTGATCCAGTCCCGCAGCCACAGGATCGAATCATGATCGAGGTGGTTCGTCGGCTCATCCAACAGCAGAACATCCGCACCGGAGAAGAGCACGCGCGCAAGTTCCACGCGGCGTCTTTGCCCGCCTGAAAGAGTGTCAAGAGTCTGTTCGAGCACCCGATCCTCGAGCCCCAAAGAGTGAGCGATCTGGGCGGCTTCGGCATTCGCCGCCCACCCGCCCTGGGCGGTGAACTCCTGGTCGAGACGCACGTAGCGTTCCATCGCCTTTTGCTGGCGGGCGCCCACGGTCGAAGCCATCTCGTGCTCCGCCTTACGGATGCGCGCGATGATCTGATCAATGCCGCGAACGGAGATGATCCTCTCCCGGGCGGTCATCGACTGGTTCCCCACATGCGTGTCCTGCGCGAGGTAGCCGAGCGCACCATTCGAGGTGATCGTCCCCTCATACTCTGCAGCCCCATGATCCGATTCACCGGCCAGGAGGCGCATTGTCGTCGTCTTCCCGGCCCCATTCCGACCTACGAGGCCGATGCGCATGCCCTTATCGATGCGGAAACTCGCATTGCGCACGAGTTCACGAGCGCCGATTCGCAAGGAGAAGTTCTGAACATTGATCACTCGACGATCCTAGTGGCTGTGGGCTGTTCTACCCTGTTCCAGTTCCTCGATTCCACGCAGGTGAAGGCACAATGGGAGGGACTTCACGACAGACAAGGCTCTTCATGATCGACTCCCCCGGCGCCAGCCCAGAGCGCGCACCCCGCATCTTCGACGTCATCGCCGTCATGTTCGTCGCTTTCCTCCTCATTTCGAACATTGCCGCAACGAAGGTGACGGCCCTGGATGCCGGGCCGATTCACCTCGTATTCGACGGGGGCGCGATCCTCTTCCCCCTCACCTACGTGCTCGGCGATGTGCTCTCCGAGGTCTACGGTTTTGCTCGGGCGAAGCGAGTTATCATCCTCGGATTCATCATGTCGGTTCTCGCCTCCCTGACCTTCCTCCTCGTGCAAGTCGCACCCATCGGCCCCGGATACGAGAATCAAGCGGCCTTCGAAGCGGTCCTCGGTTTCGTTCCCCGTATCGTTGCAGCCTCCGTTGTCGGCTATCTCGTCGGGCAACTCGTCAACTCCTTCGTACTCGTGAAGATTCGTCAGCGCTGGGGTGCCGAGCGTCTGTGGGCGCGCCTCATCGGTTCGACCCTGCTCGGTGAGGCCTTCGACACCGTCCTTTTCTGCACGATCGCCTTCGTGGGGATCATCCCTGGTCTCGACTTTTTCAACTACGTGCTCACCGGTTACGTCTACAAGGTCGGCGTGGAGGTCGTCCTCCTTCCGATCACCTACCGCGTGGTCGCCCTCGTGAGGAAACACGAAGGTCTGAAACCTGAGGAGGTTCTCGCCGCATGAACACCCACTGGCTCTCCACTGCCCCAACGCCACTTCCCACTGAGCCCCCTCGTGTTCCGACTCGCGATCGCGGCTTCGAGCTGGGCACTCGCCTCAATGCCGGGCCCGGACTTGGCCGCACCGGTGTCCTGCACACTGCGCACGGCGAGATCCACACCCCCGCTTTCATCCCGGTCGGTACGAAAGCCAATGTGAAAGCCCTCGTCCCAGAAATGGTGGCAGACTTGGGCGCCCAGGCGGTCCTCGCGAACGCCTACCACCTGTATTTACAACCCGGCTCCGATCTCGTAGACGAGGCCGGGGGGCTCGGCTCTTTCATGAACTGGCCGGGCCCCACCTACACGGACTCGGGGGGCTTCCAAGTCCTCTCCCTGGGCGCGGGCTTCAAGAAAGTCCTCTCCCAGGAGTTCTCCGGTTCGGCGAACACAGACGATCCGCGCCTCCATATGCAGGCCGTGAAAGCCTCCGAAGCGGTCGTCGACGAGGACGGGGTGGTGTTCCGCTCCCACATTGACGGCACCAGACACCGTTTCACCGCGGAAGTGTCCATGCGGATTCAGCACGAGCTCGGAAGTGACATCATGTTCTCTTTCGACGAGCTCACTTCCCTCCTGCACCCCCGCTCCTATCAGGAAGAATCCTTGGAGCGTACCCACGCTTGGGCGAGGCGCTGTCTGCGCGCCCACGCACGCCTCACCGAAGAACGAGTTGACAAGCCCTATCAGCAGCTATGGGGTGTCATCCAGGGGGCCCAGTACGAGGATCTTCGCCGAAAGGCCGCACGGACCATGGCGGAAATGGATGAAGGCGGGTGGCGTTTCGACGGTTTCGGTTTGGGCGGTGCTTTGGAGAAGGAGAACCTCGGGACGATCCTGACCTGGGTGAGTGAGGAACTCGGAGAGGATCGCCCCCGCCATCTCCTCGGCATTTCAGAACCGGAAGACTTCTTCAGTGGGGTCGAGGCCGGGGCTGACACTTTCGACTGTGTGAATCCTTCTCGCGTGGCCCGCAACGCTGCGATCTACTCTCCCGATGGCCGTTTCAATGTGACGAATGCGCGATTCAAACGCGATTTCTCGCCCCTCGTTGAAGGCTGCGGCTGCTACACCTGCACGCATTATTCGGCCGCCTACGTCCACCACCTGTTCAAGGCGAAGGAGATGCTCGCTTCCACTTTGGCGACGATCCACAACGAGTGGTTCACCGTCCGCCTAGTCGACGCGATCCGCGATTCCATTGACAATGGGGACTACGAGGCTTTCCGAGATGACATGCTCGGACGCTACACCTCGAAGGGATCGCCAGCGTGAAAGCCCACTCCAGCATCCAGACTCTTCAGGGAGGTTCATGGTGAATCAGATCGTGACCGAGGCTAGGCGCTTCTACGATCCGGGCTGCCCCTATGAGATCCCCGTCCCCGAGACCTCCCTGTTCTCCCTCCTCGAAGATGCGGCTTCCTTCTACCCGGATCGGATAGCGCTCGACTATTTCGCTAAGACGATGAGCTACCGAGATCTTTACGAGTTCTCCTTGCGCGCGGCGGGTGTCTTATGGGATGCGGGAGTGCGCAAAGGTGATGTCGTTGCCATTGCCCTGCCGAACTGTCCTCAAGCGCTCATCGTCTTCTACGCATGCATGAGGATCGGTGCTGTTACCGCCCAACACAATCCTCTTGCACCCGCCGAAGAGATCGCCGACCAACTCCGCCGCCATGGCGCGAAGATTGCGATCGTGTGGGAGAAGTGCGCTTCGAACTTTTCTCTGGACGATTCTGCTCTTGAGACTCTTTTCGTTGTGGATATCACCTACCACATGCCCGTGTCGAAACGCGTGGCGCTCAAGGCTCCCCTCGCGAAAGCACGCAGGCTTCGCGAACAGATGCGCTCACCGCGTCCCCACGATGCCCGTTCTTTTGATCTCGCCCTCGCCAGTGCTAGAAGAATCGACGAGGACGTCGAGGGGGCTGAAGGATCTGATCGTGCGGTCATCTTGCATACGGGAGGGACGAATGGTGTTCCAAAGTCTGTGCCTCTCACCCACCGCAATATCGGGGCGAATGTTAACCAGTGTCTCTTTTGGGTGTGGCGTCTTCACGAGGGCGCGGAGACTTTCTTCTCACTGCTGCCCTACTTCCATGCTTTCGGTCTGACCTTCTTTTGTTGCGCGGCCATTGGGAAAGCGGCGACGCAGATTATCTTGCCGAAATTCGATGTGGATCTCGCCCTCGAAGCCCATAGGCGACGCCCCGTCACCTTCTTCGTCGGTGTGCCCCCAATGTTTGAACGTCTGGAACGTCGAGCCGCTGAAAGTGGGGATTCTCTGCGTTCCATCCGCTACTCGGTCGCCGGCGCGATGCCGCTTTCAGTTGAATCTGCGAAGCGCTGGGAGGAGGCCACGGGCGGAATGATCGTCGAAGGATATGGGCTCACCGAAACCTCTCCGGTGCTCATGGGTGCGCCATTATCGCCTTTGCGTCGTCATGGGGTCCTTGGTTTGCCTTTTGCTTCAACCGAGGTGCGCCTCGTTGATTTGGATGATCCTTCACGTGATGTTGACGAGGGCGAGCCGGGTGAGATCCTTGTTCGCGGCCCGCAGGTCTTCGAGGGGTATCTTGACGCTCCTGAGGAAACGGCGCGCGTCTTCACCGAGGACGGCTGGTTCCGTACGGGCGATGTCGGTGTTCTTGACGATGGGTTCTTGCGGATGACCGATCGGAAGAAGGAGCTCATTCTTTCCGGTGGTTTCAACGTGTATCCGAGCCAGGTGGAGGCCGCGATCCGTGGACTGCCGGGAGTCAAGGATGTGGCGGTCGTCGGGTTGCCGAGCGGGGATGCGAAGGAGGAGGTCGCAGCGGCCCTCGTCCTCGAAGATGATGCGCCTGCGATTACTGTGGAGCAGGTGCGTCTGTGGGCGGAGCGAAGGGTCTCTCACTACGCTTTGCCGCGAGTCGTCTCCGTTCTCGTGGATTTGCCGAGGAATCCTCTGGGGAAGGTGATGCGCAGAAAGGTCCGTGAGCAATTGCTCGCTGCCCGCCAGAATCCTTCGTCTCAGGATGGGAAGAAGTCTCCGATGGCTTAGGGGCCCTTTGCGGTGAAGGCGCACTTACTTATTGCTGTGGTCGAGGTCTTTGACGTCATTGGGGCGCGGCGTCTTAGGGGCCCGGCGTTTTAGGGCTCCTCAGCCCGGGGCCCTCTCGTCATTCAAGCTGAAGTTGTGGAGCCTAAGGCAAAGGCGGGGTACTTGGGTCTCATGCGGAGATGGGGTACTTGGGTCTAGGCGGAGGCGGGGCGCGAGCATTCTTGCTGGCTGAGGGCACCTGAATGCCTCCCAAGGTCGATCCGCACAACCCCACACACAATCTCGACCCACCCCACCACAACCCGACGCAGCCGAAAACATAAACAGGGTGCCCAAACACCCCCGAACGCCGATTCCAACAACCCCACACACAATCTCGACCCACCCCACCGCCACCCGACACGGCCGAAAACATAATCAGGGTGCCCAAACACTCTCCACAATCCATCTGAACGACACATGCCCCGCGAATACCTCCGCGTTATGCGGTATCACCCCAGGATTCTTCTCAGCCCGACTGCTCCACGACAGCGCGACATTTCGGAGCAACAGAACGACAATCTGGAACGACAACGCGGTGTATGCGGACGACAGCGCCCCATTGCGGGCAGACAACGCGATGTGTGCGGACGACAGCGCGCCATTGTGGGCCGACAACGCGGCGCCCCGGCCACAAGACCGGGGCGCCTACAGTCAAGCTCGTGGAGCTCAGACGTTGAAACCAATGGCGCGCAACTGATCGCGCCCATCCTGAGTGATCCGATCCGGACCCCACGGTGGCATCCACACCCAAGAGATCACAACCTCAGGGCTCAGGGTCGACAAGATCACCTGCGCCTGACGTTCAATGACATCGGTCAGCGGGCAGGCCGCCGAAGTCAGAGTCATCTCGAGGACGATCGAGTCGTTTTGTGCAATATTGATCCCGTAAACGAGGCCCAAGTCGACAATATTGATGCCAAGCTCCGGGTCGATGACATCGCGGAGCGCTTCGAGGACGTCCTCCGCTTTGAGGCTTCCCTTCTCGATGACATCCGTTCCCTCAATCGAGCGGAGCACCGGTTCAGCAGACTCGGGAGCGGCGAAACGCTGCTCCACCGGTTCGGACTGGGCCATGGGGTTGTTCATGCTCTGTCTCCTGCGATATCGGTTCCAAGCTTCGCGAGTGCATCGCGCAGCGCATACCAGCCAAGAAGCGCGCACTTCACGCGGTTCGCGAACTGGGACGTCGATTCAAGAGCCGCCGCGTCTCCGAGCAGGTCAAGAACTTCCTCGGGCACGCCGCGATTGCGCGAATGCATCATCTGTTCCATCGCCCCATAAGCTTTCGCGACCTCGTCAATACTCGGTCGTTCATCGACGAGTTCGGCGAGCATCGACAGCGAGGCCTGCGAAATGGAGCATCCGTCTCCGTCCCACACGATCCGCTCAATGGCACCATCGGGTGCGAGCTGCACCCCCAGGGTGACTTCATCTCCACAGGTCGGGTTGACCTGGTGGCTCGATGCGTCAACGCCCTCGACCGTGCCGAGCCCGTGACGAGCTCTCGCATGATCGAGGATGACCTGTTGGTAAAGCTGTTCGAGACTCGGCATCAGTGTCCTTTGAAGAAGGAGCGGACGCGCCCGAGGGACGCGATGAAACGGTCGATCTCCTCCGGGGAGGTCATCGGTGAAACAGAAGCACGAGCCGATGAGCGTACACCGAAGAAGCTGTGAAGGGGGATGGCGCAATGGTGACCGACGCG
Organism: Schaalia cardiffensis; assembly: GCF_016405145.1. Classification (GTDB taxonomy): domain Bacteria; phylum Actinomycetota; class Actinomycetes; order Actinomycetales; family Actinomycetaceae; genus Pauljensenia; species Pauljensenia cardiffensis. The sequence continues at coordinate 13,413 of NZ_JAEKIA010000015.1, forward strand.
AATCGCAACATCATCAGCGTCGAGCACCTGCCCCACGTCATGAGGATGCACACCCTTGACTGCGAAGGCGAGGACACCGATGCGCTCCAAAGCGCCGCTAGGCCCGAGGACCCGCACTCCCTCAAGATCGAGGATCTGTTCGAGGAGGCGGGCGGTGAGTTGTTCTTCCTGAGCGCGGATCCGGTCCATGCCGAGCTTCGAGAGGTATTCGAGGGCTGTGGTCCAGCCTGCGATCTGGGCGACCGGCTGTGAGCCCGCTTCGAACCTCTCAGGCGCCGGCATGTAGGTGGAGCCCTCCATTGTGACGTTTTCGATCATGGAGCCCCCGCTCAAGACAGGAGGCATCGCTTCAAGGAGCCCCCTCCTTCCCCATAGGGCGCCGACCCCGGTGGGGCCAAGCATCTTATGCGAGCTCATCACCGCGAAGTCGACGCCGAGGGCTCCAACATCAATGGGCATATGGGCGCTCGACTGGCAGGTGTCCAAAAGAACGAGGGCGCCGACACAGCGCGCTTTTTCGACGATCGGAGCGACCGGGGAGATCGCACCGGTCACATTCGAGACGTGCGTGAATGCGACGAGCTTCGTGTTCGCGCTGATCCTGTCGAGGGTCTCAAGGTCGATACGCCCATCAGGTAAAAGGTCGAGCCAGGCGAGCTCAGCGCCCGTGCGGGCGCACAATTCCTGCCAGGGCACGAGATTCGCGTGGTGTTCCGCCCGAGTCGTGACGATCCTGTCTCCCGGCCCGATCCTCAAAGGAGCAGCAGCCTTTCCTCCGCGCCCCAGGGAGGCGTGTCCGATTGAGAGAGCCACGAGGTTGATCGCCTCGGTCGCGTTCTTCGTCCACACGATCTCCTCGGGACGGCCCCCAATAAAAGAGGCGAGGGCGGCGCGCCCGTCCTCGAAAGCCGCAGTGGATTCGTCGCCGAGCAGGTGCGTACCCCGGTGGACCGCAGCGTTCGAGCGCCGGTAGAAGTCCGCTTCGGCGGAGATCACGCACTCGGGCTTCTGAGAGGTCGCTGAGGCATCAAGGTACGCGATCGGCTTCCCGCCCCGTCCCTTGCGGGACAGGATCGGGAAGTCCGCTCGAATGGCGTCAAGCTCTGCGGCGGTGAAGGCCGCGCCCGCGGAAGTGCTCACAGACCGAGGTACTCGTCGTAGCCGTTCTCTTCAAGCTGGTCGGCGAGCTCGGGGCCGCCTTCAGCGACGACGCGGCCCGCGACGAACACGTGAACGTGACTGGGCTTGATGTAGCGCAGGATGCGCGTGTAGTGGGTGATGAGCATGACGCCGCACCCGGTTTTGTCGTGGACGCGGTTCACGCCCTCGGACACGATGCGCAGCGCATCAACGTCGAGGCCGGAGTCGGTTTCGTCGAGAACCGCGAAGCTGGGCTGGAGGAGTTCAGCTTGGAGGATCTCGAGCCTCTTCTTCTCACCGCCGGAAAAACCCACGTTGACATCGCGCTCGGCGAAGTCGGGGTCCATGCGCAAAAGCTCCATGGATTCCTTGACGTCCTTCACCCAGGTGCGCAGCTTCGGAGCCTCACCGGTGATCGCGGTTTTCGCGGTGCGAAGGAAGTTGGATACGGACACGCCCGCGACCTCGACCGGGTACTGCATGGCGAGGAAGAGCCCAGCCTTCGCCCTCTCATCCACACTCATTTCGGTGATGAGCTGGTCGTCGAGCCAGGCTTCGCCCTGGGTGATCTCATAGTCGGGGTGACCGGCGAGAGCGTAGGCGAGGGTGGACTTGCCTGAGCCATTCGGACCCATGATCGCGTGGATCTCATTCGAGTTGATGACCAGGTTGACGCCCTTGAGGATCTCCTTGGGCCCCTCCGGGGTCTCAACGGAGACGTGAAGGTCCTTGATAGTCAGAGTCGACATTTCTTCTCCTGTTCGCGCAGATGCGCCAGTGTTTCGGTTGTGCGCTCTGCGCGCTTCAGTTGCGGTTCTTCGCGAGTTCGGCTTCGACCGATTCCATGAGGTGGTCGATGACCTCGGGCACGCCGATCTGGTTGATGAGTTCGGCGAAGAAGCCCCTCACGACGAGCCTGCGGGCATCCATTTCAGAAATACCGCGGCTCATCAGGTAGAAGAGCTGCTCATCGTCGAAACGTCCGGTCGCCGAAGCATGACCGGCGCCAGCGATTTCACCGTTCTCGATCTCCAGGTTCGGCACGGAGTCAGCCTTCGCGCCCTCGGTGAGCACGAGGTTGCGGTTGAGTTCGTAGGTGTCGGTGCCGTCCGCGGTTTCACGGATGAGGCAGTCGCCGATCCACACGGAGTGCGCGTCCTCGCCTTGGAGGGCGCCCTTGTAGGTGACCCGCGAGTAGCAGTTCGGCTGCGAATGGTCCACGAAGACTCGGTGCTCGAGGTGCTGTCCGCCGTCCACGAAGTACAGGCCGAGCATGGTGAGTTCCCCACCGGTCCCACGAAAGTCCGTGTCCGAGCAGATACGGACGAGGTCGCCGCCGAAGGTCACGACAATGTGCGTGAGCTTCGTGTCCTTGCCGAGGGCGAGGCGGTGATTCGAAGCGTGCAAGGAGGTGTCGTCCCATTCTTGGATGGCAACGAAGGTGAGCTTCGAGGCGTCGGCCGCGTTGAGTTCGATCGTCTGATTGAGGGCCGCTTCGGGGCTGCCGCGGTGCGAAAGGATGATCGTCGCTTCGGCGAGCTCACCGACTTCGATGCGGATGTGCTGGGGTCGGGTTCCCTCAATGGCATCGACGTTCAGGCGGATCGGCTCAGCCAGGACGCTTTCCTTGGGAATCGTGATGATGGTGGACTCGGTGAAGGTGTTCCATGCGACGACGGCTGTGCGGTCGCCGGGGGCGAGGACCGTGCCGAGGCGCTCATCGTCGCGGCCCGCCTTTTCAACGATCACGCCTTCGGGAGCCTCAACGGTGACGGGGGCGTCGCCCTCGGCGTAGGAGGCGGGGTCGAAGAGGCGGTCGATTCGCCGGATCGGGGTAAAGCGCCAGTCCTCTTCGCGCCCACGGGGCACGGGAATCGCTTCGAGGTCGAAGGAGACGGGACGATCCGCGCGCGAGGCGTGGCCTCCCTCTTCGTTCGGACCGTGCGAGTGGGGCTTGGCCATTGCTGTTGCGGTGGTCATATCAGCCGACGGATCCTTCCATCTGCAGTTCGATGAGGCGATTGAGTTCGAGCGCGTACTCCATCGGGAGTTCCTTTGCGATCGGTTCGACGAAGCCTCTGACGATCATCGCCATCGCCTCGTTCTCGTCGAGGCCCCGGCTCATGAGGTAGAAGAGCTGGTCGGCGGATACCTTTGAGACAGTCGCCTCGTGACCCATTTCGACATCATCCGTGCGCACGTCGACATAGGGGTAGGTGTCTGTCCTTGAGATCTTGTCGACGAGGAGCGCATCGCACAGCACATTCGACTTCGAGTGGCGTGCCCGCGCATTGACTTGGACGAGACCACGGTAGGAGGTGCGGCCGCCTCCTCGGGACACGGATTTCGACACGATGGACGAAGAGGTCTTCGGAGCCATGTGGACCATCTTCGCGCCGGTGTCCTGGTGCTGACCGGGGCCTGCGAAACCGATGGACAGGGTCTCGCCGCGGGCGTGATCGCCCATGAGGAAGCACGCCGGGTACTTCATGGTGATCGCAGCACCCATATTGCCGTCGACCCATTCCATGGTGCCGCCTTCTTCCACGATGGCGCGCTGCGTCACGAGGTTGAGAACGTTGGTGGACCAGTTCTGGATCGTCGTGTAGCGCACGCGTGCGCCTTTCTTCACGAAAATCTCAATGACGCCCGAGTGCAGGGAGTTCTCGTCGTAGATCGGGGCGGTGCACCCCTCGACGTAGTGAACATAGGAGCCTTCGTCGGCGATGATGAGGGTGCGTTCGAACTGGCCGAGAGCCGCAGTGTTGATACGGAAATATGCCTGCAGGGGGATGTCGACGCGCACGCCCGGCGGAACGTAGACGAAGGAACCTCCCGACCATGCCGCAGTGTTGAGTGCGGAAAACTTGTTGTCACCGGAGGGAACGGCTTTGCCGAAGTACTCGTTGAAGATCTCCGGGTATTCACGAAGACCGGAGTCGGTGTCGAGGAAGATGACGCCTTGGCGTTCGAGGTCTTCTTGGATCTGCTGGTAGACGACCTCGGATTCGTACTGCGCGGCGACACCTGCGACGAGGCGGTTTTTCTCAGCCTCCGGGATTCCGAGACGGTCGTAGGTGTTACGAATCTCCTCGGGCAGGTCCTCCCAGTTCTTCACCAGACGATCAGTCGGGTTCACGTAGTAGCGGAATGCGTCGAAGTCGATCCCGGACAGATCCGGACCCCAAGTGGGCATCGGTTTGCGGTCGAAGATTTCAAGGGCTTTGAGGCGGCGCTCGCGCATCCACTCGGGTTCGTTCTTGTGATCCGAGATGGAGCGGACGACCTCGGCGTTAATGCCGTATTCGGCATCCTTCGCATAGTCGTCGTTATCGCGCCAGCCGTACTCGTATGCGCCGATCGACTCGATGATCTCGTCATCGGTCATGTGACGGTCATCGAGGTCTGCGACCTGCGGTGACTGGGTCATATTAATGTCAACCTCTCAATTAAACGGTGTGCGCGCTACTTGCGAAGCGCGGCACGGGCTGCGGGGTGAATCACGGGTGCTCCCACAGGAATGTGGGTGGTGCACACGTGGTCCCCTCCTGCCAAGGTGGCGAGTCTTTGAACATGGACGTCGAGTAGCCTAGCGAAGGCTTTGGTCTCCGCTTCACACAGCGCCGGGAAATCGCCCGCGACCTGCTGAATCGGGCAGTGGCCCTGGCACAGTTGCACGGCGATCTGTCCGCCGCCAATATCACGGACTGTTGCGGCGTAGCCGTCTTGAGTGAGCGCATCAGCGAGGGCGAGGGCGCGGACCCGAGGGTCACTTCCCGCCGCCCGGACGATGGGCGCGTAGCGTCTTTCGATCTCGCGGGAGCGGGCTGCGGCGAATCCTTCGACGGCTTCTCCCCCGCCGACTTGCCCGAGATAGCCGAGCGCCTTGAGTGCGAGTTCCGAGTAGCCTTCGGGCAGGCTCGTGTGAGCGTTCTCGGTGGCGACGTAGTGGCGTGCGGGGCGGCCGCGTCCTCTTTTGCCGATGACTCCGGGTTCGTGTTCAACGATTTGTCCGGAGTTGAGGAGGATCGTGATGTGACGACGCACTGCGGCAGTTGTCAGGCCAAGGATCTTCGCGATCACGGTCGCCGTCACGGGGCCCTTTTCAACGATGAGGTCGAGGACTTGTTCGCGCGTGCAAACGTCTTGTTGCTCCGTCACGGCCTCTCCGTTCATCTCGCCACCTTCAGATATGGCAAGTCTACGTCCTTTTACGCGCCATAGGCTTCACTTAATTACTATTCGGGCACTTTCGTGTAGCGAAATAAACGAAGATCACAACACGGTGACACATCCGCGCTGAAATGCGCGGATTCTCAACGCATCCAGGGAGCATCGCTGGGACGAAGATCCTGCCAGTTCCTTGCGCGCGCAGCAGCTGCGGAGAGGATTCCGACAAGCGCAGTGGGATTGTGAATCCGCCCGGCCAGAACATGGCTGACCGCCTCGTCGAGACTCACCCAGGCGCTCACCATCGTCGCCTCCTCGTCCTCACGTGTGAAGGTCTGCTCAGTCTCACTCACCTCACGGGCGAGGAAAACCCTCAAGGACTCGCTCGAACCACCCGGGGAGGTGAACAGGTCGACGAGCACATCCCAGCGCCCCGCCTCCAGATCCGTCTCTTCGGCGAGCTCACGCGCGGCCGCTACCTGGTAGTCCTCTCCTTCAATGTCGAGAAGCCCAGCTGGGATCTCCCACAGTTCCGCTGACACGGGGTGACGATACTGGCGCAGGAGCAACACCTCCTCTTCACCGGCTTGTCCGCGCACCGCGAGGACTCCGACGGCCCCCGGGTGCTGCGTGTACTGGCGGATCACGGGCTCGCCTTCGTCGGACACGCGCACTAGGTCTTCCTTGAGGGCGATGATTCGCCCCTGCCAGATGCACCGCTGTTCGACGAGTTCACGACTCGTCTTCCGGTCGCACAGACGTGACTTTTCCTCGGGCGTAATCTCCTGCAAGCTCACCGGAGTCCTCCTTGGTTGAACAGGTGAAGCATCACGGAAGAGTCGGCATGAGTGACTGGGCACTCGGCTCCGATCCGAAAGCACGCGCCGAGGCGGAAGCGTCCTTCAAAGCTGCAGTGGCTGAGACTGCGGAGAGCGCGGTTCCAGGAGAGTCGATGGTCGTCACGGGGTCCGCTGCGGCCCTGATGGAGGCGACCATTGACGTAGAGTCGTGGGCGTCGCCGATAATGACACCAGACTTCGGGGCGGAAGGAAGCGCTCGGGCAAGGCCTGACCAGGCCCTCGGAGAGGCGATGGACCCGGCAGATTGATCGGCGTCTTGCGACTGGGAGGAGTCTCTGGCGCCCACGACGACGATCGCCGTCGCAGAGCCTGCAGGATCGGTGTTAATGCTCAAGATCGGTGTGGAGTCATCCGTGAGGATCTCCTGAACGAGGGCCGTCTCAGGTCCTGTTGAGGTCAGGGCCGCGACAATGGCGTAGCCGATGACCGCTTCGGAACTCGCATCTGAAGGCAGTGATGGCAGATGAGCTGCCAGCGGTGTGGCCAAGGTTTCACGGTATTTCGCCATCGCACTGGATTCCCAGTTCGAGGTGAGGGCCGCTGAGCCAACGACCTCGGCTCCGGCTGCTTGGAGGCGCTCGGACACCATCGTCGAATCCTCAGCGTTCGCACCGGGAAGGGAGACGAGGGCAACCTTCGTGCCCGTCAAAGTGCCTTTGAGACGCTCGTCGGCAAGGGAGATCAGGCCCTGAGCGTCAGTGTGCGCGATCCTCGTGACCTGTGTGAGCGCTTGCGCGTCGACCTCGTTGGTCGAGGCCTTCGTGGAACGCAAGGAGTCCGCGAGTCGTGATTGGAGCGGGCCCGCGCCAAGCACGACGCCAATCGCGAGAGCCGCGAAAACCGCGATCAATGAGACGAGGTGGTAACGGAAATTCAGCATGCGAATGCTCCTTGAATGAGCGCGGTCAAAGCGGCGGGCTCTTGGGCGGTGTGGTTCGTTCCCCACTCCACGAGCAGGCGGAAAAGATCTTGGCCAAGGGGCGTTGACCAGAAGGCGGCTCCCAGTCCTGCGAGCATCGCGATAAGGAGGAAGACGAGCCATGTGGAAGAGATGCGAGGACGGTGGGTGGCGGCGACCGCCTTCGCACTGACGAGGGCATCGCCGGCTCCAAGACGCGTGAAGAAAGAGGGGGCCATCGCGCTTCGCCCACGGTCGACGAAATCGTCGAGGTCGTGGCTTGCACCTGCGATCACAATGGAGGAGGCCCCCGAATGCGTGGCGACGAGCAGGGCCGCATCCTCTGAGGTCCCCGACATTTCAATCGTCTCGCAGCCCAACCCCATACGGTCGAGTCTTTCATGACCTGCGGTCAGGCCATCGTGGCCGCGGCGCAAGATCCGGTGCTTCGCGTGACGCAAGACACCTTCTTTCATCTGGTCCATGTCACCGACGACGAAAGTGGGCTTCAGGCGGCGTTCCTTCGCCAGGTTCGCTCCCCCGTCGATGCCAAAGACGATCGGGGCGGCGTCTGTGATCCAGCGTTTCAAAGACTTGAGATCCTCGTTTGCGTGCTCGTCGTCGAGCACGAGGAGCACGGGATGCCCCTCAATCTCCTCGCGGTACGTGGGCACGCCCTCGCCTTTCAAAAGGGCGCCGTCACGTTCGAGGTATTCGTCGATTGATGCCGCGAAGGAGCCGATCTGGGTGGAGATCATGCGCCGTTGTTCGCGTTCGTCGTTTTCAAGGTCTGAAGCGTCGAGGAGGTGCCCGTTTGCGATGACGTCTCCTGCGCGCAAGATCTCTTGTCCGCGCACTTGGAGGGTTTCTCCTTCACGCACGGTCATGATGTCGGGGCCCAGATCGTCAATGACGAGGATTCCCGCGTCGAGAAGGATCCTCGGTCCGAGGACGAAGTGGCGTCCTGAAGAGGAGGGCGCGGCGTTGAGGACCGCGATGGGGGCTTTGGACACGAGGGCGCGCGCGGAGGCTCGATCAAGGTCGCTCTGGTCGATAATCGCGATCTCGCCGGGTTCGATCCGCGTTACAAGGTTGCGGATGCGGCCGTCGACTCGTGCGAGCCCAGTGATCAGGGTCGGTGTCGCCGAAGAGTTTCGTTCTTCCATCATCCCTGTGATTGTGGCATGGCTGAGGTGAGGACCTCGATCGCGTTGCGGCGTGCCGCCTCGGAGTGGGGATTTCCACCCATCATTCGTGTCAGTTCAGCTTCCCTTTCGCTTCCGCTGACCGCCGTGACACTCGTCAGCCCTTGCGTCTTTGACACGACGAGGTGGGTGGAGGCGAAGACGGCGACTTGCGGCAGGTGAGTGACGACGATGACCTGTTTGTTCTTCGCGAGGCGGGCAAGGCGCGAACCAACTTCACTTGCGGTTCGTCCGCCAATGCCCGAGTCGACTTCGTCGAAGATGAAGGTGTGTGCACTCGAGTTCTCGCCGAGGACGACTTCTAGGGCGAGCATGATTCGTGAGAGTTCACCGCCGGAGGCCCCTTGTCCGAGGGGTCGGGCTTTCGTGCTCGGGTGTGGGCGCAAAAGGAGCGTGACTTCGTCGAGTCCGTGGGGGTTGGGGCGCGCCTTGACGACCTCGATTTCCAGGTGGGCGTCTTTCATTGCGAGCCCGGCGAGTTCAGCATCGACTTGTCGTGACAGTGCGGAGGCGAGGGCGAGTCGGGATTTGCGTAATCTTGCGCCGATCTCTAATACGCGTTCTTGAGCTTTAAGGAGAGCTTGGCGCACTTCTTCGGGGTCGGAGGCGGAGCCTGTGAGCTCGTCGAGGCGTTTGCGCGCTGCATCCGCCCACGCGAGGAGTTCAGTGACGTCTGAGACGCGCCCTTCGAGGAGGTTTTTGATCTGGGCTCGTCTTGAGTGGATCTCGGAAAGGCGAGCGGGGTCGGTGTCGAGGTTTCGCAAGTAGACGCGCAGGTCATCGGCGAGGGTCTCCACATCGATGATCGCCGATTGGAAGCGGGCGTGGAATTCCTCGAGTGAAGGATCGAGTCCCTCCCCCTGGGCGGTCCGCTCCCCCGCTTGGCGCAGGAGGGAGGCGGCACCCTCGGCGTCTTCTGTTCCTGAAAGCATCGCGGCTGCGGCGCCCACGTAGGAGCGCAGGTCCTCCACGCCCATGAGGCGTCTGCTTTCGAGTCTGAGTTCCTCGTCTTCGCCCGGATGCAGGTCAAGGGCGTCGATCTTTCCGAGGAGCTCGCTTAGCTCTTCCATCTCACTCGCGCGGTCTTCGCGGTGGAGGAGGAGGTCGTCGAGTTGGCGTTTGAGGGCGACGGCCTCGCGCCAGGCGGCGTGGTATTCGTCCATGAGTGCCGCGTGCTTTTCACCGCCGTAGGCGTCGAGGAGTTCACGCTGGGCGGCCGGGGACTTCAAACGCATCTGCTCAGCTTGGCCGTGGATTGAGATGAGGGGGGAGACGATTTCGCTGAGCAGGGAGGCTGGGACGGGTCGTCCGCCCAGGTGTGCGCGAGATCGGCCTTGAGCGGCGAGGGTGCGTGAGACGATGAGTTCTCCCTCGTCGATGCTCGCTCCCGCTTCGAGGGCGGCCTCTTTTGCGGTTTCATCGGCAAGGAAGACGCCGTCGACTTCTGCGCGTTTTTCGCCGCTTCGGACGAGGGCGGGGTCGGCGCGTCCTCCGAGGAGGAGTCCTAGGGAGGTGAGGACCATTGTTTTGCCCGCACCGGTTTCGCCTGTGAGGACTGTGAGGCCTTCACCGAATTCGAGGACGGCACGATCAATCACGCCGAGGCCTCGGATTTCGATCGTGGAGATCATCGCTTCTGCATCCTTTGGGCGCTGCGCCATCCTCGAACGGGCAGGTTGAAGCGTTCAACGAGGCGTGTTGAGAAGGTCGTGTCGTCGAGGCGCACGAGTTTCACTGGGCGCGCACCGACGGTCGTGGATACCACTGAGCCTGCGGGGAGGACCATGCAGCGGGTGCCGTCGCTCCACATTTCCGGTTCTTCCCAGTTCTCCTCGAGGATGACGACGTCGAGCCTCGTTGAGGGGCCGACGACGAGGGGGCGGGTGAAGAGCCCGTGGGCGGCCAGGGGCGCAACGACGATTGCTTCTGTGTCCGGCCAGACGACTGGCCCGCCCGCTGAGAAGGCGTAGGCCGTGGATCCTGTCGGTGTCGCGAGGATGATGCCGTCCGCACCGTAGGTTGATACGTCTTGTCCGTCCACTGCGAGTGCGAGGTGGACGGGGTGGGCGACGTCGGCGTGGATGATCGCTGTTTCGTTCCACGCCCAGTCCCGTGTGCTCGTGCCGTCGAGGAAGTGCACGACGACGTCGAGAGTCATGCGTTTTTCGATCCGATAGTGTTCGTCGGCGATACGCCGGGCCACTTCTTCGAGGTCTGGGCCAATGTCTTCGGCGAGGAAGCCCATGTGTCCGAGGTTGACGCCGAGGAGGGGCACGTCCCATTTCCTCGCGCTTTCCGCTGCGGAGAGGATCGTGCCATCGCCTCCCATTGCGAGGACGAAATCGGGGTGCTTGCTGTCTTGCTCCGCAATGACGCGGATACCGAGGTCTTCAAGTCGTGCCTGGATGACGGACGCCGCCGTGATCGCGTCAGGCCGGTGGATGTGGCGCACGAGCATGACGGTGTTGATCATCGTGTGTCCTCTCCCCCGCCGGCGGGTCTCCTTCTGACTGCGTCTTCGATGCGCGAGTGCAACTCCTCAGACGCTATCGCATCTGAATCGCCTGCGCGCATGTGAAGGAAGTACTCGACGTTGCCGGAGGGGCCGGGAAGCGGAGAAGCCTCGATCGCGAGGATCCCCAGGCCATTGTCCATGGCGCAGCGTGCGACGCTCTCCACGGTTTCGACGTGGTGCTCCGGGTTGCGAACGACGCCCCCGTGGCCGAGTCGTTCTTTGCCGATTTCGAACTGCGGTTTCACCATGAGCAGGAAGTCCGCATTTTCGGCGGCAACGGCAACGAGGGCTGGGATGACGAGGGTGAGTGAAATGAAGGACATGTCGCCCACGACGAGGCTCGGCGCCGGATCGACGTCGCCTGCTTTCATTGTGCGAACATTCGTGCGGTCGCGGACTTCGACTCGGGGGTCGGATTGGAGACGCCATGCGAGTTGCCCGTAACCGACGTCAACGGCGACGACCGAGGCGGCGCCTCTTCGCAGCAAGACATCCGTGAATCCGCCTGTGGAGGCTCCAGCGTCGAGGCAGCGACGTCCCCTGACGATAGGCGCTGCTTCGCCGAGCGAGTCGAGAGCACCAGCGAGCTTATGGGCTCCGCGTGAGACGTATTCGATCTGTTCGGATTCAGCGATGACAATCGCCTGGGCGGGGTCCATCTGACGAGCCGGTTTCATCACCACTTCCCCGTCAAGTTTGACTCTTCCCTCTGCGATCATCTCTTGGGCGTGGGTTCGTGAGCGCGCGAGCTTGCGGCGGACGAGTTCAGAGTCGATCCGTCGAAGTCTCATGACTGTTCCGGTGCGTCGAGGCTTTCTCGAAGGCCTCGCTCCAGGGTGGAGAGCATGTTGATCTTCACCTCGAGGGGGGCTTCGTCAAAGTCGGCGAGTAGGGCCTCAGCGTCGACACTCTGGGTCCCGGCGGGGGGCCGCCGGGACCCAGGAAGCGGAGTGCTCATTCGAGTTCGTCTCCGGAGCTCTTCTCGGGCTTTTCTTCGCTCTCCTCGTTCTTTTCGATCTGAGGAATGCTCAGGAGTTCGTCTTGAGTTTCTAAAAGGAGTTCGGCTTGAGCAGGAGCCTCTTCAGGCTCAGCCTCAGCAGGAACCTCCTCAGGCTCAGCCTCCGCAGGAACCTCCTCAGGCTCAGCCTCAGCGGGAACCTCTTCAGGCTCAGCGTCTCCGGGAGCCTCTTCAGACTCAGCCTCCGCAGGACCTTCTTCAGGCTCAGCCTCCGCAGGAGCCTCCTCAGGCTCGGCTTCCACTTCAGGCGTCACGCGCTCATTGTCAGCCGCTTCGCTTGCGGCCTCCTCCACGCCTTTGGCACCGGCCTTTTCAGACTCGGCCTCGTCCTCGCTGCCCTGCTCTTCCTGGGGCTCTTGCATTTTTGCAATTTGAGCAAAGTCATCGGATTCGACCCCTTCTTCCGTTTCAGCGAGGAGCCGTTCGAGCTCTTCTTCGCCGGGGAGGAAAGCCGGGGTGTCGAGTGCAGGATCGAGGCCATCAGCATCGGAAGAGAGCTCAGCATCCGTAGCATCGAACTCTTCGCCCTGCGCCTTCTCATCGGCTTCGTCGAGGACTAGCGGGGCTTCGATGACGCCGGAGGGGTCAGCGTTTTCAACGACCGTGATCGTGGCACAGCGCGGGGCGCGGCCAGACTCGTCCGCGTAGTCCCAGGCGGCAGCGGCGAGTGCACGGTAAGTGTCGAGCGTGACCGTGTACGACTCCTCGGCTTCGAGTTCGACATCATCAACCAGGAGCGTGCCGTATCGAGTCGCTTTCACGACCTGCGACTCACCACAGGTCCAGGTGTTGTCACGGTGGTGCTTGGCGCGCGGGTGCTCTTCGAGGAGGCCGCGCATGTCGAGCGCGAGGAAGCTCGGACGCTGACCGCGCTGCGCGAGGATGACCTCGCGGGCGCCGTGAACGCCGGTGAGGACGTGCAAGGAGGGGATTCCCGCTGAAACGGCGCCAGCGATGTCGGTTTCGAGGCGGTCGCCCACCGCGATCGGCTTCTCGGAGTCGACGAGTGCGGCTCCGCGCAGGTAGATGCCCGGTTCGGGCTTGCCTGCCGCGATCGGGCGGGTGTGTGTCGCATGGGAGATCGCTCTCACCAGGGAACCATTGCCGAGGGCGAAACCGCGTTCTTGCGGCAAGGTCGCGTCAAGGTTGGTGGCGAAGTAGGCTGCTCCGCGTTGAATCGCGAAGGCCCCTTCGGAGAGCATCGCCCAGTCGATGCTCTTATCGAGTCCCTGCACGACCGCGACGGGTTCGTCATCTGCCGAATCGACGAGGACGTACCCGGCGTTCTCGAGTGCCTGGCGCACGCCGCTTCCGCCGATGACGAAGACCTTCGAGCCGTCTTCGATGCTTTCCTTCATGATCGCGACAACATCCATCGCGGAGGTCATGACCATTGAAGCATCGGCTTCGAAGTCCATGCTGTTGAGTTTGTCGGCGACCTGTTCGGGGGTGCGCATCGCGTTGTTCGTGAGGAACACGGTCTTCATGCCTTGAGCGCGAGCCTCCACAACCGATGGCGCGGCGTGTTCGAGCGGAGAATCACCGTTCCACGAGGTCCCATCAAGATCGAGGAGGACCGCGTCGAAGAGTTCGACGAGCGGAGTCTCTGTTCCTCGAAGGGCGGTCCGCTTATTGTCGACGTCGCAATCCGCGAAGAGGGAGAGGTCGACGATCTCCGTGTCTTCGATTTCTTCGGGAAGATTCGCTTCGACCTCGTCAGCTTCCGATTCGCGTCCGAGTTCACGCAGACGGTCGATCTTCACTTCCATGAGTCTGCGGAGCAGTTCAGGATCCGTGTCGGCTGGCAGAGCGGCGAGTGCGTCGTCAACGATGAGGAGCCCGACCTCGTTCTCACCAAGATCAGCTCGAGCACCGGAGGAGACGAGGATGAGTTCGACCTGTTCGGAGAGCTCCATGCCCTTTGTCGTGGTGGCGTCGATGATTTCGATGGCTTTCTCGGGACGTCCGAGGCCGCGTTCGCAATCCGCTTCCACTGCGCGCAGGGAATCGTCACCGCGCATGCGTCGCACGGCGCGTACCTCGCGCAGGGCTTCTTCGTAACGGCCGGAGGCGTATGCGGTGAGAGCCGCCGCCTCACGGACCACGTCGACCCGTCCGGCGCGCGAAGATGCTGCTGCGGCGTGCTTGTAGGCCTCTTCAGGGTCAAGGTCGATGAGCTGTCCGGCCATCACGAGGTGACGGGCGACAATGTCTTTGTTCGGGCCGGAAAGGGTGTTGAGTGCGCGAAGCGCGTTGGCGTCGAGTTCCTCGGCGGACACGCCCGCGGGGATCGTCGGCTCGTCCGGATTCGGGGAGATATATTCCTCCGTGGAGGAGAAGTTCTGGTAGTCGGCGTCTTCACGGCGGGGTCCGCGCCTTTCGTCGCGGCCACCTGCAAAGCTTCCCTCTCGGCGTTGGCCGAATCCGCTTTCGCGGCGGTCATCACGACGTTCGTTGCGGCGCTCATCGCGGCCACGGTTAAAGCCTCCTGCGCGCCGGTCATCGCGGCCGCCAAAGCCTGAGCGTTCACCGCGACCACGCTCGTTGAAGTCGCGCCCGCGGTTAAAGCCTCCCTCTCGTCGATCGTCTCGCCCGCGGTTAAAGCCGCCTTCTCGACGATCACCACGCGCATTGAAGTCCCGACTGTCGCCGCGACGATCCGAACGCTCACCGTAGGAACGATTCGAATCCCGATCGAAACGACGCTCCCCATCACGACGATTCCCGAATCCGCCCTCACGACGATCGTCGCGGCCGCGACCGTAGCCTCCTGCGCGCCGCTCATCACGGCCGCCAAAGCCTGAGCGTTCACCGCGACCACGCTCGTTGAAGTCGCGCCCGCGCCCAAAACCGCCCTCACGGCGGTCATCTCGCCCTCGCGAGTCACGCCATTCCTGTCGGCGTTGGAATCCACCACGGCCTTCGTGTCCGCTTCGTCGCTGCTCGTCTGCCATAGTGTCTTCCTCTATTCCGCGCCATCTGCGCTTGTTGATTCGCACGGATTCGCACCGCGCGTTGAAAATCATGATCTGCTTCCAATCCTAACGAAGACGGGAAGCAAACAGGAGGCGCCCTCATGAGCATCTGCCCACAATCCAGAGCACCATCATCTGGCTCTTCGCGGTTGTGCGTACCCGATACCCTTGTACCTATTCTTCGCAATTGAGGGTGCAGGTCCGACTGGCGTGTCGGTGTTGGCTTGGTGTCGGCTCCCTTCATCGGAAGGCCCCGACCGGATTCTATGGGTGATTGCAGGGGGTCTTTATGGTGTTGCGTTCGACCGAAATTGACTACCCCGATCCGAACGCACAATTAACCCGGCAAGGTTGCCGCGCATGCGAACAGCGTTGATCAGGCGCATCTCATACAAGATGGAGCCGTTTTCGTGTGGGACCCGAGATTGAAAAGTGTCGACGATCCGGTTAGAGAACACGTCCCAGGCAGCGTCATTATTCGCTTTGCTGTGCTTTCGCAAGTCAGGGCGCTCGGTGACGTCCATACGGTCGCAAACGCTTCGATGCATCAGCGCCGGACCGGTGACCGCGTCCTCATCTTTTGCATCGATAACCGTGCACAGGTCGCCTGGGATAACAAGACCATAGGGATGCTTGCTTCTCACTGGCGTTTCTTCTCTCGCAAAGTGCTCCACCACTGGTTTTCGGGGCTCTTCTCATTTGAGGGTGTAGTGATGGTGTTACCTGGGGGCGGGTGGTGTTGCACGAATGGCCCCGTTGAGCCGCTGCGATCTCGAAGTTGTCGGTGGCTTCCCAAGAGCCCTTGTCGCCCACGAGTTCAGCTCTGTGGAGGAAGTTGAGTGCTTGGGCAAGCGCGTTGTCGCAGGAGTCTGCCTTGGAGCCCGCCGAAGTGACGGCATCACCATCGGCGAGGGCTTGCCCCTAGCGGATCGCCCCGTAGCGCACACCCCGATCCGAATGATGGATAAGGTTCTTCAAAGGGTCTTTGCCGCGCCTACGCTACCAAAACGCTACAATTAACGCATTCAAGGCAAGGTCGGTGTACAGGCTGGTCGAGGTGGACCAAGCGAGGATCTGAGCCGAGTAGAGGTCGGTGACGAACGCGACGTACGCCCATCCCGAGTATATTGTCACATAGGTAATATGTGCCACCTACAAGCTGTTGGACGCGAGCGCAGCGAAACGCCACTTCACTAGTTGTACTGATCGGGGATGTTGGTTGAACGAGTGCGATCCGGAGGTGTGAGCGCACGGAGCGGGCCTTGCTGGTTGAGTGGTTGTTGCGACAGTTCCCTCAAGCTAGGAAGGCCCTCTTGTGTCCCACGCTGACGCAGCTTTGACTGCGCGCGCCCGTCTTCGAGTCTCTCAACTCGTCGTCAACGAGGGGTAGCCGATCTGCGAGGTCGCCGCCCGATTCCAGTGCGCTTGGCCCGCGGTCAACCCCAGGGCCAAGCGATGCGCCGTGGGCGAACCAATGTCGAACGTTCCTCTAGTTGTGCTTCCTCGGGAGGTTGTGAGCGCGTTGCGCGGGGGTGGGGCCTTTGATGCTGGTGTGGGGACGGTGGTGATTGTAGGTGTGGAGCTAAGGCGCGTAGGCGGCTTCGCGTTCGGTTTCGCTGGTGTAGGGGCGCGTGTAGGCCCATTCGGCTGCGAGGGTGCGATTGAAGCGTTCGACATTCCCGTTCGTAGGGAGACGGTAAGGCCTGGTGTACCGGTGTTTGACTGTGCCTGTGAGCGCCTCGTTGAACACGCGCGATCGGTAGCACGAGGCGTTATCGGTCATCACCGCGGTGACCGTCACGCCCAGGCTCTCGAAGAACGCGTTGGCGCGGGTTCAGAATCCCGCTGCGCTCTGATTGCGTTCGTCGTCAAGAATCTTTGAGTACACCACCTGGGAATAGTCGTCAACAGCGTGGTGGAGGTGGCGGTAGTCGCGTGAGCCTGCCGCTCATGCTCGAGCGGTTTGGCTTTTCGCCTCGAGCTTGCTTCAAGGTCCTGAGCAAAGACTCGGCCGTGGACACGCCAACCGCTGCCGAGGATGCGTGCGAGCTTCTTGATGTCCACATGAACCAAATCACCCAAAGCGGGCCTCTCATAGCGCACCGGCAGCCCGCTAGCCCGGTCCACGTGCGCTAGGAGGAGCATACAGGTAGCGCTCCAGGACCCGCCCGACACCGGTCCACCCACCGCTTGACCGTCGTCGGCGAGCATCCAAACCGTTCAGCCACCCTGCACATCGACCACCCCCATCGAGCACCAAAGACACCTGGCATCGCCTTCCCTCCGGACTCAACGGTGCATTAGCGTGCGTCACGAAGGCCTTCTTGTACGAACTGTGAGTGTGATTACCCACATCCTGCCAAAAAGGCCTTCACCATACCCACACCGTTCACAACCTCCCGAGGAAGTACACCTAACCCCCTGTCGCTATAACCTGCACCAGCCCCCAGGCCCCGATGAGCATTTCCTGGATCGAAAGACCCTGGACGCGCCACCCGAAGATGAGCATGCGCTCTTACAAGAACAAGAATCGTTTGCTTACCCAATGAGGCCGACACTTCATGTACAGACGGTACCGATCCGCCTGCGTGGCAATACTGGCACGCTCACACCGCCCACTTTGGCGAGTACGCCCATTACGCCAGACCTTGCCCGTCTGTTTCAACGCACCAACACCGTGAGCCGCCTGCGCGAAGTTCAAACCATCCACAAGAGCCAAAACACACGCCCAACGCCGAACCTGACACGCCAACCTACGCCAGGGATACACAACCCCACCAAAACACGACCAAAACCAGCCACAACGAACCCCCTACACAAAGACCCCGTTGCAACCACCACAAAAACCTAGCCCTTAGAATCCAACCAACCTCCCACACACAACTATGGCGAGGTAGAGCATCGTATTACTCCCCACTCTACGATCAACTACAATGGCGGTTACTTTTCGTTGCAAGTCGGCTACGATTCCCCGTGTGAGATTGTCGAGGGAAGAGGGATTTTAAGCTGTGTCGAGATACTGTAATGACATTCCCACTATGAGGTGGCACTTCCGGTGAGCACCGTATTTCAGGACTGCTCGAATCCCCGATGCATGGGCAGACGAACGGTACACCGCGGAATGTGCACTCGCTGCGGCATGCGCCAGGCAGCTCCCGGTCCGTCTTCTCCCACCCCCTCGAGTGCTGTTCCGGCGAATGGTCAGTCTGACAGTTCTCACCCGCTGCCGCAAAGAGCTGCCCCACAAGCTTCCCCTCCAACACGGGCGTCCTTTCAACGATCAACTCAGGAACCTCTTCCGCCGACGTCGCGAGCGGTCTATACCAATTCGACTTCGAGTATTCACCCCACTTCAACAAAGGCAGGAACGATCGAGGGCAGGATAGTAAACCTTCCCGATCCCAGGATGGAGTCGGTCGAGATCGGCATGGGCAGCGCGCTCGCTTTTGCCGCCGCGAGTTTTGTGATGCTGCCCATCAGAGCGATCTTCGTGCTCCTAGCCCTCGTTTTCACTCCTTTTCGAACATTTCTTCCTTTCCTCCTCTTTGGAAGATCTACGAAAGCGCTCGAAAGGCGTGAAGTACAGGTGCCCCTCCATGCGTTCACACTCGAGAGGAGCTCGACCGGCGAGCGGATAGATGTCATTCTACGAGGGGAACTGTCAGGTGGTTATCTTGCTCTTGGAGATCTTGTCTTGGTGGATGGGCGTCAGAAACGGTCGGGCATCGTTGAGGCACGAAAGATCACCAATCTCGAGAAGGGGACGAGGATCAGCGGCCGTGAGCATCCCGCGATCCGGCGAGAGCGAGCACAGATCATGGCTGGTGTTTTCCTCCTCGTTGTGATCATTCTCTGCATCGCTTCCTGGTTCCTGAACTGAGCAGCATTATGATGGGGGACAATACCGAATCCACCGTGGACAACTTGGCGATCGAACCTGAACACTGCCCTGAATTGACCGAGTTCAACGACACATCACTCATTGAGATAGGACCAAGGGCTGAACTCCACGGCGCCGTTGACGTTCAGGAATTCAGGGAATTCTACGAGGGCGACTACATCGAACGTGGAACCGGAACGAGAGAGGTTTTTCCCTTCGAAGATCCCCGCAGCTTTGTCACGGAGATCAATCCACACTACGTTGACGGTGGGTATGCTTACGAAGTGAACTGCTCTGACTGCGCACGTTGCGTCGAGTCACGTTGGCGGGGAAGAGCTGTGGAGGCCGCAGGCAATCGCCGTGACGGAGAGCCGCTCGAACGGATGGAACGGTGGACGGGGGAAAGAAACTATGAGGCAACTCCAGCCGAGATCCGACGGGCTCTTGAGTTCGGCGGCCCCGGCTCAAGCGCGATTATCGGAACGCAGTGGGAAGGCCCGTTCGACGGGGGTCATCATTACAATGTCGTCAACAATCGTGGAACCCTGGAAGTCGTTGACGGCCAGATCGGCCGGGTACTTAGCTTCGACAATGAGTGCATTCACGCCATGCTCGACTCATACACTGGACTGAACCATCACGTGGTTGCGTGGGACGCTCGAGGACGGAGGATCCTGTGAGTTACGAACTGACTGAGGCCCAAGCGAGGGATATACTGCGCCGAGAGGGATCTCTCGCCGCTAACGTGAAGGAATATGATGCCGTCGAGACAGAGGGCGGCTTTTGGTTTCGTCGGCGCCAAACTTCCGCTGGGATTATCGGTGCTTTTCCGAGAGTTGTATCACACAATGGGCGAACCGGCACAGTTCGCCTCGGGGAAACCCCAGAGTCCGCAATTGCACGGATTTCCGGTAGTTTATGAATTTCGGGCTCGCTGAGGTTCTACTTGGAAAGCCTCCAAGATCGGACGAATCAGAGGAACGTGCTGCCGAGATCCTCGATTCTCTCAACCATGGATCCGTGTACGAAGCGTGCACGGCCCCCTCATTCCGTTCGACTGCATGGATGCGAGTACGTGTCCTCCCTTCGAGGGAGCCTGAGTCGCCCCTCCCATTTGAAACCCTTCTCAGAGCATTATCTGGTGGACTGAACACTGTTGAAATCCTCATATCGTCGACGAGAGGCGAACTTGAGTTCAGGATCGGCTCGAATGCTCAGACACTCGAAGAATGCAGGCGCCTCCTCGCACCAGGCTTGCTGATGGAAAAAGTACCGTCTGCCGGAACGCTCCCACGCGATGGATTCGGCGCTGTGTTCAGAGTCAAGGCAGAAATCTCCACCCGCGATCCCCGAGACAAAGGCCGCGTTTCTCTTCTTGATAAGCTCGCAGTTCTTGAGGATGGGTGGGCATTGCTTCTACGCTTCGAAGCAGTCCAACCCGAAGATATTTTACCAATCCGATTCCAATTGACAACACTTGAGGATGAAGCCGCTTCAAGCACACAGATTTCTTACGCTGTTACACAGACTGTCAGTAAGGTCAAGATTTCCCACCGATGGTCAAAAGTCACCAAGTGGCTCGCGGTACTCGAAGGACTTCTCGACGAAGGAGAGGGAGAGGGGCTGTGGGCTGTCGAGACCTGGCTTCTCGCAAATGACCGAAAGCGAAGATCCGGCGCATTTACAGCGCTTTCCTCCTCGATCCGGTCACGCGAAGGGCGTTGGTATTCAACGCGAGAGGTGGAGATCAATTCGGCTGGAGTCTCACCAACGTCTATTCTGCCAACGGCTGATCTAGCTTCGCTTCTTGAAACGCCTCTACGCTCATTCAATGGCCTCGAGGTGCGTCCAGCCCCACCCGATTCGCGTCGTCCTGCCGTTGGCGGCGACGCGCTTGTTCTTGGCACTTTCCTGGGGACTTCTGCGACAGCATCTATCCATATTAGCGATCTTGAAGGGCACGGGTTCATTACGGGAACAACAGGGTCGGGAAAGACGACGACTCTTCACACCATACTTGTATCGTTGTGGAACGAACATCGGATTCCTTTTTTGATAGTCGATCCGGTAAAGGACGACTACTCGAATATTTCCGACCTTTTCGATGGGGGAATTCAAGTCTTCCACGGAGCAAACATTCGATTCGATCTTCTCAGCCCGTGGTTTGGCGAAGAGCGACGCAGGCACATCACGCAAATTGCTGATGCCTTTCGCGGTGCCTTCACAATGCCTTCACCAACCCCCTACGTCGTTACAAGGCTTTTCGATCAACTATCGCTCATGCCTGGCGAGGGTCGTGGGGCCACTCTCTTCGATGCCAGGGACATGGTGCCAAAACTTGTTGCCTCCCTCGGGTACGCTCCTGAGCAGGAAGCGAATATTTCCGCGGTTCTTATGACCCGTTTAGACCTTCTTCTTTCGCCGGTTCGGGCTCACCGCTTTGTTTGGCCCGATACTGCGCTGATCGCGGATCTATTTGATCGTCCCACAGTTGTGACGCTCTCGGATCTTGGTGACGAGGAAGAGCGCTCTTTCCTTGTTATCCTCCTTGCAATCGCCGCCGCTGAACGGGCACGATCACAGAGTGTCGGGAGGGATGGCCCGAAGCGCTCTGTCGATCACGTGCTTGTTCTTGAAGAAGCCCACCGTGTTCTGCCCGAGGTTGGCATGGGGCTTGCAGACCCGGAATCAGGATCCGCAAAGAGAGTTGCGACCGAACTTCTCTCTTCTATGCTCTCGGAGGTCCGAAGTTACGGAGAACAGATAATTGTCGTCGACCAGAGCCCGTCTCGTGTTTCTTCCGAGGTTATTCGGAACACTAACCTCAAAATCGTTCACAGGGTTGTCCACCCCGACGATCAAGAGATAATGGCGGGCGCTCTTGGACTCGATACAGCTAAAAGGAGTGTACTCGGATCTCTTGGACGTGGAACTGCTGTGCTCACAACGAGGATGGAGCCGAGTGCGCAAACTATCGCCGTACGACGAGCTTTCCCGACTCGAAAGAGAAGCACTGTTTTTCCTGCAGAGGTTGTCTCTCCTTGGCCGTGTTCCTGCAAATCCCGACAGCATTTCGACGCTTGGGGACGAGCCCATCGTGCAGCCAGTCCGATGGCAGAATTTCTTGCTTCCCTAATGTGGGGAGAGGGCGACGGTCGAGAGGCAAGGGCTCGTATTCGCTCCCGCCTCGTCGCTATCGCAGAGGGAAACCAACAGCTAGTCAACTGTCTCGCCTGGTCAGGGCTCCGTACCCTTCTTTCAGATCGAAGACGTCTCGGCCACGCTACTGGCCCGCACTCAGCGGACGCGATGCTTACCCAGCTCTTTGACGCGTGGGCTTCAGGTCGGCCACTCACAGCATTCGAATTCGAGGACGAAATCATCTTTCCAACCAGCCGTGTTCGTGCAGACGGGGCACGGGGATTGTCCTGGGAAGAACGGGCCATTGCACGTTCGCTTCTCTCCGAAGAACCCCGTGACGGATTTGCTGCGCTTCGGACCGACTGGCGTAGGGGCATCGGTGACGTTATCGGCCGCCTCAATGAAATACGCAGAGATTTCGACCCCGTTCTCGGAGAAGGAACTCCTCGGCTCCTGCGTGTGCTCGTATTCGTCGCAGTCGAGCAAATGAAGCTATCAGACAGCGTCGCCCATGAGATTCTCGACCGTTCGGGGCTATGATTCCCTGATACGAGACCGTCGCGAGATCAGAACGAAATTCCGGAAATCCTTCGCAGCCCAGTCGCTAGTTCACGGATTGATTGCTCGATCGCGTCGGATGAGGCATGACGGCGCTCCTCATAGTCGGCTAATTCACCTAAAGCATCTGCAGAATCCTCTCCGAGCCCACAGGTAATAATCCGGATGCCATCGGCACGGATTTGCGCGGCAATCTCGAGTGCACGCTCACGATCGCCAAGGTCCCCATCCCCAAAGATTGCGA
Organism: Schaalia cardiffensis; assembly: GCF_016405145.1. Lineage (GTDB taxonomy): Bacteria > Actinomycetota > Actinomycetes > Actinomycetales > Actinomycetaceae > Pauljensenia > Pauljensenia cardiffensis. The sequence goes on from NZ_JAEKIA010000015.1 coordinate 36,017, forward strand.
TGACCCGGTCGCCGCTAGGGTCATCCTTCAGATCAGACCAAGCCACCTTCAGTGCCGGGACAACATTGGTGCCCCACCGCGCTTCCGCTGTTCTAAGAAGCTCTAAAGCCGCATGTGACTCACGCCGAAGCTCTACGTGCCCTGCTACGGCGCCATGCCATAGAACTAAACCGACCGAGTAGCCCCCATCTGCCGCTTCCGAAAGAAAATCTTCGGCTCCACGCTTTGCGGCGTTGAGAGGCTCCCCCTCCATCGAGTACGATACGTCAAGAGCGAGGACGACGGCGCCTCTGAAAAAAGAAGAAAGCGCTTCGAAGGCCGGACCGACAGGGTACTCCGTTGCCTCCATCGATTCAAACTGTCTCTTCATCCATTTTGCCATCGAATCCACCACACCTTCAACCGATCAGCGCAAGACCGCCAACACTCGATTTCTGTTCCTCTATCTCCCTCTCGTCAACCACTCCGTTGACGAATGCTTCTAGCTTAAGCGGGGCCCCCGTATCGTGCATCTTTGCAGACATCTCGACACGACCGTTCGAGTCAAGTAAAATAAGAAGATCAACAGGGGTTCCCGCATCTAGCGGCGGGATTCCTGTAATCTGTGCGTCAAAAACGATCGAGTTGTTCTCCAGCCGTTGTGATGGAAATATACCGTTCTGTTCCATGATCCGCACACGGATGGCAGGCTGCCGGTCCTGAATCGTGGCAAGAACGATCGCCCTTTGTGCAGGGAGACGAGTTCCTCTAGGAAAAATTGGAAGAACAATAGGTATTGGGGAGAACGGTGCAGCGGACGACATAATCCTTACTCCGAGCTGCCGAGAAAGCACGTTCCCGATTCTCACGGTGGAGTTATGCGAAATGATACGCTCTGCATAGAGAGCAGCTCCGCGTGCGACAGCACGATCGGGATCCACTGTTTCAACGGGAAGAGAAAACGTACGTTCGATCGCCCTCCGAAGCATCGGCATCCTCGTCGAACCACCGACAAGAAAGACCTTCGTCGGTTTTGGCCCACCCCGCTTTTTAGATTCCTCGACGGTCCTTTCTGCGGCTTCGACGCAGATTCTGACGAGATCCGCCGATGCGCGCTCGAATTCTGCACGCGATATGCATACTGTGCGTCTAACGCCATTATATTTTAAAGAAACCGTCGCAGACTCATGTATCGACAAGCGCTTCTTTAGAATTTCAGATTTGAACGACACTTGGTCCACAAATTCCAAATCCGCTTCTGCATTCGAATCAATTCCGGCTTCGAACAGGCGCCGCCATACGAGCGTTTCAACACGCCGATCCCAGTCGAGTCCACCGAGACGACGTTCCCCGTCAACGGCCCAGACTTTCTGATTCTCTCCCCACCATTCAATAAGAGCTACGTCAAACGTCCCACCACCAACGTCAACCACGAGCGGAACTTCTCGAGAATCCTCCGAAAGCACCGCACAGGCAGCAGCAACAGGTTCGGCAAGCAATTCGAGACACTCTATACCCGCTATCCTTGCAGCTGCCCGCGTCGCTTCTTGCTCCGCCAAACCAAAATAAGCTGGGATGGTGATGACCGCTTTTAGTTCTTCTGGGGCACAATCAAGGAATGATGCGCTATCGCTTGCGATGCGACGGAGAATAATCGCCGAAAGAGCTTCCGGCGTGAAGACAGCACCACCAACGGCGAACGATTCTTCCTTTCCCATATACCGCTTAATTCCGACGACGATTTCTTCATTCGTTCCGAGAAGCACCTTCGCGTCGTCACCAACTAAGACTCTACCATCACTTTCAAAGAGAATCACGGACGGCGTCAAATCACGTCCGGTTGAAGAAGGGATCACCCGCGTCTCACCATTTTGTGAGATCATCGCACAACTGTAGGTTGTTCCGAGGTCTATACCAATTACAGGCATGTCGACCAACCTCTCCTTTGTTTTAACCTTCCCAGGGGAAAGGGATCGCTGTCGAGAGTTCATAGCTTACCAATGAAATTTCATTGTACACCGCATTGAAAAGCCGCAGCCCATTACCGTCAACAATGATCCACAAACCTAGAAAAAACGCGATAGCGCAGACAAAAATAATATGAATAAATGACCAAAAAACTCGGTACAACGTGTAACTTCTAGGGACCTTAATGTCACGCATCAATTTTCCCTTTCATCGCGAATTAGAAACAGGGGTAGCTGGCAATTTGTTCGAAAACTCCACGGCTGGAAGAAGAGATACGGGAGATCCCTCGGCCGAGAAGAGCCAATCAAGTACAGCGATTGGTGAGGTGCGTGACCACTCATCCTGAACATTCAGCGAATCGACCGCAAAATAAACGACTTCTTTAAAGTCCGACTCGAATGTCCGAACAAGCCCCTCAATCCCCGTTTCTACGAGCCATGAACGCACCGATTGCGAGGAACTCGGATCGATGCTCACACCCGCACCAGTGCGGCGAAGAAGATCGAGCTTGGAGAGCACGACGCCGAGACGTCGGCGCTTAAGACTGATACCAGCATCACGTAATCGCTGTGCCACCGACTGGTAGGCGTCCTCTTGGTCGGAACTTGCGATCTCGTCCTGAATTCCTCCGGATACGTAGAGATCGTCGAAGACTCGAGGCAGCGCGAGAGGATCAAGGACGAAGATCATCGTCTTAGCTACGTCGAAATACGAGAGCGCTGAGCCAGAATCGCTTGTTACAAAACGCTCTCCGGCAACGTCCACAAAGTGAACCTCGAGCTGTTTACCACGCGCGTCCAAGAAAATGAGCGGCGTTCCGTTCGGTTTTTCCTGGCTCGGTGTCTTTGCCGTTGTCGTCCTCGAAAAAATTACGGAACGTGCTGTCTGGAGAACGCTATTAGCTTCGGGCGTTAAGGCTTCGACACTTCCCTTTTCCTTCACAAGTGCCCGCTCTGCTTCAACCAGAGCTGCTGAAACTAATCTAGTCTTACCGGCAGAAATCGCTCCGAAAACGGGGATTCGGAGCGTCATGCGCGTTCCGGCGCCACTCGGTAAAGTTGCGCGACATGAGGGGCAAACCGATTCAAGTACATTGGAAGCGTGAGTAACTGTTGTTGGTAATACAGCTCCACAGCCGCAGAGACGCTTCACAATTCCAAGTGCCCCTGGAGAAATGTCCGCGTGAATCTCTTGGCATGAAGAGCACTTGTATACCGGATTTGAATACTCCGCATAGCAAAAAGGGCAGGCGGAGCTCGCGTGTACAAGCCGCCGTTTAATCTTTTCGAAAAGGGAGTAGGCAGACGTGACCACAAACTGAAGAAACCAGATTCCTCCCCCGAGTATGAGCATCACGACTGTCCAAACGCCAACAGACATGACCAGTCCCGCACTAAAGGCAATGACGAGCGGAAGGAGAACAAGTATCCAGAAGAGCATGTTGCGGAGCCCGATGATAATTAAGTGAGTTTTGCCGATCTCCTCGGGCCCATGGTCGCGGACAGCGGCAGACCATGCGGCGAATGCGATCATCTGACGTTTTGTCTCACCATGGATGGCCCTCATGTCCCTGCGCCCCTGGTACGGAATATACAGGGGCCAAGCTCGATCCCATCCGAAGTGCCGCGCAAGACCCCTTGGGGCACGCTGGTGGAATACCTCTCCGGCAACAACGAGATCAGGAGAAGCAATCTCAGGCTGCACAGAAGAATGTCCCCAGAGAACGCGTATGGGAACTGCACATCCGCTAATCACTCCAACGGAAAATGCAATAAAGAATCCAATCGCAAACAAGACGACAACGACCGCGAGCACCTTTAAGATTACAACGAGCAGTATCCAAAGAAGATAGAATACTGCTGCAACAATGAGCACGAACGCTATGATCGCAACAAGTAAAATAGCAAGTCCATCATCCATTATTCTGTCTCCTTTTTGAAAACTCTCTTAAACACGCGAATCGTTTTTCTAGAAAGCCTTCCTCTCTTCGTTTGCTCCGCAAAATTGGCAAGCAATTTCTGACTGCGAAGGCCAAGGAATTGCGTCGATTCGGCGGAAAGTAGACGCACCCGAAGTTCATTGTCATCACAAACCCAGGTGAGAAAATCCTCAGCCACTGCAGATTGGACGGATTTTGAATCTATCTCGAGCCATTCGAAGAAAATGTGAAGCAGCGGAGAAATACGTCTGGGATCAGACTTTCGCGATTCGAAGTCCCGACGCAGGCAAGCCTTCCAGAGAGTAAAATTTTTACCGACAAGAGTCGCAAAAGCACCTTGATTCCGCATATCGCAGAACGGGCTGACCATCTCATGGGGGATCGCCCAACCACAGGAGTCCAGCAAATTTGCGAGTCGGATTACGTCAATCTGAGCGCAGCTCTTGTTTCCAGATTCAAGCTCACTCAAAACAGACAGGGCTTCAACAGTTGCTAGCGCAAGATCAAGAAGGGAACCGAAACTCACGACATTGCTTGAAGTAGCGATCGCCGTGAGAAGAGGGGAAAATCTAGGAACTGGGCGGAGATTCCGTGCTGCTGTTTCGTATGATGCGAAGATACGGTGGCAGAGTCTATCTTCAAGAAAACCAACGCTCTCAAACCAGGCTTCAACAACCGCGATGTCTTCAGGTAACCGGCAATCAGCGAGGTAGTAGACCCAAGATCCAGGAGCCGGTCGGGGACGTTGGGATAAACGGTTGATTCTCTCCTCGATCCTGGCATCAGCGAGCGTAGCAGCCTCCCGCCACAGGTCAGCCAGGTGACGGAGTGGATCCGCAGCGTCCAGCTCATTAATGAGTGATGACCATTTTCCGCCCTCAAGCTCTTCGAGCGCAGATCTGTCGCCCGATTCCCACGCAGAAATAAGGTCTGTCAGCACCACGCGCAAGAGTCCTTGATGAAACCTGTCCGGGGCGCTGAGAATTGAGAGATCACCGCTGCGGATATCCTTAGCAATAGTCTCCTGAGCTAATCTCAACGCGTCAGACTCAAGGTCAAGGTCCAGCAATGTCGCACATAAGTAGAGTGCATAAACGAATCGTGTTTCGCAAGAAAATAGACGGCTCGACACTAAGTTTGAGGCGAGCTGTTGTGCCTCCGCATTGTTCCACGAGAAGATCATTATGCCGAAATGTTTGGCAAGTTGCCCCTCCCACACCGCGAATTCAGAATCCGAGGTTAGTGCAGCCTCCAGGCAATGAAGTACAAGGCTTTCGGCAAGTTCAACATGTCCGTTGAGAGAGAGGGCTGCGACCGCTGTGGCGGAGGCCCTGACCTCTGCATCATCTGTCGGCATTCGAGCAACGAGAAGATCCATCAGGGAGTCACCATGATCGAAAATCTCATCCTCATCAGCAGCCAGAACTGAAAGAAGGTTCGCTACGCTGCCCCAGACCTCACTGTCGGTCGAGCAGTCAGAGACAAGAGCATCAACGACCTCCGCTGCTCAATCTGGAGTAATGTACAAAGACCAGCGCCTTACGAGCTCAAGGGACTCGATTGCTTCGAATGGTGTGAACTCACGCAGCCGACGCGCGATACGGGTCGCTGCGACTGTCGGTAGCAAGTCGGGAAGGATCCATTGGTCGAGGTTGATCACGTTGATTCCAAGATCCTGCTCATGCGGGTCTGGCGCAAGCCCAAATTTAGGGTGCACAGCAACAACTTGCCCACGGCACTTGAAAGGCTCTGCTACGAAACCCTCAAAACGGATGTCGCGGCACTGAGCGGGTTCGAGCAGGATGGAAACTACTGCGAACCATTGCATTGCGGTCACAGCATTCTCTGTAACGAATGCAAGCCGCTTCCCCTCAGAAGACAGCTGCTCAACCGCTGTGAGGAAAATCGGAAGCCCAAGGTCACCCCACGGTGCCTGCACTAACATCTCAACAAGGGCGTCAGTTTCAAAGGCTTCATCGAGGAGTAGCGGTGCAGCCCATTGCAAGCAGGTGGTCGATGTCGGGACTGTAAGGTCCCACTCAGTTGCACCGAAAAGCTGAGCCGGTCTCAGCGGCTCAAAATCGAGCGTCGATGAGGTTAGCGCGCATTGTGTAAGAAAGTTGCCGCTTCTGCCGCCAATTGTTAATCCTGTTGGGATCCCACGGGCAATGAACATAATCCCATCGTGAGAATCAACAATGAAACTCTCAGGATGCTCGAGTGGATCATGTTCAAGATCCCACCCTGTTCGAAGCTCAATTAGCATCCGACTCCGAATAAAAGCCATTTCAGCTTGTGAGATGCCTTCGGAAACTGCCGCGAAACCGAAACCCGAGGCACCTTCGACATTTGTCTCCCTCGTGGTATCGGTATAAACGACAACGTCAAACATTCCTCAGCCCCCCCCTTTTCAGCACACCACGTTCAGCGAGGAGCCACAGTAGTGGCTCTCCTATCCGGTGGGGCGCAATTCCGTGAGAATCGACCTCGGTGGTCACGTAATCAGGTTCTGCTCCTAGCGACGAGATAGCGAAGAGGCGGTAGTTTTTACAGTTGAGATCAAGAAGATCGATGAGCCCAGAACCCCCCCCATTCGTGAACGAGGGAAGCAACGTGATCGTGGACGTTTTTTGACTCAGCGTCGTCGAAGTATGGGACATTCGGGCTAGCTGCACAGAGTGGATTGGATTGCGAAAGAGAAGGAAGAAAGGCATCGATCTTCGAAATTACGACCGCGATAGGCTGGACGATCTTCTTGCCCCGTTTGGTTCCCTCATTCGCCCTGAGAACATCGATGACAGCACCGACGACGCTTTCAGGAGCATCGGTTCCCATTCCGCTTGGAGCTACGTCGCCTCGACGACCACGGTTTGCAGGGAAAGAAAATGGATCGAGCAGAAGTATGAGCCCCTTTGTGGCGCGGAGATAACCGATCGACATCGCTCGGTCCACACCATGAGACAAATCTTCACCTGCAGTGTCATAGAAGGAGAAGATCGTACAGTTGAAATCCTTCCAAGCCCTGCGTGTGGGGACCTTCCACTCAAAAACCACAGGTGAGCGCTTCTTGTCACGCATTACGTCTGTCTGATCGGGAAGAGTCCCATGCTCGCGCTCCATTTTCGCGAGGTTATTATCAAGTTCCCGCGAGGACTCTGAATCATTACGACAGTAGAAAACGTGACGATCGAAACGACGTGGGATCGAACCGTGTACCTGATTAAGCTCTCTCTTTAGCACAGAGAGCATAACTGTCTTACCTGCGGACCGTGCACCGACGAGGCCGAATATGGAGCTTTCTGAGCTGAATTCACCCGGAAGGGAAGAATGGCAATGCGGACAGAGACGAATCCGAGTCTTACCTCGACATTGTGGGCATTTTGCGCTCCGCGGTTCGGCAGAGAATCCCCGCTCTTCAGGTTCGAACGAGGGAAGAAGGGGTCTAGTATCTGAGAATATCTGTTTCAGCCTTGCATCTTCAACTTTCGGGCAAGGTGTACAGCCAGCATCGGGGGTGCCGGCACAACGGAAGTGTACCTCTTTCAAGTTAATAGGGGTGTAGCAATAAGGACAGGGAACACTCTTGTTGATAATGGACACTGGACTCAGCCTTTGAGATTCTGGGTGGGGGGATCGATAAGTTCGACATCGCCTAGAGAAAATAGACGAATCCAATAGGGACAGTTTGTTCGATTGAAATGAACCGATGTCGTAAACGGCTTCCCCACTGATAGATTTGCGGCAAATCTTGAGACAACCTGTCCGTCCTCCGGAGAGTTCGGCATATATCTCCCCTGAGACAGAACTAGAACGCACTCGAGGGAGCCTTCGTAGTTTTCTGTCGACAACTCGATATCAGCTTTCGGTGAGCCGAACAGTGGCCGGGAAATACGCAACTTATAGGCTGCGCGGCGAGTCACCCGCGTCGGAATATACTCCAAAGGAGCTGAATCGATATCTCCGTTTTCATCTTTGAGAACTGCCCGAACGCGAACAAGCGAAACGGAGTCGGCGTCGGGAATGATTACGCCACCAGCCTGCTTATACGCAGTTCGACCGATATGCCGTGATCCGGAATGCTCGCCTTCCCATTCGACAAACGCTTCATATCGACCATACGGCCAGAGCCACGAAACCAAGAGGTTCGATCCCCGACGCTCCGCGATGAGCTCCCGCATCGGAGGTACAGAACCCCAGAGTATAGAACGACCAATAAGAGCGCTATCCGAATCCCACGTGACGGGCAGTAGAACGCGTATCTCGTCCAAAACTGGAAGCCGTACTTCCTCCTTATCCTTCTGTCGCGAGATTGTCTGACCCGCGCGAGACGCCCCAATATCCTCGAGATCCTCCACAGTACGCACTTCGCCATAGCGAGGATGTGGCACACCGACAGGAAGTGACCAGAGTTCTGTCGTGTACCCTGGGACGGCACTCCACGAAACCGTTCGAGCATCTGAGCTGATCTGTAAGTCTCCGACAGCGTGGATTTTGCCACGCGAGATCACTTCGATACTAACTGGCGCCGCGGTTTCAATCCGCCCCTGAACCGAGTAAAGGGCGACAATCTCAAAACGCAGCCTACTGCCGATAGTCAGTCCTTCAACCGAAGCTTCTTCAACAGTCGAATCAGGGAGAGTCGAGTGACCGTCGTCGGAAAAAATCGTTACCCGCGCACCTGTGGAGGCAGACGGGCACTTCCAACGAACGCCGACGGAGGTTGCTTCTGCCCATGAAGTCGGGGAGCTGATCGGAGGAAAGACAGGAACAGTGCAGTCGACCGGAGAAGATTGGATGCCGTTCTCATTCCGACCCGTCACGAAATAGGTTGTACGAGCCCCAATGACGGGTCGGTTATCGCACGCTGAAGCTACCCCCGAAACATCCGAAATCGGGAGATCTAGAATTTCCTCAGAGCCGCCAGCAAAACCGGCTGCTCGCCTGCGAATTGTGTAGACAAGTCCGGGCACAGTTTTCCATCGAAGGCGAACTGAACCTATCTTCGGATCGAAGACAGCTTGTACGTCGGCGGGAGCGAGAGGGGGAATCTGCCGGGCTAGATCTTCGATAACGGGATCTGTACGGTCAACCCTGGCTAGATCAGTAAGAAGCGCATGACACTCATCTATATCTCTTTTAACGAGAGCTAGGCGTAAATCGTCCAGAGCACGCGCCTTCACTTGCTCGCGTTCTTCGACCGATTCTTTGGCGTGAAGGTAATCTAAATCCGTCCGAGCGGCGCCTGCAGGCGCAAAAGCGTCGAGGACACGACGCGCCGAAATAAGGTCACCTGCAGCAAGTAGCGGCGCAATGTCTGCGATGCTCATACCTTGCGCCCCAGAACGGATGGCCGCGTGGCTCGCAATCCTGCAAGCATCAACCTCGTCAAGTCCTCTTTCGACAAGTTGATCCCTCGTCTGATTCGCAAGCAGGCCATCCCGATTAAGCAGCTGCTCAGCTAGGTCAACAAACCATCTGAAGCAAAGATCGTGGTAGTGCACATCTGACTCGTCGGACCCCATCGCTTGGAGGGCCTTTCTTACGCTTTCGACGGTGTCCCCCCCGCTTGCGTCAGCATGTGCTTTTGACTTCCGAGCATCATCTGCGCAGATCGGACGTCTCTTGCTACCGTTTTCGACCGAAAATTCGTCAATAATCCTAATGCCCGACGCGGGATGCCTTTCGTAGAAAAGTAGGACGTCGACCGGAGATCGGAGAGCAGCATCGAGGTCCTTCGTTAGTGCAGGAGAATCCGCTCGAACCGATGGAAGTTCAAGCGCGGGAAATGCTCTGATTCCCTCATTTTCAAGGGCTGCAATGAAGTCATTCGCCTCAAGAGAGTTCCTTGTCGCTAGATCCACTGCCTCTTCCAAGGTGAGAACCTTGAGAGGATGAACCTCGGCGGTCTTCTTTGCAAGATCAACGAGCACTCGTTCTTGTAATTCGGCAGCTGCCTCTCTTAATGTGTGCCAAAAGTGGAGTTTTTCCACATCTTCGGAAAAGCGGTTCCGAATCGCATTAAGGAGGCGCTGTAGCGGAGCAGAACCTTGTAATCTCGCAAACGCGTTGAGATATCGCGACACCGCATCAAGCTGAGCGGCCACCTCAATGTCGTTGAGTGAATCATCAATCGCAAAGAGCGTCGAGACATCCGCGAGTGCAAGTGCATCCATTGCTTTATCGCGATCAAAGTTGGGCGCATTGACAGCGTTTGCCGCGGAATTGACTAGCGCAATACGCTTCTTCGACTTGGCTAGAGGTTGGAGAATCGTTGTTTTGTACTCCGCCTTTTCGATCATCGCACGACTAACTCCTCTATCTTTTACGACCGCCCCGAAGGGCTTCTAAGGCAGTATCATGACTGTGTCGTAATTGCTGCAATCTGCACTCGGCTTGCCTCAACTTCTTCCTCGGTCAAAACAGAAACAGATGCCGTCGCGCGTACTTCCTTGCCGGTTGTCGGCTCCTTGCCAGTGAGCAGAATAGTCCCGTCCGAGTCGATTTCGATATTGATATCGACGGGCGATCCCTTCGGAAGCGGCGGAAGCCCAGAAATACAGGTATTCGGACCGGACACAAGTTCTCTGTTAGCCGCCGTATCGTTACACTCCACTTCACCGAGTTGTTCGTAGAGTTCGATCTGGATCCGCGTCTGGTTGTCCTGAAGAGTTCCCGCACGGAGAGTAGCTGTCATCGGGATAGAGTCATTCGCGTGAGCAAGAAAGGCAATCGAGTCAATGTAGGCCCCACTCGGGTCAACGTCAGTAACCTTGACACCGACACCGCGAGCAAGAACATTAGACACAGCGACAGCCGTTCCAGGACCGACCAGGAGGGAAGAGTTTGCAGGCGGTGTCTTTTCATCGTAGTCTCCGCCCCCAATCTCGAGATTTGTGGTGCCAAGCGCAAAAATCGCAGCCCCCTTCGCAACCGCAAGATCGTACTCAGTCGCCTCAGGAGTGAAACCCTCCGCTCGCAGCCGATTCTCGATCATCGGCATACGACACGAACCACCAACGAGAAGGAAATGGTCGATTTCAAGACCCGGTGTTTTTGCTTTTGCGGTCTCGATGCAGCGTTTTGCTATTTCAAGGGTCTGCTCGACAAGATCGTGCGTTGCCTCTTCGAATTCCTCGACGCCAACTTCAATCTTCTGTGAGATATCCTCGAATTTCATGCGGATCGCTGCTGAGGGGCGACGAGAGAGTGTCTTCTTCGCCTCCTCTACACTGGCACGCAGCTCAACCATAAAATCTTCGTCAGCCTCTGGGTCTCGATCGAGTCCCAGCCCTGCGGATTCTCGGAATCGTTCGAGGAATAACTGTTCCAAACGTCGATCCCAATCCGCCCCGCCCAGGAGGCGATTGCCATCAATAGCTATTACATCAACACGTCCCTGGGAGGCGCGCATAACAGTAGTATCAAAGGTACCGCCGCCGAGATCAAAAACCATGAAGGTTCCAGAAAGACCTCGTTCTGAGCTAACCGAAATCGAAGCTGCAACAGGTTCCGGGATGATCGAAACTACTTTGAGCCCTGCGATAACTCCTGCCTGGCGAGTTGCCTGTCGCTCCTGAACTCCGAAGTATGCAGGGACTGTGATTACAACGTCTTCGATCGCTGTACCTCGCTGATTGTTCGCGTTCGCGACCAGCTCTTTTAAGATGAGAGCGGAGATCGATTCGGGAGTGAATGTCTGCCCGCGATAATCTAGTGGAAAAGATTCTCCCATATGGCGCTTCACCAATGAGCTCGTGTTGTCAGGGTCGGAGATCTGCTCTCGTTTTGCCTGAGCACCGATGACGGCCGAACCGTCGTCCTCGAAATGAACGACCGAGGGTGTTGTATTCTCGCCCTCAAAGTTGGCTATCACCTCGGCTCCCCTTACGGGGTCGGCGATAGCGATTGCGGAGTAAGTCGTGCCGAGGTCAATGCCGAAAGGCTGCGGAGTCATCATTTTACCTTTCACCTTAATGGAAATCTTCTGAAAAGGTACACTACTGAGTGTACCGGCTAACAGAGACGTCTGCGGGCACAAGGGCGCGGTCTTCTCCGAGCATGACGAGTCCCTGCTTGTAGACACGTACGATGAGGCCGTCGAATTCAGGGTTCTGAGTCTCTACGCTTCGTCGGGCATAGTGGAGATTCCTATCGAAAGGCTCCCCTATGCGCGCCTCGACGCTGCGCACGCCGTAAAGTTCAAGCATTTCGAGGAGCAACTCCTCAACATCCGAGAGTACTTCGTTGGCCGAGCGCTCGTCAACGACCGAATCGGATCCCGTCTCCTGGATCCTCGTGATGATACGGGAAGCAGCGCGGAAAAAAGGGCCAAGAAGACGCCTTAACTGGTCAGAGCGCAGCTCAGAATTCTCAGCACGCAACTCCGAGATGATCAAAGCGTTCCTTTGATCGCTCCGTTCAATCCTCGACAGACTACATTCGAGGCGCTCAAATGCGGAGCGAAAATCAAAATCAGACGAGGATTGCTCGTCCCCGATAACGGAAGTCTTAGCATCTGACAGAAGGTTTATCGGGAATCTGCTGGGACCTCCACAGCAGACATCCATCTCCGGAGAGCAGACAGTAACGCTTTTCTCTGCAGTAGGCATTTGTGCCTCATCAAGAGTCGAGCTATTCGATTCGGAAAGTTCACTCGTAGCAATATCACGGTCCCCCATCGATTGGGGACCAAATTCCTTCGCTGTTTCACTCATGTCAATATCCGACTCTACGGATCTACCTTCATCCGACGCGCTTTCGAAAGCATCCAACGGGGGTTGCGCATCGGGAGCCTTCGAAGGATCGATTCTGTTCATGAAGTATCACCTCATATTGGGGATTCGAATAACGACTCCAGTACCCACCTGTCTGACGCCTAGAGTAAGGCAGCAGATTGGCGTTCACAAGCTGTGTCAAGCCTCTGATTAGTTCTGTCTGTTAAACGGTGTCTAGGATACAGCAGTTTTCATTAGTGGATTGTTCATTCGAACCGTCTGATGAAGGTGATCGCGATCAGGTTCAGCGTGGGCTTCCACCTCATCATCCAGTGTGCTTTCCCGCCGCCGGGGACAACAAGCGACCTTGCCATGGGGCAGAGGCACTTCAGTGCGGCCTGCTCGTTCGGGAAGTGTCAAGCCCCGGGTTTTGTAGAGGGTGTTTCATCTGGTTGCGGCGGCTGCCTTTTGGGGGGTGTGGGGTCTGGTCTGTTCCGGCGGGGGTGGGGTGTGAGCGTTGTCGTGTTCTTCTG
>NZ_JAEKIA010000016.1 GCF_016405145.1 Schaalia cardiffensis
TCTCGTAGGAGATCGGGCCAGCCTTGAGCCGCCGATCCCGCACCCACGTTACGAAAGACCTCGAGCGGGTCGTTCCCCTGATCAGCGGTGAGCAGCAGCCCCGCGGCGGCCGGTGACAACACCCCCCCGGACCATTCAAAGACAGGGGCAAAACATCATGCCGACCACCGCTGGCCCAGCCACCGGCACTCATTCACCGGCAACCACCAACAAGGTAACGGGGGGGGAGAGTGTTTTCCTCACAGCTGATACCCTCGCCGGTAACGTTTCCGTCATGACCTGCGAGAAGAGCTCGAATAAGCTCGGACTTGCTTGAAAGAGCCAGGTGGCCCGATAGCCGGGCAACGCCATAGGCTTAGGGGCGTGACTCCTGAAGAACTTGCCCTCGCGATCCGCGGCGCACTCCTCGACAGCATCGACTCCGGCGTCCTCGCCCTCGACCCTGAAGCGGTTCCTGAAACCGTCAAAGTTGAGCGCCCCCGCAACCGCGACCACGGCGACTGGGCGACCAATGTCGCCATGCAGCTCGCCAAGCGCGCAGGCCTCGCCCCCCGTGCCTTCGCTGAAATCCTCGCCGAAGCTCTGCGCCTGGTCGAGGGCATCGACTCCATTGACATCGCCGGCCCCGGTTTCATTAACATTCGTCTGGGTGCAGCCTCCGCGGGCGAACTCGCCCGAACCATCGTGCAAGCGGCAGACTCGTACGGATCGAACTCTTCCCTGGCCGGAACCTCCATCAACCTCGAATACGTTTCAGCGAACCCGACCGGCCCCGTGCATCTGGGCGGTGCTCGCTGGGCCGCAGTCGGTGATTCCCTCGCCCGTCTTATGACGGCTTCGGGTGCGAAAGTCACCCGCGAGTACTACTTCAACGATCACGGCTCTCAGATCGACCGTTTCGCCAAGTCGCTGTATGCGCGCGCCATGGGACGCGAAGCCCCCGAGGATGGATACGGCGGCCAATACATCGCCGACATCGCTGAAAAGGTCCGCCACGATGCGCTCCAAGCGGGAGAGGCTGACCCCATCACCCTGCCCGAGGACGAGGCCGTCGAAGCCTTCAGAGCCCGAGGCGTTGAACTCATGTTCGGCGAGATCAAAGAGCGCCTGCGCGATTTCCGCTCCGAGTTCGACGTGTTCTTCCATGAGGACTCCCTGCACGAGTCCGGTGCGGTTGCCCGCGCGATCGAAACCCTGCGTGAGCGCGGCGAAGTCTTCGACGAGGACGGCGCCGTGTGGTTGCGTACCACTTCCTACGGGGACGATAAGGACCGTGTCCTCATTAAATCGGATGGGCAGGCCGCCTACTTCGCTGGGGACGTCGCCTACTACCTCGATAAGAGGAACCGCGGGGCTGATTCAGCGATCTACCTGCTCGGCGCGGACCATCACGGATACATCGGCCGCATGATGGCGATGTGCCAGGCATTCGGTGATACGCCGGGTGTGAACATGCAGATCCTCATCGGCCAGATGGTCAATCTCCTCAAGAACGGTGCCCCTGTGCGCATGTCCAAGAGGGCTGGCACGATCGTCACCCTCGACGACCTCGTTGACGTGGTCGGTGTTGACGCGGCGAGATACGCCCTCGTCCGCGTGTCGATGGACTCGAATCTTGACATTGACCTGGACCTTCTCGCGTCGCATACGAACGAGAACCCCGTCTACTACGTCCAATACGCGCACGCCAGGACCCGAAACGTCGCCCGCAACGCCGCCGAGCACGGCGTGAACCGCGAAGCCGGATTCGATCCCGCAGCCCTCGACACCCCGGCCGATGCTGAACTCCTCGGAGTTCTCGCGGGCTTCCCGGCCCAAGTCGCCCAGGCCGCCGAACTCAGAGAACCACATCGCCTCGCCCGCTACCTCGAGCAGCTCGCCTCCGCCTACCACGCCTGGTACGGCCAGTGCCGTGTGACCCCCCGAGGAGACGACCCCGTCGAGCCCGGACACGTGGCTCGCCTGTGGCTCAACGACGCCGTGACCCAGGTTCTTCATACGGGCCTTGGGCTTCTTGGGGTCAGCGCCCCTGAGAGGATGTGACGATGAGCGAGGCCCTTGATTTCATGGACTTTCGCCCGCTCGGAGAACTCCTGTGCCCAGAACCTGAAGAACGCCCGGACCTGTGGCCCTGGAGTGCACGCAGACGAGAGGATGGAGTCCTCGAAATCGGGGGCGTCGCGCTGAGCGACGTCGCACAAGAATTCGCCACCCCCCTCTTCGTCCTCGACCGGGCAGACCTTCGCGGACGCGCGAACATTTGGGCGACCGCGATGGCCGAAGAGTTCTGGGACGGCTATGGAATGAACGGCGGCGATGCTTTCTACGCGGGCAAGGCATTCCTGTGCTCGGATGTCGTGCGTACCGTGAGCGAGGTCGGAATGGGGATCGACACGGCCTCACTGGGTGAACTCACCATGGCTGTGCGTTCGGGAGTCGAGCCTTCAAGGATTGGCCTGCACGGGAACAATAAGCTCGACTCCGAGATTGAGCTCGCCCTTAGCGCCGGAGGGGGCAAGGGGATCGAGAGGATTTTCGTCGACTCCCTGCCCGAGGTCGCCCAAATCGAAGCAATCGCCGCGCGCCTCAACACGAGCGCCCGCGTGATGATTCGCGTGAAAACGGGAGTTCACGCAGGAGGAAACGAGTACATTTCGACCGGGCACGAGGATCAAAAGTTCGGTGTTGGTGCCTTCGACGGTCAACTCGAGGAGGTCGTCGCCGCGATCGAGGCTGCGCCCCACCTCGAATTCCGTGGACTTCACAGCCATATCGGCTCACAGATTCAGGGGACCGCCGCATTCGAAGAGGCCGCTTCAATCATCTGCTCTCTTGGGAAGAAGATTTCCGAGATGATCGGACGCCCTGTTGAAGAGATCGACCTGGGTGGAGGTGTTGGTGTGGCTTATACGGGCGATGATGAGCCTCCAACTCCTCCCGTGGATGTCGTCCGTCAGATCGCGCGAAGCGTTCGAGAGGCGTGCACCAGGCTCGACATGAAGATTCCTCGGGTATCGGTCGAACCGGGGCGGTCAATCGCAGGCCCTTCCACGGTGACGCTCTACAGGGTGGGCGCCGTCAAGGACGCGAATCTCGCCGAGGGATTTACGCGCCGCTATGTTGCGGTCGATGGGGGAATGGCGGATAACATTCGCCCGGCCCTGTATGGGGCCCGCTATACGGCGACCCTCGCGAACCGGGTCTCCGATGCTGAGCTGGTGCGGTCACGGGTCGTCGGTAAGCACTGCGAGAGCGGGGACATCGTCGTATGGGATGTCGATCTGCCCTCGGATGTTCGCGCGGGTGACCTGCTTGCGGTGCCCGTGACGGGCGCCTACGGGTATTCGATGGCTTCGAACTACAACATGCTGACGAAGCCCGGCGTGATCGCCGTTGAAGACGGGGCCGCCGAATGGATCATGCGACCCCAGACGGTCGAGGACCTTCTCGCCCTCGACCCCGGGCTCGACTGAACGCGGTGGAGGTGGGGCGTGCTCGCCGCTTCACCCGCGCTTCATCACCGCGAGCCCAGTGCTCGGTACCCAAGAACCCCCGGAAATTGGGGAACTTGGCTTCATCCCCGCGAGCCTCGACGCGCGGGGATTCATTGGGCGAGCCCGGCGTCTCCGCGTTACAGGATTGCCGTGAGCTCAGCGCTTGGGGATTCATTCCACACCTTCGCCGAGGGAGCGCATGCACGAGGTCGGGCGCGAGCACCACGCGGAGCATTCCCACGAGAGAGGGCGTTGACGACTCGTGGCGCGAATACGATGTCGAGGCCCTGAGAGACCACTTCCTCTCCGACGAACAGCAGCGGGACGAAACCCGGGAACGAGGAGCCTCACATTTGCTCAGCGGGCGCAATCCTGAGAAGAACACTCCTCGCGAGTCTGCGCGCCCTGGCGAATTCTTCTGCGTCGAGCACGAGCATGACGTAGGTGTCGCTCCCGATGTCCATCGCCGCAAGGACATGCTCCGACCAGGAGGAGTTGATCGCAGCACACCACTGCATGATGCAAGCGTCCTCGGACAAAGCGCTCTCGTCGATCCTCGGTAAGGAGTCCGGGAGCAGACCCTTGACAGAGACGAGGAAGTCATCGCGTTCGGTCCTGAGACCGAGTTCCACGGCCTTTCCGCATCCGATCAGCTCCTCGCTGAGCTCCAGCCATGCCTCCTCGAAGTCCCCGCTGTTCTTCGGCAGTGCTGTGGAGAGGAATCGCTGTCCAGATTGAGGATCCCCCAAGAGGAGGTCCACCAATTCGGCGAACCTCTGCGCAGTCCTCTCCTCCTCACCACTTGGGACCTCGACCCATCGCGAGCGGTCGGGGAGAACAGACTTCGTCACAAAAGCCCTCAAGAGCCGGGTTGTTTCCTCGTAGCTCACGTTCGCGATGCGATACGTCGTATCGGCAATCCTCAGGTGGAGATTCGTCACCCCCTCAGCGTCCGCAACTCGTGCCGTTATCGAGGTGCAGCCGTGAATCGGTCGGGGTGGGCGGATCTGCGTGTAGGTGAAATAGCCGTCGCGCATGGCTTTCACAGAGTTATCGATTCCCACGATGTGAAAACCGTCCCGGTCGAAGCTCGGGTTCTTCATGTGCCAGTCGACATAGGTGTTGAAGAAGACCCTTTGAATGAAGGCGTGGAAACTCATGAGTAGTGATCCTTGATATCCCGGTTTCGATAATTTTCAACAATCGGCACCCGTCCAGGTCGGGACCGATGAAGAGCTTACGCGGTGGCATTCCTACCCCCGCCTATTCCCTCCTTCAGTTTCCCAAGCGCGAGGACCCCGCGGCATCGAGCGCGGCATATACCTCTCTCGGTGCTCTCAAGAGATGCTTCCCACCGTCGTCGAGAGCGTCTGCGGGCAACATGCCCTCAGAAGAAGGCCTCCTAGGCTGATCCCTTCAGGCTGGGCTGATGCCTCCAATTGGACGACGCATCCCCGCCACGCATTCCCGGAAAGACCGACAGATGAGACGCGTCACCCGTTCCCTTCGACGAGCTCCACGCCGAAGAGGGGGTGCCTCGGAGGGACCCCGCGAGCTTCGCCTTCCCCCAGACCCCGGGGGACAGGAAGGCCCGGGGAGAGTCCCTGGGGAACAGGAAGGCCTGAGAAGAGTACCTGGAGGACATAAGGCCCGCGGAAAGTCCCTGGAGGACTGAAGCTCCGTTCAGCGCCGCGGCTTCGCCCTCGAGGTTGGCTTCTCACTGAAGGGGTTCTCCGGCCAGGGGTGCTTCGGATAACGCCCCCGCAACTGAGCGCGCACATCCCGGTAGGGCCCGGCCCAAAAGCTCTTCAAATCCGAGGTGACGGCCGCGGGCCTTCCCGCCGGATCCGTCAGATGGAGGACGAGGGGGAGCCGCCCACCAGCGAAGACGGGAGAGTCGACCCAGCCGAAAGCCTCCTGGACGCGCAATGACAGGACAGGCCGTGCGTTCGACCAGTCGATGCGGCGCCTCGCGCCCGTCGGGATCTCGATGGACCTCGGAGCCCATTCGTCGATCATTCCGGCCTGGGGCCAGGGAACGAAGGCGCGCAGGGCTTCCTCCAAGCGCATCGAGGACAGAGGCGCCCCTCCCGCCAAGCGGGGAAGCTCCGGGGCGAGCCACTCGCGCGCATCGGCAATAAGGCGGGCATCGGAGACATCCGGCCAGGGCTCTGAGCAGGCCTCATGGAGGGCTAAGAGGCGCTCTCGCAGTGAGGAGGCTCCCTCGGACCAATCCAGTGCGGCGAGTCCGCGTGAGGTGAGGAGCTCATCGAGGGCGCGGGCCGCGTCCTCGATACTCGGCTGCGTCCTCACCCCCTCGTTCAAGAGGATCGCCCCCAGGCGTGTAAAGCGCAGCGAGCGGAGACGCCCTCCTTCGAAGGAACAGCGGGACTCCTCAGCAAGGAAACCGCCGCCAGCTGTGCGGGCGACCTCCTCCCGGATGGGGACTGCGAGGCGGATGAGCCCGTCTACGCGCCCCGCCTCGCGCGAGATCTCTGCGATGGCGAGCCAGGGGGATCCTTCCAACGGGGAGTGGGAGGGCAAGGAGGCTCCCTGCCCGTCGATCGTCTGATAAGAGGCGCCGCCGGGCCTCTTACGGGCGATCCACCAAGGGCGGGCGCTCGCGATGACGAGGCCGAGCGCCTCCTCCTGTGACGGCGCGCCGAGAGCTTTATCGCTTCCTTCCCGCCCGGATGCCGCGTCTGCCGACGGGGGCGGGCACAGTCCTTCGAGTCTGCGGGCCTGGGTCTTCACCCGCTCAACGAGTGCCCGATCACCCGTCCGTGGTAGGTCCCGGATGAAGGCAGCGGCGTCCGCGTCCCGGACCCGCGGATTCTCGCCGAGAAAGGCGATGAGCCGCGCGCAGCGAGCCTTCCCGATCCTCGGAGCGAGGGAGAGCAGGGCCGCACCGAGAGCTGGATCGAGGGGGAGAGCGGCGGTGGAGCGCCCCAGGGGAGTCACCACCCCCGCGGAGTCGACGAGTCCGAGGATCCTCAGGGTTGTCACAGCCGAGTCCAGGGCGGCGCGGGGCGCGGCGTCGAGGAGTCGCAGTCCGTCGAGGCCACGGGAGTCCCACACGAGCGCTTGCAAGGCGGCGTCCGTGAGGTCCGCAGTCGCGATCTCGGGGAGCGGCTGGGCGGTGCGCCTGGCGAAATCGACCTCGCTCATGCATCGGATGGCGAGGCCGGGTCCGAGGCGGGCCGCGCGTCCCGAGCGCTGCTCCAACTGGGCCTTCGAAGCGGAAACGGTGACGAGGCCGCTCGCGCGCCTGGCGGCATCCAGCCTCGCCTCCCGGGACAATCCCGCGTCGACAACGATCCTCACACCCGGGACGGTGAGGGAAGATTCGGCGACTGCGGTCGACACGATGATGCGGCGGGGCCGACCTTGTTCGGCTCCGCTCATGACCCGGTCCTGGGCCGTGGAGGGCAGGGAGGCGTGGAGGGGGAGGACCTCCACCTGTTCACCGCCGATGAGGTGAAGGCCGAATCCGCCGAGGAAGGAGGCGAGCTCGTCGATCTGCCGGGCCCCGGGAAGGAAGACGAGGACATCGCCCGCCGCACTGTGAAGCGCCTCTTCGACGGTGCGGGCAACGTGGGCGAGGAAGTCTCGGTTGACGCTGATGCGCCCGTTCCCGTTCGCGTTCAGCGCGCCGCTGCGCGCTGGCGCGTAGTGCAACTCAAGGGTGTGGAGAGCGCCGGGAACGGAGAGGGTCTCGACCTCGTCAATGGCGGTGGACAGGAGGCGCGCCGTGCGTTCGGCCTCCAGGGTCGCCGAGGTGAGGCTCAGGTGGAGGTCCTCACGCATGACAGCGCGCACGTCGAGCAGGAAGGCGAGCGCGAGGTCGGTGTCGATGGCGCGCTCGTGGAACTCGTCGAGCATGACCGCTGATACGCCCTCGAGTGAGGGATCGGCTTGGAGCCGACGAAGGAGGACCCCGGACGTCATCACCTCGATGCGGGTCTCGGGCCCGACTATTCGCTCGCCACGCACCGTGTAACCGATCTCTTCTCCGAGGCGTGTGCCCAGGAGGGAGGCAAGCCTGCGGGCGGCGGCGCGCACCGCGATGCGGCGCGGCTGGGTGACGAGCACCCGAGCGGGAGTCGCCGAGGCGAGCAGGAGGGGCAAGAGGGTGGTCTTGCCGGAGCCCGGGGGAGCGCTGAGGACGAGGGCCTGGCCCGGGCGGACGGCGTCGCTAAGGCGGGGGAGTGCGTCGACGACCGGGAGCGGGGGAGGGGTGGCGAGGACGTCGTCGAAGCGGTTCACCTCTTCAGTATGACCGGTGCCGAGGGCGGGGGCGTAACCCGGAGCGGGCAGTACCCCGGGGCGAGGAGTACCCCGGAGCGGGTACTCACCCGGGGTGGGCAGTACCCCGGGGCGGGGGCGTAACCCGAGGCGGGCAGTCACCCGGAGCGGGGCGGGGCGCTTTTCGTGGCACAAGTCGGACGGTGCATGCGGGTACCGGTGAGTCGTGAATTGGTTTCCGCTGGTCAGCGAGCTTCACGCGAGGGGCGCATCAATCCTGGGGCTGCAAGCGATGGGGGTGATCGTCCGACTTGTGCCGGAGGGGGCTGAAGAAACAAGGATGTGCGGGCGTTGACCGGTGCATCGAGCCTCACTACAATTCATCGCATGATGAATTCATCGTGTGATGAACACATGGCAGGTTCTCGGACACGCACCGCAGTGGACATTCACGAACTCGAGATCATTCGCTCGAAGACCCGCATCCTCAACTCCATTACCGCAACAATCCACGCAGGCGAGATCCTCGGACTGCTCGGCCCATCGGGCTGCGGGAAGACCACCCTCATGCGCGCCATCATCGGTGCCCAGCGCATCCACTCTGGAAGCATCACCGTCTTCGGACGCCGAGCGGGGGACCGCTCCCTGCGCTCAAGAATCGGTTACGTCTCCCAAGACGCCGCCGTGTACCCCGATCTCAGCGTCTTAGACAACGTCACCTACTTCGCCACCCTCATGGGGGTTGGACGCGCTGAAGCGCAAGCCGTCATCGAACTCGTCGGATTGGCCAAGCGCTCCCGCCAACTCGTCTCCAGCCTGTCGGGAGGACAGCGCTCACGCGCTTCGATCGCCTGCGCCCTCGTCGCAGATCCCGAACTCCTCGTCCTCGACGAACCGACCGTCGGCCTCGACCCTCTGACCCGGGAAGCCCTGTGGGACGCTTTTGATGATCTCGCACGCCAAGGGCACACCCTCATCATCTCCAGTCACGTCATGGACGAGGCGATGAGATGCGACAGGCTGATCCTCATGCGCGAAGGGCGCATCCTCGACATTTTGACCCCCGATGAGCTCCTCAAGAAAACGGAGAAGAGCAGCCCGGACGCGGCCTTCCTCGCCCTCGTTCGCGCCGACGCGGAGAATAAAGGAGACAGCGCATGAACACCCGCACCTGGTGGGCGACGAGTCGAAGAGTCCTCGCGCAACTGCTCGCCGATAAGCGCACCATCGGCCTCATGATGGCGGCTCCGCCCCTCCTTTTGACCCTGCTCTACTACATGTACAGCGAAGTGCCGCTCATTCCCGGTTCGCAAAGCTTTTTCTCAGGGATTGCACTCACGATGTTCGCCGTCCTTCCCATGTTCTTCATGTTCCTCATCACCTCGATCACCATGCAGCGTGAAAGGGCGAGCGGAACACTCGAACGCCTGTGGACGACGAATCTTCACCGCGCGGACCTCCTCTTCGGATATTCGAGTGCCTTCGTCGTCGTGGCAGTGATCCAAGCGGCGATCCTATGCACAGTCGGCTACTGCTTCCTCGGAGTGCAAACGCAGGGCAATCCCGGATGGGTTGTCCTCAACGCTGCGGCATGCGCCGTCGTCGGCGTATCTCTCGGACTCATGACCAGCGCATTTGCCCGCTCGGAGTTCCAGGCCGTTCAATTCATGCCCATCGTCGTGTTGCCACAGGTGTTCCTGTGCGGGCTCCTCGTGCCCCTGGAACACCTGCCGAGAATCCTTGAACGGATCGCCCTGCTCCTCCCCCTCACCTACGGGGTCAAAGCCATCGAGTCGGTGAAAACCCAGACGGAAGTCTCTTCCGACTACTGGGGGCCTCTCGCGATCGTCCTCGCCTGGGGAATCGGCTCACTCATCCTCGCCGCCCTCACCATGCCAAGGACAAGCGCATGAAAAGAAGCAAAGGCGAGGCCACGCGCGAAAGAATCCTCAACACCGCCCAGGCCGTTTTCGCTCAACTTGGCTACACCCAGGCCTCAGTTCGCCAGATCGCAGCTGCAGCAGGAGTCGACCAGTCCCTCGTCCACCATTACTTCGGGACGAAGAAAGCCCTCTACCTCGAGGCGACCCGCATCCCCTTCGACCCCGAAGATGTGGCGGCCGAGGCGATGGGCCGAGCGGACGAAGAACTGGGGGAGGCCATCATCGAGACGATCATCCGCCTCATGAACTCTCCGGCGGGCATCGCCCATCGCGCGCTCATCCGCTCGATGCTCGCTCCGAAGCGCGAGCTCGGCGCGCTGAGGGACTACCTTGTCGAGTTCGTTCTCACAACCGTTGCCAAGCGCATCGGGGGTGATGAGAAGCAGGCCCGCCTGCGCGCCGGGATCATCGGCTCACAAGTCGGCGGTCTCATCATGGCCCGCTACATTGTGGGGATCGAGGTGATCGCAGCCCTGAGCGATGATGAAGTCATCGCGATCTACGGGCCGATCCTTCAACGCCTCATCGAGATGCCGCTCGAGACGGGGACTGCACAGTAGAGGAATGCGCCGTAGAGGCTGCTCTCTTCCCAGGGGCTGATCTTCCCCCCGTCTCCTGAGAGGAATATGTCGGGCCCTCGTCCTAGTCCGCAATCCTTGCGACAGTGGGAAGAACCCGTGAGCAGCACAACCCCGCATCGACCCTAATCCTTGAGGCGGCGGGAAGAACTCGAAACGGGAAAGAAGGAGAAGGTGAAGAAGCGGGGGAGGAAGCGGTGAAGGCAGGGCAAGAGACGAAGCTGAGGGAGACCCGAAGCCCCTCGCTGCGTAGACTGAGGGGGAGTACTCGAGACTTCGGAGGGCCAGTGACCGATCAAGACGCGCCGCGCGACATCGCGACGACACGCCACATCACGATCCCGGCCGACCTCGATCCGCTTCTTCTGCTGGGAACCGCCGACCAGGTCCTGCGCTCCCTCGAACGAGGCTTCCCAAGAGTCTCCTTTCACGTCATCGGACGAGACATCGCGATCAGCGGCCTCGCATCCGACGCAGGAGTCGCCGCTGAACTCGTCGAAGAACTCATCGCCCTGGCCCGCACAGACCATCCTTTGGAAGCCCCGGCCGTTGACCGGGCGATCTCCCTTCTCGGACAGACGGGACTGAGGGCCTCCCCGAAAGAAGAGATCCTGTCCGTTCGGGGCCGTTCGATCTGCCCGAAATCTGAAGGACAACGCGCCTACGTCGAAGCGATTGATCGATCAACTATTGTCTTCGGGATCGGCCCAGCCGGAACGGGGAAGACCTACTTGGCAATGGCTCAGGCGGTCCAGCGTCTCCTCTCCGGTGAAGTCAAACGCATCGTCTTAACCCGTCCAGCGGTCGAGGCGGGCGAAAACCTCGGCTTCCTGCCCGGATCCTTGACCGACAAGATCGACCCCTACCTGCGGCCCCTCTACGACGCCCTGCAGGACATGCTTGACCCTGAAGTCCTCCCCAAACTCATGGCCGCGGGAACGATCGAGGTCGCCCCACTTGCCTACATGCGCGGACGCACCCTCAACGACTCCTTCATCATTCTCGACGAAGCGCAGAACACCACAGCGAATCAGATGAAGATGTTCCTCACCCGAATGGGCTTCAACTCGCAGATCGTCGTCACAGGCGACGCCTCGCAGGTCGACCTCCCGGGCTCGGGACGCTCAGGCCTAGCCGCCATTGAGAAGATCCTCCACGGGATCGAGGGCATTGAGTTCTGCCGACTCACCAGCGCGGATGTCGTCCGCCATGAGCTCGTGGGCGAGATCATTGACGCCTACGGCCGCTGGGAGGACCGTATGGAGGAGAAACGGGCCCTGACTTCCCGCTCCCGAACACTTCGCCGCACGGATCGCCACCAAGGGGGACAAGGATGACCGAGGTCATCAACGAAACCGACTACGAGATCGACGGAGCCGAATTCGCGGCCCTCGCCGACCACGTCCTCACGAGCATGCACGTCGCCACGGACGCCGAACTGAACATCCTCTTCATCGACCCGAAACCGATGGAAGACCTCCACATCCGTTGGCTCGACCTTCCCGGACCGACCGATGTCATGAGTTTCCCCATGGACGAGCTGCGCCCCGGGACCGCCGATCGTCCCACCCCGACGGGCACACTTGGGGACATCTGCATCTGCCCGCAGGTCGCCGAGCAGCAGGCCAAGGACGCGGGGCACACGACCGTGGAGGAGATGCTCATGCTCGCCACCCACGGGATGCTCCACCTCCTCGGCTACGACCACGCCGAAGAAGATGAGAAGAAGGAGATGTTCGCCCTGCAGCGCACCCTCCTCCTCACCTTCCTCGCGACCCGATGACCAGCCCCTGGGGGGAGGGGATCCCCGTCGGCGCTCTCCTCGCCATCGGCGTCGCCGCAGCAGCCATCGCCTCAACCCTCCAAGCGCTCGATGTTGCCTTCCAGCGACTCTCCTTCGCGACCGTCGAGGACCTCGTCGAAGATGAGGCCCACCATGCGCCCCTCCTTTCTGCCCTCATTGAGCAAAGGACGAGGACGACCCTCGTCGTGCGAGGCTTTCGCACCTTCTGGCAGGTCGTCTTCTCCGTCTCCCTCACTCTTGCGCTCGCAGGACTCGGCCTATCCTGGTGGGCGACGGGACTCCTTGCCCTCTCGTTCATCACCTTCTTGCATTTCGTGTTCATCTCCCTCTTGCCGAGCCGGTGGGGGGCTCGCAAGCCGGAGAGAATTGCACTTCGCGGAGCGCCCCTTGCAACACATCTCGTGAACACGACCCGCGTCCTCGACCCCCTTGTGCGTACGCTTCGCGGCAAACTGCCTCAGGCGGCTCAAACCGAAGCTGAAGCGCGCGCCGCAATGGCGAATGACCTTCGTGAAATGGTCGATCAGGTCGGCGAGACTGAGGGCTTCGAGGCGGAGGACAGGCAGATGCTGCGCTCCGTCCTCGACCTCGGGCACACCCTGGTGCGCGAGGTCATGGTTCCACGAACCGAAATGGTCACCGCTCCCGCGAGCCTTTCGGCCCGCAAGGCCCTGCGTCTTTTTGTGCGCTCGGGCTTTTCCCGCATTCCCGTCGAAGGCGATGATGTTGACGACATTCGCGGCATCCTCTATTTCAAGGATGTTGTTCAGCGTCTCGAGACTTATGGCGCGGATCTTGATCAGAACGCCGAACAGATGATGCGCCCCGTCGAGTTCACCGTCGAGATGAAGCCCGCGGATGATCTGCTGCGTCTCATGCAGGCTGAGCACTTCCACATGGCGATCGTCATTGACGAGTACGGCGGCGTCGCCGGCCTCGTGACCTTGGAGGATCTCATTGAAGAGGTCGTCGGTGAACTCACCGATGAGCACGATCGAGTGATCCTCGAACCCGAGGATCTTGGAGATGGGCTGTGGCGGGTGCCGACGCGTTTTCCGATCTCCGAGCTCGGCGAACTCCTGGGGATGGAGCTCGAGGACGAGGACGTCGACTCGGTTGGTGGCCTGCTTGCCAAAGCCATTGGACGAGTCCCCCTTCCCGGAGCGATCGGCACCATCGGGGGAGTGAAGCTCAAGGCGGAAGAAGCGAGGGGGCGGCGCCGCCAGGTCGGCACGATTCTCGCCGAGCGCAGTGAAAGCGATAATGAAGACCCTGGAACCGGTAGTGAGGACTGAAGACATGCGATTCCCCAGTGACGACGAGCTCATGGCGGTACCGAACGCCTTCGAAGGCATCGAGTTCGACGAAGAGACGCTTTCACGCCTTGAAGCCGGTGAAGATGTGGAGGCAGTGGCCTCCGTTTCGAGCGAAGAGAAGACCGCTAGCACACTCGAGGAGCAGCCCGCCGACGGGAGCACTGACGAGGGCTTTTCCGACAGCGATGACGAGGCCGCCGACGAGGGTGCTTTCGTGGACGATGACGAGGACGCCGCCGCCGAGGCCTCCGACTGGGATGAAGACTGGGAGGATGCCGACCCGGATGAGGTTTTCGCCCGTCTTGAAGATCTGAAAGGCCTGCGCGAGGACGCCAACGCGGGCGAGGGCCTCATGATGCCCGAATATCCCGAAGGCTTTCGCGCGGGATTCGTGTCGATCGTCGGGCGCCCGAATGTCGGCAAATCAACCCTGACGAACGCCCTGGTCGGCCAGAAGATCGCGATCACCTCGGGTCGACCGGAAACGACGCGGCACAATATTCGCGGCATCGTCCACAAGGAGAACTCGCAGATCGTCCTCGTCGACACCCCCGGATACCACCGGCCCCGGACCCTGCTGGGTAAGCGCCTCAACGACATGGTGCGCGAGGCCCTCGCCGAAGTGGATTGCGTGGTCTTCTGCCTTCCCGCGGATCAGCGCATTGGGCCGGGCGACCAGTTCATTGCCCGGGAACTGCGCGATGTGCGCCGCCCGATCATCGCCGTCGCGACGAAGGCGGATCTTGTCAGCCGGGATCGTTTGATGAAGCACCTGCTCGCCATTGACGCCATGGGGGACTTCGCGGCGATCGTACCGGTGTCTGCACACACGGGCGAGGGAGTGGACATCCTTTCCGATGTGCTGAGCCAGAACGTTCCCCTCTCCCCGCCCCTCTACCCGGCCGGAGATATCACCGACGAATCCCGAGACACCCTGATCGCCGAGTTCATTCGCGAGGCCGCTCTTGAAGGGGTGCGTGACGAGCTTCCGCATTCTCTTGCCGTGCAGGTCGAGGAGATCATTGAGCGCCCGCAGCGCGAGGGCGATACGCGCAAGCCCCTGGTCGATGTGCACGTCAATGTGTATGTGGAGCGCGACTCTCAAAAGGCCATCATTATTGGCAAGCGCGGTTCGCGTCTCAAAGAGATCGGCTCGCGTTCGCGTCCGCTCATTGAGGAGCTTTTGGATAAGAGGGTCTACTTGGATCTTCACGTGCGCACGGCGAAGGACTGGCAGTCCGACCCGAAGATGCTCGGACGCCTCGGGTTCTAAGGCTTTGATCCAGGTCCTGAATGCTAATGAGCCGGTGATGCCTTTGGCTCTGAGGGGAGCAAGACCTGAGGTTTTGAGCTGAAGAGGAGAGGATACCTGTTACCTTGTTGGTGGCTTCTGGTGGCAGGTATCGCGGGCTGGGCCACTTGCCGAGGGCATGGTGTTGTACCAGCGCACCACTTGGGCGGTTTGGACTTCAACTTCGTTCAACTGGGCCCAGGAGGCTCGTGTTACCGGTTCGCTCAGCCTTTGTACAAGGGAAGGTGTTGAGAGCCCAAGCTCCAGCGTTATCGCAAGAATTACCTGTGGAACCGAGGGAGGCAACTGCTTTCTCCTGCGCTCAAGCTGCACCGCAATGGATCGCTCGGTATTGCACACCCCGATCACAATGGTGAACGAGCCTTCGTGAGGGTCTGCCCCGTCTCGTCGACGCTCCCCAAGGGGGCTTATTTTCAACGCGTCTCAGACGAAGACAGGGGGGAAGACTGTCAGAACGGGGGGCTGCCAGCTCAAAATCCTCCTTTGACAACCACGTTGGTAAGCGAAAGCAACGTACACCCCAGAGGAGAGTGCGCACGTTGCTCATATCAGCCCGCCCACAATCGTCCCTCTGGGCAAATGCTGAAAAATTGATTGGTTGACCAGGCGCGTCGGACACGTGGTTCTCTAGTTGGGGACCGTGTCGTGCGAGGCGACCTCGTGTCGGCGACACCCCCTTAGTTCAATCTCCTGTCTGGCGCATGAGCCGACAAGGGGGTGCGTCGTGCAAGCGTGTCCCGCGTCTGATGTTGTGCTCCGATCTTGGGCCGGTTCAACACAATATGCCTCGTCTTGCGAAGTATCGAAAGCCTGGGGAGTTGTCCGCATATACGCGCTCAATCTCAAAGTTTTGAGGCAGTTCAATCACGCCTGTGGCGCGATTGACGGCGGGGCGCGTGAGACGAGCCCGCTTGGCAGATGGAGCAACTTGCATGCCAGCACGCGCCTCCACCCCATAGAATGGGCGCTGGCCCCGAAGAACAGGCTTGATTCACCGCTAATGAACCCATCAATATCTTCTATCGGCCCCTGGCTCCGCCTGGGCAAAACTTCGCGCTTGCTTTGCGCAAGATCTCATTCGCTCCACACAAGCCCCGCGCGTTCTCCCGATTCGAACTCCACAGGTCCGCTGAGCATCAACACCCCTCGTCCTAGGTTGACCCCCTTTCGTCGATCTCGCTTCACACCCCCACACCCGCAATGCCCCCAGGAGGTGAACACCACACTCACCAGACGATCCGACGGATCGCACCTCTCGAATGCGCAGAATCGCGCCTAGCTTCCATCAACACCCCACACTCACACGCTCACGCACCCCCCAAGCGGATACTTCCTCTGGGGCATAACAGCGACTTCTCCCCAATCATCACTGCCTCAATCAAACCAGGAGCGCAATACCTCTGAGGCAGTGCCCTAGGCTTTCAAAACCTCACCAACGACATCACCCGCAGCCTCCTTGAAACAGGCGGGTTCAGACCTCACCTACACCCTTGACTGGGAAGAGTCGGATAAGCCTTAGGCATGGTCAACATCCTTCGAAAAAACACGAAGTGCGCTCACATCAAGTGTCACCAAAACCTGCACCAGACCCCCGCCAAACAAGCAGCTTAGAACTTGACAGAGGAGATCGGGGTGTCCCCACACCAGATTCTGAAGGGCCCCATGTTGGGTGAACTGGTAGAATAACACGGGCTACACAGTGAGCTGGACGACACAGCACACCCATCAAATGAGCACCACCCAGGAACAAAACCAGGACGATCCAACCACATCAAGTGTCCTAAGTGAGGGGGACAGTCTTCCTGCTTGTGGAATAAAGGGATCGTTACGCAGGCTCTTCGCTGTCTGGGACAATTGAGTTCTTTCGCGCATTCGAAATCGTCTTGATATTGATGCCTTGTGAGATCGACTTGAGGTGTTTCTCTATCTCGGCAATATTCTTGCTGATTCGTGTGATCTGATCGGTTTTGAAGGGGCGTCGAATCTCTTCTGGCAGGCGGAGGTGAAAGACTTCCGAAAATGACCGATTGGCTGCCGGATCGGTGTATTCGATTGTGATCTCCCACTGATCCTGAATGGTTCCGTGGGAGGCTAACATTTGGCGAGCGTATCCTAGCATCCATTGGTGCTGAATGTTCGGTGCGAGCGTGTGGAAACGGATTTGCCCGTTGAAGTCAGCGTTAATCTTTTGTTGAGCCGGTTTCGCATTCTGATTTTCGAAGAATCGATCATCGAGTTCGAAGGGTGGCGTCACGAACAGCCTGACATCATGAGCGGTGGAGGCTCCGATGTTCTTGATGATAATTCCGACATACGCCTCCGCGTCGCTATGAATCGAGCGGTATGTGATGAACTGGAGATCGAGATAGGCGATTACCTTAGGTCTCGTTGCCTCGATCATGCTCGACTCGAGTAGCCGGTTCGACTCATCGACCTGCTTGAGTTGTTTCAATGTCAGAAGAAGGGCTCCGATCGCCGAGATGCCTAGAACCGCGGTCCATTCTTCAGGCGTCGGCATATTCGGGATTCGCCACCAGGTTCCGAAGAACTGCGCGCTTATCCACGTCGCGAAGAGGATGGCGAAAAGGACGAGGAGAGAAGACAGGATGGTGTTGGTCAGTGGTGGGGTCCCTTTCGAATGAGTCTCCGTTTCAGGCGTGCTCTTTCTCAAACGAGTCTCCTTTTCACACAAGCTGTTGGGCGATTGCAACGGCGATCGCGGCTCCGAGCGCGATCGGTACGGCGTTGCCGATCTGGCGCGCGATGGCCGTTCGCGACCCGATGAACCTGTGGCTTTCGGGGAATCCTTGGAGAAGAGCGGCTTCGTAATGCGTGATCGCCCTGTCTTCCGCGGGATGGATGTAGCGGCCCTTCTCGGGCTTGAAGAATTCGGTTCGGATCGTGACGGACGGACGGTCCCAATGCAGACGTCCCATGACGTCCATCGATCCGGTCTTGTGCTTGCGCCAGCAGGGCGCAAGCAGTTGATCGGGCAAGTCGGTACGGTTGCCGCCAAGCGGGATTGCCGCGAAGCGATCGAGTGACAATCGGGTGTAGGAACGGCTCCAGTGGAGATCTCGAGGGGCGAATGCGCCGTGGGTCGCGCGCCCATTCACCTCGATCGTGCGTTCTGCGAATGCTTGGTCTTTGTCGGGCCGACGCGGGACTCCGGCGAGGGCTTCGCGGACGGTTCTGTAATCGGGGAGGGTGTCATCGGTGAAGGGGGAATGAGTGCGCTCGGGAAATGCGGGCGGGTCGAGGTCTCGGTGGTGCCCGAGTATCACGGTCCGTTTGCGCGCTTGAGGGGACCCGTAATCCGCGGAGTTCAGGATCCGATAGTCGAAGGAATAATCCCTCAGGAGCCCCGTGGGAGAAGTCTCATCGAGGAACTCTCGGTATTGGGGGGATGTGGAGAACTGGGGAACGTTCTCCACGACGAAGTACTTGGGCCGTACACGGCTCAGGGTCTGCGCGTACTGCTCCCAGAGCGAGTTGCGCTCGTCGTTCGCATCTCGATTCCCCAACGTGCTGAACCCCTGACAAGGCGGGCCGCCGACGACGACATCAATGTCCTGCGGCGTGTCGCCGCGTTCCAACCAACTCTGGACCGAACCGGCGAACACATCCGTCCCGGCGAAGGTCGCCGCATAGGAGGCTGCGGCGAAGGTGTCCATTTCCACTGCTGCGGCGCTTCGGAAGCGCGGAGAAGCCACATGGAAGCCCGCAGTCAGGCCTCCGGCCCCGGCGAACAGATCAAGGACGCGGATCGGGGAGTCAGCAGGCATGACCCCAGGATAGCCGGCCGATCTCGGCGGGCCCTTTGAATCCGCGGGAATGTCCTTCGAACGAACGGCTCGTCAGAGCGTCTGAAATGATGAGGAACCTTGTGATGTGAGATACTCCCCGGGGAGTTTCGCGGCGCCACTGGCACAGCGGATGGACTTTTCTCAATGAGGATCTGATGGTGAAGAAGAAGCTGATCGAGGTCGCCCTGCCGCTGGACGAGATCAACGCGCAGTCTGGGCGCGAGAAGTCGATCCGCAAGGGCCATCCTTCGACACTCCACCTGTGGTGGGCTCGCCGTCCTCTTGCAACGGCCCGCGCAGTCTTATTCGCACAGCTCGTCGACGATCCCTCCGAACGATATGGGGAGTTCCTCTCCGATGCCAGAAGGGCCGGGGCGGTGGAGCCGGAAGAGTCTGCCCGGGAACGCGTGACGGAGGAGCGCCAGCGCCTCTTCGATCTCATCAGGCGCATGGTGAACTGGGACAACATCAACGATGGGGCCTTGATGAACGAAGTCCGCGCTGAAATCCGCCGATCCGCAGGCGATAACCCGCCCGCAATCCTCGATCCCTTCGCGGGCGGCGGCACCATTCCCCTGGAGGCGCAGAGACTCGGGATCGAAACGCACGCTTCCGATCTCAACCCTGTGGCGGTCCTCATCAACAAGGCCCTCATCGAGATTCCCCCGACGTTTGCCGGGCGTCCTCCCGTCTTCCCCGGAGCGGACACGGGGATGGCGTCGTGGAGCGGCGCCCAGGGGCTTGCCGAGGACGTGCGCCGCTACGGCGAATGGATGCGTGACGAGGCGAAGAAGAGGATCGGCCATCTTTACCCGAAAGCGACCCTTGAGGACGGCACTGAGACGACGGCCATCGCGTGGATCTGGGCGCGGACGGTCGTATGCCCGAACCCCGCGTGCGGGATCCGTGCTCCACTGGTGCGCTCCTGGTGGCTCGGCAAGAA
Source organism: Schaalia cardiffensis (assembly GCF_016405145.1). Classification (GTDB taxonomy): domain Bacteria; phylum Actinomycetota; class Actinomycetes; order Actinomycetales; family Actinomycetaceae; genus Pauljensenia; species Pauljensenia cardiffensis. The sequence goes on from NZ_JAEKIA010000016.1 coordinate 19,442, forward strand.
GAAGGGCAAGGAGACCTACATCATTCCCAGCGTTGTGGATGGGCGAGTCGAGTATTCGATAGGGCACGCTCTGCCCGGCCCTTCCAAGGACGAGGATGGGACAATCGCAGGAGGAAAAGGCAGGTGCATAAGATGTCAAACTTTGATTGACAACAAGTATATTCGGGAATGTGCGACAAACGAAGGGCTGGGTAGAGTTCTTTTGTCTATTGTTGCAGAAAGGAAGGTGAGTCGGGTATATCTGCCGCCAAATGAAATCCATGTGGAAGTAGCCGGCGTTCCACGACCGAACGATGTGCCTTCGCAACTGATTCCGGATAACAATCATGATGTCGATCGTCTTCCGATGTATGGAATGCCGACTTGGGCTGACGCATTTACGAACCGGCAGCTTGTGGCGTTGACTGCTTTCTCAGATTTGGTCGGGGATGTTCGCGAGAAGGTGCTCGCCGACGCCCTCGCCACCGGGATGTCCGAAGATGGGCGTCTCGAGTCTGGTGGAGTCGGAGCGGAAGCCTATGCCGATGCCGTTGCGACTTACCTGGGACTCGTTGTTTCTCGGCTGGCTGATTATTCCTCATCGATCAATACCTGGGCGAGTAATCCGCAAATGGAGATCCTCCGTAACGTTTTTGCTCGGCAGGCTATTCCCATGGCGTGGGATTATGCCGAGGGCAATCCTTTTGCGAACTCGTCCGGAAGTCTTGCCATCATGGTGAGAGCTGTGGCCAACGCCGTCGAACGAATACCGGCTTCAGAGTTCGCCAAAGCGGAACAAGCAGACGCCGCTACGCGCTCCTACTCCGGAGTTGTGGTTTCAACGGATCCCCCGTACTACGACAACATCGGATACTCCGACCTCTCGGACTTCTTCTACGTTTGGCTCAGGAGGACTCTGAAGGAGATCCATCCCGAACTCTTCTCCACGATGCTCGTCCCGAAGGCGGAGGAACTCGTGGCCAATCCATACCGTCACGGGGGCAGGAAAGGGGCCAAGGAGTTCTTCGAAGAAGGATTCCGAGAAGTGTTCGCCAAGGCCCGGAAGGATGCGAACACGGATTATCCGATGACGGTGTACTACGCATTCAAGCAGTCCGAGCTGAAAAGAGAAGGCCGTTCTTCGACGGGCTGGTCGACGATCCTCGAGGGGATGATCCGGTCAGGCTGGACGATCACCGCAACCTGGCCCGTGCGCTCTGAGCGCGCCGGAAGGATGCTCGCCGTCGGCACGAATGCCCTCGCCTCCTCGATCGTCCTCGTGCTCCGCCCCCGTCCCGAGGACGCGACGATCATCGATCGTCGAAGACTGTTGCGTGAACTACACTCAACTCTTCCAGACGCCATCGAGACCCTCAGAAGCGGCGGCATCGCCCCCGTTGACCTGGCGCAGGCGGCGATCGGCCCCGGCATCGGAGTCTTCTCGAAGTACGCAGGAGTGATCAACACCGACGGAACGAGCATGTCCGTTGCGGAGGCCCTCGTGCAGATCAACGCCCTCCTCGATGAAATCCTCTCGGACCAGGACGACGATCTCGATCCGGACACGCGCTGGTGTCTTGCCTGGTACGAGACCAGGGGCTTCGACGAGGGACCGTACGGCGATGCCGAAACCCTCGCAAACGCCCGCAACGCCTCGATCGAGGCCCTTAGGCTCGGCGGAGTGCTCAACGCCAGCGGCGGACGGGTCTCGCTGATCTCAGTCGACCAGATGCAGGACGGATACGATCCGACGACGGACGAGCGAATCTCCCAGTGGGAGGTCGTCATCAACCTCGCACACGCGCTCGAATCCCAGGGCATGGATAGCGCCGCAAAGATCCTCGCCGGAGCCCGCGGACGCGGCATCGACACCGACGTTCTGCGATCGCTCGCTTACAGGCTCTACTCGATCGCCGAGAGGAACAAACAGACCAAGGAGGGAACCGTCTTCAACGCCCTTGGCTCCTCCTGGCTCGAGATCAGTGCGGCGGCAGCGGATGCACGCGCATCGTCATACGAGAACCAGAGCGGTTTCGACTTCGACTCCCTGCAGGAGGACTGACTCATGGCGTCCCCCTCCAACCGCCACAGCGTCGGCGAAGGCCTCGACCTCCTCGCCGAAAGCCTCGGGCCCTGGATCAGCAGAACCCTTAACGGTAGGATTCCCGCCGAGACCCCGTGGGAGGATCTTCTCGCAGCGAAGGACGGGATCACCGGCAAGACCTACGATCCGGGCGACCTTCACTGTCAACTGCGGATCGTCACCGAGCACATGGGCGACCTCGGATTCCTCTTCAACGACTCCCTGTCCCGCGCGGAGCAGAATCTCGCGCAGGAGCTCCGCGATGTGAGGAACGCATGGGCCCACGGAGTGCAGTTCAGCTCCGACGACGCCTACCGCGCGCTCGACACCGTCGAGCGACTGCTCAAGGCGATCAACGCCCCCGAAGCGGCCGTGCGCGCGCGCAAGACCCGAGTGGATATTCAGCGCAGAACCTATGACGCCGCGGCTCGACGCGACAGTCGCGAGGCCGCGGTCGCAATGCCCGGACTGGGGGAGGAGGGCCTGACACCCTGGAAGGACGTCGTCCGCCCCCACGCCGACATCCTCTCGGGGGATTTCGGACAGGCCGAGTACGCGGCCGACCTCTACCAGGTCGCACACGGCCAGGGCGGTGCCGAATACCGCGATCCCGTGCGATTCTTCGAGCGCACCTACCTGACGCAGGGCCTCAAGACGCTCCTGACCATCAGCGCCAACAGACTCTCCGGTGACGGCAACGCCCAACCCATCGTCAACCTGCAGACCACCTTCGGCGGCGGCAAGACCCATTCGATGCTCGCCGCATGGCACCTCGCGGGCGGAACGCCGCTCCACGACCTGCCACAGGACCTCCAAGACCTCCTGGGCGACAGAGAACTGCCTGCGACGATCCGACGGGTCGCCATCGTCGGCAACGAGATCTCCCCCGGACAACCGATGAGGAAGGCCGACGGCACCGTCGTACGGACTCTCTGGGGGGAACTCGCCTGGCAGCTCGGCGGAGCCGTGGGCTACGCCTTCGTCGCAGAGGCGGACAGGACGGGGACGAACCCGGGAAGTGCCCTGCGCAGCCTCATCGCCGAGTATTCCCCGGCGCTGATCCTCATCGATGAATGGGTCGCCTACGCCAGAGGGCTCTTCAACAGGGAGGACGAGCATCTGCCGGGCGGAAGCTTCGACGACCAGTTCTCCTTCGCGCAGACCCTCGCAGAAGCAGTCAAGGCCGTTCCCGGAGCCCTACTGCTCGTCTCCATCCCCGCATCCGACATTCGGGCCGACGGCACCCCGACCAAAGCATTCGAACTCGAGATCGGCGGAACCGGCGGACGGGAGGCCCTCGCCCGACTCCAGCACATCGTCAGCCGCGTCGCCTACAACTGGAGCCCAGCGTCATCCGGAGAGAGCTTCGAGATCGTTCGCCGCAGGCTCTTCACCGACCTCGACGCCGACGCCATCCGCAGACGCGAAGCGACGGTCAGAAGGTTCAGTGAGTACTACCGCGCACAGCCGGGAGAACTGCCCTCTGAAACGATCCAAGTCGACTACGAGCAGCGTCTGCGCGAGGCCTACCCCATTCATCCGGAACTCTTCGACAGGCTCTACAACGACTGGTCCTCGCTCGAACGCTTCCAAAGGACCCGCGGCGTCCTGCGACTCATGAGCGCGGTCGTCCACTCCCTCGTGGAATCGTGCGACGATTCGCCGCTCATCATGCCCGGATCGATCCCCCTCGACGACGCCGTGGTCCGGGACGAGATCTGCGGATACCTCGACGACTCCTGGCGATCCATCATCGAGAGCGACGTCGACGGACAGGCATCCACCCCGCTGCGTATAGACAAGGAACGGGCACTCTATGGGAGACGGGCGCTCACCAGGCGCATCGCGAGGGCATTGTTCCTTGGGTCGGCAGCAGCAACCGACGACGCTCACAAGGGCGTCGGAAGGGCGAGGCTCTTCCTCGGAGTCGCAATGCCGGGAGACACGCTCGGCAACTTCGGATCCGCACTGCAACTGCTCACCGACAATGCGACCTACGTCTACAACGAAGCCGGGAGGAGCTGGTACGACAGGAGGGCGTCGATCAACCGACTCGTCGGCGATCGGGCGAGATCCTATTCCGACGCCGACGTCCGCAGAGCCGCAATCGAGATGATCGAACGCCTCGCAGGGCGCTCCCCCGAATTCGTGAAGAACCTCATCGCACCAAGCTCGACCGGTGACGTGCCCGACGAGCAGGAAGTCCGCCTGGTCATCCTCGGCCCTGAACTGACGGTTTCTGGGAAGAACAGATCCGTCTCCGGTCCCGGTCGCGACTTCACAGACGAAATGCTCCGCAAACGCTCCTCCGCGCCCCGCGTCCACGCGAATACGATCATCGCCGTGGCGCCCGACGCGTCGAAATGGGCCGATGCGGAGCATGCACTCCGCACCCACATGGCATGGTCGGAGATGTCCGGGCAGGGAGCCGTCCGTACTCACGATCTCACGCACAGCCAGGCGGAACAGGCGAAGGCGAAGGCCCTCGAGACGAGGGCCGCCGCCGAGCGCGCCGTCTCCGCGGCCTGGGTGTGGGCGCTCCATCCCGAGCAAGACGACGGAACCCGGCCGTTCACGGTCAGGGGCACCAGGATAGACGGGGACGAATCGAGGATCGCGGTTCGCGCGGGCGCCAAGCTCGGCCGACAGGACCAGATCCTCACGCACTGCAGCGCGTCCTCCATCGCCCTCGACCTGCAAGGGACGAACCTGCGGGCCCGCTGGAACAGGGGATGGATCACAGTCTCAGAACTCTGGTCCCTCTACACGAGATATCCGTACATGAAACGTCTGCGAGACGAACGCGTGCTGCGCAGCGCCGTCGCCTCGGTCATGGCCGACATAGGCTGGCATTCAGTCGGTTTCGCCCTCGCCTCCGGTTACGACGAGAGGACAGGAGACTTCGAGGATCTGCGGATACCGCTCGAGGACGACGAGCCCGAGATCATCAGCGCCACAGTCCTGGTCGCTCCGCCACTCGCCCAGGCACAGCGGAGACGGGAGAAGGAGGAACATGAGAACGCCTCCGGAATCCCCCCGGCACTCCTCTCCCTCCTCCCGTCAGACACCGGGGACGACGACTCCGGCCTCGAGCCGCCGACTGAGAGGCCGGAAGCGCCCGTCAATGAGAACACCTACTACCGGGGCCGCATCGACCTCGACCCCGGGAAGGGTATTGAGACCCAGCTCATAACACTCGTCGAGGAGATCATCGAGCGCATCGTCCAAGCGGACGCCGACTCTCTCGAGATCGGTGTGAATATCGAGGCCAGGAAGTACGCGGGCTTCCCCGAAGCGACGGTTCGCGCGGTCACGGAGAACTCCAGGACACTGGGACTGACTCCAGGACGCTTCACGGGGGACTGAGAGATGGAATCGATCGCAGCCGTCTCATCGAGGACGGCACCGCCGGACCCGTCGATCACCAGGGCTGTCGGCACCCACCACGAATTGCGCACGGCACTCGGCGACATCGTGGACAACGCCATCGACGCCGGCGCGGAGAACATCCTCATCCGATTCCTCACGGAGGACGACCGGATCGAAGGCATCTACATCATCGACGACGGAACCGGAATGGACGAGAAGACCATTGATGCGGCGATGATCTTCGCGAGGAAGCGCGACTACGGGGAATCAGCACTCGGGTACTTCGGTCTCGGCCTCAAGGCCGCATCGCTCAGCCAGGCTACGATCCTCGAAATCTACTCGCACTCCCTCGGGTCGGTTCCCGTCGGACGGCGGATCTCCAGGGACGAGCCCACGAGGATAGAGATACTCGACCCTGCGCAGGCCGAGGCGGAGATGAAACGGCGCAGGGCGATGATTCCCCGAACCGAGTCATCGCACGGAACGATCGTCTATTGGCGCGCGCCGCGCATGACTCTTAACGCGACGAGCACAGCGGAGCTCCGGACTTGGCTGTCCGAGAAGATCGAAGAACTCAGAGCGTACCTCGGCTTGACTTTCCACAGGATCCTGGAATCTGGCGGCATCCGCCTGGGCATCGATGAATTCGAACTCGAACGGGACGAGCCCGGCGCCCCCAGAAACGTTGATCCGATTGATCCCCTCTCCCTGGCTGCGCTGGCCTGTCGGCCAGCGCAGCTTTACGGGGATTGCGCCGGAGCGAACTTCACCGCAACAGCGGTCCTCGTGGCCGACGCCATACGCAATGCGCGCGGATTCATCGCCGCAGCGAGGGTTTCCCCTGTGACCGACGGTCAGGGTTTCTACGTCTACCGGAATGACCGCCTCCTGCAGATCGGCGGCTGGAACTCAATGGCCGACGAGAACGGCGCGGCGGATTACTCCCGACTCAGAGTCGCGATCGACATCGACAGCCGACTGCTGGACCATGTCGAGATCAACCCCGAGAAGAGCGGAACGGTCTTCGACGCCGACCTCATCAGTTCGCTGCGCAGTGCGAGGGTTTCGGACGGGCGAGCCCTCGGCGACCTCCTCGCCGAAGCCGCAGAACTGGCGAGGACATCGAAGACTCGCGAAAGGCGCCCGATCGAGATGGTCGAAGTGGGGACGGGTATCGGAAGGGCGGTCTACGACGCGATCGCGGACGCCGTGGACTTCACATCCGATGAACCGGTCGGGATCCGCTGGAAGCGCCTGCGGGAGGGGAAACTCGTCGAGGTGAGGAGGGAAACGGGCGTGATCTACCTCAACGACAGGTACAGGACGATCCTCTCCGACTCCACTGACCCGAACGACGCCCCTTTGCTCAAGACACTGATTTACCTGCTCTACGGCGGTTTTTTCGAGGGCTCCTATCTCGGGCCGCGCGAGAAGCTCAAGATCGAGGCCTGGAACTCGATCATCGATGCAGCGCTCGAAGACGAGATCCGCCGCAGGAAGGAGCGAGACGGTGCCTGAAGATCCTCATGAGGCATTGACGCCGCAGACCCTCGCCGTCTACATGAGCTCCGGCAGAGCGGTTCAGATTCGCATCGGGACCGATCCCGTATGCATCCTCGGCATCGACCCCGTACACGACGAGCTCACCCTCCGAACCCCCGCGACCGACGAGGACTTCGACCTGTCCGGTTACCGAATGATCAGAGGAAAGATCATTGAGGAGATCGGCGAGGGCGCCATGTGGTTCAGACTCGCCATCGATGCCACCGGTCACGAGTACGAGGCGTACTCGTTGCTCCGATCGGTCTCCGAACATCTCCAGCAGGGTGAGCGCCTCGAGCGCGCCCTCGTCGTCTCCCTCGACGGATACAGGGATCTCTTCTCAAGAATCCCGCGCCTCAGCGCCGATCAGGAGACAGGACTGTTCGGCGAATTGCTCGCCCTTGCGGACGAGATCGGCGCTGAGGCCTCCGTCAAGGCGTGGCTCGGCCCCCGCGGGGAGGAGCACGATTTCGTCCTGCCCGACGTGGACGTCGAGGTGAAGACGACGACATCCGAGAAGAGAACCCACATCATCCACGGAGTCGATCAGCTTACCCGAACCCCGGGCAGGCCACTGCAGATGCTGTCGATCCAGCTGACACGAGCCGGAGCCTCGAATCGGGGGTTGACGCTCACCGAGCTCGTCGGCGCGGTCAGGCGGGGGCTTCGCCTGATGAGAACGGAACTCGATGAAAGGCTTGAACTAATGGGTTGGAGGGACCCCGACGCCGAGGAGCTCTTCACGTCGCGCTTCCTGCAGCGGACTGCGCCGCGCTTCTACGACGTTGACGACTCCTTCCCCGCCATCACATCAGACGGGCTTTCCAGAATCCTCGAACGCCCCGAACTGGTCCGGGGCGTGGACTACAGGATCGACGTCTCCGCGATAGAGGGGACGGACGCCCCGGCATGGAGTATGACGATGCGCGACGAGCAGGAGGAACGATGAGTCAGGACGATTACGACAAGGCATTCGAACGCGCCATGCGCTCGATGACGGGAGAGCCGGATGATCTCCAACGGCTCATCAACACGATGCTCTGGAAGAGCAGCAAGACGATCAACACCGACGAACTCGCCGAGCTGATCCTCGACGCGGACTCGAACTCTCCTGCCAAGACCGCGTTCATCCTCGCCCTCTACCGGTGGGACGACTCGGAAGACACGACGTGGACGGATGGAACAGCCCCAGCGACCCGGGAGCGCCGTTCGCGTATCCTCACCCTCCTCGGAATCCCCAGAGAGGACCACAATGCCATCAACGAAGCATTCCCCGTCCGAGCTGAGGAGAACGCGTACATCCTCGATCCCGAGTGGGCGCCGTGGTACGACGAGGCACGCAGAAGCGAGCACCACTTCTATTGGGACGCCTACAAGAACGTCCTGAGTAAGAAACTGCCCCCCGCATCCGTCGCGGCGATCGATGTCTCGACGACGCAGATCGTTGGAAGGCTCGCCGACCCGACTTCCGAGACGCCCTACCAATCGCGCGGACTCGTCGTGGGCCACGTGCAGAGTGGGAAGACCGCCAACTTCACCGGTGTCATCGCCAAGGCGATCGATGCTGGGTACCGCCTCATCATCGTGCTCACTGGGACCATCGAACTACTGAGGGCCCAGACCCAGAGGCGCCTCGATATGGAACTCATCGGGAGGGAGAACATCATCGGCGGCATGGATCCGGCGAATCCAGACCACATGATCGACATCGACTACGCCTCCAACGATGACGCCGATTGGATTGCCGGCAGATTCGTCAGTCACGGAGCGAGATTCACAGACGCAGGCGTCCCCGAGATCCGCCGGCTCACGCGCGCCAAGGACGATTACAAGTACCTCAAGGCCGGGCTCGACGCACTCGACTTCCGCAAGGGCCACGAACTCAGGCGCCCCGAGAAACCCATGTGGACGCCCGAAAACCTCCACGAGACCGATGTACGGATCGCGGTCGTCAAGAAGAATACACGGGTGCTCGAGAAGCTCGTAAGGGATCTCGGACGGATCCACGCGAGCCTTGGCGAGATCCCGACCCTCATCATCGACGACGAGGCCGATCAAGCCTCGGTGAACACCCTCAACCCCAAGAAGGCGACCGATGTTCAAGAGAGGACCGCGATCAACAAGAAGATCTCCGAGCTGCTGGGAGAACTCAAGCGCGCCCAATACATCGGCTACACCGCCACGCCTTTCGCGAACGTTTTCGTCTCACCGGAGGACTCGGAGGACATCTTCCCACGAGACTTCATAGTCAGCCTCGCCGCGCCCGAGGAGTACAGGGGAGGAGCCGCGTATCACGACTTCGAGGAACTCACAGACGAAGAGAAGAAAGACCCGTCGATCTCGAACGAACGGGCGTTCGTCAGGGACCTGATGGCTGTGACGCCCGAGGACGCGGAAGAAGAACTCGGACGGGCGATCGACTCCTTCGTCCTCACAGGAGCGATCAAGCTCTGGCGCGCCGAAGAGCAGCCGGGGCTCGTGAAGCGCTTCCGCCACCACACGATGCTCGTCCACGAGTCGGTCAGAACGCAGGACCACGCAGATCTTGCCGCAACTATCACGAGGATCTGGAAGGAGCACGGATACGGCTCGCCCGCTGCCAACGCCCGGCTTCGTAGACTCTTCGACGAGGACTTCAAGATCGTCTCCTCCGCAAGGGATTGGGAGCAGGGACTGCTCCTTCTGCCCGACTCCTTCGACGAGGTCGCACCGTTCGTCGGCGAAGTACTCGACAGAGTCACTCCGGAGGGTGTCGCCGATCCGGTGGTCGTCGTGAACGGCGACAAGGAACAACAGTATCGGCAGGTCGATTTCGAGAGCGACGACGTTTGGAGGATCCTCGTCGGAGGAACCAAACTCAGCCGAGGATTCACCCTCGAAGGCCTCACCATCACCTATTTCAAGAGACGTGCCCTGCAGGCCGACAGCCTCATGCAGATGGGCCGCTGGTTCGGATACCGGAAGGGTTACAGCGACCTCGTACGCCTCTACATGGCACGCAACATCCAGAAGTCCGGCAAAAGCTACGACCTGTACGAGGCGTTTGGGGCGATCATGAAAGACGAGGAGGACTTCAGAGCGCAGCTCAAAATCTTCTCCCAACTCGACGAGAGAGGCATTCCGAAGGTCAAACCCATCCAAGTGCCACCGCTGGTGTTTCAACAGCTGCCGTGGCTCAAACCGACTAGTACGACGAAGATGTACAACGCCGAGCTGAGCATGCAGGGCATCGGTGGCAGGCTTCAGGACTTTCCCCGCCAACCCGAGAGGGGCGACGGATCGATCAACAGGAAGCACTTCGAACTGGTTAAAGGATGGTTCGACGATGGGCTGTTCGGGGACACCGAAGAGTTCGAGTACTACGATGCGCAACGCCGTAAGGAGGCCTCGTTCAAGGGGCGCATCGCGATCGTCCCGGCAGAGGGGATGCTCGAAGTCCTCGAAGGGTTCGACTGGACCCAGAACTATGACTTCGAGCCCAACGCCACGATGATCCGCCAGGCGATGGCGGAGGAGAAACTGGAGGACTGGGCCGTTCTGCTGCCCGAGCTCACGAAGACGACCTTCAAGGTCGTCGATGGACTCACAATCCCGGTGCTCAAGAGAACGAGGAGAAGCGGCAGCCGCGGTGGCTTCTCGGGCTCGTCATTCCGACAGCGCGACGCGATCGAGATGATCGCTGGCAACCCGAGAGTGAACAGCATCGGGTGTGCGAGTCACTACCACCGATTGACACGAGGAGCACTTCTGCTGACCTTCGCGGCCGATCCCGTTGAGGGGCATGAGAGAGACCCGAAACTCTTGCCGGAGGTTGTGTCGGCAGAGGACATCGCAACGATCTTCTCGTATGCGATCTCCTACCTCGCTGCGCCCAAGCCTCGCATCGCATTCAGGGCCAAGAAGAAGAACCACGGATCGGAGGCCATCGTCGATGCCGATTGATCCATCGGCGGCCGGAAAGTCCTGGGCCTCGACACCCGGCGTCATGAAATCGATGAAGTCGAACAGACGACGCGACACAGGCCCAGAACTCGACATCAGGAGACGGCTCCACGCCAGGGGGTACCGGTACAGGGTCGACTACTCGGGGTGGAGCAACAAACGGCGGCGCGCGGACATCGTCTTCACCCGACGCAGGATCGCTGTGTTCATCGACGGATGCTTCTGGCACTCCTGTCCGCAGCACGGCACAATCCCCATGTCCAATGAAGACTACTGGCGTCCGAAACTCGAATGGAACGCTCGAAGAGACCTCGAGACGAACCGGCTGTTAGAAGCCGAGGGGTGGCGGGTGCTCCGCATCTGGGAACACATTCCCATCGAGGAGGCTGTTGAGGCCATCATCCGGGAACTCCACCGCTGATCGGCGCATCTGATGAGTGCCGGGCCCAGTGCCATGCGATGACCGGGATGAGGTCACAACGCCAGATGAATTATGAGCGCTGTGACGGCGGACGGCCAGCGGTCTGCCGGAGCAACTGCAGCGGGCAATGGATCATTTGCGTTATTGAGGAGCCCTGAGTTCGGTCGTTTTACGGGGTGATAGGTTTGTTGGCCGGACGGTCCTGGCATGATTGCTTGCCTCTGTCATTTTATGATCCGGGGGTGTTGTCACCAGGATTGGACGGACACACTCGTGATTGCTGATCAGGAGCGTGGCACTAGATGCCTGTCGTAACGTTGGTGTAAGATGGATGCGTTTGCCGTAAAACCGACGGAAGCGCACTGGCTGGTTCTATCTCGAAGGCGAGGCCCTCATGAACCCTGACGATATAAACATTTGGCTTGGCATCGACGTGGGAAAGACCAATCATCGGGCAACAGCAACTGACGCTTCCGGTAAGCAAGTTTACTCGCATTCGCTGCCTAATAACGAGAGTTAACTACGGCAAATCTATTCAGATCTTGCCACCCAGGGGCGGGTTCTGGTCGTGGGCGACCAGCCAACAACGATCGGCGCGCTGACCGTCGCGCTTGCCCAGGCAATGGGTGTTGCGGTTGCTCATCCGTCGGGATTAGCGATGCGGCGAATCGCTGACTTGTATCCGGACAACGCAAGGACGGACCAGTGCGATGCGTTCATCATCTCCCAGGCAGCTCGCACCATGTCACACGCGCTCAGGACTCTTCGAGCACGGGACTGGCAAGCCTTGAGTGAGGACATTCTCAACGCGCTCGCAACGCAAACCGTGACCGTGACGAACGCGGCAGCAAACGTCATCCCACACTTAGCTGCAACCTTGAACGAGCTCTACCGTCAACGCGCCGACATTGAAGAACAAATCGAGGAATTGGCTAGCCAGCACCCTCTTTAGCAGGCCCTAACCTCCATGCCTGGAGTTGGGGTTAGGGCCGTCGCTGTGATCATAGCCGAGCTCGCCGGTAAAGACTTTGCTTCTGCCTCCCATCTCGCCTCTTATGCCGGACGCACGCCCACAACTCGCCAGTCCGGAACCTCGATCAAGTCCGAAATCGTCTCTCACACAGGCGACAAACGCCTCAAAAGGACCCTATTCCTTTCCGCTTTCGCGTCCCTGCGCTGAGCCCCGCCCTCACGCCGCTACTACTGACAAGAAACGCTTCGCCGGAAAACGACATGACCAAGCCCTTGTCGCGCTAGCCCACAATCGTCGAACCGTCCTGTATGCCATGGTCCGCGACAACACACTCTACGAAACCAAACCCGCCAAACAAGCAGCCTAAAACTTGCCAGAGAATATGTTTTGTCTAAGAGGCTGACGCCTGATAGCAGAATAATCTACTGGCAGTGCCTGCGGTCTCGTTGCTCTTTCGCGTAACGTCATGCATGACATCTGCTCGCCGAGATTGATGTGTAAGGGAGGGGTGTACAGAGGGGCCGGAGCGTTATTACGACACGATGTCTGCATCTGATCCCGGCACCCGAGCTCGCAGCAGTGTCCACATTGCGCGCAGCGGCTGCATGTGATGTAGATCGCCCCCTACAGTGGGACCATGCGACGAATGGAAACTCTCCTTCTTCTTCGCCGCGACGAGGCCTGAAGGGGTCGGAAACTCGTCGCGGCTGATGTCGTGTCCGGCCCCGAGGCCTCAGGCGAATCCACGACGAAGGAGACATCACTGTGAAAACCACTGGCAGCGTTCCCACCCCCGGCTTAAGCGGAATGCCGTTCGCGAAATACCGCCCGTTCCTCGATACGAACCCGATCTCAGTGCCCGATCGGCGCTGGCCCGATCAGCGCCTGACGAAAGCTCCGCGCTGGATGTCAACGGACCTTCGAGACGGCAACCAGGCACTCATCGAGCCGATGGACTCGATGCGCAAACGGAAAATGTTCGACCTGCTCGTCAATCTCGGATATAAGGAGATCGAGATCGGCTTTCCCGCCGCATCTCAAACCGACTTCGACTTCGTGCGTTCTCTCATCGAGGCCGAGGCCGTACCGGAGGACGTGACGATCTCCGTGCTCACGCAGTCGCGTCCTGAGATCATTGAACGGACCCTCGAAGCCCTTGTCGGTTTCCCGCGCGCTACCGTCCACCTGTACAACGCGACCTCACCGCTGTTTAGAGAACTCGTGTTCCGCAACGATAAGGCACAGACCGTCGACCTTGCGGTCTCCGGTGCCCGCGAGGTCATCGCACAGGCGGAAAAACGCCTCGGCGATGAGACGATCTTCGGGTTCGAATACTCCCCGGAGATCTTCATCGACACTGAACCCGAGTTCGCCCTTGAAATCTGCGAGGCCGTCATGGATGTCTGGCAGCCGGAAGCGGATCGCGAAATCATCCTCAACCTTCCTGCGACCGTTGAACGCGCCACTCCGAATGTGTACGCCGACCAGATCGAATACATGTCGCGCAATCTCTCACGCCGCGAACACATCGCACTCTCCGTGCACCCGCACAACGATCGGGGCACTGGCATCGCCGCCGCCGAACTCGCACTCCTCGCCGGAGCGGATCGGGTTGAGGGCTGCCTGCTCGGACAGGGCGAGCGCACAGGCAATGTTGATCTGGTGACTCTTGGCCTCAACCTGTTCAGCCAGGGCATTGACCCGGGGATCGACTTTTCGCGCGTCGACGAGATCCGTGAAACCGTCGAGTTCTGCACTTCGATGCCGACCTCGCCCAGAGCGCCCTACGTTGGCGACCTCGTTTACACCTCCTTCTCTGGTTCTCACCAGGACGCCATTAAGAAGGGCTTCGCGGAACGTAAGAAGCGTGTGGAAGCGGCTGGTGGGGACGAGAACGCGGTCGTCTGGGAGCTCCCGTACCTGCCGATCGACCCTCACGATGTGGGCCGCTCCTACGAGGCCGTTGTCCGTGTGAACTCCCAATCCGGCAAGGGCGGCGTCGCATACCTCATGTCGGCGACTCATAATCTGGAACTGCCCCGTCGCCTCCAGGTCGAGTTCTCCCGCATCGTTCAGCGTCATACGGATGAGTTCGGCGGGGAGATCGACGGCGATGCTCTGTGGAGCATTTTCGCTGACGAATACCTGCCGTATTCTTCGGCGAAGGGGCTCACTCGCTGGGGCCGCTTCGAATTGGGTCCTTCGCGCGTGCTGACTTCGAGTGAGAATCACGTCGAGCTCAACGCGGTCCTCAACGATGGGGGAGCCGCGATTGAGATTTTCGCGACCGGCTCGGGCCCTATTGACGCCTTCGTTTCGGCGCTGCACGATCTCGGCCTCGATGTGAGGGTTCTCGACTATTCAGAACACGCGATGAGTCAGGGCCGTGACGCGAAGGCTGCGGCCTATGTCGAAGCTGTTGTCGATGGGCAGATCGTGTGGGGTGTCGGTATTGACTCGTCGATCACTCAGGCTTCGTACAAGGCTGTGATTTCGGCGGTGAATCGCGCCCTGCGCTGAGCGGGGAAGAGCGCCCAGCGTTGAGTAGCGAAGCGAAGCGCGCTCGAGTCCTCCGGGATCACCTTCACGCACAGCCGTGCGCTGAGCGTGAATCACCCATTGCGTTGAGCAGTGAGACGCCACGCTGAACTGTGAGCCCTGGCCGCCCTCGGTGAGTGAATCGACGAGGGCGACCAGGGCTTGCGTGAAGGAGCCCCTCTTGTGGCGCGCCCCGAGGCGCGCCCGCCCCTCATCAATGGGACAATACCGGGGTGATGAGAAGCTATCGGGACGAGGCGATAGTCCTGCGCACCCACAAACTGGGTGAAGCGGACCGCATCATCACCCTGCTCACCTCCGAGCATGGGCTCGTGCGCGCAGTCGCGAAGGGAGTGCGCCGAACCTCCTCGAAGTTCGGTTCCCGAGTTGAGCCCTTCGGCGTCGTCGACGTCCAAATCGCGAAGGGCCGCAGCCTCGACATCATTACTCAGGTTGAGGTCATTAGCGTCCACGCAGACGCGCTCGCCTCCAACTTCGAGTTGTATACGCGCGCCTCCGTCATGGTTGAAACCGCTGAGAAACTCACCCAGGACTCGGATGAGGGGGCGCGCTCCCAGTACTTGCTCCTCGTCGGTGCCCTCTTCGCCCTTTCCCATGTGCGCCACGACCCCTCGCTGATCCTCACTTCATACATTCTGCGGGCCCTCGCGATCGCAGGTTGGGCGCCCTCCTGCTTCGATTGTGCGATCTGCGGCGCCCAAGGCCCCCACTCCTCCTTCTCCATTCACGAGGGCGGGGCCGTGTGCGGACAATGCCGACCCGCGGGAGCGGCCGCTCCCGCTCCTGAGACCATGACCCTCATTGGCGAGCTCCTCTCAGGGGATTGGGCGCGTGCCGACACTGCCGAGGGCTTCGCCAGGAACGAGGCGCACGCCCTCGTCTCCTCCTATGCTCAATGGCACGTGGAACGCAGGATCCACTCTCTGCGAGTCCTGGAAAGGAGCCGATGATGCCTTGTACTCGACCGACCCCGATGGATCGCGCCGGAGGGGACCCGAATGGCAGGCTCACCGGCCCGGGGGAGTGGCATAGACAAGCCCCAATCTTCGCCCGCAATGAGGTGCCCGCGCATGTCGCCCTCGTGATGGACGGGAATGGGCGTTGGGCGAACTCCAGGGGCCTTGCCCGGACCGAGGGGCACCGGGCCGGAGAATACGCGCTCATGGACACGATCGCCGGCGCGATTGACGCGGGCGTGCGCTACCTGAGCGTGTACACCTTCTCCACGGAGAACTGGAAGCGCAGTCCCGCTGAGGTTCGCTTCATCATGTCCTATGCCTCCGATGTCTTGGCCCGCAGGACTGGACAGCTTGACGAATGGGGGGTTCACGTCCGTTGGGCGGGTCGGCGTCCTCGTTTGTGGAAGTCCGTGATTGATGCTCTTGAGAAGGCGGAGGCTCACACTCATGCCAACACGACCCTTGACCTTGTGATGTGCGTGAACTATGGGGGGCGCGCAGAGATCGTTGACGCCGTCAGGAAGATTGGGCACGAGGTCGCCGCCGGACGTTTAAGGCCCGAGGGGATCACCGAGAAGTCTTTCGGGCATCGCCTCTACTTGCCTGATGTTCCCGATGTGGACCTGATGATTCGCACTTCTGGTGAAAAGCGGATCTCCAACTATTTGCTCTGGCAGCTCGCCTACTCGGAGATGATGTTCGTCGATACGCCGTGGCCGTCTTTTGACAGAGAAGCCTTGTGGGATTGTCTTTTGGAGTATGCGGGGCGCGATCGGCGTTTCGGTGGCGCGGTCGATGCCCTGGGCTCTTGAGGGGTTTGTAGTTTCTTGACCGGTGCCATGCCCGCAAGCTCATCCGCTGGTGCATCGGCCATCTTGCTGCTCCCTGGAAGAGGACATTGCCCTCGTGTCGAGTCTTCGCGAGCACAGTTATTGACCTGAAGCGCGATGCAGATGATTGAATCCCTAGGTTGAGTTTTCGCGAGCACGCTCGTTGAAGGTCGAGAACGCTGACGATTGAGCAGAGCAGGGGCGGACAGATAGAGTGTGAGAATGACAGATCTCATCATCAATGGGGCGGCGCTTTCGAGAGCTCGGAACGAACTGAGTGTGAGCGCAGAGGACTTGTGTGCACTTCAGGTTCCAGATCTTGGTGAGATGGTTCTGGCAGCGGCACCCGGATCAGGTATGGAAGTGAATTATGCGAGGGTGCGCGATGCCCTCATGGAACTCACGAGGGAAGCTGCGGCTCGACTTGTCGAAACCGCTGATGCGATCGCCGCATTCGAATCCGATATGGAAACCACTGACGCTCAAATTGAGGGACACGGGCGCGGCCTTCTTCAAAGTATCGGAGGGGAGCGATGACAACGTGGAGTGATCTTCTCACCTGGGATCCTGAGCCCCTCCGCCAGGCCTCAGCAGAATTGACGATGACGGCTCGAAGAATCTACACGGTCGCGGACGACATTGGGAATGCCCGACCATCCGGAGACGAGTGGAGTGGGAAGAGTGCAGATGCCGCAAGGCGCAAGCTGTCAGATCTGTCGAATGCTCTCGGCGAACTTGCCTCGCAGATCGACAAGACAGCACAGGATCTTGACACGGATGCAGCGCAGGTTGATCGCACGAGGAACAACGTTCGCAGTGCCCTCGACTATGCGGCCTCGCGTGGTCTAACGATCACAGCTGAAGGTTCGGTCGTCGCGCCACCGACTGCTGATGATGCGGCGAGTGTCCATAGTGACCTTGATGAGTGCGCGCGCCTGGTCCAACGGGCGATTGATGCCGCCGCAGAATTCTTCCGATCGTCGACCTGCCTTCAATTCTCTCAGGCAGTGCGGAGCTTCCTCTTCGAACTAGGAAAAGCTCTCGTGCAGGACCACGTTGCTCAGAGGATTGCTGAGGGCATTGCTTCCGCGATCGCCGCAGTGACACCATCTTGGGCAGGGGCTGGAGCGCTCGTTGGCGGTGGCGTCGCAACGGTTTCCATTCCTGACCCTGCCTTGGTCAAAGCCGCGGGAGGCTTTCTCAAATTCGGCGCGGTTGGTATTGGCGCGGCCATAGACTTCACTGGGCAAATGCAGGCGGTGAGAGCCGGGCAGCAGGATGTCGGTGACGCTGTCATTAAGACGGCGGCTCATACTGGAATCGGCATTGGTTCGGCCGTTGCAGCCGGTGCGATTATGGGGTCGGTCTTCCCCGGTGTCGGAACGGTTGTCGGCGCGCTCGGCGGTGCTGTCGTAGGTTCGGTCCTGTCAATTGCTGGGTCGGGGCTCTTTGATGCTGCTTACGATGCTCTCGGGGGCTGGAAGGGCATTGGGAACGCAATTCTCGGGCGGTGGAGGTGAATTATTTTGTGATGTCCGAAAGCACTCCGAAGAGCGGGGGGGTTGTCCTGCGCCGCAGAGATCTTTTCCCAATCGGGCAGTATTACGGCAGAGCCGTGTTTGTTGGGGTAGGAGATGGCGTGCCGTACTTACTTTCAGCTGAGCGAAGCTTTTCGGGACCCCACGCGGCTTCAATCGGCGCATGGGCTGGTGCTTTTGTCCTTTCTCCCGTGCTCTCCCTTGTTGCTTCAGCCCTTCTCGGCGGAGAACCCACGCTAGGAACGCTTCTCCTCGTAGTTGGCCTCGCTGCCCTCCCAGTTGCCGCTGTCATCGAGTTCGGTGCGGTTCGTCAAAGCCTCGAGCTTGAGCGCTCGGAAATCGAAACTCGAGCTCTGCTCGACCTCCTAGTGCGTTCTCGTCCACAGGGCCAGATTCTCGCATTGCTCGCCCCCGCTCATTTTGTTCTCTTCATCGTCCTTGCCGTGTTCGCCGCTTCGACGGCTCGGGTAGATCACCTCATCGGTGCTGCCTTCGCTCTCGGTCTTGCACCAATGTCTGTTTACGCGGCGCGTGCCGCGCATCATCGTCATCAATGGGGCCGTCGGTGGAGCCAGACCCTCCGATCCACATAATTCACCCCACTGAAAGGAATAGATATGTCGGTTTCAACGCTTCGCCCGCTCTTGCCGCTCGGTTCTGTCGTTGTTCTCCACAACGGTGATGTCAAACTGATGATTATCGGGCGCGTCCCCCTCTATCGGGATGAGAGTATTTTTGGCTACTTCGATTACATGGCGATGAGATACCCGGTCGGTTTGACTGAAGACTCGGTCGCATACTTTAACGCCGAGGACATCGCGGAGGTGCTTTTCGAAGGTTTCGCTGATGAGGAAGATGAGGCTATCCAAACGGCCTACACCTCGGCCCTTGCCTCAGGCGGAATTCCTTACCAACGACTGAACACCGCCGATATTCGCTCCTAGTCTTTCAAGAACGTCGAGCTGTGTCCTTACTCGATGACGAGTTCCAATCGGAGTGTTGGTCCTTTGTGTAATCACTGGTGGAGTGCGAGGCTCAAGCCTCAGTTACTCTGCCGCGCGGTGCGGAGCAGACAAGGTGATTCCCGGCGTTGGGACTGACACGCCGACTGCACCCACCCTCCCACGATTGGATGCACTCTGCCTTGGTTGGATGCGCCTTCAGTCGATTGCGGGCCTGGGAGCCGGGGCGAGTGCACCGCGCTTGCGGCGGCGTAGGAGGATTCTCGTGACGAGGGCGAGGACGAGGACGAGGATAGTGACTCGGCCCGCGGTTGAACCTGCGATGGCGGCGATTGCCGCTGTCCAGATTGCCAGAAGCCCCAGCCCGTAGAGCAGGGCCCAGAGGACGCAGCCGGGGAGCATGGCGAGAGTGTATGTTCGCCATTTCATCGCGACGATGCCTGCACCGGCGTTCACTGCGGTTTGAACACCGACGGTGAGGAAGCTCAAAGGGATGAGGATCATTCCCCAACGGCCCAAAAGCGTGGCACCTTTACGTGGGATCGGACCTTCGAACCAGCGACCGATCGCCCCCACGATGCCTTGGCGATGCGAGGCGGAAAGAGCACCCCTGGCAGTCAGGCGTCCCAACCAGTAGGTTCCTTGTGCGCGGAAGAATACGGCGAAGAACAAGAAGATGAACAGGTTTGGCCCAGAAGCGGCCCATTCGGGAATCATTCAGCAGACCTCGTACATTTCGAACACAGACCGAAAAGCTCCATCGAGTGGGAGACATCGGTGTAACCATGGGCGGCCGCGACTTCACTGACCCAGGATTCGATCTCGTGCTGCGCGATCTCCGCTGCGGCACCGCAATTGCGGCACACGAGATGATGATGGTGTTCGGTCGACTTGCAGTGGCGGAACAGGGACTCGCCCTCGGCGGAGCGAAGGACATCGACTGTGCCCTCATCGGCGAGGGACTGCAGATTGCGGTACACGGTCGCAAGGCCGACGCGCTGGCCTTGCGACTGGATGTCTTCGAAGATCTGCTGCGCGGAACGGAAGTCGTTCACCCGGGATAGCTCGGCGAATACCGCTTGACGCTGCTTCGTCATTCTCTGCATAAGGTAACCCTTCTCTTCCTCTCCACAGGGAGCATACCCGGCACGGCTCATACCCGCTCTGCGGGTTCGTTGTGGTGAGCGAGCTCAGGGTGCTCCGCGGAGGCTCTGACCTGGCGCATACGGGTGGCCCGCTGCTTCGCATCGATAATGGTGCGCACCGCGAATCCGAGCGCGTAGATGCCGATGGCGAGAACAACGATCGAGGCCCCGGGTGAAAGGTCCACGAAGTAGGTGAAAGATAGGCCCGTGATGCAGATGAGTGCGCCGTACACCATGGAACGCGCCATTGTCGCCATGAAAGAACGGGCGCTGAGCTGCGCAATGGCGACGGGGATCACCATGAGGGCGGAGACGAGGAGGGAGCCGACGACGCGCATGGCGATAGCGACGGTTAGCGCCGAAAGAATGGCGATCACCATCGACAATCCCCTCACGGGCAGGCCTGTGGAGCGGGCGAAATCCTCGTCGTTCGTCACAGAGAAGAGAGCCGGGGCGATACCAACGCCGACCAGCAAGATGAGAACGGAAAGCGTCGAGATAATGAGGATGTCATCCCAGGTGACGGTTGCGATCGAGCCGAAAAGATAGCTGTTGAGCTGTGCGGAGGTACCGCCCGCCAGACCGATGAGGAGCACTCCGCCTGCGATTCCCCCGTAGAACAGCATCGCGAGGGCAACATCGGCGGAGGTGTGGCCCGACTGGCGGATCAACTCGATGGTGATCGCGCCCAGCACGGAGACGATCATCGCGCCGGGAAGGGCCCAAGAATCCTGGGGAGTCGCATTCGCGAAAGTGCCCGCGAGCCAGCCCAGTGCTACGCCTGTGAGGGAGACATGACCGATCCCGTCGCCGAGCATCGCGAGGCGCCGGTGAACCAGGTAGGTGCCCATGACGGGGCCGGAGAGGCCGACCAGGAGCGCGGCGATGAGGGAGCGCTGCATGAGGGAGGAGGAGAGAAGAGAAATGAGTCCTTCGATGATGGTGCTCATTGCGCCCCCTTCAAGATGTCGTCGACGAGGGCGGGGCCAGTGGGGGCCGTCGGGTGAGCGTGGTGGTGTCCGCCTTCGTCTGCGTGCTGCTCGTGGTCGTCGAGGACGTGGGGTGCGCCGTCGTAGCTGATGTGTCCCGATCCGATGTGGAGCTCTCGGTCCAGGAGGGGGCCGAGTTCGCCGAGTTCGTGGAGGAC
>NZ_JAEKIA010000017.1 GCF_016405145.1 Schaalia cardiffensis
ACTGAACACCCGGAGAGCATTGCGAGGCCGGAGAGGGCCAAGACGAGCGCAAGCACCCGGGCAGCATGGGATGAGCGTGTCATCTTTACACGCTAAAGCAGCCACCAGAGAAACTCCACCACTTGCCACAAGCTGTGGACAGAGTGGACAGAAACGAAAACCTGGACTCTTACGCAGGAGCACTGAGCATGCTCCTGATCCGCGAGAGACCCCGAAGGCACAAAGAAACAAGATGATCACCGTCCGCTGTCCTCGACGCAGATGCCGCCGGGTCCGCCTTGCTCCACCTACCCGATCAGCGCGGTAGTACCTCGACTCCTCGAAGAATGCCGCGAAGAGCGAGCTTGGTTGTCAGCGGGGCTCCACCTCAGGGTCAAGGCGCATGCATGTTGGGAACTGGGGTTTCCCACAGTGGGGAAGAGATGGTCAATGCGGGCGATCCTCGTCAAAAGGGGTTTCGAGAACACGCAGGAGATTAGCTGTGACACTTCAGAGCAAGTAATTAAGTGTAGAACCTTAATTGATTGGAGTTTAGCTGCTATCCTTAATTCAGGGCGTATTGCCCCTGAGAAAAGGAGAAACAGGTGTTCGTTCTGACGATTGACCAACGCCGCTCTCGGGCGGACGAGGATCGTGTTCCGCTCCTCCTCGCTCAACTCGCGCCGATTCCAGTCGCCAGTCCCTTCGTCCGAACGGCCGGCGACGAAGTCCAGGGGGTCATCACCGATCCAGAAGGAGTCGTAGTGATCATTGACAAGCTCCTCCGATCAGGCAAATGGAGGTGCGGGATCGGCGCCGGAGCAGGGGAACTCTTCTTCGCTAAGGACGCCCCCGATTCTCGTTCAGGCCGGGGTGATGCCTTCGTCCTCGCTCGGGAAGCACTCGAAAGCGTGAAGAATTCGCGCCATTCGATCGCGCTGCGCTCACGCGTCGAAGAGCCCGCCTCTGGGGGGGAAGCGCTCATTCACCTCATGGAAGCGCTTTCCGCTTCCCGCACTCGTCGCCAGTGGGAGATCATCGAGGCCGTCGAAGCTCGGGAAACGATGAGCGAGGCGGCGCAATACCTCGGCGTCAGTCCCTCCGCCGTTTCCCAGGTCTACGCACAGTCCGCCCGTCGTGAACAGCGCGCCTGCTACGGTCTGCTCCGTAGGCTGTTGTCGCAGTGTGATCCGAAGGGAAATGGATGAACGAGTCGCCATCGATTCTTCTTGCGCTCGCCGATGCCGCGATCGTCCTCGCCGCCGTCCTCATCGGATGGGCGGTCACCGTCCTCGTCCTGAAGGGTGCGAAACTTCCCGAGGCGACGGTGAAGCCCAAAGAGGACGAGGACGAGTTCATCCTTGAAACGCCCGAACCGAAGGCTGAGGTGCCTCGTGGTGGAACGCTCGTCGGCCTGCTCGAACGTGCCGCGGTCGCGACCTGTGTCGTCGCCGGGCATGTTGAACTCATCGCCGTCGTCGTCGCAGTCAAGGGTCTCGGACGTTTCGCAGAGCTGCGTGACGATCCGGCCTTCGCCGAGCGCTTCCTCATTGGCACCCTCACCTCGATGCTGTCCGCAGTGTGGGTCGCGCTTTTCGGAGTGTGGGCCATTGACTTCTGGCTGTGAAAACTGCCGGGCTTCATTGGCAGGGGGATGGGTTGGCTGCGGCCTTGAGTGTGAACTCCTCGCTCAGACACTCCACAAGGTCGATATCGGCATCGCCCAGAGGCGCTCCCCCATGGGCAGGATCTGCTTGCCCGCGTGCAAAACAATGCCAGCCTGGAACTGATCTTCGATCTGTTCGCGTAGGAATGACAGTCCTTTGAAGTCCTTCTGAGAGATCGACATTGCCGCTTTTACTTCGATGCCGATGATGCTTTGCTGTCGGTCTTCGAGGATGAGGTCCACTTCCTGCCCAGTTGAAGTCCGGAAGTGACTGAGAGTGAACGTCTTCGTGGACCAAGTCCGCTGTTTGAGGAGTTCCGTTGCGACGAAGGATTCCATGAGGCCACCGCAGAGCGAACTGAGGGTCTGAGATTCGAGGGCCCGAGAGTCAACACCTGCGAGAACGGCGGCGAGACCAGGGTCTTGAGCGAAGACCTTCGGTTTAGAAATGGCTCGTCTTCTAAGGTTGCGTCCCCATGCGGGCAGGGCATCGATAAGGAAGACCGATTTGAGAGCTTCCAAGTAGGAAGGCAGGGAACGTTCCGGGCGGTCGAGCTCGCGCGCCACATGCGCGGCGACAAACTCACTTGTGCCGCTTCGTGCAATGAGGTTCAACAGTTTCGTCAGTCGGTCAGGGTGCTGAATGCCGAACAGTTCGGATGCGTCTTTTGAGAGGACCCTCTCCGTGTATGCGTCGATCCAGCGTTCCTGACGGCGACGGCTTGTGTTGAGGATTTCGGGGAACGCTGAAGTGGTGAGCAGCGTGAAGTATTCAGATCGTGAAAGGTGGGGAACCTCAGGGAGACTGCTGGTGTTTGTCAGATTCCAGGCGAATCGTGCGAAGTCTTCTACGAAACTGAGGCGCTCACCTTGGCTGAAGCCTCGCAGGTAGAGAGTTTCAGCTCGTCCTGCGAGGCTCTCTTCCGCGCCTTTCAAAGTGGAGAGATTCGAGGAGCCGGTAATGATGAAGCGGCCGGGGCGTCGATCTTCTTCGAGCGCCCCTTTGATGGCTCGGAAGAGTTCAGGTGCGCGTTGGATCTCGTCGATGGCGAGAGTTCCCAAGGGGTATTGGCGCACGAAGGCATCTGGGTCGCCCTGCGCTGCGGCGAGGGTTGCTGAGTCGTCGAGGTTCACGGCTCGAGCTGGGCGGTTCTTAATGAGTTCTGAGACGAGAGTTGTCTTGCCGACTTGGCGTGCTCCAGACACAGTGAGAACGGGAGTGTCGGAGAGGATCTCTTGTGCTAAATCCGCTGAATTACGCCGAATAATCGATTTTCCCATAGGAGTAGTGTAGTTGCCCATTGCGGTTCTGCAAGATGTTTGCTGCGGTTCTACAAGCCTTTTGTTGCGGTTCTGCAATGCTTACGTTGCGGTTCTGCAAGACTTTCGTTGCGGTTCTGCAAGGGCTGTGGGTCCGAGCTGTACGCCCTCGGGCACCCTTCGTATAGTGTCGAATTCCCAGTTCCAAGAAAGGATCATGCGATGGCGAAGCGTCCCCTGTATTTCGATTGCGACCCGGGCGTCGACGACGCGCTCGCACTGGCGTACTTGCTGAACTCGTCGGAAGTGTCTCTGGTCGGCATCGGTACGATCTGCGGGAACGTGGACGTCGAACACACGACAGAGAATGCGTTGCGCCTTCTCGCCCTCGCAGGCAGGCAGGACGTACCGGTCGCGATGGGGGAGCGCTGCTACTTGACTCGCGAGTACACGCATCGCGCGGTGCAGGTCCACGGCGCCAACGGCATTGGGGACGTCGAACTGCCCCCAAGCGACCTCGCGCCCACGGGAGAATCGGCCGCTGAGATGATCCTGCGCCTCTCCGACGAGTACGAGGGCGAGCTTGAGATCTGCGCTGTCGGCCCGCTGACGAATCTGGCCCGCGCCCTCGACCTCGATCCGAGTCTGCCGCAGCGGGTGAAGCAGGTCGTCGTCATGGGCGGGGCTGCCCTCGTGCCGGGAAACGTCAGCCCCGTGGCGGAGGCGAACATTTTCTGCGACCCGGAGGCTGCGAGCGCAGTCGTGCGCGCACCCTGGGACGTGACTTTGGTCGGCCTAGACGTCACCCTTGAGAATGTCATGGAGGAGTCACACCGCGAACAGCTCCTTGCTTCGGATCAGCCACTCGTGGGAGCTCTGGGGCGGATCCTCGACGTGTACTACGACTTCTATCAGCCCCAGTTCGGGCGGCGCTGTTCGCCATTGCATGATCCTCTTGCCGCAGCGATCGCCGTCGGCACTGTGAAGGTCGTCGATTCTCCGTGGGTGAATGTCATTGTCGATGACACGGAGGGGCCGGGGCGCGGGCAAACGATCGCAGACCTGCGGGGCCAGAGGCTTGGGCCCGTTGAACAGGAGGGCGCTCATGCTCGGATGGTCCTGAAGACAGATCGCCCCTTCGCGGATCAGCTCGTTGCGAGGATCCTGGGACGTGAATAGGGGCTGCAGGGGAGAAATAGGGGTCGTGGAGGAAGAAAGAAAATAGGAAAGCGGTGAAGACCTGCGCTGAGTCTGAGAGATGCACGGGGCCGAGGCGCGTCTCTCGGTGATGCTGAGTGCGACTGCGATGCCGGTGAGCAGCAGCTTCGCAGGTGGGCGAAGCTCTTGGCGCCAAGTCAGCGGTCTGTGAAGCGGTATTCCGCAGAGATATTGTGAGTGAGAAGGGTTTCTTCATTCGTCCTTCCGAGCTCTTCGTCAATGTCCGTGCGAGGGCGCCTCACAATGAGAACCTCAACGAGACCCTATCGATGGTGTTTGCGAACATTGAGCGATCCTCATATGGGAGCAGAGCGGAGAAGGACATGAAGGGCCTTTTCGCCGACGTTGACGTTAATTCGCCCAAGCTCGGCAACACTGTTGCTCAAAGAAACCTCAAGCTCGTGAGGATCTTGGACGCGATCGGGGACATGGACTTGTCCTACAGGGAGTCGACGATCGATGCTTTCGGTGACGCCTACGAGTATCTGATGACGATGTATGCCTCGAGCGCAGGCAAATCAGGTGGTGAGTTCTTTACGCCACAAGAGGTCAGCGAGGTTCTTGCGCGCATCGCTTTGGATGGGCGCGAATCGATTGGGCGGGTCTATGAAACTTCCATGACATGCCGGATACAAACGCGCGCGAGCTATGATTTAGCTGCCTGATTGGTTCACATTTGGGTTAACTGCACGAAGGGAATGAGAGGTCAATGAAGACGTGCTCTGTCGATGGCTGTAATGAGCCGGGTGCTTTTTCTACGAGGTCCAGGCCGACTTGGTGCCTCGAGCATTTGAGAGAGATTTATGTCGCTGGGGGCTTGACTCTCATCTCGGAGTTCACAAAGCCTTCGGACTATCTGCTTACGAGATGTAATCAGTGTGGCTTCGAGGGGCACTACAAGTTTGAGTACGTTCTCGACCGCAATCGTATCGGCGAGAAGGTTTGCAAGGCTTGTTATTGGCGTGCATGGGCGAAGAGTGCTCGTTCCATGTCCGGTGCGTCCGATCATCCTGTTGATGTTTCAGCGGTGCGTGATCATGCTGAACAGCACGGTTACACATATCTTCGACCGTTGACAGATCCCAGTTTAGAAAATGATCCCCATGCAACGCGATGTAATTCTTGCGGAAGGGTCGAAGCCCAAAGATGCGGAGACATTGGTTGGGGATGCATGTGCCGACGAAATCCGAAAACAGCCACCGCCGGAACGAAGAAGAAACCTGGGGTAAACCTGCTCAAGAACTCCAAAAATGAAAGAGTCACGTGGTGGGATCACACTAGAAATGATGAGTCGCTTTGGGAGAAAGCGAAAGTTCGATCATATTTCGAGGCATGGTGGGTATGCCCGGAAGGTCACTCCTTCAAAGCCCGAGTCCTTGATGTTACAAACCCTTATGATCCCTGTCCAGAATGCCGTGAGAAATCTCGGCAAGAGTGGCAAGAAGAGCGCGCCTCATACGAAGGGAAGACTATTGCTGATATCCTAGAACTGCTTAAAGCGTTGGATGGAGATATTCTTCCGCAAGACGTTTTAGTAACCGATCATGCGTGGGGTTCTGGTTACAGGTTTCGCTGCTAAAAGGGGCACCGTAACGCTCGTCAGTCGCTCAGCTGGTTATTAGGCGGATGCTCGGCTTGTAAAGCTGAAGAAACAAAGAAGAAGTTGCTGCAGGAAGCCAAGGAAGAACCGACGTTTAGTCGACTGACCCCTGAGATTAGTAGTCAGTGGCATCCGACGAAGAATAGAAAGTTACAGCTCGCAACGATTTCCCCGAATTCCCGTCGTGTCGTGTGGTGGAAAGATCCTATTTGTGGGCATGAGTTTCAGGCAACGTCACGCGAACGTGATAAATATGAACGTTGGCGGTGCCCGTTATGCCATACCATTCTTGACTCTCTTGCGTGCCACTACCCAGAGATCGCTGAGGAATGGTCACCCGAGAATTCGGTATCGCCTTGGGTCATAAGGCCGAATTCAACGTTGCTGACCGAAGTTCCCTCTTGGCGGTGTAGGAGTAATCCTGACCACATGTGGCAGGCGATGCCAAGTGTTCGAATTAATGGTGGACAGTGCCCACAATGCCGAAACTTCGGCAAATCTCAGATTGAATTGGAGTATGTATCGGCTGCCAAGAAACGCTGGGGTAATGCAAGTTCGGGGCAACGTATCCGCTCCGACAGATTCCGCAATCACGCTTCGTGGGCAGTCGACGTGCTAGTTGGGCTTCCAGATGGGCGGAGACTGATTATCGAATACGACGGCAGTTACTGACATAGTGACAAAGCAGATATAGACCGCGAGAAGAGCCTCGATTTGCTTGATCAGGGTTACTGGGTTGTGCGTATACGAGAATCACTACTCCCTTCTCTGGAGATCGATAGTAACCGCTATTCTGAGGTAACGGTTTACCCCAATGCGCAAGATCCCGAGGAGATCCTTCAACGTATTGCTGGCTTGCTTGACGATGCTGCAAACTAAGGGGAAATAGGGACGACCTGCATGCTGCCGTCACGGAATTGGAAGGTCACTGTGTCGCCGGTGCTGACGGTGCCTTTGTCGAGCAAAGCTACGCATAGGTAGGGGCTGAAGGTCAGCTGGTCGACGTCGAGTTTAGCGGGTTCCTGTTGGTAGTAGCGGTAGGCGGCGAGCCGGTTGTGTTTGTTTTTGATCGCGGCCACCACAGCGGCGCGCTTAGCCAACAAGGCTTGATGCTGTTGGTGGGCGGCGTTGAATGTCTTCTCGTATGCCTGTTGGTCCTGGGCAACGCGTGCGTTGGGGGAGATCAGTGATTCGAGCTTCTTCGCTACCTGGTCGATCTGAGCGATCAGTCCGGCAGCTTCAACTTCGAGGTCGCTGGTATCGAGCACGTAGAGCACAGCGTGGTTGACCGTGGTATCGGCTGGTGAGTCGAAGTGGAGGCGGATCGTCTCGACGAACATGTCCTTGAGGCGCTTATCGTAGATGTGTCCGGTGGCGCACTTGATGTCGCCCGTATATTTGTGGCCGCAGCGTCAGATGACCTTTTCGTATTTGCTGCCTGCACGCCAGGTTTTTGAGCCGAAGAAGTGCCTGTACTGACCGTATTCGAAGGTCGATGAGAAAGGTCGGGTGCGGCGCTGGGTTCGCTGATTCGCGGTGCCTTTGGCTAGTTCTGCTTGGACGAAGTCCCACACTGCTGGGCTGATGATTGCTTTGAGGCTGGCAGTGACGTAGCACTGAGGCACCTCGCCTTGGTTGATGACCTGCTTCTTTGTCAGGAAGTCAGCAACGTAAGACTTTTGCAGGGGGAGCAGATGTAGACCGGTAGAAACTGCCTACCACACGTAGGGGTAGTTTTTGGGTAGAGGGGGTGCTGAACGCTCCTATTGGACGTCGAAGGTATCTTCTCTCCGCTCCCCGTTTTCTTCCCATGAAATGACAAGTCGTGGCTGGTTCATGGCCAAGGTGTATAGAACATTGATCTTCCACGTTGTGTCTGGTTGGAGCGTAATTGGATTGTCGGGATGGCAGAGCACAACTCCTTGAGTATCTTCGGACATCGCGAACGTTGTGTTCGCCGCCTCGGTGTCACCGACATTTGTAACTTCGTACCAATGCCTAGTGCGGTACTTCAGTTTCCCCCGTTTATCGAGCCCCTGGGCTTCGCGTTCTTCCCGAGACTGAACTTTGAGAACTACGCCCTGCTTTCGTGTCTCCTCTGCCACCGGTTTGATGTCAAGTGAGTCTACGTCGTAGCCGACCGCTTTCCAGATTTCATGACCAAGCTGTTCTGGCGTGGCGAATTCACCGTAGAGGCCACGCTGTTGGATTTCACTCCTAAACTCGCGCAGCCCATCAACCTGACGGGTGTCAACGTCATTTGGCAATGGCGCTGTTGAGAAGTAGAGGTGAACAGGCTTTTTGCTTGAGAGCGCCCGTTCGATTTCTTCGACAGTGCCGGATACAGCATCTCGAGTCGGAGCGCCCAGTCTGCTGCCGAAGATCGCGATGAGGATGTCGGCTGAATCTATGCCTTGTTTGTTGATGAGTTCTTGCGGGTGGTTGCCGAGCAATGGAACAGATGAAGTCTCCCAACGCCACGGAAGTAGAGCTACTTTCTTGGTTGCGGAATTCGCTGCATTCCAATCGTGGAGCGCTTTTTCGACGGCGTTTCGGGCATCTTGCACATCGGCGGGTGAAGCGATAGCGACTCTCAAAACGGTAGCTGTGAAACTCATGCTTCTAGGATACGAAACCTCTCCGACATTTGTCGGTGTCAGTGTCGTCGACGCTAGAGCCGAATGAGTTTGCGACTACCATCCCTAAACTCGTAGCCGATCGTCCTGCCCTCGTTAACTTCGGCGTGGTCGAGCAGAGTATGCCAGCGGAACGGGCTGTACTCTACGTTGCCTTCGTCCCCTAGTTGTACTGATTGGGGAGGTTGGTTGAATGAGTGTGATTTGGAAGTGTGAGTGCATGGGGAGGGTCTTGCTGGTTGAGTGGTTGTTTGGGACAGTTCCTTCAGTCTAGGTAGGTCCTCTTGTGTCTCACGCTTACGCTGCCTTGACTCCCAGCGCTCGTCTTCGAGTCGCTCAACTCGTCGTCGACGAGGGGTAGCTGATTTGCGAGGTCGCCGCCCGATTCTAGTGCGCTTGGCCCACGGTCAAACCTTGGGCCAAGCGATACGCCGTTGGCGAAGCAATGACCGACCGCCCCCTTACGACCTCGTTCAAGCCCGAACAAGACCTTGAAGAAGGTCGCAGCACGGATCATCTCGCTGCGGCTGCGGCTGCGGCTGCGGCTGCGGCTGCGGCTCGGGGAAGGGGCCGGTCTAGCTCGCCGCCCGGACCGGCGTCGCGCCTTCGACGGTCCACCGGATCGTGTCCTCGGCCGGGTTGAAGCGTCCAGCCCACATCGAGCGCGCAACCGGGGAGCCAGTGCGCCGTGACGAGCATGACCATCCCGGCCCGCTGATCCACGTCGACGTCAAGACGCTGGACAACATCGTCGACGGTGGCGGCTGGCGGTTCGTCGGCCACCAGCGAGGTGAGTGCAAGCGGCACGCCACCGCCTCGGGTAAGAACAAGCACCCCCAGCCACTGCTGGACTAAGCGTTCGTCCACACCGTGATCGACGACCACTGTCGGTTTGTTTACGCCCAGGTCCGCGACGACAAGACCGCGACCCGCGCCTCAGAGGTCCTGACACGGGTCGTCGCCTGGTTTGCAGCCCGCGGCGTCACCATCGAACGCATCCTGTCCGACAACGGCTCGGCCTACAGGTCCCACCACTGCCACCAGGTCTGCGACCAGCTCGGCATTCAGGTGAAGAAGCCCCGCCCCTACCGGCCCCAGAGCAACGCCAAGACCGAACGCTCCCACCCCCTGGCCGACGGCTGAGCCTCCGCCCACCATTACTAATCACAACAACCACGCCACATCGCCCTCAACACCTAAATCCACTTCAACAATCACCACCAACCCCACCCAGCCTCCAACAACCACCCACCAATCACCCGCTTAACCAACCTCCCCGATCAGTGCTCAAGGTCTATCTCGAGAGGTTCCTCGGGGCTTGAAGCCCTCCAGGGAGGCCTGCTTCCCTCTCTTTGTCATGAGAACAATTCGCAACTACTATTGCGACTGGTTATCAGTAGGCTTTGAGTGGAGAAGACGTCCGAGTGAACAGATCAGGTCGAACAGCGGCAGCCCTCTTCGCCGCTGCATCCCTCCTTGGAGGGTGCTCCACCCCCGGAGCCGAAGCGCTCCCAGCCCGACCACTCGTCGTCACAACAACCCCGATCATCGCCGATATCACCGCTCGCATCGCCGGAGAGGACGCCGAAGTCGTCTCCATCGTCCCTGCGGGCGCCGACCCCCATACCTACGAGCCGCGCCTGTCAACCCTTCGCAGCGTCACCCGGGCGAACATCGCCATCGAAAACGGACTCCTCCTCGAAGACGCCTCCATCCGCTCCATGCTGGAAGGAAACCTCCCCGCCACCGCGACCCACCTCGTCCTCGGGGAAGAAGCCCTCGCATTCGGCGGCTACCAGATCCCCCTAGTCGAAGACCGCGCCCTCGATACCGTCTGGCTCGGCCTGCGAGTTTCAGAAGTCGCCAAGGCTCCTGAGAATACGAACGAGGACGAGGCCACAGGCACTGCCCCCGGGGAAGAGGACAGGGACGAGGCCGAGGCCGCAGGCGCGGCAACGAACACAGAGCACGTCGAATTTCGCGTGAGCTCGGTCGAGGGCCCCGGGAATGTCTCTACCTTCACGACCGGCACTTTCGGACAACCCTCCATCTGGCTCGACTCCTCTGACGGGATCGGCGGCCCCATCGGAGCGACGAACGCAGGAGGCGCCTCCGTCTCTGATGCGATCGCATTGCCTACCGGAGCGCACACGCACATGTCCTGGGGATTCTCCCAGGCCGGTGACTACACCCTCAGCCTCAACGCCTTCCAGATCGACAACCAGGGAACAGAAACACTGCTCGGATCGACGACGCTTCGTTTCGCGGTCGGCGTCGAACCCGGAGAAGGTGCCCTCACGAGCGGGCACGTAGACCTCAATGCACAACCGGATGGAACACGCACCGGCGGAACACACGCAGAGGAAACACACACAGGCGGCACACGCGCCACGCCCTCGGCCCTCACTCTCACAGGCGAAGAAGGTGGACGCTCCTACGAAAAAGACCCCGCCTCGACGATCATTGCCGTGCCCCACAGTGCGCAGACCCTCGTCCCCGCTAACCCGCAATGGCGATTCCTCGGGCACGCAGGCGAACCTACGTGGATTCTCGCGCAAGCCGTCATCGGCAAGCACGTGCACGGAGAAATAGATCCGCACATGTGGCTCGACGTCCACAACGTCCAAGCCGAAGTTGAGGTCATCACCCAAGCCCTCATCGGCCAAGACCCCGACTCCGCGCAGAACTACCGCAAGCGCGCCGAGGAATACAAGGCAGAACTTGCCGAGCTCGACCAGTGGATGAGCTCCATCCTCCAGACAATCCCCGAAGGATCGCGGCGCCTCGTCACCGCCCACGACGCCTACGGGTATCTCGCCAGAGGATACGGGCTCGAAGTAACGGGCTTCGCCTCAGCGAACCCGAGCCTCGAACCTTCCGCGGGCCAACTCGCAACCCTGTCAGCCACCCTTCGTGACCTCAAGGTGCCCGCCGTGTTCATCGAATCTTCGACCCGCTCAGGCGCAGGCGAACTCCACACGATCGCCGCATCTTTGGGGATCCGAGTCTGCTCCCTGAACTCAGACACTCTTAGTGCACACACCCCCAGCTACATCGAAGCAATGGTCTCCAATACGAAGACCCTGAAAGCCTGCCTCGACCCGCAATCCCTTCCGGCCTGGGACTTTGAACCCGGTCTCGGCCACGCCCTCAACGACTTGTACACGAACTAAGGACTCCTACACGGACTAAGGAATGGACACAACAATGAAGACACAGCAGATCCTCGCCGGAAGCCTTCTTGCGCTCGGCTGCGCCCTCGCCCTGCCGGGCCTTGCCCTAGCCGATCCGAGCAGCGACTCCGACCCCGCGCTCACACAGAACGTCACAGCTAACGAGGCCAGCGCCGAAAGCGGCGACAGGGTCGTCATCGAACACGGACACGTCGACATCGGCCCGCGATACGCGAACAACACTTGGAGCGTCCTTGCCCGCGACGACTCCGCCCAGGCCCCCGTGTGGCGAAACCTCGACGATGTCGTCTTCGCCCTGCCCGATGCGGCGAAACTCGAGGTGCCCGAGGGTGAGGAGTATTCCTTCATCGGCGCTTCGCAGGCATGGGTCGTGCCCCAACAGGAGATCGCCGGAGTTCCCTGGCTCGGCTGGAACACTCAGGACCCGGGTGTCGTCGAAAACGTGCCCGCAAGCCTCGACATCGTGTACGAGGGACACGAGGGCCCCGGTCATTTCATCGCCTTCGTTCAGGCCGGGAACTTCAAAGGGCCGCAGATCCTGTGGGACTCTGAGAAGAAGCAGTCCCAGCCGCTCAGCGTGGACGTCAATACGCACACCCACGCGAACTGGGCCTTCACCGAACCGGGCGTGCACCGAGTCACCCTCGCTTTCACTGCGACCTTGAAGGACGGTACTCCTGTCGGCGGGCACGCCACCTTGAACTTCGCAGTAGGTTCCCACACCTCCCCAGCTTCCGTTTTCGAAGCGGTCGACGCCGGGAGAACGGGGGCCGAGGCCGGGGCGTCCCTCAACGGCTCTGCGGATGGCTCCATCGTCGGAGCCCAGTCCGGTGCTGAAGATGGGGCTTCGAAGGACGGCGAAGCCCAGAAGACAGGCACAGGCTTTTCTTCTTCGCCGACTTTGTGGATCGTCCTCGGTGCAGGCCTCTTTGCCTCAATGGTCCCACTCATCGCCGCGAGCGTGCATCACAACACGAAACGAGCCCAGGAGGAAGCGCTCCAATGAGTTATGAGCACACGGGCGGGAACACCAAGGGGAGCGCAGCCGGGCGCACGGCCGGGAGCGCAAGTGAGCACACGGGCGGGCACGCCGCCCCGCTCCTCGGCCTCGATGAAGTGAACGTCGAACTCGCGGGTCGGCGCATTCTTACGGGAGTGAATCTGAGAGTCGAAGAAGCACAGCTCATCGGCCTCGTCGGCCCGAACGGCGCGGGCAAGACCACCCTCATGCGCGCAATCATGGGACTGATCCCAACTTCAGCGGGGAAACTGGAACGCACGGGCCTGCCCGGTTATGTTCCCCAGCGCCACGACATCGAATGGGGCTACCCGATCAGCGTTGAACAGACCGTCATGACCTCCCTGCAGATGAGGAAGCGCTTGTGGGAACGCACCAGCGCAGCCGACTGGAAAAGGGTGTACGAGGCTCTCGATATGGTCGCCATGAAAGACCTGCGCCGACGCACCCTCGATGAGCTATCCGGCGGGCAAAAGCAGCGAGTCCTCATCGCTCGGGCGCTCGCCCGCTCACCACGCCTCCTCCTCTTGGACGAGCCCTTCACCGGACTCGACCACCCCACTCAGGACGAACTCACTGCGCTCTTGAGGGAACTGACCGAGCGGGGAGTCGCGATCCTCATGTCGACCCACGACCTCTCCCAGGCCGTTGACGTATGCGATTCCCTGGTCCTCCTCAAGGGCGGGATCATCGCCCAAGGGCGCACCGGCGAACTCACAGACCCGCAGCTCTGGATGGATGCCTTCGAGGTCGGGCCCTCTTCGGCGCTGCTGCGGACTGTCGGCGTTGCGGCTCCCTCGATCAACGAGGACGGGGCGCGTGAGGAGGCTCGGGCGAGTGAGGAGGCAAGTGCGCGTGACGAGGCGACTGCCTGTGATGATGGGCGAACGCTCGAAGAGGCACAGGAATCTCGGGAAACGAGGCAGCTTCATGACAAGAGACAAGGCGGCGTGGAAGGACCATACGAACTGGCAACTGGCTCGCTACTGGCACCTGGCTCACCGAACGATCTGAGGGCGAAGAGCGCATGAACCCCATCGACTTCATCATCGACCTGGCGAATCCACAGCTCGCATTCTTATCACGAGCCCTCCTCGTTGCGATGATCTGCGCGATCATCAATGGCGTCGTTGGAACACACGTCGTTTTGCGCGGCATGGGATTCGTTGGTGACGCGCTTGCGCATGCGGTCTTCCCGGGCATCGCAGTCGCTTTCGCTCTTGGAGCTTCCGTCCTCATCGGCGGAGCACTCGCAGGGCTGATCGTCACCTTGCTCATCACCTTCTTCTCACAGAACCGCAGGATCAACGAAGACTCCGTCATCGGTATCTTCTTCGCCTCGGCCTTCGCCCTCGGCCTCGTCATCATGTCGAGAGTGCCCGGATACACGGGCTCCCTGGAATCCGTGCTCTTCGGGTCCTTGACGGGCGTGCAGAACTCCGATCTCGTGTCGATCGCCTTCGGCTCACTCATCTTGCTCGCGGTTCTTGCTCTCGCACACCGCAAGATTGTCGCCGTGTCACTGGACCGGACCTACGCCCAGGCGATGGGCATGAAAGTCGGGGCCCTCGACCTCGTCCTCTACCTGACCGTCGCCGCGGCAGTCGTCATGAGTGTGCAGATCGTCGGCAACATCCTCGTCGTCGCCTTGCTCCTCACTCCCGCTGCGAGCGCGAGGCTTGTGACGGACAGGCTCTTTGCGATGATGCTCATTTCTCCCGCGATCGGCGTACTCAGTGCCTTTTTCGGGATCTGGATGTCCTGGGCTGCGGATCTGCCTGCGGGAGCGGCGATCGTCCTCGTCCTCATGCTTGTGTTCGTTCTCGTTGCCGGGGTATCGGCTCTGAGGGGAAGGATGAGACTTCTCAAGGCTGCCCGGGCCTGAACTCCGGTAGCTTGTGGTGCCGATTGCGTGATCGGCGTCGATTTCGGGTGATCGGCGTCGATTCTCGAGGCCGAAAACAGTGGCCGAAAACAGGGCGTAACAGGTGGAAGCAGCGCCGAAAGGCGAAATCGCGCCGAAAGGTGGAAACGTCGCCAACAGTGGAGCCGTGTCGGAAGCTGGAACCGTCACCCACCGTGGAAGCGGCACCAGCGAAAAACAGCAGCAATAGAGGAAAGGGCCCGGCCCCTCACACTCGTGAGAAGCCAGGCCCCCGCACTCGGCGCTCGCGAAGCGGCCTCGCGGCTCAGTCCTCAGCGGCGCTCGGGTGCGTCATGTCAGCCGGCACAACCCAGGCATCGAACTCCTCAGGAGTGACGAAGCCCAGCTCGAGAGCGGACTCGCGCAGAGACAAGCCCTTGTGGTGCGCGTTCTTCGCGATCTTCGAGGCCTTGTCGTAGCCGATGTGACGGTTCAGGGCCGTGACCTGCATGAGGTTCGTCTCGAGGTTCGCCTGGATGCGCTCCATATTCGGCTCGATACCGTAAGCGCAGTTCGTGTCGAAGGAGACGCAGGCGTCGCCGAGCAGGCGGATCGATTCGAGAACATTCCACGCCATCACGGGCTTGAACACGTTGAGCTGGAAATTGCCCTGCGAGCCGGCGAAGCCGACGGTCGCGTCATTGCCGAACACCTGGACGGCGACCATGGTCATGGCCTCGCACTGGGTCGGGTTCACCTTGCCCGGCATGATGGACGAGCCCGGCTCGTTCTCGGGGATGAGGAGTTCACCGATGCCGTTGCGCGGGCCCGAAGCGTACCAGCGGACATCGTTCGCGATCTTCATGAGCGCGTCGGCGAGGACCCGGAGCGCACCGGAGACGAGGACGAGGGCGTCGTGCGCGCCGAGCGCGGCGAAGAGGTTATCGGCCTGGGTGAATTCGAGGCCGGTCTCCTCGGAAATCTTCTTGGCGGTGAGTTCACCGAACTTCGGGTGAGCGTTCAAACCAGTGCCGACCGCAGTGCCACCGATGGCGAGTTCGCGGGCGCGAGAGTCCGCGTAACGGATGCCGTCGAGGGCGAAGTCGATTTGAGCGACCCAGCCGGAGAAGACCTGGCCGAGGCGGATCGGGGTCGCGTCCTGGAGGTGCGTGCGGCCCACCATGACGATGTCGTCGTACTCCTTGGCCTTCTTATCCAGGGTGTCGCGCAGCTGCATGACACGCGGGTACATGTCCTGGAGTTCGGACACGACCGCGATGTGCATGGCAGTCGGGAAAGTGTCGTTCGAGGACTGGCCGCGGTTCACATGGTCGTTCGGGTGCACGGGGGTCTTCGTGCCCATTTCGCCGCCCGCGAGTTCGATCGCGCGGTTGGAGATGACCTCATTGGAGTTCATATTCGACTGAGTACCAGAACCGGTCTGGAAGACGACGAGCGGGAAATGATCGTCGAGCTTACCGGCGATGACCTCGTCGCCCGCCTGCACGATGAGCTTCGCGATGTCCTGGGGAAGCTCGCCGAGTTCAGCGTTCGCGAGGGCGGCGGACTTCTTGAGGACGCCGAGGGCGCGGACCATTGGACGGCCCCAGACGAAGGTGTTGCGGCCGATGTCGAAGTTGTGGAGGGAGCGCTCGGTCTGAGCTCCCCAGTAGCGGTCGGCGGCGACCTCGACGGCGCCCATCGAGTCGGTTTCAGTACGCGAAGCTGTCATAGCTTTCTCCATTCATGTCGATGTGGTTCTAGCGTAGGGGAGCGCAGTCCGATTCGGAGGGCCAAGAGGTCCTGGCAGGTCAATCCTGAGCAGGAAGTTTTCAGCGGGTCTTGACGAGTCCGGGATGTAGCCACGCGATCGTTACGCAGATGGAAACGAGGACGAGGGCGAGGACGAAGGGGACGAGGGGATGCCAACCGTAGAGGGCGGTTGCTGAGACGGGCGCGAAGATCCAGGTGATCGCGCCAGTCGCATTGATGATCCCAGCGACGCCGCCTTGTTCCTCGTCTGTGACTGAGAGGGATGCTCCGGCGGAAAAACCTGGGCTCGCCAGGCCGCTCGATACTCCGATGAAAAAGGTCGACAAGGCGATCAGCCAGGGGCTCCACGCGAAGGAGAGGACCGCGAGGGAACTCAGGCCGAGGGTCATGCCGATCCGCAGGAGTTTTCGGGGCGGCCAGGATAAGCGGGGCACGAGGAGCAGTTGCATGAGCATTGCGCCGGTGGCGTTTGCGAGCAGCATGAGGGCGGTGATCGAGATCGCGGTCTTCGGATCCACGCCTAGACGGTCCTGCACGAGGAAGCCCATTGTGATCTGGACGACTCCTGCGGCGAAGAAGATGCCGAAGGCTGCGCCGATCCAGGGGAGGACCCTTCGATCGGACCAGGAGACTCTCGGTGGGAGGGTGGTCTTCTCGTTCTTGAGATTCGCGGGCCCGTCCTTGGGGAGGAACACGAAGGCGATGACGAGGGCGATCGCAATGAACCAGGGGGTGGCGTGCACGGGGGCGAAGATCCACCAGGCGCCGAGCCCGGAGGAGATGAGAGAGCCGATCATGATTGACAGATTGATCGCTCCCGAGAAGGCGGAGACGCCTTTGACGCGAGAGCCCTCGTCCGGGGTGGATTGAGCGATGAGTGCCTGGCCGGTCGGGGGGATCGCAGCGACCGCAGAACCGAAGAAGGGGCCGCGTGCGAGCATGATCGCTCCCGCGGCGATGGAGGTGGCGAGCAGTCCCGCCGAGCGCAACGCCACCGCCGCTGAGAAGAGCGCGCCCGCGATGAACGCGAGAAGCAGCGCCAGGAGGAGTACCTTGCGCCGCCCCCACGCGATTGACCTGCGCCCCCAGAATTGCGAGAGGGAGGCCACTGAAACCGCTGCGAGGGACACGGCTGCGCCGACGATCCACTCGGGCAGGGCGAGTGCGCGAGAGAGCGGGGCGATTGACGCATTGATCATGTTCTGCGCCGTGTAGGTGAATAAGGCGATCGCGAGTAGTGCCTTCAAGGTTGGCCCGGCGAGGGCAGAGGCGCCCGCCCGGGTGGTGGACTTAGCTCGGGTGGAGTCCCTAACTCGGGTGGCGGACTCTGCTTGGGTGACGGACCCTGGCGGGATGGCGGATTCTGGCGGGATAGCGGGGGGATTGCGGCGAGGAGCCGAATCCTCGGGCTTCGAGGCCGGATTGACGTCATGGGATGCTTGAGGCACCTCAAAATCCTACGCTCGCCGCCCACATCCCCTACGCCTTCGAGCACAGCGCCCCATCCTTTCGCTTTTCCGAGTGGAATACTTCAAGGAAGGGGAATACTTCAAGGAAGGAGAGATGAGCATGGATCCACGAGAACTGCACGATTTTGCGCTCGAGGTCGCCCTCGAGTTGCCGCACTCGCGCCTCACCTTCCCCTTCGGAGAAGAATGGGAGGCCTTCAAAGTTGGAGAGCGGATGTTTCTTCTCCTCACGGACACGAATGGCCCGCAGATGGTGACGATGAAGGTTGATCCTCAAGAAGGCCGCGCCCTCGTCGAGGCTTATGACGACGTGATCCCTGGTTATCACCTCAACAAGAGACACTGGGTGACGGTGTTTTCGCCGGTAGAGCAGTCGGAAGCGTCGAGCGTACCGGAGACCTCAAGCATGCCGGAAACACCACGCGCAGCGCAGACCCCACAGCCCCCAGATGCCTCCCAGGCCTCGGATGCCCCGCACTACTCGCCTCTGTCTTCTCGGCGTATCAGTGCCGAGGAGGTGAAGGAACTCATCATCTCCTCATACCTCCTGGTCATTGCGAAGATGGCGAAGAAGGATCGGCCCATCGACCCCTACGCCTACGGCGAGATCCACGACCAGAAACGGGCTCAGCACCAGAAACGGGCTCAGCCCTAGAAACGGGCTCAGCGCCTCACATAAGTCCGCACTCTCCAACGAGCATCACCGGACTTCGCCTGCCAGTCCTCATCAGAGCGCTTCGGATCCACCTCCCACACCTCCTCGTCAATGAGAGGAGCCTTCACGACGGGCGTTCCCGGATGGATGGCAGCAGCGTCGAAGTCGAGTTCAGTCACGACGAGCTCATCCACCAGATCCATTGTCTGCTCGTAGACGGCGCCGCCGCCGGTGATCCACACATGATGGGCGCCCTCGGCCTCGGCAATCCCCCTCGCCAGCTCGAGCGCCTCCTCAAGGGAATGCACCACCAGGGCCTTGGGCGCTTCGAAGTCGGGCGAACGCGTGATCACGATATTCGTCCGCCCGGGCAAGGCCCCTCCGAGAGCCATCCAGGAGCGGCGCCCCATGATAATCGGACAGCCCAGAGTCGACTTCTTAAAATGCGCGAAATCCGCGGGAACACGCCACAGCATGTCTGTTCCCGAACCGAGGACACCCTTGACGTCCTGGGCCCAAATCGAGGCGAGAATCGTCATACCGCCACCGGAGCCTTGATCGCAGGATGGTGCTCATAGCCCTCGACGAGGACATCATCGAAGTCGTAGGAGAACATCGAGGAGGCCTTCTTCAGGCTCAAACTCGGGAAAGGGAACGGTTCACGGGAAAGCTGCTCAGTCACCTGCTCGACGTGGTTCGAATACACGTGGCAGTCTCCGCCCGTCCAGATGAAATCACCGACCTCGAGGCCCGCCTGCTGGGCGAACATATGCGTGAGCAGGGAATACGAAGCGATATTAAAAGGCACTCCGAGGAACATATCGGCACTGCGCTGATACAGCTGCAACGAAAGCCGCCCCTCAGCGACGTAGAGCTGGAAGAACGCGTGACAGGGCTCCAGAGCCATCTTGTCGAGTTCACCGACATTCCAAGCAGACACGAGCATTCGACGCGAATCCGGATCTGTTTTCAAGGTTTCGAGGACCTGTGAGATCTGGTCGATCCTGTGACCATCGGCGCTGCGCCACTTCCTCCACTGGGAGCCGTACACGGGGCCGAGGTCACCGTTCTCATCTGCCCATTCGTTCCAAATCCGAATGCCGTTTTCTTGAAGCCACGTGACATTCGAGTCGCCATTGAGGAACCAGAGGAGTTCTCCGACGATCGACTTGAGGTGCACGCGCTTCGTTGTGATGAGGGGGAAACCCTTCGACAGGTCGTAGCGGAGCTGGGCGCCGAATAGGGAGCGCGTGCCGGTGCCTGTGCGGTCGCCCTTAAGCACGCCCTCTTTCATGATCCGCGCAAGAAGGTCCTCGTATTGACGATCGATCATGGCTAATGTCTCCTTCCCGTGCGGATGACGCGCACGTCAGCATCTCACGCCCAGGTCGAAGGGGGAAAGCCTCATTCCCATGCGGATGGTGCGCACTCTTCACTGCTCTAATAATCCGCGTTCACCCGGCCTGGCTGCTAATCGGTCCACCTGCGCTCGCCCTCGTCGCCAATCGGGAGCTCGAGATGCGCGTACGCGTAAGAGGTGGGCTCATCACCGAGGACCTCGACATCAATGACCTGTGGACTACCGAAAGCCTCAGGAGCGGGGCCGAGGGCGAGGCCCAGTCCTTCGATCGTTGTTTTCGCGAGGGAAGCGCCGATGCCCCAGCCGACGACTGCGCCGATCCCGAAGGGGAGCATACGGCCCAGGGTCGACATCGTCGCGGACTTCACCGTGCGGCGCTTCAACCAGCGCAGCATGAGGTTGTTGAACTCCGTGGCCGAGACGCTTCTCACATTGAGGAAGGAGGAGCGGAACCACGAGAGGGTCTGAATACCGACCTGCATGGAGATCACCTCCGCGCCCTCTTGCCCCGTGAGGGCCGCGAGGACCAGCGCAGTGCGCTTGGCGGGGTCGCGCATGTCGAGTCCATAGAGATGAGCGACGAGCATGCAGTGATGTGCGGCCTCAGAAACGAAGGCGAGGAGTTGGACCCCCGAGCTTCCCATGCTCACTGCGGTTCCCGCTCCCGGGAAGACTGCGAGTGCTCCGACAGCGGCGGATTCGCCGGACACGCGCGTTAAGAAGCGTCTATTCGCGATGCCCACGAGCTGTGCGGGTGTCGCATCAGGGTTGGCCTCGCGGAGTTTCTGCGCGGATTTCAGGCTCACGGCGTAAGGAACGTTCAACGCCTGGGACCAGGTCTTCACCACGCGGGAGCGGGCGCCCACTTCAGTCCTGGCCTACGGGCTCGTCAGTGAAGCTCTTCGTGTAGGACACCGGATTCGTCAGAGTATGCGCGATCGTGCAATTCCTTTCGATCGCGCCCTCCGCTCGGCGCAAGAGCTTTGAGCGCTCCTCCTCGTCAACCTTCGACAGGTCTTGGATGAGTTCGATCGCGAAGGAGGCGAAGCGGTCCTCGTTGGAAAGATACTCACCCGACACTCCAATAACCTGCTCAAAGTCTTCGCCGAGTCGGTCGGCCAAGCGCTTATCGGAGGACATGGCGTTGCAGCCTGCGAGCGCGATCTTCAAAAGATCACCGGGGGAGAAACGCCCAGGTCCATCTCCGACGAGGACTTGTGCGCCACGAGAGTTCGTTGCGATGTACTGGCGGACGCCCTGGCGTTCAAGATAGAGGGCCGGGGACGGGGTTGAATGTGCACTCGTATCGCTCATGGGTCCATTGTCGCGGAATCTGGGCTGAGCCGCGCGAGCTAAAAGAGGGGGAAAGAATTGGGCAGATCAAAGGGGAAAAGAAAGAGGGATCGTACCCTTGGGGGCAGGCTCGGGCCGGGGCGCAGGGAAGGAAGAAGCAAGCTGCCCAGGCATAATC
Organism: Schaalia cardiffensis; assembly: GCF_016405145.1. GTDB lineage: Bacteria > Actinomycetota > Actinomycetes > Actinomycetales > Actinomycetaceae > Pauljensenia > Pauljensenia cardiffensis. The sequence goes on from NZ_JAEKIA010000017.1 coordinate 21,164, forward strand.
CCCGCCCGGCCTTAGCTCAAACCCAGCCCGGCCTTGGCTCAAACCCGGATCGGCCTGGGCAATGGCGTTTAAGCCCGCTTTTCGAGATATTCAGCGGCCAGGTGCTGCTCTTCCTTGAGAATGCGGCCAGCCCGGGCGATCCCCTCCTGTTCGAGTTTGGAGCCGAAGAAGGGAACCGAGATCACAAGATCACCTGTAGCCACCCGAGTCGCTAAGGCACCACCGCTGAAAGTCGAAGAGATTGAGACTTTCAGCGGAGCCCCCTTGGCTGTGAGCCTCGAGGAGGCGGTGCGAGCCTCGCCCTCGCCACTCCACGTCTCGGTGAACTTGAGGCGAGCATCCTGGGCGATGAAGGCTTTAGTCGCCCCGGGAAGAAGGTCCGTGTTAAGCGGTCCGGATGCGCGGATGCTCCGCCCCTCGACCACGACTTCGAGCCCGGTGGTGAAGCGCTGGAATCGGGAGCGCAAGAACTCAGGGTCGAGGCTCATCGCTTCGAGATCGTCGAGGGACATCGGGTAGCTGAGGGTCTCGCTGAACTTCATGAAACTCCGATCATGGTGGGACGGGAAAGGATGAGAGGGGGAAGGGGGGTGGAGGGGATCGCCTCCAGGGCGCACTAGAGTGGATCCTATGAGAAGCCTGACGGATTTGGCAGAGGAGGCGTCGAACAACGCCCTGTCGGAGAAAGACATTGAGTGGCTCCACCTGCTGCTTGCGGACTGGCAGGTTCTCGCCGACCTTTCCGCCGCGGACCTGGTCTTGTGGCTCCCGACCGATGATGAACGCTTCATCGCGGCCGCTCATTGCCGCCCAGCGACCTCGACGACGGTTCACGTTGACGACATCATCGGATTGCATTTGCCTGTTGCCCGCGAGGTTGAAGTACGCCGCTGCATCGCCACTGGTCAGGTGGTGAAGTCTCCGAGCGCCTACTGGGCGGGGACCTATTCGATGCAGGAGACCTGCGTCCCCGTCCTGCACGACGGGCGCATCATCGCGGTCGTCACTCGCGAATCGAATCTTTCCTCGCCCAGGCTCTCCCTCGGATTCGAGTCGTGGACAATGAATGCAGCGGACATGCTCTGCCAGATGATCGCCCGAGGCGAATACCCATATGATTCGACGCCCTCCGTCACCGCCCACGGCGTTCCGCGCGTCCTCGACGGAGTCATCGTCATCGACGAGAACGGGCGTGTCGAGCATATGACACCGAACGCAACCTCGTGCCTGCGTCGTCTTGGAATCCGCTCGAATGTCACGGGGAAGATCCTCGCGCAAGAGGTGACGAATGTCGTTGGTGACGAGACGATGATCGAGGAGTCCATGCCGGTCGTCGTCATGGGGCGCGCCTCTTGGCGCACGGAAATCACCGCGCACTCTTCCACAATCACAATACGTGCGCTTCCCCTCGTTGAGGGGCGCAAGCGGCTGGGTGCAGTCATTTTGACGCGAGATGTTTCCGAGGTCCGCCGCCGCGAGCAAGAACTCATGACGAAGGATGCGACGATCCGCGAGATCCACCATCGTGTGAAGAACAATCTCCAAACAGTGTCAGCCCTGCTGCGCCTCCAAGCGCGCCGCTCTGATCAGCAGGGAGTGAAGGACGCGCTGTCCGAGGCTGAGCGTCGCGTCCAGGCGATCGCGACTGTGCACGCGGCCCTATCGCAGAATGTTGATGAGACCGTTGACTTCGACGAGGTCGCGCGTTCCGTTGTGAGAATGTCCGGTGCGGTGGCCTCAACAGATCATTCGGTCGAGGTCGTGACTGTCGGCAGTTTCGGAACGATCCCCGCTGATCAGGCACAAGCCCTGGCGACGGTACTCAATGAGCTCGTCGCGAACTCTGTTGAGCATGGGCTCGCCGATCGTGATGGACGCATCGAGGTCGGAGTGACGCGCGAGGGCGACTCCATGGTCATTACCGTGGCGGATGATGGTCTCGGCTTCGAGCCGGGAACCCCGATGACGGGACTAGGCACGCAGATCGTGCATCAAATGGTTCGTGGAGAGCTCAATGGTTCGATCGAGTGGAGTAGACGCGACGAGGGCGGAACACTGGTCACTGTGAAGATGCGAGTCGAACAGGACTGAAACTCCGAGCTGGACTGGAGTTCGTGGCTGGCCTGGAAACGTCGTGAGGCCTGGAGTTCCCGAGTCATGAGAGCTGGAGTTTTCGGTGGGGACTGGAGCTCTGAGCGAGAGCCTTGTGGGGCCATGAGGACAAAGCGATGCGGGGCCGAGCAGATGCTCGGCCCCGCGGTGGCATTGATGCTGAACTCGAGGTTCGCTGCCGCAGTCAGCTGCCTGTACTCAGGAGGCGCGGCGGGCGCGGGCGGCGCGGCGCTTGAGGGAGCGTCGCTCCTCTTCACTCATGCCGCCCCAGACACCGGAGTCCTGATTGTTGTCGATCGCCCACTGGAGGCAGGTCGCCTCCACCGGGCAGCTGTGGCACACAGTCTTGGCCTGAGCAGCCTGGGCGATTGCCGGACCGGTATTGCCGATAGGGAAGAAAAGCTCGGGATCCACACTGAGACAGGCGGCCTTGCTACGCCAATCCATCGTTGACACTCCTTTGAACTATGCCGAAGAACAAACTCACTCGCCCGTAGCGCTGAAGTAACGCCCGGACACCCGTCAGATAGTCTTGGGTACAAAGGGATGTCAGACAAGAGGTCTACGGCATAAAGGTCCTATTAACCCCTGTGGAAGTGGTCACGTCCCTCCTGGTGGGGGAGGACTCTGATCCGAGTCCATCGTCCCTGGAATCGGGCAACACCTGCATTTTCGCTGGAAAATCGGCCCGAATACGGCAGGGGAAGAGGGTGCGCTCCGCGAGAGAGTGAACGCAGACGCTCGGGGCTTGGGCACAAGAGCACCCAGTTCACTTCAGCTCCAGGAGGGGGCTTCGTCCATGATTCGGCCCCGTGACTCACGATTTTCGGTGGATTCCTCCCGAGTTTTCTCGCTATTTCGATAAGCGCATGTTCAAGATTTCCTCCATCGCCCTCGATGACCCACGGGGAATCGAAGAAAGACGAGGCCGATTGACAGGGCTCATCTGCTCTGAAGAGCAGGTCTTCTATGGGGAGCCACTGTGGGCCGCACAGGATCTCGCACACAGGAAAAGAGTGGGCATTGGCTCTGCTCGCATGGGGTGGCGCTCCCTCCTCTCTTTGACGCGCTCCCGTGTGGCTTTGCCGCGCTCCATTGAACTCGGGAGTCGCCCTGAGTTCGCGAGACTCGATGATCCCTTTCGCTGCGCTGAACTCGCAGGCCGCTTCCTCCCAGGTACTAACCAGAGGCTCCAACGCCGGGCGCGAGGAGAAGCCAGGACGGGCATCCCTTAGAGAAGAATCTCCTGTCGCCCTGTGCGCCACCGGGGAACAGAGCGCTTTCACACTCGACAGCTTGACCAGCGCAAGAATCCGCAGCACATCCCCCTCCTTCCACACCCAGCGTTCATCGCCCAGAGCCTGCCTCGAAGGCATGTGCCGCATCTGCGGCGCATGAGGATCGGGCCGTTCAAAACGCATCGAACAGCGAGCAAGGACCGGGTCATTCATCCGCGCTCCCGGAGCTGCGCACACAAGAACACCTGAGGCCGCTGCACAAGCATCAAGGCCCTCCGACCAGAGCCGCTCAGCAATGAGAGGCCCGAAAGCGCTCTCCATTGCTCGACGAGAACGCTCCACGTCCGCAATGACGAGGACGCACGCAGACTTCACCTCAGTGAAGAGCAACGCAAGATCGGCGCCCTCATCTGAGGGAATCCACGTCGCGGCGCCAAAATCACGGCGAAGACGCGCAAGATGCTCAGTGAGCGTCTCTCCAGCCTCGGGCTTCGACGAGCCTCTCTGGCCGAGCTGTGGAATCGGAGCGCACACATGAAGAGGGAGATTCTGCGCTGCAGCAATGCGAGCGCCCAGCGCGATCGCCCCTCGTGAAGCAAGCTCTTCTTCACTTCGGGGCGCAATGAGACCTACCCAGCCTCCATCCCATTGGAGCAGCCGGTGCTCACCCTCGTCGATCCCATCCACGAGGCCAAGGCCAAGGACCGTCCCCGACGCGGGCAATCGAGAAGAGCCCGAGGAACTGGTGCGGGCGCAGCCTTCGGCGATGAGGAGCTCACGGCTCCCCGGCGCCAAGGGAGGCAGGGGAACCCAGGGGAGAGGCTCAGGACGCTCCCACGTGCCTCCTTGGGTGACTCCCCCACAGCCCGCGAAGGCCTCTTCGCCTCCCTTAAGGGGCGCGCCCCCGGTAAATACCGGTTCCTCTCCGGTGCTCATGGCGAATTGAACGATCCCCCGATCGGCGATGATCGCCCGGCCTGGGATGCGCTCAAGCTCGGCACCAGCCCCGGAGGCGATGACATCCATCGAATCTGCGGGGCTCAGGCACCGCAAAGCGATCCGCAACTCGAGATTCGCACGCATGTCCGAACTCACCGCTCCCGCCGGACGCTGGGTTGCAGCGATCACATGGAACCCGAGCGAACGCCCCTGCGCGGCAAGGCGCACCAGGGCTCGGCTTCCATCCTCGTGCGAATCAATCAAGGCGCGGAACTCGTCGATCACAATGACGATCCGAGGACCGATCGTCTCGACGCGCCCCTGCTCATAGGCTCTCGCCCACGCGGCGTAATCCGGTAGGCCGAGTTCGGCGAGTTCACCTTCACGCCTGCGCAAAAGAGCGGACAGTGCGCGCAGGGCCCTCGCGCTCAAAGAAGCATCCAGATCCGTGAGCACTCGATCCACATGAGCAAGGCCTGCGAGAGGAGAAAACGCTGAGCCTCCCTTGTAGTCGAAGAGGATGAAACGCACTTCCTGCGGGGAATGACGCGCGCAGATTCCACGAATCCAGGTCAAAAGCGCTTCGGATTTGCCCGAGCCGGTAGTTCCCGCGACCAGGGCATGGGGTCCATCGGCAACCAAGTCCAAGACGAGGGGACCGTGGGCGTTGACGCCAAGGGGAGCTGTCAAGGAATGGAAGGGCTCGGACGCTTCCACATCGTGAAGAAGCTCAGCGAGTCCCAACGAAGGAGGCAAAAGGGACTCTGGATCATTCGCACCAAATTGTTCCCACCACAGGGGCGAGAGGGGCTTGCCGCTCGCGGACACGATCTGTTCGCACCACTCCGGGAGTTCACGAATGCTTGGAGCGGCGACGATCCTCCAAAGGGGAAGCCCCGCATCTGCTTTCGGGCGGTGGGGCGTAGGGCGTCCCGCTTCGAGGATCTCGACAATGACATTGTCGCTGCCGAACACTTTGCGGGCACCATCAGCGAGGACGAGGCACCCGCCTCCGATTCGCCGGAGGAGTCCCGCAGCCAAACGGGAAGCATCCTCGAGTGAGCCTTCCCCAATGACTCCGATGCTGCGCGGTGAAGCAGGAGTGCCGCAATCGAGGCTCGTGCTCGGCACAATCCCCAAGGGGCGAGACGCCCCAGGAAGAGGGATCATGATGGGTTCGTCAAAGGCACGCCCACCAGAAGATCCAAAAGGAGCACTACCTGCGTGGCCGGGAACACCACTGGGCAGGCGCGGCGAATAGGAGGCCGCCATTTGGGCGAGGTGAAGAGCCGTTCCAGCCTCGTCGGGCGGTGCGAGGGCCCTTCTTCGTCTTCTCCACGACAAGAAGAAGAAAACGAGGCCGATCAAGAGGCAGACGAGAATCGCATTCGTGAAGAGCGCAACGAGTCGAGACGATGAGCCGGAGAAAGCGAGGAAACGTGCGCCCAACACCACGAGGGAAAGGAAGGGGAGGATCATCAGCCAGCGCCTCCCTCGAGTTTGACGCTTCTCCTTCGCCAAACGAGGGGGCCGGTGGCGAAGCTCGAAAACATCCGCTCCGCAGCGCAGGCGTTCGCCTCGACGCATTCGCTGGGGGCGAGTGGAGTGAAGACGAATGGAGTGAAGAAGACGAGCTACGCCCCTGTGGATGACAGAGGTACCATTCATCGAGCCCAGGTCGCACACCTCGACGCGAGAAGGCCGCCCCGGGGTCACACTGATCGAGGCGTGCTCGCGAGACAAGGACGGGTCATGAAGGGACAGGGTTTGTGAGCGTCCGAGGACGGCGGGCAGCGGAATGAGGATCCCCGTATCGGGGCCGTCGATGCAGGCCAGGTGATATTCGCAGCGCAGGGCTGCACGAGCGCCAAAATGCGCAGGGCATGTGGCCTCTGCTGCTCTTTCCACTTCGCCTCCTCCACGTTTTCCTCGCTGTGAAGAATCGCCTGGAAGAAGGATGAAGCGCATCCGTCCTCGGCTCGGAGTGTGCAAGGAGCGTGGAGGGAGGGGGCTGTGGATAACGGAGCAGAACGTTCGTAGGGGGAACGCTCGCGGGGGAGGAGAACGCCCACAGGGGGAGCGGAGCGCTCGCGGGGAGGGGCGGGGCCCATGCCGAAGATGCCTGAGGCGGATGCGAGAATGACGCCATGAGCGAAACGGAATCCCAAGACCTCGCGCACACCCCTCACTGGCAGGCCGTGCGTGAGCGCCACGATGCCCTCGTACAAGTCATTGAGCAGGCTCGTCACGCCTACTACGACTCCGATTCGCCCCAGATGGATGATGCGGACTACGACCGCCTCTTCCGTGAACTCGAAGACATCGAACGCGAACACCCCGAACTCGCCGGAGCCGACTCGCCGACGGAATCAGTGGGAGGTTCGGCGCGCTCCGATTTCGCCGCCGTGCGTCACCTCGCGCAAATGACCTCGATCAACGATGTTTTCTCCTTTGAGGAACTCGCCGAATGGGAAGAGCGCGTCGCCAAGGACCTGGGGATCGACGAACCCGAAATGACGACCGAGGTCAAGATTGATGGTCTGGCGATCAACCTCCTCTACGTCGATGGGCGCCTCGAGCGTGCGGCGACTCGCGGCGATGGCTACACGGGCGAGGACGTATCGGCGAATGTTGCGACGATCCAGACGATTCCCCAAACCTTGAATGGAGGCCCCTTCCCTCATCGAGTGGAGATCCGCGGCGAGGTCTACATTCCGCTCAAGGACTTCGAGGCCTTCAACGAGGCCCTTGAAGCCCAGGGGAAAGCACGGCTCGCGAATCCTCGCAATGCCGCCGCAGGATCACTTCGTCAAAAGGACCCGGCGATGACCGCCGAGCGCCCCCTCGCGATGCTTGCGCACGGAGTTGGCTTCCTCGAGCGGGGAGATTCCGGCTTCGAAGCGCCCGACACTCAATTCGACTGGTATCGCAGGCTCGAATCCTGGGGATTGCCCGTCCCCGTTCACACGCGTCTACTCAAAGGGTGCGGCGCCATTGATGAGCGCATCCGCGAACTTGGCGATGCGCGAGACTCCCTGGACTACAAGATCGACGGCGTCGTCGTGAAGATCAACGATCTTGCCCTGCAGCGCAGCCTGGGCATGACCTCGCGCGCCCCGCGTTGGGCGGCGGCCTACAAGTTCCCGCCCGAGGAAGTCCACACGCGCCTCCTCGATATTCGTGTACAGGTGGGGCGAACCGGCCGCGTCACCCCCTATGGCGTGATGGAAACCGTCCTCGTTGACGGCTCCAGGGTCTCTCGAGCGACCCTGCACAATGCGCAGGAGGTCGCCAGGAAGGGTGTTCTCCTGGGTGACCTCGTCATCTTGCGTAAGGCCGGCGATATCATCCCGGAGATCCTCGGGCCCGTGCTCGCGGCCCGCACCGGCGAGGAACGCCCTTTCATCATGCCGAGCACCTGTCCCTCATGCGGAGCGCCCCTCGCCGCCGAAAAAGAAGGAGACGTTGATCTTCGATGCCCGAACAAGGAAGCGTGTCCAGCCCAGATCACGGAGCGAGTAGCCCATATCGGAGCCCGTTCGGCCCTCGATATTGAAGGTCTCGGGGACGAGGCCGCGCTCGCCCTCACCCAGCCGGAGGCTTCCCGTGAGGAAGTTGCAGCAGCACTTGTTGACGGCCACGCGATCATCCTCGAGGACGGGACGCGCCTCCTGCTCAAGGAGGTCGACCATCTGGCCCCTGCTGAGCGTCTTGCCGCGGCCGAAGCCCTCCTACCCCCACCCGCCCGCCCAGTTCTCACCCGTGAAGCAGATCTTTTCGATCTGAGTGCGAGAGAGCTGAAGGATGTGTTCGTGTGGCGGCCCGTGAAGGTCGAGGGCGAGGTCACGGGGGAGTGGATGCAGGTCCGCTACTTTTGGACGAAGGCCTATAAGGCTTCCATGAAGAAGGACGAGCCCGCCTTCATTCCGACTCCTTCCCAGCCTTCGAAATCGACCCTCGATATGCTCGCCGAACTGGAAAAGGCCAAATCTCAGCCTCTGGCGCGCCTGCTCGTCGCCTTGTCGATCCGTCACATCGGGCCCACAGCTGCGAAGGCCCTCGCCTCCGCCTTCCACTCAATGGACAATCTTCGCGCCGCAACGCTCGAGGAGCTGTCGAAAGTCGAGGGCGTGGGCGCCACCATTGGTGAGTCCCTCATCGAATGGTTCGCGGTCGATTGGCACCATGAACTGTTGGAACGCTGGGCAAAGGCGGGAGTTCACATGGAGGATGAGCCCACTGAAGCGGTGTCGAAGGTCCTCGAGGGCCTGACGATTGTCGTTTCGGGCGCCATGCCCGGATACGACCGCGAAGGGGCGAAAGAGGCGATCGTGCTTCGCGGAGGGAAAGCAACGGGCTCCGTTTCGAAGAAGACGAGCCTGGTCGTTGCAGGTCCCGGCGCCGGGTCGAAGGCGACGAAAGCGGAAGCGCTCGGTGTTCCCGTCATTGACGAGACTCGATTCCAGGATCTGCTTGATGGGGGACTAGCGGCCCTCGGCCTCGAATGATGTCCGTATGCTTCGAATGATTCCAATGCGCATGATTCGCGCGCACTGAGCAGCTGAGCGAGGCCGGTGTTCCAAGAAGCTGGGACCTCCTGCTCGGCGCGGATCAGACCATGAACTCGAAGGGGTGCAGCAGGCGCTCGGTGAAGCGGGTGAGCAGGTTGCGCCCTTCCCATTCCTCCACCGTGAGTCGGCGCGAGGTCGACAAGTCGTTCGCGAAGATCTCCTCCATGCGGGTTGCGAGCTCAGAAGAATAGAACTGCATATTGACCTCGTGATTGCCGCGCATTGAGAGCCGATCGATGTTCGCGGTGCCGATCGTGGACCACAATCCGTCAATTGTCATGGTCTTTGAGTGGACCATCGCATGCTGGTACAGCCAGATCTCAATGCCTTCGCGCAGCAGAGCCCCGTAGTAGGGGCGGGCGACCCAGTCGGCCAAAATGTGGTTCGAATACTCGGGGATCAGAACCTTCACACAAACCCCTCGACGCGCCGCGGAAATGAGGGCTTCGAGGATCTCCTTGTCCGGGATGAAATAAGCGGTCGTGATGAGGACCCGATCGGTGGCGCGTCCGATCGCGTCGATGTACATGCCCCGAATCGGGTAGAGGATCCGCTGGGGCATATTGATCGCGGAGGTGACCTCCGCTTCCCAGGTGCGCGCCCCCCGGTCGGGCAGTTGAGGTGCACGTCGGGGCTTGAAGTGGTTCCAAAAGTCGATGAAACTGTTTTCGAGTTCCCACACCGCATCCCCGGTGACGCGCACATGCGTGTCTCGCCATTCGTCGGCGAAGGGATTGCCGATGTTGTATCCGCCAACGAAACCGACCCTCGAATCGACGACGAGGATCTTGCGATGATCCTGCCCGGTTTTGCGCAGATTCAAAGTGAACAGGCCCGAACGGATCGTCGGGAACTTCTTCACCCACAAGTGGGGAAGGTCAGGGAAGACGAAGAAACGAGGATCCTGATTGAGCACCCCGAAACCGTCGTAGACGCAGTAGACCTCGACGCCGCGCTGCGCGGCCGCGATGATCGCATCCTTGAAGCGCTGCCCCCACTCATCCGAACGCCAGATGAAGGTCTCGAAATAGACGTGGTCTTTCGCAGTGGCGATCGCGTCGAGCATATCCGCATAGAGTGAGTGGCCCTCCGTGTAGGTCCTCACCTCGTTCGATGCGATCGCAGTGTCAGTGGGCGCGAGAACGGGGAAACCGTGGCGCCCACCCGGGATGCGCTCCTTGCGCACGCGGTCGATCGTGTGGATCGCCGCGATCGCGGTCGCCTGAGAAAGCGCGAAAGCGAGGCCGACCTTCTTCACAATCCCCCAGGTGCGGGCAGTGAAAAGGTGGGGGCGTCGTAGAGTCATGCATCCAAGGATACGAGGAGCTGGGCGTCCTCGTCCCTCAGGGAATCCCCTGGTCCGAGCGGCGTCACGCTTGTTCGGAGTCATTGAGTAGACTCGAGCCCATGTCACGCATCAGTACTGACGAGGTCGCCCGCGTCGCGGGCCTGGCCCACATCGCATTGACTCCCGAGGAGATCGAACGCATCGCCGGTGAACTGGACGTCATCGCGGCTTCCGTCGCGAAGGTGTCCGAGGTCGCCACCGCGGACATTCCGGCAACCTCGCACGCGATCCCTTTGACCAACGTTATGCGCGAGGACGTCGTGAGCCCGACCCTCGACCGCGAGGAGGTCCTCTCCCAGGCCCCGGCCTCTGAAGAGGGAATGTTCCTCGTTCCGCAGATCCTCGGGGAGGAATGATGAACGATCTTCTCAAGAAGTCCGCCCTCGAACTCGCGGACATGCTCGCAGCTGGTGAGATCACCTCGCTTGAACTCACGAGTGCCTGCCTTGATCGCATCGAAGCACTCAACCCCAGGATCAACGCCTTCCTTTACATTGACCGCGAGGGCGCCCTGGCGACTGCGGCCGAGGTGGATGCCAAGCGCGCTGCGGGGCAGGCCCTTCACCGCCTTGCCGGCGTTCCGATCGCCGTGAAGGACAACATCGTGACCCGTGGGATCCCGACGACCTGCGCCTCGAAGATCCTCGGCGATTGGCGCCCCCCCTACGACGCGACCGTGATCGAGCGCATCCACGAAGCGGGCCTTCCCATTGTCGGCAAGACGAACATGGATGAGTTCGCAATGGGTTCGTCCACCGAGCACTCCGCTTTCGGCGCGACTTTGAACCCCTGGGATGTTGAGCGAATCCCCGGAGGTTCGGGTGGCGGCTCGGCAGCTGCGGTGGCCGCATTCATGGTGCCTCTCGCCCTCGGCTCAGACACGGGAGGCTCGATCCGGCAGCCCGGCTCCGTCACCGGCACAGTCGGCGCGAAGCCGACCTACGGCCAGGTGTCCCGATACGGCCTCATCGCGATGGCCTCCTCTCTGGACCAGATCGGCCCGGTCACCCGAACGGTGTCCGACGCCGCGATCCTCACCGAACTCATCGCAGGCCATGATCCTTTGGACTCGACCAGCCTGGACGAGCCGGTCGCTCCGCTCCTTGATACTGTGACAGCCGTTGAAGCGCTTCGCACCATCAAGGGCCTTCGGGTCGGCGTCGTCAAAGAACTGTCCGGCGAGGGCTACCAAGAGGATGTCCTCGCGGCCTTCAATGCGAGCGTCGAGAAGCTGCGCGAAGCGGGCGCCGAGATCCATGAGGTTTCCTGCCCGAGCTTCGACTATGCGCTCGCGGCCTACTACCTCATCATGCCGGCCGAGGTGTCCTCGAACCTGGCGCGCTTCGATGGGATGCGCTACGGCATTCGTGTTGAGCCGAGTGAGGGGCCGGTTACGGCGGCCTCCGTCATGGCGGCGACCCGTGAGGCGGGTTTTGGTGACGAGGTGAAGCGCCGCATCATCCTCGGCACGCACGTTTTGTCCGCCGGATACTACGACGCCTACTACGGTTCGGCGCAAAAGGTCCGTACCCTCATCCAACGCGACTTCGAGCGCGTCTTCAACGAGGTCGACGTCCTCGTCTCCCCGACGGCCCCGACGACGGCCTTCAAATTCGGCGACAAGGTCGACGACCCGATGGCGATGTACCTCAACGATGTGGCGACAATCCCCGCGAACCTCGCGGGCGTGCCCGCAATGAGCATCCCGGTGGCCGTGTCCAGTGAGAACCTGCCGATCGGCTTCCAGATCATCGCGCCCGCACGCGCAGATCAGACCATGTACGAGGTCGCGGGGCTCGTCGAGTCCCTCAGCGACGAGGTCGCGGCCGCGTGCCCGGCTGCTTCCTGGGAGGAGAAGTGATGAGCGAGCTCATGGATTACGAGCAGGTCGTGAAGAACTACGACCCGGTCCTCGGCATTGAGGTTCACGTCGAGCTCGGCACGAAGACGAAAATGTTCGACGCGGCTCCGAATGCTTTCGGCGGAGACCCGAATACTTTCGTCACCCCCGTGTCGCTGGGCCTGCCCGGCTGCCTCCCGGTCGTGAACAAGCGCGCCGTCGAGTACGCGATTAAGATCGGCCTCGCCCTCAACTGTGAGATCGCCGAGTACTGCCGCTTTGCGCGCAAGAACTACTTCTACCCGGACTTGACGAAGGCCTTCCAGACTTCGCAGTCTGACGAGCCGATCGCCCACGACGGCTATGTCGATGTCGAGCTTGAGGACGGCACCATGTTCCGCGTTGAAATTGAGCGCGCGCACATGGAGGAAGACGCCGGTAAGAACACTCACGTCGGCGGCGCCGATGGTCGTATTCACGGTGCCGACTATTCGCTCGTGGACTACAACCGCGCGGGCGTGCCCCTCGTCGAGATCGTGACCCGCCCGATCACGGGAGCGGGTGAGCGCGCTCCTGAGGTTGCCGCCGCCTATGTGCAGACTCTGCGCGACATTTTCCGCGCCCTGGGAGTGTCCGAGGCAAGGATGGAGCGCGGCAATGTTCGCGCCGATATCAACGTTTCTCTTCGAGACACTCCGGACTCTCCTCTGGGCGTGCGTTCGGAGACGAAGAACGTCAACTCTTTTAGGGGAATCGCAAGCGCGGTGCGTTTCGAGATGCAACGCCAAGGAGCGATCCTCGCCGCCGGGGGAACGGTCGTTCAGGAGACCCGTCACTTCCACGAGGAAGACGGATCCACTTCTGCGGGCCGCGAGAAGTCGGACGCCGAAGACTACCGCTACTTCCCCGAACCGGATCTGGTTCCCCTCGTGCCCGCACGCGAATGGGTTGAGGAACTGCGAGCCGCTTTGCCCGAGCTTCCGGTCGCGAAGCGCCGTCGTCTGCGCGAGGAGTGGGGCTACGCCGATAAGGAGATGCGCGACGTCGTGAATGCGGGCGCGCTCGAACTTATCGAGGCGACCGTCAAGGCCGGCACGGAGCCCGGGGCTGCGCGCAAGTGGTGGATGGGCGAGCTTTCCCGCCGCGCCAAGGAGAACGAGTCCGCGCTCGAAGACATGCCGATCACTCCTGCGCAGATCGCAGAACTGCAGGGCTTGATCGACTCCGGTCGCATCAATGACAAGCTCGCGCGCCAGGTGCTCGAGGGTGTCTTGATGGGTGAGGGTTCGCCGAGCGAGGTCGTTGAAGCCCGAGGACTGGAGGTCGTTTCTGATGAGGGCGCTTTGAGGGTGGCCGTCCAAGAGGCGATCGACGCGAATCCGGCAGTCGTTGAGAAGATCAGGGGAGGCAAGGTCCAGGCTTCTGGCGCTCTGGTGGGTGCGGTCATGAAGGCGACGCGTGGTCAGGCTGATGCTGCGCGTGTGCGTGAGTTGATCATGGAGATGGTGGGCGTTTGAGTCTCGTGGAGTTGAAGCTCTTGTTGTTCAAGCCTTTGGGGCTGGAGTTACTGGGGCTGAAAGCTTGCGAGAGCTGAAATCCGATTGAGGCGAAGGCCGTGAGGATCCAAGATCCCCACGGCCTTCGCCGTCTTTGAACCTGTGGAGTTTCGCTGTCACTTGGGAAGGTCCTCGATTCTTCGCTGGCTTGCGGGGCGTGTGGTGCGCCTTCGACGCACCACATTCACGAGTGAGCTGTCTGCCAGCGCGTACGAACACGTCCTTTTCGGCGAGCTCAGGGGCGAAAGGAGACGAGTGCAGTCCACGATGCGCACTTGTCAAGACTTGAAGACTCCTGCCCTTTTAGTATTGAGATTGAACGAATAGCTGCGGCTTTGCCGCTTGCCTTAAGGACGACATGCGAACTTCTCCCTCCTACACAGCTTCCTACCGTGTCGAAATCGACGAATCCCGCGCCTCCATCGCGAAGGTCGTTGACGCCGTCACCGAAGTGGGCGCACAAGTCCGCGGACTCGATGTCGCCGAATCCAACCGCGGCCGTCTCGTCATCGACCTCACCTGTGACTTGGAGAATTCCACTCATCGACGAAGCGTTCGTGCGGCCCTGAAAGGGATCGACGGGGTGTTCGTCTCCTCGACCGCCGATCAGACTTTCTTGTCCCACGTCGGAGGCAAGATCGAGATCCGCTCGAAGGTGCCCTTGCGCAACCGCGATGACCTCTCGCGCGCCTACACCCCGGGTGTCGCCCGAGTGTGCACCGCGATCCACGACATGCCTCAAAAAGCCCATCTTTTGACAATGAAGGCGAACACCGTCGCCGTCGTCTCCGATGGGACCGCCGTCCTCGGCCTCGGAGACATCGGCCCGGAGGCGGCGCTGCCCGTGATGGAGGGCAAAGCGGTTCTCTTCAAGGAGTTCGGCGGAGTCGACGCCTGGCCGGTCGTCCTCGACACGAAAGACACCGAAGAGATCATCTCCATCGTCAAGGCCATCGCCCCCGCCTACGGCGGCATCAATCTCGAAGACATCTCCGCGCCGCGATGCTTCGAAATCGAAGAGCGCTTGCGCGCCGAACTCGACATCCCCGTCTTCCACGATGACCAGCACGGAACGGCGATTGTGGTCCTCTCCGCGCTGATTAATGCACTCAAACTCGTCGACAAGAAGATCGAGGACGTGCGCATTGTCGTGTCGGGCGTGGGCGCCGCAGGCAATGCGATCATCCGTCTGCTGCTCGCCCAGGGGGCGAAAGACATCGTCGGATACGGGCGCAGTGGTGCCCTCGCCGCAGATGAGACTGAGGGAATGCACCCGACGCGCAAGGCCCTCGCCGAGGCGACGAACCCGAGGCTCGTCCACGGCTCCCTCAAGGAGGGGGTGCGCGATGCCGATGTGTTCATTGGTGTTTCCCACGGCGATATCCTCGATGCGCAAGACATCGCAACCATGGCTGATAAGGCGATCGTTTTCGCACTAGCGAACCCGACACCTGAGGTCGATCCCCTTGGTGCAGCCCAGCACGCCGCAGTGGTGGCGACGGGCCGATCTGATTATCCGAATCAGATCAACAACGTCTTGGCCTTCCCGGGCCTTTTCCGCGGTCTCCTCGATGCGAAGGTCAAGGAGATCACGACCGAGGTTCTTCGCGTTGCGGCCGTGGCGATCGCTTCGGTGATTTCGGATGAGGAGCTGTCCCCCTCCTACATCATCCCGGGTGTTTTTGATGAGAGGGTCGCGCCTGCAGTCTCCCGCGCGGTGCGTCAGGCCGTGCGCGATTTGGAGACGATCGACATTCCCATCCAGGAGGACATCGACAACCGGGGTCTCTTTTCAGCTGATGAGCGCTGAACTGGTGGACTCAAGCGGTGGCTTCGCTCGGATAGTGGCGTAGCGCTCGCTTGGGGCGGGGTGGGCACCTTGAAGGAGGTGCCC
>NZ_JAEKIA010000018.1 GCF_016405145.1 Schaalia cardiffensis
AAACGTCAAAGCCCAGAAAAACCCACCACACCACAACAGCACAGCAGGCAATCCCAACCAAAAACAACTCAAAAACAAAAAACAGGCATAAAAAACAAACACACTATCGAGTTCACAAACAACACCCAAACACCTTCTTAAACAAGACACAGGAATGCCCTGCGAAAGAAGGGGAGGCTTAGCGCCGTGGCGCGAACTTTTGACTTGAAAGAGTCTCAAGCGCTCGGCGCAACAAGAAGAACATTAGCGACCGCCCGATGCACCGTCAAATCGAGATCCGAACCCCTCAAACACCACTCACCAGCTCACAAATGCTGAGAATATCGCCAAAAACTCCCGCTCCCACAAGAGGAGCACAAGGCTACGAAGCGGGCACGTAATCCATCACACACAGCTTCTTCGAAGTCAGCAGCACGCGGCTTCAGCATTATTCCTAGCTTTTTTCGTCCAGATTTTGCGCATTTTCCGTGTTGCTTGGAACCCACTGCTTCTTTACGAGAACCCGTAAAGGTCCTTGCGATACGCGCCACCCGTGCGGCACAGTCAAGACCTGGCACGCGTGCGAATCCATAGACATCGAGGAAGAAGGAACGGAGAAGAGGGCCGAAGCCGACGCGCATGCGCACGCTTCCCTGCTGGTCTGCTGGTCTGCTGGTCGACGGCACGCCGATACCCACGCCACCGCAAACCCCAGCACACATGAATGCGCGGCACGCCGGAACATAGTCCGTGCGCGCCGCGCATTGGTGTTCAAGCGATCCGCATAGCCGCAAGCCTGAGAGTCGACGGCCTCAGACTTCGCAGGTAGATCGGAACCATGAGCCTGAGAGGCGAAGCGAGGCTACGCCCCCTTCCGACATAAAAGGGGCCTCGCCTTTACAGAGGCCGCACCCCTTATACAGAGGTCTCGCTCTTCCCAAAGAGGCCCTTCAAGGGGACTTCCGATTCGCTCTGACCTCAACGGGAACTCCGGGTCACCTACGGCCGAAGAGGCTCCCGAAGAAGCTCGAGTTCCCCTTCACCTTCGCAATCTCTTCCGCACTGTGCTTGCCATCGCACCACTGCGAAGCGGGAACCATCGCACGCACCGCGTCAATGTGCTGGCCGCAGCCAGCCCACGTCGTCTTACCGCACACCTTGCACTTCACCGGACTGCACATGTTGTTCTCCTTGGTTTCTCGCACCCTCGTGCGTCGTTGTTCAATCCTGTCAAACCCGAGCCCTGACAGCGCCCGATTGCTCCGATCATCAGCGTCACCCTCGCGTGCGAGTGATTGATGTCTTGTACCTCGAGCACTGACACCGAGCACGAAGAAACTCAACGCTCAATGAGACCCGGGTGACGTTTCGCCCAGGCTTCAAGCGTGAGCATTCCCCCGTCGAGCGATGCGGCCTCGAATCCCGCATCGACGAGCATGCGATACGCCAGATAGGAGCGGACACCCGAGAGGCAGTGAATCGCGATGGGACGCTCGTCGGCAGCCTCGCGGACCTCGTCTATGCGCCCCCGGAGCTCAGTGTGCGCAATGCGCAGCGAGCCGGGAATCCTCGGCCCTTCGGCGACCTCATCGGGCTGGCGCACATCGAGGATGAGGTGAGTCTTTCGGATCTCGTCGAGCTGGTTCGCGTACCAGAGTTCAAGCATGCCGTCAAAAAGGTTCTCCGCGATCATTCCGACCATATTGACAGAGTCTTTCGGAGCTCCGAAAGGAGGAGCGTAGGCGAGGTCGAGGTCAATGAGTTCTTCCGCCTTGAGCCCTGCACGGATCGCCGTTGCCAAGACATCGATCCTGCGGTCGACGCCCTCACGCCCAACACCCTGCGCCCCCAGGATTCCCCCGTCTTCGCCAAGGAGGACCACCAGGGAAATGGTGGAGGCGCCGGGGAAATAGCCGACGTGCTGAGCATGGTGGGTGTGGATCGCCCTGAAGGGGATTCCCGCTCGAGTGAGTTCACGAGAGTTGGAACCGGTCATCGCGACCTGGAGATCGCCAGCCCGCACGATCGCCGTGCCCAGGGGCTTGACAATCTCCTTAGCGGCCGGGGCCTGGCCATTGAGAACCGAGATGATGTCGTCGGCAATACGGCGCCCCGCACGGCTCGCAGGACCCGCGAGAGCAACGGGACGACGAGCGCCGGTTGCCGCAATGGTGGACAGCGCAGCATCTCCGGCGGCCCAGATGCGCTCATCGGAGGTACGCCCATGATTGTCAACGTCGATCGCGCCATTCTCGACGCGGATCCCGGCGCTTAGGGCAAGTTCGATGCGGGCACGCGCACCAACCGCAACGAGCACGAGATCAGCTTCGAGAGCGTCGATCCCCTCGACGATGACCCGTCCGCGCCCGCCCTCGTCTTCAATGCCACTCACCCGAGCGGATTCGATGACAGTGATGCCGATGCGCTCGAGTTCATCGAGGACGAGGGAGGAGAGTTCCTCTTCTACAGGAGGCAAGACATGGTCGCTTCCTTCAACAAGAGCGACCTCCATGCCCGCAAGACGCAAGGACTCGGCGGCCTCGAGGCCAATGAAGCCCGCACCAATGACGACTGCACGTCCGCCGGGCTCGGCCATCTCCTTGACCCCAACGGCGTCGGGGATGGTGCGCAAAGTTTTGACGAAGGGCAGATCAATTCCCGGGATCGGAAGATCAACCGATCGGGCGCCGGGGGCCAGGACGAGGGCGTCGTAGGCGAGTTCTTCTTCTCCCTGCGAGGAGCGGATACGAAGGCTTCGATTCACAGAGTCGACCGCGAGTACTTCCGTGTTGACTCGGATATCAAGGTTGAGGGAGTCGTAGATCGACTTCGGGGTCTGAACCCGAAGTGCGGCTTCCTCGACGATTTCCCCGCCGACGAAGTAGGGAAGACCGCACGAAGCGATGGAGATATCCATGCCCTTTTCGAGGACGATCACGTGGGCCTGTTCGTCGAGGCGACGAAGACGAGCCGCGCAGCTCATTCCGGCGGCGACGCCGCCAACGATCACGATGGTGTTCATTGGTCCTCCGTTGAGTTCGGATTGTCAGGAAAAATATACCCTGCGGGGTATCATTTCCTTGTGTTCGCAAGTGCACGTGGAGGGAGAGAGATATGACACCTGAAGCCCTTGAGTCCGAGCGCGCACAGGCCCAGAAAAGGGTCCTCAACCGTCTTAAGCGAGCGCGGGGCCAACTTGATGCGGTCATTCGCGCGGTCGAAGAGGGGCGACGATGCAGCGACATCGTGACACAGCTCGCGGCGGTGAACTCTGCTCTGCAAAGAGCTGGTTTTTCCGTGATCTCCTCCACCATGCGCGACTGCGCAAGCAACAAAGAGCAGACCCCTGAGGATGTAGAAGCCCAGTTCAAAGAATTGGAGAAGCTCTTCCTCTCTTTGTCCTAAGTTCACTCCCCGCTCATTCCCCTCCCCCACATTCCGCACATTGGCATGACTCGGACTTGACTGTTCTTATAAGCTTTTCAGCGACAACCTTGGCTCAAGGCCAAAGATTCCCAACTTCTGATAAGAGAACGTCATGCCTTCTGAACCCCAGTCGCTGTCCGAGGTCATCAACGGATACCTCGACATCGTCTCCACGGCGCTCTACAGCTACATTCTCATCGCTCTCCTCATCGGCACGGGCCTGTACTTCTTTATCCGCTCCAAGGCCCTGCCCCTTCGCATGTTCCGAGAGTCCATCCGCGTCGTCTCTGAACCGCCAGACCAGGAGGGGGCGATCTCTTCCTTCCGGGCCCTGATGATTTCGACCGCCTCGCGAGTGGGCGTCGGCAATATCGCAGGTGTCGGAACGGCCATCGCGCTCGGCGGCGCGGGCTCCGTGTTCTGGATGTGGGTGATCGCCACCCTTGGCGCCGCATCCGCCTTTGTCGAGTCCACTCTTGCGCAGATCTACAAGAAGCGCGGCCACGGCCCCGACGATCACTCGATCGGCGGCCCCGCCTACTACATTCAGATCGCACTCAAGCAGCATTGGCTCGCAGCGACCTTCGCCCTCGTCTTGATCCTGACGTACATGGGCGGCTTCAATATGCTCGCCTCCTTCAACGTTGTGGATTCCTTCAGCCAGTACTCCTGGTTCGATCCCTCCTGGACCCCCTACCTCTTGGGCGGAATCCTCACCATCGCCATGGCACTGTCGATCTTCGGAGGCACGCGCCGCCTGACCTACGTCACTGGCCTCCTTGTGCCGATCATGGCGCTGATCTACCTCGCTGCAGGCCTCATCGTCGTTGTTTTCAACTACCAGAACATTCCCTCGATGTTCCTTCAGATCTTCGAACAGGCCTTCGATTTCAGGGCGATCTTCTCCGGTTTCGCAGGCTCGGCAATGATGTACGGCATCAAGCGCGGCCTCTATTCGAACGAGGCCGGCGTCGGTTCCGCTCCGAACGCCGCTGCGACCGCCTCCGTCTCCCACCCCGTGAAGCAGGGCCTGGTCCAAATGCTTTCGGTCTTTATTGACACGATGGTGATCTGCACAATCACCGCCTTCATCATTCTTTCTTCGGGGGTGCAAGGAGGCGAGGACCTCAAGGGAGCTCCACTCGTCACCCAGTCGATGGCGACCGTCTTCGGCGACTTCGCTCTGCCCTTCACAAGCTTCGCTCTGCTCCTCTTCGCCTTCACGACGATTATTGGCAACTTCTATTACGCAGAGGTCAATCTTCGTTTCCTCGTGGGCGATCGTCCGACTCCGATCTGGGCATTGCAGGTTTTCCGCTCGATTGCGGCGGTGCTCGTCTTCATGGGCGGCCTCTTGGAGTTCTCGGTCGCATGGAATCTCGGCGACATCCTCATGGGAATCATGGCCCTCATTAACCTGCCCGTCATCATCATCCTCGGCAAGAGAGCTCTCGACGCCGCCGAGGACTACATCGCCCAGCGCAAGGCCGGGAAGAACCCCGAATTCAGAGCCACTTCAATCGGTATTACCGACACGCTCGACTACTGGCACTAAGGCTCCAGCGCTCCACGAGCCTTCACCCTTGGGCCCCGCCCTCGTTTCATACGAGGACGGGGCCGCGCCCTTTTTCAGTCCTCTTCCTCTTACCACTCCCCCTCCCCTCAGTTCTTCCTCGCACCCGCTTGATCTGCCCACTCGACCTCGCATTGCTGCCCTTGAGCGCAGTGGCCTTTCCAGCTCATTGCGCCTCAGGATCACGAGCACACCAAACTTGATAGCGAGAATGCTTATCATTAAGATTCTTCGATGACCCACTCATTCGAGCGCCGCAACACGGACTCAGTGCCTCGAATGTCCTCGTCAATAAGGAAGCAGTGATGTTACTGAAGAAGTCGAAACTCCTCGGCGGGATCATGGCCTGCGCCCTCTCCCTCGGTCTCCTCGCACCCCCCGCGAGCGCCGCCGGGAGGGACACCATCAGCGAAGGACACACCGATGCCTTCTACGTCGATACCAGCGAAGGCACCCCGAAGGTCCTCGTCAATCACGGCCTGAGCAACACCAAACTCAACCCGAATGAGGTCGCTTTCGCCATTTCTGCCTCGACCTACGGCGAATACGAGGTCTTCGCCCCCTACCTCGAACGCGGACACAGCGGCTACTACACAGCTTCAGAAGACAGCGACTACTTCGAGCCCGGCTGGTCAGCGCCACAATTCCGCAACAACGGCTTCACCTCGGTACGCATCGACTTCACCAAGGTCGAAGGCCCCGGCGATGTCGCGGTCTTGGGCAATCGCCTCATCGACAGCGAGCCCTTCGCAAGATTCCTCATCCCCACCGAGCAGATCAACACACTGGGAGCCCTCTTTGAGGCCCTCACCTCCCCGGACAAGCTCAACCAGTTCGGAACCGAGGGAATCCCCAACGGCAACTACTACCTCGAGGCCGGCACCTCACTGCCGATCTTCGGTCACACGCACGCCCACTGGTTCTTCAACGCTCCCGGCCACTACGAATTGACCGGAAAGGCCGTCGCCACCAGGCAGGACGGCGAGACAGTCGAATCTGAACCCTTCACAAGCGTTTTCGAGGTCGAGGACGCAGGCGCAAGCAAACCTGGGGCGCCGCCGAGCAATGACGCAGAAGAGGCGGATGCTTCGGAGGCGGACACTTCTCAGGCGGCTCCTTCCCCTCAAGGAAACGAGGGGCAGTCCGGATACACACTGAAATCGGATCCGATCACCTTCGACTCCGGCCACATGGATGCCTTCTTCATCGGCACCCGCGGCGGCTCACCCAGTCTCTTCCTCAAAGAGGACGTGAGCGCCGCAGAGCCCACACGCCGCGTCCCCTCCTCAGTGACCATGCTCTTCGTCAAAGAACGCTACGAGGAGACCGGGAACTACAACGGGTCCATCAATGAGACGGCCGGATACCACTCGAACGCCATCGGCCCTGAGATGAGCATCTACTCCCCCGGCTGGTCCGTTGACGATTACCAGGCGAATGGCTTTTCGAAGGCTCAAGTGCGTTTCACCTCGGTCGAAGGCCCCGGAAAGATCGTCCTGACGGGCACCCCCACCCTGGAGGGATCTCTTCCCCCCGTTCTTCGTGATTCGAGCCCCTACCTCAGTGCAGGTGCGATTCTTCCGATTACTGGACACACCCACGGCTACTGGCTCTTCACCCGCCCGGGAACCTACACGATCAAAGCTCAAGCGCTCGTCACCCCTACCAATGGGGGCGCACCCCTCGAATCCCCGATCGAGACCTACACCTTCGTCGTCGAAGCGAATCCGGCAGATCCTTCAGTTTCCGAGCACGAAGAGCCCTCGCTCCTCATCTCCAACACCGGCGGCAAAGTTGAAGCCGGTTCGCTACTCGAAGCCCTCGCTTCGGGCTTTTCCGAAGGCACCCGCCTCGAAGCCGCACTGACCGCCATGTCCGCGCCCTTCACCCGCACGCCGCTCGCATCTGATGCCACCGCTGATAAGACGGGGAAAGCTACCCTATCCCTCCCCATCCCCGCGCAGCTCGAGCCTGGGATGTACACCCTCTCAGTTGGGCGCCCCGGTGAAGAACATGAGGCTTTCGCCCTCGTCACCATCACCGCTCGCCCCTCAAGCCCGCAACAGCCCGGGCCCGAGGCACCCACACCCCCGCAACAGCCAGGCAATCCTCTCCTCCCCACCCCCGAGGAAGGTCCCTCTCCCGATGGGATCATCACCACGAAGGACAAGGTCGAAATCGACCACGGACACCTCGACCTTCTCACCGCGATCGTCAAAGACCACGCCCTGTACCTGGTGGTAAAGGATGATTCGACGGGTAGGCCCATCCTGCGTGACCCCGCAGATATCACCCTGCGAGTTCGAGGCAATGCGCTGAGGAACTTCGACAAGCAGCTCGCCCCGGGCCTTCCCGAACAGGGCTACCTTCTCGACGCCGGAGGTCTGAACCAGCAGGAGATCCTTTTCCCCGGATGGGACACGAACGGGGTTCGCCCCGACTACGGGGAGGTCGACTTCGAGATCGTGTCAATGAGCGCCCCCGAAGGCGCAAAGGCCTACATGTTCAACACGAAGACCTTCGGCGGAGCCGAGCCTGCCTTCACGAATGGTGAACTCGAGATCACGCCCGGCGCAATCATCCACCAGTCCCGCCCCGCCCACGTGCACACGAATTGGCTGTTCTCCGCTCCGGGCGAATACACGATGACGGTCCGGGCCACGGCCTCGCCGCTTCTCGCCATCGGCTCTGGACCCTTGAAATCTCGGACAGCGACCTACACCTGGAAGGTCGACGAGGCCGAAGGGGCCCCCGCTCCGCCCACGACCTCACCCTCCCCTGCGCCCGCGCCCTCTCCTGCGCCCGCACAGGACACGAGGGAACACTCCTCCCCCTCCCCCACTCCTTCACAAGCCTCCGCTCCTGGGACCACGAGCACGACATCGACCCAGCGTTCGAGCGGCTCTGCCCTCCCCAAGGCGAAGTGCTTCCCGAAGAGTCAGGGCGGTTCGGGGGCCGACACCCTCATTGCGCAGATCAAGGACGATAGGACTTCCCCAGGAGAGTGGGTCGATCCCACAACCTTGAACTTCTCCATCGGAGAGGCAGGGAAGGTCACCACCCCGATGGACATCGGAGGGATTGCGAAGGGCACCACCGCCTGGATGATCTCCATGTCCCAGGTCAAGGGTGTTCCCTGGATCGGCGTCAACACTCAGCATCCGAGCCTGCAAGAGAAGACCCAAGGGGCGACGAACTTCGCATTGACCTCCTTCTCAGGCCCAGGCAGGGTTGAGGTCTTCGAGTTCGGCCCTCCCCCCATCTCCTCAGTCGGCGAGATCTGGTTCTCCGGCTCTGAAGGCTCCGCGCAAGGATCCCATTCGGTCGATCCGAATACCCACGTCCACCCCAACTGGATCTTCACAGAACCCGGGCATTACACGCTCGGGATCACCATGACGACTCAAGCGAAGGACGGATCCGAGTTGAGGGGTTCAACGACTCTGAGTATCGACGTCGGAACTGAAGGCGGCGTCAACGACGGACACTTCGACCTCGGGCCGAGCATCGGAGCGGCGGGTTCCACAACCGTGTGGGTCGACGCGAACGGCAACCCCTGTACCCCCGACGCGAACGACCTCGCAGCCGCAGGACTGGCGAAGACCGGGGCTGCGGGCATCGGGGAGCTCGAAACAGCCGCTGCTGCCCTTGCCTTCCTCGGAGCCCTTCTCCTCGTGCTCAAGCGACGAGGCTCACTGCACCTCGGGCGGCGAAAAGCCTGAGATGCACTCAAGGGTGGGGCTGTTTCTCCTCAAGAGAAGCAGCCCCACCCTCAGTGTGTATTCGCCGAAATGCACCATCGGCGTCATCGAGGTCTCTATTGAGAGGAGTCCAGATGGTGAAGGAGGCGCTCAATCAGGTCGGGTAAATCTCTTTCAGCCGTCCTCCACAAGATCTGCGGATCGATCTCGTGATAGCCATGGGCCATTCGGTTGCGCATGCCTCGCACGAGGGGGAAGGACAGATCGGAGTTGTTGTGCGTGAAATCTTCCGGGAGGTCCTCAATGATTGCCTGCAATCTGATCACCGCGTGGCTCACCGCAAGCTGGAGAACACCCGCCTCACTCGTCGAGGCAACGAAAGCGCCGTGTCCGCGCTCGACAATCCACTCGATCTGCGCCTTCAATTCATTGAGCGCTGCGATAATCTCTTCAACGCTAAGGGATTCGCGCGTCACGCCAATAGCACCGCCTGACGACGAGCATGGTCGGCGGCGTAGCCGCTCGCGTGGAAGGACATGATGTCGACGGGTCTTCCGAACAACTCCGAGAGTTCAGCCTCAGCGGCCACAACGTCAAGGAGCGATGTCCCCTCCCCGAACTCGACCAGAAGATCGATGTCGGACTCCTTGGTCGCCTTGCCCGTGACTTGGGAACCGAAGACGGCGATTTTTCCCGTCCCGCGGTGTGCACGGACGATGGCGCGAACCTCATCGGCACGCGACATGATCTCCCCCATCACCACAGGAGGGGGAAGATGCGTGCTCGTGCTCATATGGCCAGCCTATCTTCTCGCCCAGTTCATGTCAGTCCTTGTGACGCGCCGAGGCCCAGCGCTAGGCGATGGCCCAGATGGCGCTGAGGCTCATAGCACCTCGGGCGACGAAAAGCCTGAGACGCACTCAAGGGTGGGGCTGTTTCTCCTCAAGAGAAGCAGCCTCACCCCTGCGTTTGTCCGACGGACGCCCACTGACTCAGCAGGAGACACCGATCATGGCGGGCTCACTTCGCGCTCGCGAGCAGAGCCTCCTCGGCCTCCTTCGTCCACAAGCCGTTATTGAGCTTGGCCGCAACCTCGGGGAACTTCTCGGCAAGCTCGGAAACGGGAGTCAAGCCAAGATCGTGAAGCATCGGGAAGACCATGATCTTTCCGCCCGAGGTGCGTGTGATGACCGAGCCGATGGCATCGCCGAAGCCCGCCATCCCCGTCACCGCCCACAAGGAGATCGTCGTGTCGATAATCCCCTCCTCGATCTTCTTCAAGACCGTGCGCATATCGGACACATCCGAACCGGAGGTACCGAGCATGAAGATCTTGCGCTCGATGATCCCCTGCAGATCGAAGTCGCCGAAAGTCCCAGCGGGGATGCCCGCGAAGGCGTTGAGAATCGCGCCCTCGGCGCACATATCGACCGCCTGGGAGACCAAGGGCGGCACCGGCACGAGGCAGGTGACGTAGGTGTAGCCATACTCGAGGGGTTGAGTCGAAGTATTGAGGATCTCGAGGGGCACCCCGTTCTTCTCAGCGCTCGGGCCGACAACCTTCTTGAGGTTCTCCAAGCGCTCATCCGACAGGTCGGTGCCCACGACGCTCAAGCCCTTCACTCCCGAAGTGACGGCGCGCATCGTGTGCATCACACCCATCGGACCGGCAGCGCCAATGAAGGCGCACGTGTCGTTCTCGCGCAGCTCGCCGTTCGCGGGGATCCAGGCGTACCCCTCGGCCGGGTCCGAGCCGGTCGTGCCGCAAAAGCGAGTGAAATCGTAGTGGACTCGACCGATGTCCAAGCTGAGCTTACGGTCGATCCTCTCTCCGGAAAGGACTGTGCACATCACTCCGCGCGTCCCCAGGAGCAGCGCGGCTTTCTCGATCCCCTCCGGGTCGGCGCCGAAGAAGACGATGTCCTCAAAAGACTCGCCCTCGAGAGAATCGAGCTCAACGACCTCGACGCGCACAATCTCGGCGGGAGTGTGCTCAGCAGTCAAAGAGTCGATTGTCCCCTCGCCCACGACAAGGAGGCGGCCACCATCAGCGATGTGGTTGCGCTCGGCCCAGGCATAGGAGCCTTCGACCGTCGCCCAGGGTTCGATGAGGCCCACCGCCGCGGCGGAGGGGCCCTCCGAGACGTGGATGAGGAACTCCTCCCCATCGGGTGAAACGACGCAGCGCTCGTCAACGACGACGTACTCTTCGAGGGCGCCATCGAAGTTGTAGCCGAAGGCAGCGTTCGACTTCGCGGTGCGCAGATGCTTCCAATCGGCCTGGACGAGGAGGCGATCGCCGACGGCGAAATGCGTGACCTTCTCGCCGACTTCAACGACGCGGACGACGGGCTCGTGACCGGGGGTCGTCGGCTCTGTTCCGGGCCGGTAGCTCGGGATCTCCTTGAGGGCCTCCACGTCGATGCCGCTGATGACCTCAGACTTGCGGGGGTGGGTGTTGAACTGGTGAAGGAGCTTCGTATCGGAGAAGCAGATGCCGCATGCCTCAACCTTGAGCATCATCTGGTGCGGGCCAACAGGATCGATCGCCTTGTGATCGTTGACGATGAACTCGTCGGGTCCGACGATCTGGATCGCGCACTGGGTCTTCGGGTACTCAGTCATGGTGTGTTTCCTTTGCTTCGGTTGTTCTCCGGCGAGCCCTGGCTCTCCCGGTCTGCACAAGGCGTGGGGTGGAAGTGACGCCCGCTCGCCAATTCACACGGCGATTGCATTCGAAGCCCAGCTGGGTCCGGGCGCGCACCCCACGCGTTCTCATGAGGATTCAGTTCATCATCACCTGGCCGCCCGTTACGGGCAGAGCCTGGCCGGTCTCATACGCCTGTTCGACGATGTAGTAGATCGCGCGCAGCACATCAATGCCCGAAGCTCCGCGGCGCATCGGGACCTTCGCCTCGTAGAATTCCTTGACATCCGCGACCGTCTTCGCACCGGGAACCTTGCCGGACTTGAGGTACTGAACGAAGAGTCCACGCTCCGGGTCGGACCACAGCGGCCCGTCGTAGAAGTTACCCGGGCAGATGGCGTTGACCTTCACCCCGTGTTCAACGAGCTCGAGGGCGAAGGATTGGACGAGTCCAATGCCGCCGAACTTCGAACCCGCGTACGCCGCGTTCTTGTTCGAGCCGACGAGCCCGGACTTCGAGTTGATCTGAATGATGTCGGTCAACCAGGCGCCCGAGGTGGCGTGCTGACGACTCAGCACACCACCAAGGTGCTTCGTCACGAGGAAGAAGGCAACGTAGTTGATGTCTGTGGACAGACGGAAAGCGGAAGCATCCTGTTCGAGGACGGAGCCTGCGCGAACGATCCCCGCATTCGACACGATGAGGTCGATGCCTCCGGTGATTCTTTCGATCTCTTCACTCATCGCGGCGACGGACTCCTCGTCGGCGACATTCACTGTGATCGGGTGGGTCGTGTCGCTTCCGAGTTCCTTCGACTTCGCGAGCGCGCCCTCGGCGTTGAGGTCCGCGATGTAGACGAAACAGCCCTGCTCGACGAGGCCTTTGGCAATTTCGGCTCCGAAACCTTGGGCTCCGCCGGTGACGAGGGCGACGCGCCCGGAGATTTCACGCTCGCCCCGCTTCGTGGCGACCACCTCGTAGGTCTCCTCACCCGTGGAGACGACGACGGGCAATTCGACGTCCTTAAGAGTCTTAGCGTCGACGCTGAGAAGATCAGCGTCGAGTTCAAGCGTCGCGGGCTGATCGGTCTGGCGCACAATCACGGGACGGGAAAGGGCGTTAAGGAAGAGGCCCCGAAGGAGCGGTGCGTTGGTCATTGTCGTGTCCTTTGTCATGTCGACGTGGTCTTCGGCGTCTGAGTTTTCACAGGAGAGCAGCGGTTTTCGCAATCTCAGCAGGATCGGCACCATCGGCGATGGCCCGCCCCAGTGGGGCGTAGGCCGCGATCCGGGCGGCAAGCCCCTCAGGGCTGAGACACCCCTTCCCGAGGAGATGGAAGTCCGGGGAGATATTCACCAGGGCCTCGTGTGCGACGAGCGCCCAGGTCGCATCGTTGAGCTCGCGGAACTGGGGTTGGCGCAGTTCAGGACAGTTGAAGCTCTGACGGGGCTGATTGATGTCGACTCCAGAGATCTCAAGCATCCCGTGGGCGGCGGCGAGTTCGTGGACTCGTTTGAGCTGTTCGGGTGTGTTGCGCGGCGGCATGTAGGTGACGGCGCGCAGCCCTTTAGCTTCCATGGCGTCGAAAAGTTCGTCGAGGAATTCATCTTCGAACTTCTCGGCCTTCTTATCTCCCGTCGGAGATGCTAAGACGTCTCCGAGGTAGGCGTAGGTCGCGATTGCGCCAATAGAGTCGGCGAAAGCAACGACCTCTTCGGCACTCGGGAGTTCATCGCTCGGCTGAATGTAGATGCGCTCAAGGTACTCGGCTTTCAAGACTCCGAGGAGGTCGTACATGAGGTGCGGGTTCTCTTCGGAGCTGAGGGCTTGCTCAAGGGAGGGGGGAATTGCAATCCCCATGGATTCCAGGCCCTCGAGGAGCTGTGGTCCTTTACCGAAGCCTTTGATGAGGGCACTCGCCATGGCGGCGAGCAGGTGGCGTTCGGTAATACCCCCACCATTCGCGTACTGCGAGATGGCGAGCATGTCCTTGTCGGGGTCGAAGGGAGCCAGGCCCAGGTTGATGAGGATCTCGTTCGCGGCCTCGGCCATTTTCAGGGTGCGTTCGAGGCGGGCGGCGCGCTTCGGGGCGAGCCATGCTCCGACTTCTTCGCGGGCTTTCGCCGGAACGCCCTGAACCGTCATATAGGCAATCCCCGCGGAGTCGGGGTTGTTGAGCTTACGCGTCGACAAAGGGCCCTCGGAGTCGAAGACTGCGCGAATCTCGAAGCCGGTGACCGAGCCCATCGAAAGGGCTCGGCATGCGGCCGTCATCTCGGGGGCGGCGGCAATGGAGTCATGGTCGACGGAGCCGACGACCCTCAGTCCGGCACGGCGGGCGTTCAATGCCGCGGCGCTCGGCGTGTAGGGGCTGAAGGAGTAGCAGGTGTGAATGTGGTTGTTCGACTCGGCAACCCATTCGGGGAATGACTCACTCTCAATGACTTGCCCAAGGGCGTCGAGTCGTTCCTGCTGGCTCAGACTCGGATCGTTCGTGGCGTCCATCGGTTCCTCGCATCGCTGGGACAAGGGTGTAGGAAAAGGGGGAAGCGGTGGTGACCGCTTGAGGATCGGGCGTCTTTGCCCTTTTGTGAGTCGGCTCTGCATTCGCTCTGCTGGAGCCGAAAATCGTGCGTTTCAGGCCGAGGCGTTCAAGGCGCGCGTCGTGCGCGAGCCGAGGGCGGGGCCCGGTGGGTCGGGGTGGATGCCCGACCCACCGGGTGCGCCTCACAGGCCGAGGCGGTTGCGACGAGCGATCTCGCCCTCGGTCTGGTTGCTCGTGGGCGTGTGGCCCGGGAGCGGGACGATGCGCTCGTGGATCGCATCAATGATCCACTCGACCTGCGGGAAGAAGTAGGACTCCAACTCGGGGCCGGGGGTGATGCCATTACGCGATCCGACGACCGCGATCGGCGCGTCAAGCGCATCGAAGGCGAGGGTCTGCAGATTCGCGGCAACGGTGTTGAGGAAGTTACCACGCTCGACCGCATCCGAGGTGAGGAGCAGGCGACCGGTCTTCTTCACCGAGGCAATGAGCTTGTCGTAGTTGAGAGGTGCGACGAAGCGAAGGTCGATCACCTCGGCGCTCATGCCGTACTTCTCCTGGAGGACCTCGGCGGCTTCGAGGGCGCGGTACATTGTGGCGCCGTAGCCCGCGATCGTGATGTCGCTGCCTTCGCGGCGGATCGCCGGTTCGCCCTCGGGCGTCTCGTAGTAGCCCTCGGGAACACCACCGGGTTCGAATTCTTCGCCCTTGTCGTAGAGGAGCTGGGATTCGAAGAAGACCACCGGGTCGGTGCCGCGCAGGGCGAGGTTGAGCATGCCTTTCGCGTCCGTCGGGGTCGTCGGGAAGTAGACCTTCAGGCCCGGGATGTGGGCGGTGAGGGCCGACCAGTCCTGAGAGTGCTGGGCGCCGTACTTATTGCCGACGGAGACGCGCAAGACGAGGGGCATCTTGAGCAGGCCTGCCGACATGGACTGCCACTTGGCCATCTGGTTGAAGACCTCGTCGCCGCTTCGGCCTAGGAAGTCGCAGTACATGAGTTCGACGACCGCACGCCCGCCGGCCATTGCGTAGCCGACACCGGCACCGACGATCGAAGCCTCGGCGATCGGCGAGTTGAAGAGGCGACGGTACGGGAGGGCCTCGGTGAGGCCACGGTACACGGCGAAGGCGCCACCCCAGTCGCGGTTCTCCTCGCCCCAGGCCGCCATCGTCGGGTCCTCCTTGAAGCGGTGGAGCATCGCTTCGAAAAGGCCGTCGCGGAACTGGTACATCTTCATCTTCGAGACGGGCTTGCCGTTCTCGTCCTTCGCGGTGCGAACCTTGCGGGCGATCGCGGCGACACGCGGGTTGGCCTCGAGGTCGATCTCCGCTTCGCCCTCTTCCATCTTCTCCGTGGGGGTGTTGGAGAACATGACGGTGTCAATGTAGCCGTCGGCGATGCGCGGGCAGTTGTCCTCGTCGATCGCGAGCTGCAACACCTTCGTGAGCTTCTCGGTCAGGCCCTCGGTGTAGGCGTCGATGTCGTCTTGAGTGGTGAGGCCATTGGAGATGAGGAGCTGGGAGTATTCCTTGATGCAGTCGACGTTCTCCCACAGTTCGACCTCGTCCTTCGTGCGGTACGAGGACGCGTCCGAGGGCGAGTGTCCGGAGAAGCGGTAGGTGATCGTGTCCATGAGGACGGGGCCGCGCCCCTGCTCGAGGATCGTCTTCTTACGGGATACGGCGTCCGCGACGGCGAGGGGGTTGATGCCGTCGACGCGCTCGGCGTGCATGGCTTCGGGGTTGAGGGCCGCTCCGACGCGGGCGAGGACGTCATAGCCCATGGTTTCGCCGTAGGTCTGGCCGCCCATGCCGTAGAAGTTGTTGAAGAAGTTGAACAGGATCGGCGGGTAGCCGCCGTCCTCTTCACGCCACAGGGTGCGGAACTGGTCCATGGACGCGAAGTTCATGGCCTCCCAGACGGGGCCGCAGGCGAGGGCCGCGTCGCCGACATTGGACACGACAATGCCGGGCTTGCGGTTGATGCGCTTGAAGAGGGCCGCGCCATTGGCCACCGGGGCCGAACCGCCGACGATGGCGTTGTTCGGGTAGGAGCCGAAGGGCAGGAAGAAGGTGTGCATGGAGCCGCCCAGGCCGCGGTTGAAGCCGGACTTGCGGGCGAAGATCTCAGCGAGGGCGCCGAAGAGGATGAAGTTCTCCGTCAGTTCAGTCGTGTTCGCGTAGTTGATCTTCTCCGCGAAGGACAGGGTTTCGCCGCCGAGGAAGCTCTTCATGATCTCTTCGAGCTGATCTGCGGGGATCTGGCGCATCGCGGAGTAGCACTTCGCCAGGATCTCACCGTGCGAGCGGTGCGAACCGAAAACGAAGTCCTCTGGGGCGAGAACCGTGGCCTGGCCAACATAGGCGGATTCCTGGCCGATGCCCAGGTGGGCGGGGCCCTTGTGGTTGTAGGCGATGCCCTGCCATTCGCCGGTCTTCTTAATCGAGTCGAGCATGGATTCGAAGGTGCGCACGACGATCATGTCGTGGAGCATGTTCACCATGCCCTCGGCGCCGTAGCGCTCGAGCTCCGTGTTGAGGTCGAAAACGTACTGGTTGATGGGGACCTCGGGGAACTCGACCCGCCCGGCCGCCCGCACCTTCGCGGGATCAATGATGAGTGACTTAGTCATTGTCTTGTTTCTTTCGTGAGGAAGGATCAGAGATTCAGAGTTTGACGGCCCAAACGGCTTCGCGAATGACTTCGGAGACGGTCGGGTGGGGGAAGACGACTTGACGGAGGTCTTCGACGGTGAGTTCCATTTCGAGGACGGCCTGAGCTCCCCAGATCATTTCTGCGGCGTAGGCGCCCAGGACGTGGATGCCGAGGATCTGGTGGGTCTTCGGGTCGACGAGGATCTTCGCTTCTCCGGTGGCTTTGAAACCGTTCTCCGCGATGAAGCGCCCCGACATTTGGGCGGGCACCTTCGCGACGAGGACGTCTCGGCCTTCGCGTTTGGCAGCTGATTCGGTCAGGCCCACGCCTGCGGCCTCGGGGATTGAGAAGACCGCCCAGGGCACGGTGTTCCAGCGCATGACCTCGCCTCGTTTGGAAGCTTGGGGGTCGAGGATGTTCGCTGCCGCGATCTCGCCCATGCGGTAGGCGGCGTGGGCGAGGAGGGAGCGTCCGGTGACGTCACCAATGGCCCAGACGTTCGGCAGATTCGTGCGCATGCAGTCGTCGACGACGATGCCGCGGTTGATTTCGAGTCCAGCTTCTTCACCTCCCCAGCCCTGGGTTGCGCTGCGACGCCCGACGGCCATGAGGATGACATCCGCTTCGAGGCTCTTCTTCTCCTCGCCCTTCGAATAATGGATGGTCGCGCCCTCGAGAGATTCGACGCGGCAGCCGAGCTCGAAGGTGATGCCCTTCATCGCCGCGCGCATCCTGGCGGCCATGTCATCATCCATGAAGGGCAGGATCTCGGGGGTCATCTCAATGACGGTGACCTCGGAGCCGAGGGTCGAGTACAAGGATGCGAATTCAACGCCGATGACTCCGCCGCCGATGACGGCAAGGCGCTTGGGCACCTCAGGCAGGGAGAGGATGCCCGTCGAATCGACGACAACCGGGTTGTCTTTCACTCCGGGGATCGGGGGAACGGCGGGCACAGAACCCGTCGCGATGATGACGTGTTCTGCGGTGTATTGAACACCGTTGACACTGACTTTGCCGGGAGCGTCGAAGTGTCCGCGCCCTTCAACGACGGTGACACCGGCGCGTTTCTCGGTGGCGGCAACTCCCGACACGAGGCCCTTGACAACTGTGTTCTTCCAGTCCTGCAGGCGGCCCCAGTCGAGGGCGAGGCCTTCCACATTGACGCCGAAGGTCGTGGCCTCCTTAGCGTGGAGGTAGTTCTTCGCACCGGCGAGCAGGGTCTTGGTCGGGATGCAACCAACGTTCAGGCAGGTGCCACCGAGGTACTGCTCTTCGATGAGCACGACCTTCTTTCCGGCGTGTCCGAGTCGTTCGGCGGCGAGGTAGCCGCCGGGGCCCGCTCCTAGAACGATGACGTCGAAGTTCGTCTCAGTCATGACTCAGTTTTCTCCTTTAAATGAGCTTCAGGCGAGAACCGTGACGTCGATGTTCTCGATCGCCCGGACGAGGTCTTTGAGGAAGCGGGCGCCGTCTGCGCCGTCGATGACCTGGTGGTCGATCGTGAGGGACAGGCCCAGACGCTGCTCGACTCCGATTTCGCCTTCAGCGGTGACGACGGGGCGGGGCGTGATGGCGGCGACGCCGAGGATGGCGGTCTGCGGGCGGTTGATCACGGGGGTGAAGGACTCGATCCCGAAGGAGCCGATGTTCGTCACGGTGAAGGTGCCGCCGGACAGGTAGTCGGGGGCGATGGTGCCTTCAATGGCTTCCGAGGCGAGACGCTTGGCTTCAGCGGAGAACTGCTTGAGGGAGAGGGATTGCGCGGAGCGGATGACCGGGACGAGGAGTCCTCGCGGGGTGTCGGCCGCGAAGGCGAGGTGGACCTGTTCGAAGAGGGTAAAGTCCAGGCCCTCGAGGGTCGCGTTGAAGGCGGGGTACTTCGGCAAGGTCTTGACGACCGCGTAGCAGACGAGGTCGTTGAGGGTGATCTTGCCAAGGCCCAGGAACTCCTCGGCGTTCTTGAGTCTCTTGCGCAGCGCGAGAAGACCTTGAGCGTTCGCGGAGGTGTTGAGGGTGAGCTGGGCGCTTTCCTGCAGGGAGGCCATCATGCGTTGGGCGACGACCTTGCGGACGCCCTTGAGCTTTTCCGTGGTGGAAGCACCCGGGAAGTCCGCGCTCGTAACCGCGAGAGGGGCCGGGGCCTGGGGGGCGGGCTTGAGGAGGTCGGCGGTGGTGACTCGTCCGCCAAGGCCGGTGCCGCTTGCTGCGGTGCCGCCGAGTTGGGTGGCGGCGGAGGTGTAGGCGGGGCCCTGGGCGATGACGGCCTGGACATCGCGTTCGATAACGCGCCCGTGGGGGCCTGAACCCTCGGCAATGGAGGAGGTGTCGATGCCTTTGGAACCTGCGAGGGCGCGTGCTCTGGGGGAGACGGCGCCGCTGGCGGCTGTAGTGGCGAAGGAGGGGGCGGGGGCCTCGGGGGCTTCGGCCTCTGGGGAGTCTTGGGGGGCGGGGGCTTCTTCGGCAGCGGAATCGGAGGGCACGAGGGCGGAGATGTCTTCACCGGCTTCACCGAGGATGATGAGCGGGTCCTTGACGGGGACTTCGTCACCTTCAGCCCACAGGAGCTTCAAGACGGTTCCAGCGTCGGTGCTGGGAACCTCCATGGTGGATTTGTCGGTTTCGATCGAGCACAGCGTCTGATCGACGGCGACCGTGTCACCTTCGGAGACGAGCCATTCGACGATAATGCATGACTCTACAGAGTTGCCCAGCTGGGGCATCACCACGATGGTGGCCATGTGTTTCCTCCTAGACGATGCGCAATTGCGTGCGCTCGCTCAGTTCCTTTTGTGGTTCTTCCAAAAGGGCGTCGTCGGTGATGATCCCGGTGACGTCCTCGACTCCCATGAAGCTAACGAAGCCGGCTCGCCCGTATTTTGACGAGTCGCTCAGCAGCCAGGTTTCCTCGGTGCGTTTGCTCATGAGGGCGCCGATATGGCCGCCCTCGACGAGCTGGGTCGTCAAACCCCGTTCGACGGAGAAACCATCGGTGCCGAGGAAGACGAGGCGTGCGTTGAAGTCCGTGATGGACTTTTCTGCAACCGGTCCGACAAGGGATTCGGTTTCAGGGTGGAAGCGCCCGCCCGTAAGGGTCACAGTGATGTGAGGGTTCGGGCGAGCGTTTTGAAAAACGAGAAGAGAGTTCGTGACGACCTGGATCCCGCGTTTGCCGGTGAGGTACTTGACCACGAGGGAGCAGGTCGTACCCGCTTCGATCATGATGCGGTCGTCGTCACGGATCATGGCGGCGGCGGCGCGCGCAATCCGTTCTTTCTCCTTAATGCGGTCGTTCTGGCGCAGGTGGATATTACGGTAGGCGGTCGGCCTGGCTCCTCCGTGCGTGCGAACGAGGTAGCCCTCGTCTTCGAGTTCTTTCAAGGTGGTGCGGATGGTGACGAGAGAGACGTCAAGATCCTCGGCGAGGGCACTGACGCTGACCTCGCCGTTCATGGCGAGGCAATCGAGGATGTAGCTCGTGCGCTCTGGACGCCCCACACCCATCACCTCTTCGTGAGCCTTCGAGAAACTATCGCTTTGCTTCCGCTACAGCGAGTTTAGCCAAGAAATCGAAAGTGCACAAGCGCACATTTCCCCTCAAATCCACCTGCCTCAGATAAAGGGCGAAGAATCTGCACCACATCATTCTTTCGGCTTTATTGCACGGTTTTCTCAGGAATGAGAGCACCCCCTTCGGGGGCGAAACCTATCCGAAGGGGGTGATCCTAAAAAAGAAAAGCAAGCGAAAGCTTTTCCTTCCCTATGAAGTGAGAAGCAGGCCGACAGAGCTCACTGTCCAGGCATGCGAACTCCCACAGTGAGCAGCAGATTGCCGTAGAGACGCTGCTCACCGGTCGCGACGATAATGCCGACGTCCTCACTGCGGGCGGCATCATAGAAATCAAAACGGGACAGTTCAGCGAACTCGGTGTCGGGCAGCTGGGCCTTGAACTCCTCATGGATCGGGATCTGCACCTGGGGAGCATCGGGAGCCGGAACCATGATCTCGGCCTTTTCGATCGGGCACACCTGTTTCAAGACCTCGAGGATCTGGACGACATCAAGCATGCCAGGGGCGAAGTTCAAAGAAACGAGCTCACAGCGCGGGGAGACTCCGGTCGTGTGCGGGTAGTTCGCATCTGCGAGTAGGATCTTCGAACCGTGTCCGGCTGCGGCGAGCGCGCGCAGCAGCTGGGGATGAGTCATTGAGCCGTAGATCATGGCGGGCCTTTCTCCTGAGGGGGATTCTTGTTCAGTTACACAAGGGGTCTTAGAGAGTCGAACTCGCCCGGATCACGAGTTCTGGATCAATGGTGACATCCTCAGCCCTGCCGCCCTCCATGAGTGAACGCACAAGACGCACTCCAGTGCGCCCCAAGCGGTCGAAGGGCTGACGGATCGTCGTCAGGGGCGGCGTATAGCAGTCGGCGCCATCAACATCATCGAAACCGACGACGCGCACATCCTCGGGGACTTTGGCACCGCGCTCATGAATGAGGCGCATCGCTCCCAAAGCGAGTTGATCGTTCGCACATTGAAGCGCTTGAGGCAGATGCGAAAGGGAGCGCATCGCGTCATAGCCATCGTGAGCGTTCCACGAGAAGGACTCGATTACCTGGCCCTCCACGCCCGCCTCTTCGCAGGCCCGCGTAAAGCCCTGGCGCCGCATCACCGCATCCGACCAGTTCCGAGGTCCGGCGATATGCACGATATCGGACACCCCCTGACGCAAGAGATGCTCAGCTGCTAGCCTCGAGCCTCGAACATTGTCAATGGACGCCGTCGAAATCCCCTCGAGATTCTTCTCCGAGGACAAGAGCAGGCAGGTGGGAATCCTCTTGCCGATCTCAATCGCAAGCTCAACACTCGGATCCTGGCCGGCCAGAATCACGACCCCGTCCACGTCAAAGGGGGCGACCTGCGTGTGCAGCGCACCATCGGGACGGTATGCGTTCGACAAGGAGACGTGATACCCGGCTTCAGAACCCGCATTGAGGACGGAGAGCAGGACCCTGCCGTGCCCATGGAACATCGGCGCGGCAAGCAGAACGTGCAAGACCCCCGTCTTCTTCGATGCGAGTGCCCGGGCCGCATAATTTGGCCGATATCCCATCTCATCGAGGAGAGCGGAGATCCTCGCCCTCGTCGCATCCGCGACTTCCGGGTCTCCTCGAACAACGCGCGAAACTGTGTTCGTGGAGACTCCGGCGTTGGCCGCAACGTCAGCGAGAGAGACCTTCTTAGGGCTTGGAGGGCGCGTGGACATGGGTCTTCGCTGTTTTCGCAATGAATGCGCTGCGCTGGGCGGGATCGAGATGCCCGAGGGTTTCAAGCTGGGCGATGAGCGAACCAAGAGTGGAGGCCTCGATCGGGCCACGGATCACGGTCACGCCGGAAATACTCGCGGTCAGATCGCACAAGAGACGGTTGCGGGCCCCTCCGCCAACGAGATTGAGCTGTTCAGGGCGAGTGCCCGTCACCTTGGAAAGCTCATCAATTGCTCTGGCGTAGCGTCGGGCGAAGGATTCGATAATGAGGCGCACATATTCAGGCATGGAGGAAGGATGAGGGGCTCCTTGCTCGTCAAGCGCAGAATCGATCTTCTCTCGCATCTCCCCCGGTTCGGCGAAACGTGGATCATCAGGGTCGAAGAATGCCGTGCAAGGCGCGCATTCTCGAGCCTGGGCGACAAGTTCATCCGTGTCGGTGGGAGTGCCTTCGCGCTCCCACTGACGCTGAATCTCCTGGAGGATCCACATGCCGGTGATATTGAACAGAGGACGCACTCCCCCGTCCGTGCGAGACTCGTTCGTCACGCCGAGCTCATAAGCAGCATCGCTGACGAGCGCATGATCCTCGAGTGCACCAAGAACGGACCAGGATCCGCACGAGAGGAAGTAGGCGCGAACACCCTCGTCAATGGGCAGGCCGTGGACGGCGCAGGCCGAGTCATGGGCTCCACCGCGGACGACGCTGAGCCCCTCAAGACCCGGGACGGTGCAGGGCCCGACAATGCTCAAATCATCGTTGAGCTCGCCGAACCAAGAGCGCGGGATCCCCAATCGCGCGAACATGTCATCGTTGAAGCGCGAGGCTCCGGGAACGCACAGGCCCGAGGTCGAAGCGATCGAACGCGACCATCCCTTCACGCCGGTGAGTTTCCAGGCGAAGTAGTCAGGCAGGAATAGAACACTTTCCGTCCGCTCGGCCAGTTCAGGATCTTCGATGGTGAAGGCGAAAAGCTGATTCGCAGTGTTAATCGTCGCAGGCTGGTTCCCCGACATCTCGAAGAAAGAACGGTCATCAATGCGGGAACGGAACGCCTTGAGGGTGCGGGTGGTGCGCTCATCACGATAGGCGCGGGCAGCACCGCATCTTTCCCCCTTCGCATCAAGGGGCACGAAGTCCACGCCCCAGGTGTCAACGGAAACGCAGACTGCGTCGGGGAAGCGAGCGACCGCCTTCTTCAATCCCTCGAGCGTCTGCTCCCACATCGTGTCGACATCCCAGATCAAGGAGCCAGAATCATCGCGAATCGCCTGGTGCTTGAAACGGTGAATCTCCTCCACCTCAAGGCGTCCGTCAAGGATCGTACCCGCGATCACGCGGCCCGAAGCCGAGCCGAGATCGACTGCGAGTGCAGTGGTCATGTGTCTCTTGCCTTTCGATGTCGAGATGGGGCGTTTCTTCTCACCCGGGAGCGTGAAACACTGGGCTCCAGGCTTCAGTATCCGAGCTAGGCGCTGCACCTCAGGTAGATGCTCTGTCCGACTGGGCGCTACGCCCATGTGAGGCGCTTCTTTGCGCCGGGGGTGATTCGTCTTCGAATCGATCCGAGGGTGGGCGGGCCCGCCGTCGGGCCCACCCACCAATCATGAATCAGCGGTAGAGCGGACCGAACTCCGCGCAGGCACGGTAGTCGGCACCCTCCGGATCGGCAGTGCCGAACAGAGACCAGGCGCGCGGACGGAAGACCTGATCCTCAGGGACATTGTGCATATTGACCGGGATGCGCAGCATCGAGGCAAGGGTAATGAGCCTCGAACCGATGTGTCCGTAGGAGATCGCACCATGGTTCGCGCTCCAGTTGTTCATCACGTCGTAGACGCTCTTGAAAGCGCCCTCACCCGTGAGGTTCGGAACGAACCAGGTCGTGGGCCACTCGATGTTCGTCCGCTCTTCGATCGTGGTCGCAACCTCATCGGGCAACTCAACGGTCCACCCTTCGGCGATCTGGAGGTAGGGCTTTCCGTTCACGAGGTTGACGCGCACCATAGTGACGGGCATTTCGCCGGAAGTGCGGAAGTGGGTCGAGAAACCGCCACCGCGGAAGTAGCCAGTCGAAGCCGGATGGAAGGTTGTGGCCTCGAGAGTCGCCTTCTGGTCATCTTCGGTGATCTCCCACCAGGGTTTGATGACGTTCTTGCCATCACGGGTCGCCTTGCCAGCCCCATCCAGGGTCGTCGAGCCCGAGTTGCGCAGGTCGAGGAAGCCGACCGCAGCGCGGCCTTCGGGCTTCCAGCCGGTGACGCGCTCAACGGCTTCCGGGCTCCAGTAGGTGCGAACATCGGAGAAGATCTGAGGCGTATTGGTCAGCAGGTAGTTAAAGAGCATCGACACACCGTTGAGCGAGTCGTTCTCGGTGGCGAGGACATTGGGCTGACGCGGCCCGTTCCAATCGAAGTTGGTGTTGAGCAAAGTCTCCATGACATCGCCATTGGGGAAGTGATCGGTCCACTGGCGCTGCCCCTGGAAGCCCGCGGCGATTGCGCCGTGGCCACCGGCCTCTTCTTCGAAACCGAGTTCGGCGAGGCGAGGGTTGCCCTGCATGAGATCACGGCCAATGAGCGTCATCTTCGTGACAAACTTCCACCAGTCCTCGAATTGCTCAGGCTTCTGCCATTCTTCGGGGTTCCAGTCCTTGCCGAGGGTGAGGTTCTCACGAATCCACGCGTATGCCTTCTCGTACTCCTCCGGATCGTAGATGCCCTCTTCGATGCGGCGAGTGAACTCGGACATGTCAATGTACTCGTTGCGCATGCCGAGGTAGGGGCCGAAGAACGAGGGATCAACCATGGAGCCCGCAATACCCATGGCGACACCGCCCATGGACAGGTAGGACTTGCCCTTCATCTGAGCAACGGCGAGGCCTGCGGTTGCATAGTCAAGGAGACGAGCCCGAACGTCCTCGGGAATGGAATTGTCGTCGCCGTCTTGCACATCCTTGCCGTAGATACCAAAAGCGGGGATGCCCATTTGCGCGTATCCGGCCAAAGCTGCGGCAAGGTAGACGGCACCGGGACGCTCCGTACCGTTAAAGCCCCAGATGGCGTGCGGCATTGCGGGATCCATGTCCGTGGTTTCGGTGCCGTAGCACCAACAGGGAGTGACGGTGATGGTCAGACCGACATCGTTCTTGCGGAACTTGTCAGCGCAGGCTTGGGCTTCATGGACGCGGCCGATCGTAGTGTCGGCGATGACACATTCAACCGGGGTGCCGTCGGTGTAGCGCAGGTTAGCAGTGTAGAGCTCGGCGACGGCCTTCGCCATATTCATGGTCTGCTCTTCGAGCGCCTCGCGCACGCCCTGACGACGTCCGTCAATTGCGGGGCGGATTCCGATACGGGGGTGATCAGTCATTGTCTGTGTTTCCTTAATCGATTGTTCCTTAGACAGCGGGGTTGCCACACCCCTCGGATTCCAGATGCGAGTGGCAGGGGCGGGCCTGTGAAAAGGCCCGCCCCTTCACGCTCACTCGTAGAGGTTCGGCTTGATCTCGTCCGAATCGATGTTGGACTTGTCGTACCAGTAGAAGCCGGAGTCGATGGTCTTCGGCAGAGCGATTCCGTTGATCGCCTGGATCGC
This sequence comes from Schaalia cardiffensis, assembly GCF_016405145.1. Taxonomy (GTDB): domain Bacteria; phylum Actinomycetota; class Actinomycetes; order Actinomycetales; family Actinomycetaceae; genus Pauljensenia; species Pauljensenia cardiffensis. The sequence goes on from NZ_JAEKIA010000018.1 coordinate 25,394, forward strand.
GGCGGTCACAGTCTTGTAGCCCATGAGCTTGGGGGCCTGGGTCACGGCGCCGGCCTGAGAGCCGTCCTTAATCGCGTTGATCTGGGTCTTACCGGAGTCGAAGCCAACGACGACGAGCTTCTTGCCAGATTCAGTGGCACCCTGGATCGCGCCGGAGGCTGCGGCCTCGTTCGAGCCGTACAAGCCGACGATATCGGAGTTCGCCTGGATGATGGCCTTCGAAGTGTCGGCAGCCTTGCCGACCTCGCCTGCGATCTGCTCATCAAGGAGCTTGAGGTCGGCGGGGGCGTTCTTCTCGAAGTAGTTCTTGAAGCCCTCGCAGCGCTGCTTGCCGGTGGTGGAGGTCGCGTCGTGGCAGACGAGTCCAACGGTGCCCTTTTGTCCATCGAGGAGCTCGATCATGTGCTTCGCAGCCTCTTCGGCGGCTGCATAGTTGTCGGTCGAGACCGTGGTGAGCGGAAGATCGGAGTCGACACCGGAGTCGAACGCAACGAGAGGAATCCCGGCGGATTCGATCTGGGTGAGGAGTGGGCCTGCAGCGCCCGAGTCGAGGGCCGCAAGGCCAATGGCTGCCGGGTTCGTGTCGAGGGCAGCCTGGAGCTGGTCGAGCTGCTGGGTCACCTTCGTCTCATCGTCGGGGCCGACGAACTGAATCTTGTAGTTGAACTCGGCACCGGCCTGTTCGGCACCTTCCTTCACTGCCTGCCAGAAGCGGTGCTGGAAGCCCTTGGAGACGAGGTAGATGGTCTTGGAGCCATCGCCCTTGGGCACCTCAGTCGATTCCGTGACAGTCTCAGAAGTACCACTCTTGTCTGCGGCGGCGGTGTCGCTGGCGGCCGAGTCGGTGGAGGTCGAGCAGGCGGCGAGGCCGAAGGCCATGGAACCGGCGGCGGCGACGGCGACGATACGTCCGATGGGGCGCATGTGTATTCCTTTCATGGGGGCGGTCAGACCTTTGTCTGCCCTGTGTTGTGTGGACGGCGATGTCCGTTGTTGTGTGGACGACGATGTCCCTTGGGAAAGATCTCGAGGATCAGGCGGCGTTTTCGCGGGCTCGACGGATGTTGTCGATGAAGACTGCGAGGAGAACGACGACACCGGTGACAACCAGCTGCCATTCGGAGGCGACGCCCATCATCGTCAGGCCCTTCTTCAGGGTCTCCATGATGAGCGCACCGAGGAGGGCACCGGGGATTGAGGCGCGACCGCCGGAGAGCGAGGTGCCGCCGATGACGGTTGCTGCGATGACGTTGAGTTCGAAGCCAACGCCTTCAGCGGGCTGGACGAATCCGAAGCGCGCGGAGTAGAGGATCGCGCCGATCGCCATGAAGACACCGGCGACAACGTAGATGATGACCTTCCACAGGCGCACGTTCACGCCCGAGAGGCGCGTCGCTTCCTCATTGGAGCCAATTGCGAGGGCGTAGCGGCCCAGGAGCGTCTTTGACAGGAGGAAGGCGGCGAGGATGGTAAGCAGGACGAAGATCAGTGCGGCATTCGTCAAGGTAGCGCCCCAGACGGTCGGGAAAAGGCTGCCGGTCGACAGGGCGATGTAATCCTTATTCGCGATCGAGATCGTGGACTTGTCGGAGATGATGAGCGCGAGGCCGCGGGCGACCATCATCATCGCGAGTGTGGCGATGAAGGGAGGCAGGCCGAGGATCGAGATGTTCACACCGTTGATGAGGCCGACGAAGGCGCCGAAGAGGAGAACGAGGATCAGGCCGACTCCCAGGGGGAGGTTCATCCAATCGGCTGACAAGAAGACGCCCGCCATGACTGCGACGAGAGTCATGCCGGTGCCAACGGACAGATCAATACCAGCAGTTGCGATGACGAAGGTCGCACCCAGCGCCATGACACCGATGTATGCGGCCTGCAAGAGGATGTCGGTGAAGATCTTCGCCTGAGCGAAGTTCGGGGCTGCGAACATGAAGTACGCATAGATGATCACCAATGCAATGAAGACCATCACGAGCTGCATGTTGGACTTGATGAAGGCGGCCACCGGGTTGGTGGGCTGCTGCGCCTTGACGGTAGCGGTGGTCACGCGACTACTCCATTCGCTTCTTCCTGACCGACGGTGGCCAGTTCCATGATGTTTTCCTGGGTGGCGACCTCATTGTCGAGGGTGCCAATGATGCGCCCGTGGGCCATGACTGCAACTCGATTCGCGAGGCGCAGAACCTCTGGCAATTCGGATGAAATCACGATGATCGCTTTGCCTTGCCTGGCGAGTTCCTCAAGGAGGGTGTAGATCTCATCCTTAGCGCCGACATCGATGCCTCGAGTCGGTTCATCGAAGATCAAAATGTCCGAGTCGCGCACGAGCCACTTCGCGATGACGACCTTCTGTTGGTTGCCGCCGGAGAGGGAGCGGAGTTCGGCTTCGACGCTCGGGGTGCGGGTGCGCAGCTTTTCGACGTAGTCTCGAGCAACCTTGGTGATCTTCCTGCCGTTGATGATGCCGCCCGTTGTAAAGCGGTCCATCGCGGCGAGCGCGGTGTTGAAGGCGATCGATTTGTCGAGGAGGAGGCCGTATTGCTTGCGGTCTTCGGAGAGATAGCCAATGCCGTACTTCACACCGTCTGCGGCGTTGCGGATCGAGACTATCTTACCGTTGATGGTGATCTCGCCTTCGGTATGAGGATCGGCTCCCGACAAAGCACGGGCAACCTCGGTGCGGCCTGCGCCGACGAGGCCGGCAAAGCCGAAGATCTCGCCCTTCTTCACTTCGAAGGAGATGTCGTGGACGGCTTTTTTCGTGGAAAGGTGCTCGACTTTGAGGACTGCTTCATCGGAGAGGGGGCGGGTTGTGGGACGAGCGTCGGCGGGGACCTCGCGCCCGACCATGAGGCGAATGACCTCGGACAAGGGGGTCGTTTCGGTTTCGACAGTTCCCACGTATTGGCCGTCGCGGAGCACGGAAATGCGGTTGGTGAGTTCCTTAAGCTCGGGCATGCGGTGGGTGATGAAGATGAGGCCGGTTTCGGGGGTGATGAAGTTACGAACGAGTTCGAAGAGGGACTCCGTCTCGGTGGTCGTGAGCGGCGCAGTAGGCTCGTCCATGACGAGGATCTTCGTTTCCTCGTAGGAGAGGGCTCGGGCGATCTCAAGCATCTGCAGGCGAGCAACGGTGAGGTCACGGCACACGTCGTTCGGGTTGAGATCCATGTTCAGGCGCTCGAAAAGGGCCTTGGCATCCCTTACCATCTTACGGTCGTTGATATAGCCACCCTGGTGGGAGCCTGCGCGACCGATATAAAGGTTCTGAGCGACCGTGAGGTCGGGGATGATATTGAGCTCCTGATGGATGATGCTCAGCCCGAGCTCACGCGCATGGTTCGGCCCTTTGAGATTCACCTTCTCACCCTGCAGCCAGATCTCACCTCCCGGATCTGCCTTGTGAATACCGGTGAGTACCTTCATGAGCGTCGATTTACCGGCGCCATTCTCACCGCAGAGTCCCAGGATCTCGCCGGCACGAAGGTCGAGGTCCACATCGGACAACGCCTTCACACCGGGGAAGGTCTTGGAGATCCCCTTCAACTCAAGCAAGTTCGTCACTTTTCACCCCTCGGGTACCGGCCACGGCAATGTGTCCGGAGTTTTGTAAGCCACAACTCGTTAACGCTAACGAAACGGGTTACGACAATCACCTTCATTGGTGTAGGGCAAGCGTACGACACTTGGAAGCATCAACAAAATCGAGGACGGCACCTCGTTACCCAATCGTTACCGCTAACGATTTGTGGTGGAGCACACGGCATCGCAGGCTCAGAGATGCCCACAAGTCGGACACAACCCCCATACAGCAGGCCCCGCAGGCTCAGGCACGCCCACAAGTCGGACACAGGCCACGCATAACAGGCAGATTTCCGACCTCGACCTGGGGTTTCTTCTCCACTCCGGGCTATCAGGTTCGACTTGTGGATCGCTGACATAGGAAAGAGGCTCCTAGGCGGTGGTTCCGGCACCTCAAAGCCGCTAATTCACCTACTCCAACCCCGCGCTCGTGAACTGGAGGCACGAAGTGGCTCACCCCCTATCTCCTCGACCACTCCAAACCCGCCCCCAGCGGGAATTGAGGCTTGGGGGCTGTCGTGATGGAGCTTGCCGTCCCAGCCCCTACCCTCCAGGGACTGGGAGGACCCCCCCCCACCAGCGTCTGCAGAACGGTCCCCCAACCCCCAGCCTCCGGGGACTGGGGCTCGCGGGAGCTCATCACAGTCCTCGGGTGTCTATTTCCCTCCAGCGCCCAGGGGGAAGGAGGCGCTCATGATGTTCTGGACGCTCATCCCAGCGACTTCTCCTCCGCTCCTCTGGGGGAGAAAGCAAACTCCGATGCTGTGTAACGCGACGGGAACACTTCTCCCCGCCCCCTCACAGGGGGAGAAGTCCCGATATCGACGAGAGACGCGGGGATCTGCACACTTCTCGGGATACCGGCAAGGAAGTGTGGCATCAACCCGGACTTTTCGTTGATCTGACCGCGTAAAGTCGCGTTCCCCATAGGGGTGGGGCCTATATGAGCGGGTGAGTGTTGACAAGCGCCCCAAGTGCCCGATCTGCCGAGCGCCGATGAACGCGAACG
>NZ_JAEKIA010000019.1 GCF_016405145.1 Schaalia cardiffensis
CGTTCGCGTTCATCGGCGCTCGGCAGATCGGGCACTTGGGGCGCTTGTCAACACTCACCCGCTCATATAGGCCCCACCCCTATGGGGAACGCGACTTTACGCGGTCAGATCAACGAAAAGTCCGGGTCGATGCCACACTTCCTTGCCGGTATCCCCAACTTTGAGGGTGGACAAAATGTGTTGGTGAAACGTCGACTTTTCGGCTTTGTGGTGCGAGAAAGTCTGGTTCAAAGTTGTTGGGGGCCAACTTTGAGGGTGGACAAAATGTGTTGGTGAAACGTCGACTTTTCGGCTTTGTGGTGCGGGAGAGTGGGCGTCAAAGTTGGTACTGGCAGATTCGGTGAATGAACATCCCGAAATGCGATTCCTGTGGCAGGAAGCTGATCCGGTACGGACTGTCGAAATCGGGCAAGCAGAGGTGGCATTGCACCTCGTGCCACTCAACTGGCGTGCAGCGGATTGATACCTCGGCCAAGCATCTGGGTGAGTTTCTTGCCTGGCTGCTCAGCGGTAATCGGCAGGCGGATATGCCAGGTGGGGGCAGGTCGTTTCGCAGGCGATGCCAGAGCCTGTGGGAGATCTGGCCCCTCGCCCCGGTGGTGGATGAGGTGCATGAGGTCGTGTTCGTTGACGGGATCCACCTGGGCCGCAAAGCGGTCGTCTTGATTGCTCAGTCCCGGGATTTCATCTTGGGCTGGTATGTGGCACGCAGCGAGAACTCGCGCGCCTGGGAAGCGCTCATGAACCGGATCGCCCCACCAGACGTGGTGGTGACGGATGGGGGCAGTGGCTTCGAAAAAGCCCGCAAGAAAGCCTGGCCGAACACGCGGGTCCAGCGGTGCACCTTCCACGCGTTCGGGACCATCAAACAAGCCACCACCATTCGCCCCAAGCTTGCAGCCTCCAAGGAACTGTACGGCTTGGGCAAGCAGCTCTTGCACGTGAAAGACCGAGAGCAAGGGGCCTCATGGATAGACACCTACTTGGACTGGTGCAAGCGCTGGGAGGGCTTCCTCGCGCAGAAGACCAAGAGGGACGATGGCGGGTGGGAATACACGCACGAACGACTCGTGCGGGCCCGCAACAGTGTGAACCGGCTCATCGGAGCCGAGGTGTTGTTCACCTACACCGACCCCCAGTTTGAGGGGGCGTTGCCGGCGATGAACAACCAGATCGAAGGCGCGACCAACGCGCCCTTGCGTCAACTGTTGCGGGACCACCGGGGAATGCGGCTGACCCGCCGGATCAAAGCGATCTTCTGGTGGTGCTACATGCACACCGAAAACCCGCTCCCACCAGCCCAGATCCTCAAAATCATGCCCACAGACACCCAGATTGAAGCCCAATGGGAACACGCCTCGCGCACACGCCCCGCAGCCGGTGTCATCCCCAGATGGGGCGACGCCATCGCCTGGCACGACCTCCACCACACAAGCCCCCACCGAAACAACTGGGACTAACCCTTCACCAACTCTTTTTGTCCTTTAACCCGATGACTTGAGCCTTGGGCAGTTGATTCGGGCCCTGGGTAGTTGGTTCGGGCCTTGGGGCGATGACTTGAGCCTTGGGCAGTTGATTCGGGCCTTGGGTAGTTGACTTGGGCCTTGGGGCGATGACTTGAGCCTTGGGGCGATGAGGGGATACCGGGATCCGGGTCAGACTGTGCAGCACCCTCAGGCGTGTCGGTAACCCCGCTTGGGTTTTAGGAGGGGAGTGGCTTACCCGCTGGCAAGGAGGTGTCCAGGTTTCCGATAGGACAGCACCCCAAAACTACTGAAGACCCCTCTCAAAGGACCCCAAACATGATTTCGGTGCTAGCGAGCGCCCCAAGTCCTGCCGAAAGGGCAATTGGGGTGGCTGAGCGCCTTTCAATTCTCGTTTGGATGCCCCTCAACATGATTTCGGTGTTGCCAGTCACCCCTAAGCCTTGCCGAAAGCACAATTGGGGTAGTGGAATGCCGCTCGAGACCCCTTCGAAGGACCCCAAACATGATTTCGGTGCTAGCGAGCGCCCCAAGTCTTGCCGAAAGGGCAATTGGGGTGGCTGAGCACCTTTCAGTTCCCGTTTAGACGCCCCTCAACATGATTTCGATGCTGCCGGTCACCCTCAAGCCGCGTCGAAATGGCAATTGGGGTGGTTGAACAGGGGCACCGCGAGAATGCATGGCATTCTCGGGCGTGTTACTGGGGCTATTGGGGGCGGGAGGATTCTACGCGGCCTGTGTGCCGCACTAATGAGGCTCAGGGCTCGCTTCGCGAGGAGGCGCGGTGGCGTCGCTTGTGGTGAGCTCCTTGTGACTGGCCTCCACAGGTGCTGAAGGATACCCGCTGGCTTGCCCTGAAGGGGATGTGGAGAATAGCGGTTGTGCGGCTTCCACAGAGTGAGGGCTACCGGCTGTGCGGCTTCCAGCGGGCCTGAGGGCTACAGGCGGGGATATCGACACAAGCTGTGTTTGTGACGCTCCTAGGCCATGGAGCGACGTCCTTCGAGGGCGCGCCCCAGGGTGATCGAGTCGGCGTACTCCAAGTCTCCGCCCATGGGTAGGCCCATCGCGAGTCTCGAGGTCGTAATGCCGATCGTGGCGAGAGTACGCGCCAAGTATGCTGCGGTGGCTTCGCCCTCGACGTTCGGGTTGGTCGCAATGATGACTTCGGTGATGCGATCGTCCTGCAGGCGGGTGAGGAGCTGACGGATGCGGAGCTGATCGGGGCCGATGCCGTGAATCGGGTCGATGACTCCGCCGAGCACGTGGTAGCGCCCGTGGAATACTCGTGAGCCTTCGATCGCCTGGATGTCTTTCGGTTCTTGGACGACGCACAGCGTTGTCGGATCACGCCGGGAGTCTCGGCAGATTGAGCAGGCTTCTTCCTCGGTGAGGTTTCCGCAGATCTCACAGTGGTGCACGCGTTTGCGAACCGCTTGGATCGCGTCGACGAGTCGAGCGACTTCGTCCGGTTCAGAATCGAGAACGTGCATCGCCATGCGCTGCGCGGACTTCGGGCCGATGCCGGGTAGGCGTCCGAACTCGTCGATGAGATCTTGAAGAGCTCCTTCGTACACGGCTCAGCGGCTCCCCTCGTCGTAGATCTCCTCGATGACTGTACCCCCGAGAATATCGAGGACTGCGGGCACACCGAAATGCGTGCTCACTTCCACGTCCTCATCATCCAGTGAGGGTGAATCGTCGAACGCGGGTGACGAGGTCGGGGCTTGCGGCGATGCTTCGGATGGGCGGGGACCTGAGGTGTTGTCAAAGCCGCTTATCGAGGTCGAGGGGAAGTCTGTCGAGGTCGAGGGGGAGTCGTCGAAGGAAACGCCGGTGGGTGTGGTGTGGGATTCGCTCCATCCGGACATGGAAGCTTCTGCGGGGGAAGAGTGCGGCTCCCAGGGTGTCGAAGGTCCGGGAGCCCAGGTAGATGCAGCTTCCTCATTGAGCTCCCACGAAGTGGAGGGTTCGGGGGCGTCGGGGGTCCAGGGTGTAGAAGGTTCGGGAGTCGAGGGTCCGGGGGCCCCGGGAACGGAGGATTCGGGGGGCCTGGATCCGGGGGCGTCGGGGGCCCCGGGGGCACCGGGGGCGGACGGTTCGGAGCCCCAGGGTGTGGCAGGATCGGGGCTCCAGGGTGCTGAGGTGTCTGGGGTCCACCCCGAATCGTCTTGAGTTGTGCTGCCACCAGGCACAGCAACAGGGCCCCAGGCATCCGCTTCAGATTCCGTCATGGGCGCGGAATATGAGGCTGCTGGGGAATCTGGCGTTGATGCGTGTTCCTGGGACTGTTCCTCAGGTGAGGGCGTCGAAGCGGAATCAAAGGCGGCCGAAGCGGAATCGAAGGCGGTCGGAGTGTTGTCCGGGGCGGGCTCATCGTAGGTGAAGACCGAGATGGCTCTCCGCTTCGGGCCATTCGTGTAGCCGACGTGAGCCTTAGAGGCCGCAGGCGTGGCCGCGGGGGAATGGTGCGTCGAGGCAGGAGAGGCCGAGCTGGAAGGCCCCGAGGCGGGGGAATCCGAAACTGGGGAGCTCGCAGCGGAAGGCTCCGAGATGGGGGAGCTTGAGACGGCGGATTCCACAGCAGGAGAGTCCGAGGCAGGGGGCTCTGCGAAAGAAGCGCTGATCTGAGCAGGATCGGGAGAGACGGGTTGAGGAGCCGCAGTCAAAGGATCCCTCGTCTCAGCGTCGCAGGGGGGTGCAAAGCCAGACTCGGCAGGTTCCGGGACGGATTCGGGGGCGGGGCTATGAAGGCGCTTAGTGGTGTCGTCTTGGGGTGAGTCTTCTCCGGCATCAAGGGGATAGGGGGCGGTGGGGGTCCGATCACCTTCAGCGACGGGAGCCTCATCAGGCTCAAAAGGGGGCGGCTCCGAAACCCAGCCGCTCTGTCCCTGGGGTGCAGGCGCAGAAGTCTGTTCCTGAGTTCCGCGCGCAGAGGTCTGGTCCTGGGATGCTCGCTCAAAAGCGTCTCTTTGAGCGGCGTGATCGGAAGTGGGTGAGGAAGGGGCAGTGGAAGCATGTGTGGAGGATGTGGCGATTGCGGGCTCAGTGCCGGCTTGCCAGGTTTGGGCGCGTACCGTCACACGCATCCCAGTAACCTCAAAAATGGCGTCCGAAAGAGCCGTTACGCGATCCTCGCGAGAGAACTGCGAGACGAAGCCCGCATGTTGGAAGAGCAGAACGAGCTCGGAGCCGTGCACGGGACCAAGCTGAGCGTTCTCGGAGACAAGGGTTCCCACGAATCTGCTGATGGACCCGAGGCGGGAGAGAACCTCATCCCAGCGTTCGCGGATCGTGTCCGCCCCCTGGTCGCTGTAAGCAGGAGTCGTTCCCGGCGCTACCTCAAGGGGTGCGCTTGCTTGCGAGGGGGTGTTCTCTTGATCGAAGCCGGTGGGGGTCGCGGTATTAGGGCCCTGGGTTTGCGGTGCGGGTGCCAGCTGCTCGGGCCTTTGAGGGGCGGGTGCCGGGTGTTCGGGCCTTTGAGGGGCGGGTGCCGACTGCTCGGGCTCTTGAGCGGAGCGAGCACGGGACGGGTGAGCCGTGGTTTCGTTCGGGTTGTGAGTATGAGTCTGAGCATCGCTGGCGGGGGCTGCGACCTCGGGCCAGTCGCAATTTGCGCTATCCGAGGGAGACTCGTTCGCAGGAAGCCAGGAAGGACCATCGGGCGCGTCGGCAATAGCGCTTGCGCCAGTAATCTCATGCGCGCCGGGGCCCCTGCTTGCGTCGGGAGTGCCAGGTGCGCCGGGAACAGCGCTTGTGCCGGGGACAGCTGCCTCCGGCCAGTGTGTTGCAGCGGCGGGACTGCTTGCTGGAGCGGTACGTCCACTCTCTGGGTTTGGTCTGCCAGGGGCGGCAGCGTTTCCGTGCTGAGCCGCGCCTTCGCGCTCGCGAACAGCATGAGGTTCACCAGCAGCACTGCGCTCACTCATTCCGACTCGCTCACTTGCGCGACTGCGCCGTGAGCGTTCCAGTGCCTCCCGGGCTTCACGAGCTCCGAAGCGCCCCTGAGGCGCCTCCTCTTGAGACCCATCAGCTGAAGGGGCCAAATCGGCGGCGCCTTCGAGCGGCTGGGCGCTCGGAGGCGCCGGGGGAAGGAGGATACGGCCGATGAGGAGTTCGAGTTGGAGTCTCGGTGAGGTTGCGCCAACCATTTGGCGCAATGCCTCATCGGCGAGATCGGCGGCCCGAGACAGGCCATGCGCCCCCCAATTCGCCCCCTGGCGGCACATGCGCTCGAACTGGTCTGCGGGCACATCCGAGAGCACGTCTCCGGCCTTCTCCCCTGCGATCGCAATGATGAGAAGATCGCGCAGCCTCTGCAGGAGGTCCTCGACGAAACGGCGTGGATCATGACCGGACTCGACCATTCTTTCGATCACGCGATATGCGTCGGCCCCATTCCCGCTGGCGAGGGCGTCAATAGAGTCGTCCAAAAGGGCGGTGTCCGTGTAGCCGAGGAGAGCGACAGCGGTCTCATAGGAGAGCTCATTGTCGATAGAACCCGCCATGAGCTGGTCTAACACGGAAAGAGTGTCGCGAACGGAGCCTCCGCCGCTGCGCATCACCATCGGTAGAACGCCCTGAGCGATGTGCACATGCTCTTCCTGGGCGAGTTTGTGCAGGTAGGGGCCCAGAACATCCGGAGGGACCAAACGGAAGGGGTAGTGGTGGGTGCGTGAACGGATCGTGCCGATCACTCGCTCGGGTTCGGTCGTCGCGAAGACGAATTTCACGTGCTCGGGAGGTTCTTCCACCAGCTTGAGCAAAGCATTGAAGCCCTGGTTCGTCACCATATGGGCCTCATCGATGATGAAGATCTTGTACTTATCGCGCACCGGAGCGAAAGTCGCTTTCTCGCGCAGCTCACGGGCATCATCGACACCGCCATGCGAGGCCGCGTCGATCTCGACCACGTCGAGTGAGCCCGCGCCACCTGTTGCCAACTCACGGCAGGAATCGCAAGAACCACAAGGAGTGTCCGTCGGGCCCTTCGCGCAGTTCAAACAACGCGCAAGGATGCGGGCCGAGGTCGTTTTCCCACAGCCTCGAGGCCCGGAGAAGAGATAGGCGTGTGTCACCTTATTCGCGCGCAGAGCAGCACGAAGCGGCCCGGTCACGTGATCCTGGCCGATGACATCGGCGAAGGTGTCAGGACGGTAGCGGCGATACAGTGCAGTGGTCACTGGATTACCCTACGTGGCCCCGTGGGCATTTGTGGCCCTGCCCCTAGAAAACGAACGAGTGCGGGGGAGAAGAGACTTGTGCGTGCACAAGCCTGCCAGGGTCGTAGTCGGCCCGCGAGCCTCGAAGCTCCCCTGCACCTCCTCGCATAAGGCTCCGCTCTCGCGTCCCCCGAGTTGTCTCGCACAACGCCCAGCCCCGCACCTCGTGAAATGAGCTGGATTCAGACCCCGCACGCCGCTCGCCTCTTGCAAGAACCCGCGCTCGTGCCTCGTTCTGCGCGCGCCTCTTGCAAGAACCCGTGGTCGTGCCCCGTTCTACGCGTACCCCCGCGCGTACCCCTTGTAAAATCCCGTTCCCAGGTTCTGCACCTCGTGAAGATGGTGTGCGTTTTGTGTCAATGCGAGTACACGCATCGAAGGGGGTCCTCACCCCGGGCAACAAGGCGAGCACAGGGGCTGAGGCGAGCACAGGGGCTCAGGCGAGCAGCATCCTGTCCGACAGACCCTGCTCCTCCTTCCCACGGAGCTTGTCGAACTCAGCGAGCAGAGAAGTGACCGTCGCCCTCTTCTTCTCCTCGCCGGCCAACTCGAAGATGATCCGCCCCTCGTGCATCATGATGAGCCGGTTACCCATGGACAGGGCCTGTTCCATATTGTGCGTGACCATGAGGGTGGTGAGGTGCTGGCGCTCAACGGCCTCGCGGGTGATCTGCGTGATGAGTGCGGCACGCTTCGGATCAAGGGCTGCGGTGTGTTCGTCGAGGAGCAGCACCTTCGGTTTCGAAAAAGTCGCCATCGTGAGGGAAAGAGCCTGACGCTGACCGCCTGAGAGCAGACCGACCTTCGCGTGCAGTCGGTTCTCCAAGCCCTGCTCGAGGGGTGCGAGGACATCGCGGAACATCTGACGCTTCTTCTGGGTGAGTGCGGGCCCGAGTGTGCGCCCCCTGCCTCGTGACCATGCGAGCGCGAGGTTCTCCTCGATCGACAGATGTGGGGCGGTGCCTGCCATCGGGTCCTGGAAGACCCTGGACACGTATTTCGCGACCTTGTAGTCGGGCAGTTTCGTCACGTCCTCGCCCCCGATCGTCACGCGTCCGACATCGGCCTGATAACGGCCGGACACAATGTTGAGCAGCGTCGACTTTCCTGCGCCATTCGAGCCGATGATCGTGACGAAGTCCCCGGGGTCGAGGTGCAAGGAGATGTCGCTCAAAGCGACTCGTTCATTGACGGTCCTGCGGAAGAAGGTTTTCGTTACGGCCTCGATGTCCAGCATCAGAACACCACCTTTTCGTTGTCGCGTTCTTCGGGCGTGTGCGTGATATCCGGCTCTGGGACGAGGCTGCGGTTGCGTCGGCGCTCGCGGATCTTCGAGAAGACGCCGATCCGGGGAATCATGAGGGCTGCGAAGACGATGATCGCGGAGATGAGTTTCATGTCGTTCGCCTCAAGGAACTCGACGCCGAGCGCGAGTTGGATGATGACGCGGTACACGATCGACCCGATGACGACGAAGAGGGAGGTGACCCACACCCCCTGCGAGCCGATGAGGGCAGTGCCGATGATGACCGAGGCGAGGCCCGCGACGATCAAGCCGATGCCCATCGAGATATCCGCGTAGCCCTGGTATTGGGCGATGATCGCCCCGGAGCTCGCGACCAGGCCATTCGAGAGGGCGAGGCCGATGATCTTCATCGTTCCAGTCGATACTCCCTGGGCGCGGGCCATGCCTTCGTTGTCTCCCGTGGAACGCATCCCCAGGCCGATCTGGGTGAGGATGCCGGCGAGTAGGGGGTGGATGCCCGCGTTCACGTGGAGGACGCCGGTGACCGTTCCCGCCACACAGCCCGCGAGGAAGCCACCGAGGGTGGCGAGCCAGGGGTTCTGCCCGGCGGTGATCATCACGGCTGCGACCGCCGCGCCGGTCGTGAAGGATGAGTCGACGGTGAGGTCGGCGATGTCGAGGACTCGGAAGGTGAGGTACACGCCGAGTGCCATGAGGCCGTAAATCAGGCCGAGGTCGAGAGCTGTGAGCACAGTGTTTCCTTTTGGGTGGGTGTGCTTGTGTTGTGGCTGGGGATGTGTGCGCCCGGGGTGGGAGCAGTGAGGTTCAGGGGGTGGGAGCAGGGAGGTTCGGATCGGGGAGGCAGACCTCTGGAGCGGGGATGGGCGAGCTTCGGGGTGGTTCGTGCCTCCGGGTGAAAGCAGGGAGGTTCGGATCGGCGAGGCCCGGATTGGGGATGCAGACCTCTGGGACGGGGATGGACGAGCTTCGGGGTGGTTCGTGCCTCCGGGTGGGAGCGGCAAGGCTCGGGGCTGGCGTTCGCAGGTTCGGTGCCGTGCTCGTATCCGGTGTGTTTCTTGTTCTGTTCCGACGCGCTGCGTGTCCCCGGTGCGCTGCATGCCCCCGGAGGGGATGTGCGAGTCGGAGGAAGGTGTCATCACCGGGCGCGAGCCAGACGATGACGTCATCACCGACGCGAGCCGCCACGGGTCCAAGGAGTCGTCACATGTCCGAGCCATCACCGGATCCGACTCATCACGGATCCGAGCCATCGCAGGCTCGAGCCATAGCCATCACGGGCGCGAAGTGAGGAGCTCGATAGACTCTCCAATCACTCGATGGTGACCGCCCTGTCCTTCAGGGACGCGGGGAGTTCCAGGCCGAGGGCCTTCAGAGTCGTCGTGTTGACCGTGAGTTCGTAGTCCTTTTGCGCTTCGACGGGGAGGCTTGCGGGCTCAGCTCCTTCCTTGAGGATCCTGATCGCCATTTCACCGGTTTGGTATCCGAGCTTCGAGTAGTCGATTCCGTAGGTTGCGAGGGCCCCTTGCGCGACCGAGTTGGCTTCTCCGGCGATGAGGGGGATCTTCGCGTCCTCGGCCGCTTGGACGACGGAGGCCAGGGCCGAGACGACGGTGTTATCGGTCGGAACGTAGATCGCATCGACTTTGGAGGCGAGATCTTGGGCGGCCTGCTGGACTTCGGCGGAGTTCGTCACTGCGGATTCGACGACCTGGAGACCGTCTTTCGCGGCAGCTTCCTTCGCAAGTTCAACCTGCACTTCGGAGTTGACTTCGCCCGAGGAGTAGATGATGCCGAGGGTCTTCGCTTTGGGTGCGAACTCTTTGACGAGGGAAATCTGGTCGGCGACCGGGTTCATGTCGGTTGTGCCGGTGATATTCGAGCCGGGGGCTTCCAAGGAATTGACGAGTTGCGCGGACACGGGGTCGGTGACTGCGGTGAAGAGGACCGGAACCTTCGTGATCGACTGGGCGGCGGCCTGGGCGGAGGGGGTCGCGATTGCGAGAACGAGGTCGAGGTCGGAGGATGCGAACTTCGAGGCAATCGAAGTGGCGGTCGCCTGGTCGCCCTGAGCGTTCTGTTCGTCGTACTTCACCTGGATGCCCGCGTCCTCGAAGGCTTTCTTAAAGCCTTCTCTGGCACTGTCGAGGGCGGTGTGGGTTGTGATCTGGGTGATGCCGATTGAATAGGCCTCGCCGGCGGGTGAAGCGGGGGTGTTCGCGTCGGTCGAAGTGGCAGAGCCGGAGCAGCCCGCGAGGGCGAGGGCGGCGGCTGCGGTTGCTGCGATGAGGGACGTGCGCTTCATAGGAGGCCTCCACGTGTTGGGAATGGCCGGTCGGCTGATCGGTCATCTGCCTTCGACGCTAACGAGGACGAGGGACGGGCGGACAGGAGTGTTCGCTTCGTGAACATATTTCGATCATTTTGATCTCAAATTGCGAGATGCGGTCTGTTTGCGCTGAACTTCAGATCGAAGAGCAGTGAAAGAAGAGCTGCGAAAATAGAAGAAACATGTCGCAGATGCCCGAATATCGGGCGTTTAACGTTCTCGGCCACGGCCTCCCTAGGATGAAGAGGCGCGGCGCTCGCAGCATGAGTGCCCCTGGAGCGCTCACGCCAGTGGACGCTGCAGATGGTGAAGGCGCACAGAAGAAATGGGGACTCGTGGCACTGATCGTGCAGAAGTACGGCGGCTCATCAGTCGCCGACGTGGAAGCGATGAAACGCGTCGCGCGTCGCGTCGTCGAGACCCATGACGCCGGCCATCAGGTCGTCGTCGTCGTTTCAGCGATGGGTGATACCACAGACGACCTCCTCGACACCGCAGCCCAGATCACCTCCAAGGCTCCCGAGCGTGAAATGGACATTCTCTTGTCTGCAGGAGAGCGAATCTCCATGGCGCTCTTGTCAATGGCCGTTAATGAACTTGGCGTCGACGCTCAGGCCTACACCGGTGCCCAGGCGGGCATTAAAACGAACTCGAACTACGGTCGGGCCCAGATCATCGGTATGGTGCCCGAACGTATCGCCCGCACCATCCGCGAAGGCCAGGTCGCCATCGTCGCAGGCTTCCAGGGCATCTCCGAAGGAGAGGATGTCACGACCCTGGGTCGCGGAGGCTCCGATACGACCGCCGTCGCCCTGGCCGCCGCCCTCGGTGCCGATGTGTGCGAGATCTACACCGACGTTGACGGATTGTTCTCCGCGGACCCGCGCATCGTTCCCAAGGCGCATCGCCTCCGCACGATCACGCAGGAAGAGACCCTGGAGCTCGCCGCTCATGGTGCGAAGATCTTGCACCTTCGGGCTGTTGAATTCGCACGCCGCTACGGCGTTCCACTCCACGTCCGTTCCTCCTTCTCAGAGAAGAACGGCACCTGGATCTCGGACCATCCTGCAAACCCCGAGCTCAAGGGCCTCGTCCCTTCGGCAGCCCTCCTCGACCCCAAGGAGCAGCACATGGAGCAGCCCATCGTCTCCGGTATCGCGCACGACCGTTCTCAGGACAAGATTACCGTCACGAACCTCCCGAACAGCCCCGGTGTCGCGGCCCGAGTCTTCTCCATCTGCGCTGAGGTCGGGGCGAACATTGACATGATCGTGCAGAATGTGCCGGTCTCTGATCCGACGAGGGCGAATATCACCTTCACCCTTCCCGAGGGTGATGCGAAGGCCACCCTTGATGCACTTGAAGCCGCTCAAGACGAGATCGGATTTGAGGAGCTGCGATACAACCCGAATATCGGCAAGCTCTCCCTCATCGGCACGGGAATGCGAACGAACCCTGGAGTTTCCGCCCGACTCTTCAGCGCCCTGTCAGCGGCGGGCATCAATATTGATCTGATCTCCACTTCCGAGATTCGCATCTCCGTTGTCACCAAGCTTGACGACCTCGATCGAGCCGTCCAAGCCGTGCACTCGGCTTTCGGCCTCGACTCGAGTGAAACGGAGGCAGTTGTCTACGGCGGCACCGGCCGCTGACTCGCCCCTCAGTGCCCACCAGCCCTGAGAGCCTACCCACCCCGGAAAACCGCCAGCCCTGGAAAGACACCACCCCCACCCGATCGCAAGTCTTGAACGCATACTGAATCCTTTTTCTCCACGCGCGGCGTGCAGCAGATGAAGGAAAACCGGGTCCCAAAAGACAGCGCGAATGCGCCTAACAGAAGGAAAGAATCATGAGCGGATTGAACGTCGCCGTCGTCGGAGCCACCGGACAGGTCGGCCGCGTCATGCGAACTCTTCTCGCCGAACGTGATTTCCCCGTCGAGACCATCCGATTCTTCTCCTCATCGCGCTCTTCGGGCACCACCTTGGAGTGGAAGGGCCAACACATCACGGTCGAAGACGTCGCGACCTCGGACTTTTCCGGAATCGACATTGCAGTCTTCTCCGCCGGGGCGAGCGCCTCACGCGAGTACGCTCCGAAGTTCGCCGCTCAAGGCGCGGTCGTCGTCGACAACTCATCCGCCTGGCGTAAAGACCCCGAGGTTCCCCTCGTCGTCTCCGAAGTCAACCCCGAGGACGCAGCGAAGCGCCCGAAGGGCATTATCGCGAACCCGAATTGCACGACGATGGCCGCAATGCCTGTGCTCCGTCCGCTGGTCGATAAGGCTGGTGGCCTTGAGCGCCTTTTCGTGTCCAGCTACCAGGCCGTTTCCGGTTCGGGCATCAAGGGCGTGCAAGAACTGGTGAGTCAAACCCGCTCCGGTGCCAGCCAGGACCTCGCTGCCCTCGCCCTCGATGGGCGCGCGATCACCCTGCCCGAGCCCGAGGTCTACGTCGCCCCCATCGCTTTCGACGTCGTCCCCCTTGCCGGTTCAATCGTCGAAGACGGCAGTGAGGAGACCGACGAGGAGCAGAAGCTGCGCAACGAGTCTCGTCGAATCTTGCACATTCCGGATCTGCGCGTGTCCGGGACGTGCGTGCGCGTCCCTGTTTTCACCGGGCACACCCTAACGATCCACGCCGAGTTTTCCGGCGCGATCACAGCGGATGAGGCCCGCGAGGTTCTCGCTTCAGCCCCCGGTGTTCGCCTGGTCGAGGTGCCGACACCGCTTGAAGCGGCGGGACGCGACGAGGTGCTCTGCGGCCGTATCCGCCAAGACCAGGCCGTCGAGGGCAATAGGGGCCTTGTGCTCGTCTTGAGCGGTGACAACCTGCGCAAGGGCGCGGCCCTCAATGCGATCCAGGTCGCCGAGGTGGTGGCGAAGGAACTGCTCGGCTGAACGCCACAGTCCCGGGCTCAGTGCTCAGTGCTCAGGGCTCCGAGTTGTTCCCTCACGGGGAATAACCCAACCTCCTCTGAACTCGAACTCGACATGATCGCCGAGCGTGAAAGGCTCTCGCACTGAAGAGTCCCTTGCGACGAGGGTGCCGAACTCGGTTTCGAGGTCATAGACCATGATGCCGCGCACGAAGAAAGCCCCGATTACCTGCGCGTGTCGTCCAATGATCGCCGAGGGCGGGGCCGCCAAGAGTTCGATCGCCTCACCGGGCATTGCGAGAAGTGCAGGGCCCAGGGAAAGGAGACTTCGCTTTGCGAACACCACATTGTCGCCCCCGGAATCCTTGACGCCGCCAGCGTCCCCGGAATCCTCGATACCGCCAGCGTCCCCGACCTCGTCCCCTGAGGTCTCGTCCTCGCTCCCCGAGGCTGCACCCCTCGAGGCTATGTCCTCTGAGTCTGCACCCCCACATTCCTTCACACGTGGTGCGGGCACGTGGAAGGAGGCCGAGCCGCAGCGTACGAGCGCAGTTTGCTCGCTCACGATCTCCTCGACTTCGCATGCGAGAACATTCGCAATGCCCATGAGACGGGCGACCGCTTCTGAGTTCGGACGCTCGTAGAGCTCGCGCGGCGCACCGATCTGGAGGACCCGCCCAGCGTCCATGATGAGGAGCCGATCGCCGACAAGACACGCCTCCTCGACATCGTGCGTGACATAGAGGGCCGCGATTTTGAGCCTGCGGACCTCACGCAGGAGAGTTTGACGGATCGCTGCAGCGAGGGAAGCACCGACGTGGGCGAGAGGCTCATCGAGGAGCAGCACCTTCGGCCTTGTCACCAAGGCCCGGGCGAGGGCAACCCTTTGCGCCTGTCCCCCCGATAGGGCATCAGGATAGCGATCAGCGAGGGCGATGATCCCCATCCTCGTCATCGCCGCCTCGACGAGGTCGTACGCGTGCTTTGCACCAAGCGCTTTGCCGTGCAATCCGAAGGCGATGTTCTCCCTCACGCTCATGCGTTCAAAGAGGGCGGGTGATTGGAACACCAGTGAGCTTGGGCGTCGTTGGGGAACCACTCCCTGAGGGGAAGTCCCCTCGACTCGGATCTCTCCGCTGCACTCCTCGAAGCCCGCCAGGGCGAGCAGGAGAGTGGACTTTCCACAGCCGGAAGGTCCGACGACGGCAAGGACCTCACCGGGTGCGAGGCTGAAGGAGACATCGTGAAGGAAGCGGGCTTCGCGCTGGAGTGCGAGGCCATGCACGTCCAATAGAGGCTCAGCATGAGGTGTCGGCATCTCGTGGGTCAGCTCAGACATGTGGTCTCCTGAGAGTCGGGATAAGGGCAGCTGCACCCAAGGCGAGCATCGTGAGGGCGGAGGCTCCACCGAGGACCCCGAAGGTGAGGACGTGCCCTGTGGAACCGTGAGCTGCATAAGGCATGAGGGCGACTGCGGGGAATGCTGAGCCTGCGGGCACGACGAACACGGCGGGAGCGCTCATTGACATGACGATTGCGCTGAGCGCAGCTAGGGCGGCGAGGATTCGTCCTCGCCTCATTGGGATGACGACGTGAACGATGGTGCGCGTTCGGCTCGCCCCCGAATCCTCGGCGGCACGACGCACATCGCGGGTGCCTGAGAGCGCGAAAACCATGAGGAAGTGGGCGGCCGAAGGGCAAGCAGGAGATACGCGATAAGAACGGCAATGAGGCCCCCTGCAGGGGAGCCTCCGCCGACGAGCGGGGGAAGGAGGACGTGGCCGTGGAACTCGAGGGGACGTCGGTGAATGATGTGGACGAGGATGCCGCCTGCGGCGGGAGAGGCGAGTAGGCCCAGGAGCGCCACAGTGTTGAGCGCCTTCATGCGTCGCAGGTTCGATAGTGCGGTGATGAAGCCAATGAGTGCGGCGATTGGGACGACAAGGAGGAGGACGAGGAAGGATTCTCGGGCGGCATTGAACAGGAGGGTTTGGGGGGAGCCTGAAAGGAATGCCACAACAAGTCTGTAAATGACAATGGCGATGAGCCCCAGGGCGGCGAGCCCTGCCAGGACGAGGGCTGCTCCAAGTGCGCGTGAGGCGCGTCCGAAGAGCTCGGGCGCGTGCGAACTCGGAGCGAAGGGGGAAGTGGATGCTCTCTTCAAGCGCAGAGCACGCGCCAGACTGAGGGCCGTGATAGCACTGGCAGCGAGGTAGAGGGCGAGGATCTTCAAGGCGAGGGAATGATCGGAGCTCGCGTTGAGCGCATGACGTGCCAGAGGAGCGAGGTAGGGTTCGGGGCCCGCGTTCACAGTCGAAGCTGACACATCGGACGCGGCCATGAGGCTTGAGACAGCGAAAGAGGGGAACACAGTGGACACGAGAGCGGGAGCGAGGATCCTTCGGGCGATGCGTGCTCCCCGAGCCCCGAGATCCTTAGCGGCGAGGAGCTCTTCACGAGATACGGAGGACAGTCCGAAGACCATGATGAGTGCGGAATGGTGTCGCATTGAGGGCCTCAGCTCCCAGGAGCGTCCAGATCGAGTAGGTGGGTGCCCCTAGGAGCATGAGCATCTCGGCACTCACCGCTGGAGGGACCATGCCAGGCAGGAGGATGAAAGGCATGAAGATAAGGCTCCGCCTGGGGGCGAAGCGCAGAGCCAGTGCGATGAAACTCCCGAGGAGGACCGCGATTCCTCCCGCTGCGAGGGAAAGGAGTCCCGTCCTGGCAATGCTCGGGCCCAATACGATTCGTGTGAGCTTCGCATCGCGTGCGGGAACGCTTCCGCACGCGGGCTCGGGTGAGTTGGTAATCTCATCGGGGGTGCAGCCCCTGGGCGCGTACACCTGGGCCTGCCATGCTCCGATCTCAAGGCTGCGCTTGAGGGACTCGACTTGCGGATCTGCTCCGTACACGGCAATGTCGAGTGCGACGAGGCGCTGGGACAGGTTATCGGGCAGATGCTGCGAAATCGGGACTTGGCCTGCGATCGAAGAGGCCAGCGCCTGTCCCTCATCCGAGACGACCCATGCGAGGAAATCCTCCGCCTGCCTGCGCTCCTCGGCACGTTTGGGAAGGGAAACAGCCCCGACCTCGAAGCCTGTGCCATCACTCGGGTAGACGGTCACGAGTTCGGCGCCGAGCCTTTGTTCTTCTTCGCAGTAGGTGTCGAAGGTGATACCCGCCTGAGCGCGGCCGATGGCGACAAGGTGAGTGGGGTCCGTGCCCGAATCAGAATAGGTGACGACTTGGGCGTCGAGGGCGCGCAGGAAGGGAATCGATTCGGGGACTGAGCCGAAGCGCCCTGTCTGGACTCCGAGCATCGTCGCAGCGGTCCCTGAAGTGAGGGGCAGGGGGACGATCAGGGGAAGGTGTGAACGTACGAGCGAGTTCTAGGAGGTGACCTGCTCACTCGCTTGAGGGGTTGCGCAGATCGAGAGGATCCCCCCGTAGAAGCCGAACCAGGAGGCGGAGTAGTAGTGCTCGGGCAGGCCCGAAACGTCGATGCCTTCAATGGGGCGGAGCAGTCCGAGGCGCTCGGCTTCGGCGTGCGCTTCAGCGGGGCCGCCGAGCCATACGTCGAATTCGGAGTCCCCGTGGGTCGCCGCGAGGTGGGAGAGTGCTTCGGATGTGGGGACTCGAACGACGTCGACGCTGGTTCGAGTGTGTTGCTTGTAGTGTTCGGCGAGGGCGTCGCACACGCTCGCCGTGTTCGAGCAGACGACGAGGAGATCTGCCCGACTTGGTGCGAGCAGTGCAAGGAGGGACGTGAAAGCGGCGATGACGAGCACGAGCCCCGCGATGGGCAGGATCGGGGGGCGAAGCGTCGTCATTCATACACGCTAGCGCCGACGATCCGGATAGGTACAGATCGTCGGCGCTAGCGGGATTGTGAGAGCCGGGTTAAGCCTTGGGGGCTCGTACCTCGTGTTCTGAGAGTGGGGTTGGGCTTCCGGGCAAGAGGAAGCCCAGCCCCGGGAGAACTCATCCTTCCTGGAGTGCGGAGGCGTGGCGGGCCTCCATGAGGCGACGTTCGTCCTTGCCGACGATGAACATCAGTACGACGGCGGCGACGGCCACGACGACGAGGAAGCCGTAGGCGATGTTCCAGCCGAAGTAGTGGATGAGGGCACCGACACCGGAGGAGGCGAGGGTCGCGCCGAGCAGGTAGCCGAAGAGGCCGGTGAAGCCTGCGGCGGTGCCTGCGACGTTACGTGGCGACAAGTCGATCGCCTGAAGGCCGATCAGCATGACCGGGCCGTAGATCAGGCCGCCGATGATCGCGATGAGGACGTAGAAGATCCAGATCGGAGCGCTGAGCGGCATCAGCCAGTAGATGAGCACGCTCGCGCCGACACCACCGAGGAAGAGGATGTCCGCGCCCGAGCGCCAGCCCTTGAAGACCTTGTCGGAGACCCAGCCGCACAGGATCGTGCCGACGATGCCCGCGCCCTCGTAGATCGCGAAACCGAGGATGCCTTCCTTGACGTTGACGCCGTGGACCTGCTCGGTGAGGTAGATCGGGATCCAGGACAGGACGCCGTAGCGCAGGGTGTAGACGAAAACGTTCGTGAGGGCGAGCAGGACGACGACGCGGTTGGTGAGGACGTGCTTGAAGAGCATTTCCTTCCAGCCCATCGCATCGCCCTTGATTTCCACCTTGGCCGGGTCATTGCGGAACTTCTCGATCGGCGGCAGACCCATTGCTTCGGGACGGTCGCGGATGAGGAGGAAAGCGATGAGGGCAACGACGAGGGCGACGAGGGCGGGCGCCCAGAATGCGGGGGTCCAGTCGGCATCGTTCGTTGCGAAGGTTCCGAGGGCCCATGCGGAGATCAGGCCGACGCCAGCACCGCCGACGTTGTGGGCGCAGTTCCAAATGGAGGTGAGCCAACCGCGCTCGGAGGTGGAGAACCAGTGGACGAGGACACGGCCTGAGGGAGGCCAGCCCATGCCTTGGAACCAGCCGTTAATGAACATGACGACCGCGAAGATCCCAACCGTGGCGGAGAGGGTGGGGACGAAGGCGATGAGGAGGTTCATGACGGCCGAGAGGGCGATGCTGATCGGCATGAAGTAGCGGGCGTTCGCACGATCCGAGAGCATCGCCATGAAGAACTTTGAAAGCCCGTAGGCGAAGAGGACCGCGTTGGCGACGATACCGATGCCGACCGTGTTCATGATGTCGTGGTCCTTGAGGATGGACGACACCAGGGTCACGTTGTTGCGGATCAGGTAGAAGCCCGCGTAGCCGATGAAAATGCCCAGGAAGACGTTGGTCCTCCACGTCTTGTAGGTCGGGGCGACACGCTCAGCGGGAAGCGCCGGCGCCGCGGGCGGCGCCGAGAGGAACCCGAGGGGGCGTGAAGGCTGTGGAGACATCGTTGTTTCCTTCAGGATTGAACGCGAAAAGGGACACTCTGATGGTGGCGCGCAGCGGGTAACAGTCCGAGAGGGGAATGGTGGCGAAAAGAAACAGTCCTGTTACCGAGGGCGTGTGAATCTGAAAAAGGGTGTGAATCCTCAAGACTCGGGCAGGGGCTGCTCGCCCTCGTCAATGAGGAGACGATAACCGCGCCCCCTCACCGGTTGGATAACACCCGGGTCCATGCCCACGCGCTCGAGCTGACGGCGCAGGCGGTAGATCGTCGTCTTGATCATGTTGTGGGCACCCGTTGCGTCAGTTGTCTCCCACGCCTCGTTGAGCAGGTCACGCCAGGCGACGTCTTGGCCGACACGAGACACCAGGGTCGCGAGGACTTTCAACTCGGTCGGGCTCAAGGTGATAGGTTCACCCTTCCATGAGGCGGCGCGCCGATCCACGTCGATATGCAGCTCGCCCGCGTCCAGTATTCGCTCAGGCGCTGCGGGCGCGGAGCGCCTGACAATCGCCTGGGCGCGCAACGCCAACTCTCGGGGGCTGAAAGGTTTCGTCACATAGTCATCGGCCCCGGCCTCCAGGCCCGCGATCCTGTCTTCTTCATCGCCGAGGGCGGTCAGCAAAATGATCGGCACATCGTCTCCGCGGGCTCGAATTCGCTTGACGAGGTCAATGCCCGAACCGGTCGGCGTCATGATGTCGAGGACCAGAAGATTGACTCTGTGGGAGGCCAAATGCTCCCAGGCGCGTGCGGTGTTCGCAACGCTCAGCCATTCGAAGCCCTGCATCTCCAAGGCGAACGACACGATGGACAGCATTTGGGGTTCGTCGTCGACGACGAGCGCTCGCGGGGTCATGATCGTTCTCCCGGAAGGCGGATGTGAACCGCGGTTCCTCGTCCTTCGACAGAGTCGATCATGAGGCTTCCGCCGTGGGCCTCCACAATGCGGCTAGCGACCGCCATACCGATGCCCGTCCCCGGGTTCGGTGCGGAACCGGAGGTGAAGGGGGCGAGGATTGTTTCTTGCTCATCCTCGGGAATGCCTGTCCCCGAGTCTTCAATGGAGATGAGTGCGCCACCGTCTTCGGCGGGTGCGACTGAGACGATCACCGCCTCGGAATAGGTGTGGCGCAGTGAGTTGTTGAGCAGATTCCAGATGAGCTGTCGGATCATTGGCGCGTTCGCGGGGACGATGAGGACCCCGCCGGGTGCGTCCACTCGAATCGGGGTATCGCTGATCCGGCGCATTTCCCGGGCGGTGGAGGCCACGACCTCGCGAATATCCACGGGCTCTGTGGCGAGCGGGTCGGATGAATGCAGTTTTGAGGTCGGTGAGCATGGATTCTGCCAGTGCGATGACGCGCTGAGTGTTCGTCATCATCGTGTGGAGGAACTGGCGTTGAGTGTCTGTGAGTTCCCCGGCCATCCCCTCGGATAAAAGTTCCCCGCTCCGCGAATGAGGGCGAGCGGGGTTCGGATTTCGTGGGCGAGGACAGCGGGTGCGTTCGCGGTTTCGAGGGCGCGGAGTCGGAGTGACTCGAGTTCCTGGCGCAAGTGTTTCGAAGTGGTGCGTTCGTGGAGGAGAAAGATGAGGAGGAGGACGCAGAAGGACCACCCGGTGAGCGCAAGATACTCCATGCGGGTGGTCCTTCCGAGTCGAAAGAGGCACGGCCAAAGGGTCCTACTCGTCGGGGCCGAGGCGGGGTGAAGCCGCATGTTCGGCTGGAGCGACGAGGAGCGGAATTGTGACCTATCCTACTCTCTTACTCATGGACGGCCTACGGCCGTCGGGAAATCACTTCTCAGATTCGGCAATCTGCTTGCGGATCTCGTCCATATCGAGTTCGCGGATCTGCGAGATGAGGTCCTCGAGGGCAGGGCCGGGCAGGGCGCCGGCCTGGCGGAAGATCGCGATGCCATCGCGGAAGGCCATGAGGGTCGGGATCGAGGTGATCGCGCCGGCGCGGGCGAGGTCCTGCTCAGCATCGGTGTCGACCTTGGCGAAAACAATGTCGGGGTTCTTATTCGAGGATTCCTCGAAAACGGGGGCGAACTGACGGCAGGGGCCGCACCAGGAGGCCCAGAAGTCAACGAGGACGATGCCGTTGTCAGAAATGGTTTTTTCGAAGGTGTCGGCGGTAAGAGCGACGGTGGCCATGCGGTCTCCTTGGGTTGTCGGGCTGGGCCCGGGGTCAGTCGGGCTGGGCCCGAGGTCGTGAGCGCTGCGCCGGTGGCGTCGCGCATTCGGGCTCTCGCCCTTTCGTTGATTCCAACGATGCCCTATGCGTGAGTATTCCGCGACAGCAAGGAAAGACCTGTGATCCGCGTCCCCTTTAGTTGTGTCCTCGCTGCTTTCCTGGGGCGTTCACAGGGCTGAAGTTCTTTGTGTTTCAGCTGCGTCCTCGTTCGGGCTGCGTCCTCGTTTGGCCTGGAGCCTTGTTTGGGCTGCGTGCTCGTTTGGGTGGTTGAATCGTGCAGATCGGACAGAGCTGCGTGTTATTGAGCTAGGGAATCGGTGTGTTGCTGGTTGGAGGGGGTCGCCGGTGCGGATCTTTCAATTCGCAACAGGGCAGCGCATGTATGAGGTCTCGCGGTCTTCAGCCGATTCGAGGTTGTCGCCAGTTCTGATCGGGGAGGGGATCTTCGAGATCGTTGAGGCCGGTGAACCGACCGCGCGCAGAATGAAGGCTTCGATCTGGGTGATTCGAGTGCGGCGCTCAGGCTGGGAACTTGGCAGATGCTGGCCCGCGAGGCATGCCTGGATCAACCGGATCAAGCCGTGGGCGTCTTGCGTTGGGATCAATCTTTGACGCATCGCGTCGCCGAGGATTCTCAGCAGCATCATGCCGATGACATTCGCATGTTCGTGCAGGTGACCGGAGTTTTGGCTTGAGACCTGTTCGCGCAAATGGATGCGGCCCGCCAGATGATAGCGGCTGGTCATTTCGAGGTGGGTGCGCACATAGAGGCGAAGTTGCTCAATTGGGTTGGGCTCATTCTCAACGGCGTTGGCGAGAATATTCGCGAACTCCTTGGTCGCTTCAGACATGTACGCGAGGAGGAGGACTTCTTTGTCCTCGAAATGGTTGTAGACGGCGGTGCGTCCGACCTTGGCGCG
Organism: Schaalia cardiffensis; assembly: GCF_016405145.1. Taxonomy (GTDB): domain Bacteria; phylum Actinomycetota; class Actinomycetes; order Actinomycetales; family Actinomycetaceae; genus Pauljensenia; species Pauljensenia cardiffensis. The sequence goes on from NZ_JAEKIA010000019.1 coordinate 21,676, forward strand.
AGTGGCGATCTGCGACATGGTGATGGTGTCGAAGGGCTGCTCGGCGAGAAGCTGTCCGAGAGCGTCGAAGAGCTTCTTGCGCGTCAATGTGCGGTGGTCGGCGAGGCTTTCCCCGATGATTTTCGGCATAGTGACATTCTGACACTTCAGGCTGCTGTGTCGTCAAATGGGTGGTGAAGCAGACCCTGGTGAAGCAGGTCCTAGTGAAGTCGAATCTGGCGAGGCGAGTGGGAGCCTCGGACGAGAAGAGGACGGGAACGGCATGGAAAGGAGGGGGTCGGGGAGGCAGTGGCGGGAAAAGATGAGAGGCGGGGCCGTGCTGTCAGTTGATCCTTCGCATTCTCGCGCAGCGATTGGCGACGGCGAGCGCAATGAGCAAATCATTCCCGATCCAATCGAGGAGTGCGAGTTCGTCAAGGGGCACCCAGCGGAGTTCGGAGTGTGAGCCCCTCGGGGTCGGTTCGGGAGCGCCCTGCTCGACCTCGGCGATCCACACGCCCATACGGCGCTCCTGCATGATCGGCCACCACTCGCCCTCGGGGGTGAGAACCTCAGGTCCGAAGCTGAGCCTGGTCCCGAGTTCTTCATGAATTTCACGTGCGAGGGCGTCCAGGGGCTTCTCGCCCTCGTCGATTTTGCCGCCGGGCAGTTCGAATCCCCCAGCGAGCTCAGGCGGGTAGGCGCGTGCGGCACACAGCAGATGGCGCGGATTGGCCAGGGAATCGACGATCGCGGCGGCGACGACTGGAGCGGGAGTCACGCGTTCAGTCTAGGAGCATGAGGCGCGTGAATGAGTCGAGCTCGCGGCGAAAGGGGTGTCGTGTTGGGCCACTCCGAAAGATGTCCTGTGGGGCCGGTTTGGGGTGTGTCTTGTGGGAGTGGTCTGTGGGTGTGGGGCGGGCGGGTTTGGGGTGTGTCTTGCGGGGGTGGTCTGTGGGCGTGGGTCGTAGGAATCCGAGCTTCGAGGAGCCCATGGGAACTGTGAGTTCATTGTGACTGGGGCGTCTGTGTTGGAGAACGCCCTCAAGAGATAGTGCTTCGCAGATCCCCTGTATGCGCCACCGTGTTTGTGCCCCCGCTCGTGGAGAGGTGAGAGCTGTGCGATTCGGGGCCCTTCGTATTCCTGTTCGTGGTTTTTGTATTCCTTGTGGCCTGTGGCTCCGTGTTGACGTGGACGCTCGCGGCGAGTCCGGCTATGATTTGGTGAGTCGCTTCGCTGATGCGAAGTTGGCGGGCGTAGTTCATCGGTAGAATGGAAGCTTCCCAAGCTTCAGAGGCGGGTTCGATTCCCGTCGCCCGCTCGATCAGGCTGGCCCGGCATTCGCCGGGCCAGTTGTGCATTTACCGGCACAGCGGCGACTGTGTCGGACTCGCCGCCTACTGGCAAGCCCCTTCTGACCCTCGGTGACCGTTGAGCCGCCATTGCATACCAACAAGCAGGCCCCTCTTGCGCGCTATGGGCTCCCGGTGGCCCTACTGTCGGGATACCGGCAAGGAAGTGTGGCATCGACCCGGACTTTTCGTTGATCTGACCGCGTAAAGTCGCGTTCCCCATAGGGGTGGGGCCTATATGAGCGGGTGAGTGTTGACAAGCGCCCCAAGTGCCCGATCTGCCGAGCGCCGATGAACGCGAACG
>NZ_JAEKIA010000002.1:0-256210 GCF_016405145.1 Schaalia cardiffensis
CGACCACCCCGCCGCCGGCATCATCCCCCAATGGGGAGACGCCATCGCCTGGCATGAACTCCACCACCACAGCCCCTACCGCACCGACTGGGACTAGACCCGACCAACACATTTTGTCCTATAACCCTTCGGCTTTGAGGCGACGCGCTGAGCCGCACGAAGAGCCAAGAACCCTATGAGTACACTGACGGAGGTACACGTTTTCCTTCCAGTAGCCCAAGGAGCCTCATCGTGACACGGATGTTTGGAACCGATGGAGTACGCGGACTTGCGAATGAACTCCTCACCCCCGAGCTCGCAGTCCAACTTGGCCAGGCCGCCGCACGAGTCCTCACGAAGGACATCCCCGCCTCGCAGCTCTCACGCACAGGTCGTCCTCGTGCCGTTGTCGGACGCGACACCCGCGCCTCGGGCGAATTCCTCGACCACGCGATCAGTGCGGGCCTCGCGTCCTCGGGCGTCGATGTCACTCGCGTCGGTGTCCTCCCGACCCCCGCGATTGCGCATCTCACCGCCACTCAAAACATTGACCTCGGCGTCGTCATCTCCGCATCCCACAATCCTTTCCAGGACAACGGCATCAAGTTCTTCGGCCGCGGGGGCTACAAGCTCGACGATGCACTCGAAGATCAGATCGAGGCTCTCCTCGGCAAAGTCGAACAGCTCCCCACGGGCGCTGCAGTGGGTCGCGTCATCAAAGGCGAGACTGTCGCAGATCAGAACTACATCAACCACCTCGTTGATTCGGTTGGGACCGACCTTTCGGGACTACGGATCGTCGTTGACGCCTCCAATGGAGCGGCGAGCCACGTCGGACCGGCCGCGCTGCGAGCCGCGGGCGCTGAGGTCATCGTCATCAACGCTTCACCCGACGGTCTCAACATCAACGCGTACTGCGGCTCGACCCATCCTGAGCAGCTCCAAAAGTATGTTGTCGCCGTTCATGCGGATATGGGCGTCGCTTATGACGGTGATGCGGATCGTTGCCTCGCGGTCGACGCTGAAGGAAAACTCGTTGACGGCGATCAGATCATGGGCCTCCTCGCGCTGGGGATGAAAGCCGATGGCACTCTCGGTTCCGACACCCTGGTCGTTACAGTCATGTCGAACCTGGGGTTGCTCTTGGCGATGAAGGAGCACGGCATCCGTATCGTCCAGACCGGCGTCGGTGACCGTTACGTCCTCGAGCGCATGCTTCAGGGCGGCTACACCCTTGGCGGTGAACAGTCGGGCCATGTCATTGACACGATCCACGCGACCACTGGAGATGGGGTCCTCACTTCGCTGCGTATCGCGGCGCGGATGAAGCGCACAGGCAAGTCCTTGGCGGAGCTCGCCTCCATTGTTCAGCGCCTTCCCCAGACTCTTGTGAATGTTAAGGGCGTTGACAAGGCCTGCGCAGGTACGAACGCTGCTGTGCAAAAAGCAGTGGAGGAGGCTGAGGCTGAACTCGGTAAGAGCGGAAGGGTCCTCCTGCGTCCCTCCGGCACTGAGCCCCTCGTCCGAGTCATGGTTGAGGCCGCGACCCAGGAGCAGGCCGATGAGGTCGCTGGGCGTCTCGCCGAGGTCGTGAAGGACAATCTCGCCCTCTAAGAGACAGGCTGGTGCTTTGGGGACAGGCTGGCGTTCTAAGGGCGGGGTGTGAGTGTCCCGCTGCTTGAGTGATGGGATTGGCGCGCATATTGGCCGGGCCTAATTCCTGAGTGGAGGGAATGACGGCAAGTGGAGGGGCAATAACCCCTCCAGAATCCGTTATCCCCTCCACTTGGGAAAAGGGGCATGGCCTGGCGGCCTTTGGAGGCATACTCCGCCTCGTCATCCCTGCTAGGTTCTAGTGGTGGTTCCAACGGAGTCTTGGTGAAGGGGCTCGTTGCGGCTGGTCTTGGTTGTGATTTTGGCGGGTTTGTGCACCCCTCCACTTGTGAAGGGGTGCGCAGTACAGGCGCAGAGCTTAAGCCTTGCGCTCAATCCCTGCGCAGCAGAAGCGACTCGACGCGGTGCGAGGAGTCTTTCCTGAAGATCATTGTCGCCCGCTTGCGCGTCGCAGAAATGTTTTCACGAAGATTCGGCAGGTTGATCGCCGCCCAGATCATCCGGGCCGTCGCCTCGGCCTCTTCATTGGACAGGTTCGCGTAGGTCTTGAAGAAAGAATCCGCCTTCGAGAACGCGGTCTTGCGCAGTTCGAGGAAACGATCCACGTACCACTGCTCGATGTTCTCCTCGGAAGCATCAACGTAGATGGAGAAGTCGAAGTAGTCCGAGACGGCCACGCTCACACAGCCCGGCACGACGCGGGGAGGCTGGAGGACGTTCAGGCCTTCAACGATGAGAATGTCAGGCTGTTGGATGCGTAGCTTCTCGCCCTCGACAATGTCATAAACGATGTGGCTGTAGACGGGAACCGCAAGTTCGGGAGCCCCCGATTTCACTGCCGCGAGGAAGTCGATGAGGGCGGCTCGATCGTAGGACTCGGGGAATCCCTTGCGCGCGAGAATCCCCTTCTTGTCGAGGACCTTATTCGGGTAGAGGAAACCATCCGTGGTGACGAGGTCGACCCTGGGGGTGTGTGCCCAGCGTTGCAAGAGGAGTTGGAGGAGGCGGGCGACCGTGGATTTGCCAACCGCGACGGAGCCCGCAATACCGATGACGAAGGGCGTATGAATCTCACCGGTCTCGCCCAGGAAGGCGCGGCGCTCCTTGGCTGTGCGGCGGCGCCCATCAACGTACAACTGCAGGAGAGCTGTGAGTGGACGGTAGATCGCATCGACTTCGCTCATATCGATCGGGTCGCCGAGGGAGGCAATGCGCGTAATGTCTTCTTGCGTGAGGGGAAGGGGTGTCCTTTCGACGAGACGATCCCATTCTTCGCGCTCGAAGCGGACGAAGGGGCTGAACTCGTGGGTGTCGGTGCAAGTCACGTAGGCATTGTCCCGCACCGACACCCGTCGCGCCTCAACTCCGGCGACTTACTCGCACGAATCCGATGGCGAGTGCACCGAGCGCAGCGAAGGCGAGTGCAAGAGTGCCGACAGAATCACTCGTGGCGCCCGTCCGAGCGATAGTGCCCGTCTTCGTGGGGGTCGGGGCCTCAGGCGGAGTCGTCACCGTCTCGCTCGGCGTTGGCGCGGGCTCTCCCGACTGCGGGTCCGAGGGGACGCCGGATTGCGGGTCCGAGGGGACGCCGGATTGTGGGCCGTCACCGGGCGTGGGTAGGGGCGCTCCGTCGAGGAGTTCGAGGACGCCGGGCTTGTCCTCGGGAATCTCAGGCTCAGGCTCGGGCTCGGGCGGGATAGTGACCGAAATAGGAGCCGAGCCCCGGCTCATTGCGCCGAGGGCATCTTTCACCGTGACGCTCGCCGTGCCAGTGAAGGGGGCAGCGAAGGCATGCTCGACCAGACCGCTCGTCGTCGTTTCGTCAATGACGCCGTCCGAGTCGAAGTCCCATTCATAGCTCGTCAAAACACTCCCGATTGCGTAGGAGCCACGGGCGTCGAACTCGAGTGTTTCTCCAACCTCCCCGATGATCGGACCCTGAAGCCACCCGAAGGGCTTACTCAGAGCTGTCGTCATGGCTTCTGTGATGAGCGTGGGGATATCGGAGCTCGAATCGAGGAGGAAAGTCGAACCGCCGGTTTCGTCAACAAGGTCCTGGACGTTGCTGAAGGGGGACGTGAGAGAGCCCGTGTCGATGGCGTAAACCTCGACGGGATCCACTTCGAGCGCGTGAACAGCTACCGAGTGAGCGTCATGGCCGGTGTGCGGCTCGGGTTCTTTTGCCGGCGCATCACCGAGGACGATCGCGATCTTACGCACACCAGAGCGCCAGCTGAGATTGAGCGCCGAGGTGACGCCGGAGTACACGGTTTCCGGCCAGTCACCTCCACCGGTCACCTCAAGATTGCCGAGCGCAGAGCGCAGAGCATCCGCGTCCGTCGTGAAGTCGAGGTTGACCTGGGACGGATAATCACCGGGGTCACCCCCCGAATCGCTAAAGTCCTTGTATGTGACGAGTGCAACGCGGTAGCTGTCCGTGACGGACGCGAGTTTGGTCAAGATACCCGAGACATTCGAACGGACGGCATCAATGTCGTCCGTCATTGAGCCCGTTGCGTCCACAACGAAGACGACGTCAATGTCGCCGGAGCCCGGATTGATTGGCTCTGCGGAGAAGGAGACACCGATGTTTTCCTGGATCTCGCGTGCCATCATCTGATGCCCTGTGATGTTCGGGTGGTAGAAGTGATTGCGATCGATCGTCCAACTTGATGTCGTCGAACCGTCCGATTCGATGCCCTCCGTTTCGAAGAACTCGTTGATCCAGCGCGCGGGGTTGCGGTGCAGGGCTGAAGGATCGGGTTCATGACCGGCGAAGGCGCTTGGTACGGAGTCGATGTAGGAGACCTTCATTGCGTGAGAGGCGTTCCACGAGTCGACGAGTTCCTTCTGCTTGTGTGTGGCGAGGTTGCCGAGTTCGCGGACGCGGCTGCCGATCTCGGTGCTCTCCCACCTCACGCACGTCGGGGTAGCGAAGACGAGCCACCACTCTTCACAGCTGGCGAGCTCGTATTGCCGGGTCGTGGCGAGAAGCGGATAGGCGAGGAGGATCATGTGGCCGTTGTCGCCGATCTTTTCATTGACCTTCTCGAAGATCGTCCGAGTGTTGGCGATCGCCGTGTCGAGCCCCTCTTCGGCATTGTCGAGAGCCTCAACGCAAGCTTCTCGGCTGCGAATGCCTGCGGCGAAGCAGTCCGACACGATCGTCGAGAACTCGAGGTCGTTGCCCCCGATGGTGAGCATGACGAGATCCGTCTCTTTCGAGATCTGAGGGATCTGCTCATTGAGGACGTTCGCGGTCACCGAACCGGAGGCGGCGAGATTCGTCAGAGTCGTGTGGATGCCGTGTCCGTTGAGCCACGATGTGTAGACGCGCGCCCAATTGCGGGTTGAGCGGTAAGTCGTCTTCTCGGTTCCCGGCTCGTAGGCGCCCGCGCCGTTCCCGGCTGAGTAGGAGTCGCCGATCACGACCGCGTTGAGACGGAGATTGACCTCGTCTCCGAGGGCGGGAGGGGCGGTGAGCGTGCCGACTGCGAGCCCGAGGATTCCAGATGCAGCGATGAGTGAACGTAATCTCACGGGGTCTCCTTCGTGTGATCGGTGGCTTGGTGCGTTCAGGAATGGAAGATTCGGACACTCACGCAGGGTTCGGTGATGCTGCCGGGAGCGTCGAGCGGGTGTTCGTCGATGACGAGGGTCGTTTTCTGTTCGGTGGAGGCGCCTTGGCGTTTGAGGACTGTGATCTGTGAATCGCTCGCTGCCTGGTCGACCTGGAATCCGAGGGCTTGAGCGGCGCGGACGATGTCGTCGTGGACCTGCGGGGCTGAGCTGCCTTCGAGGGAATAGCAGGCGCTGACGACTTCAGGTTTCGACTTGGCGAGGGGGCCGGCGGCCTCGGGGATTTCGAAGCTGAGCCGGGCGTGGCCTGCGACGATCTCGCCGACGATCGGATCTTCGGCGAGGGCTTTGAGACGCGTTGACTGCCCCCACCAGCCGGACTGTGCACCGTAGCTATATCCGCCGAAAACGGCGAGTAAGAGGACAACGATGAGAGCTCCCGTGACGATGAGGGGACGATGAGAATCTGCGTTGAATAGTTGTCGAGTGACCATTGAGGCCGAAGCTATCCTCCGTGCACTCGGGCTTCAAGAGGGGCGCCATCATGTGGGACGCCCAAGGCAGGGGCCTTGTTGGATGTGGCGAGACTGGTGTTGGATGTGGCGCGACTGGCATCCGCGAGGGCTCTTGTAGGTAGGCGTTTGTGGGGTGCGCATGTTGGAATGGTGTCTATGTGTGGAATCGTTGGACATATCGCTTCTCAGGCTTCGCAGCGTTCGCGTGAGGTCGTCATGGGAGGCCTTGCGCGCCTCGAATACCGTGGATATGACTCGGCGGGCATCGCCCTTGAGACCTCCGAAAGCGTCGAGGTCGTCCGAGCGGTCGGTAAACTCTCGAACCTTGCTGACGCCTTGGAAGCTGCTGATCCTGCGCCCGCGATCGCGGCGATCGGGCACACCCGTTGGGCCACTCACGGACGGCCGACCGTTCAGAACGCCCACCCCCATTCGACGCCGGATCACCGCTTCTCCCTGGTGCACAACGGCATCATCGAGAACGCCGACTCCCTGCGCGCGAAACTGGCATCCCAGGGGGCTCACTTCTCCTCCGATACGGACACCGAGGTTGTCGTCCACCTCCTTCAACGCGCCTTCGACTCTGAAGACCTTGAGCCTTGGGAAGGGCCAGCCGAAGGGCTCGAGGGCGAAGAGCTCCAGGCCGCGCGCAGGCTCGTGGCGGCGATGCGCCGAGTGACCGAGGACCTGGAGGGGACTTTCACTCTTCTCGCACTGTGTGCTGATGCCCCGGGCGCGATCGTCGCAGCCCGTCGGTCCTCGCCCCTCGTCGTGGGACTAGGCCAGGACGAGAACTTCCTCGGCTCCGATGTCCTCGCCTTCGTCGAGCACACTTCGCGTGCACTTGAGATCGATCAGGACCAGCAGGTTCTTGTGACCGCGAAGGGGGTGACGATCATCGGTCACGACGCTTCGGTCATGCCGCACAAGGAGTTCGAAATCGATTTCGCTTCTGATCGTGCGACGAAGGGCGGCTGGGCGACCTTCATGGAGAAGGAGATCCACGAACAGCCCCGAGGTGTCGCCGACACCCTCGCTGATCGTCTCGATTCTCATGGGCACCTCGCCCTCGATGAAGTTCGCATCCCCGAGCATGTTCTGCGTGGAGTCGACAAAATCGTCATGATCGGCTGCGGCACCGCCTCCTACGCGGGACAGGTTGCGCGCTACGCGATTGAACACTGGTGCCGCATCCCCGTCGAGGTCGAACTCTCCTCCGAGTTCCGCTACCGCGACCCCGTCGTCACGGAGAAGACCCTGGTCGTCGCGATCTCCCAATCGGGTGAAACCATGGACACGATTCAGGCGATCCGCCATGCGCGCGAACAGGGCGCGAAAGTCGTCGCAATCGTCAACACCCCAGGCTCGACGATCTCGCGCGAGTCCGACGCGGTTCTTCTCACCCACGCCGGCCCGGAGATCGCGGTCGCCTCGACGAAAGCCTTCACTTCACAGGTGACGGCCTGCTACATCCTCGGCCTTTACCTTGCGCAGGTTCGCGGAAACAAGTACGCCGAGGAGATCGCCGACTACATGGACAAGCTCTTCGAAGCACCGGCGAAGATCCAAGAGGTCCTCGACCGGGGTGAGGCGGTGCGCGAGTTCGCGCGCGCGATGGCGGACACGACCTCGGTCATCTATCTCGGCCGTCATGTCGGTTTCCCGGTCGCCCTCGAAGGCGCTTTGAAACTCAAAGAGATCTGCTACATTCACGCGGAGGGTTTCGCTGCGGGCGAGCTCAAGCACGGTCCCATCGCCCTCGTCGATGAGGGCCAGCCGGTCATTATCATTGTGCCGACTCCGCGCCGCCCCGAACTGCATAACAAGGTCCTCGCGAATATTCAGGAGGTCCGCGCTCGCGGTGCGAGGACGATCGTCATCGCCGAAGAAGGGGATACGTCGGTGGACGCCTTCGCCGAGGTTGTCTTCCGTGTGCCGCCGATCCCGACCTTGTACGCGCCGCTGCTCGCGGTCGTGCCACTGCAGATCTTCGCTTGCGAGCTCGCGATTGCGAAGGGGCTGGATGTTGACCAGCCTCGCAATCTCGCAAAATCCGTGACGGTCGAGTAGGCGCCCTCCGACGTCGGTGGCCTCCCCACTCCGATGCGGGGAGGCCGCTTCGCGCTCGGGGGACGAGGACGGTCAAGGTCGAGGCAGCGCGCTCGCCCGAGGGGGACGGAGGCCCCCGATGGGGGAGGGGCACGGGGCGCGCGGCGGGGAGGGGCGGCGCGAGGTACTACCCTTACGCCGTGGCCGACTTCCTCCTCGCACTCAGCCCCTCGTTGATCCTCGGGACGATGAGCGTCCTCCTCGTCGTCCTCGGGGGTGATGACCGGCAACGGATCCTCGGCCTCATGACGGGAGGATTCCTCACCTCGCTCATCGCAACCCCCTTCCTCGGGGTGACCTGGACTCCTCAGTCCTTCGCGATCGCCTACGCCTCCGGTCTCCTGCTCGGCTGGGGCCTGTTCGACCAGACCGTGTGCCTGCGTGTCCTCGGGGTCTCGCGGACGATGCCGACGTCGACCGGCCTTCAGCTCGTGTCGATGTCCCTGGGCGGAGTGCTCCTCTTCGGCGAGTGGCGTCAGGGGGCGTCCTCGCTCTTCGGCGCGGGCGCGATCGTCGCCCTCGCGCTCGGAGTCTGGCTGGCCTCACGGCATGAGAAGTCGGAGTCGGCCGACGGACTCGATTGGCCGCGCGGCATTCGTCTCCTGGCCACCTCGACGATCGGATTGGTCGCCTACCTGCTGCTCGTCCAGTGGTTCGGGATCGACGGACGCACGGCGCTCCTGCCGCAGGCGCTCGGCTACATGACGGTTGCGCTCATCCTCACCGCTCCGCGCTTCACGCCCTGGGACGGTCCTGCGGACACCCGACGGTCCGCGCGCACGCTGCGTCAGGTGATCCCGGGCATGATGTGGGGATGCGCCGTTCTCATCCTGCAGGTCAGCGCCGACCGCGTCGGAGTTGCAACGGGTTTCACGCTGTCCCAGCTCGGTATCCTCATCTCCACTCCGGCCGGAATCCTCCTGCTCGGGGAGTCCCGAACCCGCAAGGAGATGCAATGGACGATTCTGGGAGTGGCGCTCGTCATCTGCGGTGCGGTGCTCGCGGGCTTCGCGAAGAGCCTCGACCCCGCCTAAGATCGCGCGGCTCGGCTGCGGTGAGGGGATGGCAGGGTGAGGGGATGCCTTCGCCGGGAGGGGCGGAGAGGAAGAAACCCCGGGAAGGTGGGATGATCGCAGTATGATTCCCGCATTCATCCGCGCTGAAGTTCGCGAGGCTGAGGCCCGCCGGGTGCGGGCCGCGCACGCCGAGGGCGATCCGGATCGTCTCATGCGCTCGGCCTCCCGCGCGGTGGCCGACGAAGTGAGGGACTTGCTCGCCGGGAATCCCCCGGCATCCCCGGACGGGGAGGCGGGCCCGAGGGTCTGCGCACTTGTCGGCGGAGGGGACAACGGAGGCGACGCGCTGTATGCGGCCTCTTTCCTCGCCGAACAGGGGGTGCCGTGCGTAGCCGTCTGCTTGAGCCCTCGCGTCCACGAGCGGGCTCGCGCGGCCGCCGAGGAGCAGGGGGTCGTGTGCCTGCCCGCTCATCTCCCGGCGGAGGACGAGCCGCTGGGCTCCTCCCGTGAACTCGCGGAGGCTCTGGACGCCCCGATCTGGATCGACGGGATCTGCGGGACGGGCCTCGTGGGCGGCCTTCGCGAGCCCCTCGCCTCGCGACTGTGCGAGTTGGAGGGCATCCGTTCCGAGCGGGGCGCGCGCGTCGTGGCGATCGATGTGCCCTCAGGTCAGCTGGGCGACGACGGCGAGGTTGAGGGGCCGCTTCTGAAAGCCGAACGCACCGTCACGATGGGGGCGATGAAGTCGGTTCTCGCACTGCCGCCCGCTTCTCGGGCGGCCGGTCGGGTACGCGTGCACGGGCTCGGACTCGACATGGGGCGCAGCCGGGTCATCCTCATGGAGGAGGCCGACGTTTCGGGGCTCATCCGCGTGCCCGGCCCCGACGATCACAAGTACACGCGGGGAGTCGTCGGACTCGTCGCGGGCTCGCAGACCTACCCCGGTGCGGGTGTCCTGGCGGTTCTCGGCGCGCAGGGCGCAGGACCGGGCATGGTCCGCCTGGACGCGCCGACCCGGGTTGCGGACCTGGCGCTCGCGGCCGCCCCGGGAGTCGTCACGAGGGGCGGACGGATCCAGGCGGGCCTCGTCGGGCCGGGAATGGATGAGGACACCCGGCAGGCGGCCCGAGAACTCGCCGGATTCGCCGCCTCCTCGGAGTTGCCGCTCATCATCGATGCGGGCGGCTTGGAGCTGGTGCCGGACCTGCGCGACGAGGGGATCGGCGAGTTTACGGTTCTCACTCCGCATGCCGGTGAGGCAGCCGCCCTGCTCGGAGCACTCGGCCGGGCGGCGCCGCGATGGCGGGTGGAGGAGCATCCCGCCGAAGCGGCCCGCGCCCTCGCGCAGGCCAGCGGCGCCCGCGTTCTTCTCAAAGGGGCCACGACCCTGCTCGCCACCCCGGATTCCCGGGTGCTCGTCGCGCCCCGGGGGTCGGCTTGGACCGGGGTCGCAGGAGCCGGAGACGTCCTCGCCGGATTCCTCGCGGGCCTTGCAGCGGGGTGGAAGGCCGATCGGGAACGGGGGCTGCCGGGCCGGGACTTCGACGCGCTCATCGCGGCGGGAGCCATGATCCATGCGCTCGCCGGGGCGGATGCCGCTCGCGCCCACGGCCCCCTCGGCGGCCCGATCGGCGCCCTCGACATCGCACGCACACTGCCCTCGGTGCTCGCTCGCCTCCTGGCCGAATCCGCGGGGAGAGCGGACCCGGTGAGATACTGAGACTCGTGATGCTCCAAACCTCGCAGGACCCGCTCTCCCCGGGCCGGGTGATCGTCGACCTCGGCGCGATCGCCGAGAACCTGGAAGTATTGCGCTCCTTCGCCCCCGGGGTCGCGCAGATGGCGGTCGTCAAGGCCGACGCCTACGGGCACGGCCTCCTGCCCGTCGCAATGGCCGCCCTACAGGCGGACGCCACCTGGCTGGGCGTCGCTCAGCTCGCCGAGGCGCGCGCACTGCGCGAGGGCCTGGACGCCGCTGGCATCGACCGGAGCGCCGCCCCGATCCTCGCGTGGGTCGCGCCGAGTGGCGCCGACTGGGCGGGCGCCCTCGAAGCGGGCATCGACCTGTCGGTCTCATGGACCTGGGTCCTCGCCGAGATCTGCGCGGCAGCCCGCGCCACGGGGATCCGCGCCCGGATCCACGTGAAGATCGACACTGGGATGTCGCGCGCCGGTTCCACGCGGGCGGACCTCCCCGCCCTCGTCGCCGCAGTCCGTATGGCCGAAGAGGACGGATTGATCGAGGTCGTCGGAGCGTGGAGCCACTTGTCGCGCGGGGACGACCTGAGCGAGGATGGGCGCGCATCCACCGCCGCGCAGGTGGAGGTCTTCGAGCAGGGGCTCAGGAGCCTCGCAGATGCGGGGATCGAACCGCGGATCCGTCATCTGTCGGCGACCTCCGGCATCCTCTGGCATCCGGAGGCCCACTACGACATGGTGCGCGCGGGCATCGGCATGTACGGCTTGAGCCCGGATCCGCTCACCGCGCGTGGCGCGGCGCTCGGCCTGCGTCCCGCGATGACCCTCCGGGCGCCGCTCACCTCGGTCAAGGTCGTCGAGGACGGCGCCCCCGCCTCCTACGGGGGCACCTGGCGCGCCCCGGGCAGGCGCTGGCTCGGCCTGGTCCCCCTGGGCTACGCCGATGGGATCCTGCGCGCAGGATCGAATGGGGCGCCGGTCCTCGTCGAAGGGCGAAAGGCGATCACGACCCGGGTCGTCGGTCGGATCTGCATGGATCAGTTTATCGTCGATCTCGGTCCCGCCGAGGGCGAGCCGGGGGCGCCGAGCGCACGATCGGGGCGGCCCCCCGCGCGGGTCGGCGATACCGCGACCCTCTTCGGCGACCCCGACCGGGGGGCGCCGAGCGCAGACGAGTGGGCGCAAGCCGCCGGAACGATCAACTATGAAATCGTGACGCGCCTAGGGGAGAGGGTTCCCCGCGTTCATCTGTCCGCTGCCGAGTGACCGGAAGCGGGAGACGAGCCGCTCGCGTGCAGGGCGGCTCAGTTCGGGGCGTCGATGGCATATCCTTTCCCGGCTTCAACCTGCGCAGGGCGGGGAGGTGCGCCCCTGCGATGCGTGACGTCCGTGGATCCGAGCGTCGGTCAGTCTTCTCTCATCCGGGTGGGGGCGGCTCCGTCATGTGAGCGGGCTGTGCTTCTTGTCTCTCATTTTGTGAAATGTTATGATTGAAACTGATCGAACGAGGGAGATTGTATGAACGACATTCTTCCGTTCACGGATACCAAAGAAAAAGGGGCGGCAGACTTCTACTTCTGCATCAACGCGACTTTCGCCCACATCCAGCGGACCTTCGCCGAGGAGGGCCTGCATCGTTACTGGGAGGATCTCGGGCGAGACTGGATGAGCCCGGTGTGGATGCGGTGGCGCGAGGGTGGTCTCGATGCCGTGGCCGAGTACATGCGTCGTTCTTTCGAGGTTGAACCGGGCGCGGATGTCATCGTCGAGCGGCACCCGGAATCGGTCGAAGTCGAGGTGCGCACCTGCCCCGCCCTCGCTCATCTGCGCGCCTCCGGTCGCGCTCCCATCGAGACCTACTGCCATCACTGCTACGTGGTCATGAACGCCGCGGCTCGTTGTGCGGGGCTCGCAGTCCGACTCGAAGGGGGGAACGGTTCGTGCCGCCAGTGGTTCGGCGTCGCGGCCGGTGCCGCCGACCAGGATCTCATGGAGATCAGGCCCTGTGTGATGGAGACGGACGATGCTGGGAACCTATGATTTCTGCGGTCACTACGCCTGGACCTTCGCCTGGCTGAAGGAGCAACTCGGAGACGAGGGCTTGGAGGAATACTGGTTGGAAGCCGTGTCAAAGGACTCGCAGCGGCACGCTCGCGAGGCCTTCGCGGACGGTTTCGACGGGATGGAGCGCTACTGGGGGCGAACTCTGGCCTCCGAAGGGGCGGGATGGACCTCGGGGCGTCATGTCGTCGACGGCGAGGAGGTCATGCGGATCGACATGTACGCCTGTCCTTCCAAGGGATTCCTTCTGCGCAACGGACTGGGGTTCGGCATCGACTATTGTTCGCACTGCGCGGCGTGGATCGAACCCGCCCTCGAGGAGGCCGGGTTCTCCGCGGATCATGAGCACGACCATCTCGGACACTGCTGGTGGGAGATACGCGCTCTCGAGAGCGAACGGGAAGCCTCCCTCCCCGCAGACCTGTCGGGTGACGAGGATGTACGACTCGGGGATGCCTGGTCCGAGGGGACGGTGCATCGTGTCGAACGCGTGCGGTCGACAGGGCGACGGAAGGGGTGAATGCCATGGGTAAGCAGGGTCTCGTGGGTGCCGAACGCAGGAAAACGATCCTGAGAATGGTTCAGGAGAGCGGCAGTGCCTCCGTTGCGCAGCTGTGTGCGACGCTGGGTGTTTCCGCGGCGACGATTCACCGCGACCTGGCCGCGCTTGCGAAGGAGGGGGTCGTGGAGCGGGTGCACGGAGGGATTCTCGCCCCTGCGGGCGGAGCGGATGATCCGCACGTCCTCGGTGAGAAGGCGCACCGTCGCGGCGAAAAGGCGGAGATCGCTCGAACCGCGTTGAGTTTCGTCTCCCCCGAGGTGCACAGCGTCTTTCTCGAAGCGAGCACGACTGTCGCGCAGCTCGGCCTCCTTCTGCGCGAACGCCGCGGCCTCGTCTTCCTCACGAACAGTCCGGAGATCGCACTCGAGCTCGTCGCCGAAGGGCTCGAGGTGACCCTCGTCGGAGGGCAGCTGCGTGCGCGCACCCTCGCGACCGTCGGTCCCGATGCGAATCGTCAGATCGGCTTGTCTCGTGTCGATGTCGCGTTCATCGGCGTGAGCGCCATCGACGTCGACGGCTTGTCCTCGATGAATGCGATCGAGGCGGAGACGAAGACTGCGATCATCGCGGCCTCTCGTGCAGTGATCGCGCTCGGTGACCACTCGAAACTGGGGAAGCGGGGATTGGCGCACGTCGCCCGGGCGGACGCGATCAATGCTCTGGTGACGGACGCGCGTGCCGACGATGCCGCGGTTGAGGCTTTGAGGTCGTGTGGGCTGGAGGTCATCATCGCCGAAGGGTGATACTCCACATCCCCTCTCCTCTTCGAGACGGACGCATTCGCGCCGCATGCGGGATTCCGCAGTGAGTCGTGTGGGTGCGGTGCCGCCGTACGCCATGATCTCCTGCGATCAGTGGCGCCCGGCCTGTGAAAACTCTGCGTGCGGTCATGCGCATCGTGCCGCGAGAAGTGCGCTTCATTCTGCTTTGGAATCCCTGTGATCCGCCCGAATCGCGCTGGGATCGCGCCCTTCATGTGGAAGATTCTGCAATTGTATGGAATGTATTTGAGAGGTATTGCAATGTGATGATTGATATGCTTCAATTGGTTTCGCGCTCCAAGGAAGGAGAGAGACATGCGTACCACACGGACTGGTAGCGTGATCGCCCTGGTCATGAGTGCAGCGATGGTGCTGACGGCATGCGGGGGATCGGACAGGGCGTCATCCGGCGCGTCGAATGGAGGCGCCGCCACAGGGGCAGAGAACAAAGTGGTTCTCATCAGCCGACAGGACCCGGGCACCCTGGACTACACGACGAGCCTCCAGACGGCTCTGCTCAACTGGGTCCCCGGCAACGTCGTCGAGCCCCTCCTCACGATGGACGACAAGGGGGAGATCGGCTCCGGACTCGCCGACGTCGAGGTGAACGACGCGTACACCGAGTACACCTTCACCCTCAGGGGCAACAAATTCTCCGACGGAAGCCCCATCACGGCGAAGGACGTCGTCTTCTCCCTCACCAAGATGAAGGAGAGTCCCATTGCCAACTGGGCCGGCGCCTTCGCCAAGGTCACCTCGATCGAAGCGGTCGGTGAGGAGCAGGTCAAGGTCGTCCTCGAACAGCCGAGTCAGGCATTCATCCGCGGCATGACATCGGTTCCCGGCCTCATCCAGCCTGAGGCGGCTTTCGGGCAGATCGCCACCGCCCCCATCGGATCGGGGCCCTACGTCATCGCTGAATACGTGCAGAACTCTCGGATCGTCCTCAAAACGAACCCCAACTACTCGGGGAAGAAACCGGCAATAGAGGAGGCGGAGATCCGCATCATCAGCGACGGTGCCGCAGCCCTCAATGCTCTTAAGTCCGGCGAGGCCGACGGTATGCCGCTCATTCAGAACGACATGTGGGAGCAGCTGAAGAACCAGAAGCTCGACGAGACAATGACTCTCCTCCAGAACCCGGCCATGGGTGAGAAGCAGTACCTCGTCCTCAACGCCGACGGAGCAAACACCAAGAATCCCGAGGTGCGTCGAGCCTTCGCCCAGGCGATCGACCGTGAAGCACTCGTCGCTGCAGTGAACGCAGATTGGGCCATGGTCCCGACCTGCGATTACGGCCTCGAAACCGACCCGTGGGTGGAGAAAGCGAGTCCCGATACCTGCCCCGCGCCGGAAGACCCCGCAACAGCGGCCACACTCGCCGATAAACTCGGACTCGGGAGCGCTCCGAGCCGCTTCGTCTCCCTCAGCGACGTTCCCGATCTCTCCCTCCCCGCGGACGTCCTCATCGAACAGTTCAAGGCTGCGGGGATCACGGTTGATCGCGAGGCGATCGACCTCGCACGCTACAGCCAAACGATCTTCCAAGGCCGCCCGCCCCAGTTCGAGGTGACGAACATGAGCGACCCGGCAGGGATCACCCAGTTCGCCTGCCCGGACCCCCAGTCCGCGGGGTGGACGACGTACTGCTCCTCTGAACTCAACGATCTCATCGTCCGAGCGGATGCGGCGCGCGACGCCGCCGAGTACGACGAGCTCCTTTCACAGGCGAACGAGATCCTCAAAAAGGACATGGTCATCGTCCCGCTCACCTACACCTACGGCATCGGACTTGCCAAACCGAACCTGAAGAACGCCGGCGCGCCGTCGGTCGTCTTCCAGGAGATCCCGGTCTACGAGATGTCGTGGTGATCCCATGGTCTCCTTCGCTCTGAGGCGTGTCGGTTACTTCCTCATCGCCGGCTTCGCCGCTTCGGTCCTGATCTTCATCCTGATCCGAGCCGCTGGTGGCAACGTGGCGGCGATCATCCTCGGCCAACACGCCTCGGCGGAGGCGATCACGAAACTCCAGGAGGAGCTCGGCCTCCTCCGTCCGCTCCACGAGCAGTACTTCACGTGGATGGGCGATCTGCTCACGGGCGACCTCGGGCATTCGTTCCGCACAGGGCAGCCCGTCACCGAACTCGTCGCGGGCGCCCTTCCGGTGAGCATTCCGCTGGCGTTGATGGGGCTCCTCCTCTCCCTCGTCATCGCCATCCCCCTCGGTACCTACGCCGCGGTTAAGCAGGACTCGTTCATCGGCACAATCATCGCCTTCTTCAGCCAGGTCGGCATTGCGATTCCCGTGTTCTGGGCCGGAGTGCTCCTCGCCCTCGTCTTCGGGGTGAAAATGCACCTCCTCCCGACGGGAGGATGGACACCGTGGAGTCAGGACCCGGTGGAGGCATTCAAATCCCTCATCCTCCCGGCTATCGCGATCTCACTGACGCTGAGTGCGAGCCTCACCCGTTACGTGCGCACCGCAGTCCTCGACATCATGAACGAGGAATACATCCGCACCGCGCGGGCGACCGGCATGACCCGCACTGAAGCGCTGATGAAGGTAGGGCTGCGCAACGCGATCCTCCCCGTCATCACAGTCGTCGGCATCCAGATCATCGACCTCATCTCCGGGACGGTCATCGTCGAGACGGTCTTCTCGCTCCCGGGACTCGCACGCATGCTCCTCGCCGCAGTCGCGGCACGAGAAGTCATCGTCGTCCAGAGCACGGTCGTCCTCATCATCCTCTTTGTCCTCATCGTGAATCTCATCATCGACCTGCTCTACGGGCTTCTAGACCCCCGCATCCGCCTGGGAGGCAAACAGTGAGCGTCCAATCCTCGCGCGCGGCCGACGCACGGAGCCGGAGCCGAACGAAGGAGCGCAGAAAGCGACCGGGCAACCGGTGGCTCTCCAACGGATCCGTCGTCGTCGGCGGTGCGATCGTCGCCCTCTACCTCATCGTGCTCATCGTCTCCCTCGTGTGGACTCCGAGCGATCCGAACGCCATCGATCCCGTGAACCGCCTCGCGCCGACCGGGACGCCCGGTCACCTTCTCGGCACGGACTCTCTCGGCCGCGACGTCGTCAGCGCCCTCCTCGCAGGTGCGAAGAACTCCGCGGCGGTCGCTGCCGGTGCCTGCGGCCTCAGCGTCGTGGCGGGCACGGCTCTCGGTCTGACGGCGGCCTCCCTCGGGAGGACGACCGACGAACTCATCATGCGCGCGATGGACGTGTGCGTGTCGATCCCCGGCGTCGTCATCGCACTCGTACTCGCGGCGACGATCGGTTCTGGCATCGCTTCGACGATCTTCGCCCTCCTCTTCTTCTTCACGCCGGCCTTCACTCGAATGGTGCGGGCGAACGCGCTGAGGATCCTCGCCGAGGACTTCCCGAAGGTCGCTGAACTCTACGGACGTTCGAAACCGTTCATCGCCGTCCGTCACGTTCTGCCGAACATCTTCTCGATCCTCCTCGTGCAGGCGAGCCAGTACTACGCCGTCGCGATCCTCACTGAGGCGGGACTGTCCTACCTGGGGGTTGGGGTGAACCGTCCCGAAATCTCCTGGGGAATGATGCTCAAGGAAGCCCAGCAGACCGTCGGGATCGATTCCCCGCTCGCGATGTGGCCGGGCGCGGCGATCATGGTGACCGTTCTCGGCCTCAACATCCTCGGCGACGGCGTCCGCGACGTGCTCGACCCCAAACTGCGGAGGGCCGACCGATGACGACCTCGACGATTCTCAGCGTCCGCGACCTGCGCGTCGCGAGCGGTGACCGCGCGGCAGTCAGGGGCGTCGACTTTGAGATCCGACGCGGTGAACGCGTCGGTCTCGTCGGTGAGTCAGGATCGGGGAAGTCGATGACGGCCCTGTCCATCATGGGACTCCTCCCACCGTCATGGACGGCGACGGGCAGCGTCATCCACGACGGGGCGGACCTTTTGACGATGAACGAGAAAGAACTGGCCGACAGGCGCGGCCGCACGATTTCGATGGTCTTCCAGGACCCGATGCTCGCACTCAACCCGGTGCGCAGGGTGGGTGCGCAGGTGGCTGATGTTCTGCGTCGGCACGAGCATCTTCCACGGGCCGAGGCCGAGCGGCGAGTCGTCCGGCTCTTCGAGGAGATGGGGCTTCCCCGTGCCGAACACCTCAAGGACGCCTACCCCCACCAGCTCTCGGGCGGGCAGCGACAGCGTGTGATGATCGCGACCGCCGTCGCATGCTCCCCCGACCTCATCATCGCCGACGAACCGACGACCGCCCTCGACGTCACGGTGCAGAAACGCGTGCTCCGCCTGCTCAACCGCACCGTCGAGGAGCGGGGGAGTGCCCTGTTCCTCATCACGCACTCGCTCCCGGTCGTCGCCGCGACCTGTCGGAAGGTCGGCGTCATGTACGGCGGGACGCTCGTCGAGTTCGGTGATGTCCAGGCCGTCCTCGGCGCGCCCCGGCACCCCTACACCCGTGCGCTCCTGAGGTCACAGCCCGTCCTCGACCCGGAGAACTTCCACCCGTCGTCCCGCCTGCCCTTCATCCGCGGCTCGGTCCCGAGTCTCAAGGACATGCCTGAAGGCTGTCCCTTTTCGAATCGCTGCGACGAAGCGCACGAGACGTGCAACAGGCGTCCTCCGACTCTCACGGTCGACGGCGTGCGCGTGGCGTGTTGGAAAGCTGGCAGCGACGAGGCCGTCCGGAACGGAGATGAGGTGAGCTCGTGAACGAACAAGGCATCCCCGTACTCGCGGCCGAACAGGCGACGCAGAGGTATCCGCTTCCACGGACGAATCCCTTCCGTCGTGCCGAGGTCCTGACGGCGGTCGAAGCGACGGACTTTTGCGTTCACGCGGGTGAGTCCGTGGGGATCGTCGGGGAATCGGGTTCGGGTAAGACGACGCTGTGCCGAATGCTCGTCGGCCAGGAGAAACCGGCCGGAGGGCGGATCCTCCACCGCGGGCGCGACGTTTGGGCGAGAGGTTTCGACACGCTGTCCTACCGCCGCTCCGTTCAAATGGTCTTCCAGAATCCGAAGTCCTCCTTCGACCCTCGAATGACGGTGGGTGAGGCGCTCAGGGAGCCGATGAGGTCCCTCAAAATCGAAGGCGACGCCGAGTCGCGCATCCTCACCGTCCTCGATCAGGTCGGCCTCGACTCGCGCGTGGTGGAGCGCTTCCCGCACGAGTTCTCCGGAGGCCAACTCCAGCGCCTCGCGATCGCGCGCGCACTCATCCCCGGCCCGGAGGTGCTTGTCGCAGATGAGCCCGTCTCGGCGCTGGACGTGTCGATCCAGGCGCAGGTCCTCAACCTCCTCAAGGACCTTGTACGCGACCTCGGTCTCGCGCTCGTCATGATCGCGCACGACTTATCGGTGGTCGGCTGCACGACCGAGCGGGTCTACGTGATGTCGAACGCCCGCGTCGTCGAGAAGGGGGAGCCCTCGCGCCTCTTCTTCTCACCGTCGGCACCGGAGACGAAGGAATTGGTGGACGCAGTCCTCAACGTGGGGGACGGGCTCGCCGGAAAGGGACTCGACTGATGAGCAGGTCATGGAAAGCGGGGGTCGCGGTCGCGGATATCACGCCGCCGCTCGGCGTCGAACTCGGCGGCTATCCCTACTTCGAGCGGAAGAACACCGGTGCGCACGACCCGCTCGTCGCTTCGGTCCTCTGCCTCGAGGAAGCGGGGAGGCGCCTCATCCTCATCGCGACGGACCTCTTCTGGATCACACGAGGACA
Source organism: Schaalia cardiffensis (assembly GCF_016405145.1). Classification (GTDB taxonomy): domain Bacteria; phylum Actinomycetota; class Actinomycetes; order Actinomycetales; family Actinomycetaceae; genus Pauljensenia; species Pauljensenia cardiffensis. Next base: position 19,633 of record NZ_JAEKIA010000002.1, read on the forward strand.
GGCCGACAGCATCCGCAAGGGAGTCGCCGAGGAGACGGGCATCGACCCATCCGCCGTCATCATCACCTGCTCCCACACGCACAGCGCCCCGTGGATGAGCGTCGTCTTCGAAGCCTCCGATGATCAGCCGGACTTCCAGACGATCATCGACGAGGAATGGATCGCCTCGGTCCGCCGCGCGTGCATCGGTGCCGTATCCGAGGCGGTGGCCTCGGCCTTCGACGCGCGAATAGAAGTCGGTATCGGCAGATGCGGTGCGGATGAGGGAGTGGGCGGGAACAGGCGCCACCCGGAGGAGGGCCCCGTCGACGACGAGCTCCCGGCCCTCGTCGTCAAGGACCTGTCAGGTCGCGTGCGTGCCGTGTGGACGAAGTACGCGTTGCACCCGACGATCCTCCACGGTGAGAGCACGCTCGTCAGCGCCGACTTCCCGGGCGGCACGCGCGCAAGCCTTCACGAGGCCTTCGACGGCGCCGTCCTCTTGTACTCGATGGGAGCAGCAGGGGATCAGTCGCCAAGGTACTTCGCGCGGACGAAGGACTTCGCGGAGGCCGAACGGATCGGCGCGGAACTCGGGCGCGCCCTCGTCGGCGCCGTCGAATCTGCTTCACCCCTGGGGGTGGGGAGGCTGGCGTTCACGAGCAGGACGGTCGAGCTGCTACCGAGGACGTATTCGCCGATCCGGCGCATCGAGTCCGAGCTCGTCGGACTGAAAGCTGAAGAATCGGATCTCGTTGCGGCCGGGGCCCCCTACCTCGATCGTCAGAACGCGAACCTCGCGGTGCTCGGCAAGGAGTGCGAACTGGGCAACGCGCGGCGGGGTGAGGAGTATGCGAGAGCCCGTTTCGCCAGGTGCGCGCCCTTCGAGGTCACGGTCGTCGCACTCGACCGCAGGACGGCGCTGGTCTTCATGCCCGGCGAGCTCTTCTGCGACTTCGGGCTCTCCGTCAGCCGGGCCTCACCCTTCACCCGGACGTGGGTGTCGACCCTGTCCAACGGCGATCTGCCGGGCTACTGCGTTACCCCCGCTGCCCGCGAGGAGGGCGGGTACGAGCCGGGCAATTCCCTCCTGGAAGTGAATGCCGGAGCGCGTCTCGCGGCGGCGGCACTCGAACTCCTCGCGGATCTCTTCGATGACGAAAGGCATGGTGGCACCGATGACGTTCAATGAACGATTCGCCCCCGCGGACTTCATCCCTTTCCGGGACCGGGACGCGATCGACCGCGTGAACGCGCTGACCGGGGAGGAGTTCCTCCACCACGACAATCCCGGGGTTCGCATCCGCGTCGTGTCCGATGCGGGACTCAACACGATGATGGTCTCCGACATGGTCGGCGAGATCGTGCGCGCAAAGGTCGAGGGGAGGCGCTGTGTCCTCGTCCTGCCGAACCCCAATCCGGCATATCGAGAGGTGGCGCGCATCCTCAACGCCGTGCGGATGGATCTCAGCCACGTCACGACCTTCAACATGGATGAATGGGCCGACGAGGACGGGAACGTCGCCGGTCTGGAGTACCGCCAGAGCTTCATCGCGTCGACCAAACGCTTCTTCTGGGACGAGCTCGATCCGGAGCTCCGCATGCCCGCCGAGCAGTTCATCCATCCGACGACTGAGAACATCAGCCGGTACTCGGAGATGATCGAGGAAGCCGGCGGGGCGGACGTCGTTTACACCGGTCCCGGATGGACCGGCCATCTCGCCTTCGTCGAACCCGGGGCCGAATTCTCCGCAGACCTCGACGAATTCCTCACCCAGGGGGCAAGGATCGTCACCCTTCATCCACTGACGATCGCTCAGAACTCCCTCCACGGATCCTTCGGAGCCTCCGGTGACGTGGCCTCAGTCCCGCCGAAAGCGGCGACTATCGGTCCGCTCGACGTGGTGCGGTCCAAGCGTCGCGTCGAAATGCACGGGATCACGACGCGCGGGACATTCTCGAGCTGGCAGCGCACGGCGTCGCGGCTGGCGATCCACGGTCCTGTGACTCCGCTCGTCCCGACTTCGATCATGCAGCTCCTCGGAGCGGACTTCTATGTGACGGAGAAGATCGCGGCTCCCGTGGTCTGCGATTTCGAGAGTCAGTACTGAGCCATGAGAACGTGCATCGCAGGAGCTGCGCTCGTCACTCCGAACGGCCTGCTCGAAGGACATCACGTCCTCGTCGTCGACGGGCGGATCGCGCTCATCACGCCGAGGGAGGAGATCGCCGAGGAACCCGGAACGGAGGTCGTCGACGCGACGGGCCTCGTCCTCGGCCCGGGCTTCATCGACATCCACTGTCACGGGGGCGGCGGACGCTGGTTCCATGAGGATCCGCTCCCCGCAGCGCGTTTCCACCTCGAGCATGGGACGACGTCCCTTCTCGCGACGACGATCCTCCATGCGGACGCGCGTGAGCAAGTGGAAGCGCTCGCCGTCGCGGCCGACGCCGCGCTCGATCCTGCGGCCGTGAACGTTGTGGGAGTCAACATGGAGGGCCCTTTCCTCCATCCCGAACTCGGCGCGTATCGGGAGTGGTCGCGCCCGGCGAGACCGCAGGAGTACATGGAGTACGTACGTGCGAGCAGGGGAAGCCTTCGGTGGATGACGATCGCTCCCGAGGTGGAGGGAGTGACGCGAATGGTCGACGACCTTCAGGCGGCGACCCGGGGTGCGCTCACGTTCTCCGTGGGGCACTCGAAGGCGACCCGCGATCAGATCCGAGCGCTCATGCCGCGCGGTTTGCGCGCGGCGACGCATCTCATGAACGCCACGGGTGCTGCAGTCGAGCCTGCTCGCTTCGGCGGGACCCGGGAAGTCGGTGTCGACGAGGCGGTGCTTCTCGAGGACTCCATCAGCGCCGAGGTGATCGCGGACTCCGAGGGGGCGCATGTCCGACCGGACCTGCTCCGCTTGATCTTCAAGGTGAAAGGGCCGGAGAGGACGCTTCTCGTCACTGACTGCACGGCGGAGTGTGGCGGTGCGGGCCATGAAGGTCCCGCTGACCTCAATTTCACGGCTTCGGGGGGTCTTGCGGGGAGTTCGCTGACGATGGACCGTGCAGTGGCGAATTTCGTTCGCCACACGGGCGCGGAACTCGCTCAGGCGTGGGATCTGGGTTCGAGGGTTCCCGCTCGCCTCATGGGATTCGCCGATCGGGGCGAGGTGGCCCCCGGGCTGAGGGCGGATCTCGTCCTCGCCCGTTGGGACGGACTGTCCCTCAAGATCGAGGACGTGTGGATCGACGGTGTGTCCGAAGGAGGACGTCATGACTGAGGAACGAGATGGAGCGGCGATCCTGGCCGCCGAGGAAGCACTGCGGATCGAGGCGGGAGCACTCGCGGTGCTCCGTGAACGGGCGGATCTCGAGCAGATCGTTAGGGTCGCCCGTGTTCTCCTCGAGGCGCCGCGGATCATCACGGTCGGTTCGGGCTCGTCAGGTCTGGCGGCGGCAAAGTTCGCGCACTCGCTGTGCTGTGCGGATAATCCGGCGAAGTTCATGCCTCCGTCGGAAGCGGTCCACGGTGGACTGGGAGCCGTCCACGCCGGTGATGCCGTTGTCATGGTGACCCGGGGCGGGGGGACGGAGGAACTCGTGCCGATCATGCACGTCGTCAATGCCCGAGGGGCGACGCTCATCGGGCTGACCGAGAACCTCGACTCTGAGCTGGCGGCGTGCTCAGACATACTCCTCCCGCTCTACATCACGAGGGAGTCCGATCCGCTCGGCACCATGGCGACGACATCGAACACAGTGGTTGGGGTGCTCTTCGACGCTGTCCTCGCGGCGATGATCGCGATATCGGGCTTCACCTCGGCGGAATTCGGCCTCATTCATCCCGGTGGTGCAGTGGGAACGCGTCTCGCGAAGGAGGTGGGACGATGAAGGACGCCATCCCCGCCGATCGGCCCCTGTTCGAGATCGGTCCGAAGGCGTACCTCTACGGGGCGGACGTCGTCGCCCTCGCCCGTGCGGCGGATCGGGCGTCGGAGGAACACGACGTGACCGTGGTGTTCACTTCGCCGATCCTGGAGGCGCGCGCGGTCGTCGATAGTGTCGAGCACATCCTCGTCTGCGTCCCTCACCTCGATCCCATTCGTCCCGGTCGAGGAATCACGGACATCCTTCCGGAGGCCCTCGTCGAGGCGGGGGTGCGCATGGTGATGCTCAACCACGCGGAGCATCCGATCACGTTCACCGTGCTTGAAAAAACGATGCAGCGTGCCGCGGAAGTCGGGCTCGCGACCGCCGTGTGCGCGAGTTCTCTCGCCGAGGTCCGTGCGGTGGCCTCCCTCGGTCCCGACCTTCTCGTCGCAGAACCGACGGAACTCATCGGGACTGGCAAGCCGTCGGGGTTCGACTACGTCGAGGCATCGAATCGTGCGGTGCGCGAGATCAATCCGGGTGTGCGCGTCCTTCAGGGGGCGGGGATCTCGACAGCTGCGGACGTCGAGGCCGTCATCCGCAACGGGGCGGACGCGACGGGATCGTCGAGTGCGATCGCGACAGCGCCGGATCCGTCGGCCATGGCGGAAGCAATGATTCGCGCGGCGCGTCGTGGGTGGGACGCGCGTCCGCGTTCATGACGGCCCACCATCACCACGGAAAGGGAAGAAACGATGAAGGTGCACCGGGAAACGATCGATCTCCAGTCCAAGAGGAACCATCCGACGTTCCATGACGTGACGAAGGAGGTGAAGGCGGCGCTCAAGCGTTCAGGAGTGAAAGACGGAATCGCGGTCGTCTACAGCCATCACACGACGTGTTCAGTCCTGACGCAGGAGTGTTCGCACGACAAGACCTACTACGGCCTCGAGTATCTTCAGCAGGATCTCGTCAACACGATGGAGCGCATCGTTCCGCAGTGCCTCGTCGAGGGACAGTACATGCATCCCGGGCCCGCGCACATCCGTTTCGCCATGGATGAGGCGAAGGAAGAAGGCGAGTGGACGAGCCTGAACACGGACGCGCACCTGCGCAGCGTCTTCTTCGGGCGTTCCGAGACAATCGTCGTGGTGGACGGCGAGCTCGATCTCGGTGAGTTCGGCTACATCTACTTCGTCGACTGGGACCAGATCCGTGATCGTCCCAGGCAGTGCCAGGTCCAGATCATCGGAGAGTGATAACGGTGCTCCCCGTGTGGCTCGGTCTCGACGTCGGGACGACCGGCGTGAGGTGCCTCGCCGTGGACGAGGAACTCCGAGTCGTCGCAAGCTCCTACGCAGAGGCTCCTCCCGTCCATGCCCCGGACGGGAGGGTAGAACAGGATCCGTGGGAATGGGTGGAGGCCTCGTGTCACGTGATCGGAGACGTGGTCGACGAGGTCGGACCAGCGAGCGTCCAAGCGCTGGGCATTTCCTCGCAGGGGATCTCCCTCATTCCGGTGGATCGGAGGGGAGTGCCGATTCGTCACGCGATCAGTTGGCTCGACGAGCGCGGTGCGCATGTAATGGACGATCTCGCCGCACGCGTCGATCCGGCAGATGTCGTGGCGCGCACCGGAAAGCCCTGGTCCGGTGTCTACACTCTGCCGAAAATCATGTGGATGAGGCGCTTCGAGCCGGAGAACTACGAACGGGTGGGTGCTTTCCTGCAGCCGATGGATTGGCTCCACCTGTGTTTCGTCGGCGAAGCGGTGACCGACCGCACGCTCGCATCGGCCTCGATGGCGGCTTCGCTCGAGGACGGTCTGTGGGACCGTGACCTGCTGGACGCTCTCGAGATCGACAGCGATCTGTTCCCGAAGATCCGTCAATCCGGAACGGAGGCGGGAGTCCTTCGCCGGGAAATAGGCGAACGTCTCAGGGTCGGAACGATCCCGGTGCGTGTCGGCGGGCAGGATCAGAAGCTCGCAGCAATGGCGGCGGGGATAGGGCCCGATGTAGCGACGCTGTGCCTCGGCACATCGGGCGCGCTTGAGGTCCGGGCGGAGGCTCCGCTCCCATGGGGCGGCCCATTGTTCAGTTTCCTTGAACCGGGTCAATGGGTTCGAGAGGCTGCGATTCCGACGGCCGGGGCCGCTCACCGCTGGTTCGTCAGGACCGTGCTCGCCGGTGAGAGCTACGACCTCAGTGACGAGCTCGCAGCCGTGGAGCCCGCGGCCGACGCTCCGTTGTTCTTCCCCCGGTTGTCGGATCCGTCGGAGCACGGGTGGCCGCATGCCCCCGGGGGCGTGATGTGGGGACTCGGCCTGGGGACGAATCGGGCCGACCTTGCGCGGTGCGTATACGAAGGGGTTGCTTTCGAGGTCGGCGACCGCTGGCGCCGGATGGGATCGGAGGCCGAGACCTTACGCGTGTTCGGCGGGGGCGCCCGCTCGGAACCGTGGTGCCGTGTCATCGCATCAGTCCTCGGCAGGCCGGTCGAGCGCTTGCACGTCGCGGAAGCCTCCGCACTCGGAGCCGCAGTGTCGGCAGGCGCTCCGCGTATGCCGCTCACATCGAGAGAGGTGCTCCCCGACGAGTCCGTCATGGCGTGGGAGGAGGAGCGTTTCGAGCACTGGCGTCTCATCGCCGCGCGCCTCGACGGCGGGTGAGGATTCTCGATGTCCGCAGATCCCGGGAGTGCGACAATGGTCCATGCCGCTGCCGACGGCTCTCCCGTCGGCCCCGCGTTGTGCGACCGGACATGACCTGACGGAGGAGACCCGATGAATGCCCCGCTTTCGGCGACCACCCGCTCACCCGAGCAGACGCGAGCAGTGGGCAGAGCCCTCGGGGAGGTCCTGCAGGCCGGGGACCTCATCATGCTGCGCGGCGGCCTGGGAGCGGGAAAAACCACCTTCACGCAGGGCATCGGAGAAGGGATGGGGGTGCGAGGCCGGGTCGCCTCCCCGACCTTCATTGTTGCCCGAGTCCATCACAGCCTGTCGGGAGGCCCCGATCTCATCCACGCGGACGCCTACCGGATCCGCGACCTTGAAGACCTTGAAACCCTCGATCTCGACTCCTGCCTGGAGGAAGCCGTGATCGTCGTCGAATGGGGCGAGGGGAAGACCGAAGCGATGTCGGCCGAGCGCCTCGAAATTGACGTTGAACGCGCCACCGGCGGCGAGGCGGCCTACGACAGTGACACCATCAACCTTGAAACCATGGACGACGGCGAGCGCCGGGTCGAACTGCGCCCGCGTGGGACCCGCTGGGACGGGGTGCTTGATGGGGTCCTCGCGCGCGCCCGCGAGATCATCGCCGAGGGCGAGGCGCAGGCCTTCGATGAAGGCGAGAAGACGGATGACGCAGGGGCCGAATCGGTTGCCCCCGCCTCCGACGAGTAGGATCGACGCCGTGCTTTCACTGTGCCTCGACACTTCAGCCGCAACCACCGTCGCACTCGTCAACGACACACTGGTCCTGTCTCGCGCCGCCAATAAGTCCACGCGACACCACGCCGAGTCCATCGCCGTCCTCGTGACCCAGGTGCTCACCGAGGCGGGGCTTGCGCCGCAGGGGGCAGCCGCCGGACTTGATCGCGTCTGCGTGGGAACCGGCCCCGCCCCCTTCACCGGTCTTCGCGCAGGCCTTGTGTCTGCTCGCGTGTATGCCCGCGCAGCCGCAATCCCCGTGTACGGAGTGTCGAGCCTCGACGCGATTGCCCGCGCCGCCCTTGATCTTCTGCCCCGCGAGACCCGGGTCCTCGCGATCTCTGATGCGCGCCGCAAAGAGCTCTACTGGGGTCTTTACACTGCTGAGGGTGCCGATGATGTGCACCTCGAGGGGCGTCTCGAGGTCGGAAGCGCCGCCGCTCTGTTGTCCTCCCTCCGACAAAGGGATCTACTCATCGTGAGCGCAGGCCCCATTCCCGCCCACTCAGCTGAAGCGCTCGCGGTCGCGGAATTCGGCCCCCAGGTCGAACTCGACCCCGCGATCTTCTCGCGCATCGTCTCCGCCAGGCTCGCCCGCGGAGAGGCAGACTCCCTGTCGACCGCGCCCCTGTACTTGCGCCGCCCGGAGATTCACGGTCAGCCGATGGAACGCTTATGAGTCCGAGACGGGTCCACATCATCCGTGCCGGAAAATCCGATGCGCAACTCCTCCTTGAGCTTGAGCAGCTCCTCTTCCCCGAGGACCCGTGGACGGAGGGGATGATTCGTGAGGAACTCGCTTCACCTTACTCGGACTATCTCCTCGCCCTAGCCCCTGACGAGGAGACAAGAGCCGAGGGGGACGATCTTTCGCAGGTCAGGGGCCTCGCACGGGCCGGGGGCCTCGTCTTCGGATACGGCGGAATCAAAACGCTCGGCGATAGTGCGGACATCATGACCATCGGGATCTTGCCGCAGGCCCGTCGCGCAGGGCTGGGCAGGATGCTCGTCAAAGCCCTCCTCGAAGAGGCTGTGCGCCGTGGAGCCAGGACCGTCTTCTTAGAAGTGCGAGAATCGAATCAGGGGGCGCGCGCCCTCTACACGAGTGAGGGTTTTAGGGAAGTCGGGAGAATCCGGCGCTACTTCCACAATCCCCTCGAGGATGCGATCACGATGCTCAAGGAACTCGAAAGCAACTGAGTTCTGAGAAGAAAAGACGTTTGAACGAATATCGCGACGATCGGCGTATTAAAAAAGGTCTGGAAGAGATCTTTGAAGTGGCAATACAGACTGCCTCGCAGCGAGGATAATCCCGTGTGAACTCGCTGGGGAATCGGCGTGATTGTGCGGGAAACTCGCAACCCCGAGTAAAAGTTCGCTTCCAGTGGGCCGAGGGTCGCAGAATCGGCACGATTTCAGGGCTTATCCTATTCTTCATGGCCACAACAAACGTCGCAACGAAGAAGCGCCGCGCGTGGACCACCAGCGTCTTCATTAAGCAGCTGATGGCCGTCTCGGGCTTCGTATTCGTCTTCTTCCTGCTTTTCCACTCCTACGGCAACCTCAAGATGTTCCTCGGTCAGGAGGCGTACGACCACTACGCCCACTGGCTCAAAGAAGAGGCATTCGTGCCGATCTTCCCGCACGGCGGATTCATTTGGGTCTTCCGCGCCGCGATGCTCCTCATGCTCCTCATCCACCTCTTCGCCGCTGCCTACACGTGGCGGCGTTCGAAGAGAGCGCGCTCGAGTCGCTACGTCGTGAAGAAGTCAGTCACGGACTCCTATGCTGCGCGCACCATGCGCCTGTCCGGCGTCCTGATCTTCCTCATTTTCGTCTTCCACATCTTGCACTTCACCGTGGGCGCAGTGAAGACGGGCTTCGTCGCCGACGCAACCCCCTACGAGCGCATGGTGGCGTCCTTCCAATCGCCGCTGGTTGTCCTCCTGTACCTGCTCTTCGTGGCACTCGTCTGCCTGCATGTGTCGCACGGTTTCTGGTCGATGTTCCAGAGCCTCGGTTGGGTCCGACCCGCCACGCGCAAGGCCATGCTCATCCTCTCCGGCCTCGTCGGCGCCATCATCCTCGTGATGTTCATGGCACCGCCGCTTGCCATCGCCGCCGGATTCATCTCCTGAGGAAGGTCGAATACTCATGTCTGACACCCTCATCAAGGGCTTCTACCACGAGGGCGAGAAGATCGCCGACACGAAGGCGCCCCTCGATGTTCCGATTGCACAGTGCTGGGAGCAGCGCAAGTTCTCCGCGGCCCTCGTGAACCCGGCCAACCGCCGCAAGCTCCGCGTCATCATCGTCGGCACCGGCCTCGCCGGTGGTGCTGCCGCAGCCTCGCTGGGCGAAATGGGCTACAACGTCGACGTGTTCTTCTACCAGGACTCGGCCCGCCGAGCCCACTCGATCGCCGCCCAGGGCGGCATCAACGCCGCGAAGAACTACCGTAACGACAACGACTCCGTTTACCGCCTCTTCTACGACACGGTCAAGGGCGGCGACTACCGTGCCCGCGAAACGAACGTCTACCGTCTCGCCGAGGTCAGCGCCAACATCATTGACCAGTGCGTCGCTCAGGGCGTCCCCTTTGCCCGTGAATACGGCGGCCTTCTTGATAACCGTTCCTTCGGCGGCGTCCAGGTGTCTCGCACCTTCTACGCTCGCGGCCAGACAGGACAGCAGCTCCTGATCGGCGCCTACCAGGCCCTCGAGCGTCAGGTCGCAGCTGGAACCGTCACCGAGCACGCACGCCACGAAATGGTCGAGCTCATCGTCTCCGATGGTCGTGCACGAGGCATTGTCGCCCGCGACATGTCCACCGGAAAGCTTGAGACCCACGTCGCCGACGCGGTCGTCCTCGCCACGGGTGGTTACGGAAACGTCTTCTTCCTGTCCACCAACGCCATGGGGTGTAACGCGACCGCGATCTGGCGTGCGCACCGCAAGGGCGCCTACTTCGGCAACCCCTGCTTCACGCAGATCCACCCGACCTGCATCCCCCAGCACGGCGACCAGCAGTCGAAGCTCACCCTCATGTCGGAGTCGCTTCGTAACGACGGCCGCATCTGGGTGCCCAAGAAGGCGGAAGACTGCGAAAAGGATCCGCGCGAGATTCCCGAAGAGGATCGCGACTACTACCTCGAGCGTATCTACCCCTCCTTCGGCAACCTGGTCCCGCGTGACATCGCCTCTCGCCAGGCGAAGAACATGTGCGACGAGGGACGAGGCGTCGGCCCGAAGATCGACGGTGTTGCTCGCGGCGTCTACCTCGACTTCGCCGACGCGATCCAGCGCATGGGCAAGGATGCCGTTTCTGCGAAGTACGGCAACCTCTTCGACATGTACGAGCGCATCACCGGTGACAACCCCTACGAGGTGCCGATGCGCATCTACCCGGCAGTCCACTACACGATGGGCGGCCTGTGGGTCGATTACGACCTCGAGTCGAACCTGCCGGGCCTGTACGTCGCCGGCGAGGCGAACTTCTCCGACCACGGTGCCAACCGCCTGGGCGCTTCGGCGCTCATGCAGGGCCTGTCGGACGGCTACTTCGTTTTGCCGAACACGATCAACGACTACCTGTCGAAGTGTTTCAACCTGCCGAAGCTCGACGAGAACTCTCAGGACGTCGTCGAGGCTCTTCGGGACGCCCAGTCGCGCATCGACACTCTCATGTCTGTGAACGGATCGCGTTCCGTCGACTCCTTCCACAAGGAACTCGGGCACATCATGTGGGAGTACTGCGGTATGGAACGCACCGAGGCAGGCCTCAAGAAGGCAATCGGACTCATCCGCGAACTGCGCAAGGACTACTGGCTCAACGTCCGTGTTCCCGGCAAGTCGATCGGCGAACTCAACCAGTCCCTCGAGAAGGCCGGCCGCGTCGCCGACTTCATGGAACTGGGTGAACTCATGTGTATCGACGCTCTGCACCGTGAGGAGTCCTGCGGCGGCCACTTCCGGGCCGAGTCGCAGACCCCCGAGGGTGAAGCGATGCGCCACGACGACCAGTACCTGTACGTCGCCGCGTGGGAGTGGACCGGCGAGGGAGAAGCGCCGATCCTCCACAAGGAAGACCTCATCTACAACAACATCGAGTTGAAGCAGCGGAGCTACAAGTGAACCTCACACTGAAGATCTGGCGCCAGAACGGTCCCGACGACCGTGGCGCGATGCACGAGTACCAGGTGAAGGGAATCTCCGAGGGCTCGTCCTTCTTGGAGATGCTCGACATCCTCAACGAGGACCTTTTCGCCCGCGGCGAAGAACCGATCGTCTTTGATTCGGATTGCCGTGAGGGAATCTGCGGTCAGTGCGGCATCGTCATCAATGGCGTTGCTCACGGCCCGGAGGTCACGACCACCTGCCAGCTCCATATGAGGACGTTCCACGATGGTGACGTCATCACGATCGAGCCCTGGCGTGCGGACGCCTTCCCGCTGATCAAGGACCTCGTCGTCAACCGCAGCGCCCTTGACCGCATCATCCAGGCTGGTGGTTACATTTCAGTGAACACCGGTGCGGCCCCGGACGCTCACGCCACTCCGGTTCCGAAGCAGGACGCGGATCGTGCATTCGAGGCTGCAGCCTGCATCGGCTGCGGCGCTTGCGTGGCGGCCTGCCCGAACGCTTCGGCGATGCTTTTCACCTCGGCGAAGGTCACGCACCTCCAGCTCCTTCCCCAGGGCAAGCCGGAGAACTACAAGCGAGTTGTCAACATGCTCAACCAGATGGACGAGGAGGGTTTCGGCACCTGCTCGAACATTGGTGAGTGTGCAGCGGTCTGCCCCAAGCAGATCCCTCTCGACGTCATTGCGACGCTCAACCGTCAGCTCGGCAAGGCTGCCCTGAAGGGCATCTGAGCCGCATATGGCCATCGCGGCGCTCCGGTCGATTCTCTTTCGGCCGGGGCGCCGTCGTATGCGGCTCTTGGGGAAGAGCTGCATACGGCCTCGCCCCTGCGTCCCGGCCTTGAGTTGGAGAAGAGAGGCCGTGGGGAAGAAGTGAGAATGTGACGAAGACGGGAAGCCTTTGCGAAGAAGAGAGGTCGCAGCGAAGAGGGGAGGAGCTCAACGAAGAGGCAAGGAGCTTGGGGGACACTCGCTGCACCATAGAATATGGTGAGCAAAATCGGGGCGGAGGCGAAGAACATGGCCGAATACACAATCAGCAAGGCGGACACCAGCGAAGCGAAGCCCACAGGAGAACAGCGTCCCGCACGCCGCTTTTGGGTCGCATTGACCATCTTCGCCATGTCTGTGTTCACCCTCCTTTCCGTTCTGGCCCTCATCGGCCTCATATTCGGACCCGCTGACATCAAGGCCCTCGCCGATCACGCCTTGCCCTGGTCCCTCCTCGCCCTCGCCCTCGCAGGAGTCGCAATGGCGATCGCAAAGCGACGCCCCAGAGCTCAAGCGGACGAGGCCTGAAGCGGCCCACGGTTTTACACTGGTCGACGTGAGTGAAGCCCTCGTTCTTGGAATTGAATCGACCTGCGATGAGACCGGTGTCGGGATCGTGCGCGGCTGCGAGCTCCTCGTTGACCGAACCGCCACCTCGATGGACCAGTACGCCCGCTACGGCGGCATCATCCCGGAGATCGCTTCTCGCGCCCACCTTGAATCCTTCCTGCCGACCCTCGACTCGGCTCTCGAGGAAGCAGGCGTCACTCTCAAGGAGATTGACGCGATCGGCGTGGCGGCGGGCCCGGGCCTCGTCGGCTCGTTGACGGTTGGGATTTGTGCGGCGAAGGCCCTGGCCTCTGCTCTCGGCAAGCCCCTGTACGGAGTGAACCACATCATCGGCCACCTCGCCGTCGACAAACTCGCCGACGGGCCCCTGCCACAACGATTCATCGGCCTAGTCGTCTCAGGCGGACATTCAAATATCCTCCTCGTCGAGGACATCGCCACCGATGTGAAAGAACTGGGCGGAACCCTCGACGATGCCGCAGGTGAGGCTTTCGATAAGGTCGGTCGCCTCCTCGAGCTGCCCTACCCGGGTGGCCCACACGTCGACCGACTCTCCCAGCTCGGCAATGCTGATGCGATCCGTTTCCCACGAGGGCTCGCCTCGGGTAAGGACAAGGAACGCCACAAGTACGATTTCTCGTTCTCTGGCTTGAAGACCGCGGTCGCCCGCTATGTTGAAGGCGCTCAAGCCAGGGGTGAAGAGTTCTCGCCCGAGGACGTGTGCGCGGGCTTTTCAGAAGCAGTCAATGATTCCCTCACGTCGAAGGCGGTACGCGCCGCCCTTGATACGGGGTGTTCGTCGATTGTTGTCGGTGGAGGGTTTTCTGCGAACTCGCGTCTGCGTTCTCTGCTGAGCGAACGCGCTGAAGCTGCGGGCATCGAAGTGAGGATGCCTCCACTGCGTTTTTGCACGGATAACGGTGCTCAGATCGCGGCTTTGACCTCTGAGCTCCTCAGAGCAGGAGTGGCGCCCTCCGATTGGGATTTCTCCCCGGATTCGAGCATGGCCCTCACCCAGCCTTCCGTGCTGCCGCGCTGAATCCAGTGGAGCGCCCTGGTGTGAAGCGGCGGAGCACCCCTGGGGGCCGCGAGCGCGGGTCCCAGGTCTCGGATTTCGTGCGAGCCCGAGCGAAGTCTCCGGGGCGTGGGGACGTGGCTTGCACTCAAACGCCAACTCGACGACCTCCTCCCGAAGTCTCCGGGGCGTGGGGACGTGGCTGTGATGCTCGGGTGTGTGGCAAGCCCGAAGCGGGCTTACTGGAGCATGGGCGTGCAAGGGGCCCTGTAGGCCGATCAAGGGGTTCGTGTAGGCCGAGCTTGATGAGCAGAAAGCTCCTTGAGCACATGGGCGCGCGCTGCTCAGGCACTGCCCTCTTTCCCCTGCTCTCAAGGCCCCTTTGATCGCATGGGCGTGCGGCCACTCGGCTCAGGCACGCCGACGACGGGCGATGATCGCACGGTGACGCCCCGCGACCCGCGTGGCGAAGACGACGGCCTCCCCATCGCCCTTGAGCTTCAAGGACTTGCGCAAAGCCGCCGGATCAATATCCGCGCCTCGCTTCTTCACCTCGACTCGGCCAACTCCCAGGGAACGCAGCGCCGAAGAAATCATCTTCGGCTTGAGCGCGACGACGTCCTCGACTTCGAAGCAGGTGAGGAAAGGCGAGACGAGGGGAGTATCGGCGCTCAGGTAGGCGATTGACTCGGAGACGAGGGTGGAGGAGGTTTCCTCGGCGAGGCGGTGAATGAGACCCGAACGGATCACCGCGTCATCCGGTTCGGCGATGAATGCGCCGAGCGGGCCGAGGGGAGCGGGCAGGCGCGCTGCGTTCGCGGGCCCTTCTTCAGCAAGGACGAACACATCATTCCCTGTGATGACGACGGCGCTGCGACCCGCCCCTTCGAGGGCGAGAGGGCCGGTCCAGATCGCCGCTTCGACGAGGGAAGAGTCGACGCTCGTCCATTCGACGCGCGCGTCGGCGGGCAGGGCCTCATGAGCGATGCCGGGAGCGACCTTGACGCCGACGCGGGGGATCGCCTCGCGCCACGACAGGACGAGGGAGAGTGGAGGAGACCAGGACTCGGGGTCCATGATCCTGGCAGAACCGTGCTGTGCTCCTGTGCGCCTGGCGGGGTCGGCGAAAAGAGCGTCGATGCCGCTGTGGGCGAGGCTGGGAATATCAAGGTCGCAGACGTTGGCGCGTCTAACCTGCGCTGTGGGGTGGGCAGCGAGGTTGAGACGGGCAGCGCTTGCCGCGTCCTCGTCCAGATCCACTGCGAGCACGGCAAGGCCTTCTTTCGCAAAGGCGAGGGAATCTGAGCCGATGCCGCATCCAAGATCCGCGATGGATGCCGCTCCGGCATCGAGATAGCGGCGTGCTCTCCGTTCGGACACGATCTTGCGGGTTGCCTGTTCGAGTCCGTCACGCGTAAAGAAGAGAGAGCCTGCGTCTTCGCCGAATTTCATGCGGGCTCTTCGACGCAGGTCGAGCTGGGTGAGGACGGCGTTTGCGAGTCCCTTTTCAATGCCGCGCTTGCGCAGGGCCTCACCCGCTGCGAGCGGGTCGCCGGGTGAAAAAGCCTCGGCCTCGAGATCAGCGAGGAGACGCGAGCCCTCGAGAGTGAGGAGCGGGTCGAGCGAAGAAGGCACGGGAGGATTCTCGCATGCGAGGACTCCGTGATGCGCTAAGGCGAGAGTGAGCGAGGCGCAGGGGAGAAGAGGACTGTGGGACGTGGACAGTTCAGAGCGTGCGAGGACGAGCGGCAGGACTGAGTGCTGCAAAGAATTCAAAGGAAGCTGTGTCGAACGCAAAGAGCAGAGGACGGAGAATTCGAACGTACAGATGGCCGATGGGGCAATCGGCGAGAAGACCTGTACGGAAAAGGCTTTTGAGCGCGGGTGCCCCACAGACTCGCACTCGTGATGCCCGGGGAATGGCGGGTCCATCTTCACGGGGGCATCTTCAATGGAGAGGCTGATCTGCCGGGGCGCATCATGCGCCTCTTTGGGGGGTTGGCGCTGCGTCTTCGACAATCAGGACTGGCACTCAGGTTGCTCGAGTGCCAGAGCGGGCCTATGCTCGTCCCTGAAGCGCGGCCCAGGCCGCGATCGGGTTCCTCACCCGACCCCCGCGACGGCGGGCGAGGGACGAGCAGTTCTTTGAACGAAAGGGAACGACAGTGTCTGTCTCCATCAAGCCCCTCGAAGACCGCGTTGTGATCCGCCAGGTCGAGGCCGAGCGCACCACCGCCTCCGGTCTTGTCATCCCGGACACCGCGAAGGAGAAGCCGCAGGAAGGCGAAGTCGTGGCAGTGGGCCCTGGCCGCATTGACGACAACGGTAACCGCGTCCCGCTCGACGTCAAGGTCGGCGACGTCGTGATCTACTCGCGCTACGGCGGCACCGAGGTCAAGTACGGCGCCGAGGAGTTCCAGATCCTCTCCGCGCGTGATGTCCTCGCGATCGTGGAACGCTGAGCGGACTCGCTCGAATAGCTTTTCGGGGCCGACATCCTCATGGGTGTCGGCCCCGATCCTTGTGGGCCGAGGGGGAGCAGGCTGGGGATCCTCTGTGGCCTCAACACCCCGAAGCAGTCCATGCGCGCTCGCGCGGGTCACAACCTCAGAAAGAGGCCTACCGCAACCCAGAGCGGGCCTATCACAACCAACAGCGGCGACTATCACAAGCCACAGCCGGGCCTACTCGGATCCTTCTTCCTCGCTCCCGCTCAGCGAGCGCGGCCTCATATACCAGGTGGCGCCGAGCACGGCAGCGAGAGCCACGATCAGTGCCCAGCTCGGCACAAGAGAGGCGAAGGAGAGCACAGACTCCTCCCAGGAAGCGAGCCTCGCGGGGGAAACAAGTCCACTCAGCGGATTCGAGGCCCCCGAAGCGAGCAAGAGGACGCCGAAGATCACGAGGAGCAGGCCGGAAAGAAGATTCGTCCACGTCGTTTCCCGTCCGAAGAGAAGCAATGGACGAGGACGCATCCAAGGCCGTTCAAAAAGGCGTGCAGAACGCCAGATCAGGGCGAGAAGACCCAGGGGGAGCGCCATGCCGCTCGCATAGCAGGCCATGAGGAGCGCCCCCTGGAGGGGAGAGCCTCCGAGCCCCGCAGCGACGAGAACGCCACCGAGGATCGGACCTGCGCAACCGATGCCGGCAAAACCGTAACCTGCACCGAGGAGGAAGATCGAGAGCGGATGCGTCCGATCACGACTCTTCGCTGCGAGTCGGGAGGTCCTGCGGAAACGGGGAAGAGAGAATCCGAGGGCCTCGATCGCGCCAAGGATGATGAGCAAGAGGGCGCTGAGGGCTGTGATGAGGGGGAGACTCTCGCGCAGTGCGTGGCTCGCCGCTCCGACGAGCGCCCCAAGGGGAATCAAAGCTGCGAGCAGGCCCAGCCAGAAAAGCAGGGTGCGCCACAGAAGTGCCCGCTTCGACTGGAAGGCGTAGGCGAAGAAGGCGGGGAGCACCATGATCGAACATGGGGCGAAGAGGGTGAGGACCCCTCCGAGGAGGGCGGCAAGGGGAGGCAGAGTGCTCACTGGGCTGCGGCTGCCTGAGCTTCGACGGTCGCCCTGACGGATTCGGGGCCGCGGTATCCGGGGACGAAGGAGTCGCCGATGATCATGAAGGGGGTTCCAGTGATGCCGACGGCGTAGGCATCCTGCTTCGCGGCCTCAACGGCTGCGACGGTTTCGGGAGCGTTCATTGCACGAGTGAAAGCCTCAAGATCGCCGACTCCGGCTTGCTTCGCGAACTCAATGAGGGAGTCTTGCGTGTATTCCGGGTGCTCGCCTTCCCCGGCGGCTGCGTAGACGGCGTCGTGGAACTCCCAGAAGCGGTTTTGTGCGGCGGCGGCGCGGCCCGCTTGGGCTGCGAGCGGCGAGGACGCAGTGATCTGCGCAAGATCGCGCCATTCGATTCTTAAAGTTCCGTCCTCAATAAGGTCGTTGAGGGTGGGGGCGACTTCCTTGGCGAAAAGGGTGCAATAGGGGCAGGCGAAGTCGGAGTAGACGACCATGACGACCTTCGCATCGACTTTCCCCTTGGCTTGGGCGTCGTGGGGATCTCGTTTCACCTGGCTGTGGAGGATTTCGAGGACGTCTGGGCGTGTCTCTGTCGGAGCCGGAGCGTTCGGGTCCTGGGCGGTCTTGCCCTTTTGAGCGTCGGGGCTTTCCTCGCTGGGAGAAGTGGCGGAGTCGGTGCTCTGGGCGGCTCGAGCTTGAGCGAGTTCGTTGGTGAGACGGTGACGATCCGCGACGAACACGCCGAGGGTGATGACCAGCGCCGCAATGATGAGGAAAAGGACAGCGACGAGGGGTGAACGGGCTGTGGAGGAGCGGGGGGAAGACAACACGGAAGAACTCCTGCGAGATGAATAGGTGACACAAGTGTTGCAGAAACGCTTCGGGGGCGCCGTTTCGCGGCGCCCCCGAAGTCAGAGTCGATGTTGGGAGCTCAGGAGACTCGTCGGGTCTTGGAGCGGATTTCTTCGCGGCGTTCTTCCTCGGTCATGCCACCCCAGATCCCGTAGGGCTCCTGTGCTGCGAGAGCGTATTCGCGACACTGGTTGATCACCGGGCAGTTTGCACAAATCGCCTTCGCGTTGGCGGCGCGTCGACGGCGCGTAGAACCGCGCTCGCCCTCGGGGTGGAAGAAGAGTTCTGTGTCGAGGTCGCGGCAGGCTCCGTCGTACTGCCAATCCCAGGCATCAACCATTGGTCCGGGGAGTCGGGAGACGTCGGTCATTGAAGGGCACCTCGCTTTCGAGGTCGGAACGGGGAGGGTCCCCGGCGACCTTGCCCAGGGTAGTTGCTTGTGCGTAAGTAGTTCAAGATTCACGTCTAAACTCTCAGTGTTTTCCCAGGAATCAGGTCATTTCTGGGATCTTCCTGCAAAAAGAGGGGACTTTGAGTGAATAGCCTGTGAACAAGTAATACTATTCATTCTCTTCGTCGTTCCGGTGGCGAACTCGGCGGCGCCGGGGTAAGAATGCAGCTACAGGGCCAAGTGAGTCCGTGGCGCTGAGGCGCCCTGGTCGATCACAGTGCATCAAGCAGAAAAAGCCGCTGCATTTGAAGAGAGGAAGGAAAGGGGACGCATGCCTCGAGCTCATCTCGGTACTGGGCACAGCTCCGGCGCCCCGCTGACGGTGACCGCGGTTTCCGTGAAGCTGGGTATCCCCCCTTCGACTCTGAGGACTTGGGAACGCCGGTATGGCCTCGGCCCCTCGGATCGGCGGACGGGGGAGCATCGACGATATGTGGACAGCGATGTCGCCAGGCTCGCCCGCATGGTCGAACTCGTGCGCCGCGGAGTCACCCCGGCAAACGCCGCAGCCATCGCCCGCAATTGGAGTGAGAGCGATGAAGCCCCCGATTCTCTGCCACCGCATTGCGTGCACGATCTCGTCACGACAACGCGTAACGCAACTCCCAAAGCCCTGCGTGAATGCCTCGCCGCCGCGATCTCGACCGAGGGTCTCGTCCACACCTGGTCCAGGCTCGTCAGCCCCGCCCTCGACCGTTTAAGGGGGGACGCTCGAGGGGAACTGCCCGGCAGTGCCCCCTCGATTCAACTGAACGCGGCCTTCCTCGAAGTCCTCGGCTCCATCGCTAAGCAGCGGCCGCGCCGGAAGAATCCTCTCGCCTCCATCGCGATCCTCACAGACACCATGCATGAACTGGCGGCCCACGTCGTCGGAGTCGCACTCATGTGGTACGGGATCGATGCCCGCGTCGTCACAACGGGCCGGATCGGCATGGAGAACGGCCCGGATCGTTTCCGCGCGCACATCGAGAACCGTCCGATCGAACTCGCCATCGTGATGGGCACTGATGCTGACTGTGAAGTGCTCATCCGCGTCATTGCGCAGGAAAGCGAAGTGGATGTTCTCCTCGTTGGCGCCGACGTCCCACCCGTGGTGGACGCTCGAGTGATGCGCGTGCGCACCCCAGCCGCCTGCGTCGAAGAGGTCCTCGCCATGCTCGCCCCAGGGGTGGATCTAACAGAGATCGGCGGCTGAAAGGGGCCTGTCCGCGCAATGAGGTGTGCCCATCCCCATCCTCAACGTGACCGCCGCCGACTCCGAACCCTCGTGCTATGAGGCGTGCCCAACATTGAAGCTATTCGTCTCTTTGCCGAGAGCGGGCCCCTCCCCGCGTGACGAGCTATCCCCGCGCTCGATCGTGCACTGTACCCAGAGCCCCCACCCAAAGCTGTGCTACGCCACATCTCTGCCCGCTCAGTGCATTCCTCGCCTCGCTGAGCGCGCCTTGTCGTGCCGTGAGCATGTCACGCGATGCTACGGTTGAAACTCCCAAGCCCCATTCGCAACGATGCAACCGGGAGTCGTAGTGCACACCCCATGGAACGAAGAGTCCCTCCTGAAATCTTTCGACGAGGACTTCACAGAGCTCATCAGATTCGCCTCTGCATCCGCCGTCGACTCCGGCTTTGCCGCCCTCGATGCCCAAGGCCTCGTTGCTCCCGACTCGCCGGTCGAGCTGTGGATCACCGCGCGCATGACGTACGTCTTCGCCCTTGCGCAATTGCGCGGACTCGCGGGCGCCGAAGCCCTAGTTCGTCACGGGCTTCGATCCTTGAGGGGGCCTTTCCATGATGACGAGTTCGGCGGCTGGTTTTCCGCCCTCGACTCCCATGACGAGGACGCGGCTCCCGCGCCGGGCGCACGCAAGGAGGGCTACGCCCACGCCTTCGTGATCCTCGCGGCCGCTGCCGCCCAGCTCGCAGGCCACGAGGAGGCGCGAGAGCTGCTGGACGAGGCCCTCGAAGATCAGGATCGCCACTGGTGGGAGCCCTCCTTCGGGCGTGTGCGCAACTCCTGGAACCGGGACTGGAGCGAATGCGAGGACTACCGCAGCCTCAACACGAGCATGCACACGGTCGAGGCCTATCTCGCGGCCTTCGACGCGAGTGGTCAGAGGCGCTGGCTCGACCGCGCCCGCGAGATGGCGCGCTTCATCGCGGAGCTCGGAGCCCGCTTCGCTTGGCGTCTTCCCGAACACTTCGACGCTTCCTGGCGCGTCCAAGCCCAGATGTTCATCGAAAACCCGGCAGATCCCTTCCGCCCCTATGGGGCGACGCCCGGCCACGGCTTCGAGTGGGCGCGCCTCATCCTCCATGCGCGTGCCGCCCTTATCTCCATTGGCGACACCCCGGGCGCCTGGATGCTTGAGGTCGCGCGCGCCCTCGTGGAACGAGCAGACGAGGACGGGTGGGATGCAGGAAGAGTCGGGGGGATCGTCTACACGACAGACTTCGATGGGCGCCCGGTGGTGTCCACGCGCATGCACTGGGCCGGAGCCGAGGCCGTGAACGCCGCGCTGATCCTCGGCCGCGTCCTCGAAGAAGAAGGGGACGAGGCCGGAGTTGAGGCCTGCAGTGAGCGCTTCTCGCGCTACGTATCCTGGATGGACCAGTATGCGCACGAGGGCCCGGGCCGATGGATCCACGAGATCAACGAGAGAGGAGAGCCCGGCTGTTCCGTGTGGCCAGGAAAGCCCGATGCCTACCACATCGCGCAGATGCTCACTTTGCCCAGGATCGGAGTGCATCCGGGCTTCGCGGCGGCACTGAAACAAGCAGCGTCAACGTTGAAAGAGACGGGGGCGGTGCTCAAAGACGAAGCGGCCGCCCCGGGCGAGGAGAACACATGGGAGGAGTGACTCTCGGCCTCACCGCGTGCCACGCTGTGTCCGCCGGGGCACACCGGGGGCGCTGATCGCCCAGAGTACTCATACCAATCGAGGAGAGTGCTCACAGCGGGGACGCGACGAACGCGGACCCGACTCACCTGAAGGATTCGCCCGGAAGAATCACCTGAAAGAGGACGACGTCGGCGGCGACACGTGAGACCTGCCACTCGAAGGGCGGGGAAGGGGCAGGCGGTTAGCCCGCGCTCGCGGCGCACGCCTAAACTCTCCACATGGGTGACATTTCTACGACCGACGCTTTCGGTCTTACCGGGCTGACCTACGACGACGTCCTCCTGCTCCCCGAGCTCACAGACGTCGTCCCCTCCACAGTGGACACCACGTCCCGACTCACCAAGAAGATCTCATTGCGCGTGCCCCTCCTCTCGGCCGCCATGGATACCGTCACCGAAGCGCGCATGGCCATCGCGATGGCCCGTCAAGGTGGAATCGGCATCCTCCACCGCAACCTCTCCATCGAAGAGCAGGCCCAACAGGTGCGCCTCGTGAAGCGCTCCGAATCGGGCATGGTGGAAGATCCCGTCACCGTCGGACCTGAGGCCACGATCGAGCAGCTCGACGAGCTATGCGGACACTACCGCGTGTCCGGCCTGCCCGTCGTCTCCGAAGACGGCCACCTCCTGGGCATCATTACGAACCGCGACCTGCGCTTCGTCCCCCAAAGTGACTGGGCGAGGCTGAAAGTCCGCGACTGCATGACTCCCCGCGAACGCCTCGTCATCGGTCACGTTGGAATCTCTCGTGAAGACGCCAAGACCCTCCTTGCCGAACACCGCGTCGAAAAACTCCCGATCGTGGACGAGGACGATCGCCTCACCGGTCTCATCACCGTCAAGGACTTCGTCAAGACTGAGCAGTATCCGAACGCCACGAAGGATGCTCGCGGTCGCCTCATCGTTGGCGCCGCTCTCGGGTACTGGGGTGACACCTGGGAGCGCGCCACCGCCCTCGCCGAAGCCGGAGTCGACGTCCTCGTCGTCGACACTGCGAACGGTGGGGCCAAGCTCGCTCTCGACATGATCCGCCGCATTAAAACCGACCCAGCATTCGACGGCATTGAGATCATCGGCGGTAACGTCGCCACGACCGAGGGCGCTCAGGCCCTGATCGACGCCGGAGTGGACGCGGTCAAGGTCGGAGTCGGACCGGGCTCTATCTGCACGACCCGCGTCGTCGCAGGCGTGGGCGTCCCGCAGATCACCGCGATCGCTCTCGCGGCGAAGGCATGTGGACCAGCGGGTGTTCCCCTCATCGCCGATGGTGGACTCCAGTACTCCGGTGACATCGGCAAGGCCCTTGTCGCCGGCGCTGACACCGTCATGCTTGGCTCGCTCCTTGCGGGCTGTGAGGAGTCCCCCGGTGAGGTCGTCTTCACCAATGGCAAGCAGTTCAAGCGCTACCGCGGCATGGGCTCTCTCGGCGCGATGAGTTCGCGTGGGCGCAAGTCCTATTCGAAGGACCGCTACTTCCAGGCCGATGTCACCTCCGATGACAAGATCGTTCCCGAGGGAATTGAAGGGCAGGTGCCTTTTACCGGCTCCCTCGCCTCTGTTATCTACCAGCTCGTCGGAGGCCTGCATCAGACGATGTTCTACCTGGGCGCCTCCTCGATTGAGGAGATTAAGAAGAACGGTCGCTTCGTGCGGATCACCTCTGCGGGTCTGCGCGAGTCTCACCCCCACGATGTGCAGATGACCTCTGAGGCGCCGAACTACCACTCGACCTCGGGCCGCTGAAAGATCGCCTGAGCTGAGAAGAGGCGCAGTGCGCCCAACGCCCCCGGTGTGAAGAGCTCCATCTGTGTCACGCCGGGGGCTCATCCGTCGGTTCGAGTGGACCCGGAACTCATTGACAGCAGGCTGAGAGCTCTTGGCGCTTCATTCGTGGATGTGCCTGGCCCTTGCTCGGCGGCGCCAGTGCTTGGGGGCATGATCGATCCAGCGGCACCTCAAGTCTGCGGGGCGTCAATGCGGCTGGTCTTTGACTCGGCGGTGCGGCGAATCGGCTCCTCCTGCGCTTTGCGGATGAGCGACTCGTTTGCTCCTCTGCTTCGTGGAAGAACGACTCGGTGAATCTTCCCCTCCTCTGATCGCCTACTCTGAACGGGTTGGAATAATTCTCTAGATCGCGGGAGGCTCGCGCACCCATGCTTATCCTCATCGACCACGCCAATGTTGACGCCATCAAGGAAACCCTGAAGTACTTGCCGATCGATGGCGTCACAACGAACCCCTCGATCCTGTATCGCGAAGGCAAAGAGCCACTCGAGGTTCTTCACAGCATTCGCGCTGTTTTGCCCACCACCTCTCAGCTGCACGTTCAGATCGTGTCTGAAACCGCCGAAGCGATGGTCGATGAGGCGAGGGCACTGCGTTCTGAACTGGGCGGCAACCTCTTCGTGAAACTGCCCGTGACCCGTGAGGGCTTCCGCGCGATCCCGCTGATCGTCGCCGAGGGAATGCAGGTCACCGCCACCGGCATCCACTCGTCCATGCAGGGCTTCATGGCCGCGAAGGCCGGTGCCCGCTATGTCGCGCCCTATGTCAACCGCATGGACAACTATGGGATTGACGGCGTGCGCGTCGCCACGGAGATCCACAAGACCTTGAGGTCCTACGGCCTCGAGGCTGATGTCCTGGCCGCCTCTTTCAAGAACTCCGAGCAGGTGCTTGAACTGGTCCGTCAGGGAGTCGGCGCGATCACCGCCGCCCCCGATGTCCTCGAAGCCTTGATTAAGAACCCGGCGACGGATGCGGCGATCGCCGAGCAGAACCGCCACTTCGATATCCTCGTCGGCAATAAGAGAAGCTGGAAAGACTTGATCGACGAGAAGTGAGGGCTCAGTGCGCGAGCATCGGCCAAGCCGGGTCGATGCTCGCCTCCCGCCCCTTCGAACGCAAGAAGTTCTCAAAGTCAATGGCCCACTCCCGGTGGGCCTGCACCTGGTAGGCGTGCAACTGTCCAGCACTCATCGCCTTCACAGAATCGAATCGCCTCGCCATTTCCGCCAGAACATCCAGAGTCATCTGCACATCAACTTCGGCGGTGTGGGCGTCGGCAGACGCGTCGACCCCGTAGACCGGAGCCATATCCGTCAAGGTTTTCTTTCCCTTGCGGTAGCGGTCGAGTGCGCGATCCAGGACCAGAGGATCGATGAGGAGCATCGGAGTGGCGTCGAGGCGCTGTGCGAAGGTCCCCATGTTGTGGCGGGCGAGTTCCGCATCGAGGAGGGTGATGTCGTAGGAGGCGTTGAAAGCGACGACGGGAAAGCCTCTGCGCCAATGCTCGACCAGGGTGGCCGCGACCTCGTCGAGGACTTCGCCAATCGGACGGCCCTGTGATTTCGCCATGTCGTTCGTGATGCCGTGAACGGCGCTCGCCTGCGCGGGGATCTCCACCCCAGGATCGGCGAGCCAGGTGCGCACCTGGTCTTCGCGTCCCGCCCTCGCCCCATCGAGGCGCAAGACGAGGGCGGCAGTGACCAGCCGGTCCCTGGTCGGGTCCACGCCCGTCGTTTCAGTGTCGAAGCCCAGCCAGGGCACTTCGCTCCAAGTCGTCGTCGAGTTCATGCCCCTAGTGTGCGTCATCCCCTGTGCATGTGGAGACCTCCTTGCCCCGGATGCATGAAGAGGCGAGCCGATACACTGGGAAAATGAGCAACGAAGTCGAAATTGGCCGCGGAAAACGCGCCAGGCGCGCCTACAGCCTCGACGACATCGCCCTGCTGCCCGCGCGGCGCACACGCGACCCCGAGGATGTGAATGTCGGATGGCAGATTGACGCCTACCACGTCGACATCCCCGTCATGGCTGCTCCCATGGATTCCGTGATGAGCCCTCAAACGGCAATCGACTTCGGCCGCCTGGGCGGGATCGGCGTCCTCGACCTCAACGGATTATGGACCCGCTACAAGGATCCCGAACCGATCCTTGAAGAGATCTCACACTTGAGTGAGGAGGAGTCGATCGCTCGCCTCCAGCAGATCTATTCCGAGCCGATCCAGCCGCGCCTCATCACCGAGCGCCTCGCCCAGATCCGTGATGCCGGGGTCGTGGTCGCAGGCAAGCTCTCGCCGCAACTCACCCAGAAGTACTGGCGTTACGTCGTTGATGCGGGCGTCGACCTTTTCGTCATCCGAGGCTCCACAGTGTCCGCGGAGCATGTGTCGAGCCGCCATGAGCCGCTCAACCTCAAGCGTTTCATCTACGAACTCGATGTTCCCGTCATTGTGGGAGGGGTGTGCACGGATACTGCGGCCCTGCACCTCATGAGGACCGGCGCGGCGGGCGTCCTCGTCGGTTTTGGCGGGGGAGCGGCCCATTCGACCCGTCAGTCCCTGGGAGTCCATGCGCCGATGGCGACGGCGATCGCGGATGTTGCGGCAGCCCGGCGCGACTACATGGACGAGTCCGGTGGCCGCTACGTTCACGTTATCGCGGACGGTGGAATCGGGCGTTCCGGGGATCTCGCACGTGCGATCGCCTGCGGAGCGGATGCAGTGATGCTCGGCGCTGCCCTCGCACGCGCGAAGGAAGCGCCCGGACAAGGATGGCATTGGGGCTCTGAAGCGACTCACCCGGATATGCCGCGAGGGCAGAGGGTCCACGTCGGCACCTCGGGAACCTTGGAGCAGATTCTCTACGGTCCTTCGACGAGGGCGGACGGCTCACTCAACTTTGTCGGCGCACTCAAGCGCACGATGGCTTCAACCGGATACGCCGAGGTGAAGGACCTGCAAAAGGTTGAAGTGGTTGTCAGTCCCTACCGGCCCAGTGAAGCCCGCTGAATCGGTGGCGGTGCCGGGAGACAAAGAATTCTCGGTTGGGGGCTAGATCTTGCCCCCACATGTTGTTACGATTGTAAAATCCGCTCTTTACATTATGTGAAGGGTGGGGTCTTGCATGTCAAAGACGACACCACATCACACTGAAGTGGCGACCCCAAACTGGAGACCCATCGTATGACCATCAGCATGAAGAGACTCCTGTCCGGAGCCGCCGCCCTCGCACTCGTCACCATTCCGATGAGCGCCCAGGCAGCGGAAAAAGCAGCCGAAGACACACCCCCCTCTCACTCCTCTCCCGAGGCCCCCTCCATAGCCGAACCCCCACTCGCCCCCGAAAAAAGCCCCCAATCGAAGCAGGCCGAGCCTTCCAATGGCCCTGCAGATTCCACAGCCAATAGCCAAGGAGATGAGGCCCTCCACAGTTCTCGGGGCTCAGAGCAGACAGGCTCCGGGAACAACACCGCTGAGCCCGCCGAGACCACACAATCGCGGGCAGCCCAGGACCGGGCCCTCACCCCGATCCCTGAAATCCAAAAAACAGGGGACGCCGATGATTCGGCTCTTATAGGGACCACCGTCACCACCCTCGGCGTCGTCACCGGAGCCTATCCCAAGAGCGAGGATGGACTCGCCTCGACCCTTGACGGCTTCACAATCCAGACCCCCGGAAGCGGCGGAACCTGGGATCCGGCGCGTAACTCATCAGACGGCCTCTTCGTCTGGGTGGGCAAGAAGAACCTCGACATCCCGGCAATCGGCTCCTGCGTCCAGGTGAGAGGCACCGTCACCGAATTCCCCGCAACCGGGAAGACAACGACCGCATCCACACCGAGCCTCACCCAGCTCGCCGTCACGGCGATCACCCCCGCCACGGGTTGTGCTCCCATCTCCCCAACCCCCCTGGACTCCCTGCCGAATGCGGAACAATTCGAAGCCCTCGAATCCATGCTCGTCGCCCCATCGGGAAGCTGGACGATCACCGACAACTACCAGGTGAACCAGTACGGCACCCTCGCCCTCACCCCCGGGAGCGAGCCGCTACGAGCGGCGACCGACGTTGTCGCCCCCGGAGGCACGGCAATCGACTACGAAGCGAAGAACGCCGCTGCCGTGATCTCCCTCGATGACGGGACGAACACGAATCTCACGCAGGACGCGGCAACATCGGTCCCCTACGCCTATATCGCCAACGGCGCCCCGGCCAGGGTCGGCTACCAGGTGAACTTCACGCATCCGGTCCTCGTCGACGTGCGCCACTCGAACTTTGTCTTTCAGCCGAGCCGCATGGTCGCCGGACACCCCGATCGCTCCCCCGTCGCCATCAGCGGCCAGCGCCCCGCAGTCCCCACAGTCAACGGCGACGTGAAAGTCGCGACTTTCAACGTCCTCAACTACTTCTCCGACCTCGGCGAGAACGAGCCCGGCTGCAAGGGATACCCCGATAGGGAAGGCAACTTCGTCACCACGAAGAAATGCACTGTCAGAGGAGCCTGGTCTTCCCAGGCCTTCAGCCAACAGCAAGCGAAGATCGTCACCGCGATCACCATGATCGACGCCGATGTCGTCGCCCTCGAAGAGATCGAGAACCCGGTGGGCGTTGGAATCGGCCCGGACCGCGACACCGCCCTCAAAACCCTTGTGGACGCTCTCAACGCGGCAGCGGGAAGCCGCATCTGGGCATTCGTCCCAAGCCCCGGGACCGTGCCCGCCAAAGAAGACGTCATCCGCACTGCCTTCATCTACAAGCCGAAGACAGTCAGCCCCGTCGGCCAATCCCAGATCCTCGACGACCCGGCTTTCACCGGGCTCGCACGTCAACCCCTCGCCCAAGAGTTCACCCCCGTCGTCACCGACCAGCAGATCGGAAAGAACTTCGTCGTCATCGCGAACCACTTCAAGTCCAAGGGCTCGATCCCGAAGGGCATGGAAGAGGGCAACACCGACATCGGCGACGGTCAAGGCAACTCGAACGCGATCCGCGTCGCACAAGCGAGGGCCCTCGCCTTCTTCGCCGCGAAATTCGAGGACAAACCGACGCTCCTCGTCGGAGACTTCAACTCATACTCCAAAGAAGATCCGCTCACAGTCCTGAAAGACGCGGGCTGGATCCACAAGTCGGAAGGCACCTCACCCTCCTACGTTTATCAGGGACGATCGGGCTCCCTCGATCACGTGTTCGCGAACACGGCCGCCGACCCCCTGGTCGTCGACGTCGCCTCCTGGGCGGTGAATGCAGAAGAGTCCATCGCCTTCGAATACTCGAGGTCGAATGCCAACCTCTTCCTCAAGACCGAGATGGACAACCCCTACCGATCCTCGGACCACAATCCTGAGATCGTGGGCCTCAAACTCGTCAGCGAAAAACCCGGGGACGGGGGCTCCGACCCTGGAACCCACACGCCGAACACTCCCGCAGATCCCGGAGCTGAACAGCCCCCTCGGCATCGGGGAAAGGGGCATCGCCTGCAGGAAAGTCCTCCTCGAAAGGGCCGGGCTCTCTCGCCTCAACCGGAACCCACGAGGGGCTCCTTGCAGCAGCGGGAATCAGCCTCCTCCTCGCAGCGGCCCTCGCGATTCGGCGCGCACGCATCTCCTGACAGCTCTATTCACTACACAAGGCCGCATCCAACGGCACCCATGAAGAAGAATCGGAGAATCAATGAGTAAGACACTACGGCGGACGATACTCGGCACCGGAGCCGTCTTCGCCCTCCTCCTCGCCCCCACAGCGGCACATGCCGAAACAGAAAACAACGAGTCCGGCGAGAAGCCCGCAACTACAGTCGTCACTCTCGATCTGTACAACCTCACAGACGTTCACGGGCACATCGAACAGGTGAAGAAGAAAGGAGTGGTGCGCGAAGCGGGCTTGCCTGCGATGAACTGCTACCTCAAGCAGGCTCGGACCACGAACCCGAACTCCTCCTTCACGCTCCTCGGTGACAATATCGGGGCCTCGCCCTACACCTCGGGCTCCCTGAAGGACAATCCGACGATTGCCGCGCTCAACACCATGTCCCCTCTGGCGTCAACCATTGGCAACCACGAACTCGACATGGGCCAGGCCGTTTTCAAACAGCGCGTTGACGGTTCGAACCCGGGCGAATTCGTGCAGGTGGGCTTCCCCTATCTTGGCGCGAACATCGAGGGCATGGGCACCTGGATGAAGGGCGGGGTGGAAACCCCCTACCTTGGTGATTACGAGGTCTGGACCTCGCCCTCGGGAGTGAAAGTCGCCTTCATTGGCGCGATCGCTGAGGACGTTCCCTATAAGCTCAGCCCCGGCACGACAGCGGGACTGACCTTCACTGACCCCCTTGCAAGAATTGACGCACTCGCCAAATCCATCAAGGACAAGGACGAAGCGCAGATCGTCATCGCCATGCTCGACGACGATGTGAAGAACAACTATCCCAAGGTCAGTGAATACGTCGACGGCATCATGGGAGGTGACACCCACGTGCCCTACGAGTTCGACAAGATCGACTCGGCTGAGAAACTCGACTCGAAGAACCCCCTCCTCGCTGGCGTCGCATCGGGTTCCTACACCGATAACCTCGGCCTGATCCGCATTGCTTACGACACTGCAACGAAGAAGGTCGTCTCAGCCGACACCCAGCTGATCCCTGCGGCTAAGGTCGCTGAATGCGGCGTGGACCCTGAGACCCAGGCAGTCGTCAACCAAGCGGTCGCCGACTCTCAGGAAGCAGGTAAAGCGGTTGTTGGAACGGGATACACTCAGCCCTTCCGCCGTGGCGTCTTCACCGCCCCCGGGGGCAAAACTGACCCGGGTTCGAACCGCGGAATCGAATCGAGCCTTGGAGACTTCGTCGCCGACGCCATGAGGGAGACCATCCTCGTTGAGGGCAACACTCCCGTCGATATTGGCATCATCAACGCCGGTGGCCTTCGCGACGATCTCATCCCGAACGAGGACGGGACCATCACCTACGCGCAGTCCTATTCGGTCATGCCCTTCTCGAATGAGCTCGGCTACGTGTCCATCACCGGAGCGGACTTCAGGAAGGCTCTCGAACAGCAGTGGAAGACCGATCTCAACTCGCAGAACTCGCGCCCTCTGCTCAAGCTCGGCATCTCGTCGAATGTGCGCTACACCTATGATCCGGCGAAGCCCTACGGGCAGCGCATCACCTCGGTCATGGTGAACGATGAGCCCCTCGACCCTGCGAGGATCTACACGATCGGATCGGTGACCTTCCTCCTGGCAGGCGGAGACTCCTTCGATGCTCTGACCGCGGGAGGCCCGGCCAAGACGAATGGGAATCTCGATAGGGATAAGTTCAATGAGTTCCTTGCCGCTCATTCGGGTGCGACTCCGCGAGTGGCCAAGTCGTCGATTGGCTTGAGCCTGCCCACTGAGCCGCTTGCAGATGGTACGAGCCTGTCGATTCCGATGCGGGGTCTTTCCTTCTCAGAAGGCCCCTCGATCACGCAGAACGTGACCTTGAGCCTTGATGCGTCCAAGGGGAGCTCGCCGGTCGATAACAGTCTTCTCGATGAGCACGCCTCCGATGAGGCGGCCGTCATCACCACCGATGGCGCGGGTCGGGCGAATGTTGAGGTGAAGGTCTTCGCTGGGCAGCGCTGCGAAGGACACGTAGAAGGCGATGTCGTGAATGTCCCCGTTTCCGTGTCCACGGACTTCGCAGAGGTTGTCACCGCGAGCCAGGGACTGAGTGTTCCGGTCATCTGCCCGGCGCACCAGGTTGTGCCCGATCCTGAAGGTCAGCAGCCGACGCCCGGCGAGAACAATACCGGCAAGCCCGGCAAACAGGCGGGCAAGGGTTCGGGCAATAATCTCGCCAAGACCGGCTCCTCTGCGGATGTCCTCGGCCTTGGCGCGCTCCTCCTCGCCCTTGTCGGCGCGGGGCTCCTTTCCCGCAAACGGGCCTGATAGGGGGAAAGGGCTTTCTGAGGACCAATGCCTTCTTGTGAGTCTGTCGCAAAGGCTAGGGGACGGGGGCAGGGCCGGGCACTGAGCTCGGGCCTTGCCCTCGTCCCTGAACTCAGGGTCACGATTTGCTAACGAGCCTGGTATTCACAATCCAGCGTCGTTACACTTGCAAAATCCAATACTGCGAAATGTTAAAGAAATGTGCTGGGTGACACCGTCGTTGCCAGCGCAGCTCAAACACTTCACAGGAACAGCAGTGCTGCGCCGAAGCTTCTCATCGGCGCAGCACGGGTGAAAAAGCCGCCAGGAGACGCTCAATGCCCGTATGGGAAATCATCGGATGGACCGGATCGGCCCTCGTCGTCATCTCTCTCGTCATTCCCTCGATCCGCAAATTCAGAACCTTGAATCTGGTGGGCTCGCTCATTGCGACCGTCTACAACATCACCTTCGGGATCTGGCCCTACGCGGCGATGAACGCAGTGATCACGATGATTGACATCTACTGGCTGATCCGTCTTCACAAGGGAGCGAAGCAGGAGTACCGGATCCTTCCCGTTGATCCTCAATGTGAAATCGTCGCCGACTTCGTGAAACGACACGAGACCAGTATGAGTGAGAATTTCCCGCGTTTTTCCAAGGAGCAACTCCCGGGTTCGAGCGTGTATCTGACCATGTGCAGCAATGAACTCGTCGGGCTCTTCGCTCATGAGTCCGGCAGTGAAGGCGCACGCGTCCTCGTTGATTTCGTGACAGAGCGCCATCGTGATCTCAAGCCGGGCACAGTGCTCTACGCCGATTCCGCAGTGCGCCGCAGCGCGGCTCCAGCCCTGATCGTCGACGAGGGCGTCGCCGCAGATCCCGGATACTTCCGCAAAATGGGCTTTGAAGCGCAAGGAGGTGCACTCGTCAGAGCAATGCATGAATGAATGAATGGGGGGCTTGACAGCCCCCACCTCGACTCAGAGAATTTATCTACGCGTCAATTCGGAGTTTTACAAACGTTCTGCTGAGACATCCGGATCGCTCGGAATGAGTCACCGGGAGACGCAGTTCAACGATGAACAACCACACTGGAGGAATCCAATGAAGAACCTCTCGAAGTACCTCGCCGTCGCCGGCGTTGCTGCTATCGCACTGAGCGGCTGCGCAGGAGGCGCCGACAAGTCCGGAGCCGAAGGGGCCACCAAGGGCGCCGACTTCAAAGCATGCGCCGTCTCCGATGCCGGCGGCTGGGATGACAAGTCCTTCAACGAGTCCGCCTACGAGGGACTCGAAGCGGCCAAGAACAACCTCGGCGTGAAGATCAACACTGCCGAATCCTCATCAGACGCCGACTTCGTTCCAAACGTGGAAGCCATGGTCGACGACGGCTGCGACCTCGTCATCGGCGTCGGCTTCAAAATCGAAAAGGCCCTCCACCAGTCTGCCGAGGCGAACACCGACATCAAGTACGCCCTCGTCGACTCGAGCTTCTCCGACGCCGACTTCAACACCGTCGTCGTTGAGAATGGTCGACCTCTCCTCTTCAACACCGCCGACGCCGCCTTCCTCGCGGGCTACGTTGCGGCGGGCATGACGAAGACCGGTAAGGTCGCCACCTTCGGCGGCATCCAGATCCCCTCCGTCTCGGTCTTCATGGATGGTTTCGCCGACGGTGTCGCCGCCTACAACAAGGCCAAAGGCACCGACGTCCAGCTCCTCGGCTGGGACAAGGCCACCCAGAACGGCTCCTTCACCCAGTCCTTCGACGATCAGGCCCTCGGCAAGCAGCAGGCCCAGCAGTTCATCGACCAGGGCGCCGACATCATCATGCCGGTCGCCGGCCCCGTCGGTCTGGGCGCCGCAGCCGCAGCCAAGGAGAATGGCTCCACCCTCATCATCGGTGTCGACTCCGACTGGTACGAGGCCAACCCCGATTACTCCTCGATCATCCTCACCTCGGTGATGAAGCAGATCGGCGCTTCTGTTGAGCAGACCATCAAGGATTCGGTCGAGGGCAAGTTCTCTGCCGAGCCCTACATCGGCTCCCTCGCCAACGGTGGCGTCTCTCTTGCTCCCTTCCACGACTTCGATGCTCAGGTCCCCCAAGAGCTCAAGGACGAGGTCGAGAAGCTCAGCGAGCAGATCAAGAGCGGCGAGCTCAAGATCGAATCGCAAAACAGCCCGAAGTGATCGAGCGTGAGGGCGCGGCGGCGGAACACCCACCGTCGCGCCCTCTACGTCTGTGCACCACTCAACTCGTCGAAGAATGAAGGACGGCAACCAGTGAAACTGGAACTCCGGGGGATCACGAAACGCTTCGGCCCCCTCGTCGCAAACGACCACATCGACCTCAATATCGAAGAAGGGCGCATTCACGCCCTCCTGGGTGAGAACGGCGCGGGCAAATCCACCCTGATGAACGTTCTTTACGGCCTGCACCAGCCCGACGAGGGAGAGATCCTCATCGACGGTAAGCCCGTTGTCTTCAAAGGCCCAGGAGACGCGGTAGCCGCAGGCATTGGCATGGTGCACCAGCACTTCATGCTGATCCCCGTGTTCACAGTCGCCGAATCCATCGCCCTCGGTGATGAGCCCACAGGCAAAGCCGGACTCATTGACATCGCCAAAGCCAGGCAGATCGTGCGCGAGGTGTCGGCGCGCTTCGGATTCGACCTCGACCCGGACGCGAAGATCGAAGACCTGCCGGTCGGCGCCCAGCAGCGCGTCGAAATCGTCAAAGCCCTCTCGCGCGAAGCGAAGGTCCTCATCCTCGATGAGCCGACCGCGGTCCTCACGCCCCAAGAAACCGATGAACTTATGACGATCATGCGCCAGCTCGCAGACTCTGGCACCTCAATCGTGTTCATCACTCACAAGCTCCGCGAAGTACGTGCAGTCTCCGATGACATCACCGTCATCAGACGCGGCGCCGTTGTCGGCACAGCCTCCCCTCAAGATTCCGAGAACGAACTCGCCAACAAAATGGTTGGCCGCGCCATCATGCTCAAAGTCGAAAAGGAGGAGGCGAAACCTGCAGGAGGCGGCCTCGTCTTCGATTCCGTCTCCATGCTCGCCCCCTCGGGCAACGCGATTCTCGACCACGTGTCCTTCAGCATCGAACGAGGTGAAATTTTCGCCATCGCGGGCGTTCAGGGCAATGGGCAGACCGAACTTGCCGAATCGATCCTCGGTCTAGTCAATCCCGACTCCGGTTCGATTGCCCTCGAAGGGATCGACATCACCCACGCCAACCCGCGCAAATCCTTGGAATCGGGAATCGGTTTCGTTCCCGAGGACCGTTCGAAGGACGGCATCATCGCCTCCTTCTCCATCGCCGAAAACCTCGTACTCGACCAGTACGACAAGGCCCCCTTCTCCGTCGGCCCCATGCTCAAACTCGGAGTCATCGAGAAGAACGCCGAGGACCTGCGCGAGGAATACGACATTCGCCTGACGCGCATTGAGGACCCGATCTCTTCCCTTTCAGGCGGCAACCAGCAAAAAGTCGTCGTCGCCCGCGAAATGTCGAAGGACCTCAAGCTCCTCGTCGTGAACCAGCCGACCCGCGGCGTCGATGTCGGCTCCATCGAGTTCATCCACAAGCAGATCGTTGCAATGAGGGACAAGGGCGTGCCGGTTCTGCTCATCTCCTCCGAACTCGACGAGGTCGTCGCCCTCGCTGATCGGATCGCGGTCATGTACCGCGGGCGCATCATGGGCATTGTGCCCGCGACGACCCCGCGCGAAGTCCTCGGCCTCATGATGGCCGGAGTTCCGCTTGAGGAAGCATTTGCTTCCGGCTCCAACGCTGAAAAGGAGGAGCGATGACGAAGAAGTCACCGTCCACGGCGGGTATCGTTCTCCGCCACGCCCTCGGATCGAAATGGTTCGTTTCGATCCTCGCTGTCGTCGTCGCATTCGCGCTCGGCGCGATCCTCATTGTCATGGCCGGAGCCTCCGTTTCTGAGGCCTACTACGCCATGTTCCGCGGCGCGATCTTCGACCCGGAAGCCTCAAGCTTCCAACGTCAGATCAAGCCGATTACGAACTCCTTCTTCTACGCGATCCCGCTGATCATCGGCGGCCTTGGCCTGGGCTTCGGCTTCAGGGCGGGACTGTTCAACATCGGCGGACAAGGCCAGGTCATCTTCGGGGCCCTCGCGGCCGTGTGGGTCGGCTTCAGCCTCCACCTGCCACCGGTCCTGCACACGATCCTCGCATTGTTCGCCGCAATCATCGCAGGCGCCCTCTACGCGGGCATCGCGGGTTTCCTCAAGGCACGTACCGGCGCGAATGAAGTGATCGTCACGATCATGCTCAACTCGATCGCGGGCCTCGCCCTGGGCTATGTCCTCGCTCAAAAGGCGTGGCAGGTCCCCGGCTCCAACCAGCCGCAAACCCCCGTCGTCGCCGACTCCGCGGCTTTCATGCCTCTGCTGCCCAACCCCTTCAAATTGCATGCGGGTCTCATTGTCGCGATCATCGCCGTCGTCGTGTTCTGGTGGATCCTCGATCGATCCACTTTGGGCTTCGAGGTCAAAGCAGTCGGCGCGAACCCGGATGCGGCCCGTACCGCCGGTATCTCCGTCGGACGCATCACGACGATCACGATGATGATTTCCGGTGCTTTCCTGGGCTTGGCCGGTGCGAATGAAGCACTGGGCACTATCGGATACGTATCGCGCGATGTCGCCGGATCCATTGGCTTCGACGCGATCACCGTCGCCCTTCTTGGACGCAACAAGCCAGTGGGCACCTTCTTCGCGGGCCTGCTTTTCGGGGCCTTCAAAGCGGGTGGATACGTCATGCAACCCAAGGGCGTCCCGATCGACATGATCCTCATCCTCCAGTCGGTCATCGTTTTGCTCATTGCGGCCCCCGCGCTCGTGCGCTGGCTCTTCCGCCTGCCCAAAGAGTCGGAGAAGTCCTTGCGGGCACAGCTCGCGGCCCTGGGCGAGCCCCCCGCTCCGGCCGCTGCACAGTCCCAAGTCGCCAAGCACAGCAGCGACGCCAAGCCCCTCGCAGCTAGAAGGGGTGATGAAGCCGTGAACTCAACGGCCTCACACAAGGAAGGAGACGCACGGTGAGCTCCGAAAAGACTCTCGCTGAACAGACCGAGGTGCAGCTCAAGCGCTCATGGAAGATGCCGATCGCCTACGTGTTGGGGGCAGTCCTGCTCGTCCTCTTCGCCTCGACGGCCTCCGGAGACGTTCATCTCCGCCTCAACGACAGGTCCCAGTCCTACACGCTTGAGGACATCACCACACCGGGCGCCCCGATCCTGTGGGTCCTCTTCGTCCTCGTCGCCCTTATTGCCGCGTGGTCGCTCTTTTGCACGACGACGAGGCGCACTCCCGCCCGTTGGCTTTCCTCCCTGCTCATGGCCCTCGCCGGAATCGGAACCGTTTTCGGCTTCCTCGTGTACGCGGGCAGTGGTTCCAACGGCGTCGTCACCTTGACCTCTCTTCTCGTGTCGACGATCGCGATCTCCACTCCGCTGATCTTCGGTTCCCTCTCGGGCGTCGTCTCCGAGCATGTGGGCGTCGTCAATATCGCAATCGAAGGCGACCTCCTCGTCGGCGCATTCGCCGGCGTCATGGCGGCCTCCTTCTTCCAAACTCCCTATGCGGGTATCATTGCGGCACCTCTCGCCGGTGCTCTCCTCGGTTCCCTCCTCGCTCTCTTCTCGGTGAAGTACGGAGTCGATCAGATCATCGTCGGTGTGGTCCTCAACGTCCTCACCCTGGGGTTGACGACCTTCTTCTATGGGACCCTCATGAAGGTCTCCCCGCAGACCCTCAACACGAACCAGTTCTCACTCACGCCGATCAAGATCCCCCTCCTTGCGGAGATCCCGGTGATCGGTCCGATGCTGTTCAACCAGACGCTCCTTGTGTACCTCATGTATCTCGCGGTCGCCTTCCTCGCGGTGTTCCTCTACCGCTCCCGCTGGGGCCTGCGTCTGCGCGCCTGCGGTGAGCACCCGAAGGCCGCCGACACGGTCGGCATCAACGTGAACCGCACGAGGGGAAGAAACACGATCCTCGCGTCGAGCTTCGCGGGTCTGGGCGGTGCTTTCTTCACAATCGGTTCGGGCCTGGCATTCACCGACAACATCTCCGCAGGCAATGGTTACATCGCCCTCGCGGCGATGATCCTGGGCAAGTGGCATCCGCTCGGCGCGACCTCCGCAGCCCTCATGTTCGGTTTTGCACAGGCGGTCGCCAGGATGCTCCCGAACGTGTCTCCTGCGATTCCCTCTGATCTCGTGTCGATGATCCCCTACCTCGTGACGATCGTCGCCGTCGCCGGATTCGTCGGAAAGTCGAAGGCACCCGCTGCTGAGAACATCCCCTACGTGAAGTGATGTTGACGATGACGAACACGCTTGATGAGCAGACCTGGAAGACCCTCACCGCCGCAGCTGTTGAAGCCATGTGCTCCGCCTACTGCCCGTACTCGCACTTCCCCGTCGGCGCTGCTGGCGTGACGACTGACGGAAGGATGGTCTCGGGGTGCAATGTGGAGAACGCCGGATACGGCGTGACCCTGTGCGCTGAATGCGGGATGGTCTCTGATCTGGTGCGCCACGGGGGTGGGCGACTGAAGGCTGTGGCCATTGTCAATGGCAATGGCGAGGCTTGCGCCCCTTGTGGGCGTTGCCGCCAGCTCATTTTCGAGCACGGAGGCAACGAGTGCCTGATCCTCATGCCCACTGGGCCGATGGCGATGAGTGAGGTCCTGCCCGGCGCCTTCGGGCCGAGCAACCTCAGTGAGGTCACCAGCGGGCAAGCTCTGGCGAAGTGAAGCGATCCGGGCGCCCCGAAGTTGGGGCGCCCGGTGGGAAGGAAACACAATGGAACTCTTCGACGTCGTTGACGTCATCCGCGTCAAGAGGGATGGGCATGCCCTCACGAAGCCCCAGATCGATTGGGTCATTGATGCCTATACCCGAGGTGCGGTCAAAGATGAGCAGATGGCCGCCCTGGCGATGGCCATCTTCTTGCGCGGCATGAACCGTGAGGAGATCTCGCAGTGGACCAGCGCGATGATCGCATCCGGTGAGCGCATGGATTTCGCTTCCTTGGCGCGCCCAACCGCTGATAAACACTCCACCGGAGGGGTCGGCGACAAGATCACCCTGCCACTCGCCCCCCTCGTCGCCGTGTTCGATGTGGCCGTCCCACAGCTGTCGGGTCGCGGTCTCGGTCATACCGGAGGAACCCTTGACAAACTCGAGTCGATCCCCGGGTGGCGAGCAAGCATGTCGAATGAGGAAATCTACTCTCAGCTCGGCGAAGGCTGCGGTGCGGTTATCTGCGCGGCGGGTGCGGGTTTGGCGCCTGCAGATAAGAAACTCTATGCGCTGCGCGACATCACTTCGACGGTCGACTGCATTCCGCTGATTGCCTCTTCGATCATGTCGAAGAAGATCGCTGAGGGGACAGGCTCTCTTGTCCTCGATGTGAAAGTCGGTTCTGGCGCGTTCATGAAGGACATTGATCAGGCGCGCGAATTGGCGCGCACGATGGTGGACCTTGGGGCGGATGCCGGCGTGAAGACCTTTGCTTATCTCACCGACATGTCAACGCCCCTGGGAGTCACTGTCGGCAATGCCCTGGAAGTGCGCGAGTCCGTCGAGGTCCTCGCAGGAGGCGGCCCCGCTGATGTGGTGGAACTGACCTGCACCCTCGCCCGCAAGATGCTTGAAATGTCTGGGAAGACGGATGTCGATGTGGAGGCGGCACTTAAAGATGGCCGCGCAATGGATGTGTGGCGCCAGATGATCGAGGCCCAGGGCGGCGAGGTCGATGCCGAACTCCCGATCGGCGCGGAATCGCATGTCGTGTTCGCGCAAGAAGACGGTGTCCTTCACACATTGGATGCGCTGAGCGTCGGCGTTGCCTCATGGCGTTTAGGCGCTGGGCGTGCGGTGAAGGAGGACCCGGTTCAGGCGGGTGCCGGTATTGAAATCCACGCGAAGCCGGGCGATCCGGTGAAGAAGGGACAGCCGCTCTTGACGCTGCACACGGATGACGAGTGGAGAATCCCTCGCGCTCTCGAATCCCTCGAAGGTGGCATTGTGATCGGCGACTCGGCCCCAGACGCGGCTTGTGTCGTGCTCGATGAGATCGGGTGATAATTGCAGGTCATGTGAGAGAAGACTCTTCAGTGCTCACTGTGGCGGGCGCCTGAATCATTGGGGCCCGCCACCTTGATCGGGTCGCACAGTGTCCTGTGAAGGGGAATCGCGGCTTCGAGCGAAGGATCTGTGTTCCCAAGGGGGCGGGGTGTTCGCGCTGGGGAGTCTCGTGGAGTCGGCAAGACCTTAAGGAGTCGTACAGACAATGGCTCGTGCAATGAAAGGAGGGCAGATGGACAAGAAGGATGAGCAGGCGATTGACGCGGTGAGGCTCTACTACGAGCATGGTTTCAGCCAGGCCGAGGTCGCATCGAAGATGGGGATTTCACGCCCAACTGTTGCCAAGCTCCTTCAGCGCGGGAAGGAGGCGGGCTTCGTCACCATTGAGATTCACGACCCGCGTGAGAAGTCCTCGCTGCTCGCCACTCGTTTGGAGGAGCGTTTCGCTTTGAAGCATGTGCGCGTGGTCCACCCGGTCGCTTCGAATGAGCGAGAGCTCCTCGATGAGTTGGGACGCTCGGGAGCGGAGCTTGTCGAGTCCCTTGTCCGCGATGGCATGAGCGTCGGAGTGTCCTGGGGGCGCACGATGAATGCGATCGCTTCGCATCTTCGCCCGACGGTGCACAGGGATGTGGAGATCGTCCAACTCAAAGGCGGAACGTCCCATTCGGATCATGCTACGAATGATTTTGAGATCATGAGGGCTTTTTGCGCTGCCTTCAATGCGAGTGCCAGGTATTTGCCGCTTCCTGTGATCTTCGATGATGTGCGGACTTTGAGGATCGTGGAATCCGACCGGCATATTGCGCAGATCCTCGAGGCGGGGCGACGGACGGATCTCGTGGTCTTCACGGTTGGTGCGCTCGCTCGTGAGGCCCTCGTCTTCAACCTCGGGCATCTTCATGAAGAAGAGATCACACGTCTTCTTGAGCGCTCCGTGGGGGATGCCTGCTCTCGTTTCTTCACTGCGGGCGGCGAGGTGGCCGTCCCTGAGATTGATGCGAGGACGGCGGGGATTTCTTTGGCGGACTTGGCTTCCCGGCCAATCCGGGTCCTTGTCGCCGGGGGGCCGAAGAAGGCTGTAGCCCTCAAAACCGCGATGCGGATGGGCTTGGCGACTCACTTGGTCGTTGACCAGGATCTTGCGCTCGCCCTCCTTCTCGAGGACGAAGCCGGAGGCTGAAACCAGGGGCGGGAAGCGTGCAGGTCGAAGTCTGAAGCGCGGTCGAGCAACGAATTGAAGCTGAGGGTCGAGGCGGGGGAGGAGCAGATCTCTCTCGCCGTCTCGCTCCGCCCACGAACGGAACAAATGTCAATTTGTTGATTGACGAAATGATATTCGCTGCTTTACCCTGAAATGAGTCTGGGACGATGAGGTCCCGACCGCCCACATTGGAGGACACATGTCTAAGATGAAAGCCACGCCGCACATCAACCCTCAGGGTCCGATCGCGAAAACGATCCTCCTGCCCGGAGACCCGCTTCGCGCGAAGTTCATCGCCGAGACCTACCTGGAGGACG
Organism: Schaalia cardiffensis; assembly: GCF_016405145.1. Classification (GTDB taxonomy): domain Bacteria; phylum Actinomycetota; class Actinomycetes; order Actinomycetales; family Actinomycetaceae; genus Pauljensenia; species Pauljensenia cardiffensis. The sequence goes on from NZ_JAEKIA010000002.1 coordinate 60,490, forward strand.
CCCAACAGTTCAACTCCGTGAGGAACATGCTCGGCTTCACCGGCTACTACCAAGGCACCCAGGTGTCTGTCATGGGCTCGGGCATGGGCATCCCCTCGATCTCCCTCTACGCCTGGGAACTCATCCACGTCTACGGCTGTGAAAAGCTCATCCGCATCGGAACCTGCGGCTCGCTCCAACCCGAGGTCAATGTCTACGACGTCGTCATCGCCCAGGCGGCCTGCTCGAACTCGAACTTCATCAACCAATACAACCTTCCCGGAACCTACGCCCCCATCGGCTCCTACCGTCTGATCGAAGCCGTGCGCGAGCGTGCGAAAGCGAACGGCGTGACCAGCCACGTCGGCAACATTCTCTCCTCCGACACCTTCTACAACTCCGACCCGAGCTTCAACGATCGTTGGGCGAAGATAGGCATCATCGCCGTCGAAATGGAGACTGCCGGCCTGTACGCGACCGCCGCTGACGCCGGAGTCGAAGCCCTCGGCATCTTCACCGTTTCGGACTCCCTCGTCACCGGAGAGGCCACCACGGCGGAGCAGCGTCAGACGGCGTTCACAGACATGATGGAGCTCGCCCTCCCTCTTGCCCAGATCTGATCGCCCGCACACTCGCATTCGAACTCTCAGGAGTATCACAGTATGAAGAAATCCGAAGTCGCCCAGATGATCGACCACACTCTCCTCAAACCCGAGGCGAGCGGGGCCGATGTCGCAAGGATCGTCAAGGAGGGCGCCGAACTGGGCACCTATTCCGTGTGCGTATCGCCCTCGATGCTTCCCCTTGAAGTTGAGGGCCTCCACGTCGCCTGCGTTGTCGGTTTCCCCTCCGGCGCGGTGAAGCCGGAGATCAAGGCAGCCGAAGCCGCCCGCGCGGTCGAGGATGGCACAGATGAGGTCGATATGGTCATCAACCTCGCCCTCGTGAAGGAGGGGCGGGCTCAGGATCTTGAAGCTGAAATCAAGGCCGTCCGCGACGCCGTGCCCGCGCCGAAGATCCTCAAGGTCATCATCGAGTCCGCTGCCCTCAGTGACGAGGAGATCGTCATGGCCTGCACAGCCAGTGAGGCTGCGGGCGCCGACTTCGTGAAGACCTCCACAGGCTTCCACCCCGCCGGTGGTGCCTCCGTGCACGCTGTGCGCCTCATGCGCGAAACGGTTGGCGATCGCCTCGGTGTGAAGGCCTCGGGCGGTATTCGTGACGGCAAGACGGCCCTTGAAATGATCGAGGCCGGGGCCTCCCGCCTGGGAGTCTCCGCTTCCCTCGCGATCCTCGCGGACATCGAGGAGTGAGAGTGATGAACGACGAGCTTTTTGAATCAGCCCGTCAATGGGCGAACCACGATCCCGACACCGCGACCTCCACTCGCCTCCTCGCTTCTCTTGAGGCGGCGGAAAAGGGGGACGAGGCCGCCCTTGCCGAGGTGAGGGCCGCAATGTCGGGTCCCCTCGAATTCGGCACCGCCGGTCTTCGCGGCGAAATCGGCCCTGGCGAGTCCCGCATGAATCTCGCAGTCGTCATCCGCGCCACTGCAGGGCTTGCCGCCTACCTGAAGACTCAGACGGATCGCGCTCCCCGCGTCGTCGTGGGCTGTGATGCCCGCTACGGCTCCGTGGATTTCGCTCGCGCGGCCGCCAGGGTCCTTTCCGCGGCGGGCTGCCACGCCCTCGCACTGCCGGTGAAGAATCCGACGCCGCTGACGTCCTTCGCCGTTCGCGCCCTCGACGCGGACGCCGGGATCATGGTGACCGCCTCTCACAATCCCGCTAAGGACAATGGCTACAAGGTCTACCTCGGTGGAACGGTTGTCTCCGACGCGGGGCAGGGCGCCCAGATTGTGCCCCCGCATGACGCCCGAATCGCCGAGGCGATCGCCGCATGCCCGCCCGCCGACGAGGTCCCACAGGACACGCTCAACATTGAAGACGTCGATCCTCGTAACGATTACGTCGCCGCAGCGACCGCCCTCGCCCGTGGCAGCGCCGAGGAGAAGGCCGCTTTGAAGATCACCCTCACCGCCATGCACGGCGTGGGCGGTGCCCTGACGAAGCGGGTCCTGAGCGAAGCGGGCTTCACCCAGGTGCAGCTCGTCGCCCAACAGGCCGAGCCCGACCCGGACTTCCCAACGGTCTCCTTCCCGAACCCTGAAGAGCCCGGCGCCCTCGACCTCGCAATGGAAGAAGCCCGCCGCAACGCTTCGGACCTCATCATCGCGGTCGACCCGGACGCGGACCGTTGCGCCCTCGCGATCCCAGATCCCAACGCGGAAAAGGGATGGCGTCAACTCTCCGGTGACGAGATCGGCTCGATCCTCGGCGAATGCATCGCCCAGAGTGCGCCCGCCGGTTCCGTCTTCGCGAATTCGATCGTCTCCTCGCGTCTGCTTGAGCGCATCGCGAGCGAGCACGGCCTCGGCTATCAGCACACTCTGACCGGTTTCAAGTGGATTGCGCGCACCCCGGGCATCCGCTTCGGCTATGAGGAGGCCATTGGATTTTGCCCCGACCCGGATCAGGCTCGCGATAAGGACGGCATCTCGACCTCGGTCGTCGCAGCCTCCCTCTTTGCAGGCCTCAAAGCCAAGGGCTCGAGCGGACAAGAGGAGCTGGACCGTATGGCGCGCGCCTACGGCTGCTACCTCACCATGCCGCTGACCTTCCGCGTCGATAACCTCGGGCTCATCACCGAGGGCATGGATCGCCTGCGTTCCAATCCTCCGAAGGAACTCGCAGGTTCTCCCGTCACTGAGGTCACCGACCTATCGAAGGGGTGGGACGGGCTTCCGGGCACGAATGCGATCATGGTCCTCACCGAGGCGAACGACCGCGTGATCGCACGCCCCTCGGGCACAGAGCCGAAGCTCAAGTGCTATCTCGAGGTCATTTTGCCCGTCGAGGACGGGGCAGAGGTCCCCTGGGAAGCTGCGCGTGAGCGCCTGACCCTCATCAAAGCCGAGTTCGCGAAGGCGATCGGCATCTGACCCGGCGTCGATGGGCATCACCTCGGCACGTGCTCACGCCGAGGCGATACGGCGCCACGAAGGAAGCGGCCTGGACTTGAGTCCGGGCCGCTTTCGTGTGTTTGGGTGGTTGTTGTGTGTTTGGGTGGTTGTTGTGTGTTTGGGCGGCTCTCACCTTTCCGGGCTGCTTTCGTGTGTTTGGGCCCGCCACGCACGCTGAAGCATCTTCATTCTCCACGTCATGATCTGAGATGGAGCCCGTCCACGCTCCCGCCCCAATCACGAATCTCCTTTCAGCCGCTTGACACACCACAAAAGATCCGCCGCTGTTTGATTGCAGAAAAAGAGACATGACGGGGCAAATGCCAGCAAGGTGGCGAAAAAGCCAGCAAAGCGGGGGAAAGCCAAGGCTGCGGGGAAAGCCAACGCTGCGGGGGAAAGCCAAGGCTGCGGGGAAAGCCAACGCGGCGGGGGAAGGCAGCTGAAAGACGAGATGGGGGACAAATCGGGGCTTTCCCCGACCGTAGTATCTTCCCCCTCTGAATACTCTTAACGCATGTCTTCAGCAGCGTCTTTCACCGGAGCCAATTCCCCGCGATACCCCGCGCCAGATGTTGCGCGCGGTTTCATGCTCCTCCTCATCGCCGTGGCAAACGTCCCCGTGTGGTTGATGTTCTTCCCACTCCAAGCCGAGCCGGGCGTTGCCGACCGATGGTGGATTTTAATGCGGGGGCTTCTCGTGGACCACAGGGCGTATCCGCTCTTTTCCATCCTCTTCGGTTTTGGCCTCATGACGATGGTGATCCGCCGAACACGGGCCCACGTCGGAGCAAGAAGTACCGAACTTGCCTTGCAGATGCCAGACATGCCCCTCCCAGTGCGCGAGCAATGGCTTGCTGGTTTCACAGCTGAAGCTGAAGCGGATGCGTGCAGGCTCGTGCGCAGGCGCGGATTCTGGATGCTCCTCTTCGGCCTCGTCCACTCCTTCCTCTTCTTCGGGGACATCATCGGGACCTACGCGCTTGTCGCCATCATTTTCGCCGGTCTCATTGTGAAGAAGCGATTCAAGGTCATGGCGATCATTGGCGGCGTGCAGATCATTTTCATGCTTGTGTTCATGGTCGCAGGTCAGATGATGTTTGAACTCTTCCCAGGTTTACAGGGGGACCCGGGAGTGGGCGGCCTCAACATCATGCTCCACTGGTACTATCCCCTTGCATCCTTCGGACAGTGGGTGGGCTCCACGATCATGACTGCCCTCATCTCTATCGTTGTGCCCTGCACTTTCCTCGGGGCTTGGGTTGCGACGACAGATGTGATGAAGACGCCGGAGCGCTACCGCGGCCTTCTCATCGGACTCGGCATTGGCGGGCTCACCCTCGCGAGTCTGCTCGGAGCTCCCGAGTCCCTCCACGAGGCTGGAATGCTCAGCTGGTGGATGCCCGGTGCGGGGGCGCTTCACGAGTTCTCCGGGCTCTTTGGGGCGATCGGTTGGCTCGCTCTCCTCACCCTTTTCGCTGGCCCTGCCCGCGAGTCGCTTCCCGGTACGCATCGCTTCCTCTCCGCGATCGGCAAGAGGTCGATGACTGCCTACATTGGTCAATCGATTCTCTTCGCCCTCATTTTCGCGGTGATGGGCCTGTCAGGAGTTCGCAGCGTCACGCCTCTTCAAGGCCTGGGGATTGCGATCGGAGTGTGGGTCGTCCTCGCCCTCTTCTGTCAGCTTCTCGAAGCGCGCGGATACAAGCGCGGGCCGCTGGAGGTCCTCTTGCGCAGGGCTGTCGCGAAGTCCGCTCGTCCCCATCCACTCCCTCAGATCCCCACTTCGACTCCCACGCAAGAGTTTGTGGCGACCGAGGCCGAGGCGGGGGATTCAGCTGAGGGGAGCGAGGCCAGCGCTGCTGTCGGTGCCGTTGCTGAGGAGGCTGCACCTGCCGAGACCACAGGCTGAAGGTGAGGGGCTCAGCCGAGCTGCGCGTAGCTGGTGCCGAGGCCGAAGGCGCTGACGCTGTGGGGAACGGTGCTGCGCTTACTCAGTCGGAGGTTGAGGTGCGCTCCAGTCGTGGGCTGCGAGCCTGGTGCCGGGGGCGGTGTTTCGGGGAGCTGCGTCTGTGAGGAACGGTGCTGAGCTTGTACAGATGGAGGTTGAGGTGCGCTTCAGTCGTGGGCTGCGAGCCTGGTGCCGGGGGCGGTGTTTCGGGGAGCTGCGTCTGTGGGGAACGGTGCTGAGCTTGTACAGATGGAGGCTGAGGCGAGTTTCAGCCGAGGGCTGCAAGCCTGATGCCGTAGCCGTAGCCGCATCCGTAGCCGTGGTCGAGAGGCGTGAAGCCTGAAGGAATAGGAGCTGTGCTCGCAGAGAACGAGGCCGAGGTGCGCGTAGCTGGTGCCGAAGTCGTGGCCGTGGCCGTGGTCGAGAGGCGTGAAACCTGAGGGAATTGGAGCCGTGCTCGCTACCCGGGGCGGTGCCGATATGCCTTTTCGAGGCTCTGGTTCTGAAAGAGGCGTGTGTTTGTGGGGAGACTGCTCGTTTCGAAGACGGTACGAGGACAAGGCGGGTGTGGCGGGTTGAGGGAGAGACGGCCCCCGCTCCTCCTTTCGGGCGAGGAGCCAGGATGTGTGCCTCTCGACTGTACTGAGGGATTGAACGGAGAGAACATCGACACCACGCCCAGGGCTGACGAAGGTCCGTACAGGCTTGGAGAATTCAGGATTGTCCCCTGATTATGCTCTCGGCATCGCTTGGCGGTCGTCGTTCTTGTCGAAAGCATGGTTTGGGTGCTTAAACGGGGTTGGGGGGTGTTCTTGTGTGCCCCTGAATATGATTTTGGCATCGCTTGGCGGTCGTCGTTCTTGTCGAAAGCATGGTTTGGGTGCTTAAACGGGGTTGGGGGGTGTTCTTGTGTGCCCCTGAATATGATTTTGGCATCGCTTGGCGGTCGTCGTTCTTGTCGAAAGCATGGTTTGGGTGCTTAAACGGGGTTGGGGGGTGTTCTTGTGTGCCCCTGAATATGATTTTGGCATCGCTTGGCGGTCGTCGTTCTTGTCGAAAGCATGGTTTGGGTGCTTAAACGGGGTTGGGGGGTGTTCTTGTGTGCCCCTGAATATGATTTTGGCATCGCTTGGCGGTCGTCGTTCTTGTCGAAAGCATGGTTTGGGTGTTCCAACGGGTTGGCGGGCGTTCATCTACGCCCCTGATTATGGTTTCGGCGTCACTCGCTGCGCTGCGTCCCTGCCGAAAGGACAATCAGGGGAAAGACGCTGCTGTGGGAGACGCTGCCGGGGCAGATGCTACTAGTGTGCTCGACACGGTCAAAGAATGGGCTACGGATAGTCGAGCATAAGCGCATCATGCGCTGTCGTTCAGGGGTATTTCGAGGCCTATTGCTTCGAGTACACGGGGAGTGAGCAGAAGAAAGCCGTCTTCAATGGATGTCCGCCCCTCAGGGGGAGTCTGCCCGGGGATAGCCCGAGAGACTATCTGGGGTATGTAAAGGTCCGCCCCTCAGGGGGTATCCGCCCTCTCAGAGGAGTCTGCTCCCGCTGCCCGGAGCGACGAGCATGGGGAGCCTCAACGGGTGGAATCCTTCGCGGCGCTGTCAGCGGCGGCGCGAGCTACGAGCGTCAAAGCGATCGCCATAATGACCCCCGTGAGAGCGAGAACCCTCGCGAAAGACGGACCTTCCGAACCCATGAAGAAGGCCGCGAGGAGCAGACCAATGAAATGGAAATCCATCACCAGACTGCCCGCGAGCAAGAGGAGCCAGGCGGCCTCGTGCCCCTTCTGACAGGCCGCTTCGGAAGAATCAAGAGCGAAGGAACGCAAACGCAGCGGATCGGACAGACCGACCGCTCCCGCCCTCGCCCGCACAGCGAGGCGCATCAAAATCCCAGAGGCAATGGCGAAGAAGACGAGCGCGAGAATGACGAGAGGAAAGCTCATCGATTCTCCTTCGCGGCGCCTGCGCCTAAGACATCATCGGAGCTGATGCGAGGGCCGACAACTGCACCACTAGAACAAGCAGGAGAATCGGCACCCGGGCCAACACCTACTCCACTGGAACAGGTAGGGGAGTCGGCACCGGAGGGGTCGGAGTCAATACAGGACTCGTCCACAGAGGCAATGCCCGATCCGGGCACATCCCTCACAGCGCTCTCCAACTCCCTGATCCACGCTTCGCCACTCGCGTCCGAAGGCATCCGCCAGTCGCCTCGCGGCGATAAAGAACCGCCCGCCATGACCTTCGGGCCGTTCGGCAAAGCAGAGCGCTTGAACTGCTGAGAGAAGAATCGGCGTAGGAAAAGGCGCTCCCACTTCACAATTTCCTCAAGAGAGTAGGAGACGCGCTCAGCCTCGGGGAACCCGGCGGGCCACTCGCCCACACTCGCATCTGCCCACGCCTTTTCGGCGAGGAACGCGATCTTCGAGGGGCGAGCACCCCGGCGCAGCAGGTGGAAGAGCGTGAAATCTTGCAGATTGTAGGGACCGATCGTGTCCTGTGTGGATTGGATCTTCTCACCGGGTTTCGTGGGGATGAGTTCAGGGGAGATTTCTGTCGCGAGGATCGACAAGAGTACTTCGCCCGTCGCATCGGAGAACTGTCCGGAGGTGGCGACCCAGCGGATCAGGTGCTGGATCATCGTCTTGGGGACCCCCGTGTTCACTGCATAGTGGCTCATCTGGTCGCCGACACCGTAGGTGCACCAGCCCAATGCGAGCTCGGAAAGGTCGCCGGTGCCCAAGACGATTCCGCCCCTGTGGTTCGCGATGCGGAACAGGTAGTCGGTGCGCAGCCCCGCCTGCACGTTCTCGAAGGTCACATCGTAGATGTTGGCGCCCTCGGCGTAGGGGTGGCCCATGTCTGTGAGGAGCTGGCGGGCTGCGGGCGTGATGTCGATCGTCTCACAGGGGATGCCAAGGGATTCACACAGGGCGAGGGCGTTCGACTTCGTCCCCTCCGAGGTCGCGAAGCCCGGCAGAGTGTAGGCGAGGATGTCTGTGCGGGGCCGCGACACCAGGTCCATGGCGCGGGCCGCGACGATGAGTGCGTGCGTCGAGTCGAGGCCGCCTGATACTCCGATAATGATCTTCGGCTTGCCGATGGCGCGAAGGCGTTGAACGAGTCCCGAGACTTGGATCGAGTAGGCCTCGTAGCAGTCTTGGGCGAGGCGAGCCGGGTCGTCGGGAACGAAGGGGAAACGGTCGACGGGGCGTTCAAGCCCCAGGTCTGTGCGTGCAGGATTGAGGCTCGTTCTCACTCGCGCGAACTCGCAAGCGGGGGAGTGATCGCCGAGGTAGTGGGCGTTGTCCGTGAAGGAGTTTTGACGCCTCCTCTCGTTGAGGATGCGCTCGAGGTCGACGTCGGCGATTGTGAGGGTCCGTCCGCCCGGGATGAAGCGCTCGCCTTCGGCGAGGAGCTCCCCGCACTCGTAGATCATTGTCTGACCGTCCCAGGCGAGGTCGGAGGTGGACTCGCCCTCGCCCGCCGCGCAGTACAGGTAGGCGGCGTCGAGGCGCGCGGAGGCGGAACGGACGAAGAGGCGACGATCTTCAGCGCGCCCCACCGTGATCGGAGAGGCCGAGGGGTTGCAGATGACGCTCGCCCCGGCGAGGGCCGCAAGGGAGCCGGGGGAGACCGGAACCCACATGTCTTCGCAGATTTCCGCGGCAATGACGAGGCCGGGAACGTCCTCCACTTCGATGAGGGTGGAGGCGAAGGGGGCGTATTCGGGGGAGGAATCCTCTCGAGGCTCTTTCGAGGCCGACCATTTCGACACGTCGAGGAAGGAAGGTGTCTGCGCGCCGGGGGTGACGAAGTGGCGTTTTTCGTAGAACTCCCGATAGTTCGGGAGGTGACGTTTAGGAATGAGGGCGAGGATGCGTCCGCGATGGATGACGACCGCGCAGTTGTACAGGGCAGCGTTCACCCTCACTGGCGCTCCGACAACGATGATTGGGAGGAGATCGAGGGAGGCGAGGGCGAGTTCGTGGATGGCGGTCTCGACCTCGTCGAGAAGAACATCTTGGCCGAACAGGTCGTCGATCGCATAGCCGGAGAGGGACAGTTCCGGGAAGAGGAGGAGGGCGACGCCGCGCGCGGAGGCTTCTTTCGCGATTGACGCGATCTCTTTGGCGTTGCGCAGCGGCTGGGCGGGGTGGACCGGGGCGGTCGCGACGGCGAGACGAGCAAAACCCTGGTCGTAAAGGGAATGGAAGTTCACGGGGCCTCCTAGGGATCTGGATCATTGTCCCCCAAAACCGGGAGCTTCGTCATCGAGGCGAGGGTGAGGGGGTCGGCTTTGGAAAGCCGTGGGAATCGGTGTCCGGTGCAATCGGAGGCGCCTCGACTCAGGGCGATTGAAGTGCAGGCTCAGGGGAATCACTGGGACTTCCTGGGGCGCGAGAGTGGAGGGTCGAGGATGGCGGCATTGGGTGAGATGCCTTCCGCGAGTCGATACAGTGCTGCGGGCCTTCCGACGCCCTCGGCGGACATTCTCCCTGTCGCTTCGAGGAATCCTGCGGTCTTGGTGGCTTTGCGATGGAAATTGCGCGGGTCGAGGCGGCACCCCCACACGGCCTCGTAGACGGAGCGCAGTTCGGCGATCGTGAACTCTGGTGGGCAGAAGGCGGCTGCGAGTGGCGAGTACTCGATCTTTGCGCGCGCGCGTTCAATGCCGTCGGCGAGGATCTGGTCGTGGTCGAAAGCGAGTTGTGTGGTGGCGTTCGGGCCTGTGAGGTCCTCGACCTTGTGCCACTGAACGGCTGCTGCGTCGCCGCCGGCCTGGGGGGTGGCGAATGTGGGGGAGAAAAGAAGGTAGGCGACGGAAAGGACGGGTCCGCGCGGGTCGCGATTCAAAGGCCCGTAGCTTCGCAGTTGTTCGAGGTGTCCTGGTGGGGTGATGCCGGTTTCTTCGCACAGTTCTCGGCGTGCGGCGTCGGCGAGGTTTTCGTCGGCGAGGAGGAAACCACCGGGCAGGGCGAGTAGGCCTTTGTCGGGTGCGAGGGCTCTTTCGACGAGGAGGACGTGCAGTGAGCCTTCGGTGACGGTGAGAACGACAAGGTCGACGGCGACCGGCATTGTCGCGGCTGTGGGGGGCAGAGGGTGTGGCGGTCTCATACGCCGATCCTATATCTCGTCATCTTGACGCGAAAGCGGGAGAGGAGTTATAGTCAATATGACAATAATCGATGGTAAGGAGAATCTCCCATGGGAACGCTCAACACATACCCCCTCTTCTCGCGCTACCAGGGCGCAGCAAGTGACTTCATCATCTGCATGCGCGCAGGCACCCTCACTCGTTCGGGCACAGGCCAAGCCTTCTGGTTCCGCTCTGCAGGGACGGCCCTCGCCCAAGTGCCCCTCATCGAAAGGGAGCAGACCGTCCTCGTCAAAGCCGTCTCCTCCGACCAGCAGGACGTCAACGTCCAGGTGAGCCTCACACACAGGATCGCCGATCCTCTGGCGGCGGCACAGCGCTTCGACTTCGACCTCTTCCCGCGCTCCAGCTCGACTGAAGCACTCGGCGCCTGGCAGATCGGCGAACTCGTCGCCAGAATCGCCCACTCCGTTACCATTGCCCGGATCGCGACAATGACCCTTGCAGAAGCCCTCGACTCCGGGATGAACGCCGTCGCCGAGGCACTCAACGCAGCAACGACGGGGGAGGAGCGTCTGGCCTCCACCGGTGTGGAGATCTGCGATGTCTGTGTTTTGTCCGTGCGCCCCGACGAAGCTGTCGAATCGGCACTGCGCACCCCTTTGCTCGAACAACTCCAATCCGAGGCGGACCGGGCACTGTATGAGCGTCGCACCCTCGCCGTCGAACAAGAACAACAGATCTCCAAGACCGAGCTTGCATCCAAGCTTGAACTCGAACGACGCCGCGCCGACCTGGTTGCGCAGGAAGGCCAGAACGCCCGCCGCCAGGCCGAGGAGAAAGCCGCTGCCGACCTCGTCGAAGCCAACGCCAGCGCCGAACGCAGGAACATCCTCTCCACCGCTCAGGCAGAGGAAATCGCACAAGTCGGCGCCGCAAAGAATGAGGTCGAAAAGGCGCGTCTCGACGCGCTCGCGTCACTTGGCGCAGATGTCCTCAAAGCGCTCGCCCTGCGCGACCTTGCTGGGAATCTGCCCGACGTCGGTCAGATCAATATCACCCCTGACATGCTCCAGGGAGTACTCGCCGACCTGGTCAAAGGTGGAAAGTGACATGCGAAAAAGGGCTGTGATCGTCCATCGGCGCACAGAACTCGAGGAGCTGCTCGATCGACACTCCACCAGGGGACAGGTCGAGTTCTTCCTCAAATCGAGGAACCGGAGCCTCGCCGAGGTCCAGGAGGTTCACGACCGCCACCAGGAGACGCTGAGGGTGATGCGCTTGGCGATTCCTTCAACATGGGCGAGGACCGAGGTTGACCGTGATTCGTTGTCACGCTTCCTCTTTGCCCCCGAGGATGTGATCGTCGTGGTCGGACAGGACGGATTGGTCGCCAATGTTGCAAAGTACATTGACGCTCAGCCCGTCATCGGGGTCAACGCGGCACCTGGACGTAACCCGGGAGTACTGGTGCGATGCGCCGCCGAGCAGGGTGTGGCGGCATTGCGGGCCTTCGACGAAGAACGCCACGTGGCGCTCGAACAGCTGACGATGGTGCGCGCCGAGGTCGATGACACCCGTTCGCTCACCGCGCTGAACGAAATTTTCATCGGGCATGCCTCGCATCAAAGCGCCCGTTACCGGATCAGCGGGGGAAGCTCCTTTGAAGATCAATCATCGTCCGGGATCGTGGTGTCGACGGGTACGGGTGCAACAGGATGGGGAGCCTCCCTCGTCAGGGGACGTTCTATGGGGCCGCTGCCCACTCCTGTGGAGCGCAGTCTCGCATGGTTCGTCCGCGAAGCCTGGCCCTCACCCACGACCGGCGTCACCATGACCGAGGGAATCCTCAAGGCTGGACGAGCCCTCGAGATCACCGTCGCCTCGGATCGGCTCGTCGTCTTCGGCGACGGCATCGAATCGGACCGCTGCGAAGTGTCATGGGGACAGCAGATCCGGGTTGGAATCGCCGAGCAGACTCTTGCACTGGTAATCCCGTGAAAACGTCCACCTCCGCGGGAGCTCAAATCGTCTCTCTTGACGCGCGAAGGTGCTGTGATGCCAGCCGCCCTCGCGTGAGCGTCGATCGCCTGAGGAGTCCGTCGCTAGCGAACGAGCTCACGACCCAGTCCTGTCATGCTCTGCATGAGCGGGGTTCGCTGCAAAGGAGGGGGCTGTGCATGCGCCGACAGGGGAGCGCCATCTCGCGAGTATGCGCGGATCTGGGAAGGCTCCCCGTGCATGCGCCGACAGAGAGCGCCATTACTCAGCAGCGTGCAATGCTCGGGCTTTCGTGTAGCCCTTTCGGATTCCAGCGGTCGGCGGTGTTCATTTCTTGTGCGGCGGGGAGGATTGAGCGTTTCCTCCCTCCGATTCCGGGTTTGCGGTCTGAATCCTGTCATATGAGGTTTCCGGGCTGGCATCTAATTCCCGGTATATCCCCTATTCCAGGGTTTCCGTCCGATTCCTGTCGTATGACGCCCGTTTATGCAGGCAAACCTGGAATAGGCGCTTGCCTTGGTCGGGAAAGCTGGAATAGGTGGTCGTACGAATTGAGTTCCACGTTCCAGAAGTCGATCTCATACGAGTGCGTTTCCACGTGAACCTGAGCCCCGCACTCGCGCCCTCGACAGGGGAGCTGACGACCGAAGCCCTAAGGAGGAGCAGGCCATGCCATGGCGGCTGGGAGGGAAAGGGAAGAGGAGCGCTGCGCCCACACGCCGTGAAGATCCTGGGGAAACCCATGACGAGGAGATCCTGGGGAAACCCACGCCGTGAACGTCCAGGGAAAACCCAGGGCAAACACTCCGAAAGAGGCGGAGGTCGCCCCATCTCTATCGAAGCGTGGAAAAACGTCATTACCAAAGTAAACAGAACGTCCTTATCGACGCGCACAGAAACGGGGCGGCCCAGCCGAAGCCGAACCGCCCCATATCCGATCAATGACCGGCCAGATGCTCTGAGACGAGGCCGGATGCTCCGAGATGAGGCCGGGCCTCGGCCCTGGTGAGATGCTCCGAGATGAGGCCGGGAGTTCCCTCAAGAAGTCGGTGCGAGATGTCCCCGATACGGCTGGATGTTCCCCGGGGATGCTGGTGCTGTGTGTCCCCGGACAGTCCCAGGTGATCCCAGCCTCGGCCAGGTGTTCCCCCAAGGGTGCCGGTGCCGGGCCCCAGCTCTGGTCAGGTATTCCCAGGCTAAGCCGGGAACTCCCAGACACGCCCACGTCTTCCCAGAAGGAAGCCCGGTGGTCTCAGATGATCGAAAGAGCTTGGCGCGCGATCGCAAGTTCCTCATTCGTCGGGAAGACAAGGAGGAGGACCTTCGAGTCGGGGGCCGAAATCACGAGGGGTTCGCTGCTGCGAATCTCGTTCTTCTCCACATCGATCTTCACCCCGAAAGGAGCGAGAGCTTCGGCGAGCTCACGACGCACACCGGAATCATTCTCACCGATTCCCGCGGTGAAGCTCATGACATCAAGGCCACCGAGTTCAGCAGTGTAGGAGCCGACATACTTCAGGAGCCGATTGACGTAGATATCCATAGCGACGCGGGCCTTGTGCTGGAGCTCAGGCTCGGAGTCGTCGCGGATGAATGCCCACACAGAACGCATGTCGGACTCGCCGGTCAGGCCCTTCATGCCGGATTCCTTGTTGAAGATGTGATCGATCTCGTCGATGCTCAAATTACCCTGGCGTGCCAGGTGGAAAACAACGGCCGGGTCGATGTCGCCAGTGCGGGTGCCCATCATCAGGCCTTCAAGCGGAGTGAGGCCCATCGAGGTATCGATCGGCTTGCCATTGAGGACTGCAGACACGGAGGCGCCATTACCCAGGTGCATGACGATCTGCTTGAGGTCGTCGCGGCCAAGGCGCTTCGCGACCTCCTGAGAGACGAACTGGTGCGAGGTTCCGTGGGCGCCGTAGCGGCGGACCGAATACTTTTCAGCGACCTCGGCGTTGAGCGCGTAGGTGGCGGTCTTGTCGGGAAGCTGCTGGAAGAAGGCGGTGTCGAAGACAGCGACATGGGGGACATCAGGCATGAGTTCGCGCGCAACGTCGATGCCCTTGAGGTGAGCGGGGTTGTGCAGGGGAGCCATCGGGCAGAGCTGTTCGATGAGGTCGCGGACTTCGTCGGTCACGAGGGCGGGGCCGTCGAAGTACTTGCCGCCCTGAACGATGCGGTGGCCGACGGCGACGATGCCCGCTTCGTCGAGGGCGGGGCCCTTCGTGTCGAAGAGGCGGAGGACTTCACGCATGCCGATCTCGTGGTCGGGGATGGGCAGTTCTTCGGTGGCGACCTCGTCGCCGTGGGCGTGCTTGATGTTGCCGAGGGGGTCGCCGATGCGTTCGACGAGGCCCTTGGCGATGGCCTCTCCGGTTTCGGGGTCGACGAGCTGATATTTGATGGAAGAGGAACCGGAGTTGATGACGAGGACTGTCTGTGTCACGGGTTTGCCTTTCGGGCGTGAATCTGCGTTTCGAGGAGATCAGGGATGAAGTGCAGGGATGAGATGAGAGCTTGGGACCCAGGTCCAAGCTTGAGTCGCGGGCCGGGATTCAGGTCGCAGGCCCAGGTGTGGGGCGATCCTGCGAGGGCAGGACACCCCGCACTCGAGCCTCACACACTCAGCCCTGGGCTTGAACTGCGGTCAGAGCGACCGTGTTGACGATGTCCTCGACGAGGGCTCCGCGCGACAGGTCGTTCACCGGCTTGTTGAGGCCCTGGAGGACCGGTCCGACCGCGACCGCTCCCGAGGAACGCTGCACGGCCTTGTATCCGATATTGCCGGCTTCGAGGGAGGGGAAGATGAAAACATTCGCGCGACCGGCGACGGGTGAGCCGGGGAGTTTCTTCGCGGCGACCGCCATATCGACGGCCGCATCGAACTGGATCGGCCCTTCGAGGGCGAGCTCGGGGGCTTTCTCGCGGGCGACGCGGGTCGCTTCGACGACGGCGTCAACGGCGGGGCCAGAACCCGAGCTGCCCGTCGAGTAGGAGAGCATTGCGACTCGCGGTTCGATGCCGAACTGGGCTGCGGTGCGCGCGGAGGTGACCGCGATATCGGCGAGCTGTTCGGGGGGCGGGTTCGGGTTGACGGCGCAATCGCCGAAGGCCCAGACCTGGTCCTTCATGAGCATGAGGAAGATCGAGGAGACGATCGAGACACCGGGAGCGGTCTTGATGATCTGGAAGGAGGGGACGATCGTGTGGGCGGTCGTGTGCGCCGCACCGGAGACCATGCCATCAGCGTCGCCCATATGGACCATGAGGGTGGCGAAGTAGGAGACGTCCTTGATCTTCTCTCGTGCCTGCTCAATGGTGACGCCCTTCTTCGCTCGAAGGCGCGCGAATTCGGCCGCGTACTTCTCAGCGTATGCCGGGTCGTCAACGGAGACGACTAAGGCCGCTGAGAGGTCGATGCCGAGTTCTGCAGCCCTTGCGGACACGGCGTCGGCTTCGCCGACAAGGGTGATATCCGCGATCCCGCGGGCGAGCACTTCAGCGGCGGCGAGCAGGACCCGGTCGTCTTCGGGTTCGGGCATGACGATGCGCTTGCGCTGGGCGCGAGCACGGTCGATGAGGTCCGCCTGGAAAGCGAGGGGGGTGAGGGCGCTCGGGGCCGGGGTGGCGAGCAGAGCGTCAAGCGCCTGGGCATCCAATGGGAGGGGCAGGATCGGCACTTCGGCCTCAACGGTGGGGACGACGCCAGCGGGCAGGGCCACGGCAACGAGCTTCGCTTGGGCAGCCTCGGCCCGTTGGGCGAACACGCGGATTTCCTCTGCGAGCAATTCTGCGCCCACGCCCTCAGCATCGAGGACGAGGACGACGCCCGCCCGGGCTGAGGCGGCGAGTTCAAGATTCCACGACACCGCATCGAAGGTCCTCGCGTCGAGAGCGTCGATGCCGTCAACGAGGACGAAGTCGGCCTTCAGGGCACGCAGGGCTTCGAGGACGTTCGGTAGGGCGGCCTGGGGGGAGGTCGCGGCGGAAGAAGCATCGACACCGACGAGGGCGTTCGTGCGCTCGAAAGAGCCGCGTTCTTCGAGGAGAGCGGCGAGCTCGTTTGCCGCGTCGTGTGCGACGTTCGCCGATTCTGGGCCTACAACGATGTAGCGGGAAGTCACTGATGCTCCTTCTTCACGTGAAAATGTGCACGACAGTATGCGTCGTGTGAATATGGTAGCGCCGCCTGAGCGTCGAGGAGGGCCTCGGTCTTGGAATCTTCGAAGCTCCGGTTACCCTTGGACCTATGAGCGAGACCCCTGCATCTTCGACCGGAGGCTCTTGGTGGAGCTGGGCGACTCTTGCGATGGTCATTGTTGGGGTCTGTGGGGCTGTGCTCTTTGCGGCGCTCAATCATCCGCATCGGGCGGTCCTCCTCCTCGTGGCCACTCTTGAAGGCTTGGCAGTGGCGCGCCTGGTGATTCCGGGGCGCCCGTGGTTCTCTTCGCGTTCGAAGTGGATGGATGTCACGTTTTTTGGCGGAGTCGGTCTGCTGATCTGGTATTTCGCGCCCTATACCGCGACTGTGGGCATTGTTTCCTCAACGGCTCTGCCGCTGTGAGTACCTTTCCTCGCGCGTAAAGGTGAATGCCTCAATCGCGAGGTCCACCGCTTCGGCGCTGCCACCTTTCCTTGTGCTAAGAGGTGAATGCTCACTCGGCTCGAAATCGTCACCGAACACGCCCGTCTTTCCTGTGCGTAGAAGTGAAGGGGGCGACGCCTTGTAAAAACTATCGGCGAGACGAACCGTTTCCCCGCACATGGTGGCGCGTGCGAAGTGAGCTCACCACACGTCCTGCACGACACGCCGTCCCTCGCTCAAGAGCCCGCCATCCGCCCCCGCCTATTCCAGGTTTCCCTGCACAAACTGGCGTCATGCAACAGGAAGCGGGCGGCAACTCTGGAATTGAACGCTCACCCTGGAATTGAAGGGGAAACTCGAAGCAGGAGTGCAGCGCTGACAGGCCGTTCTTGACCTCGTCCCTTGTAATCGCAGTCCTCTTCTTGGAGGCTGCAGCCTGATTGTCGAAGAAGCGCTTTGCTGTGGAAAGGGCTCGCGACGAGCACACCGATCAGTTAATCTCGATGTCGAGATATTTTGATCCGGGAGACGTCTCCCGAACAGCGGAGGATCCATGTCGAAAATCAAAGTCCAAGGCCCCGTCGTCGACCTCGACGGCGATGAGATGACCCGAATCATCTGGCAGTTCATCAAGGACCGACTGATCTTCCCCTACCTCGACCTCGACCTGAGGTACTACGACCTGTCGATCCAGAACCGCGACGCCACCGACGACCAGGTAACCATCGACGCTGCCAACGCCATCAAAGAGCACGGCGTCGGCATCAAATGCGCGACCATCACCCCCGATGAGGCGAGAGTCGAAGAATTCGGTCTCAAGAAAATGTGGAAGTCCCCCAATGGCACGATCCGCAACATCCTCGGCGGTGTCGTCTTCCGCGAGCCGATCATCATCGACAACGTCCCGCGCCTCGTCCCCGGATGGACTAAGCCGATCATCGTAGGCCGCCACGCCTTCGGCGACCAGTACCGCGCCACTGACTTCAAAGTGCCCGGCGCGGGCACCATCACCCTCACCTTCACTCCCGATGACGGTTCGCAGCCCATCGAGCATGAGGTCATCCGCATGCCCGAGGGCGGGGGTGTCACCATGGGCATGTACAACTTCAACGAGTCCATCGCCGACTTCGCCAGGGCATCCTTCGAATACGGTCTGAAGAGGAACTACCCGGTCTACCTCTCGACGAAGAACACGATCCTCAAAGCCTACGACGGCGCATTCAAGGACATTTTCGCCGAGGTCTTCGAACGTGAATACAAGGAGCGTTTCGACGCTGCGGGGCTGAGCTACGAACACCGCCTCATCGACGATATGGTCGCTTCCTCCCTTAAATGGTCCGGCGGCTATGTGTGGGCCTGCAAGAACTACGATGGGGACGTTCAATCCGACACTGTCGCTCAAGGCTTTGGCTCGCTCGGACTCATGACTTCCGTCCTCGTGACCCCCGATGGACGCACGATGGAGGCTGAGGCCGCGCACGGCACCGTCACCCGCCACTACCGTCAGCATCAAAAGGGCGAGAAGACCTCGACGAACCCGATCGCCTCGATCTTCGCCTGGACGAGAGGCCTTGCTCACCGGGGCATGCTCGATTCGACACCCGAGCTCATCGACTTCGCGAAGACTCTCGAAGAGGTCGTCATCTCCACGGTCGAGGGCGGGCGCATGACGAAGGACCTTGCGCTGCTCATTTCGGATCAGACTCCGTGGCTGACAACAGAAGAGTTCCTCAACGCTCTCGACGCGAATCTCACAGCTCGTCTCTCCAGGTGAAGGAGGATTCGCTGAATCTGCGTTGACACGAGTCGGTCACGCTTCTCGCATTCTGGGACCTGCTTAGACGGATTTCAGGTCACAGGTAAAGAACGGGCATTCTGTAGGTATCCCCTCAATTTCAAGGAGAGACCATGCGGAAGTTCATGGAGAAGAGCGGCATCCTCGTATGGGTGCTCACGGCGATCATCCTCGCCCTTGTCCTCGGTTCAATCAAGATCGGTGACGCCCACCTCGTACCCCAGGGTGTCGGGCGGATCTTCGCGACCTTCTCGACGTTATTCAGCCAGTTCTTGTCATTCGCGATCCCGCTCATCATCATTGGCCTCGTCACCCCGGCGATCGCCGACCTCGGTCGCGGCGCAGGCAAGTGGCTCGGCGTGACCGCAGCGATCGCTTACGGCTCGACACTGTTCTCCGGCTTCCTCACCTATCTCGCCTGCGCCGTGACCTTCCCGAAGATCCTGCAGGGTGGCTTGGCCGATGTCGCCGAGCCCGGATCTGCTCTCGAAACCTACTTCACCGTGGAAATGCCCGCCGCAGTGCCGGTCATGACCGCCCTGCTCCTCTCCTTCGTTGTCGGCATCGGCCTGGCGATGGTGCCCAGAGGCGTTCTGCGCAAGGGATTCATCGAGTTCCGCGCGATCATCACGAAGCTTATTGAACACATCATCATCCCCCTGCTGCCGCTGCATATTTTCGGTATCTTCCTCAACCTCACCTACACCGGTGAGGCCTGGACTGTTATGCGCACCCTCGTTCGAGTGGTCATCGTCGTCCTGATCCTCGAAGTCGTCATCCTCCTCACCCAGTACCTCATCGCAGGTGCGATCGGTAAGAAGAACCCCATCAAGTCACTCCTAACGATGATGCCCGCCTACCTGACGGCGCTCGGCACCTCCTCTTCGGCGGCGACGATTCCCGTGACCCTGCGTCAGACGAAGAAGAACGGCGTCTCCAACCCCGTCGCCTCCTTCACCGTCCCGCTGTGCGCCACCATTCACCTGGCGGGTTCGACCTCGAAGATCTTCGCCTTCGCTTTCGCGATCGCTTTCACCCAGGGGATCGACGTGACCCCCGTCCAGTGGGTCGGCTTCGTGTTCATGCTCGGCATCACAATGGTCGCCGCCCCCGGCGTTCCCGGTGGCGCGATCATGGCGGCGACGGGCCTGCTGTCCTCGATGCTCGGCTTCAATGACGCGCAGGTCGCCCTCATGATCGCCACCTACATTGCCCTTGACTCTTTCGGCACCGCCACGAATGTCACCGGCGACGGTGCGATCGCGATCGTTGTCGATCGTTTCGCCGACGGCAGGATTGGTGCCGAGGGCGACCCGGAGAACGCGCGTGAGCTTTCTTTCGATGGCATGAAGTACCTCGACAAGGTGTCCGTCGAGGGGCTTGTCTCCGCTGAAGAACTCAAAGCCTCCGCCGCCCAGGCCGGTGAGAACGCCGTGTCGAACTGAGTTTTTTCAAGGCTTTCTCATGTGAGCGAGTCTTCTGAGCCAATCTTCGTGGAGGTGCTCCTTCGTCCAAGCCGGAGGAGCACCTCGCGAACCGAAGCTGTGAATTAGGTGTCCCCGCGACCGATTCGGTCGCGGGGACACCTAGAGGTGAGGGAGCAGAAAAGCCCGCTGAGGAGCCGGAGGTAGGAGGTACTCAGCGAGGCTCACTCCCACAGCAGTTCAGAGCCCGCGGGCCGCCAGGGTGCGCAACGGTCCTTCCACAGCCCACAATTCACCCGGAGTCCCATCCTGGACAACACGGCCACCATCAATAACGACAACCCGGTCGACCTCGTCCATGACATCAAGACGGTGCGTAATCTCAATGACCGTTGCGTCCGCGAAGCACTCACGAACCGCGCCACGCACACTCGCCGCAAGCTCGGCATCCAAATGGGAAGTGAACTCGTCGAGCACCAGTGTAGAGGGACGGGCAAGGATCGCTCGAGCCAAGGCCAGACGCTGGCGCTGACCACCCGAAACCGCTGAACCCCGTTCCCCGAGCATCGTCTGATACCCCTGCGGCATGAGCTTGATATCCGTGTCAATACCGGCGATACGGCACGCTTCACGGACCTCCTCCTCGGAGGCGCAGGGCGCAGCGAGACGAACATTGTCCAAGACGCTCGCACGGAACAGATGAGCCTTTTGAGTGACGAGCGCAAGCTCCCGACTCAGCGAATCGCGTGTGAGCGTTGAAACATCGAATCCGTCAATCGTGATCCGACCCGACTGGGGATCATCGAAACGCAAAAGCAACTGCGCGAGCGTCGACTTACCAGAGCCAGAAGCCCCCACCAGACACGTCCATTCGCCCGCGCGGGCGCAAATGTTGATGTCACGCACCGCCGCTTGAGCGGCCTTCGGATAGGAGTAGGCGACGTTCTCCCAACGGATCTCATGCGAGGGTGCGGCAGGGAGTTCAAGTGCCCCATCTGGCACCTCGACCGGGGAATGAACCGTCCGGTAGACCCGCTCGGCGGCAGCGAAGGAATTACCCAGAGCTGCCGCGA
Source organism: Schaalia cardiffensis (assembly GCF_016405145.1). Lineage (GTDB taxonomy): Bacteria > Actinomycetota > Actinomycetes > Actinomycetales > Actinomycetaceae > Pauljensenia > Pauljensenia cardiffensis. The sequence continues at coordinate 81,425 of NZ_JAEKIA010000002.1, forward strand.
GTTCTTCGACCCCTCTCGCGGTTTCAGTCAAACGCAGGACAGCAGCTGCGATTGCAGCGAGCATGGGCGCCGACAGTGAGCCCGCTTGCACGGAAGGCAAGCCGAGAGCGAGAAGAGCAATGGGTGCGCCAAGAGTGAGGGCCTGGATGAAAGTGCGTCTGAGCACCGAACCCATGATCGCAGGTTGAGAGGTTTCGCCGATGGAACGGTCGATTGAGGCCATTTCTTCGAGTCTGCTCGCCATCCGCCCATAACCGACGACCTCGGACATCCCCTGGATCGAATCGGTGACGTGCTGAACGAGGCGGGCGCGCTCGGAGGCGACGGCCCGCGAAGAACGCAAAGACGCCTTCCACCCGAGCGCGGGGGCAATGGCGATGGAAGCGAAAAGGAAACAGAAAGCGACGAATGCGAGCAGCCACGAGCCCTTCACACCGATCAGGGCGACAACCGTCACTGGAACAACGACAGCTGAGACGAGGGGAGCGAAAGTGTGGGCGAAGAAAACCTCGATCCGGTCCACGTCCTTGGTCGCCCTCGACAAAAGATCACCCGAACGTGAAACCGCCATCACGCGTGGGGAGCGGGGAATGAGGGCCTCGTAGATTTCGGCGCGCAATAGCTCCAAGGATTTGAAGGCGACGAGGTGGCCGAGGAACTGTTCGCCGTAGCGCAGCAAGGCTTTGAGTGCGGCGAGTCCTGCCATGAAGGCGAGGGTCTTCCAGGGCATCGCCGGAGCTGTGCCCGCGGCAAGATCGATCCCAAGAGCGACGACTGTGAAAGCACCTAGGGCGAAGAGAGCCACCCCGGCGAGGAGATCCGCAATCCGGCAGAGTGAGGATGCGAGAAGCGGGGAGAGGACGGGGCGGGTGACGCGGAAAATCCAAGAAAGGAGGATCCTGCGGGGCACATGCGTCGAAGACAGCGTGGAATCAGAAGAAGGCATCAGGCTCGGACCTCCTGGGCTTGTTCGGTGAGGAGTCCATCGCGGACCTCGACGACACGGTCGGCGGCGACGAGGGCGCCCGCGCGGTGTGAGACCGTCACGACGGCGCGGCCCGCAGCTGCCGCAGGAATCGCGGAGAGGATCTGCGCCTCACTGGCGAGATCGACCTGGCTGGTCGGTTCATCGAGCAAAAGTACGGGCCTATCGGCGAGGATCGCTCGGGCCAGGGAAAGGCGCTGGGCCTGACCACCGGAAAGACCGAGCCCCTGTTCGCCGAGCTGAGTGTCGAGGCCCTGGGGCATGTTGCGGACCTCATCGGCCAGGGAAACAGCTTCGAGGGCCTTCCACATCTCAGCCTCACTCGCCTCGGGCGCGCCCAGACGCAGGTTGTCTGCGATCGAGCCGGTGAATAGCCACGTGGATTGGGCGACGAGGGCGCTGTGGGAGCGGAACTGCTCTTGGTGTTCGCCGTCAAGAGGAGTCCCTGCGATGCTGAGTGTTCCCACAGAGGGGAAGAGATCACCGGACAGGAGGGACATGAGAGTGGATTTTCCGGACCCCGAAGGCCCGACGACCGCGAGGTGCTCGCCCGGGGCGACTGAGAAGTCAACCCCGCTTAGCACTGTTCCGCGCTCCTCATCCCAGGTGGCGCTCACTTTCCTCACAGCGATTCCGGCGCTCGGAGCCTCCTTGGGCTCGGTGGAAGAGGAAAGGGCGGGGACAGCCTCTTTCGGGGTCTTCACCGACAGCAACTCGCGGAATGCACGCTGGTTGGCAAGTCCGCCCATGCCGACGTAGAAAAAGGCACCCACATGGTCGAGAGGTTCGAGCAGAACATAGGACACAAGGACGATCGCCAGGGCGTCACCGCTCGTGATCTGTCCGCCCTTGAGGCGCCATGCTGCCAGAGCGAAGGCGACTGTGATGAAGAACAGTGAGAAGAGCACGTCCGTGATGAGGATGACGAGCTGATTCCCGGCGAGAAGACCCATGACGGCCTTCCGGTTCTCTTCGCCTCGTCGACGCAAACTGGCGTGGGTTCTCCTCGCCGCCCTCGCCAAGGTGAGGGTCGGAAGGCCCTGGATCGCGTCGAGGTACTCGGCGGCCAAGCGCATTCGAGCGCGCCGAGAATCCGAGGAAGGGGCGCGCAGGTTCTTGTGTGCCAGGCCGATCATCATGGGGATCGCGATGACCGCGAGGAGGAGGACCACGGCAGAAAGAGGATCGACTGAGAGTGCGAGTACTGCGAGGGCCAGAGCCGGCGAGAGGCCCGCTGCGAGCGTGGGGGCGAGGAAGGTCTGGCGGTACACGGCGACTCGTTCAGCCCCGTCCGTGAGGAGGGAGACTGTTGAGCCGGTGCGCTGGCGTGCGGCTCGCCCGGGCCCGAGAGCGAAAAGGTGGGAGAGGGCCCTGGCGCGCAGGAGAGGTTCTTCTCGGCATGCCCCTTTTCGGGCGACGAGGTCGGCCACGCCGAGGAAGAGCGCACACAAGGCGGCACTGATGGCTGCGGTGATGAGTAAAGAGCCCGCGTTCCCGTGAAGGAGAGGATCTGAACCGGCTGGGCCTGTGGGCAGAATCGAGCCGAGGGAGCGCGCCGCACAGATCAAAGCCCAAGCCTGCGCCACACCCGCTAAAGCAGTAAGGGTGAAGGAGACGATGTTCGAACGACGTCCCGAGGAGGTGACCAGGGAAGGGGGACGCGGTGTCGTCCTGCCGGATGAAGCGGGGCTCATGAGACTCCTATTCGACGTTTCCAGCCTCGAAGCGCAATCCTGCTCGGCAGCGCTCAACTAAGGCCATACTTACTTTAGGCGGCTTGGGGATCAGACACCATGTCGTCTCCCGAGCTGGGCGGGTGAATGTGTGGAGCAATGAGTCACGTTTTTGAAGCTGAGCTACAAAGTTGTGCGCCTGAGCTACGAGGGTGTATAGGGTGTATGAGGAGAGGAGGGAGAAAAGAAAATCCTTGGCGCGAGTTTTCTGCGATGAGTTCAAGTTGTAATATGTCGGGCTTTCTCCATTGTGTGATCAGGAAGATATAATCCCGGTAATCTATTCATGGGATCGAGTTTTTCGGGGATGACCTCGACGGACGCGTCTCTCTTGTGAGGCGGGCCCGGCACGATCCTCAAGATCATAGGAAGCCTGGAAGATGGAGAAGGACTCAATGACGACCAACGACCCCCTCTCAGGAGAATCGAAGGGGGAGGAGGGCATGCCCTCGTTTTCCCCGGCCCTTGGAGCTGACCCGGCTCAACAGCCGATTGAAGGCGGCTATTCGTCCCCTCAGAATTCCCAGACTCCCAGCGCTCCTCAAACGCCGAATCCTTGGGGCCAGCCGACACCCTCCCCTTATTCTCAACAGCCAACTGCTGAGCAGACCTATGCATTTCCGCAGCAGGCACCAGCAGGCGGCCCACAGGGCGGAGCCACTCAGCCAGGTGCGCCTTACCCCCAGCAGGGAACCCCGTACCCCCAGCAGGCAAACCCGTATCAGCAGCAAGGAACGCCATACCCTCAGCAGGGCGCTCCCTACCCTCAGCAGTCAACGGCGTACCCCCAGCAGGGTGCTCCCGGTGGTCCGCAGGCTGGAGCCCCCGTCGGGCCTGGAGCGCAAATGCCGGGTGCCGCTCCCACCAATGGTGCGATGTCCTACATGACGCCTCCGACACCTAAGAAGAGCTCTGGCGGCAAGACTCTCATCATTGTTCTCGTTGCGATCCTGGTCGGACTCGTACTCATCGGCGTCATCGCAACGATGAGCATCAAGGCCCTGTCAGCTTCCTCCCCGACGTCTCCTTCAACGAATCAGGGCTCACATTCGCAAGAGAGGCCCAATACGACGGATACGAACCGAGACACCTCGGCCTCGGAGGATACGCCCCCTGTCTCCATCGGCAAGGAAGGCGAGATCACGGACTGGAAGGTCAATGTCGCCACCTATACCCGGGAGGCGAGTGCGGCGATGATGAAGGACAACTCCTTCAACGACCCTGCTCCTGCGGGCATGGACCACACGCTCATCGACTTGACGCTCACCTACACGGGAAGCAATCAGGAAGGTGAGGATTTCCTTTTCGAGCTCGACTTCTACCTCGTTGATGAGAGCGGAAAGAAGTACTCATGGGCTGATGCTGATGGCGTTGCCCCGGATGACCTTTTCGCGAGTTTCGACACCTCCTTGAAGCCGGGGAAGTCAGTCACCGGCCAGCTGCTCTTCGATGTTCCTGAGAACAGCAGCTACACCTTCCGGATGGAGAGTTCGGACACCGGGCAAAAGGTTGAGATTCCACTGAACTGATCCGTTCCTCCCCCGCGGCGCCCTCCTCAGAGGCGCAACGGGGGAGGACTTTCGTTGAGAGCATGTCCTCGGGTCTGAAAAAGAAGGCTCTTCCAATGAGTGGGACTCGTCATAGACTGGACCAGGACGGCCTTCGGCCCAACCCATTGAGAATGGAGCGACACGTCATGAATATCTCCTCGCAGCTCAACGCATCCGACGACTTCCGCATTGGCGTCCTCACTTCCGGCGGAGACGCTCAGGGCATGAACGCCGCCGTACGCGCAGTGATCCGCACCGCCCTCGCGGTCGGCGCCCGCCCCTATGCGGTGCTCGAAGGGTGGGCCGGCGCAGTCCACGGCGGCGACTCCATCAAACCGATGGGCTGGTCTGATGTGTCGAACATTCTTTCGGCAGGGGGTACCGTCATCGGTACGGCCCGCTGCCCCGAGTTCCGCGAGTACGAAGGGCGCCACGCCGCCGCTCGCCACCTCCTCGAGCACGGCATTGATCGCCTCGTCGTCATCGGCGGCGACGGCTCCCTCTCCGGCACCAACGAGTTCCGCACGGAATGGCCCCAGCACGTGCGTGAGCTCGTCGACGAGGGCGTCATCAGCGAAGAAGAGGCAGCAGCACACCCCGCGCTCATTGTCGTCGGCCTCGTCGGCTCCATCGACAACGACATGGTCGGTACCGATATGACAATCGGCGCGGATACCGCCCTTCACCGTATCGTCGACGCCCTCGACCAACTCACATCCACCGCCGCATCCCACCAGCGCACATTCGTCGTTGAAGTGATGGGGCGCCACTGCGGATACCTGCCGCTCATGGCGGCCGTGGCGGGCGGAGCCGACTACGTCTTCACCCCCGAGAATCCCGCGGGACCCGGCTGGGAGGACGACCTCGCCGAACATCTGCGCCTCGGACGCGAGGCGGGGCGCCGCGAGTCGATCGTCCTCGTCGCTGAGGGTGCTACCGACCGCGACGGCAACCTTCTCACGACTCAGCACATCGCCGACGCCATCACTGAGAAGACCGGTGAGGATGCGCGCGTCACGATCCTCGGCCATGTGCAGCGCGGCGGCTCGCCCTCGGCCTACGACCGTTGGATGTCCACCCTGCTGGGCTATGCCGCCGTGCAGGAGATCCTCACGACAACGCCCGAAGCCGTGCCCTGCATCCTGGGCGTCCGCCACAATCGCATCACCCGCATTCCCCTGATGAAGGCCGTGCAAGAGACCAGAGCAGTCAAAGACTTCATCAAGGCTGGAGACTTCGAGGGCGCGCAAAGGGCGCGCGGCGTGTCCTTCACGGCCATGGTGGGTGTCAACGACATCCTCTCAACGCCCCCGCAGCTCACTCCCGAGGCGACGGGCACCCCCCGCCGTATCGGTATCCTCCACGCAGGGGGCCTCGCCCCGGGCATGAACACGGCGGCCCGCGCTGCCGTGCGACTGGGAATCGCCCGCGGTTGGACGATGCTCGGGATTCGAGGTTCCTGGAGGGGCCTGGCCGACAACGACGTGAGGGAACTGACCTGGGGCGACGTCGAGGGATGGGCCTTCCAAGGTGGCGCTGAACTCGGCACCCGTCGGGAGGTCCCCGAGATCGAGCAGTATTACTCCCTGGGGCGAGCAATTGAACGTAATGAACTCGACGCCCTGATCGTCATTGGCGGTCTCAACGCCTACCTCGCGGTGCACGCGATGATGAATGAGCGCGACCGTTACCCGGCCTTCCGGATCCCGATGGTGCTCATCCCCGCGTCTATTGATAACAATCTCCCGGGCTCAGAACTGTCGATCGGCGCTGACACTGCGCTCAATAATGCGACCTGGGCGCTCGACCGCATCAAGGAATCGGCTGCCGCGACCAAACGCTGCTTCATCGCGGAGATCATGGGACGACGCTGCGGCTATCTCACGCTCATGAGTTCTTTGTCCTCGGGCGCCGAATACATTTACCTGAATGAGGACGCGGCGAACCTGCAGAAGATCGCTGAAGATTCGCGTCGCATGGTCGGCTCTTTCAAGGATGGGCGCAGGCTCTTCCTCATCCTCGTCAACGAAGCCGTCTCGAAGTTCTACGACCGAGAGTTCCTCGCTTCCGTGTACGAGGCCGAATCCGAGGGTTACTACGATGTCCGCCACTCCGCCCTCGGGCACCTGCAGCAGGGCGGAGCGCCCAGCCCCTTCGATCGGCTTCTCGCGACCAGGCTCACGAACCGCGCTTTGGAGCACCTTCAGAACCAGTTCACCCGGGGTGAGGCTGAGGGCGTGTACATCGGCCAGATCGGCAACCACATTGAAGCGCGTCTCGTGAAGAACATGTTCGACGACCTCGACATCGTCAACCGTCGTCCCTTCGACCAGTGGTGGTGCGAACTCACCCGCATCCAGCGGATCGTATCGATGCAGGACCCGGGGATGCCCGCCCTGAGGATCTCGATCGCTGATTCTGAGGAGTGATACCGCCCCGAGCTTCGAATCGAATTCGCAATTCCCATCAACTCAAGGCCCAACTCAAGACCCCGCTCGCCCTATCAACGAAGTAGGAGAACCCATGACCATCCCCACGCTCGATCCGATGACGACCGCCGCTTGGGAGGCCCTCGACGCCCGCGCTGACGCTTTCGACCCCGACCTTCGCGCCTGGTTCGAGGCCGACCCGGATCGCGCGTCGAGATGGACGAAAACAGCTGCAGATCTGCGCGTTGACCTGTCGAAGAACCTCATTGACGAGGGCGTGCTCGCTGACCTGCTCGCCCTCGCGCAGCAATGCGGCGTTGCGGAACTGCGTGACCGCATGTTCGCCGGAGAACACATCAACACCACTGAGGATCGTGCGGTCCTCCACACCGCACTGCGCCGCCCCGACACCGACGAACTCATCGTTGACGGCCAGGACGCGATCGCAGATGTCCACGAGGTCCTCGCGAAGGTCTATGACTTCGCCGACCGCGTGCGCTCAGGAGAATGGGTGGGAATCACCGGCAAAGCGGTCAAGACAATCGTGAATGTCGGTATCGGCGGCTCCGACCTCGGCCCCGTCATGGCTTACGAGGCGCTCAAACCCTTCGTCCGCGAGGGGCTCGAATGCCGTTTCATTTCGAACATCGACCCGACCGATGCGGGCGAGACGACGAAAGATCTCGACCCGGAAACGACCCTCGTGATCGTCGCCTCAAAGACTTTCACGACCCTGGAGACGATCACGAACGCAAAGGTCGTGCGCGACTGGTTCCTCTCGAGCTTGCGTGAGCGCGGCCTCGCCCAGGATGAAGCGGGGGAGAAGGAAGCGATCGCGAAGCATTTCGTCGCAGTGTCAACAGCCCTCGACAAGGTCGCCGAATTCGGCATCGACCCGAATAACGCCTTCGGCTTTTGGAGTTGGGTCGGTGGACGCTACTCCGTGGATTCAGCGGTCGGCACTTCCCTCGCGATCGCGATCGGCCCGGACGGCTTCGAGGAGTTCCTCGCGGGCTTCAACGCGATGGATGAGCACTTCTTGAGCGCCGCCCCTGAGCAGAACGTCCCGCTCCTCATGGGCCTGCTCAACGTCTGGTACTCGAACTTCCTTGGCGCGGACACGCACGCGGTCCTGCCCTACTCCCAGTACCTGCATCGTTTCCCGGCCTACCTCCAGCAGCTCACCATGGAGTCGAACGGTAAGTCCGTGCGCCGCGATGGCACTCCCGTCACCTACGAGACTGGCGAGGTCTTCTGGGGCGAACCCGGCACGAATGGGCAGCACGCTTTCTATCAGCTCATCCACCAGGGCACACGCATGGTCCCCGCGGACTTCATTGCTTTCGCGAATCCGGCGTGGCCACTCAAGGACGGCGAGGCAGATATGCACGAGCTGTTCTTATCGAACTTCCTCGCGCAGACGAAGGCCCTCGCCTTCGGTAAGACCTCGGAGGAGGTACGCGCTGAGGGCACTCCCGAGGCGATCATTCCTGCGCGAGTCTTCACCGGCAACCGCCCGACGACCTCGATCATGGCCGCATCTTTGACTCCGCGCGTCCTCGGCGAGCTGATCGCCCTGTATGAGCACATCACTTTCGTTCAGGGTGCTGTCTGGGGCATCGACTCCTTCGACCAGTGGGGCGTCGAACTGGGTAAGGTTCTCGCCAAGCAGATCCTCCCGGCGATCACGGGCGATACGGATGCACTCGCTGCCCAGGATTCCTCGACTCGTGGACTCATCGAGTTCTATCGCGCAAATCGGGCGTGAACCCTGCCATGCCGCGATGCAGGTGAGTCGCTGAGGAACTCAAGAGTCGGCGAGATTCGCTGAGTCTTCGCAGCGAATCCGAAACGGAGGGGCCGCTCCTGCGCGAAGAGCGCAGGAGCGGCCTTTCAGTGAGAAGGTCTCGTGTCGTGCACGACGACTTTTCAAAGAGCTGCGCCTTCCGGTGACGAAATGAGTCGCATCTGGTGCAATGCGATTCTCGATCCGGGACGAGCGGCCCTGCACTCGGGGGCCTCCTCCGCTTAGGCTTATCCCGTACGCGAGCGAGAGCTCGCCACTGTCGACGTCGACATCCGGCGTCCTTTTCGACAACACTAAGGAGTGCCGCATCATGGCAGAACCTCGTATCGTCACCGTCACCGGCGCCGCCGGTAACATCGGCTACGCCCTGCTGTTCCGCATCGCCTCAGGCCAGCTCTTCGGCCCCGATGTCCCCGTTAAGCTCCACCTCCTCGAAATCCCCCAGGCCGTGAAGGCCGCTGAGGGCACAGCCATGGAGCTCGATGACTGTGCGTTCCCGACTCTTGCCGGCGTCGAAATCTTCGACGATGCCACCAAGGCCTTCGAAGGCACCAACGTCGCCTACCTCGTCGGTGCCATGCCGCGTCGCCAGGGCATGGAGCGTGCTGATCTTCTCGAAGCGAACGCCGGTATTTTCGGCCCCCAGGGCAAAGCCATCAACGACGGTGCCGCAGACGACGTTCGCGTCCTCGTCGTAGGCAACCCGGCCAACACGAACGCCACCATCGCTCAGAACGCAGCCCCGGACGTCCCGGCCTCCCGCTTCACCGCGATGATGCGCCTCGACCACAACCGCGCTGTCGCGCAACTCGCCCACAAGACTGGTGCTGCTGTCGCCGACATCAAGGACGTCGTCGTGTGGGGCAACCACTCCGCCGACCAGTACCCGGACGTCTCCTTCGCGACCGTTGCAGGTAAGCCTGCCACCGAGCTCGTCGATGAGGCTTGGCTCGCCGAAACCTACCGTCCGGTCGTCGCCAAGCGCGGCGCCGCCATCATCGAGGCTCGTGGGGCCTCCTCGGCTGCCTCCGCTGCGAACGCCGCAATCGATCACATGTACTCGTGGATCCACGGCACCCCCGAGGGCGAGTGGGTCACCGCCGGCGTCATGTCCGACGGCACCCACTACGACGTTCCCGCGGGCCTGTGCTTCGGCTTCCCCGTCACCTCCGACGGCGGCGAATGGCAGATCGTTGACGGCCTGGAGATCTGCGCGGCGACCCGCGCAGGCATCGACCACAACATCAAGGCCCTCCAGGAGGAGTACGACGCCGTTAAGGCGCTCGGCTTCATCAAGTGAGTGGGGCGAGTCCTCGACTCGCATCGCGCCCCTATGAGGGGGAAGGCGGCCGCAGACCACAAGGTCTGCGGCCGCCGCGCGTATCACGTGCGTCACCCTCGCAGCGTCGGATCACCCCAGTCGGGAAAGATTTGCAGTGGCGGCTCAGCTCAGTCGGACAGCCCAGCGACCCAGCTCTCAGCCGACGGGGTGCAGCATTCTGACAGCGCCCGCAGAGCTTCCACGCAACATCCCAGCCAGGGAGCTCTTGCAAGCTATCCCCAGCCCTGCGGCCCAGCTCTAAACAAGAGGACCCACGAGCTCGCACGCCCAGCCTTTGAGCGACATAAGCTCCTCCAATCCCAGCGAGTGCCCTCGACTCTGGTAAAGAAGTCTCTCTGAGGTGAAGAAGCGTAGAACAGTCCGCTGGCGAGCCGATTCACCAGCCCTCGGACTTCCTCGAGCCTACGGCCCCTCCTCACCCTGGGCGATTCTTCGACGCACCCCCAAGTTGGCTAACCTTGCTCCATGACTGAAACTGCTGCGCCTTCGAAGCTCGTCCTCACACTCTCATGCCCCGATCAGCCGGGCATCGTTCACGCGGTCTCCGGCGTTATCGGCTCGGTCGAGGGCAATATCATTCAGTCCCAACAGTTCGGCGACCCGGATTCGGGCCTGTTCTTCATGCGCGTCGAAATCGATTCACCCGTCGGGCGAGCACCCGTCGAAGAAGCAATGGCGGACATCGCGAAGCGCTTCGAAGCGACCTGGAACATTGACGACCTCGGGCGGCCCCTGAGGACCATCATCATGGTGTCACGCGAAGGCCATTGCCTGACCGATCTGCTCTACCGCCAACGCTCCCAGGAGCTGCCCATCGAGGTCGTCGCAGTCGTCGGCAACCACCCCGACCTCGCGCCCGTCGCCCAGTTCTACGGAGTTCCCTTCCTCAACATTCCTGTCACGAAGGACACGAAAGCCCGGGCGGAGGCTGAACTCCTCGACCTCGTCCGCTCTGAGAACGTTGAACTCATCGTCCTCGCCCGCTACATGCAGATCCTCTCCGAGAAGGTCTGCGAGGAAATGGCCGGGCGGATCATCAACATCCACCACTCCTTCCTTCCCTCCTTCAAGGGCGCCCGCCCCTACGCCCAAGCCCACGACCGCGGCGTCAAACTCATCGGCGCGACCGCCCACTACGTCACCCCCGACCTCGACGAGGGGCCGATCATCGAGCAGGACGTCACCCGCGTCACCCACGCGGACTCGACCCCGGACATGGTCTCCCTCGGTCAAGATGTTGAGCGCCGCGTCCTCGCGCAGGCGGTGCGCTGGCACGCCGAGCGTCGTGTCCTCCTCGACGGGGCGAGGACGGTCGTCTTCGCCCGCTGAACTGAGGAGCTCCTGGCTAAGGCCCAGGTTCCTTCCCCCGTCACAAGCGTCACGTCCAGGTGCAAACGGGGCTAAGCAAGGAATGACGGCTGAGCGGAAGAAGCAGGGCGTCACGTCCAGGTGCAAACGGGAACGAGTTCTGGCGCACATGAGACGAGGTAATAACCTCGACCGACTGAACAGCCCCGCAGCCCGCAACTCCTAACGTAAGCGAAACAAGCAGAGCCCAAGGCCCCGCCGGATGGATCACTCTGCTTGAAGGGAGCGCTCCGCGATACAGTGGTGGGGTCGTGACTGGCGAACAGGTGGGGAACCACCGGGGAGCGATGAACAGGTACTGGGGCCGCCCGCCTGGGCCCGAATGCCGAGCGAGAAATCGGACGTTCCACAACAAGGAGAACCCTATGGATTCCCTCAATGACATGACTCTGGCCGAGCTCGATCCGCAGATCCGGGCCGTCCTCGACGCTGAACTCGAACGTCAGCGCACGACCCTCGAGATGATCGCCTCGGAGAACTTCGTTCCCCGCGCGGTTCTCGAAGCCCAAGGATCCGTGCTGACGAACAAATACGCCGAGGGCTACCCGGGCCGACGCTACTACGGCGGCTGCGAAGCAGTCGATGTCGCAGAATCCCTCGCGATCGAGCGCGCGAAGCAGGTCTTCACAGGCGCTGACTTCGTCAATGTCCAACCTCACGCGGGCGCCCAGGCGAACGCAGCGGCCCTCATGGCGATGGCGAATGTGGGGGACACGATCCTCGGCTTGTCCCTCGCCCACGGCGGACACCTCACGCACGGCATGAAGATCAACTTCTCCGGCAAGAACTATCATGCCGCAGCCTACGAGGTCTCCCCTGAGACGATGCGCATCGAACCCGAGAAGGTCCGCGAGGCCGCTGTGCGTGAGCGTCCGAAGGTCATCATCGCGGGCTGGTCCGCATATCCGCGCCACCTCGACTTCCAGGCCTTCCGCGAGATCGCAGACGAAGTCGGTGCCGCCCTGTGGGTTGATATGGCGCATTTCGCGGGCCTCGTCGCAGCCGGGCTCCACCCCACTCCGATTCCCCACGCCGATGTCGTCACGACGACCGTGCACAAGACCCTCGGCGGCCCCCGCTCGGGAATGATCCTCTCGTCTCGTGGCGAGCAATGGGGAAAGAAAATCAACTCCGCTGTCTTCCCCGGCCAGCAGGGCGGCCCCCTCATGCATGCGATCGCCGCGAAAGCGATCGCCATGAAGGTCGCGCAGACCGAAGAGTTCAAGGACCGTCAACGCCGCACCCTCGAGGGCGCGCAGATCCTCGCCGAACGCCTGAAGGCCGATGATGCGAAAGCCGCGGGAATCACCCTCGTCACCGGGGGCACAGATGTTCACCTCGTCCTCGTGGATCTTGTGAACTCGAAGCTCGACGGCCAGCAGGCCGAAGACCTCCTCCACGAGGTCGGGATCACCGTCAACCGTAATGCCGTCCCCTTCGATCCTCGCCCCCCGAAAGTCACCTCCGGTCTGCGCATCGGCACCCCCGCTCTTGCGACCCGCGGCTTCGACGCGAAAGACTTCGCCGAGGTCGCCGACATTATTGGTACGACTCTCGTGCAGGGCGCGTCCGGCGCAGCCGTTGACGTCGATGGCCTGCGCGCACGCGTGAAGGCCCTGACCGACGCGCATCCGCTCTACGCGGGGCTGGGCGAATGAGGGCGCCGTGGAACGGGCCCGCCCAGGTCCTCGACGGGAAAGCAACGGCCGACGCCATCAAGGCCGAACTCGCTGAAAGGGTTGCGGTGCTTCGCGAGCGCGGCGTCGTTCCCGGGCTCGGCACAATCCTCGTGGGCGAAGACCCCGGCTCGGTCACCTATGTGGCGGGCAAACACCGCGACTGCGCGCAAGTTGGCATTGAGTCGATCCGCGTGGACCTGCCCGCAAGCGCCACCCAGGAACAGATCGAGGCCGCCGTGGACCGTTTGAACGCCGACCCGGCGTGCACGGGCTACATCGTCCAACTCCCCTTACCCAAGGGGATCGACCAGAACGCGGTTCTTGAACGGATCGACCCGGAGAAAGACGCCGACGGCCTGCACCCGACGAACCTGGGGCGTCTGGTTCTGCGCGGTTCGGGGCCGATCGATTCGCCGCTTCCTTGCACGCCAAGGGCTGTTATTGAACTCATGACACGTCACGGGATTGACCTCAAAGGCAAGCACGTGTGCGTCGTCGGTCGTGGGGTCACGGTCGGCCGCTCCATCGGGCTGCTCCTGATCCGCCGCGAGGTGAACGCGACCGTCACTGTGTGCCACACGGGAACGAAGGACCTGGCCGCCCAGGTCCGACAAGCCGATGTCGTCGTCGCAGCCGCAGGCAGCGCTGGCCTCATCACGAAGGACATGGTGAAGCCGGGAGCGGTCGTCCTCGACGTCGGCGTATCGAGGATCGTGGGCGAGGACGGGAAGTCCCGTCTCGCCGGTGACATTGCCGAGGGGGTCGATGAGAGTGCTTCCTGGCTCTCCCCGAACCCCGGGGGAGTGGGCCCGATGACCCGGGCCCTGCTCGTGACGAATGTCGTGGAGGCCGCCGAACGCGGCGCGAAGTGAAGGCAGCGGGAAGGGGCCGACCGGTCCCTTCCCGCCTTGCGCTCAGAAGGGAAAACAGTCATGCAACCACAGGTCACCTCCGAGGTTGGCCCGCTCCGTTCGGTCCTCGTGCACCGTCCGGGCCGGGAGATGAACAGACTCACCCCATCGAATATGGGCGAGCTCCTCTTCGACGACCTCATCTGGCTCGAACGCGCCCAAGCCGAGCATGACGCGATGACCTCGCTGATGCGCAAGCGCGGCATCGAGGTCCTCTATTTCACCGACCTGCTCACCGAGGCCCTCGAAGTGGAAGACGGGCGCGAGGAGGCCCTCGAACTCGTCTTTACTGAGCGCACGGTCGGGCCCGCCGCACTCGACGCCCTCCGTGGATTCGCGGCGGCCCTTGCGCCCGCAGAACTCGCGGGAATGCTCATTGAAGGACTCACGAAACGTGAACTCCTTGAGAGGATCGCAGAGCCGCGCTCCGCGTGGGTCTCGGGCCTTGGCCTTGACGATTTCATTCTCGCGCCCCTGCCGAACCACCTCTTCACCCGAGACACCTCCTCCTGGATCGCAGGCGGCGTCGCAGTCTCCTCCATGCGCAAGCCCGCACGTCGACGTGAGACCATCAACCAGGAGATCGTCTACCGCCTCCACCCCCGCTTCGCCGGGAAAGACATTCCCTTCTGGAAGCATGGAACCCTTGACGGCTCGGCCACGATCGAGGGCGGCGACATCATCAACGCGGGCAACGGAGCCCTCATCATCGGCGCCTCCGAACGCACCACCGCACAGGGCATTGAGCGTCTCGCGCAGCGCCTCTTCAACGGGGGCGCCGCACGTGAGGTCATCGTCTTGCAGATCGCGAAGAAGCGCGCCCAAATGCACCTCGACACGATCTTCACAATGCTCGACGAGGGAGTCTTCACCGCGTACGCGGGCCTTGGTCGCGTCCGCACCCAGTCGATCCGCCCAGGCGCTCGCGGAGGCCTCGACATCACCGTCCATGAGGCTGAGGAGATGGAGTCCGTCATCGCCTCCGCCCTCGGCCTCGACGAGATCCGCATCCTCACAGTTCCCGCTGACTCTTTGACTGCTGAGCGGGAACAGTGGAATGACGGCTCGAACCTGCTCGCCCTCGAACCGGGGGTCGTTATCGCCTACGAGCGCAACACCGCGTCGAACGACTACTTCGCCTCCCAAGGCTTCGAAGTCCTCACCATCCCCGGCAATGAGCTCGGCCGTGGCCGAGGCGGCGCCCACTGCATGACCTGCCCGATTATCCGCGATACCGTATCCGCACCCCGACTTTGAGGAGACACGAACACATGACACACCCCCTCCACGGACGCCACCTGCTGCGCGAGATCGACTTCACTCCCGCCGAGTGGATGTCCCTCATCGACCTCGCGGCCGAGTTGAAAGCGGAGAAGAAGGAAGGGCGAGAGGTCCCTCGCCTCAAGGGACGCAATATCGCCCTCGTCTTTGAGAAGACTTCGACGAGGACCCGCTGCTCCTTCGAAGTTGCGGCCGCCGACCAGGGTGCGCACACGACATTCCTGGACCCGACGGCCTCACAGATCGGACACAAGGAGTCCGTCGCCGACACCGCGAGGGTCCTCGGCCGCCTCTTCGACGGCATCGAGTACCGCGGTGATGAGCAGGCGAAGGTCGATACTCTCGCTGAGCTTTCCGGTGTGCCCGTGTGGAACGGCCTGACCGATGACTGGCATCCCACGCAGATGCTCTGCGATGCGCTGACGATGCGCGAGCACGCGGGCAAACCCCTCTCGGAGGTGTCCTACGCCTACGTCGGCGATGCGCGCTTCAACACCGGCCGCTCCCTCCTCGTCAACGGCGCCCTGATCGGCGCGGATGTCCGCATCGTCGCCCCGAAGCAGCTGTGGCCCGATGAGGAGTGCATCGCGAGCGCGAAGAAGATCGCCGCTGAGACGGGCGCGCGCATCACCCTCACGGAGTCCGTTGACGAGGGCGTCGCCGGAGTGGACTTCGTCCACACCGACATCTGGGTGTCCATGGGCGAACCCAAGGAAGTCTGGGATGAACGCATTGCCCTGCTTTCCGCCTACCAGGTGAACGCGGAACTCATGGCGAAGGCCGCGCCGAATGCGAAGTTCATGCACTGCCTGCCCGCCTTCCACGACCGCAATACGACGATCGGCGAGGAGATCTTCCAGGCGACCGGTCTTGGTGAACTGGAAGTGACGAACGAAGTCTTCGAGGGCCCCGCGTCCATCGTCTTCGATCAGGCGGAGAACCGCATGCACACGATTAAGGCGGTCATGGTCGCAACCCTTGGCGACTGACACGGCAAGAACACGTGTGGCACGGGACGAACACATTCACGGCGTGCACAGGTGGTGAAGGAGAATCATGGCTGAGGCGCAAGCCCCGCATCTGAACAGTGAGCAGAGGGCCCGAGTCCTGGGTGAAGCACTCGGGTGGATGCGCGAGTTCCGCGGCGACATTGTCGTCATCAAGTACGGCGGGCACGCGATGACCGATCCTGATGCGCAGGAGGCATTCGCCTCCGATGTGCAGTTCCTCCAGCACGTCGGAATGTTCCCCGTGGTCGTGCACGGGGGCGGCCCCCAGGTCAGCGCGATGCTCGACAAGCTCGGCATTGAAACACCCTTCCGCGAGGGGGTGCGTGTCACGACCCCTGAGGCGATGGAGATCGTCCGCATGGTCCTCACCGGTCAGGTGCAGCGCCGCCTCGTGTCGCGCCTCAATCAGCGCGACAGTCTCGCGGTCGGCATCTCCGGCGAGGACGGGGCACTGTTCAATGCGAAACGCAGGACCGGCGTCGACGAGAAAGGAGAGGAGATTGACTTCGGCCTTGTCGGCGAGATCACGAGCGTCGACCCGAGTGCCGTCCTTGAACTCCTCGACGCGGGGCGCATTCCCGTGATCTCGTCAATCGCGATCGATCAGGACAATGCGCGTCAGGTCCTCAACATCAACGCGGACGCTGCGGCCTCGGCCCTGGCGGTCGCCCTGGGCGCCTCCAAGCTCCTCATGCTCACCGATGTTGAGGGCGTGTACTCGAATTATCCGGATCCGGATTCTTTGCTGCACCATACGACGCCTTCGCAATTGCGGGCCCTGGGGGATGCGATCTCTTCGGGCATGATCCCCAAGGTTCAGGCCTGCCTTCAGGCGATCGAGGGCGGTGTCGACGCGGTTCACGTGGTGGACGGGCGTCAGATGCATTCGGTCCTCATTGAGGTGATGACTGACGAGGGCACCGGCACGATGGTTGTTCCCGACTCTGTGGAGAAGGACGCATGAAGATCTCGACTTGCAATGTGAACGGCGTGCGCGCCGCAGCCCGTAAGGGCCTTGCCGATTGGCTGGCCACCGAGGCGCCCGATGTGCTCCTCCTTCAGGAGGTGCGCGCCGAACCGGAGATCACGGAGGGAATCCTCGGGCCCCAGTGGGAGCTTTTGAGCGAACCCAGCCGCATTAAGGGCCGAGCGGGAGTGGCGATCGCCGTGCGCCGGGGAGCCCTTTCCATCGTTGATGTTCGCCACGGCCTCGACGATCAGGAGAGCGAAGCGGACTCGGGCCGCTGGATCGAAGCGACCGTGAACTCCGGTGGTGAGTCTTGTCGCCTCGTGTCCGCCTACTTCCACTCGGGGGAGAAGGGGACAGTGAGGCAGGACGCGAAGATGGCGCATATGCCGCGCATCGCGACTCGCATGGGGGAACTTTTGAGTGAGGGCGGTAAGACCCTCGTGTGTGGTGATTTCAATATCGTCCGCTCCAAGGCGGATATTAAGAACTGGACGCCGAACCACAATAAGCGGGCCGGGGTCCTCGACGAGGAGATCGCCTTCCTCGAGGAATGGCTCGACGCGGGATGGCATGACGTCGTCCGCGAGCTTGCGGGTGAGGTGCAGGGCCCCTACTCGTGGTGGTCACAGCGCGGCAAGGCTTTCGACAATGACACGGGGTGGCGCATCGACTACCATTTCGCGACTCCTGCGATGGCGTCCGCGGCGAAGGACTTCGTTATCGGCCGTGCGCCCTCATACGATTCGCGTTTTTCAGATCATGCTCCTGTCACGGTGAGCTATTCCTTCTGAGATCTTTCACAGCTTCGCCCCGTCCTCGATGAACGAGTGCGGGGCGAGGCTTGTGCGCGGGGAGGAGCATAGGGGATCTCGGCACTGCTTGTGGGAGCGGGGAACCCTCAAGGGGTGGGCGGCAAAGAGCCTGGTGCACGCTCGGTGGTTCGACGCCCGCTGCCTCCTCCAGGCCGCGTTCCGGCCCTAAAGTCGGGTGTTGTTGGCGCCCTGGGCAAGCTTGTGAGCTGGCGGCGAATCCGGGCGTAGACGGGGCTTTAGATGGAGGAAGCTTCGAAGTCGAAGAGAGCCATCGTCGAGTACATGCCGTTCTCGTCGACGCGGTCGAGGCGAAAGCCAGGCACCAGCCAGGAGGCCTCGAAGTTCGCGCCGAGGTCGAGGGCAAGGTCGAGCGCGGGGTCATCCACGTCCTGCGCGAGAGTGACATGCGGGTGGTAGGGGAAACGCTGCTCAATGTCGAGAGGCCCGGTGCGGACTTCGTCGGCGAGATTCGCGCATTCGGCGGCGCCTTCACTCAGGGACAAGAAAGCGACCTGGGAAAGAGGACGGAAAGAATCAGAGCCTTTGAGGGTCACACGGAAGGGGCTGTGATGCTTTGCGACTTCGCGCAGGTGACGGATCACCTCTGGACGCTCCCCGGTGGGGAAGGGCGTCGGCGGCAGGATCGTGATGTGCGCGGGCACTCGAGAGCCCTGGAGATCACCGAGGCTCAGGCGCAATTCGGTGAGTTGGGTGACCCAGGGCTCCGGGATTGCAATGAGGACGCCGAGCCAGTCTTGGCCGGGGGAGCGGTGGGGGAGGAACATCAGTCACCTGGAGTCGAAGAAGGTCGAGGAGCGTGCCCTATCCTAGGCGCGCTCGTCGACTGGATTCCAAACCGCCACCCTATGAGCATTCCCAAAACCACGACAAGAAGGATCGAGACAGGGGGAGCGTCCTTCGCGAGAGTGTCCCGCCTGCCGGTCTGTTGTGCGCGAAAAACCTGTCACGGTGTGAACTCAAGGTATGCGGGCTCCGTCCGCTCCAAAGGGATTCCAGCGCTTCGAAGCTGCGCAGCGGGGAGCCTGAAGGACTTGTGAGACCAGAGAGGAGACATCATGGGAGTCAAGCGTTCCATCGGATATGGACTCGCCGGTTCGAGCATCCTCGGCGTGGGAGTCGCCGCGAAGCGCCTCTTCGCACTCGACCGTCAGCGCGGCGCCTACCGTCGAGCCTGGGAGAGCCACTCCCTCGCGACCCTCAAATGGCTGAGCGACCTCGACGGGCAAGAAGGCAATACTGGCGCCCAGGAAGACAAAGACCAAAAGAACGCGGAAGCGAAGAACGAAGAGAACACACATGCCCAGCGCCCCTTCGTGTACGTCGCCCTCGGAGATTCCTCCGTCCAAGGAATCGGCGCTTCAAGCGTGGAAGAAAGCTACCCGGCGCGTCTTGCCTCCGCCATAGAAACGGCGAAGGGCCAAAAAGTCGCCCTCATCAACATCTCCCTATCGGGGGCCACCACCGAATCAGTGGAAATGGGACAGATCCCGCTCATGCGAGGCCTCGGGCTCCTCGATCCCGGAAACGAACCCGACCTCGTGACCCTGACGATCGGCGGCAATGACGTCATGGTCCCCCAGATCACGCCCAGCGCCTACAGCCTCGCCATCGCCAGAATCCTCGACGCCCTCAAAGGACGGGTCCTCGTCTCCACAATCCCCTCATTCGCGCCGATGAGCCAAGACGCGCGAGCCCAGGACATGTCCGAACTGCTCGCCGAAGAAGCACGAGCCCACGGCGCGGGCCTCGTAGACATCAGAGCACTCTCCCAATCCTGGCCGTTGGCGA
The DNA here is from genome assembly GCF_016405145.1 of Schaalia cardiffensis. Taxonomy (GTDB): domain Bacteria; phylum Actinomycetota; class Actinomycetes; order Actinomycetales; family Actinomycetaceae; genus Pauljensenia; species Pauljensenia cardiffensis. Next base: position 101,111 of record NZ_JAEKIA010000002.1, read on the forward strand.
GCTACGCCTTCCACTACCACGCGGCCGACATGTTCCACCCGAACACGCAGGCCTACGCCGCATGGGCACAAGAGTTCTACAACGTCTTGGCGAAGGACGCGGGACTGCGCCCCCTCGATGTGGCAAGCGCCCCTCAATGGGGCATCGGCTCGCACAGGATGGCAGAATCAGAAGCATGACCCCCACCTCTCCATGGCTCGTCGTCGGCCTCGGCAACCCCGGCGCCGAATACGCCTCGACCCGCCACAACGTCGGCCACCTCAGTGTTGACGTCCTCCAACGCCGATGCGGCGAAACGTGGAGCGGACACCGAACGGGAACCCATATCGTCCAGGAGCGCCTCGGGATCCTGCCAGGGGGAGCGCCCGGCCCGAAGGTCATCCTCGCGAAATCCGATTCGTACATGAACACTTCGGGAGGGCCGATCGGCCGGCTCATGAGGTTCTTCGACGTGCCCGCCGAACGCCTCCTCGTCATCCACGACGACCTCGACCTCCCCCCTCACGAGCTGCGACTCAAATTCGGCGGCGGCGAGGGCGGACACAATGGGCTCAAATCCATCTCCCAGGTCCTCGGCACGAAGAACTATCACCGCCTGCGCATCGGCATCGGCAGGCCACCGGGCCGCATGGAGGTCGTCGACTTCGTTCTTTCAACGATCCCCTCGAAAGAACGGCCCGAATGGGAGGTCACCTTCGAAGAGACAGCCGACCTCGTCGAATCCATCGTCACCTGCGGCTTTGCGCACACCCAGCAGGAACTCCACTCGAAGAATGCGAGCACTCGCGCGTGAAACTCACCGGCCTTGCCCCACTCATCGGAACCGACGAGGCCCTCGACCGTGCGACGGGCTCTCTCGCCTCAAAACGGAACGCCACCCTGGTCGCCCCCCTCGGAGTCCGCCCGCCCGCACTCGCCGCCCTCGCACAGGCAAGTAGTGATCTTCCCCTCGTTGTCCTCACAGCGACGGGGCGCGAGGCCGAACGCCTGACTGCGGCCCTGCGTTCCTGGAGCGACGCAGTCGAGATGCTGCCCGCGTGGGAAACCCTTCCGCACGAGCGACTCTCACCGCAGGTCGACACCATGGCCCGACGCATCGCGGTCCTGCGCCGACTCGCTCACCCCGTCGAAGGCGATCCGCATGCGGGGCCGCTTGGCATCCTCGTCATCCCGATCCGAGCCTTCCTCCAGCCCGTCATCCGAGGGCTCGCCGAACGTGAACCCGTGCGCGTCCACGTCGGCGACCGAGTCGACCTGCCTGACCTCGCCCGTCGACTCGGCGAACTGGGCTACCAGCGCGTCGACATGGTCGAGGGCCGTGGGCAACTCTCGATCCGAGGCGGGATCCTTGATGTTTTCCCACCCCAAGAGGCCCACCCCGTCAGGGTTGAACTCTGGGATGACGAGGTCGATGAGATTCGCGCTTTCTCCGTCCAAGACCAGCGCACCCTGGGCGCCCTCGATGATGGCCTGTGGGCCACAGCATGCCGGGAACTGCTCTTGACGAGGGCGGTACGCGCCCGCGCCCGTGAACTCACCGCTGAACTGCCCGGTGCCGCTGAGATGCTCGCCCTCGCTTCCGAGGGCATCCCCGCTCCCGGGATCGAGTCCCTCGCACCAGTTTTGAGCTCTGGAATGGAGCGCCTCCTCGATCTTCTCCCCGCAGGCTCACCGATCATCTGCTCCGACCCCGAGCGCGTGCGCGCCCGGGCTGCGGACCTTCTCGCCACCACCGAAGAGTTCCTCGCCGCAGCATGGTCCGTGGCCGCCGAAGGCGCCCAGACCCCCCTCGAAGCCTCACAGGCATCTTTCCTCAACTTCGACGAACTCTGGGCATCCGATTCGCGCCCCTGGTGGGAACTCAGCGCACTGCCGCCCGCTGAACTCGCTGAAGCGCTGGGCGAAAGCGAAGAGGACGAGTCCGGTGCCCAAAAGGACACGAGAGCGCTGGTCGTCTCCTCCTCACTCATGGCTATGGGAGCGCGTGAGGTGCGCCCCTACCGGGGGGACTTCGCCGCCGCCTGCACAGATCTCGGCGGACTCGCGAAAGATGGGTGGACCATCGTCGTCACGACCGAGGGCCCAGGACCGGCGCGCCGTATCCGCACGATCCTCTCCGAAGCCGAAGTGCCGGCGACCCTCGTCGATGACATCCTCGATGCCCCCCAGCCCGGCGCGGTCGTTGTCACCACCGCGCAAGCCGGATCCGGTTTCGTCGCCCCCGAACTCAAACTCGCGATCCTCAGCGAATCTGACCTCACGGGCCGAGTCGGGGCCTCCACTCGCGACATGCGTCGGATGCCTTCGCGCCGCAAGAAGGGCGTCGACCCCCTCTCGCTCACACCGGGCGACTACATTGTTCACGATCAGCACGGTATCGGGCGTTTCATTGAACTCGTATCGCGCACGACCGGACGCGGTGAAGCTGCGGTGAGGCGCGACTACCTCGTCCTCGAATACGCTCCTTCGAAGCGGGGCCAGCCGGGCGACCGTCTCTACGTGCCCAGCGACTGCCTCGATCAGATCTCGAAATACACCGGCTCTGACCAGCCGAGCCTGACGAAAATGGGCGGCGCCGACTGGGCGAAGACCAAAGCAAAAGCGAAGAAGGCTGTCAACGAGATCGCGAAAGAACTTATCCGCCTCTACGCCGCCCGCCAGGCGACGAAGGGCCACGCCTTCGCGCCCGACACCCCCTGGCAGCGTGAATTCGAAGACGCCTTCCCCTATGTGGAAACCCCCGATCAGCTCGTCACGATCGACGAGGTGAAGGCCGATATGGAAAAGCCGATCCCGATGGATCGTCTCCTCACCGGCGATGTCGGCTACGGCAAGACCGAAATCGCCGTGCGCGCAGCCTTCAAAGCGATCCAGGACGGCAAACAGGCGGCGGTCCTCGTGCCGACAACCCTGCTCGTCCAGCAGCACATTGAGACCTTCACTGAACGCTATGCGGGCTTCCCCGTGACCATTGCGGCGCTCTCACGCTTCTCAACACCGAAAGAGGCCGAGGAAGTCAAAGCAGGGCTCGCCTCAGGCACAATCGATCTCGTGATCGGCACGCATTCGCTGCTCACCGGCGCAATCTCGTTTAAAGCTCTCGGCCTCGTCATCATTGATGAGGAGCAGCGCTTCGGCGTCGAACACAAGGAAACCCTCAAAGCGATCCGCACGGATGTTGATGTGCTGTCCATGTCGGCAACCCCGATCCCGAGGACTTTAGAAATGGCGGTCTCCGGGATCCGTGAAATGTCGATCCTCCAAACTCCCCCGGAAGAGCGCCAACCGGTCCTCACTTTCGTTGGCGCCTACACGGACGCCCAGGTGAGCGCGGCGATCCGCAGGGAGCTCCTGCGCGACGGCCAAGTCTTCTTCGTCCACAATCGCGTCGACTCGATCGCCTCGGTCGCCGCCCATATTCAAGAACTCGTGCCCGAGGCGAGGGTGCGCGTCGCACACGGCAAGCTCTCCGAGCATCAGCTTGAAGAGGTGATCGTCGACTTTTGGAACCACGAGTTCGACGTGCTCGTGTGCACGACGATCGTTGAAACGGGCCTCGACATTTCGAACGCGAACACTTTGATCGTGGACCGCGCCGACGTGTTCGGCCTGTCCCAGTTGCACCAGTTACGAGGACGAGTTGGGCGCGGGCGCGAACGCGCTTACGCCTACTTCTTCTACCCGGCGGATAAGACCCTCACAGAGACCGCGCATGAGCGCCTCAAGACGATCGCCGCGAACACTGACCTGGGGGCGGGCCTGGCGGTCGCACAAAAGGACCTTGAGATCCGAGGGGCCGGGAACCTTCTGGGGGGAGCCCAGTCCGGTCACGTCGAAGGAGTTGGCTTCGACTTGTATGTCCGCATGGTTGCCGACGCGGTCGCCGCCTACCGGGGGCAGGCTCGAGAGGAGAAGACCGATCTTCGCCTCGATATTGCCGTCGACGCCCATATTCCTGAGGAGTATGTGCCCGGAGAGCGCTTGCGTCTTGAGGTCTACGCGAAGATCGCGGCGATCACCTCTCCTGAGCAGGAGGTGGATGTTCGCGAGGAACTCATCGACCGTTATGGCCCTCTGCCTCGCGAGGTTGAGCTCCTTTTCCTCATTTCGCGTCTGCGCCGCCTTGTGCGTTCCACTGGGATTGAGGAGATTGTCACGCAGGGCAAGTACGTGCGTGTCGGGCCCGTGGAGTTGCGTGATTCTCAGGTTTTGCGTCTCAAACGCCTCCATCCGGGTTCGGTCATCAAAGCTGCGGTTCGTCAGGTGCTCGTGCCTCTTCCTTTGACGCAGAGGATCGGGGGGACTCCCCTCGTTGATGAGGCGCTCCTTCAGTGGGTCGAGACCCTCGTGACGAAGGTTTTGACGCCCTTCTCATCCTGAGCCGTGACTTCTGAGCCCTCCTTTGTTTCTGTGTCTTCTTGGAGGCGCCCTCGTCTTCTCCTCGCAGTTCTGCTTGTGAAGAGGGCCCTCGCTCTTCGAAGCGGCGAAAAATGCGTGAAAAGCATCGAGGACTCAGCGAAGGCAGAGCCTGAGGAGGGCAAAAGGCGCGAGCCGAAATCGAATACGCAACGTGCGCGGAGTGAGGAAAAGTGTGTGAGGCGACTCGGGGCTTAGACTGGAGCGCGTCCCTATCGGGCAGCCGTGAGGAAGGACTGAGGTGTTCACTGTGAAGAAAGCGGCCGTTATCGCCGCATCATTCGTCGTCGCTCTTGGGCTCGGAGCCTGCTCCGCTCACCCGGGAAGTGCTTTCGTCCTGAACGGCGTCTCCTACTCGGAGTCAGATCTTGCCGCGGCCTCCGCCCAATACAACGCCATGACTGGAGGTACTCTCACTTCCTCCTCCTTGGTGCCGACCCTTGTGAACGTGGAAACGATCGACGCTGCCGCTCAGATGATCGGTATTACGGTCAGTGACCAGGAAGTCGATCTCTACTTCGCTTCCCTGGTGGAACAGGGCAGGATTCAGGCGCCCGAAGAGGGTGAACTCACTCCGGTCATGCGCGAGATTATTCGCTCTACGCTGGTCCAACAGCTGCTTGGTCAGCTCAATGAGCCGCAGCGCGAAGCGATGACAGAAGCGTACGCGCAGCTCAAGGAGACGATGGAGCTTGAGGTGAATCCTCGCTACGCCTCCATGGATGCCGAAGGACAGACCCTCACTCCGCTCTTCGGTGATGTTGTCCAGGCCACCACGTCGACACACAACCTCCTCAACGGCGGAGGAGCCCCGCGACCGCAGAACTGAGTTCTGCATTCGCAGCTGCATACGCCGACAGCGCGCTATATCTGCCGGAAACACTTCGTGCCCCGCACGTGGGACGTGTGATTCTTCCCTCCTCGCGGAAAGTGTGACCTAGGGACCATTGTCGCGCCCGGGCCCCGTCCTCGTCGTCAATGAGGCGAAGCCTCGATACTGATTTGAAAAAGCAGTAGGCCAAGGCGGGTGTGACGTACTACCGTTAGCACTGGACATCGTCCACGAAATTGATCGATTGGAGAATGACGTGGCAAGGATTGAGGCAATTGGAGCTCGCGAGATCCTCGACTCGCGCGGTAACCCCACCGTTGAGGTTGAGGTCATGCTCGAAGATGGCACCCTTTCGCGTGCTTCTGTGCCCTCCGGCGCTTCCACCGGCGCCTTCGAGGCCGTCGAACGCCGTGATGGTGACAAGGGCCGTTACCTCGGCAAGGGCGTTCAGGACGCCGTCGATGCCGTGACCGATGTGATCGCCCCCGAACTCATTGACGAGGACGCCTCCGACCAGCGTCACATCGACGAAGCGATGCTCGACCTGGACGGCACCGACAACAAGGGGCGCCTCGGCGCGAACGCCATCCTGGGCGTCTCCCTCGCCGTCGCACGCGCCGCAGCTGACTCTGCGGGCCTCCCGCTCTACCACTACCTCGGCGGCCCGAACGCTCACGTTCTGCCCGTCCCGATGATGAACATCCTCAACGGCGGTTCCCACGCGGACACCAACGTTGACATTCAGGAGTTCATGATCGCCCCCATCGGCGCCCCCACCTTCCGTGAGGCCCTCCGCTGGGGCGCTGAGGTCTACCACACCCTCAAGTCCGTCATCAAGGGCCGTGGCCTGTCCACCGGTCTTGGCGACGAGGGCGGCTTCGCCCCCAACCTCGACTCCAACGCCGCCGCTCTTGACCTCATCATTGAGGCCATCGAGAAGGCTGGCTTCAAGCCTGGCCGCGATATCGGCCTGGCGCTCGACGTCGCTTCGAGCGAGTTCTTCAAGGACGGCCTCTACCAGTTCGAGGGCGAAGGCCGCTCGACCGACTACATGGTCTCCTACTACGAGAAGCTCATCTCCGACTACCCGCTCGTCTCCATCGAAGATCCGCTCTCCGAGGACGAATGGGATGCCTGGAAGGCTCTCACCGCTGAGATCGGCAACCGCGTCCAGCTCGTCGGCGACGACCTCTTCGTCACCAACCCGGCGCGCCTGCGCAAGGGCATCGAGCTTGGTGCCGCGAACGCGCTCCTCGTCAAGGTCAACCAGATCGGCTCTCTGACCGAGACTCTCGACGCTGTCGAGGAAGCACACCGCAACGGCTACCGTTCGATGACCTCGCACCGCTCCGGCGAGACCGAGGACACCACGATCGCCGACCTCGCGGTTGCAACCAACTCCGGCCAGATCAAGACCGGCGCCCCGGCCCGTTCCGAGCGCGTCGCCAAGTACAACCAGCTCCTGCGCATCGAAGAAGAGCTCGGCGATTCCGCCGTGTACGCGGGCGCCTCCTCCTTCCCTCGCGCCTCCTTCTGAGACGCGAGGGCGTGAGCCTGAGTCCCGTCTGATCTTCTGATCGACGCGTGCCCCGGACCGTGTGGTCCGGGGCACGCGTGTTTCATCGGGGTCATCGGTACGTCGAAGAGACGCAGGAGCGCGCTTAAGGCACCATTGGACGCATGGCTTCTTCCCCGCGTGAGGGGCGCCCCCATGCGCCCAGACGACCGAACCGTACCAGCGGTGCCGGGCGTTCTCACGCGGGCGCCCAGGAGAAGGACTCATCTGCGAGCGGATCTGCCGGGCAAGGGCGAGGCGCCGCAGATTCAGGGCAGGCCCAGAAGACCACGGGTGTGTCGTCGACGGGGAAACGCGGCCTTTTACAGGCCTTTCGCGGGAAGAAACCGGCAGGACGCGGCGGGGCTGCGGACGGACACGAGACTCGGATGAAAGAACGCGAGGCCTCGAAGAACGCGAGTGCATCTTCGACGAGGAAACGCGTCACCCCGCAGCCTTCTCGTGGCGTAAAACGGGAAACGAATACCCCGATCACACCGGAAAAATCCGATCCGAAAGAACGACTCGAACGCGCCCGCGCCCTGCGCGAACGACGAAACGCGCCCTCCTCGAGGGAAAGGCCTCTCAACGGCCCCCGTCCCGTGAGACAAAGCGGGAAGGGACGCTCACAGAAGAAGGAAAAGGCTCCGCGTCGTCAGCACTTCCTCTCTAAGGGCGAGTCTTTCGAACTCGGCGGTCAAAGGTTTTCTGTCCGTTGGCTCTCCTTCATCCTCCTCCTTGGGGTTGTCATGGTGCTCCTCGTGCCGAAGCTGTACGTGTGGATGAAACAGGAGGAAGAACTGCGCGCCATCACCATCCAGGTACAGCTCGCACAACAGCGCAACGCTCAGATGCAGGAGAAGCTGGAACTGTGGAACGACCCTGAGTTCATTGCCTCTCAGGCGCGCGAAAGGCTCGGATACGTTAAGCCGGGGGAGACCCAGTACACGGTCGTGGATCCGGGTGAGGGATACCAGGACCTGGCGCAGGTCGCGGCCGCCCCAGTGGAAGGGCCTGCACGCCCGTGGCTCCAGGTTGTCGCCATCCTCATGGAGGAAGCCGACCATGCGAAGATAGACGAGGACGGGCACTCGGATCCCGCCGCTCAATCCGGGGCGGCAGACTCGTCCGAAACGGACTCGAATGCCGAGAACACCCAGGAGGACGCGCAGTGACCACCAACCCCACAGACCCGAACATCGCGACCCCTGCCGATCTTGAAGTGCTTCGTGAGCAGCTCGACCGAGTCCCCAGAGGAGTTGTTGGCATTGCCGCACGCTGCGTGTGCGGTCGGCCCCTCGTCGTGAAGACCGCCCCCCGTCTTGAGGACGGAACGCCCTTCCCGACGACCTTCTACTTGACCTGTCCTCCGATCGTGAAGGGGTGCTCGGTTCTGGAGGCCGAGCACATCATGGAGAGCTTCAATGAGCTCCTCACGAATGATGAGGATATTGCGGCCGCCTACGCTCGGGCACACCGCGACTATATTGCTCGGCGCGATGAGCTCGGTGAGGTCGAGGAGATCGCGGGTGTTTCCGCTGGGGGCATGCCGACTCGCGTGAAGTGCTTGCACGCCCTCGTCGGGCACGCCCTCGCAGCAGGCCCCGGGGTGAACCCGATCGGCGACCTCGCCCTGGAGATGCTGGCCGAGCGCGGACTGTGGAGCAGGGAACGTTGCTCTTGCTGAGCGGAGTTCTTGCTGAACGCGGACTGTTGAAAAGTGAGCGCTGTTCTTGGCGCGCAATGGTCTTGCGGCGCTAGCAGCCTGGTCTCGCAACGACACTCGGCTCATGGTTTTCCTGAGGGGCGCATCTGGAGTGCGGGTTCTCAATACGTTCCGCCTCAGCACTGGTCCTACGAGCCCCTGCTTCCACTGAGCGCGAGTTCAGGGCCTTGCTGTCTCAGGGCAGCATTTCACAGCGCAGACTCACAGCCTTGAATGCTGTTCTACCTGCGTGTTTGGCATGAACGCGCCGCTTGAATCGCACGCCATCCAGGGGTGCGACACCGCCCTCGACAATTCCCACAAGGTCTGATCGGGCAGCACCCATAGGGCAAGATCTGGCATCTGTGGGAGAATCTTCCAGTGACTCGAGTAGCTGCCATTGACTGCGGAACCAACTCCGTCCGACTCCTCGTCGCCGACGCGGAGCGCAAAGAGGATGGTTCCATCTACCTCAAAGACCTCACCCGCCAGATGCGCATCGTCCGCCTAGGACAAGGCGTTGACAAAACCGGCAGGCTCGACCCGGCGGCCATCGACCGCACGATCGACGCGATCGTCGAATACGAGCGCATGATCTCCAGACTCGGTGCGACAGCGACGCGTTTCGTCGCAACCTCGGCCTCGCGAGACGCAGAGAACCGCGATGACTTCGTTGCCGCAGTCCGCGAAGTGTTGAACATTGAACCAGAGGTTGTTGAGGGAACCGAAGAAGCCTCTCTGTCCTTTACCGGCGCAGTCTCTGGCCTCGGAGCCGGTGCCACCGCCCCGATGCTCGTCGTCGACATCGGCGGAGGTTCCACGGAACTCGTCCTCGGGGACAGTGAGGTGCGCCAGGCGATCTCCATTGACATGGGTGCCGTGCGGGTGACGGAGAAGTTCTTCGCGCACTGCTCGCCCGAGGCAGGCATTCCTCTTGAAGATCAGGAGCGTGCGATCGCCTGGATCGACGAACAACTCGACGCAGCAGAGAAGGTCGTCGACATTGACCGGGTACGTACCCTCATCGGCGTTGCCGGAACGATCACGACCCTGACCGCGCAGGGCCTGGGATTGACCGCCTACCAGCCTGAGCTCATCCACGGCGCGCGCCTGAGCCTCGAAGAGACGGAGAAGGCGATCCGCTTCATGGTTGATCAGCCCATCGCTGTGAAGGCCGCACTGGGCTTCATGCCCGAGGGACGCCAAGACGTGATCGCGGGCGGCGCGCTCATTTGGAGCAGAATCGTCACACGAGTCCTTGAAAGAGCGGCTGCGCGGGGCACTGTCATCTCGACAATCATCACCTCCGAGCACGACATCCTCGACGGCATCGCCATGTCGCTCGCCTGACAGCTGCTCTTCACTGCTCCTTCGCTTCCGCCCTCGTCAATCGACGAGGGCGGAGTGCTTGAGTGGGGGAGGGGAGAGAAAAAGGGGCTTGCTCGGGAGAGCGGGCCCTGCTCAGAGCCGAGGTGAAACAGGGACACGAAAGAAAACACACGGTACCCCCAGTCGGACTCGAACCGACAACACGCCGATTTTAAGTCGGCTGCCTCTGCCAATTGGGCTATGGGGGCGGGCGCGCAAAAGACACCAGACACCATGGTAACGGGCTCCGATAGGATTGGCGGACCTCAACCGACGGAAGGACCCCGCCCCATGAGCCCCGCGAAGACCCACGGGACCCCACGGCCGCATCACCGCCCCATGAGAACCCCCCTCGTTCGCATGCGAGACGCGGTCCTCGAGTTCCTGGGAGACGAGACGAAAGCCGGGCTGCTCGTCATCATCATCGCCCTCTTGGCTCTGATCATCTCGAACTCGCCCCTAGCCGACGCCTACTCGCAGCTGTCACACGCGCACTTCGGGCCCTCCGCACTCGGCCTCAACCTCAGCGTGCACGAGTGGGCCGCTGATGGTCTGCTCACGATCTTCTTCTTCGTCGTCGGTCTCGAACTGAAAACCGAGTTCGTCACCGGAGCGCTGCGCGACATGAAAGAAGCGGCACTGCCGATGCTCGCCGCCGCATTCGGAATGCTCGGCCCCGCCCTCGTCTATGCGGCCTTCCAAGCGGCCACGGGTTCAGGGGCGTGGAGCGGATGGGCCGTCCCCACAGCGACCGATATTGCTTTCGCCGTTGCGATCCTCTCGATCTTCGGCAAGGGCATGCCACCGGCCGCGCGTACCTTCCTCCTCACTCTCGCCGTCGTCGATGACTTGCTCGCGATCCTCGTCATCGCTTTCTTCTTCTCCTCGGGCCTCAACTTCATTGCCCTCTTTGCGTCTTTCGCCTTCATTGGGCTCTTCGGACTCCTCACCTCGGAGGGCATGCGTCGCCCTTGGATCCTCATCCCGATCGGAGTCATCGCCTGGGCGTGCATGCTCAACTCCGGCGTGCACGCCACAATCGCGGGAGTCCTCCTCGGCCTGATCGTCCCGGCGACGCGCACGAGAAAAGGGCAGATGACCCACGAGTTCGCCCATACGGTGGGTCCCTGGTCGGCGGGCCTGGCTCTGCCGGTCTTCGCCTTCTTCGCCGCAGGAGTCTCAGTCCTAGGAGCCGAGGGAGGCCTTTTCGGCGCGCTCGGTGATCCTGTCACCCTCGGTATTGCACTCGCCCTGCCCCTGGGGAAGTTCCTCGGAATCTGGGGATCGGTGTGGGCTTTGACGAAGTGGACGCGGCTGCGCCTCGCCCACGGCGTCGACTTGTCCGATGTTGCGGCGATGGCTCTTCTCGCGGGGATCGGTTTCACGGTCGCCATGCTCATCGGCGGCCTAGCTTTCACTGACGAGCTCCTGATCGCGCACGCCCGTCTCGGCGTCATCATCGGGACTTTCGCCTCCGCGATCCTCGGTGCGATCGCCTTGAAGATGCGCATCTCCGTTCACGTTCGAGGTGACGCCGCGAAACGCAAGAAGCGCTGAGCGTCGGCCGCGGTGCGTGTATTGGCGAGCCTGCTCTGCTTGGCTTGACGCGCCTGCCGGGCTTTGCGTGCTGCGACTGCTCTGCTTGCCTCGGTGTGCCTGCTCTGCTCGGACTGAATCGGCAGCTCGGACAGGCTTGGCAGCTCTGTTTGGCTCGGCGTCGAGGGCCCGTTCTACCGTGCTTGGCGCGTTGAACTGGGTACGACCGCTCTGTTTGGCATGACTGCTCTGCCGTGCTTGGCGCGCCGATTGGGGCCGAGCGTGTGCTTGCCAATGTGCCCCGCGTGTCCCGGCCATTGGTATCGACCTCGTATCTGGCATGACACCACCCATTCAGAGTCTCGCCCCGCGCCTCGGGAAACTCATTGAACCGAGCAAAGAGTCGAGCCCATGTGGAAAAGCAAACGGCCTACCCCTGGGGAGGCGATGTGTTCCTTCTCAATTCCTCTTCGCTCAGAGCGTGGAAGTTCAGCGCGAAGATGAACATCTGGCGTGGGAGAATCAAAGAGGCTACAACTTCAACTCAGGAGGCCGCATGTCTAACCCTGTTTTCGACAAGCTCGAAACTCAGTGGGCACAGCAGTCCCGCACCCCCGCGGGCTATCCGAGCATGCCGGGCTACCAGCCCGGCGCGTATCCGAACGCTGGGGGCGCTCAGTGGACGCCCGGCACAGCCCAGGGAACGCAGCAGACGGCGGGCGCAACCCCCTATGGCGCACCCTACGGCCAGCCCAACGCGCAGGCTCCCCAGTACCCGGGCGGGCCCCTCGAAGAGGCCTACCGCGCTCCGGCCGCCGACGCGGTTGACCGCGGCGTCATGACTTACGACGACGTCATCATGAAGATGGCGATCTCCATGGGAGTGCTTTTCGCCAGCGCCTTCGTTTCGTGGAGCGTCTCGGCGGTTGATACCTCTCTTGGCGCGATGCTGAGCCTCGTCGGATTCATCGGCGGCTTTATCCTGGCGATGGTGAACACCTTCTCGAAGAAGATCCGCCCTGCTCTGGTCCTTACCTATGCAGGCTTCGAGGGCCTCGCCCTCGGCGCGGTCAGCCAGGTCTTCGAACTCATCTACCCGGGCATTGTCGTTCAAGCCCTCATCGCGACCGCCGCTGTTTTCGGTGTCACACTCGCCCTCTTCGCGTCCGGCAAGGTCCGGAACTCTTCGAAGCTCATGCGTTTCACGCTGATCGCACTTGTGAGCATCCTCGTCTACCGTCTCCTCTCGATGGTGCTCACCCTCACCGGTGTGCTCTCCTCGGGTGGTTTCGACTCCATCACCATCATGGGCATCCCGCTTGGTATTGCCGTCGGTCTGATCGCGGTCTTCGTCGGCGCAAGCTGCCTCATCCAGGACTTCGATCAGGCGAAGATCGGCGTGGAGCGCGGCGTTCCGGCGAAATACGCGTGGGCCTGCGCCTTCGGCATCCTCGTGACCGTCGTGTGGATGTACCTCGAGATCCTCAGGCTCATCGCCCGCTTCCGCAACAACTGAGCAGGACCTTTCTCTCGCCTCATTCGTTTCAAGCCAAGGACCACCCATGGAGAACATCACCGTTACCGGCGACTTCGGTCGCAAGCCCTCCCTCACCTTCGAGAACATCCCTTCCGAAGAGCTCCTCGTCGAGGTCCTCAACGAGGGCGACGGTCAGGTCGTCGAAGCGGGCGACACAATCCACTGCCATTACCTCGGACAGATCTTCAACGGAGGAGTCTTCGACAACTCTTACGATCGCGGCCAAGCCCTGTCCTTCCAGATCGGAGTGGGCATGGTGATCCGAGGCTGGGATGATGGTCTTGTCGGCCAGCGCGTCGGCTCGCGAGTCCTCCTCTCGATCCCGCCGGAGTACGGTTACGGCGCTCGCGGAGTGCCGCAGGCGGGTATTGGCGGTACGGACACTCTTGTGTTCGTCACCGACATCCTCGGTGTTGCCTGAGAAGCACAGCGCTCATGACGAGGGCGATCCCTGCGGGGTCGCCCTCGTTCTTTGTCGCTGGCGCGCTCGTCCTCGTTCTTTGTCGCTTGTCGGCTGGATGCTCGTCGTTTGTTGCTGGTTTGGCGGGCGCTCGTCATCTGTTGGTGGTCCACAGAGATTTCCTTGCTTGCCGGTAGCACACCGGTTTTGCTAGGAGCGCGCCGGGCTTGCAGCTAGAGCATTGGCCTTGCTGGGAGCACACCGGGTTTGCTGCTAGGACACCGAGTTTGCCGGTAGGGCACCGACGCTCGTCTTCCGCTCAGCCTTCACGGCATGCTCGGCTCTCGGCGGTGCGCTGGAGCGGATATTCACGGTGATCCTTTGGCAAGTCCGAGGGGCATCAGAAAATGACGCTGCCGGGGAAGCGACCTTCGAAGATACGAGCGCGGCTAGCTGGCCATGCTTGGTCGATGTGGGTCTTCAGGCTCGTCTCACACGATCGGACAGGGCACCCCGGTTCGCGCATGGCACTCGTAACCATTCGGATTCTTGAAGAGATATTTCTGGTGGTAGTCCTCCGCATACCAGAATGGGCCCGCATCCTGAACCGAGGCGATCTGAGTGGCAATCGCACAAAAGCCACGGGAAGCGAGTTCCTCCTGGTAGGCATCGCGAGCCCGCAGCGCGGTGTCGAGCTGTTCGGGCGTTGTCGTCCAGATTGCGCTTCGGTATTGAGTGCCGATGTCATTGCCTTGGCGGTTCACCTGGGTCGGATCATGAATCTCGAAGAAACGGGAAATGATCTCGGCAGCGCAGGTTGTTTCCACGGAATACACCACTCGAAGGGTCTCAGCATGTCCCGTCGTGTTCGTGCACACGAGTTCGTAGGAGGGGTTCTCGAGCTCGCCGCCCATATAGCCAGTCGCCGTCGCGACAACACCAGGAGCGCTCCAGAAGGACTTGTCGACGCCCCAGAAACATCCGGCGGCTAGGTAGATGACTTCTTCTCCCTCGCCGGGTTCCTTATCGATTGGCGCGTTGAGTGCGGCCGGGGTGGAGAGGAAGGAAAAAGAGCCATTCGTTCGGAACTTCGCGTTCATGCGCTCATCGAAGCATCTGCGCCCGGCCTCGTCGACTCGAAAAGCTTGGGATCGCCGAGGGCGTAGACGCTACTTCGGCGAAAAGGGGGAAAGGGAAAGCCTCTCCTGCGCCTCCCGAAGGTGGCCGAGGCCGGACAAAAACGGCGAATCGCCCCGGTCCTCTTCTACCAGCACGTCCCGAGCGAAGGGAGCCGACGCCGCACAAACAGGAGATAGGGAGGGCGCGAGGTCCGGGGGGAACGGGTGAAGAGGGAAAGCGCGAGGCCGGGGCAACGGCGGATATCTGGGGTCAGAGCACCATCATCGCCGACGCACGCCGTATGAGCGTCGGAAACGGCGGACACGAGGGGAAAGCCCTGACGCGTATTCGCAAGGGGAAACAGGGCGGAGCTGAGAATCGCAGAAAGAGAGGAAGGCGGCAGGCTGCGAAAGATTCTTCTGGTAGAGATGCTCGCCTGGGCTAGGGCGCGAGATGCACACGGGCTCGGGTAGCCTGGTTTTCAGTTTGAAAGGGGAAGGAAAACCGCATGAGTGACGATAGTTCTCGCGCGTTGAGGAGCATCTCCGAGTTCTTTGAGAGGTTCGCGGGACCGCGCCTGAGCCGCGCCAGCGACTTCGACACAGAGCCGATGGAGTTTCGCAGAGGCGACCCGCTGGACGGGCGCCGCGATGCGGCCGATGCGGTCCCCTGGGCGATGAAAGTTGCGGCGGCCCTGTCCTGGCGGGCGATCGTCATTGCGGTCGCGGCAGCTGGGATCGTGTGGGGGGCCATGCACCTCTCGATCATCATCATGCCGGTCGCGATCGCTCTGCTCCTCGCGGTCCTTCTTGAACCTCTCGTCGGATGGTTCACCCGTCGGCTGAATTTCCCCCGGACCCTGTCGGCGGTCCTGGGCCTCCTCGTCATGCTCGCGGTCGTCGTTGCCTCCCTCTCGCAGGCCGGTTCTGAGATTTTCCGTCAGCTCCCGCGCCTGTTCACCAAGGCGAACGACGGTATTTCCGAGCTTATGCGCTGGCTCGGAGAAGGGCCTCTCAAGCTTGATACGACGATGATTAACCAGGGCATTGAGAAGGTCCAAGGTGAGTTGGCGAACTGGGCGCAGGCGAACTCCTCCTTCCTCGCCTCCTCCGCGCTATCGGTCACCTCCTCGCTCTTCTCGGTCCTCTCCAGCGTCCTCATCATGCTCTTCTGCCTGTTCTTCTTCTTGAAAGAAGGACGGACAATCTGGTTGTGGGTCGTTCGCCTCTTCCCGGCCCCGGCACGCCAGCCGCTGCACGAGTCCGCGATCCGCGGTTGGGTGACTCTCGGTTCTTACGTCCGCACTCAGATCCAAGTGGCGGCGATCGACGCGATCGGCATCGGCCTGGGAGCGTTCTTCCTTGGGCTGCCGATGGTCCTTCCGATTGTTGTCGTCGTGTTCTTCGCGTCCTTCGTGCCGATCGTCGGAGCCCTCGTGTCTGGTGCGATCGCGGTCCTCGTGGCGCTTGTAGACCAGGGGCTCACGGCGGGCGTCATCATGCTGGTCGTGATCTTCGTAGTCCAACAGGTCGAGTCGAACCTCTTGCAGCCTCTCCTCATGTCCCACGCGGTTTCTCTGCATCCCGTTGCGGTCCTGCTCGTCGTCGCGGCTTCTGGCTCGGTGGCAGGTATTCCTGGGGCGATTTTCGGTGTCCCAATTGCCGCCTTCCTCAACGCGACCTTCTTGTACCTGCATGGGTATGACTCGATGCCCGCTCTCGCGAATGACCCGAAGCGGCCTGGAGGACCACCGGGAATGCTCGAGGACATGGTCGCAGCCTCTTACGCCTCGAAGACGAAAGTCGATCCCCGCGAAGGTGCTAGTGCCGTCGACTCCAAGGACGAGGACGAGAACGCGCAAGACTGCTCAGAAGATGCACCCAGCGTCGAGCCGGAATCCGGAGCCAAGGATGAGGCTCACGAAGAGTGAAAGACGTTGAGAGGGGCAGTGAAGACCCTCTGGGCGATGACAGACCCTTAGTGGTATGAAAGGCCCTCTGGGGGTGAGAAGGATTTCAGCGGGCGCTACGAGGCGCACAGCGGGCTCGCTCACCCCTTTGCGGGACAAGCGGGATGGAACCGATGTGAGAGCGACTGAGTCCAAGAGAGCATGGTGAATCCAAGAGGAACCTGGGGGAAGTCGAGATGAATCAGGGGTGAAGCCGAGGGGAACGCGGGGGAACCCGAGGGGAACGCGGGGGAACGCGGCTGAGCCCAAAGGGAACGCGGGGAACCCGAGGGGAAGGCGGGGGTGACGACCAATTGGGCTGCGCCACGACGAACAGGGCTGCGCCACCTCCAGCTGGAATGATCCAGGGATTCTCGTACCTGTCTCAAGACGGGGAAGGACGGACATCCCCAGCTGAGTGGGCGTATCGGAGTGTTCTTGTTGGTGATAGAGCGGCGGTGGGAACAGGTCCGTGGTCCTGACGGAGCGCCGGTGGGAACAGGTCCGTGGTCCTGATCGTGCGCCGATGGGAATAACTTCGTGGTGCCAGTAGTCTGCCGATGGGAACAGCGTCGTGGCCCCGGAGCCTACAGACAGGAACAACGCCCCAGTGGGGGATGGATTCTCGACAATGGGCAGGAGGCCGGGATCAAGGTGGATCCCGGCCTCCTGCCTCAGTCCAATGAAGACGAATGCCGTGCGCGAGCTGAGCTTGGCCTGGAGTAGTCGAATACCAGAGGCCCCTGAGTAAGGGGAGCATGATCACTCGACTGTGAACAGTGCCGATGATCCAAGAGAAAACTCCGCCCAGCCGAGACCCTGCGCACCCTCAACCGAGGCGATGTCCGCTCTCAGTCGAGAGGCGACGTACGCAATGAAGCGCGCCTGCCCCCGCAATGAAGCGCGGAGCTTATTCAATTCAGCCGAGGCTGTGCCCTTCTTCATGAAGACCGTGCACCTTCAATGAAACGCGGGGTCTGTCCAGATCAGCCGAGACTGTGCCCATTCAGCGAAACATGATCTTGCTCACCCGAGGCTGTGTCCTTCTTCATGAAGACCGCGCCCGCTCGGTGACGAACACTCTTGCTCAGCCGACGAAGGGCTTCGCTTCGATGATCTCGACCTCGATCACGCGACCATTCGGCGCCTCGTAGGAGAGCTTGTCTCCCGGGCGGTGACCAATGACAGCCGCGCCCAGCGGGGCCTGCGTGGAGAAAACCTGCACACCGAGGTCACCACCGGCGTCACGGGAGCCCAGCAGGAAGGTCTGCTCGCGTCCCGCAACAGTCGCGGTCACGACCATTCCGGGCTCGACGACGCCGTCATCCGCAGGGGTTTCGCCGACCTCGGCATGCTCAAGCATCTCCTGCAGGGTTTGAATGCGGGTTTCATTCATGGACTGCTCGTTGCGGGCGGCATGGTAGCCGCCGTTCTCACGAAGGTCTCCTTCTTGACGAGCTGCGTCAATGAGCTTCGCGATCTCAGGACGCTTGACCTCAATGCGCTCTCTCAGTTCCTCCTTCAGAAGGTCGTACTGAGCCTGGGTCAGCCACTGGGTATCAGCCATGAGTACCTCCAAGATAAAAAGGGACCGGCACCGCAGGGGCGCCGGCGTTTCGCTGGTGACAGTGTAGCAAGCAGGCGTCAAGCGGGCATGCGCCCCGCCCTCGTCCTGAATAACATACGCGCGCCCTCGTCCTGAGTAAGTCCGGCGAAACGAAGAACGGAAAGATCAGGCGAGGACTGCGAGATAAACGGCGACGCACTGGCACGCCCACGCGGCGACCGTGAAAGCGTGGAAGATCTCGTGGAAACCGAACCATTTGGGGGAGGGATTGGGCCTCTTCATACCGTAGACGAGCGCTCCGAGCGTATACAGGAGTCCGCCGACGACGATCAAGATGATGACCGCGGCACCGCCTGCCGTCCAAAGCTGAGGCAGATACGCCACAGCGGTCCAGCCGAGGACCACATAAATGAGGGTGGAGAGCCACCGGGGAGCGCTGGGCCAGAAGAGATTGACAAGAATGCCCGCAGCCGCGCCGGTCCAGACCGTTGAAAGGAGCACGATCTGGTCGTGGCTGTTGAGGAGGGCGACCGTGAGGGGCGTATAAGTTCCAGCGATGAGCAGGAAGATGTTCGAGTGATCGAGCCTCCTCCAGACGACCTCCCAGTTCGGCTTCCAGTAGAAACGGTGATACAGGGCGGAGATTCCGAAGAGGAGGAGAGACGCGGCGAGATAAACCGCAGAAGCCCACTTTTCCGGTGTTGTCGGCGCGAGAACGACGAGGACGATCGATGCTGCCAGGGAAAGCGGTGCCGCAACAAGGTGGAGCCAACCACGAAGGTGGGGCTTGATCGCGACGAGCTGGTTGGGGAACCAGGACATCGGCTTGAGTGAAGCGACTCTCATTGGCCCTCCTGATCGAACAAAACGTAACTTACGTTCCCGTAGGTTACTACACCGTAAGTTTGTGGCGCGAGGTCTTATCTGAGAGCAAAACACTCGCAAGACAGTGTCACTGCTCACCTCTGAAGGTAGTCGAGCGAGGAGGAACGCCCTCGACTCAACACTGGTTTGCCTGATCAGGAGGGCAAAATAACGCTAGGCTTTCCAGGCATAGCAGAAGATCGCCTGACTATTGCAGCCCCACAAGGGAAGCCGAATTAAAGGAGGCGCCCAATGTCCGTGTGGAGTCTCGCCTACGACCTCTACGAGAAGCGCCTGCGCGGAGAACTTGCGAAGGGTTCCATCCCCCGCCACATCGGAGTCATCCTCGACGGGAACCGGCGTTGGGCAAAATCAATCGGAGTTCAAGCCTCACAGGGCCACCGTGCCGGCGCCGATAAAATCTCAGAGTTCCTCGGTTGGGCGGATGAAGTCGGAGTCGAGATCGTCACCCTCTGGATGCTCTCGACCGATAACCTTTCGCGTTCTTCCGAAGAACTGGATGAACTCCTCGGGATCATTGCCGACGCCGTTGACCACCTCGCCGCGCAGAAATGGTGCCTCGCCGTCGTCGGCGACCTCGACCTCCTGCCTGAGGCAATCGCTGAACGCATCCGATCGGCCGTCGCTTCAACTTCCAGCCGAAACACAATGAGGGTGAATATCGCCGTCGGTTATGGAGGACGGCACGAGATCACCGAAGCGGTCCGTCAGATTATTTCCGACGCCGCCGCGAAAGGGATCAGCCTCGAAGAACTTGCGAACACCCTCACCGACGCAGACATTACCGATCACCTGTACACGAAGGACCAACCTGACCCTGACCTCGTCATCCGAACCTCAGGAGAGCAGCGTCTCTCGGGCTTCATGATCTGGCAGTCCGTGCACTCGGAGTTCTACTTCTGCGAGGCCTACTGGCCTGATTTCCGTCGCGTTGATTTTCTGCGTGCAATGCGTTCCTACGGTCAGCGCGAACGCCGCCTCGGACGCTGAGGATTCCCTGCCGAGCCCAGAGGGTGTCTTAATCGAGAGAGCGTCCTTATCGAGAGTGCGTCTTAATCGAGCGGGTGTCCTTGCTGCGATCCTTGTCCTTCATAGTGGAAGCATGGCGGAAGCTCTTCTTCGGCTTGTGCTGGGAGCCCTTTGGCTTGTGTTGGGGGTTAAAGGACAAAACGTGTTGGTTTGATGGGGACTTTTCGGCTGTGTGGTGTCAGAAAGTCTGGGTTGAAGTTGGTTGGGGTCAACTTCAAGGGTGGACAAAACGTGTTGGTTTGATGGGGACTTTTCGGCTGTGTGGTGCGGGAAAGTTGGTGTTGAAGTTGGGTGTTTCATCGTGTGAGGGGTGAATACCCCGAAGTGCCCGGTGTGCGGGCGTGTGATGATTCGGTATGGGCGTTGGGCTTTTGGTGCTCAACGGTGGCGATGCTCGGTCTGCAAGGTCAGTCACGTGAGGCGAATTGATGCGACGGCGAAGCACTTGTCGGAGTTTCTCGCGTGGCTGCTCAGTGGTTGGCGTCAGGCGGACATGCCTGGTGGTGGGAGGTCCTTTCGGCGCAGGTGTCAACGGTTGTGGGAAGTGTGGCCCTTGGCGCCGCTCATCGATGAGGTTCATGAGGTCGTGTTCGTCGACGGGATTCACTTGGGCCGTAAAGCGGTCGTGTTGATCGCCTGCAGTGAGGAGCACGTGCTGGGCTGGTACGTGGCGCGCAGTGAGAACTCTCGGGCGTGGGCGGCTCTCATGGACAGGATCGCGCCCCCGGAGCTGGTGGTCACCGATGGGGGCAGCGGGTTCGAGAAGGCCTGCAAGAACGTCTGGCCGCAGACGCGGGTACAGTGGTGCACCTTCCATGTGTTCGGGCAGATCACGCGGGCGACGACGACCCGCCCGAAGCTTCCCGCGTCCAAGGAGCTGTACGCCCTGGGCAAGCGGCTCATTCGTATCTGCGATCTGGCGCAAGCTGAGGCATGGGTGAGCGAGTATCAGGCATGGTGCGTGCGCTGGGAGGCGTTCCTCGCCGAGAAAACTCCCACGCCTGGCGGTGGGTGGGAGTACACGCACGCCCGCCTCGTCAAGGCCCGTAACGGCTTGAACCGGCTTGCTAGTCAAGGTGTGCTCTTCACTTTCGTGGACCCAACCTGGGGGCGGGTGATGCCAGCGATGAACAACCGGATCGAGGGGGCCACGAACGCGCCTTTGCGTCAGGTGCTGCGCGATCACCGGGGCATGCGATTGAGCCGACGGATCAAGGCGGTCTTTTGGTGGTGCTACATGCACACCGAGCATCCCTTGTCAGCGGCTCAGATCCTCAAAACCATGCCAACCGACACCCAGATCGAAGCGGCATGGCACCACTGCTCACACGAACACGCCGCCAACGGTGTCATCCCCCGATGGGGCGACGCCATCGCATGGCACGACCTCCACCACACCACCCCCTACACCAACACCTGGGACTAACCCCGACCAACACATTTTGTCCTATAACCCTGTGTTGGGTTCCCCTCGGCTTGTCATAGGAGCTCTTTCTCGCCTCTTGTTGTTCCCTTGTGGGGGGCGGGTTCGCTGTTGGTTCCTGAGCGGAGGGGCATTCGGGTTCGCTGTTGGTTCCTGAGCGGAGGGGCATTCGGGTTCGCTGTTGGTTCCTGAGCGGAGGGGCATTCGGGTTCGCCGTTGGTGCCTGTGTGGAGGGTTTGGCGGTGTGTGGAGGGGTTATAGCCCCTCCACTTGTCGTTATCGCCTCCACTCAGGCAAGGGCAGACCGTCAACCCCTCCCTTCAGGCGAGGGCAGACCATTATTGCCTCCACAAAGGCAGGGGCAGACCGTCAACCCCTCCACAAAGGCACGGGCACTGCAGGCTCCCGGCTCAGCCACGGGAGCACTGATCAGTCGAACTTGCGGCCCAAGCGAACTTGCAGCTCACTCGAGCTCGCGGCCGACTTGAGCTTGCAGCCCAACCGAACTTGCAGCTCAGTCAAGCTCATCGGCCCACGGCGGGTTCGCGCCCGCTCGCGAAACCGTCACATCCGACACCTTAGAAGCATGATCGAGAATCGTCTTCACCGCGTCCAGGCCGATGTTTTCGAGCGCACCGCGCCCCTCGGCACCTGCGAGCCCCAGGCCCCACATCGCGTCGAGGATCCCACCCATGAAGGAATCTCCAGCGCCGACCGTGTCGACGACCTTTACCTCGCCAGGCGTCGCCTCGTAGCGGATTCCCGAAGCAGAAACGGCCAGACCGCCCTTCTTGCCACGGGTCACGATGATGAGACGCGGGCCCATGCTGAGCCACTTCTCAATCACACTCTCAAGTTCGGCGCCGCCGGTCAGCCACGCGATGTCTTCATCCGACACCTTGATGACATCGGAAACAGTGACGAAGCGTTCGACGAGCTTCAGGGCGTTGTCTGGATCGCCCATGACTGTCGGGCGCGCGTTCGGGTCGAAAGTGATGAGGGCATGAGGGCGTGCGTCCTTCACAGCCTCGAATACAGCGCTCGCCCCGGGCTCAACGGCAGCGGAAATCGATCCCGCATGAACGATCAGAGCCTTTTCAGACACCGGGATCGGTGGTGTCGGGTTCCAATCGAAATCGAAAGTGTAAGTCGCCGCGCCCTTGTCGTCGATCATGGCCGTTGCGGTCGTCGTGCGCTGGGCGCCGTGTGACTCAGGAGTGATGACGACCCGTGAAGCGGTGAAGTGCTCTTCGATGAGGCGACCACGTTCGTCGTCGGCAAACCATGTTGACAGGACAGCGGGACGTCCGAGTCGGCCAAGAGTCATCGCGACATTGGCGGGGGAGCCACCCGGGATCTCACGGGCATCCTCGGGATGGGAGATAGGAGTGACGATGTCGATGAGAGCCTCGCCGATGGCAAGGATATGGGGCTCAGTCGCGAGGTCCATGGGAGTCCTTCCTCGGGCGACGCGCCGATGCGTCGCGATGGACTTCAGTCTAGTTGGCCCGAATCGGAAGCGGGGGCATCTACGCGAGAAAGGGGCACGTCCGCGTGAGAAGTCGGAGCCTCTGCACGAGAAAGACGTGCCGAAGCTGCGTCAAGGATCGCGCGGCACCTGTCGGCGAGGGCCTCGCCCCGTTCCCACAAGGCGAGGGTGTCCTCGAGTGGGGCCTGTCCCGATTCGAGGGATCGGACGATCCCGATGAGCTCATCGCGGGCTTGCTCATAGCCCAGGGTCTGGACCTCGGGGAGTTCGTTCTCGGGCATGTCAGTTCTCCTGGATGCTTGGGGCGATAGGGGACGAGGACGAGGGTGTCCCCGCTACTTCGGTCGCGGCGGGTTGCTCGCCGGTTTCAGGCTTTCCGGCTGTATCGGGCTGCTTTGTGGTTGCAGTTTTTTCGGTCGTATCGGGCTGCTCTGTGTTTTCAGGCTGTTCTTTCATTTCGTAACCTTGGGCCACAGTGGAGTGGTTTTCAGACAATTCGACGCTTTCAGCCTGCGCAGCGAGAACAGTCTGTTCGGCAGAGCTGGGTGGCTCAGTGGCCTCAGCCTCCTTGGCGGTCTTGACCGCGTCGGCTTCACCGGCCTTGGCGTGCTCACTTGGAGCCGCAGATCTCTCCGGTTTGCCGACCTTGGCGGCAGCTTCGGCCTCTTTCATTTTCTGAAGCTGAGCAGCGGTGAAAATCCTGGGAAGAACAGGCGCCTCATCCGGGGATGAATCGAATGCGAAGGCTCCCCCAGGGGGAGCCGCGTCAACAGACGCTCCGTCAACAAACGCGCTGCCAACAGACGCCCCACCAATAGGCTCCCAACCAGCAGAAGCCCCGCTAGCACGAGGCCTTCCAACAGACGTCCCAGCAACGGGTCCTGAGGCAGAGGATCCCCAAGCAGCAGACCCCAAACCAGTAGATCCCCAACCCGTAGACGCTCCACCAACAGATGCTCCAGCAGCAGGACCTCCGCCGACAAGGCTCTCACTCCCCGAAGCTCCTGAGCCCTGTCCACTGGCCGGACGTGAACCAATAACCTGGGCGAGCAGCCGACCCCTGGCGACGATGCCCTCGACGAGGGAACCCTTCGCGACCTCAGAAGCGTCGCGGACGAGACTGCCGTCAGGGAGTTTGAGCATGGCATAGCCGCGATCCAAAGTGCCTTGGGGTGACAGGGCTGTGAGGGACGCGCGAGCCTGAGTGAGCGTCTGCGTCTCGGCCGCGAGGCGGCGCTCAATCGCGTGACGCATGTGCGTCGTCGAATGCTCCAACTGGACACGATGCGAATCCAAAACAGCGCCGGGGCCTGCCAGCACGGGCCGGGACAACAGCATCTGCAGGGCGTGCTCTTCGCGCGAAAGACGCGTCCCAATCGCTGCGCGCATCCGAGTGAGCGCCTGCATGACCCCCTCGGATTCTTGACGGATATCCGGCACGATTCTCCTGGCCGCGTCCGTCGGAGTTGAAGCACGATAGTCGGCGACCAAGTCGAGGAGGGGAGCATCGCCCTCGTGCCCGATCGCGGAAACAATGGGGGTGGAGGTGCGGGCGGCTGCGCGGACCATCGCCTCCTCAGAAAAGGGAAGGAGATCCTCGACAGAGCCGCCGCCGCGCGCGATGACGATGACCTCGACATCTTCGATCGCGTCGAGTTCGCTAAGAGCCCTCGTCACTTCAGCAAGGCAACGCTCCCCTTGGACGGCGACTTCGCGGATCTGGAAGCGCGCGGATGGCCAGCGGGCTTGAGCGTTGACGAGGACATCGTCCTTCGCTTTCGCATTGCGCCCGCAGATCAGGCCGATCGTGCGAGGAAGGAAGGGGAGGGGTTTCTTCCGCTCCCCCGCGAACAGGCCTTCTTCGGCGAGGCGACGGCGCACCATCTCGATTCGGGCGAGCAGATCGCCCAGACCCTCGACGACGACTTCCTCCGCGCGCAGGTTCAAAGTGCCGCGACGCTCCCAGAACACGGGCTTGACGCGGGTCACGACTCGCGCACCCTCGACAAATGCCGGTCCTGAGGCGTCGATCAACGAAGGCCAGGCCGTCACCGTCATCGACGTATCCGACTCGATGTCGCGCAGTACGAAGAACGCCATTTTCGTGCCGGGGCGCGGCTTATACTCGACGACTTGCCCCTCGACCCACAGAGTTGACATGCGGTCGACGTAGATCTTGATGTTCTCCGTCAGGCGGCGCAGCGGCCACGGATTATCGCGCGTCGTATCGGCCGCTTTCGCGGCGGGTGGGCGTGGAGGGGTGTTCGGCACCCGTCAAGGATGCCACAGTCCGCCCTCTGCTCCTCATCGAGGTGAGGCCAGGCTGGTGACTCAGGAAGGACAGGCGTCAGCTGGGGATCATGCGCGGCGGGATCGGCGAGGTGCACCTTGTCGCCTCGTGCGAATGGGGGAGGATGGACGGGCCAGTGGCCAGAGATCAGCGCAGATCTTGTCCTGCGCGAATCGGGAAAGGTGTCTTCAGTCTGGAAGAGCTGCTGAACTGAGGCGTTACCCCTCGCGAATCGGGAGAGGATTTGCGGCTGAATCCGCGTGTCGCGCGTCGTTGACATGCACACAGCGGGGATAAGACGCCGCATTCACCGTGCCCTGCCTCACTGACCTGCGAAGTGCCAATGAGGGGTGCCAAGCGTCCAATCAGGCTTTCAACGTCGCCCTCGTCACCCCGGAGCGTCCGGCCTCGTCGTCGGCGCTCGCACGCCGCTAATCTGTGAGCATGACTGACGAGACTCCGGACCTGCGAGCTTCCGCCGCCGACACTCTCTCTTCCCTGCCTGATGTCAGCGGCGAGGGCGGACGCATCCTCCTGGCCGCACCCCGCGGCTACTGCGCCGGTGTTGATCGTGCCGTGGACGTCGTGGAGAAGGCCCTCGACCTATACGGGGCACCCGTGTACGTCCGCAAAGAGATCGTCCACAACAAGTTTGTCGTCGAGTCACTCACGAAACGCGGTGCGATCTTCGTTCAGGAGACTGACGAAGTGCCCGAGGGCGCGCGAATCGTCTTCTCAGCTCATGGCGTCTCCCCGCAGGTGCACGAGGCCGCCAAAGCCCGCAACCTGGCGACCATCGATGCGACGTGCCCGCTCGTGACGAAGGTCCACCGCGAAGCCGTGCGTTTCGCGAAGGACGACTACGACATCATCCTCGTCGGCCACCAAGGCCACGAAGAGGTCGAGGGCACATACGGTGAAGCGCCCTCCCACATCCAGGTCGTCGGCACTCCTGACGAAGTCGATTCGATCGAGGTCCGCGACCCTGAGCGCGTCGTGTGGATCTCCCAGACCACGCTGTCCGTGGATGAGACCCGTGAAACCGTGAACCGTCTGCGTCAACGTTTCCCGAAGCTCAGCGACCCGCCCTCAGACGATATCTGCTACGCGACCCAGAACCGCCAGGTCGCGGTGAAGACGATCGCACCGAAGGTCGATGTCATGGTCGTCGTCGGCTCTGCGAACTCCTCAAACTCTGTGCGCCTCGTGGAGGTTGCGCTCGAGGCCGGGGCTGGTAGCGCTCACCGTGTCGACAAGGCTGAAGAGCTTGAGCCCGAATGGTTCGAGGGCACGAAGACCGTGGGCTTGACTTCGGGAGCGTCTGTTCCGGAGATCCTTGTGCGCGAGGTCGTCGAATGGCTGCAGGCTCGTGGTTTTCCGACGGTGGAGGTTGTTCGTACGGAGAACGAGACAATCACTTTTGCCCTTCCGCGCAATCTGCGCGCCGAGCTCGCGGAGAAGGGGCTTACGGACGCGCGCCCCCACGCCCCCCGCAAAACCGGGCCGAATCACACGAGGTGAAGGGGACGAGGGCAGGTTCTGTGATCTTTCGAGGGCGGGACCCTCTGAGGGGGAGGGATTGAGGCCTTTCGAGGGCGGGGTTGCGCGTCCTCTGAGGGTAAAGCTTGGCGCCTTTCGAGTGTGGGCTCTGGGCGTCCTCTGAGGCGCCGTGCCCACCGTGCGGATACCGGAGTTTGACGGGCCGAGGACCAGGCAAGGGGTTTGGCTAAGTGACCGCGGAGGGACTTGCGAGGCTCGCTCATTGGTCTTTCCTCGCTTTCCTCCTTCGATTCCAGGTTTGCCGTCCTATTCCTGCCGTATGGCGCTTGTTTTTGCCGGGAAACCTGGAATAGGTACCCGGATCGGCCGGGAAACCTGGAATCGGCGCCTACCTTGGTCGGGAAACCTGGAATTGACGAAGGCAGATGGTGTGAGGCTGCTGGGGGGATGAGTGGTGTGGTGAGTGTGGCGTGCGGCTCCGCGAGGGTGATGAGTGCTCAACGCATTTCCAGTTCCAGGGCTTCTCGGCATCCGTTCCTCGTGCGCCAGGGAGGTTTCCCTGGCTTCCGGCGCGTGTTCGACGACATGTATCCCCGTGTCTCAGGGAGGTTTGTCGGGCTCTCCCCTCCGGTTCCAGGTTTGCCGTCCTATTCCTGTCGTATGACGCCTGTTTCTGTCGGGAAACCTGGAATAGGCCCTTGCGATCGTCGGAAAACCTGGACTAGGCGCGAGTGCGTGAACGCGCGACGCGGGAAATGATCAGCTGTCGGTTCCACAGCGCCTCTCCGTGGACAGGGGACACGATTGGTGCAGAGGTGCATTTGGAGACTCGGCCAACAAGCTTGGCTCGTAGAGCAGCAGGATCCATGAGTTCCTCCCATGCGACGCGGATGACCGTCCATCCTGCATCTTCCAATTCGCGTTGGCGTGACAGGAGCGCGCGGTGAGCGCGCTGAAAAGAGTCGTGGTCCTCGCCCATTTTGATGAAGCCGTCGAATTCGAAAGCGATTTTCAACGAGGGGATCGCGAAATCGAGGAAGTACGAGTGTCCCCGAATGACGACCTCATGCTGTGTGTGGATCTCATAGGGCATAACCGTCGCGAGTGCGAAGAGAAGTGCCTGTTCTCCGATGGTCTCGCATCCGGCGTCGGACAGGGTAAGTACCGCTTCTGCCTGTCGTTTCCCGGGGATGGAGCCGAGACCTCGAAGACCGTCCAACAACTTTGCCTTCACGATCTCTTCGCGTCGGCGCGATGCAGGCTGGCGAAAGCGGTCGAATCGACTCAATGCCTTGATGATCCCCGAGACTGCGATGACTGCGTCCAGGGGGCGAGCTTTGAGTGCCATCTGCAGTGCGGTCTCTTCGAGTGAATCCACGAGCAGGCCGCCGATTCGCTGTGGCTGGGCTTCTGTGTACGTGCCGTGTGTTGATCGAAGTCGGACCGCTGGGATCTGATGCGTGCTCATGATGACGCTGGGGAGTGAGGAAGGGGTGAATGATCCTGCAACGCGGATCGATACGCAGGGGTTGTGAGCCCAGCAGGACAGTCCGTGGATCAGCATCGCGGACTCGCGGGTGAAGACGACTTCGCGCCGCATTGTTCGGGCGACTGCGAGGATCCTGGCTTCGGCCGCAGTGGAGAAGGCCTCCCATCGGGGGAGTGCTTCACTTTGCTTCGGAGCAACGATGGCGACTCCGCGCTTCACTCGGATGAGTTCACGTGAAGCGATAGCGCCTTTGTGATTCCCTCGGAGCATGACGAGGTCTGAGTGCGTCATCTTCATGGGGCGACTATCGCCTATTCCTTCTTCACCTGAACGAGGACGGAGCTCCGGGTGTGGATGACCTTCGGTGCGGAGCCGGACTGTTGATTTCTGCCGGCAGCTGCGGTTCGTGTCGGCTGTTCACGTCCTCTGCTCGCATCCGCGATTCCAGATTTGCCGTCCTATTCCTGTCGTATGACGCCTGTTTCTGCCGGGAAACCTGGAATAGGCCCTTGCGTTGGTCGGGGAAACGTGGAGTAGGCGTGTACGTTGGTCCGGAAACCTGGAATCGGCGCCTACCTTGGTCCGGAAACCTGGAGTAGGCGTCGCCGCGCCTCGTGGAGAACGGGTCAGACGCCCGCGTCTCCGCGAGAACGAAGCACACCCCACGAGCCTCGCTTCGCCGTCTGTAGAATGGCGCTCGTGTCTCTCACCATTGGAATCGCTGGACTGCCCAACGTCGGCAAGTCGACCCTGTTCAACGCGCTGACCCGCGCGACCGTCCTCGCCGCGAACTACCCCTTCGCAACGATCGAACCGAATGTTGGCGTCGTACCCCTGCCGGACCCGCGCCTGAAGGTCCTCGCCGAAATGTTCCACTCGGAGAAAACCATCCCCGCGACCGTGTCCTTCGTGGATATCGCGGGCATCGTGCGAGGCGCGTCTGAGGGTGAGGGACTGGGGAATCAGTTCCTCGCAAACATCCGCGAGGCCGACGCGATCTGCCAAGTGACGAGGGCGTTCTCCGACCCTGATGTTGTGCACGTCGATGGCAAGGTCGACCCGGCCTCGGATATTGAAACCATTCAGACCGAGCTGATCCTCGCGGACATGCAGACCTTGGAAAAGCAGATCCCCAGGCTCGAGAAGGAAATCCGAGGCAAGAAGACCGAGCCGATCGTCCTCGAAACCGCGAAAGAGGCCCTGGCTCTACTGGAGAAAGGCGAGCTGCTGTCGGGACCTGCTGGCGCCGCCCTCGATCAGGATGCGCTCAAGTCCTTCCAGCTCATGACGACGAAGCCCTTCATTTTCGTCTTCAACATGGATCAGGCCGGGATGGAGGATGAGGCTCTTCAGCAGTCGCTGCGCGACCTCGTCGCCCCGGCTGAGGCGATCTTCCTTGACGCCCAGTTCGAGTCCGAACTCGTCGAACTCGACGAAGAGGATGCCCGCGAAATGCTTGAGGATTCCGGGCAGACGGAGGCGGGCCTCGACAAGCTCGCCCGCGTCGGTTTTGCGACGCTCGGCCTGCAGACCTATCTGACGGCGGGTCCGAAGGAGGCTCGCGCGTGGACGATCCACCGTGGCGACACCGCTCCCCAGGCGGCCGGTGTCATCCACACGGACTTCCAGCGCGGTTTCATCAAGGCGGAGATTGTGTCCTACGACGACCTGGTTGAGCTCGGGGGCATGCAGGAGGCGCGCGCCGCAGGCAAGGTCCGCATGGAGGGCAAGGACTACGTGATGGCCGACGGTGACATTGTGGAGTTCAAGTTCAACGTGTGAGTTTCTCCTGATAGTTAGCTCCGGCCTTGACGAAGAGGACGGGGGCTTGGCAGGGGGCCTCGAACGTACTGGTGCTCGGTGTGGTCGGCTCGGTGCTGGCGTTGGCCGGTGGTGTGCTTGTCGCAGTGAGGAGTCGACGTGACGAGCTCTGATGACGCTGCGCCACGGCGGCTGTTGACTGGTCGCTGAGGCAAGGAGTGAGCGGTCCTATCCCGGTGTTCCGGGATAGGACCGCTCATGCGTACCACCCGCATCCAAGACAAGCCTGCCTGTACCGTTTGACTCGCATCGCAAGTGGGGGATCATCGTGACGCTGGAGGCACAAATCGCCTAACCCCCGCTGTAGGCAAACAATGCACCAGATCCAAAAACCGGGTAAAGGGTCCACTATCCCTCGAAGCTGCGCACGGCCCGGGCCAGGTGTGCCTGAGGGTGTTCGCCGACCCCTGCGCCGCAGGTAGAAGGCTGTTCGATCGTGAGTTGTGGTAGAATTTTACAACTTATGCGTAGCAGGATCTGGTACGTGTATGTGTCGTCCCTTGCGGCGTGTCCCAGTTCCAGCGGATGATGGAGAAAGGTGAAAGTATGCAGACGTCTATCAGGAGCCTGTTATCTAGGGCGGTGAGTTCGAGAGTGGCCGGTGTTGCCGTGGCGCTCCTGGCGGCCCTGGGTATCGTGGTCCAAGGGCTTGCTGCGCCGGCCGCGGCCGAGGTTAACCCCCAGATCGAGGTCACCAACCTCACCCTCACCAAGGTGAACTCTGCCAATGAGCAGCAGGATGGCCAGCTGTACGTGAAAGGCCTGGCCCTGCTGACGTTTGACTGGGACGCCTCGAAGACAACGCCGAAGGAGGGCGACTCCTTCACAATCACCCTGCCCGAGGAGATGAAGTTCCACTCGACTCTCGTGGTGCCCATGGACTACGACGGGCAGCATGTGGGGCAGTGTACCTTTACTGAAAAGATCGTCACCTGTACCTTCGATGCTGCGATCACCCCGCTGGTCCAGGCGGGAAACAAGGACATTCATGGGGTCGGCAGTTTCCAACTTGATGTCGTTTCGTACACCACCCAGGAGGAGCTGCTCTTCACCGTCAACCATGACAAGACCGTCAAGGTTGACCTCCCCGGGGCCGGCGGAATCCCAAAGCCATCCGGCGGCACTTACCGCCCAGACATGCGTCTCTACAAGAGCTACAACGGCATCATGAAGGAGGGTGATACGCAGGCGTTGTGGTACTTCAACTTCGGTGGGCCGAGGCTTATGAAGGCGCTTGGCGTGACCTTCGACGGCCAGACCTCGCATACCATCACTTTTAATGACACGCTCGGTGCGGGCATGACCTGTCCGCTGCAGCAGATCTACCTCCACGCCATTGACTCTGAGGAGAATCCCTCACAGTCACTCCTTCTAGACTCAGGAACGAAGGAGGGCCCGACGACGGGCGACCAGGGGACTTTCGAGGTCACCGGCGAGTGTGGGGAGATGGCAGCTGACGGGACGACACCGATCACTTTGGTGGCGAAAGGCCCATTCAGAGCGAAGACCAACTATTCACTCTCTTACAGGACCCTCTTCGTCGGCGGTACCGCGCTTCCGGGCACTGACTACACCAACACGGTGACGGTTGCCGGAACCCAGATCACCGAGAGCAAGACCACGCAGTTTGTCAAGGCGGGGTCGGTGCAGGTGGCGATGAGGCAAGGTGAGGGCACCTTCAGCGTGACCAAACGAATTGCCGCGGACTACGCCCAGCAAGCGGATGCAGGTGTGACCTTCACGGTCGCCTTCGACTACGAGCTTCCCGCAGGCACTACCGCGGACAGTTACCCGAAGTGGACGCCGCCTGTGAATGAAGACAATAGCAGTACCCTCAATGCTGACAAGCGCACCGGTACGGCCACGATGGTTGTCAAGCGGGGCGAGGAAATCAGTTTCGCTACGCCGTTCCCGGTGGGCACGACGATTAGCAACCTGCGTGAGGACACCTCGACGGCTAATCCTGCCCTGCCTGCCGGATACACCTGGAAAGACCCCAAGTTCACCATCGGCACGGTTGCAGGCACGAGCCTGACGATTGAGGACCAGAAGACCACGAAGGTCAATCTGTTGAATACGGTGGGAGCTGCGGACAACGGCTTCCAGGTGGTCAAGAAGGCCAATGGTGCCGAGGGCGCCGCGGCGAAGAAGTTTAGCTTCAGCTACACCTGCACCCTGCCGGACAACACCAAGAAGAACGGACAGATCGCGGATGTCCCGGGTGACGAGACCCCCGTGGCGAGCCCTGAGAAGTTCCCTGTCGGCACCACCTGCGAGGTGACTGAGGACACTGCAGGTGTCGGCATTGACGGTTACACCCTTGACCCGGCTGGCCACGATGCCCAGTCCGTGACGATCGGCATGGGTAGCGAGCCGACGGTCACCGCCACCTTCACCAACACCTATACGCGCGACATGGGTCGTTTCTCGGTGACGAAGACGGTCGCGGGTGACGCGGGCGACAAGGCGCCGGATACTTACACCTTCGACTACACGTGCAAGGCCGATGGTAAGGACCCCATTACGGGCACCATCATCGTCGGCAAGGGCGAGTCGAAGAAGTCCGACGAGATTCCCGTGGGCTACTCGTGCACGGTCAAGGAGCGCGTCGACCAGGGCCAGGATGGCACCGCCTACCTTGAGGGCTACACCCTGGACGTTGTCGCCAGCCCCGATGTCACCATCGCCAAGGGTGCGGTCCCGAATATCGACGTGACCAACACCTACACGCTCAACAAGGGAACCTTCTCGGTGAAGAAGGTCGTCCAGGGCGCCACCTTCACCGGTGCGGACAACACCTTCACCGTTCAGTACACCTGCACGCACAACTCGGTCGCTCTCACCGACGAGCAGAAGGCTGGCAGCCTGACGCTGACGGGCAACGGGACGGCTGTCACGAGCCCCTCCCTTCCCTTCGGCACCTCCTGCACAATCAAGGAGGCCGACGGCAGTGCGCAGCGTGCGGGCTACGCCGTGGCGACCGCCTACACCGCCGGTCAGGTGACCGTGGGAACCGCGACTCCTAGCCCCGAGGTCACGGTGACCAACACCTACACGCCGCTTGAGGGTGGATTCGACATCTCCAAGACCGTGGACGGTGACGGAGCCGCACTGGCCAAGGATAAGGAGTTCACCTTCGACTACACCTGCACGCCGCTCACCGGTGCTGCCCAGGTGAAGGGAACCGTCGTCATCAAGGGCGGAGAAATCGGTGCTGTTACGGACGTGCCAGTCGGCTCGTGCTCGGTGTCCGAACGTGACGCCACGATCGATGGAGCAAGCCTCAGCACGGTCCTCACCGTTGACGGCTCTACCAATGGCGTGAACAACGGTACCGCGGTCTTCGACGTGCGGGACGGCACCACCGTCAAGGTTGCTGCGACCAATACCTACGTGCTTGATCGTGGTTCCTTCTCGGTCGCGAAGACGGTTGTTGGCGGCGCGGACTCCTTCACCCGCGACACCTTCGTGTTCGACTACGTCTGCACGGATGGCACCGAGGGACGCCTTGACGTTCTGGGTGACGGGACCGCCGTGGAAGGGCCGCGAGTGCCGACGGGCACGGAGTGCGCGCTGACTGAGCGCGCTCAGACGGCGAACCGTGAGGGGTACACGGTTGTGAGCGAGCTCTCCGATAGTGGCAAGGTCACCATCACTGACAAGGACACGGTCGTGGCCGTGACCGCGACGAACACGTACACGCCGGTGCCGACACCTACGCCTCCGGGCAAGACATTGGCCAAGACGGGTGCGTCGAACGTGCTGATGCTCGGTGTGATCGGCTCGGTGCTGGCGTTGGCCGGTGGTGTGCTTGTCGCAGTGAAGCGTCGACGTGACCAGGTCTGATGACGCCCGGCCAAGGCGACTGCTGACTGGTCGCTGAGGCAAGGAGTGAGCGCCCTCATCCCGGGACACCGGGATGAGGGCGCTCGCCCATGTGCAAGGGCCCCAGATACGACGAGCAGAGCAAAGCCTCCAGATGTGTCCGGGCGTGTCGGTCCAAGGGCTTGGTGTGGTGCTGCGCAGATGACACGGGGCGCGGCGCCCAGGGCTTGACCATCCGCTTTCCTTGGCCTGCTGGACAACGTCTCGCTGTGGGCTGCGATAGGGCTCGGGATCGCGGTCGTTTATCTTCCCGTCTTATAGATTGCGTTTGCGACATCACCGTTGTGCCTGTCGCAGCGGATTACCTGCGCGGGTGTGGCCTTCCTTGTCTTGTGGGCGCAGAGGTTCGCGAAAGTCATGAGACGCCTGCACTCTCGCTTCTGCACACACGAGGCAGTGCGGTGATTTTCACCTAGGTTTGACCTGTGCAAACACCCCGCTTCCGTGCGCGTGAGGCACAGCGATCTGAGTTCGGGTGCTGGAGTGCCCCCACTCCTGCACAAGAGGGGGCCGGTCGAGCCTCGTTCGAGCACTGAAATGTCCCGTTCTCATATTGCGAGCACGCCCGAATGCCTGCAATGATCCCGAAGCACGTGGTCTTCAAGTCCCGCGCCCGCACAAGCAATCCCCCCGATCCTCGTCCGGCCGTTGAGACACCTTCTTCGATCATTCGGGGAGCGGACCAAGCTTGATTCAATGGATTTTTCGCTTATGGAGGCACGATGATCACGATCGCCATCAACGGTTACGGCAATCTCGGACGAGGCGTTGAAAAGGCTATTTCGAAGAATGACGACCTCGAACTCGCTGTCGTCTTCACTCGCCGCGATCCGCGCACCGTCACAACCCTCGGCGCGCCGGTCGCGCACGTGGACACGATGGCCGAGTGGGCCGACACCGTGGATGTCTGCATCAACTGCGGCGGTTCGGCGACCGACCTCGAAGAACAGGGACCGGCCGCGGCGAGGCTTTTCAATACCGTTGACTCCTTCGATACCCATTCGAAGATCCCCACTTATTTCGCCGCCGTTGACGAGGCCGCGAAAGCGGCGGGGCATGTCAGCCTGATCTCGACCGGCTGGGATCCGGGGCTCTTCTCAATGCTCCGCGTCCTCGGCGACGCGGTCTTGCCAGATGGAGCCTCCACGACTTTCTGGGGCCCGGGCGTCTCCCAGGGGCACTCCGATGCGATCCGCCGCATCGAAGGAGTCGTTGACGCGCGCCAATACACGCTCCCCGTTGAGTCGACCGTTCATGCCGTGAAGAACGGTGAGGAGGTCGAACTCACGACCCGCTCAATGCACACCCGCGCGTGCTACGTCGTCGCCGAGGAGGGCGCGGACCGTGAGCGCATTAAACGGGAGATCGTTGAGATGCCGAACTACTTCGCCGACTATGACACCACCGTCACCTTCATCTCCGCTGAGGAATTGGCCGGCGAACACTCCGGTCTGCCGCATGGGGGGACCGTGATCCGCCGTGGCACCACCTCTGAGGGTGTCCACGAGTCCATCGGCTTCGAACTCGCCCTCGAGTCGAATCCGGAGTTCACCGGCTCGGTTCTGACTGCGATGGCACGCGCGGTCGCCCGGAAAGCCGCCCGTGGGGAGATGGGTGCGTGTACGGTCTTCGACGTTTCCCTTGCTGAGTTGTCCGCGAAGACCCCGGAGGAGCTCCGCGCCCACTGGCTCTGAGCTCCTCAGCTCATGGACGGGAGCCCGAGGCGGCTCGTTGAGCTGCTTCTGAGTTCCTCACCCACGCCCGAATCCTGAGTTCGTGGTACTCCCTCAGACAGGCACCGGGTCCGCGGGGGCGATCCTCACCCACGCCCGGATCCCCGGCCGCGCGCCCCCAGATGTGGCCGCTTCCCCAGGCCGCGCGCTCCCAGACAGATCCGAATCCCGAGGCCGGTGCGTCCCTCAGGCGCCCCGAATCCCGAGGTCGCGCGCCCCTTGCCCCACGCTTGAATCCTGAGTTCCCCTCGTTTACTCGCGGCCGAGGTCGGCAGTCGCGAGGTCGACGGCGGGTTCTTTCGTGACGAGCTTGTGCCCTGCCCACAGGGCGAGGAAGAAGGGGATCCCGATGAAGGGGAGGAGAAGCTCGCCAAGCGGCGCCCCATCCCTGAGCGGACCGTAGGACTGGCCGACAACGATGAGGACGCAAGCCACGAGCGCAACGATCGCACCAGCGGGGAAGAATCGGGCACGGTAGGGGAGAGAATCGAGCGAGATATTCTGAATCGCGAGCGCCCTGCGGAACCTGTAATGCGACCAGGAAATGCCCATCCAGGTGATGAAGCCCGCCAGCGCGGAAACCGTGAGGAGGAACTCATAAGCCTTACCGTCGCCGACGAGCGAGGTGATGAAGCCCGCAAGACCCACAAGGGTCGTCGCGAGGAGCGCATTGACCGGGACTTGGTGCTTGGAGAGCTTTTTGAGGAAACGCGGAGCGTGGCCCTTTTCAGCGAGTGCGAAGAGCATGCGCGTCGAAGCGTACAGGCCGGAGGTGCCCGCCGAGAGGACGGAAGTCAAAATGACGGCGTTCATCAGCGAGGCGGCAGCGAGAATTCCGGCCTTGTCGAAGACGAGAGTAAAGGGGCTGACCGAAATGTTCGTCTCCGAGGAGTTAAGAAGGCTCGGATCCGTGTAGGGGATGAGGAAACCGATCACGGCGATCGCGCCGATATAGAACAGGAGGATTCTCCAGAAGATCGTGCGAATCGCGCGCGGGATCGTGCGCTCGGGATCTTCGGCTTCTCCAGCGGCGACGCCGATGAGTTCGGTGCCCTGGAAGGAGTATCCGGCGACGAGGATGACGAGGAAAACACCCTCGGCACCGCCGACGAAGGGCGCCTCACCTGCGGTCCAGTTCTGAGCTCCCGGAGCTTCTCCGATGATCCCGAGGATCATTGCGAGGCCGAGGATCAAGAAGACGATGACTGCGAGGACCTTGATCGTTGCGAACCAGAATTCGGATTCGCCGTAGGCCTTTGTTGAGAGGGCGTTGATGCCGAAGAGGATGAGGAGGAAGAGCCCGGACCACAGGATCGAGGGGACGTGCGGGAACCAGTACTTCATGACGAGAGCTGCTGCGACCAGCTCCGCTGCGACGGTGATCGCCCAGTTGAACCAGTAGTTCCATCCCATCGCAAAACCGAAGGAAGGGGACATAAAGCGGCGTCCGTATTCGCCGAAGGACCCGGAGACGGGTAGGAAGGCTGCCATTTCGCCGAGGGACTGCATGATGAGCCACACCATGAATCCGATGAGGCCGTAGGCGAGAAGGGCTCCGCCTGGGCCTGCGCTAGAGATCGTGGCGCCGGAGGCGACGAAAAGACCGGTACCGATCGCGCCTCCGATGGAAATCATCGTGAGGTGGCGTGACTTCAGGGAGCGGTTCAAAGAGCGGTTGTCACCCGTGGGTGCGGGAGGCGTGGGGGAGGACATAAGGGGTGCGTCCTGTCGTTGTGTGAATTGTTAGCTGATGGGGAGTGGGACCTTCGAGCACATCCCCGAGTACATCCCCTAGGGGGTGCAATGGGACGAAGGGCGTTGAGCTGAGGAAGGACGGGGTAATGAGGCGAAGGGGAGATGAAGGAAAGGAGTAGAGGGATACGGGCTGGTGGGACGGGGGAGAGCAGGGCCGATACAAGCTGAAGGAGTGTGCGAGTCACAGAGAGGTGATTCAGGCGGAAGAGTGAAGGCAGGGCCCCTTTAGATCTGCAGGATTAAAGGAGGGGCTCCTTTAAGCTCCACGCACACATCAGAGAGGGTTTAGAGCTGCGAGCGCTTGTTCACAACTGCTTGGTCCTGCGAGTTCGAAGGCACTGTTCTTCAGACCTGAGCCTCCGAAGGGGTCCCGCCCTCAACAGGCCTTCCCGCTTTCAGCAGGATCGTCCTCGGCTCGAAGACGAGGAACAGAGGCAAGCTCAGGGTTCACGCCGACCTTGTCTGAGTAGAACTCGCGGATCACGTCCATATCGGCTCTAGGATCGCCGCTCAGACGAATCGAACGCCCCCATCCGAAGGTCATGGTTTTGCGGTCAACGAAACCGAGTGCCACAGGCAAGTCCGCGCCCTGAGCGATCCTGTAGAAACCAGACTTCCAGTACTCGCGCGGCGACCTCGTCCCCTTCGGAGTGAGAACGATCGTGAAGCTCTCAGAAGCGTTAGCGGCATCCACCACCTGCCCGACGATGCCGTGCGCAGCCGTCCGATCGACGCCGATCGCGCCGATCCACTTGACGAAAGCGCCGAAGATCGGTTTCTTCACGATCGAGTCCTTCACGAGGAAATGGAAGGGTCGCTCGATCGACCAGAACGAGAGCGCCATAAAGACGCCGTCCCAGTTCGATGTGTGCGGGGCTCCGATCACCATCGTCTTATCAGCGAGGGGTTCGCCTGCGAAGTTCCATCGGGAAAAACGCAGGTAGGTGCGCGCGATGAATCTACGGATCTTCATGGGGGACCTCAGACAGTCTTGAAGCGGATCAGCGCCCGCATGTCATGGGGTGCGTCGCCCTCGTGTGGGCGGCGCTCTCGGACGAGAATCGACTCTACGCAGGCGAAGCCTTTCGCGCATCATCGTCCAGGTCTCGCGTGTCCGATGTCGCACGCCCGACCCGGGGGAGGGGCGAGAGCACGGACTAAACTCGGGGATGCTCATGTGCGCCGAAAGGGTGCACACGAGCCTTGAACGCGCCCAATCAGAGGAGAATCCATGCCAGTTCGCCAGGACCTGCGCAATGTCGCGATCGTCGCCCACGTCGACCACGGCAAAACGACACTGGTTGACGCGATGCTATGGCAGTCGGGCGCATTCTCCGAACGCGACACCGTGGAGAAAACCGGCGAGCGCGTCATGGACTCCGGTGATCTCGAACGCGAGAAGGGCATTACGATCCTCGCGAAGAACACCGCCGTCCACTACTCGGGCCCCGCAGCGAAAGCCCTCGGCCTGGAAGGCGGGGTGACGATCAACGTGATCGACACACCCGGACACGCCGATTTCGGCGGCGAGGTCGAGCGCGGCCTGTCCATGGTCGACGGCGTCATCCTCATGGTTGACGCCTCCGAGGGGCCCTTGCCGCAGACCCGTTTCGTGCTCCGCAAAGCCCTCCAGGCCCAGCTGCCCGTCGTCGTGGTCGTCAACAAGGTCGACCGCCCAGACTCACGCATCGAAGAGGTCGTCTCCGAAACGACTGATCTGCTCCTCTCGCTTGGCGAGGACCTCATGAACGACGGCGTTGAAACCGACGTCGATTCCCTCCTGGACGTGCCCGTCATCTACGCCTCCGCGAAGGCCGGTGTTTGCTCGCTGGAGAACCCGGGCAATGGCATTCTTCCGACTGAGAACCTCGAGCCCTTGTTCGAGACGATCCTCAACAGGATCCCCGGCCCCTCCTACGAGGAGGAGGCCCCCCTGCAGGCGCATGTCACGAACCTCGATGCTTCGCCCTTCCTCGGCCGCCTCGCGCTCTTGCGCATTCATAACGGAACTTTGACGAAGGGCGCGAGCCTGGGCCTCGCCCGCCATGACGGCACCATCGCGAACGTGCGCGTCACCGAACTGCTGCGCACTGAGGGCCTTGAACGGATTTCCACCGAATCGGCCGGCCCCGGTGAGATCGTCGCCGTCGCAGGCATCGAGGACATCACCATCGGCGAGTCCCTCGTCGACCTCGAAGATCCGCGTCCTCTGCCGCTCATCACCATTGACGACCCGGCGATTTCGATGACCATTGGCATCAATACCTCGCCCCTGGCGGGTCGTGTCAGAGGTGCGAAGGTCACCGCCCGTCAGGTGAAGGACCGTCTCGACCGTGAACTCGTCGGCAATGTGTCCCTCAGGGTTCTCCCGACCGAGCGCCCCGACGCCTGGGAGGTCCAAGGGCGAGGCGAACTCGCCCTCGCGATCCTCGTCGAGCAGATGCGCCGCGAGGGTTTCGAGCTGACCGTCGGCAAACCGCAGGTCGTCACCAAGGAGATCGAGGGCGTGCGCTGCGAACCGATGGAGCGCATGACGATCGATATTCCCGAGGAGCACCTCGGTGCCGTCACTCAGCTCATGGCGGCGCGCAAGGGGCGCATGGAAACCATGTCGAACCACGGTTCTGGCTGGATCCGCCTCGAGTTCGTCGTCCCCGCCCGCGGCCTCATCGGCTTCCGCACCCGCTTCCTCACGGAGACGCGCGGAACCGGCATTGCCTCTTCCATTGCCGAGGGCTAT
This sequence comes from Schaalia cardiffensis, assembly GCF_016405145.1. Lineage (GTDB taxonomy): Bacteria > Actinomycetota > Actinomycetes > Actinomycetales > Actinomycetaceae > Pauljensenia > Pauljensenia cardiffensis. The sequence continues at coordinate 141,133 of NZ_JAEKIA010000002.1, forward strand.
GCCCCCTGGCAAGGAGCGATCGAGCAGCGCCTCACGGGTTCACTCGTCGCAGACCGTGCGGGTCAGGCGACACCCTATGCGATGACGAACCTGCAAGAGCGCGGTTCCTTCATCGTTGAGCCCTCCTCGGAGGTTTACGAGGGCCAGGTCGTTGGCGAGAATCCTCGCGGCGAGGACATGGATGTGAACATTTGCCGTGAGAAGAAGCAGACGAACACCCGTTCAGCGACCGCTGACGTGTATGAGTCGCTCACTCCCTCGCGCAAGCTCACCCTTGAAGAGTCCCTCGAATTCGCGGCGAATGATGAATGCGTTGAGGTGACCCCCGATGCGGTTCGTGTCCGCAAGGTTGTGCTGGATGCGCAGGAGCGTTTCAAGATCGCAGCCCGGGAGCGGCGCGCCCAGAAGTAAGGGGCGTTTCATGAATGCAGCTCGGGAGCGGCGCGCCCAGAAGCGGAGGCTTCTCGCCCCATAAGTGGAGGGGTTGGCGACTTTTGGAGGGGATATAACCCCTCCACTTGTCGTTATCTCCTCCATTTGTTTTGTTGGCGGGGTAGGGCCTCCCTTGCTTGGCGGGGAGTGCTCAACGAGGGGCAATGCCCAATGCGGCGCCTGCAGTATCGCCCAGCCTTCAGCTCATGAATGCCCTCCCTTCAGCTCGCGAAAGCCTCACACTCAGTTCGCAAAGGCCCCGCCCTCAGCTCATGGACGCCTCCCTCAGCTCATGAACGCCTCCCTCAGCTTATGAACGAGGGCGGGGGCGGCACCTTCTTCCCCGTCACCATCGTCGCCGCCTCTACCCTGACCGGGCCGCGCCGAGTCTCGATCACGACATAATCGAAAGCGGTTTCAAGAAGAGTGCCGAGGGCATCATGCAGGCCATCGGAGAGACGATATCGGACGACGACGCGTTCACCGGGGCTCCACTTGAGCCACGGCAGGGGAGGTGGAGTCTGATTTGCGTTGTACGCGTCTTCGGGAATTGACGCTTTCGGGGCGGGCGCCAAGTTCGGGCAGACGGGCACATCCTCCCGGATCGCAAGGCGATCAGTGCTGTGGGTATGCTCCTCATGTTTCATGAGGGCGATAATAAAGCCAGAGTATTCACCCGACCCCGTCAAGGAGGAGTCATGACCTATGTCATCGCGCAGCCCTGCGTCGATGTGAAGGATCGCGCGTGCGTCGATGAGTGCCCCGTCGATTGCATTTACGAAGGGGCCCGCACGCTCTACATTCATCCCGAAGAATGCGTCGACTGCGGTGCCTGCGAGCCGGTGTGCCCGACCGAGGCGATCTTCTACGAGGATGATCTTCCTGAGCAGTGGTCGGATTACTATCGTGCGAATGTCGACTTCTTTAAGGATCTCGGCTCCCCGGGAGGTGCCCAGAGGACCGGAGCTCAGGACTTCGACGATGAGATGATCGCTGCCCTTCCCCCGCAGAACGCGCAATAAGACGAAGTCATTTGTCATGACTGCTCTTCCCCGTCCGCTCGCCCTTCCCGAGTTCCCCTGGAACCTCCTCACCCCCGTGAAGGAATTGGCGAACTCGCACCCCGATGGGATCTGCGATCTTTCCGTCGGAACCCCGGTCGACCCGACACCGCAGTTCATTCGTGATGCGCTTGTCGAAGCCTCTGACGCACACGGGTACCCCAGTGTCATCGGCACCCGGCAGCTGAGGGAGGCGATCCTCGCCTGGGGTGCGCGTAGGCGCATGACGGATGTCGGAGTAGAGGGCGTCATCCCGACGATCGGCTCGAAGGAAGCGGTTGCCTGGTTCCCGACTCTCCTGGGTGTTCGCCCAGGCGACACCGTTCTCGTTCCCGAGGTCGCTTACCCAACCTATGACATTGGCGCGCGCCTGGCCGGCGCGACTCCGGTACCGGTCGATCCGACTCGGCCCGACACTTGGCCCGATGCCGCCCTCGTCTTCCTCAACTCCCCAGGCAATCCTGACGGCCACGTCCTGTCCATCCCTCAACTCCGGGCCGCTCTCGCCTGGGCGCGAGAACACGAGGCCGTCATCATCTCCGACGAGTGTTACGCCGCGCTCCCATGGACGACGCCGTGGATCCACGAGGGCGTGCCCTCGATCCTCGATGAGGCAGTGTGCGAGGGCGACCCGAGTGGGGTCATCGTCTTGTACTCCTTGTCGAAGCAGTCGAATCTCGCCGGATACCGTGCGGCTGTGGCCTACGGCGATCCGGCGCTCATCGCGCAAGTCGTTGAGCTGCGTAAACACTCGGGGCTCATGGTGCCCACCCCGGTTCAGCATGCAATGACTCTCGCACTTGCCGATGATGAGCACGTCGAAGCTCAGCGGAGGGTGTATGAGGCGAGGCGGGACATGCTCCTTGAAGCGGTGGAGTCCCTCGGCCTCGTCAACGATCCCAACTCTGCTGCGGGCCTGTACCTGTGGGTCGCTAAGCCGGGCAATTCGGACTCGTGGGCACTGGTGAACGCTTGTGCTGAACTGGGTATCCTCGTGGCTCCGGGTGATTTCTACGGCGAGGCCGCCAAAGGACGCGTCCGCATTGCCCTGACGGCGAGTGATGAGAGGATCCGAGCTGCTTGCGAGCGCTTGCGGGCCGCGGGTCCACTCCTTGGATGAATCCAGATTTCTCTCGCAATCGAGATATCGCGAGTATAGGGTGATGAACAGCTGGACTTTCGTCCCGAGGCGGAGCTGAAGCTTTGGACCTCGCCAGTGGGGCCTCACCCCGCCACGTGAAGGGAGAAAACATGACGGAAGAACAGGTTCCCGCCGTTCGCCCAGATGGCATCCTCACTCTCGGGGAATCCAAGATCGTGCTGCCCCGAGTTACCGCCTCCGTAGGAAACGATGGTCTTGGTGTTTCCCGACTCCTCGCTGAGGGCAAGACCGTCACTCTCGACCCGGGATACACGAACACGGCCTCGTGCGAATCAGCGATCACCTTCATTGACGGCGATAAGGGGATCCTGCGCTACCGGGGCTACCCGATTGAACAGCTCGCGAAGAACTCGAGCTTCCTGGAAGTCGCCTACCTCCTGATTTACGGGGAGCTTCCCGACGCCGCGACCCTGGAATCCTTCATCCGCAGCATCCAACGCCACCGCCTCCTGCACGAGGATTTCAAAGCATTCTTCACGGCCTTCCCGCACCGCGGACACCCGATGGCGATCCTCCAGGCTGGGATTGCGGGTCTGGCCACCTATTACGAGGACACCCTCGATCCTCGCGACTCGAAACAACTCGACACCGCCCTTGTCCTCCTTCTTGCGAAGGTGCCGACGATGATCAGCTACATTGCGAAGCGGGCGGCAGGTCTGCCTCTCCTGTACCCGGATTCGGCGCGTGGCTACACCGAAGACTTCATCCGCATGACCTTCGGCATGCCCTATCAGGCCTACGACATTGATCCGGCACTGGTGCGCGCCCTCGACATGCTGCTTATCTTGCATGCCGATCATGAGCAGAACTGCTCAACCTCGACTGTGCGCCTCGTGGGCAGTTCGCAGGCGAATCTGTATGCCTCGGTCGCGGCCGGCGTTGGCGCTCTCGCAGGTCCTCTCCATGGCGGAGCGAACGAAGCCGTTTTGCGGATGCTCCACCAGATTCGCGACACAGGGGAGCCGGTCCAGAGTTTTGTCGACAAGGTGAAGTCGAAGGCCGAGGGCGTGCGCCTCATGGGTTTTGGCCACCGCGTCTACAAGAACTACGATCCGCGAGCTGCCCTCGTGAAGGAGACCGCCCACGAGGTCCTGTCTCGCCTGGGCAAGCGCGATGAACTCCTTGATATTGCGATGGAACTTGAGGATATCGCTTTGAATGATGACTACTTCAAGGCTCGCAAGCTCTATCCGAACGTGGACTTCTACACGGGCCTGATCTATTCGGCGATGGGATTCCCGACGAAGATGTTCACCCCGCTCTTTGCACTCGGTCGCCTGCCTGGCTGGATCTCCCAGTACGTTGAGATGACGACAGACCCGGCCACGAAGATCGGGCGGCCCCGCCAGGTGTATGTCGGTGAGGTCGAACGCGACTACGTGCCTTTGCGCATGCGCACCCCGCGCCTCAGTGTTTGAGGGCCTCAGTGTTTGAGGCGTGCATTCGCGCAGCTCCCGCGCCTCAATGCCTGAGGCGCGTAGAGGTGTGACTGTCCACAAGTCGAACGTTGTGCCTTGGATCCTTGAGGAAAGCCCAGGTCAGAGTTTGAATCGTCCGACTTGTGCACGCTTGATGTCCGACTTGTGCCCCTCAGCCGGGGCTTGACACAAACAGCTGCAGGGGACAGGCAGTTCTCAGGGGCGAGCAGTGCAGGGCAGAGACAGCTCTAGGGGACAGTCAGCTCTGATCTGAGGGACAGGAAGCTCTACGCCAGGCAGTGCTGTGGCACTTCAGATGTGGGGGCTCGCATCCTCGGGAATCTCAATACTCTTGCCGCCACGGGACAAAGCCTCAATCCGGCCCGACTGCGAATTACGGCGGAACAAGACATTCGACGCGCCAGCTAGCGTGCGCGCCGGAACGCACGGTGGTTCAGCGAAAAGACCATGTGCACCGGGTACGACACCACCGGCCTTCATCACCGCGACTTTCGCCCCTGCCGTGAGGAAGAGTCCGGCTTCAACAACGCAGTCATCGCCCAAAGGAATCCCCAGACCTGAATTCGCGCCGAGAAGGCAGCGCTTACCGAGGCGGACCCGGTTGCGACCGTCGCCGGAAAGGGTCCCCATCGTCGAGGCGCCGCCGCCGACATCTGAGCCATCATCAATGACGACGCCCTGAGAGATACGCCCCTCAACAGTGCAGCGTCCAAGAGTGCCCGCGTTGTAGTTGACGAAAGCGGCGTGCATGACGCTCGTTCCTTCCGCAAGGTATGCGCCTAAACGAACCTTCGCGCCATCTGCGATGCGCACTCCTTCGGGGACGACATAGTGGACCATTGCGGGGAACTTGTCGACGGAGAGCACCACGACGGGGTGACCGAGTGCGGCGCGCAGACGAAGGCGGGTCTCTTCGAAGCCCTCGGCGGCGCAGGGGCCCTGAGCGGTCCACACGACATTGGGAAGACGCGACACGATGCCGTCAAGGTTAATCGTATTGGGCTTGACCAGACGGTGGGAGAGAAGGTGGAGACGCAGGTAAGTGTCGGCTGTGGACTGGGGGCGGTCGCCGAGGTCGGCTTTACAGGTGACGACCGTCGTGCGGACCTGGCGGGCGTCGTCTTGACCTTGCATTGCTGTGAGCGTTTCAAGCAGATCGCCATCCTCGCCGGGCATCATCGTTCCGAGGTGGGGGCGCGGATACCAGACGTCCAGGGTCTCGCCGTCCATCGTGACGGTCGCCAGGCCGATTCCCCATGCAAGAGTCATGTCCATGTGAAGAATCCTAATTCGGAGCCCGGGGGAGGGGGAGCCCGTTTCGTGCATCCGTGCCCGGGGATGCTCTTCACCTGCAGTCTGGTAGAGCGTATTCTCCCCCGCACAATGTCGCGCAGCCCGGCAATGCTCGGCACTTGCCCGCGTGAGAGCTCTACTTACCGACGGTATGCACTTGTTCGTGTCGAGGGCGAGCTCTCCGTTTCTTCTGCGTCTGAGAGCGTCGAAGAAGAGCCGACGCTGTCCTCTATCCCTCTACTCTCGCGAAGGGGTCCTCCGGCGAAAATCCCACAGATCCGGCCAGAACACGCCAAGCTCCGAAGCGAGTTCACGCAACAGAGGCAAAGAAATGCCAACGACGGAGTGATGATCGCCCTCGACCCCCGTGATGAAGGGGCCACCGAGGCCATCAATCGTGAAAGAACCGGCGACGCGCAGCGGTTCACCCGAGGCGATGTAGGCCTCGATCTCCTCGTCGCTGATCTGCCCGAAGTGAACGACTGTCGAGGCTGAACGCGAGAGAGCAGACTCAAGGGCGTAAGAGCCATCCTCTTGGCGTCTCAGGAGACTGAGCGCGTGTCCGGTCCACAAAGTCGCCGCGCTTCCCCGCATTTCCCGGATCCTCTCGCGCGCGATTTCGGGCAGATGAGGTTTACCGACCATGCGCCCGTTGATCTCGAGCATCGAATCGCAGCCGACCAGAAGGAGAGAATCTGCCCCTTCCTCGTCGAGCAAGGCGTCAGAGGTGAGCGTCGAGGTGACGGCGTCTCGTTTTGCACAGGCGAGGGCGACAATTTGTTCATCAGCGCTGGGGGAGGGCGAGTGGGCCTTCACGGATTCGAGCACGGCATCTTCATCGACCTCAGAGACCCTGACGATGGGAGTGATTCCTGCAGCGAGGAGGGTGGAGAGTCGAGCCGGGGACTTGGAGGCGAGGAGGAGTCGCATGAGGCTATTGTCCCTGAAAGCCCCGGCCCTGTGCCAAGAGGGACTCTTCGTGACCGAGAGCTCTTTATCTTGCACGAGGTGAAGGCAGGATGTTCGAGCCGATGCTCGAAACAAGGGAGGCCGTGAGTGCTTCGCAGGGGAGGGGCCGTGAGGGCTTCGGAAGGAGGAGTCCGCGAGCACTTCGCGAGGAAAAGCCTGGGCATGCTGCGCAGGGGAGAGGCTGTGAGTGCTTCGCAGGGAAGAACCTGAGAGTGCTTGATACGGAGGAAAGGTGAAAACAAAGAAGAGAAGCTCAACGTGATGTAGGCTACTAAGCTGGTATTCGCTGCGGTTCCGCTCACGTTGTTTTCGGATCTCATTGGAAGGAGGGGCATCGAACATATGGGAGTCTCGTCGGCTCAAGATGACATTGAGAATTACGAACTTGAACATCAGACGGTCACGAGTTATGTTCCGCGCCTCCTTGGAGGGCCGCTGACGACCAGTGCTCGAATGCTCGCCGAAAGCACGGGGACCACGATCGAACGCGTCAACGACTATTGGGTCTCAATGGGTTTTCAACGCCCCGAACCCGATGAACGTGTCTTCACCGAGCGTGATATCGAGGTATTCACCACCTGGAATGGGCTCGTTGACTCCGGCGCAATCGACCTCGCGACAAGTCGCTCACTCCTGAGAGCGAATTCGCATCTCGCGGACCGTTTGAGCCTGTGGCAATTCGAAGCCCTCGTTGAAGATGCGATTCGCAGGCTCGGCCTTGATGATACGACTGCCCGCATGTACGTCATCGACCACATGCGGGACAGTGTCCACGCCTTCGAGGGAATGCTCTTGCATTCGTGGCGCCGTCAAATGGAAGCCCTTCTCGTCCGCCTCGACAAGGAGGTTGCTCAGCGCGGACACGAGGACTCCCGTACGCGCTTTCCGCTGAACCGTTCCCTCGGTTTCGTTGACATGGTGTCCTACACCTCATCTTCGACGATTCTGGGAGGCGCGCTCGTGGACCTCATTGAGAGATTCGAAGAAGAATCGCGCCTGGCTGTCACGGAGGCGGGCGGCAGGATCGTCAAAACAATCGGAGATGCCGTCTTGTATATTGCCGACGATCTTGCGACAGGGATGAAGGTCGCGACCTCTTTGATCGAGCGTCTCAGCGCAGACGACACGATCCTGCCCGTTCGAGCGTCCTTCGTGCGAGGGGACGTGTTCTCGCGTTCAGGGGATGTCTTCGGTCCGACGGTCAACCTTGCTTCTCGACTGGTGGACATTGCTCCGGTGGGGAAAATCCTCACCGATCCAGCCACAGCAGCCGCGATCGCTGCAGGCAAAGCAGGAAACGGATACGTGCTCGAAGATTTCCCCTCCGCTGAATTGCGGGGCTTCGGGCAGGTCACGCCCTATGTCCTCTCCTCTCGCGATTGAAGACGAGCTTTTTCTCTCCCCGGGGTGGACTTGAGAAGCGCCTTCCTTTTGTCTTTCTCCTCCCTGTGATACCCCTGATGAAGTGAGCGTGAGGGGCTCCTCGCAATGGTCAAGGAACATGAAAGAAATAATCTTGAAAGGGTATGATCTTCGTGTGACTACTGTTCTCCTCGTCGAAGATGATCCCGCGATCTCCGAACCCCTGGCCCGCGCTCTCGGTCGTGAGGGCTACGAGGTTCGCGCCCACGGCACCGGCCGGGGCGCCCTCGCCGAGGTTGAAGGGGCTGACCTCGTTGTCCTCGACCTCGGTCTTCCTGATATCGATGGCCTTGAAGTTGCGCGCGAGATCCGCGCCTGCGGCAAAACAGTGCCGATCCTGATCCTCACTGCCCGCACCGACGAGGTCGATATGGTGGTCGGCTTGGACGCGGGCGCCGACGACTACGTGACAAAGCCCTTCCGACTTGCTGAACTCCTCGCCCGAGTCCGCGCACTGCTTCGTCGGACGAGCACAGAAGTCAACGATTCTGAACTCAGCGCCCAGGACGTGCGCATGGATGTTGCCGCTCACCGCGCTTTCTCCGGCGACCGGGAGCTTCAACTCACCGCAAAGGAATTCGAGTTGCTTCGTGTTCTCCTGCGCGCAGCCGGGAGCGTCGTTGAACGCGAGACCCTCATGCGTGAAGTCTGGGGCTCCGATCCGACAGGCTCAACGAAGACTCTCGATATGCATGTGTCCTGGCTGCGACGCAAACTCGGAGACGACGCGACGAGCCCGCACTACATCACGACTGTTCGAGGAATGGGCTTCCGCTTCGAGTTGCGCTGAACACTCGCATCAGGGGCCAGCCTCTCGCCATCTCCCACACCTACCCGCGTCGCCTCTCTAGACGCGGGTAGCCTGTAGATAGAGCCGTGAGCCCTCGGACAAGTGGGGCCAGGCCCGAAAATCACAGCCCTCGAAGGCAGGTTCACGCCTGAGGCAGAGCAGGTTCTTCTGACATCGGATCACGAGGAAAGAGGAGATATGCGAAAACGCGCCGTACGGATGATCCTCACGGCCGTGACCGTCGTCGCCCTCCTCATGGGTGTCCCCGGTGCGATCGCGACCTCCTCGATCGTCTGGGTATCCGACGTGTCCCGCCTCGAGTCGAGGGCGCAGACGATTGCGAGAATGATCGACCGGCGGATCGAGAACGGTGACGCGGTTACTCCTTCCCTGATTGAGGCGCTCGTCTCTCCTGCGACGATCAGACAAAGCGGCGTACACGCCTCAGTGTCGACCGCTCAAGGCGACCTCATCACAGTACGGACACAGGTTACAGCTCCCACGCATGTTGTTTACGCCTCGACGAATCAGGGCACGAACGTGCGTCTAGAGGCCTCCGCATTGCCGACAATCGAACGTATCGGCTTCGTCCTCGTCCTGTATCTCGCTGGAATGGGTGCTTGCTTGATTGTCGGCTTCATCCTCGCCCTGAGATTCTCCCGACGACTGTCTGCACCTTTGATCTACCTCGCGGCTCAAGCTGAGCAGATCGGTTCGGGCCAGGTAAGAGCGCGGGTTAAACCCTCAGGGATTGAAGAGATCGACCTCGTTCAGGAGGAATTGGCGCGGACAGGAGAACGAATGGCGGGAAGGCTCGCCGCTGAGCGCCGATTCGCTTCCGATGCCTCGCATCAACTCCGAACCCCACTCACCGCCCTGTCAATGCGATTGGAGGAGATCGAATTAATCTCCTCCGAGCCGGAGGTTCAAGAAGAAGCGAAGAGCTGTCTTGAACAGGTTGAGCGTCTCACTGCGGTCGTTGCCGAACTGCTCGACTCCAATGCGAGGAATGTCGGCCAGACCGAAGCGATCCACATTCTCGAAGCCTTTAACACGCAGCGTGAAGAATGGGAGGCGGCCTTTGCCCAAGCTGGTCGTGAGCTCGTCTTCACAGACGAGGCGGAACTGCCGATCCTCGCCGATGGAGGGAAAATCTCCCAGGTGCTGGCAACCCTCATTGAGAACTCCTTGCGTTACGGCGCTGGCACCACTCGGGTGCTTGCCCGAAAGACGGCAAATCGGCGGGGGGTCGTTATTGATGTTTCCGACGAGGGCGAGGGAATTGCTGAAGACTTGGCACCCAACGTTTTTGAAAAGGGTGTGTCCGGGCATGGCTCGACTGGAATCGGCTTGGCTTTGGCAAAGGATCTGGCTGGGGCAATGGGTGGGAGATTGGAATTGACGCGCAACCGGCCACCTGTCTTCTCACTCTCCCTCGCTGCGATTCCCGCATCCCTCGACCCTGATCGGGTCATGCCCCATGGGCCAGTCGTCTCGATGGGACGCAGATCGCGTCGATTCTGAAGCCTCCTCGAGGCGAGCCCGGTCCTGGAGCGACTAGATTGAAGTGCATGGAGCCCACTCGGAGCACACGCCCGGTCGTCGCCGTCATCGGAGGCGGGCAGCTCGCCCGCATGATGCAGGAGAGCGCGATCGCCCTCGGCATTGAGCTGCGTCCCCTCGTTGAAGCCCCGGACACTTCGACTGCTCTGGTCGTCGCCTCCTCAACAGTCGGCCTGCCCAAGAATGACGAGCTTGTTCGCACGCTCGTCGAAGGGGCTGACGTGCTCACTTTCGAACATGAGCACATCCCCCAGGCCCTTCTCGCACAACTCGAGGGCTCGCTCGCCATCGAACCACGCGCCCACGCCCTCTTGTACGCCCAAGATAAGCTCGCGATGCGTGAACGCCTCACTCAGATGGGGGCGCCCTGTCCGCGCTGGGCGAGGATCGACACCCTTGAACACTTGCAGGCCTTCGGGGATGAGTGTGGCTGGCCCCTCATCGTGAAAACACCGACCGGGGGCTATGACGGGCGTGGAGTTCGAGTCGTCCACGAGGCTGAGGACGTGGCCGAATGGTTCGGAAAGGGACCACTCCTCGCCGAAGAGTTCGTGCCCTTCGTGTCCGAGGTCGCCGCACTGTGCGCCCGAAGACCCTCCGGACAGATCAAGTCGTGGCCTGTTGCGACGAGTGAGCAGGTCGATGGAGTCTGCTCCGTTGTTACGGCTCCTGCGTTCGGCGTGCGTCCCGAAACTCTCGAAGCGGCGCGTGAACTCGGTGAGAGGATCGCTGAAGAACTCGGGGTGACAGGTGTGCTCGCGGTTGAGATGTTCGTGGTCGGCGAGGGCGACGACGAGCACGTCCTCGTCAACGAGCTTGCGATGCGTCCACACAATACAGGTCACTGGACCATTGATGGTGCGGTGACGAGCCAATTCGAGCAGCACCTTCGAGCTGTCTTGGACCTGCCTCTCGGTTCAACCGAGCTTCGTGTTCCCGGTTCGAGCTGCGTCATGGTGAATCTTTTGGGTTCGAGTTTCCCCTGTCCGGCTCGCGCCCTCGGACAAGCCCTGGAAGGTCATCCTGAAGCGAAGGTCCATATCTACTCCAAAGCCGTTCGTCCGGGCCGCAAACTCGGCCATGTGACGGTTGTGAACGCCGATCCGGTGCGTGCCCGGGCTGAGGCTGAAGAAGTTGTTGCTGCCCTTCGCGGCCAGGTCTGAGAGCTGTGTGTGAGCAAGGCTCTCAGCGTGCGGCGCATCCTTGTTGAGCTTGAGCCCTTCGACTTCTCTTCCCTATTCACGAGGCTTCCTGAAAGGAGCATCCGATGAACGATTCGACCCCTGAGCTTGATATTCCTTTGAGCGCAACCGGCCCTCACCCCCTCGTCGGTGTCGTCATGGGCTCCGATTCGGATTGGCCGACTATGGAACCCGCCGTTGCTGCCCTCGCGGAGTTCGGCATCGCTTGCGAAGTCGGCGTCGTTTCGGCTCACCGAATGCCCGAGGACATGCTTGCCTATGGCCGTTCGGCCTCGGCTCGGGGTTTGCGGGTCATCATCGCTGGAGCGGGGGGCGCCGCACACCTGCCCGGTATGCTCGCTGCTCTCACTGAGCTTGCGGTCGTGGGCGTCCCCGTTCCACTCAAGCACCTTGATGGAGTGGATTCTCTCCACTCGATCGTGCAAATGCCCGCGGGAGTGCCCGTCGCGACTGTTTCTATTGCTGGTGCGCGTAACGCGGGTTTGCTCGCCGCTCGGATTCTCTCCGCTGGTGAGGGGCCCGAGGCTGAGGCCTTGCGTGGCAAGATGCGGGACTTCCAAAAGGGGCTGCGCGATCTCGCCTCGGAAAAGGGGGCGGCGCTGGCTGAGAGGGTTGTCGCACGCTCTCAGGGGTGAGAGCAACACCGGGAAATGCTGCTCGCTTGGGCTTTGGCTGTGAATGAGGACCCCGCGTGGAGCATGGGGTGTCTAAGAGGCGGGAGTGAAGTCCGGCAGGGGATGCTGAGTTTGCGCGGCCTATGGGTGGTGAAGACCCGAGGGGTCGGGGGCTATGACTTGGGGAACCGTGCCCCTCAAGACCTCAGGGAACCCCTGCGTTGCTGATTGTGGCTCTGGCTGTTCAGCCGTTTCCTCGCCGCTCTCATGGGGTGTTTAACGACCGAAGGCGTTGAAATCTTCAGTGGTCAAAGTCCCATTGCGGAGCTTTTCGAAGAACTCGGGTGCGGTCTCATCTTCCAGGAGCACTGCGGAAGATCCCACATCCGTGCGGAAATCGAGAGACTCGACTGGCGGGATTCCACTCAAGCCCTGCGTACCCGCATCCTTGAACGCAAGGACAAGACGTGCAATATCCAGGAGGGAAGTGTCCTCGTCAACTGTGAAGGATCCAGAACCCGCACGTTCGACTCGCAAAGTACGTGCAGGATAAAGAAAAGTCGTTGGGGCGAGAGCCTTTTCAATCGTCTTCGATACGACTTGGCGTTGACGCTTGGCGCGACCGATATCCCCCTCGGGATCCTGGTAGCGCATACGTGAGAAGGCGAGCGCCGTCTTCCCATCAACATCGTGGCAGCCCGCGGTCCATTCGAGAGTAGAAGGATCGTCGCTCACATTGCCGTCATAGCAGACGTTGATGCCGTCAACGGCGTCTACCATATTCGAGACTCCGCCCATGCCGATCTGCACGTAATGATCGACGGTGAGTCCGCTGAGAGATTCAACGGTCTTCACGAGCAATTCAGGGCCACCGTAGGAGAAGGACGCATTGATCTTGTCCCAGCCGTAGCCAGGGATCTCAACATAGGTGTCTCGTGGGATGGAAACAGCTGACTTTTGACCGTTGGGCGCAATATTGACCAGCATGATGGAGTCTGAGCGTTCCGAGCCTTCGAAGTCGTCTTGTACAGCGCCATCATCACGAGAGTCCGAGCCAGCGAGAAGATATGTGGTCCCTGGCGTGTCCGCAGCCCCAGAAAGAGCGGAGGTCCGGCCTAAGTTCTGGTTCGCATCCCACATCAAGAAGCCCACCCAGCCGCTCAGGATGAGGACGAGTAAAAGGAACACTTTGAAAAGCCTGCCGCGAAGACGACGGGCTCGCTTGAGTCGTGGCCGAGGCGCGGAATGTGGCGCTTGAGAGGGGCCGCGACGCGGCGTGAGCGTCGTGGGCCGAGGTTGTTGGCGCTCATGTGAAAACCCTTCCGCCTGAGCGCGGGCCTGGGGGGAAGCCCCCTGACGCAGACTCTTGCGTTTGGGAGCGAAAGCAGGTGGAAGATCACGTTGAGGCTGATCGGCAGTCGTCGGCAGAAGAGGACGATCAGCTTGGGGCTCGGGGGATGCGGAGTCGACGCGCCATGCACGCGCCTGAGCATCATCTGCGGCGATGCCATAGACCCGTGGGCGTGTACGAAAGACCGGCATCTGCCCGCCCTGATTCGACGGCTCTTGGGTTCTGCGAGCCCCTTGAGCGCTCGGGCGCTTAGGGCGCGGCGAACCTTCGGCACCGTTTCGGGCATTGGGACTGGCTTGAGAAGCCGCGGAAGGGTGCTGAGAGCCTGTAGACCTGGCCTCAGAGGCCGTAGAACGAGAAGGCCGGGCGGAAGCGGAAGCAGAAGACTGGGAAGGTGCCAGGGCCTGCGAAGAGCCTGTGAATTGCGTTGAAGATGCCGAAGGGTGCGGGCGCGGCCCATGAGACTCGCGTTCAACCCGCGCCTGCTCTCCGGGCGTTAAAAGGCGCGAGGAAGCTGAGGATTCACTCCGTTCAGGTGCGTTTTGGGCAGCCTGTGACAAAGGGCGGGAACGCCGCTCCTTGGGGCTGAACGAGGGAGGATATTCGCTCATTGACTCGGTGGGCAGGTCTGCGGGGGAGTGGGTGCGGGCTCAGGACTCGAAGCTTTAGCGGCTGAAGAATCAGCCGGGGGCTGGGAAGGATTGGTCTGTGAATCACCCGAGGAATCCCCGGTTTGAGAGGGATCGGATTGTGGCTCGGACTCGCCGGGGAAAGGAACGACCTGCTGGGTGCCGGTCCCATCGGTGTAGGTCATACCTGCAGGAAGGGGCGCGTCGGACTTCAAAACCTCCCATAGGAGAGAAGCATCCGGTTCGATTGCGACTACCCGATTCGGATCATGCGGCGCGTTCGCCCACGGCAGGGTGACGAAACGGATATTGGCTTTGTCCAAGTTGAGGAGGGAAAGAAGAAGCCCCGCATCAGAATTGATATCCGCAAGATTCGGCGAAACCGTCAAAGAAGCGATCGTCGCCTGCAAGAAGGACAGGAGAGCCGGAAGATCGGTGACGAAGTTTTTCGACAGGACTTCACGCAGTATCGCGGAGACGAGCTCCTGCTGGCGGCCGATCCTCGAAATATCGGAACCATCGCCGATCTCTTTGCGGGCGCGGGCGAAGGCGAGCGCCGTCATGGAGTCGAAACGCTGACAACCAGCGTGCACATCAAGGCCCGCGAGCTCATCGTACATATCCTCGGGAACGTCGAACCAGACACCCCCGAGTGCGTCGATCATTCCCTTGAACCCAGTGAAGTCCACGATCACGAAAGCATCAATGTGGACGCCGGTGAGCTCCTCAACGGTGGCCTTCGTGCAGGCGATACCGCCCGCAAGGTCATTGGTGACCGCCCCGGTGGAAAAAGCAGAATTGAACATTCCCGTGTATTCGTAGGTCTGCGCGCCGCTGGACAGAGTGCACGAGGGAATGTCAGTGATGAGGTCGCGGGGAATCGAAACAACGGTGATGGACTGACGATCAGCGGAGATATGCGCGATCATCGTCGTATCCGACTGGATCGTGGAAAGTTCTTCAGCGTCGCCGTAGCCCGAATCATCCTGGTTGTATCGCGAGTCCACGCCCGAAACGAGCAGATTGATCGGCTGTCCTTCGAACTGGTCGATTGGAGTGATCGTCTCCGCGGACTGCTCAGAATCCGCAGACAAATGCGAAATGTCGAGCACGGACTCCTTCACCTGGTTCGCGAGGGCGTTGTAGACGAAAACGCTTGTTGTCACTACGAAGAGTGAGCTTGCGAGGAAAACAGCGAGGAGGGCGCGAAGCACACCGAAACGGTACGGCGAGGTTGCCGCATGCTGAATCGGGAGCCGACGGCTCAGAGTTTCGTGTTTGCTCATCAATCCTTGATCGTAGCGTTATATTCGCCGCTTCACCCCATGCACTCCCGGTGCTCTTCGTCATTGTGCGACCCCTCTACGCCTGTGTGAGGCGCAGAATCCGGCTCGTTCTCATCCGCGTTCGCGAGGGCGACGGCGCGAGCGAGGGCCGTGATCCGACGCTCCTGAGCGGCCTCCTTCCGATAAGAACTCACGAGCTGAGCGAAGAAAGCGACGACGAGTGCGTAGACGAGAAGGTTCACTCCTCTTTCCACTCCGAGGCGGTGGGCGACGTGGTTGAGAGTTCCGGGGAACAGGATCGCGAAAACCGCGAACAAGAGGAGAACCAGGATCGAGAGGCGACGCACAGCCAAATGCGACTGGGAACGGACCGGCCTCATGATGACAAGCGCAATGAGGACGAAGCCCACAAGGAGAAGGAGCCTGATCAACCAGTACGAGGGCACGCTCACTCCATCACCAGATCGACGAGAATATTCACAGAATTGAGCAGGGACTGGCCCTTCGCCCTCGAATACTCGGAGTACTCGATGCTCACAGGGTATTCCGCCCAGGCCAGGCCGGTCACGGCGAGCTTCTCAACGATTTCGCTCGCATGCGCCATACGGTTGTGCACGAGGGAAAAAGAGGATAAGGCGTCGCGCCGGATCACTCGCAGACCGTTATGCGCATCCGTCACAGCAAGGCCCGTCTTGCGTCGGGCAGCGCCAGCGGCGCTCTTCAACACCAGTCGACGCATGGGGGACAACCCCTGGGGGCTCTCGGAGAGAAAACGAGAACCGAGAACGAAACCCAGGTCGTTCTTGCGTGCGAGGGCGCACATCCCTTCGGCATCTTCCACCCGGTGTTGACCATCAGCGTCGAAAGTGACGGCGAAACGGGCTTCAGTCTTCTTCAACACCCAGGTGAATCCCGTTTGCAAAGCCGCTCCCTGTCCGAGGTTCACAGGGTGGGGGATCACCAGGGCTCCTGCCCGTCTGGCGGCGCACACAGTGTCATCGCTTGAGGCGTCGTCGACGCACACGATATTCGGAAAGAACTTTCGCACGGAGGCAATAACGCGAGCGATCATCGGCCCCTCGTTATATGCCGGGATCACCACCCACACGTCCGTGTTCCTCTCCATATGGGGAATTGTCCCACTTGGGCACCACTCGCGGGAAGCTGGGTGCGTGAAGGGCGACTACAGTATTCGACAAGACGAGGAGGGCAGCGATGATCGAAGCGAGCGCCGATATCGACGAGGGCGTGAGAGTACCGGACTCATCGAAGATCTGGCATCTCGCCCAGGTCCGATCCGGCGCCCGCATCGGCGAAGACTGCATCATCGGCCGGGGCGCATACATTGGAGCAGGAGTCGAAATGGGGGACGCCTGCAAGGTCCAGAACTATGCGCTCCTCTACGAGCCCGCCCGCCTCGGCAAGGGAGTGTTCATCGGCCCGGCCGCAGTGCTGACGAATGATCGCCACCCGCGCGCGATCAACGAGGACGGAAGCCCGAAAACTGCCGAGGACTGGGAACCGGTCGGCGTTTCAATCGGCGATGGCGCCTCGATCGGCGCCCGTTCGGTGTGCGTCGCCCCTGTGAGGATCGGTCGCTGGGCGCTCGTCGCAGCGGGCTCGGTCGTGACGAAAGACGTTCCAAACTACGCGCTCGTCGCGGGCGTGCCCGCCAAGAGGATCGGCTGGGTCGGGGAAGCGGGCCTCCCCCTCATCCCCACGGCAGACCCCTCGCTCTTCGAATGCCCGACAACGGGGACGCGCTACAGGCTCACAGCGCCCGACGCCTTGGAGAAGGACACCCGATGACCTTCGAGAGGATCCCCGCCGCCCAACCCCTCATCGGCGAGGAGGAGATCGAAGCGGTCGGCGCGGTCATGCGCTCCGGCATGCTCGCCCAAGGACCGCAGGTCGCCGCCTTCGAAGAGGAATTCGCCGCCGTCCTCGTCCCCGGGACTTCAGCCGTCGCCGTGAACTCGGGAACCTCCGCCTTGCACCTGGGGCTGCTCGCCGCCGGAATCGGCCCCGGCGATGAGGTCATTGTCCCTTCCTTCACCTTCGCCGCGACCGCGAACTCGGTCGCCCTGAGCGGCGCGACCCCCGTCTTCGCCGACATCGACGAAGACTCCTTCTGCCTCGACCCGGCCTGCGTCGAAGCGGCCATCACTCAGCGAACGACGGCGATCATGCCGGTCCACCTTTACGGACACCCGGCCGCGATGGAGGACATCGGACGGATCGCGAAGAGGCACGGCCTCATGGTCTTCGAGGACGCCGCCCAGGCTCATGGAGCCTCCCTCAATGGGAAGCACGTCGGCTCCTTCGGCACCTTCGGCGCATTCAGCCTCTACCCGACGAAGAACATGACCTCGGGGGAAGGCGGAATGGTGACGACCACGGATAGGGAACTGGCGCGACGGGTGAGGCTCTTGCGCAACCAGGGGATGGAACACCGCTACGCGAACGAACTCATCGGCTTCAACAACCGGATGACGGACATTCACGCGGCGATCGGCCGAGTCCAACTGAAGAAGATCGAGGCCTGGACCCAGGCTCGCCGAAAGAACGCCGCATTCTTCGACGAGAACCTTCACGGCGTCATCACCCCGCCGCTCGCCCGCGGCGCCCGCCACGTCTACCACCAGTACACGATCCGCATCCCCGACCTTGACCGCGAGCGCTTCATGCGCGCCCTGCGCGAGGAATGGGGCATCGACTCGGGAGTGTATTACCCGATCCCGAACCACCACCTGCCCTCCCTCGAAGGCTTCGCCCCCGGCCTCGATCTTCCCGTGACGCACAAGGCGGCGCGTGAAGTCGTGTCCTTGCCCGTGCACCCCGCCTTGTCGAAAGCCGATCTCGAACGGATTGTTCACGCCGTGAACACGCTCGCGAAAGCAGGGTCACAATGACGATCCGCCTGGGAATCCTCGGCCTGGGCTCGATGGGCCGTCATCACGTCCGCAACGCCCGCGCCACCGAGGGCGTCGAACTCGTTGCGCTCGCGGACTTGGCGGGCGATCGGTTCGGTGTCGCCCCTCCTCTTGAGGTCCTCCCCGGTGTTGAGGATCTGATCGCAGCCGGGATCGACGCGGCGATCGTGGCAGTGCCAACGGCTTTCCATGAGGAAGCGGCTCTCCTCCTCGCTGAAGCGGGAGTGCATACTCTCGTCGAAAAACCCCTGTCCGTGTCCGTCGAATCGGGGCGCAGGATCGCCGAGGCTTTTGAGAGAGCCGACCTTGTCGGCGCCGTCGGATATGTGGAGCGCTGCAATCCGGCTCTGGTGGAAATGCGCCGCAGGATCGCGCAGGGCCAGCTCGGCGAGGTCTATCAGATCGTCACACGCCGCCAATCCCCCTTCCCGGCGCGCATCAGTGATGTCGGCGTCGTCAAGGACTTGGCGACCCATGACGTGGACTTGGCCTCCTGGGTTGTGGGCGCCCCCTACGAGATGATGTTCGCACAGGTCGGCTACCGTTCGGGGCGAGTGCATGAGGACCTGCTCCTCGCCTCGGGGCGTTTTGCGAACGGAGTCCTCGTCAACCATCAGGTGAACTGGCTGACCCCCTACAAGGACCGCACGACGATCGTCATCGGCGAGCACGGCGCCCTCGTCGCCGATACGGCAATGGGGGACCTGAGCTTTTACGAGAACGGGTCTTCCCCACTTCAATGGGAGCAGATCGCGGCCTTTCGGGGCGTCTCCGAAGGGACCGTCACCCGCTACGCGCTCGACAAGCGCGAACCCCTCGCAGTCGAGCACGAGCATTTCAGGGATGCGATCCTCGGGCGGGGCGGTGAGCACGTGTCGATGGCCGAAGGCGTGCGAACCCTTGAAGTCCTCGAGGGCATCCTCGAATCCGCGAGGACGGGGCAAGTAATCCGCTTCAGCGAGTGAGACCGGGCGCCCCCGGTGGGGGCGGGAGGATCTGAGCGTCGTTTCCCCAGCGGTTGTCGAGGAAGAGCGTTGACCACAGGCCCGTCGATGAGGCGCCGCACAGGTGGCTCCTGAACTGCTGGCTCTTCGACAGCGGAGCGCTAAAGGCTTCGAAGGCCATCGGATGATCGAGCATGGTGCGGATCGAACGAGATCTCGACAAGAGGCGCTCAGTCCTCGTTGCGCGCATCGTGGCGAGGAGCGCGCCTTTGAGCCTTGGCGGAAGCGAGTGGTCGTTCGAGGACACGTGCAGGGGCGGGGTGGGCGCTTTCGCGTATCCTTGCACCGCTGCAGCGACGAATCGCGCATACCAGGCGCGGTCCTTCGTGAAGTTCAGCCCGCCTTTGAGCCAGGTCTGCCACATGTCGAGGTCGAGCATTGGCGCCGCCCAGCTCCGCTCGTAGAACTCGTAGGCGCGCATCGAGTGGTTGATGTACTTCGCCTGGCGTTCTCGAAGATTGAACCACTCGACCCAGCTCAGAGCAGAAGCGGGCGAGCCGTCGAATCGGACCTGCTGAGCGGCCCTCAAGATCTCGCGGGAGATGAGGGGTTCTTCGTTGATGCTCCGATCTCTTCCTTGGGCACCGGCGTGGCGTGAGGCGATGAGGCGCGCGAGTTCGCCCGCCGGTGGAGCAGAGAGCACGAAGTCCTCGTCGTGCCCATTGCCGACGATCGTGTGACCGGGAAGGAGGATCGCGTCCTCGTCGATCCAGCCGCTGCGGCACAGCTCGTGCAGAGCATAGGAGTCTTGAACGTGGGGGAGGGACACTCCGCACCAATTGGCTCGGCGGAAGGCCTCTGCCTCGGGGCCCGACCAGAAGGAGCTGATCTTCTCGGGCGTGTAGTCGACGCTGACCCAGGGCAGGGCAAAGGCCTGCGCGACGCCGTGAGAAATCCCGACTTCTGGTGCTGCGGGCTTGCCGTAGGTGAAGGTCCGGATATTGGAGGCTCCCAAGCGGGTAAGCCAGGCAAGGAGGAGCCGCGAGTCGAAGCCTCCCGAGAGCGGTACGGCGAGAGTCCTCGAGCCTGCTGCATCGAGCAGACGCGTGAAGCTTTGGTCGAGGGCTTTTTCGAAAAGGGCGTGGAACTCCGCCTCCTCATCAATGAGGACTGAGGGGCGCCGGTAGTCGGCGAAGGACGAGGTCGAGGTGCTTCCATCGGGATTTAAAAGGACGAGGGAGCCCGCCTCCACGGAGGAGACGCCCTCGAGCAGGGTTCGTCTACCGAGGGTATAGCCGAAGGAGGTGAAGATCTTGGCCTGGCGTTCGTCGCGCCGAAGTCCAGGCAGGTGGGCGAGCAGGGAGTTCACATCGTCGGTGATGATCCAGCGTTGACCGTCGAAGGCGTAGAGGAGGCCGAGGGAGCGCATTCGGTCTGTTGCGAGGAGAATCGATTCTCCCAGGGAAGAGATGAGGCTCCAGTGGCCGTATGCCTCGGCAAGGGCTTGGCTGAGGGCTTGCACGGAGGGGACGATCGGGGCCCTGGAGGGGGAGGCGCTCGAGTCCTTGTGCGCGGGGTTGGTGCTCGAAAGGGGAACGGCGCGGCGAGCAAGAGAAAGCGGAGAGTCCAGGGCGCGCAGCAGGGCTTTCGCATAAGCGGGAAGCGGGGCCCACACGCGCGTCGAATGATCGGAGGAGTCGAGCCAAGCGGATGAGGAGAGGAGGAGACGAGGGACGGCCACGTGTTCTCCTTTCTTCGCTCAGCCGCTGCCCGAGCGAGAACGTGGACTCTCCTTGGATTCTATCGCCGAGATCGACGCCGCAGCCCTATGCGAGTAAGAGGGGGATCGGGGCGAACTCGAAGCCTAGAAGAAGGTCATTCACAGACCCATGCGAGCAAGAGGACGATTCCCCAGAGTTTTGGCTCTTGCACATCTCTCGACGTAGATCCACGCATGCGAAAGGGGCGATGCGATCGATGCAGCTGCCGTACAGCCTGCATGCCGCAGACCCACGTGTGCGAAGGCTCAATGCTCGAAGGATCTGATTGAATAGGCCCATGTGGGACCCCCAAGCCGAAGACGCGCCCTGGACCGGGGTCGAGTTCGGGGCAGCGAAGGGAAAACCGCAAGCCACACGGCCCAGCTCGAAGATCTCCTCCCTCCTTTCACGAAGCCCCGTATTGCGCGCGATCCTCACACTCATGTCGGGAACCTTGAGCGCCCAAGTCATCGCCTTCGTGCTGCAAATCTTCATCGCACGCGTCTACTCGGATGTCGACAAGGGCCTCCTCGGCGTCTACGGGTCGATCACCGCCCTCGTCATCACGCTCGCCGCAGCCCGCTACGACCTCGCGGTCGTACTGCCCAAAGACGAGGCGAGCGCGAGGAGCCTGCATAGACTCGCCTCCCGATCGATCCTCCTCGCATCGATCATCACCTCCCTCGTCCTCATCGTGATCGCCCGGCCGCTCAAAGACGCCTACCACCACTCGGGAGAACTCGCCCTTTGGTTCTCGGCAGCGGGGATCACGGTGGCTCTCGTCGCTCAAGCCTCGAACCTGCGCTACTGGCTCACCCGAAAAGGCCGCTTCGGCGATATCGCAGTGAACAGCGTCATCAACTCCCTCGCCATCGCCGCCTCCCAGCTCTTCTTCGGCCTCGTCTTCCACGGAGGATTCAGCGCGCTCATCCTGGGAACGATGCTCGGACAACTCGTGTCCCTTCTCTTCCTCGTCTCCAAAACGAAAGACGCACGCCAAGGCACATCCGAAGACCCTCCGCTCCGCCAGGTCGCGAGGCGCTACCATCGCATGCCCCTGCTCAACGGGCCGAACGCCCTCGTCGATTCACTGCGCAACGCGGGAATCAACCTCGCGATCGGAGCGGTCGCGATCGCGGCCCTCGGCCAATTCCAACTCGCCTGGAACATCATGCAAGTGCCCGTGGGCTTGATCGCGGGGGCCGTCGGACAAGTGTTCCTCAAGAAGCTTGCCGATACTGCGCCGGGACGGATGCGCCCTCTCGTGGCCGACACCTACCGCAGGGCCGCTCTCGCCGCCCTCATCCCCTTCGCGCTCCTCTACATTCTGGCGCCATGGCTCTTCCCCTTCGTGTTCGGGGCGCAATGGGATCAGGCCGGAGACTTCGCGAGGGCCCTGACGCCCTGGCTCTTCATGACGGTCCTCACCTCCCCGGTCTCCAATCTCTTCGTCGTCACCGAGAAACAGCGCCGCATGCTCATCTTCGGGGTCCTCTACTGCGTAGCGCCCCTCGCATGGCTCAGCCTCTCACCCCTCGACCTGCTCGCCACGACCACGATCCTGGGACTGCTCATGGCCGCAATGCTTGCAGGACTCGTCATCATGAGCCTGATCACCGCCTCCCAATACGATACGGAGGCGCTTCAATGAGGATCCTCTTCGTCCCCTCCTGGTATCCGCGCCCCGGCGCGAAACACTCGGGCACCTTCTTCGAAGAGCAGGCCCTCATGCTCGCGCGCGCGGGACACGAAGTCGAGATCCTCGCCCTCGAAACCTCACCCCTGGGCAGGAACTGGCAGAGTGAAAACCCCCGAGTGAGCGTCGAGCACGGACTCCGGGTCGTCCGCCTGAGCCTGCCCTCCATGCCACGAGTGCTCCGCGCCCTCGAAAAGCAGATTCATCGAAGACTGATCGGGCGGGCTGCCGCTCTTTTCGAGGAAAGAGGGAAAGCGCAGATCCTTCACGCGCACACGGTCTTCCCCGGAGGTGTTGCGGGAGGGATCTTGGCCAGGCGCTGGGGGGTGCCCCTCGTCATCACCGAGCATCGCCCCTCAACCCTCGAATCCCGCGCCTTCAGATCACGCTCAGGAGCCATTGGGCAGGCCCTCGAGCAAGCCTCCCTGCTCACCACAGTCTCACAGGGATTCGCCCAAGCCCTCGCCGCCCACTATCCGGGCACGCGCTGGCTCCCCATCGAATTGCCCGTTCCTGATGCCTTCTTCAACGCCGAACGTCCCGTGGGCAAAGAAGCAGGTCCGCTGCGCTTCGCCCACGTCTCCCACATCGACGACAACAAGCGCGTCATCGAAACCTGCAGGGCATTCCTCGATGCTTTCAAGGATTCAGGCAAGGCCATCCTCAGGATCGCAGGAGGAAGCCCCGAAGCGATCGAGAGCGTGCGGGCGGCCCTCCCCAGTCCCTGTCCCTCGATCGAGTTCCTCGGACGTCTCGAACGCGCGGATATTGTGTCCCTGCTCGCCGATTCGGATGTTTTTGTGCTGGTGAGCGCCCTCGAAGCGGGCGGGACCGTGTTCTCCGAGGCGCAGGCCGCAGGAGCTCACCTGATCGCCTCCGCCACTTGGGCCGGATGCTTCGCCTTCGAAGAGGGCAACGGGGAGCTCGTCGGCGTCGACGATGCGCCCGCCCTCGTCGAGGCGATGAGGAGGATCTGCGATCCTTCGCAGTACGCGACTGCGGAGCAGATCCGTGAGCGCGCCCGCGAACGCTATTCCGAGCAGAGCTTCGTATCGCGCTGGAGCGAATTGTATGGCGCCCTAGTGGAGTCTCAGGGGCTCGAGGACTCGAAGGAGGAGAGCAGCTCGTGAATCCCACGATGATCTTCCACTCGCCGATGAGGGTGCGCTCAGGCGGATCATCAGGATCTGCGATCCGCCCCTTCATGATGCGCACAGCTTTCGCACAGCTCGGCTACGAGGTGATCGAGGTGAGCGGAACGTGGCGCGAACGCGCCCAAAGCGTGCCCCTCGCGAAGCAGGCGGTAGAAGAGGGGCGAGTCGAGTTCTGCTATTCGGAGCTTGCAACAAGCCCGATCGCTATGACGGAGAAGATCAGCGAGCGCGTCGACCCTGCCCTTGATTTCGATCTTTTCGCATTCTGTCGCGCTCGCGGGGTCCCCGTCGGTGCTTTTTACCGTGACGTGTACTGGCGATTCCCCAGCTTCCTCACTCTTCGGCAATTGCCGTATCGCCTGCTCATGAGACACCACTACAAGCGCGACCTGCGAAGACTCGAAGACAGCCTTGACCTCATGTTCCTGCCCTCCCTTCGGATGGGTGAGCATATTCCGCGGATTTCGCCTGAGAAGTTCCGTGAACTCCCACCCGGCGCCCCCCTTGCGGCGAAGGGGAGAGGCACGGGCGTTGAATTGTTCTACGTCGGGGCTCTCGGCGACTTCTACGATCTGCGTGAATGCGTCGCCGCAGTCGCGAAGACACCGGGCGCGTCAATGACCCTGTGCGTGCCTGAAAAGCAGTGGGCCCTTCTCGCTGAGGCCTACCGCCCTTACCTGTCTCATCATGTGCGCGTCGTTCACGGCCGGGGGGCCGAGCTTGAGGCCTACTTTGAGCGGGCCACCATCGGCGTTCTCGCGATGAAACCGATCGAATACCGCTCCTTCGCCGCGCCTGTGAAGTTCTTTGAGTACATCGGGCGCGCCCTGCCCGTCCTCGCCTCGGCGGGCACCCATGTCGCGGATCTCGTCGCCCGTGAGGGGATCGGCTGGACTCCTGAGTATTCGCGCGACTCCATTGCGAAGATTCTTCGAGAGCTTGTCGCCACCCCCTCACTCGTCGAGGAGGCGGCTTCGCGTGTGGAGGCCCTGCGCGGGGAGCACACTTGGCAGGCTCGGGCTCGTCAGGCGGCGGCGATGCTTGCCGAGGTCGATCAGCGAGGCCGAGGCTAAGCGCTCTTCTACGGGCGTTTGGGCCGTGCTCTACGGGGGAGACCCAACGAGCTGTGGTCTACTGAGCCTTGGCCTGCTTGATCTAGTGGGGGAAGAGTTTGAGGCCTGGTCTGCTGAGGCCAGGGTTGGTTGCTCTAGTGGGGGAGGAGTTTGAGCCGGGGTCTGCTGAGCTCGCGCCCTGGTGTGTCTCCCTGGCCGAGTCCCCCTGCTCCTGGGAGCCTGAGCCCTCGTGTTTCTCTTAACCTGAGCCCTCGTGACTCTCCCGGGGGGCATCTTGTCCGCTTTCCCTGGTCGCGTCGTTCTGATCCTCCAAGCCCGAGTTGTCTTACTTTGAGCCGATGAGTTCGGCATAATGCGCGCCGAGCTCAGCGGTAGCGCGTTTCAGGCTGCGCTCTGTTTCAACCCAGGAGCGGGCTTCTCTCCCCCTGGCGGCCCGCTCTGATTCACTCATCGACAGCAGGGAGTTGATCGAGGACACGAGGGAGTCGACCTCGTATTCGCGGACCTTGAGATCAGCGCAGGCGGGGGAGACCATTTCTAGAGCGCCGCCTGTTTCGTTGACGATGACGGGGGTGGCGCAGGCCTGAGCCTCCAAGGAAACGAGGCCGGCCGCTTCGGCCCTCCCATTCCTCGTCCGAGTTGGCAAGACGAGGGCTGCGGCTCGGCGCATCCGTTCACGCACTCCGCGACGGTCCAGGGGTCCGAGCACCGTGATCGACGGATCGTGGGCCGAAGCCCGGCGAAGCTCCTCACGCAAGGGCCCATCGCCCACGAGGACGAGACGGTGGGGGCGTGACACGTGCGCGTGGGCGCAGAGAAGATCGGGAAGCCCTTTCAACTCTGAGAAGGCTCCGACGAAAAGGAACTCCGGGGTCTGCCCATCCTCGAGGTCCTCTCGCCCGAGCTGGGGGTCTTCGTGCTGTCCGGCGTGTTCTGCGGAGGTGGGCACGCAGGTCGTATCTGTGTGCGGCCTCCACCACTGGGTGTCAACACCCTGATAGTGAACATGGAGTCTGTCTGCGGGAAAACCCGAACGGAGGGCGACATCAGCGAGGTGGCGTGAAACGGCGAGGAGACGATCGGAGTGCCGCGCGGCCTCCTGATTCATGGCAGTCCACGCTCTTCCTGCGCGTTCTGCAAGGCCGGAAGGGGCAGATAGCAGGGAAGACGCGTAGGCGTCCGCGCCATGCAAGGTCGTCACCATTGGGACTGTGAGACGCTTCGAGGCCCGGTGGGCTGGGATTGACCAGGTCGCCTGTTGCTGGTGGATGAGCTGCGGCTCTTGGGCGAGGAGGAGGCGCTCCATCCGAGGCACAGCCCACCACTTCAGGGCCTCCTTCATTCGGAAGGGGAGGCGACCCGGAACGGCTTCGATGATCGGGAAGGGGAGTGGGGGATCTGAGAGTTTCGCCGCTAAGCACAGGAGCGACCAGTCGATCTGCGGCATCGCGAGGGCGTGCTGAACCGCGAAATAGCTCGGCGGGATCTGCAAGGTCCCCTTCACAAGCTGCACCTTCATGAGCTCAGGCCTTGCTTCCCGGTGCCGCGAGCCTCCCCGCGAGTTTTCCCGTTGCCCCTGCTGGCCGCGCCTTGCCCACTGGGGGCATTGCGGCCGCCAGGCGTGTTCACCGTGTGATTCTCGTCCTGCGTAGAATCTGCGCTCCGTTCACAATTGGCACCCCGTCCAGAATCTGCGCCCTGCCCAGAATCTGCGCTCCGCCCAGAGTCCGCATCCTGCCCGCACACACCTCCAGGGGCGCTGTGAAGTCCCCTTCCAAAATGGCGGATCAGGCTCGAAGCGACGGCCCTCGCCGCATTCCCATCACCGTAGGGCGCGGCCTTTGTGTCAGCGGGTCGGGGACGCTGAGCCGCAGCGATGAGCTCCGCGCCCGGCTCGACGAGCACATTCCACCCGAGCTCCACAGTCTCAACCCACTCGGTTTCCGAGCGGACGGTCGTCGCAGGGACGCGCAGCAAAAACGCCTCCTTTTGCAATCCACCCGAGTCCGTGATGATCCCCCGGGCTCGCATCGCACTCGCCACGAGCTGCGGGTAAGGCAGTGGATCATGTGAGATAAGAGAACCTCGATCAATCCTGAAACCAAAGCTTTCACATTTCGCGCGCAAACGCGGATGAGCGAGAAGAACGACCGGATGATCAATGGCCCCTAAGGAATCGAGGAGTCGCTCGAGGCGCTCGGGATCATCCGTGTTATCCGCTCGATGAATCGTCGCAAGAGAATACTCGCCCGCCTTCAAACTCAAAGACTCCATCAGCTCGAAGACCGGTCTTGAGGACACCTCATCGCGCACGCGCATCAGCACATCCGTCATGACATCGCCGACGACCTCAGTTCGATCCTCCAAGCCCTCGCGCTCGAGGTTCTTGGCCGCAAGACTCGTCGGCGCAAGAAGAAGGTCCGCCGCATGATCCGTGAGGACGCGGTTGATCTCCTCGGGCATCCGACGATTGAAAGAACGCAGTCCCGCTTCCAGATGCGCAAGAGGAATATGGAGCTTCACCGCGCACAACGCCGCCGCGAGAGTTGAATTCGTATCCCCATAAACGAGGACGCAGTCCGCTTCCAATCCGCCCAGGACATCATCGAGGGCGGTGAGCATTCGGCCGGTCTGGACGCCGTGCGATCCGGAGCCGACTCCAAGATGCACATCAGGCGGGGAGATCCCCAAATCGGAGAAGAACACATCGGAGAGCAAAGGATCGTAGTGCTGGCCGGTGTGGATGATCCTGTGATCGATTCGAGCCTCCCCAAAGGCGCGGTCGATCGGCGCGAGCTTGACGAACTGGGGTCTGGCCCCAACGACGGACACTATGCGCATGGCCAGCCCCGTGTGCCCAGTTTTTTCTCCGATTTCGCTTCAAGCGCCCGGTCGTAGGCGGCTTCGAGCCCCTTCACCTGATCCTCCCACGCCGGAATCGAAGGAGGAGACGCCTTGAAGGCCTCCACATCCTTGTGGCTGATCCTCGCGATGGCGTCGGCGAGCTCGGCCTCGACGTCCTCGAGCACCCAGGTCGAAGCCCTCTCCCCTAAGAGTCTTCGAGCCTCCACAAGATCAGAACACAGGGGAGGGACCTGGGCGGCAAGAGACTCCATGAGCTTGTTCGGACTCGACAGAGCCATCGACAAGCACAGGTCCTCAATGAGGCACAGGCTCACATCGGCTCCGCGCACATAGGACACGACCTCCTCGGGGGCGACGGGCGCCATCCAGTGAATGTTCGAGTGGGCTTGAGCGGCGGCCTCGACCTCGGCGCGGAGCACCCCATCTCCGAGGAACACGATCTCAGCGTTCTTGGTCTTCGCGAAGACTTCAAGGAGAAGCGGAATGGAACGCCCGGGCGCCAGGTAGCCGACGTGGATGTAGAGGAGGTGGTCCTCGGGGACGTGCAAACGCTCCCTCAGATCAACGGTGCCGCCCGCGTCGAGGGGAGAATTCGTCACCGCGATCGGCGAGATTCCGGGGTAGGTCTGCCGATACCAGGCTCCGATCGGCTCATTCACGACCGACACGAGGTCGGCCTTATAAATCCAGTGCTTTTCGATCAGCCTTTGGATCTTCTGGCGCAGGCCCTTCGAAGCGATCGTCTCGGTTTCGAGCTCGTGTGCGTTGTAGGCGAAGACTGCGCCGGTTCTGCGGGCGAGGGCGTGCACCATGGGCAGGAGGAAGAGGTTCTGAGCGGCGACGGCCTTCACATTTTTGCGTCGGTAATACCAGTAGACGCGCATCTGCCAGAAGAGGAGAAGACGGATTGCACCGAAGCGCTCGCGGATTGAGGCCCCCCGGATTCGCCTGAGTTCAATCCCGGGGGCGAGGCTTTCGCGGGCGGGCAGCTGCGTCGAGTCAACTCCGAGGATCTCGGTGCGTTCAAATCGCTCCCGAGTGTGCAGGCTGCGCGCGATCTTCGTGATCCGGCCGGGCTGGGCGAGAGGGGAGGGGTAGATGAGGAGGTTCAGTGCAGGTCCCTTCGCACTCATCCTCTTCTCCTTCACTCAGGCATCGGCGCTGCCGGGAGTTCGGTTCTCCTTCACGTGGGCATTGGGGCTGTCACGAGTCCGGCCCTCAGCGGCGAGTGACAGCCGTCATCCTTCGGCCAGCTCTGATGCTATCAATCCCAGGGCCTTCGGGCCTGGGGCAAGCCCGGGCCTGCGACGCTTGCAGGGACATATCAATCCCGGGGCGGCGGGCCTGGGAGACTAGGCTGGTCATCGGCCGTGGAGTTGAGCCCTTCTCAACCCCGGCACGATCAGGGAGGAGGAGAAGTCATGCCCGCTCGACGCGAGAGTCGAGAGCATGAGAGCCGAGCTCGCCTCCGCCCTGGCGATGAAACACCAGGGCATGTCCTCTTCGCGACCCGGATCCACATGCCCGAGGCGGCCGCCGCTTCCTTTCGTATCCAGGCTGTTGAACGCGCCCTCGTAGCGCGGCGAGTCCCGGTTGAAGTCCTGAGCTCCACGCCTCCGAAGGGTACGAAAGCAAAGGAAGAAGAGGGGGTTCGGGTCTTTCGTTGGCCGGTGCTTCGAGACAAAAGCGGATACCTTCGCGGATACCTGCCTTATCTCTCCTTCGACATTCCCCTCTTCTTCCGGCTCCTGTTCCACAGGCGCCCGAGGGTCGTCCTCGTCGAGCCTCCGCCCACGACCGGGCTCGTCGCCAGGGCCGCCCTGTCTTTCAGGTCGATCCCCTACATCTGGTACGCACCCGACATCTGGTCGGATGCGGCAGAAGCGACCGGCGCCCCCCGCATTGTGAAGAAGGCAGTGCGCTGGATGGAGTCTTTCGCCGTGTCCGGGGCGCGCTGCGTCATCGCGATTAACGAGGGGGTCGCCAAGCGTGCCAGGCAGCTCGGCGCCAAGGACGTGCGTCTCGTCCCCAATGGCATCGACACCGCCACCTTCACTGAGAAGGGCCCCACCCCCACTGCGGATGATCGCGCCGAGGCCGGAGTGGGGGATACGTATTTCCTTTACGCCGGGACGGCTTCGGAATGGCAAGGCGCAGAAGTTTTCCTCGAAGCCCTGCGCAGCGTGCGGCGCACCCACCCTCAAGCGCAGATCGTCTTCCTCGGTCAGGGCTCGGCCTGGCCGATGCTCAAAGAAATGGCGAGCAGGATCCACAAGGGCCCCGATGGGCGCACGCCAGTCGTCTTCATCCCCACCCTTCCTCCAGCCCAGGCCGCATCCTGGCACAGGGGGGCTCTCGCATCCCTCGTGTCCATCAAAACGGGGATCGGCTATGACTTCGCCTACCCGACGAAAGTCCTCGCCGCACTGTCGTGCGGATGCCCGGTCCTTTACGCGGGCGCCGGACCTGCGCGAGAAGACATTACGGCGAATGATTGCGGAAGCGCCCTCGCATACGATCCGAAGGAAATCGCAGAGGCGATGCTCCTCACCCTCGAGGATACGAGGAGCAGCAGGTGGAGCGAAGAGGAGAAAACCCGATTGCACCGCTGGGTCGAGGAGAAACGATCCATTCACATCACAGGGCAGAGGGCCGCCGCAATCCTGCTCGAATCCTTCGCAGACTAGACTTCCCGCGTAGCCAACCTGAGGAGTTCGCCTTGCGCATCGCCGTCGTCGCACTTGGAAAGATCGGTCTTCCTCTCGCCGTCCAGTTCGCGAGCAAAGGGCACGAGGTCATCGGCGTCGATGTGTCGAAGCGTAGAGTCGAGCTGGTGAACGAGGCGAAGGAGCCCTTCCCCGGTGAGGCCCGCCTCCAAGAACTCCTCAGCGAAGCAGTCACCTCAGGAAGGCTTCGCGCCACAACCGACTACGGAGAGGCGATCCCCGACGCGGAGGCTGTGATCCTCGTGGTGCCGCTCGTCGTCGACGAGGATTCCAAACCGGACTTCAGGTGGATGGATGCGGCGACGAGCTCGCTCGCCGAGCACCTCAGTGCGAACACGATCGTTTCCTATGAGACGACCCTGCCCGTGGGCACGACCCGTGAACGCTGGAAGCCGATGATCGAGGAGATCTCGGGTTTGAAGGAGGGAAGGGATTTCCACCTCGTGTTCTCACCGGAGAGAGTCCTCAGCGGTCGTGTTTTCGCCGACTTGCGTCGCTACCCGAAGCTCGTCGGAGGGCTGAACGAATCCGGGACCGCGGCGGGCATCGCCTTGTACGAACAGCTCCTCGACTTCGATGAGCGCGCCGACCTTCCCCGAGGAAACGGCGTGTGGGACATGGGCAGCGCCGAAGCGGCGGAACTGGCGAAGCTCGCTGAAACGACCTACCGCGATGTCAATATCGCTTTGGCGAACCAGTTCGCGATCTTCGCAGATCGGGCGGGCATCGACATCTATACGGTGATCGAAGCCTGCAACTCGCAGCCCTACAGTCATCTGCACCGTCCAGGGATCGCCGTTGGCGGACACTGCATTCCCGTCTACCCGCGCTTGTACCTCTCGAGTGATCCTGACGCGGATGTCGTGTCCACGGCGCGCGCCGCGAATGCCGCGATGCCCGAGTACGTCGTCTCCAGGCTCGCAGGACTTCTCGGAGATCTGCGGGGCCTGAGAATCGCTGTTCTGGGGGCCGCTTATCGTGGGGGAGTGAAGGAGACGGCCTTCTCCGGGGTTTTCGCGACGGTGGATGCCCTTCGACACAGGGGTGCCCTCGTCCTCGTCAATGATCCGCTGTACACGGATGAGGAGCTCGAGGGCTTCGGCTGGGTGCCCTATCACTTCGGCGACGAGGTCGATGCTGCGATCATTCAGGCCGATCACGAGGAGTATGCGGCGCTCGTGCCCGCAGATCTGCCCGGAGTGAAGATCCTTTTCGATGGGCGTGCGATCAGCGATCCCGTGGCATGGAAGGGCGTCCCGCGTCTCCTCGTCGGCAAGGGGTGTTGAAGCGTCGCAAGCGGAGGATCTGCTCACGGGGAAGGGGCCCGCTGGGCGCGGTGCTTCTATGAGGGTCCGCCTAGCGTCCGTCATATGCGAGCTGAGCGGTTCTCCTGGCCTTGAGGGGCTCGAGGTGAGGGATGACACGCAAACAATGTGTTCATATTATTTCTGAGCAGTGTATGTTTGAACGCGCAAGATCGTGATTCAAACATGAACGGCAGATGATGAGCGCTTCCCTCACTCAGACCCAATTCGACGTGCTGCGCGCCCTAATGAACGCAGATGCGCCCCTGACACAGCGTGAACTCAAAGACATCACCGGTTCCTCCCTCGGTCGGGTCAATACGGCCGTCCGCGAATGCGAGGCCCTCGGCTACATCGCCGATCGCACCATCACCCAGGCCGGGCTCGACGCCCTCGCCCCCTACAAGGTCGACAACGCCGTCATTCTCGCCGCAGGCATGTCCTCCCGTTTCGCCCCCATCTCCTATGAACGTCCCAAAGGCACGCTCAGAGTACGCGGCGAAATCCTCATCGAACGTCAGATCCGCCAGCTCCAGGAAGTCGGCATCACCGACATCACCGTCGTCGTCGGCTACAAGAAGGAATACTTCTTCAATCTCGTTGAAAAGTTCGGCGTCACAATCGTCGTGAATCCCGAATACATGACCCGCAACAACAACGGTTCACTCTGGCTCGTCCTCGACCGGCTCGCGAACACCTACATCTGCTCCTCAGACGACTACTTCACCACCAACCCCTTCGAATCCCACGTCTACAAGGCCTACTACTCGGCCGAATACGTCGAAGGACCGACCAATGAATGGTGCATCACCACCGGGGGCGGCGGGAGAATCACAGGAGCGAAGGTCGGCGGAGCCGACGCCTGGACCATGCTTGGACACGTCTACTTCGACCGAACCTTCTCCTCCCGCTTCCGCGAGATCCTCCGGGCCGTCTACCAGCTGCCTGAGACGAGCGGGAAACTCTGGGAGTCGATCTACCTCGACCACGTCAAAGAACTCGACATGGTGATCCGCAAGTACCCGGCAGGAGTGATCTACGAGTTCGACTCCGTCGACGAACTGCGCTCCTTCGACCCGAAATTCATGGAGAACGTCGACTCCGAAGTCTTCGACACCATCTCGAAGGTCCTGAACTGCCCGAAGGATGACATCACCGACTTCTACCCCCTCAAGCAGGGAATCACCAACCTGTCGTGCCACTTCCGCGTCGGTGAAGAGGAATACGTGTACCGCCATCCGGGGGTCGGCACGAGCAAGATCGTTGATCGCCTCGCCGAAACCGAAGCCCTCGAACTCGCACGCGAGATTGGCGTTGATAAGACCTTCCTCGCTTCCGACCCCAAGGAGGGCTGGAAGATCTCCCGTTTCATCCCACAGTGCCGCAACCTTGACGTCACCAAGGACGAAGAACTCGAAACCGCGATGCGGATGAACCGAGAACTGCACGAATCGGGTCGCGTCCTCGCCCGCAGCTTCGACTTCGTAGAAGAGGGGCTGCGCTACGAGTCTCTCCTCAAAGAATTCGGACCGATCGAAGTGCCCGGCTACGAAGACCTGCGCAACAAAGTCCTGCGCCTCAAAGCCTTCGCAGACGCTGACGGCTTCGAGCTGGGCCCTTCCCACAACGATTTCTTCCCCCTGAATTTCCTCGTCAGCGCCGAGGGGCGAATCGACCTCATCGACTGGGAATACGCGGGAATGTCAGACATCGCCGCCGACTTCGGGACGATGGTCGTCTGCACCGATGAAATGGACGAAGAACGCGCCGACACGGCACTCAAGTTCTACTTCGGCCGCACCCCCACCGAACTTGAGAAACGCCACTTCTGGTCCTACGTCGTCTTCGCCGGCTGGTGCTGGTACGTCTGGGCCCTCCTCAAGGAGGCCGAGGGCGACAACATCGGGGAAGTCCTCTATGTCTACTACCGTCACGCAGCCGACTACGTGTCTAACCTGCTCGCCCAATACGAGGGCGCGGCCAAGAAAGAAGGAGTGAACGCATGAGATGGGGAGTCTTCTCTGGAGCCCTCTGGGGCCTCGACACGGTTGTTCTCGGACTGGCGCTCTCCCTGCTGCCCTTCCTCGACGCCCCCGAAGCGTCACTCGCCTCCGCGCTCTTGCATGACGCGATCTGCGCGATCATCCTCTTCGCCTACATGGCCCTAAGAGGACGGCTGAAGAACACCCTCGCGGCGATCAAGACCCGCTCCGGTAAAGCGATCGCCTTGGGAGCCCTGCTCGGTGGCCCCTTCGGCATGACCGGCTACCTCATCGCGATCAACAACATCGGCCCGGGTTTCACAGCGATCATCTCAACCTTCTACCCGGCGGTCGGTACCTTCCTCGCCTACATCTTCCTCAAGGAGCGGATGCGCCCGCGCCAGATCCTCGCCCTTCTCGTCGCCCTCGGGGCGATCGTCCTCATTGGATACTCCTCAACCGGGGTGACGAGCGAAGGCAATCCGATCATCGGGATCGTCGCGGCCCTCGCCTGCGTCTTCGGCTGGGGTTCCGAAGCGGTCATCCTCGCCTGGGGCATGAAGGATGACGAGGTCGATGAGGACTCGGCCCTGCAGATCAGGGAAACCACCTCCGCCCTCGTCTACCTCGCCGTCGTCGGCCCGATCGCAGGAGTCATCGGCTTCACCTTCACAGCCGCACCGACCCCGGCGACGGGGATCATCGCCCTCGCCGCGCTCGCGGGCACCTGCTCCTACCTCTTCTACTACAAGGCGATCAACACGATCGGCGCTTCGCGGGGCATGGCGCTCAACATCTCCTACTCCGCCTGGGCGGTCATCTTCGCTTTCCTCATCATGGGCACGGCGCCGACTCTGCTTCAGGTGATCTGCTGCCTCGTCATCCTCGTCGGCACGGTCCTCGCGGCCACGCCCAACTGGAAGGAGCTGCGCAGCGGCTGGTGAGAGACGAAAGCCTCGCTCAAGAGCTCTTGGTGCGCCGTGGTTCTGCTCTGCAGTTTTACGATGACGGCTCTGACATCTCGAAGGCATCCTCCTCGTTTCCATCACCACCAGCGCTAGTCCTTGGAACCTGGCCCCAGCTGCCTTCCCCTCACCCTCCTTTTGCCTCCGCCTCCCCAGCGAGAAGACAAAAGGAGGGTGCAGTACCCGGGCATGCCCTTGCCGTGTTCGCACATAGCGGCGATAGGATGAACGGGATCATCCGTTCGTATCATCAAGGAGCTGTATGCCGGACAAAAGCCGCAACATGCTCATCGTCATCCCCGCGTGGAACGAAGAGAAGGTCCTCGGCCCCGTCCTCGAAGAAGTGAAGACGGCCGTCCAGGACTTTGCCGATATTCTCGTCGTCTCCGATGGCTCGACCGATGCGACGGCATCGATCGCCAAAGCCGCAGGGGTTGCGGTGCTCGACCTTCCCCTCAACCTCGGTGTTGGGGGAGCGATGCGCGCCGGATACGTGTACGCAGTGCGCAAGGGCTACGACTATGCGGTTCAGCTCGATGCCGACGGTCAGCATGATCCGCATGAGATTCCCGGGATGCTCGACGCTTTGAAGGAAACGGGCGCAGACCTAATGATCGGCGCCCGCTTCGCAGGAAAAGGAGAATACGAGGCTCACGGGCTTCGCATGCTCGCCATGAAATTCCTCTCCGCGGTCTTGTCACGAATCTGCGCAACCCGTCTGACGGACACGACATCGGGTTTCAAACTCTCAAACCGTGCGGCTCTGAGCTACTTTTCGAAGAACTACCCCGCCGAATACCTTGGAGACACAATCGAGGCACTGGTGATGGCGGCCCGCGATGGGCTCGTGGTGCGCCAGACCGCTGTGGAGATGCGTCCGAGAGCCGGGGGAACGCCCTCTCACGGTGGACTCGCTTCCGCGAAGTTCCTCATGAGGGCTTTTCTTGCCCTCGGAATCGCCATCACCCGACCCAAGTCCGGGACGAAACTCGAACGTGAGGTGCAAGCCTGATGCAGTCGACGTATCTGCTTGGAGTCCTTTTCGCCATTGTCATCCTCATCGCGGTGTTCTTCCGTTTGAGGAACTCGGGGATGAAGGAGCGCTATGCGACCTGGTGGATCGTCATCGCGCTCGCCTCCGTTATCGGTTCCTTCTTCCCGCAGCTCCTCCACGCTCTCGCGCACGCCCTCGGCATCCAGGTGCCTCTCAACCTCGCCTTTTTCGCGGCGGGCATTGTGATCCTCCTACTGACTCTGCGTCTGTCCGTCGACCTCTCACAGGCCTCCGAGGAGAGACGCACTCTGGTCGAGGAGATCGCGATCCTGAACTCCGATATGGGCGTTCTTCGCGGCAAGATCGCGGCGCTTGAAGCGTCGAAGGGCTCCGATTCGAGGGACTGAGCCTCCGGGTTCTGGGCCTGAGCGCCTCCGATTCCAAGGAGTGAGGAGAGCCTCCGATTCGAAGGAGTGAGAGCCGCCCCGGCCGGACTGTGGAATCAGGCCTCGGGAGCCGCTCGTACACCGAACGGAATCAGCCTCAGGGTGAAGCTTCAGGATCTGAAGGCATGCGAGGCCAGCATCTTCACGGCCTTCGTATCCTTCGTTCGGATCGCCTTGGGCAGAAGCGCCACCGCGTGGGCGCGTGATGTCGAATGGAGCTTTGCGGCTCGGACAGCCGCACTCCAGCCATTGCGCTTGGCGATCTTCGCCGCCAACTCGAAATAGCGCTTCTCCCCATCGAATCTGCGACCATCGAAAAGAGCGGTCGCAGATGCGGACTCATTATGCCTGCGATAGGAGAAGCACACGTATGGGTCGAGGAGCAGCGCCTCACCCGCGGCGATCATATCGATGATGAGCGCAAGATCCTGGATGATCGGGAAGCCCTCACGGAAAGGAGTAGACACAAGGGCCTCGCGCTTGAACACGAGGGAAGGCCAGTACAACCAATCGGCCCGAAGAAGAGAGGCCGCCAGATACTCGCCTGAGAGGAGTCGCGGCACCCGAGTGCGCGGCATGGTCAAGCGCTTAATCCGGTCGACGAAAGGATCAACGGTGCTTCCCGTGGAGTCGATGATGCGTACACCGGGCTGAATGATCGTGGCCGCCGGGAAGGCATCGTGCATTGAAAGGACGCGGGAGATGAAATCCGGGTGGGGGATATCATCGCATCCGAGGAGCATGACAAGATCTGCCGTGGCGAGGGAGACGCACTTCTCGTAGTTCGCGGTGATCCCAAGATTGCTCTCATTGCGCAGGTATGAGATGCGCTCGTCGGCGAGGTTTCGGAAATACTCGGCGACACTCGGATCAGGGTAGCAATCGTCGACGACGGTTAAACGCCAATCGGTGCAATCCTGTGAGAGCACGGCTTGCACCGTCTCGAAAAGGTAGGCGGGCTCGCCCCAGAAGGGGAGCATGATGTCGATCGAATGCATGGTGTTCTCCTGGATTGGCGGTCATCAGTCATCTTAGGGGAGACAAAGATCTGTGAGTTGACTGATTCGGGGCTTCGCCGTCCTTCACAGCATGTCGGTGGATTCTGCTCTCCGCCGTCCTTCAGGGTCAATGAGCGGGCTTACGGATATCACCCCAAGGGTTGCGGCCACGAACCCAGCGCATCGCTGCGCGCTCAATGCCGAACCAGGAGGCTGTGGCAAGTGCGCAAGTGATGAGCAGGGTAATGAAGAGGAAGGGCCAGAAACCGAGGAGATGAACCTTGAGGGCGATGAGGAACTGAATGATCGGGAAGTGGAAGATGTAGACCCCGTAGGAGATGTCATGGACCTTCGTGAAGCCCGGAGAGGGGAGGACCGAGCCGAAATAGAGGACGAGGTATGCCAGTGTCGGGGAGGCGAGCTGTTTACCGAAGGCTGGGAAGTACCAGATGAGCAGCAGTGAGATCACTGCCGCGATCAATGCGTACAAGTGACGGATCGGCAGACGATCGCGCAGCTGATAAACCATGGCGCCGCCCATGAAATACGGCGTCATGAAGATCAAGAGCTCCAGGTCGTAGTTGTTTCCGATGTAGGGCCTGAGCTGTGCGATTCCCATATGAGCGAGGGTGAAGAGAACGAAGAGGCCAGTGGTGGGCCAGACTTGCTCGCGGATGAACTTCCACGACATGAAGACACCAATGATGATGTAGCACCAGAACTCGTAGGACAGCGACCAGAGGGAACCGTTCCAGGCGCTCAGAGGATGCGTGGAAAGGGTAGTGCCGATGTGGTAGTAGCTGACCTTAAGGAGAAGGTTAGAGTACACATAGTCCAGGGGAGTCGGGGAAGTGCCGAAGTAACCGTCGATCGTGCCCGACTCGATGTACATCGTCAGGGGCGCCAAGAAGAAGGCCACGAAGACGAGGACGAAGACGAATGCGGGGAAAATCCTCACGACGCGGTTGATGAGATAAGAGCCGGCGTCCGAACGGATTCGGGCCCCAGTGATGAGATAACCGGAGATCCCGAAGAATCCGACGACCGCCCAGGAACCGAGATGTTGCCCGAAGATGACGACGCCGTCTCCGGATACTGTGAGCAGCTGCGCATGGGAAAAAACCACGAGAAGCGCAAAGACGAGCCGGAGCATATTGAGGGAGTTATTTCGAGTGGAAAGATCTCTTGGAGTGAAGAGTGTCAACACGTCTAACCGATCTGTGGGCATAGTCGTCAGGGGAGCGAAATGTGGGAATCAGTCGTCGAGGGTCAGAATCTCGACGTCGTGGTGAAGGCCGCAGTAGGACAGGCGGTTCTTCGTAGTCTCGTAGTTCTTGCTTGAGGTGACAAGTGTTGCGTCTTTGTCCCAATCGCGCAGGAGAGGGCAGAGGAGATTGTAGTAGTGCTCGTCCCAGGCGCGGTAGGAGTGGGAGCGTACATCGTGATTGGTCGGGGCGGAGAATTGGATGAGGAAACGGTTCCGATCTCCGTCGAACTCCATGACTTCCGCTTGGCGCCAGAACGCGATCGCCTCGCCCTTATGGGCATCGAAGACCTCGACGAGCTCGTCGTAAGTGCGTTTCTCCTGAGCCGAGGGAACGATGATATCGCGAGCCAACATCGGCACGAGAGTTTTGCGTATGCCCAAGTAGGAGGAGGGCAATACGACGCCGACTATGAGAACGAGAACGGAAAGAGTCCCGAAACAGACGCGCAAAAGTACGCGTTTCCGCTTTGAGAACTGCGTGCCTTTAGGGGTTGCGAGAGCCGTGAATGTTTGAGCGATGAGTTCTGTGCCGATGATCATCGCCATGGTGATGGTGATGATCCACAGCATCTTCAAAGGGTAGTAGCCCCACGGAGAGTCTCCGATCTCACGGAGGGAA
Source organism: Schaalia cardiffensis (assembly GCF_016405145.1). GTDB lineage: Bacteria > Actinomycetota > Actinomycetes > Actinomycetales > Actinomycetaceae > Pauljensenia > Pauljensenia cardiffensis. The sequence continues at coordinate 180,072 of NZ_JAEKIA010000002.1, forward strand.
GCGAGGTAGAAGACCGAGAGCCAACCTCCCAGAGTCATTGCACCGATTCCGAGGACGGGCGCGGAATGACGCTGTGGGACGAGTGCTCCGTACAGGAGCTCGAGAAGCATGAGACCAATCGCAGCAAGAAGGAGGTGATCCTGGAAGTCTCCTGCGAGCCCGCCGGGACCGGCGGTGAGGTAGTCGCCGTCAGCGCGAAGAGAGGGAAGGGAAACTCCCAGGAAGAAAACGACGACGAACCCCCATGAGAAGAGAAGGAAGACAAGTTGGAGAGCCGTCGACCTTTGGGCTTCGCTATCAGAGAGACGCAGGAGGAGAGCGAGGAGCAGGAGGAAGCCAGGAATGAGGGACGCGGGGGACCATGTGGCGAGTGTGATGACGATGATGAGGGCGAGCCAGGCCATTGACTCGATCGTGTGCATCGTCCGGAACACGATCCATGTGAGGATGAGGACCAGGTAGATCACGGGAATGTTCATGTACCCCTGGTACATGACCGCACCGAAGATGTGGCGGGTGAAGGGGACCCAGCCTGCGAAAAGAGCGGCGGCGATGCGCCAGGGGAGGGGAACGCCTTTGAGGAGGTTGAAGGCGAACCATGCGCCGAAGACGCTCGCGACGACACACACCACGGTCGTTGCCGCAATATTGCCGTAGAGCATGGTGAGCAGATCGGGGTAATCCGTTCCTGGACCGTAGAAGAGCGAATTGATGATTGCGGTCACGAAAACGGGCTTCGCCTCGTCTCCTTGTCCTAGGCCGCCGCGCATATGGATGGTCATCGCCTCGATCGAATTCATCACCATGTCATTGCGGGTGAATTGGATCGGGACTCCGCCCTGGTAGAAACCAATGAGTCTAAGAATGCCGGCAACTCCAATAATGGAAGGAGTGAGGATCACAGGCAAAGCGCCCAAGGAGCGCAGACTCAGGTTCTTGCGATGACGCCAGAGGACGAGGACTACAAGGAAAGCGAGCAGGAGGATCGCGCCCCAGAAGACGAGGGCGATCCCTGTATGGATTCTCCCCCCGATCATGGCGATCGCCATGATCCCGAGGAAGAAGAGGATGGCGGCCTTTGTGGAGTCGCGGAGTACAGGAGAATCCATGCGTTTCAGCCTACCGGACCCTTTTCTCATCGTCTCCATCACTCGTATCGCCTTAGTCACGTCGATTCTTGAAAGCAAAAAGCCTCCACATTCCCCATCAGTGCCGATAGCGGGGAGGACGCGGGGACCGTTATCGTGGAGTGTGTCCCTTGTGCCTCCACGACCTGGGAAGTGCCATATGAGTGTCACGCGCGCCGCGGTCTGTCTCTTCTACGATCAAGCCGCTCGTGTCGACGAATATATGGAGCTCGTGCTGCTCAGCCTCCGCCCCTTCGTCTCCCGCTTCCTCTTCGTCGCCAACGGAGCGCTCCACACGGAAGACGAAGCGCGTCTTCGTCTGATCGTCGACGAGGTCATTGTTCGTGAGAACGAAGGCTTCGATGTCGGGGGATACCGAGCGGGCCTGGAGGCGATCGGATGGGAAGAACTGGGCGCCTTCGATGAGCTCCTCCTCTTCAACAACACTTTCTTCGCGCCGATCAATCCTTGGCACAGCGTCTTCGAAGCGGCGGCCGCTCATTCCGAGGCGTCTTTCTGGGGCTTGACTGAGGCGCCGGAAGTCCGCCCACATCCTTTCGCCGCCAAGCGTGTGATGCCCCGACACATTCAGTCGCATTTCATCGCCGTTCGCTCCCCGTTGCTTAAGGACCCGGAGTTTCGCTCCTACTGGGAAGGAATGCCTCCGATCCGCTCCTACCTCGATTCGATCGAACACCACGAGTCGCGCTTCACCGAGTACTTCGAATCCTTGGGTCATTCCTCCTACGCCGTTTATCCCGCATCCGCTTATGCGAGCGAGAATCCCTCGATCCTCGAAGCGGGTGAACTGCTCGATGCGGGCTGTCCGATCCTCAAACGTCGGATCTTCTTCCACGATCCGAGCTATTTGGATGATCATGGTGTCAAGGGCATAGAACTCATCTCGAAAGCTGTGGAGCGGGGATATCCCGAGGACCTCCTCCTTGCCGGAGTCGCCCGCGTCGCCCCGCCCCGTGTTCTTCTCGTGAATGCAGGTCTCGTCGAGGCCGTCGATGCTTCCACCACCCCCTGGCCGGATGAGCGCCTCGTTCTTCACGCCATTGTCGATTCTTCAGCGTCCCTGTCCCGTTTGAGGGGGCTCCTTTCGGCCCTTCCCCCTGAAACCAGGGCGGTCATCTCGTGTCGCGAGGAGTTCGTCGAGCAGGTGCGCGAGCAGAGCTCAGCGTTCCCTCAGTGCCTTGAGATCCAAGTCGAACCCTGCTTCACCGCAGTCTTTGAGGGGGAAAGTCGGCAGGAGCGAGGACGTGGACGATTCTCGACAATGCTCCGACTCCTTGCGCAAGAACCCGAGGATGCGCGCAGCCTGTATATCGACTGCGGGGACCTGGGTGATGAGGATCGGGATTCGATCCTGAATGATGCGGATCTGCTCAGGTCTGCGCTTGATCTGTTCCGTACACGTCCAAGGCTTGGCCTGCTCGTAGAGGTGCGTTCCGCGACCGAGGACGAGGCCCCACTGCGCCCCCTGAAGCCTGAACGCTTTGAAGCGGTGAGGAATGCCGCGCTCTCATTGGGAATCACCGCGCCCCTCGACTCTCGCCTCCCATTGCTTGAGCCGTCCGCGCCTTTCGCCATTCGTGCCTCGTTCATCACCGCGTGTGCGCACGATCCCCTCAGGGACGAGGACGCGGCTGTGAATGCTCTGACAGTCGAGGAAGAAGAGCTCCTCATCGCATCGGCGGTTGCTTCTGGCGGATTCCACATGCTCCAAGTCGTCAAACCAGGTCAGGGGGGAAGGGAATTCGCGCTTGAGCAGTGGCGTCATGACGCGGCCCGTTGCCGCCCCGATGGGCATAGGGGCGGATTCGCTCAGCGAGCCGCTTTTCTCAGGTCCTTCATCAAGTCCGCTGCTCCGGGTCTCGCCCGCGTGATCGTGCCCGCATACAGGAGGCTGAAAGGAGTCTTCGGCAGGTGAAGCGAGGCGAACAGGGGTGCGGGCCGCAGCGGGATAGGGCTTGGCGCACCGGAGAAGCCTGAGGTGAAAGCGGGCGTGCTGATACAATCCCGAACCATGGTCAAGTCTGTTCTTGTCACTGGTGCGGGTGGCTACATCGGTCGACATGTCGTGAAGAGCCTCCTCGACAGGGGCCTCGAAGTGAAGGCTCTCGACATTCGTTTCGAGGGCGTTGACGAGCGCGCCGAGCGCGTCAGCATTGATCTGTTCTCTGGCGACGCCGATATTTACGAGCAGATGGGCCGCCCCGATGCCGTTCTCCACATGGCCTGGCGCGACGGTTTCAAGCACAACTCTCCGGCTCATCTCGACGATCTTGCCAAGCACTACCATCTCATTGAGAACCTGTACGCCGGTGGCCTCAAACAGCTCGCCGTCATGGGGACGATGCATGAGGTCGGGTATTGGGAAGGCCCTATTGACGAGAACTCGCCCTGCGCCCCCGCATCCCTCTACGGCATCGCGAAGAACGCACTGCGCGAGACCGCGATGCTGTCAGCACAATCTCATGGGGCGACCCTCCAATGGATTCGCGCCTACTACATCGTCGGCGACGACAAATTCGGAAACTCGATCTTCTCCAAGCTTCTTTCCGCAGCGGAAGAGGGGAAGACGAGCTTCCCGTTCACAAGCGGTAAGAACCTCTACGACTTCATCTCCGTTGACGATCTCTCCGATCAGATTGCCGCGATCCTCGACCAGGACGAGGTCGTCGGCATCATTAACGCCTGTACCGGCCAGCCGGTGTCTCTCGCCGAGCGCGTCGAAGGCTACATCAAGGACAACGCCCTCGGTATCTCCCTCGAATACGGAGCCTTCCCTGATCGACCCTACGATTCTCCGGGAGTGTGGGGCGACGCGACGAAGATCCGCCAGATCCTCAAAGCCGATCATCGCCTCCTCGGCCGTGAATGAGACGAGTGAGCGGTCCTCACACACCTCGATGGGAGCCCAATGATCCTCGGTGAAAAGCCTTCTCGACTCGGAATCTTCTTCTTCTTCGATGCCGAGGGGCAGGTGGACACCTATGTCGAACGCCTGCTCGAAGGCATGAAGCCCAATCTTGACGAGCTCGTCGTCGTCGTCAACGGCGCCCTGAACGACAAGGGGCGCCATCGGTTTGAGAGCTTCGCAGATCAGCTCATCGTCCGGGAGAACACCGGCCTTGACGTCTGGGCCTACAAGACCGCCCTCGATGCCTATGGGTGGGAGCGCCTCGTCGAATTCGACGAACTCGTCCTTTTCAACGCAACGATCATGGGCCCGGTGCATCCCTTCGAAGAAATGTTCGGTGAAATGGCGGGCCGTGACCTCGATTTCTGGGGTATCACAGGTTTCCATGCCGTGGGCAAGGATAATGAATCTGTGCCGGAGGGAGCTCGAATCCCTGCGCATATTCAGTCGCATTTCCATGTCTACAGGCGTTCCCTTGTCGAATCGGAGCCCTTCCAGAGCTACTGGGACGAGATGCCCGAGATTCGTGACTACCAGGATTCCGTCTCGAAACACGAGAAGACCTTCACAGCACGCTTCGAGAAGCTCGGTTTCACCTCCGGCCTGTACATTGACACCTCCGATCTTGAAGAGATCACCGCGCATCCGATCGTTTTTCAAGCGAAGAAGCTGCTCGCCGAACGCCGATGCCCGATCTTCAAACGCCGCTCCTTCTTCCACGATTACGAAGACGTCCTCTTCCAGGCCGTTGGTAACGCTGCCCTCGACTTGTACGAGTACCTGCGCGATGAGACCGACTACGACACGGACCTCATCTGGGAGAATGTCCTGCGCACTGTTGAACTCACCGACCTGGTGAAGAATCTTCAACTCACGTACGTGCTCCCAACCGGGGCCGTGATCACTGAGCCGAAGCCGAGCAAGGTCGCACTCATCATGCACGTGCACTACATGGAGCTCCTCCCGCAGATGCTCCATTACGCCGCGTCGATGCCCCCCGATTCCGATCTCATCATCACGGTCGGCTCAGATGAGAAGGTCGCCTTCGTTGAAAACGCCTGCAAGGACCTGACGCAAAAGCTGATCGTCCGTAAGATCGTCAACCGCGGCAGAGACGTCTCAGCACTCCTCGTCGGCTGCGCCGACCTCGTCATGGATTACGACCTCGTCTGCTTCATCCATGACAAGAAGGTCGCCCAAGTTCAGCCGGGAACCGTTGGGGAGGGTTTCGCACTCAAGTGCTTCGAGAATGTCGCGCCGAGCGCCCAATTCGTCTCCAATGTTCTTGCGCTTTTTGAGAAAGAACCTCGACTCGGCCTTCTGTCCCCGACTCCTCCGAATCACGCAGACTACTTCCCGATCTCCTCATATGCATGGGGGCCGAACCTCGACAACACGAAGACGCTCCTCGCTGAGCTCGGGGTGAAGGTGAAGATCCACGAGGAGAAGGGGTTGATCGCCCCGCTGGGCTCAACCTTCTGGTTCCGTCCGGCAGCCATGCGCGCCCTCTTCGAGAATGGCTGGGCCTACGAAGACTTCCCGGCTGAACCTCTCGGGGGAGACGGTACGATCAGTCACGCCATCGAGCGCTCCTACGCCTATGTTGCTCAGAACGCAGGCTATTTCTCCGCTTGGCTCTTCTCCGACAGGTTCGCGCGCATCGAACTAACGAATCTCGCCTTCTACACGCGTGAACTCACCCGTGTCCTCGCCTTGCACACCAACTTGGCGAAGGAACGCGACATGATCAAGTGGGGAATCCTCAATTCTTCCGCTTGGCGGGTCCTCCGGGCAGGAGTGCGCCGCAAACTACCGAAATCATTGCTTCCCGCAGCTACGGCCGCTTACCGCGTGATGCGCGCGGCGAAGAACAGCACTCGGGGAGGAGAGGAACATTGAGCCGCACTCCTTCTGAGAAAGGCGCCGTGAAAGCGCGGCGCGAAAGGGTCTTCTCGATCGACCTCGTGCGAGCGACGGCGACGATCCTCATTGTCATCACCCACTTCAACAACCCCTTCTTCTCTCAGGGGGGCTACCTCCTCGCGAACCGTCCCTTCGGCGTGTACATCGGCGACCTCGGCGTCTCACTCTTCCTCATCATCTCTGGAACCGTCCTCGCGCTGAATTACCGGCAGCCGATTGATGTGAAGAGCTTTTACTGGAAGCGCTTCAAAGGCATTTACCCGATGTTCTGGACCGCGTGGGTCTTGGGAACCCTCTACTTCTTCATCGATTCGAAGGGGCACCCGCTCAATGCGGCGCCCGTGAAATCGCTCATCTGGACGCTCTTGGGCATTGACGGGCTCGTCGCGAATTTTCATCTGACGACGGCGTACCTCTTGGGAGAATGGTTCCTCGGATTCATCATCATCTTCTACTTGGTGTTCCCGCTCTTGAGCTGGGCGATTGAGCGGTTCCCGAAGACGACGGCGCTGATTATCGCTGCGCTGTACCTTGGTTCGATCTTCGGGCTCGGTGCCGCAACTGATGTACCGATGTCCGTGATTCTGACGACGCGTCTTCCCGAGCTCGCCTTCGGCATGTACCTCGTCCGTTTTTCCGCGAGCATCCGACCCCACATGGCGATTCCCACGGCACTCGTCCTCCTGGCTTTCGAAGCACTTGACCGTTTCGGAGCTTCTGGGGCAGCTGCGCTCGTGAACCATGCGGCCTTCAAAGACCTGTCCACCACCATTGTCGGACTCGCCGCTTATGTTTTCCTTATTGCGATCGCAGATTTCGTGTCAATACGTCCGCTCCGGGCGCTCGTTGCACTCATCGCGAAGTACTCCTACCCGATCTTTTTGGTGCACCACGTCATCATCTACAAGCTCTTCACCATGTCGAGCATCGACTGGATGAGTTTCAACCGCGTCCAGGTTGTCACTTTCTTCTTCGCGATTTGTGCCCTTGTATTCGCTCTCGCCGTGGCCCTTGACGCGGTGACCAAGCGGATCATCGTATTCACGAGCGCGGCCTTTGAAGGTGAGTGGTGGCGTCCTGCCATCTTCTCTCTGCCCAAGGTGGACTCCCCGTCTCAGGCTCAAGATGCTCGACCATCTGCGGACGCGAGGAGCCACGCCAATGAACGTTGACTCTGTCATGAGTGCGGGAGTGAGCGCCCCTGTGCAAGAGCATCACTCCTTCACCGCACCCGCATGGATTCGCAGCGGATTTGATGAACAGGAGGGAAAGGTCGAATGAGTGGAATCACCGATCAGCGCAAGGGCGAGTGGCAGCGGATCATTGATCTGACCCTCCGTTTCACGCAACGCTCAGTATCCTCCGAATTCAAGGGCACGGCCCTGGGTCGACTCTGGTCTCTCATCAACCCTCTGGCAACCGTCATCGTCTTCACCATCATCTTCGGACTGGTGTTCAGGGGCTCAGTCGAACCGGGGACGAACTCCGGGATCGACTCTTTCGCGCTCTGGATCGGCATCGGCGTGTTGTGCTGGACCTTCCTCTCGAGCGGAATCATCAAGGGGATGAACTCGCTCGTTGACAATGCCGGACTCCTCACAAAAGTCTATTTCCCGCGTCAGATCCTCGTGTATTCAGCGGTTCTCGCGCTCGTTGTCGACTTCATGTTTGAGTTGCTCGTCCTCGTCGCCATCGCCTTGATCGTCGGGGGCCCCGGGGTACTCACAATGGTTCCCCTTCTCCTCGTCATCACGCTCCTCACTGCCCTTTTCTCGACAGGCCTCGGCCTGATCCTTGCTGTCGCGACCGTCTACTTCCGTGACATCTCCCACCTGTGGCAGATCTTCAATCAAGTCTGGATGTACGCCTCCGGGGTCGTCTTCTCCCTCAGCATGCTCGGAGACGTCGAGAAGAGGCTGTACGAGATGGGCTGGTCCTTGGGCGGGCGGCCACTGCCGATCACGACCCTCTTTCGTTTGAATCCTGCGGAGACCTTCCTGGAGGCGTTTCGCGCCTGCCTGTACGACTTCGCGCCCCCTTCCCTTCCCGTTCTCCTTGCGTGCATCGCCTGGGGCATTGGGATGTTCCTCTTCGGCAACCTTTTCTTCTCGCGGTACTCCGCCCGCATTGTTGAGGAGCTCTGAACCACATGACACGCCACGCCATCACCGCAAGCGGTGTTTCAAAGAAGTTTCGTCTCTACACGAATCGGAACCAGTCCCTCAAGAGGGCCTTCCTCCAGCGTTCACGCGGCAGTTACGAGGACTTTTGGGCTTTGCGAGATGTTTCTCTTGGAATCTCTGAAGGAACGACCTTCGGACTGCTCGGCCATAATGGTTCAGGAAAATCGACACTACTCAAATGCATCGCGAAGATCCTCACTCCCGATGAAGGAAGCATCTCCTCGAGAGGACGTATGGCTGCGATGTTGGAAGTCGGCTCCGGCTTCCACCCTGAGCTTTCTGGACGCGAGAACATCTATCTCAACGGCGCAATCTTGGGGATGAATCGCAAGGAGATTGAAAAGAAATTCATTGATATCGTCGAGTTCTCAGGCGTCGGCGACTTCATCGATCAGCCGGTGAAGAACTACTCCTCAGGCATGTACGTGCGCCTCGGCTTTTCCGTGTCGATCCACGTCGAGCCGGAAATCCTCCTCGTCGACGAAATCCTCGCTGTTGGCGACATGGCCTTTCAACGCCGCTGCATGTCGAAGTTCGCGGACTTTCGAGAAGAGGGACGCACAGTCGTCGTCGTGTCCCACGGCCTCGAGCAGATGCGTACCTTCTGTGATGAGGTTGCCTGGCTCGACCACGGTCGCCTCCAGGATGTCGGCCCAGCCGCCGAGGTCATTGACAAGTACTCCGTCGTCGCGAATGGAGTCGAAGAGGTCGAGGGCGGCGGACGTCACTTCGGGACAGGGGAAGCGAGGATCGACAAGATTGAGCTTCTCGATGCTTCAGGGCGTTCAATCGACCGACTGAACGTGGGTCAAGAGGCGACCATTCGGATGTACTACACCTGTCAACAGCCCATCAAGGGCGCCGTCTTCGGAGCTTCTATCGACACGCTCGAGGGGACGGTCGTGTGGGGCCTGCACGGCTTGGATGCCGATTTCGTCCCCGAGACCCTCCATCCTGGTAACGGGCATGTCGACCTGAAGATTCCCCAGATGATGTTGAGGCCCAATGAGTACCTCATCTCCGCTGCGATTCAGCCTTCGCACCTGACGGGTGTAGTCGATGCCTTCCAAAAAGGGAAGCGCTTCGAGATGATGCCCGGCCCGCGAATGGAATCAGGAGGGCTTGTTGCTCTCGATGCCCGTTTCACGGCGATGGAGCCCCCAACGACGATGATCGATTACCACACCCAGCGTTGAGGGAACGAGAAAGCACGATAAACTCGCCAGAAGGTGGAAGAAGATGAGCCACTTTTACAGCCGACTCGACGGTTTTTCCAAAACTCAAGGAAGAGCTGGGCGGGACTTGCAGTTTTCTATAGCGTGATCGCTTCGGCTTTGACCCTCCCCTTCATGAAACTGCACCGTGCTTTAGCTGTCTATGACGGATTCCAATACATCGATGCGGTTGAAAAGGCGCGTCGATGGGATGTGGTTCTTTCTTCCGATACGACTGATTAGTGCGCCAGAGTCTTGGTGGCCTGCAGGGTACGAGTCTTGTTGTCGTAGCGCTCCTCTTCCTTTTCAGGTGGCCTGGAGCATCGTGGAGACTACGACGAGCAGGCGAGGGGATTCACCCGGGAGTGCCAGAACTCGCTCTCATGATCTCAATTTCTCTCATTGCGGCACTCTCATGGCTCGTGATCCGAAGATCTACGGGGTCATCGTTGATCGCGCAGCTCTTGACGGTCCTGCGAAGCACACCATCAAGAGCCTCTTCACCACGATTGATGACACTGTGAAGATCATCTTCCAAGGTAATGGGGGTGGGGGTTCTCCACCCCCGAATCGATTTTCGTCTCCTTGCTCACGTGGGGCCTGCACGCGGCGTTCAATGCAACAGCCTTCTTGGACGTCGAGGCGAGCATGGATGAGCGGCTGTTCGCTTGAGTCGGCTCCGTGAGTCTCCTGTTGATCGCGCCGATGTCAATTGTGGTTTTCGGATTCGTGTTCCACGCGCATTTCGATGTTGTCTCCCGATACGTCATGGTCCTCGTCCCGCTCTTGTGCCTACCTGCTGCCAAGCGCTTCACGAGGCACGGCTCGTCCATGCTTATCTGCGTATTCGCGTTCGCAGTTTTCGCGTATGCGGTACTCGTGCGGACAGTGAACTGAGTCGGAGCATTCTCAGTAGTGCCCTGCCGACTCTCGCACCGGGACCCGTTTCATTAGTGAAGCCGGTTATCGGTTTTCCCAGAAGCCTTCGCGAGTAGCGGGGAGTGGAGAATTCAGTGAGTCGTATCCTCAGCCTCGACCGGGCCTACGGCCAATTTCTCTACCGGTTCAAGCACATCACGTTCGAGAGTAGGCTCCTCCTCGAACATCGCAGCTGCTTGATGTGAAGGGACTCCTCCTCGAGTGAAAAGGAAGAAGATCAAGGCCCCTGCCGCACCGAGAACGAAGGGGACAGTCCACAAAGGAAGGGGAGGCTGCCACGGCGAGATATAGAGCTTCCAGGTGCCTGCAACGCCGGTGAGCTGACGGTGGAGGTTGAAAACGATCGAATCCGCTTGGACTAACCAGAAGACGAAGGCCCAGGCGCTGATAGCTCGGGCACTCGGCACCTCGGGGAAAGAATCGCAATCAGCGAGAACGTATGAGGCCATCACAGGAATGAGGATGATCAACGGCAGAATGTATCGCCCCTGCCACATGATTCCGAGGCTGCGTGCTTGAGAGGCATGCAAAATGATCGGGACGATGAGGCAGAAGAGGATGCCTGAAGAGAAAATGACAAGGCGTTCACGGCGCCTGGCGAGCATCCAGATGAGCAACAGGGCTACGATGAATGCAGTCGTGAAGAGCATGAATGCCCACAGGGGCATCGGTGCGTGCATCCATCCGAAAGTACCAACGGCATGAACGATGTATTCATCCGTGTGTCGAAGCGTATACATTGCGAGGAAACGGGGAGTAACGAAAGTTTCAGGCCCGTCCACGCTGGTGAGATTCCCGGTTTTAAGGATCCAAATGGAGGCGGCGAGAGTCGCGAGGAATGTAACGAATATTGGACCCCAAGAACGTCGATCCTTGATGACCACCCATGTCTGTTTCCAAGGTTGGAGGGCGATGGCTCCGAAGAGCCCAAGGGTCATGAAGAAGGGGGTGAGGCCGCGCGTGTTCGCAAACACACTCGCAATGAAGGCGAGAAGCCACATCCGACGCCCCAGCTCGCTCGGAGATGTTCTGCGAATAACGAGGAACACTTGAGACCAGAGGGCGAAGGCCGATGAAAGCTCGAGTGCCTGTGGGTTAACGGAACCAGCCAGGAAGAAGACCATGGGTGTCAGGCCCGCAGCAGCGAGGGTGAAAGAGAGCCCCGGTAGCTTCGCTTGACTGAGGGAACGGAATCCGAGTGCGAGGAAGAAGGAAGCAAGCGCGCCCGAGAGGATCCTCATGAGGTAAATGCCTACGCGGCTGTGTGAAAACAAGGCAGGCCAGGACACGAGGGCGTAATACAGAGGGTTGTAGCGTGCTGCGGGGGTATCGGTTGTGACCCAACCATTAGGACTCTCTTGGGTGTCGATGAGGGGCGTCTCGCACTCGGAGATCGGCATATCTCGATCGAAAGCATTGCATATTAAGTAGGAGATGTCCCTGTAAATCTCGGGGACCTCGACAACACGGTCAACGAGGATCTCCTCGTTGAAGATCTGGCCGTAAGCGGTGGCTGCGGCTTTCTTGATGTGGGATTGCTCATCGGGAGAGGCTGTGAGTGGGTTGTACAAGGACCATGCGGTCGTGAGAATGAAGAAAGCGCTGAACGCGATCCAGAAGACTCCTCGAGGCGAAAGCCCGATTCGTGATCTCTTGGTGTTCCGGGTAAGAACTCCACTTGAGGGGCGAACACTATCGACAGTCACGTGGGTTCCTCCAGATTCATGTCAGGACCGTGGAAAGGACGGCGAATCAGGCGCGTTCTTTCGCCTGGGCGGAGTCTATCAATTTTGGAGCTCGCTGATTGAAGGGCAGTTCTTGTCCCTGCGCAGTTCCATGAAGAGGGCGAGGAAGAAATATCCGCTCAAAAGGCTCATTGCTCCCGCGTAGCCGATCGATGCTCCGAGGAGATGGAAGGGAGGAACGAGGAAGATAAGAAAAACAGTGATCGCGAGTGCGGCGACGGCGTAGCCCACGAAGACGTGGGATTGACGACGCATCGTTGTGAGCGCGTAGTAGAGGATGACACTCGCAGAGTTCATTGCACCGCCGAAGACGAGGACCATGAGCTCAAGAAGGTAGCCGCTAATGTCCTTGCCGGACAGGATATTGAGGATCGCGACGCCTAGGAAGAATGTGACCCCACCGACGAGGAGGAACGAGAGGAGAGTAGCCGAGAGCCCCCGGTAAACGATCCTGAGGAAGCCTCGAACATTATGGGAGACCCACAGGGTCGCCATTCTCGTCAGCAGCGGGCGGAACACAATCGTTGAGAGAAGATTGATCGCGAATGCCGGCATGAACAAAAGAGCGAAATACCCCTGGTGCTCCTTATCGAGGAAGAAACTGATCGCGAAGCGCGGTGCATTTGCCAGGTAGATGGAGATGAAGGAGGCCAGTGCTAGTGGCAGGCACAAGAGCAGAACGAGGCGAATCCGCTCACGCTGCCACAGCGGACGCAGAGAGAACAAGGCCCGCGAGGGGGGAATGAAGACGAGCACCATTGTCGCGAACGAGACCAGGAAAGTGACCGCTGTCGTCGCGAACAGATCCCCGGTCACCCAGATCCCAATGGAGAACACCGCGGTCGTGACGAAGGAACGGATGAACCCGGCTCTTCCAGCGATATCGAGCCGTCCTTGACGCTGGAGCTCTGAGTAATACACGTCTTCGATCGCATCAAAGACACGAAGGAGCGCAACGAAGGCGATGAGAGCAGAGTCTTTGAGATCCGAGCCGAAAACCCATGAGGCGAGGAGGATACCGAGCACCATGAGAAGGACCGTGAGGATGCGGACCGCCAGATAGGTGCCGAATGTGAAGCGTCCTTGAACGTCCGTCACCTGGTAGGTGCGGACTTCGTACATGCCCAGAGTCTGGAATTGTTGGCCGATCGCAAGAGCAATCGAGAAGACCCCCGCCGCAGCGACTCCGGCGGCCCTCGTGACGATGATCAACATGATCACAGTGGCGCCAGCCACCATGAAGGACCATGCGGTGTTCCAGAAGTAGTCTCGTCCCAGCGAGGGTGTCCGTTGTTCGGAACTCGTCATCGTAGGACCTCAGAGCAGGCCTTTGAGAGGACCGAAGTCGACTTCGACGGGCTTGTGATTGCGGCGTTGTTCCACAGGAGGGAGCTCCATGTACTCACCGTAGGTTCGGCGCATCATGGCATCATAAGCGGGAGCGATTTGCACGGTGATCCCGTCGAAAGGCACATCCATCGTTGGTTGAATCTCATCGAGATTCACGGCCCAATTCTCAGGATCGCGCATCGAGAAGTCGGTATAGCGTCCGGTGTTCTCGCCCTCGTATCTGCGTGCCGCTGCGTCGAAGAGCTTTTGAAGACGACGAGGAGTGACACGCAGGAGTTTCATCCCGTAGTAGGCGATGCTCGTTGCCGTGTGGATCGCCAGGCGTTTCACACCATGCGTATCAATGAGCATCGGTGTCGGGGTGCCGGTCAGGTAGAGGAGGCGCCCCCACAGCCACGTCGCTCGCGATTGCTTCTTGAAGTCAGAGGGGTCGGTCGGCACCGTGTCGAGGGGGAGGACATCGAGGCAGATCGGCATGCGGTAGTTAGCATTCTTGGCGAATTCGGGAATGAGGAGCGTCCCCGTGAAGCCGAGCTTGGTGAACATATACGGGTATTCGGGAAGAGTGCGAGTGTTGTCGAAGCGATACATCGGTCCCATGAGCGCGGGAGCTTCGGCGAGAAAACGCTCATAATCACGACGAGTCATCAAAACGTCAATGTCATCATCCCAGGGAATGAAACCTTTGTGGCGGATGGCGCCGATCATCGTCCCTCCGTATACGGAGTAGGGGATGTTGAGTTCGCGGCACGCCTTGTCCATGTCCTCGAGCATCTTCACCAGAGCCTTTTGGATGCGAGCGAGGAGTTTGGGATCATCGATCATGTCCGATGCCATCGGAATGAGTCCTTCCTCGGCGGTAAGAAGGGCTGATTCGCCAAGCCGCCGGATTACCCATGATTGTTGCACAGGGGCGCCCACTTGGGTGAAAAGGAGACGGTCCGGTCATCACGAGGAGGACCGGACCGAAAAGTGGAGCGAATCTCCTTAGACGTCGTCGCGGGCAAGTAAGTCGAGCAGGTATTGGCCGTAACCGGACTTGACGAGAGGTTCAGCCCGCTGACGCAGGCCCTCATCGTCGATGAAGCCCATTCTCCAGGCGACTTCTTCGGGGGCTCCGATCTTCATGCCCTGACGAGCCTCGACGGTGCGGACGAATGCGGTCGCATCCGCGAGGGAGTCGAAGGTGCCGGTATCGAGCCATGCGGTGCCGCGCGGCAGGACTTCGACTTGAAGCTTCCCCGCCTCCAAGTAGGTGCGGTTGACATCGGTGATCTCGTATTCGCCTCTGGCCGAGGGCTTGAGGTTCTTCGCGATGTCAACAACATTGTTGTCGTAAAAGTACAGGCCCGGGACTGCGTAGTGCGATTTCGGCTTGGCGGGCTTTTCCTCAATGGACAGGGCCGTGAAGCTCTCATCGAATTCGACGACACCGTATGCGCTCGGGTCAGACACGTGGTAAGCGAAAACGGCTCCACCATCGGGGTCGACATGACGGCGCAGCTGGGAGCCCATGCCGGGGCCGTAGAAGATATTGTCGCCCAGAACCAGTGCGGACGAGTCAGTGCCGACATGATCTGCGCCGAGGACGAAGGCCTGGGCGAGGCCGTTGGGGACTTCCTGAACGGTGTATGTGATGTTCACGCCGAGTTGTGAGCCATCACCGAGGAGACGATGGAAGCTCGGGGCATCATGCGGTGTCGTAATGACCAGGACATCTTGGATGCCTGCGAGCATGAGGGTGGACAGGGGGTAGTAGATCATCGGCTTGTCGTACACGGGCACGAGCTGTTTGGACGTCCCCAAGGTGATCGGATTCAGGCGCGTACCCGAACCTCCGGCGAGAATGATGCCCTTCATTGGTGACTCCTTACACGTCGACTGATTATGGAGGTCGTGGAGCCATTATGCCCAGGGGCAGGTGGGGGCGGGGCGAGTAGGTTCGGCGAGTCCAGCGCCTTGCGTTGCGTCTTCGTCGCCTGAGGGGAAGTCCACTACTATCCTTGGAAGGGTTCGATCGCTTCAAGGGTGGTCGATGTCGTCTAGGAGCGTTCATGTCTGATGCCGTCACCGGGAAACCTCTCGGAATTGAGGAGACCCCGATCCCTGGCTTCTTGAGGATCGATCTGACCGTCCACGGCGACAATCGCGGCTGGTTCAAGGAGAACTGGCAGCGTGAGAAAATGCTCGCTCTGGGCCTGCCCGACTTCCAGCCCGTGCAGAACAATGTTTCTTTCAACGACGAGGTCGGGGTGACTCGCGGTATCCATGCAGAGCCCTGGGATAAATTCGTTTCAGTCGCAACGGGGCGGGTCTTCGGCGCTTGGGTCGACTTGCGAGAAGGGCCTTCCTTCGGTGCCGTCTACACGACGATCATCGACCCCTCCGTCGCCGTCTACGTCCCACGAGGGGTCGGCAACTCCTACCAGACGCTGGAGCCGAACACCGCCTACACCTACTTGGTGAACGACCACTGGTCGCCTGATGCCACCTACACCTTCCTCAACCTCGCCGATGAGACCGCAGCCGTCGACTGGCCGATTCCCCTCGCTGAGGCGATTCTGTCCGATAAGGACAAGGCCCACCCCCGCATGGCGCAAGTCACTCCCTTCCCAGCTCCCGCCCCCACGGGCAAACGCGTCCTCGTCACAGGAGCCAATGGACAGCTCGGACGTGAACTTATGCGTCAATTGCCCGAGGCCGGGTACCAGACGACCGGCGTCGACTTGCCCGAGGTTGACATTTCCGATGTGAAGGCCATGGACGCCTTCGACTGGAGTCGCTTCGACATCATCATCAACGCGGCGGCCTGGACGAATGTTGACGGCGCAGAGTCACCCGAGGGTCGTCCAATGGCGTGGCGCGCCAATGCGACGGGGCCTGCGAATCTCGCCAAAGCCGCCTCCACGCACGGCTTGGCTCTCGTGCATATCTCAACCGAATACGTTTTCGACGGCTCGTGCTCCCCTCATCTCGAAGATGAGGCGCCCTCGCCGCTGGGCGTCTACGCCCAGGCGAAAGCAGGAGGCGACGCCGCAGTTACAGCGGCGCCCAAGCATTATCTTGTCAGGACTTCTTGGGTTGTCGGCGACGGGAAGAACTTCCCTCGCCAGATGCTTGAACTCGCTTCTCAAGGCATCGCACCTCAGGTGGTGTCCGATCAGACGGGGCGCCTGACCTTCACCAGCGATCTCGCCGTCGGGATCCTTCACCTTCTCGAAACGAAAGCGGAGTACGGCACCTATAACCTTTCCGGAGAGGGGCCCGTCGTTTCCTGGGCGGATATTGCCAAACGCGTGTACGAGCTCGCGGGCAGAGACCCGGACGAGGTCACTCCAGTCTCGACCGAAGAGTACTTCTCAGGTCGGGAAGGGGTTGCTCCCAGGCCGCTCGCTTCCGCCCTCGATCTCGGCAAGATCAAAGCCACCGGTTTCACCCCCGCGGACTCCATGAAACGCCTCGATGACTACGTTCGTTCTTTGCTGGAGAGCAAGGGAGACTGAGTCTTCCCCTTGCTCAACAGGCGTGGGTGAGATCTGTAGAACAGCAAGGGCATGCGCTTGAAGGAGACGCCGGGGGACACACCCTGCGATGAGAGTTCTTCTGCCCTCGGATCAGGGTTCTTCATCTCGGAGTGCTGCTGCGTCTTGCGAAAGGACCTTGGGCTTTTCAGTGAGGGGGCTGAATCGTGTTCGCCGATCAGAAGTAGGCGTCCATCATTGACACGAGGTCGTAGCCGTAGTTCTTCGCAGTCGCCCAGCCGACGCCGTTCGGATTCTCCTGGATCCCGAGGTATTCGATGTAGGGCGCTGAGCCCTTACGGACGTACGTGAAACGAGGGTCGACCAGTGGATAAGCGAGCGTCGCACTGCTGGCCCAAGGGTCGGCGTAGGCGCGCAGATGCTGGACTTGCGCGCGCACTCCGATCCTGACCGAGGGGAAGGAGGCTCCGGCGGCGCCTCCACCGACGGCACCGAGCCCTGCGAAGTTGAATTGGGAGGCTGTGACGTCTCCGCCGAATTGAAGCCAGCCGGTCTCTTTCATGACTTGGCAGAATACGAGCTCAGGGCTGATCCCTTCGGCTGCCGCCTCCTCGTAGAGGATCGTCACGAAAGCGGTGATGTCCCCGGCTCCGCCGCTGCTCAGGGCCCACGTAGGATACGGACGGCCCGTGTTGAGATAGACCTGAGTCATTGAGGCGATGAGGGATGATTGAGATGCGCTCGGCTGAGCGATGATCGGGTGCTGATCGATGTAGGAGATCCACCTGCCAGAGGAATCGAAACGACTGAGGCGCCCATTGGTGATCGCCGTTCCCGTTGCCATTGCTCCGCTCGAGGGATCGAGCCAGTACCAGGCGTCGCCGTCACGCAGCCAACCGGTCGTCATCGCTCCACTGGAGGGGTCGAGCCAGTACCAGGAGCCGCCGAGGGCGAGCCAGCCGATGGCCATATTCGCGCTCGAAGGATCGAGATAGAACCAATTCCCTTGGTCCAATACCCATCCGAGGACGCGCCTGCCCGATGAAGCGAAGTACTGCCACTTACCGGACACGAGTGTCCAGCCGGTCGCCATTTTCCCGGAAGACTCGAAGGTATAGGTCCCATCAGACAGAGTGCGAACGCTGGTTGCGAGTGAGCCGCCTTGGAGAGGATCGGCGTAATACCAGTTCCCCTCCGAGACGACCCAGCCCAGGCTCATCGCACCATTGGACTCGAGGAAGTAGCGAGCACCCCCAGTTGAGATGAACCCGGTCTGCATGATCCCTTCGAGGGGATCGAGGAAGTACCAGTATCCGGCCGAGCGGATCCACCCGCTCTCTTTCGCTCCAGAGGAGGCGAAGTGATACCAGCCGTTCAGGTATCGCCATCCGCTCGCCATGATGCCCGCTGCGTCGAAGTAGTAGTCGACTCCCGAGATCCGCGCCCATGAGTTCTTCAGATAATCGCCGGAAGTGAGGCGCCATTTCCAGTGCGAAGCGCTCTTGACCCAGGTCCCCGAACCCGAATAGTCCAGGATCGATGAGGAGACGACGGTCTTGATGCTGCTCGGCTCCGGCAGGCTCGAGGGAGTCGCCGTCTGCGCTGAAGGCGCGCCAAACGCTTCTTGGGGTCCGAGGGGAACAAGGACGAGTGAGAGCGCGATGCCCAGTGAGCACAGTACGGATGATGAATGCACGCGAAGTCCTATGACGGGAGTGGTCAAAGTGAAGAATCTCTTCAAACTAGCATGAACTGAAGGTGTGGTCATGCGCAAGGGGTATGTCAATCTGTGGCTCTCCGTCGCTTTCGAAGCACTGTGCTCCTCGCCCCTCGGCTTCTTAGCGCGCTACTCTGCCCCCAGCACACGAAAGCTCTCACCCCAGTACGCCGAAAGGAAACGGGGGAGAAGACACGACCCCTGGAGGCGAGCACCTTGAACGAACAGACACGGCCCCTGCGAGTCTCCGTTGCCCTGTGCACCTACAACGGCGAGCGCTTCATTCGCGAACAGATCCAGTCGATCCTCGATCAAAGCCGCCGGGTCGATGAGATCGTCCTTGGAGACGACGATTCTGCTGATGGGACTGTCAGAATCGTCGAAGCCGTGCTCGAGGGCAGTGGCATTGATCTTCTCATTCGTCACCATCGCCCTGGCCTGGGGGTGCGCGCCAACTTCTCCGATGCCATTGCGGCGACGAGTGGAGACGTGATCGTCTTATGCGATCAGGATGATATCTGGGTGCCCACGAAGGTTGAACGCCTCCTCGATGCTCTTGAGGGTGTGGAACTCGTGCATTCCGATGCCCAACTCGTTGACTCGAAAGGGGAGTCCCTCGGAGTTCTGCTCTTGGATGAACTGCGTGCGAGCCGATGGGAGCGCGAGAACCTTCAGAAGGGCGACGCCCTCGCAGTCCTCCTCAGGAGGAACCTCGTCACGGGTGCGACTACAGCGGTCAATGGCGAATTCGCGAGGGCGGCAATGCCTGTGCCCGAAGGATGGATCCACGATGAGTGGCTGGCTCTTCTCGCCGCCCTCGATCATTCCTTGCGCCTGCTCCCCGAGGCTTTGACCCTCTACCGCCAACACGAGAACAACCAGATCGGAGCGAAAAAGGAATCACTCCTTGCCAGGACGGCCCGCATGCTCAAGCCCGATCCCACAGACGATCGCCGGCGTCTCCTACGAGCGACTTCGGCATCCAGTTACGCTCTCAGGGCTGCTCGGGGCAGCGAGGAGGACCGTGCGCGTCTTCGTGAAGCAGCGGCGCATCAGCGCGCCCGCTCACTCATGCCGAGTGGGAGGATCTCAAGGATCCCGACGATCCTCACTGAGGCTTTCAGCGGCAGATACTCGCGTTGTTCTCGTGGCGTCCTCACCCTCGGCCGCGACATCCTCCAAGTGAAGGAGTCCGAGGGCAAAGGCAGAGGTATTTCCCAGAAGAACTCGGAGAATCCCTGTGATCTGCCTGA
The DNA here is from genome assembly GCF_016405145.1 of Schaalia cardiffensis. Lineage (GTDB taxonomy): Bacteria > Actinomycetota > Actinomycetes > Actinomycetales > Actinomycetaceae > Pauljensenia > Pauljensenia cardiffensis. The sequence continues at coordinate 199,934 of NZ_JAEKIA010000002.1, forward strand.
GAAAAGCGCAGATTAGAGGGAAATGCCTGGAATGGTGTGCGCAGTACGGCATAATTGCCGGGTCAGTCCACTACTCGTAAGGGGTTCGTTGTGAGGATCGTCGTCACCGGTGGGGCCGGTTTCATTGGAGCGAATTTCGTTCATACCCTCCTTGAGGATCACGCCGACGTTGATGTCGTCGTCCTCGACAAGTTCACTTATGCCGGTAATCGCGGCTCGCTCAGCGACATCACCGAGGAGCAGGCGAAGCGCCTGAAGATCGTCGAGGGGGATATTGCGGATGCCGAGCTCGTCGATTCCGTTGTCGCGGGCTCGGACGCCGTTGTTCACTTCGCCGCCGAGTCGCACAATGACAACTCCCTCAACGACCCCTCGCCCTTCATCATGACGAACCTCGTCGGCACCTACACCCTCCTTGAGGCCGTGCGCCGCCACAAGGTGCGCTTCCACCACATCTCCACCGATGAGGTCTACGGCGATCTCGAACTCGACGATCCGGCGAAGTTCACTCCCACGACCCCCTACAACCCCTCCTCTCCCTACTCCTCCTCGAAGGCGGGGTCTGATCTATTGGTGCGCGCCTGGGTGCGTTCCTTCGGTGTTGAGGCGACGATCTCGAACTGCTCGAACAACTACGGCCCCTACCAGCACATTGAAAAGTTCATCCCCCGCATGATCACGAACCGTTTGCGCGGCGTCCGCCCGCGCCTGTACGGAGACGGCCTGAATGTTCGCGATTGGATCCACGTGCGCGACCACAACACGGCAGTGTGGGAGATCCTCATGCGCGGCCGAATCGGTGAAACCTATCTGATCGGCGCCGATGGGGAGACCAACAACCGTGATGTCGTGATGATCCTCAACGAACTCATGGGTTACGCCCCCGATGATTTCGACCACGTCGCGGATCGTCCCGGTCATGATCTGCGTTACGCGATCGACAACACGAAGCTCTGCGAGGAACTCGGCTGGTCGCCGCGCTTCACCGACTTCCGTTCGGGCCTGGCCGACACCATCGAGTGGTACACGCGCAACGAGGCGTGGTGGGCTCCTCTCAAGGAAGCCGTTGAAGCCAAGTACGCGGCGGAGGGGCACTGATCGGTGGGGGCAGAGCCCATGTCTGCGCATCACTCGCGTCCTCGTGTTCTCGTCCTCATGGCCACCTACAACGGTGGTCAGTGGATCGCAGAACAGATCGACTCCATCTTGTCTCAAAGCGGGGTCGAGGTGAGGATCCTCGCCAGCGATGACGGCTCGACGGACGACACTCTCACAATCCTTGAAGATCGAGGGGTCAGCGTTCTCGAGGCTCGTACGGGCAAGAGAGGATCGGCGCAGAACTTCTGCCACATCATTGCCGCTGCTTCCGCTCAAGAAGACGAGTACGTCGCCCTCGCTGATCAAGATGACATCTGGTACCCGGGGCGTCTCGCCCGACAGGTGAAGATCTTGCGCGAGGGCCCCTTCGACGCCGTCTCCTCGTCAATCGACGCCTTGTATCCGGATGGGACGAAGAAGATCTTGCGCAAGGATTTCCCTGAGCGCAGGCTCGACTTCGTTTGCCAGTCCCCGGGCCCAGGCTCGACCTACGTGTTCACTCCACAGGCCTTCGCGCAATTGCAAAAGGATTTGCGTTCCGGGGTGGTCGACACCGATGCCGTGGGTTTCCATGATTGGCTGCTCTATACCCTTGCTCGTGCGCACATGATGAAGTGGCACATTGATTCGACGCCGACCCTGGCCTACCGTCAACATGAGGCCAATGACATGGGGGCGAATTCCGGGCTCGGGGCGGCACGAACCCGCGCAGCGATGCTGGGAACCGGCTGGTACCGTGAGCAATTCGCATTGATGGCGAGGACGGCGCGCGCTGTCACCACCGAGCCTGGCTTGAGCGCTGACATGGATCAGACATTGAGCCTCCTTCAGGGCAAGGGGATCGCCAACCGGGTACGGTTGGCGTGGCACTGTCGACACCTGCGCCGCAGAAAGCGTGATCGGATCGTGCTGGCATTGATGGAACTCCTCGGATTGTGGTGAGAAGAATGAAGATACTCGTTGCCGGTGGAAGCGGTTTCGTCGGGTCGCGACTCATCCCCGAACTCCAAAGCCGAGGACACGAGGTGCGTTGCTACGACCTGGTGATCAACCCCGACTTCGCAGAAATCACCACCCAAGGCGACGTCCGTGATCTCGCGGCTTTCACCGCCGTCGGTTGCGATTGTGATGTGATCGTCAATCTCGCAGCTCAGCACCGAGATGATGTGCGTCCACTTTCCCTTTACGACAGCGTCAACGTCGGGGGCGCGAAGAATACCGTTGAGGTGGCGCGAGCCTGCGGGATCTCCCGAATCGTCTTCACATCCACGGTTGCCGTCTACGGCCTCGATGCGGGCGAGTCGGTTGAGACCGACCCGGTGAACCCCTTCAACGAGTATGGGCGCTCAAAGCTCACCGCAGAGGAGGTGTTCCGCGCCTGGCAGAAGGAAACAGGCGCAGACCTGACGATCGTGCGCCCCTGTGTGATCTTCGGGGAGAAGAATCGGGGGAATGTCTACACCCTCATGCGCCAGATCCACAGTGGCAAGTTCCTCAGCGTCGGCGACGGGACGAACCGTAAATCCATAGCCTATGTCGGCAATGTGGCGGCCTTCCTCGCGGATCAGGTTGAGAACTCCCACGCCTATCAGCTCTTCAACTACGCGGATAAGCCGGACCTGACGACGAACGAACTCGTGACGACGATTCGTTCGGCCCTCGACAGGCACCGCTTCCAAGGTCTGCGGCTCCCCCTGTGGTTGGGGCTTGTCGGCGGTTACACCTTTGACGCGCTCGCAGTGCTCATCCGACGCCCCCTGCCGATCTCCTCAGTTCGCATCCGCAAGTTCGCCGCCTCGACGATCGTGGCGACCAAGGCACTGGAAGAGAGCGGCTTTGAGCGCCCCTTCGCGATCGATGAGGCTCTGCGCCGCACCGTGCGAGCTGAATTCGGGACGCACTGAGGCCTGGAGCACCTGAGAGGCCTTGTGGTGAGGCGCCCTTCTTCGTGCATCAACTCGCTTCGACGGTGCTTTCTTGTCAGGTGAGTCTGCCCCTCGCTCGTAGGCTCGGGAACTCAGCCTTCGTCTCACCGCCCCCTCACGTGCTCAGATCCACAGGATCTGTCCCTCTTTCGCACTGACCTTCTCAGCCTCCGTCTTGGTGTAGTGATCGGGATCGATGAGCACGACTCCGCTTGCGCGCCTCCAGGCTCCGATCAGATGCACCAGAGCCTCCTCGGCCTTCGCGTAGAGCCCAATCCGCACACCCTTCATGCCCTCACTCTCATCCACAACTTCGAAGACCTCCTCGAGGGGCAATAGTGCGCCCGTCGGGGCGCCGATGAGCAGATCGGGCTGGGCCATCACTTCGGCGAGAGCATCGAGGATCCCAGTGGGTAGAGGATCGCCCCTCCACGAAAACGCCAAGTATTCGCGCGGCTGAGCCAGAACAGTCGCCCCCGACTCGCAAGCCGCGAGGGCGTCCTCGTCAATGGTGGAAACGAGGACGAGATCGCCCGGGGCCGCCTCCTCGAGTGATCCAAGGCGCGTCCATCCCAGTGCAAGCAGAGGGACGGTCCACACGATCTCTTGCCAGAGCTCGTGACGGATGAAGAAACGCCCGCTGTGTGCCTCGCCCTCGCCGAAAAGATCCGCGCCGAGCTCTTCGCTCAACAGGTTCGAGATCTTTGAGAACCATCGGGCCAGGACCGGACCGTTGAACTCGACCCGTTCTTTCGAGTACACGGTCAAGACGGGGCCGGCCTGAGAGGCGAGGGTGCTCAAGAGTGCGCGAAGAGAGGTCATGGGTGCACACTAGTCGTTTCGCTCACGCTTGAGCTGTATCTACCAGCGCGAATGAGGCCCTTCAGCATGGAAACGAGCCATGTGCAAGGGGTGTGTGGAATTTTCTCATTTACTCCAACCGGCTTGACTAATGCGTATGACACGCGTGTAATTCTCATATCGACACAAAACTTTGAGGAGACGGCACGGTGTGGAACATCTTCGGTGACGGACCGATCGCGTGGTCCGACGCATCTGATGCCGACTTCTTTGCGCGCGCCGACGGCCCGCTTGCCTGGCAGCAGCATGCCCTATGCGCACAGACCGACCCGGAGGCATTCTTTCCCGAAAAGGGAGGCTCGACTCGTGAGGCGAAGGCCGTGTGCCACTCCTGCGAAGTCCGTGAGGAATGCCTGGAATACGCTCTCGCCAATGATGAGCGCTTCGGCATCTGGGGTGGCCTGTCTGAACGCGAACGCCGACGCCTCCGCCGCTCGGCGGGCTGAGGGTTCTCGTGAGTTCTGGCGTCGTCGCCCTCGTTGTTGCCCGCGATCGGCAGGCGCATCTTGACTCCGTCCTCTTAGCTGCGGCAAGTCAAACACTGCAACCCAATCACATCCTCCTCCTCGACTGCTCAGAAGAGGCCACCCTGAAAACTCCGGGAAACCTGGATGTGCGCAGCGTCCCCACACCGGGGGCTGCCAACCTCGGGGCTGCGATCCAGCAGCTTCGCGATAGCTCTCCCGAGCTCGCTGCGGCACGCTGGTGGTGGATCCTCCACGACGATTCCATTCCCGAACCCTCATGCCTGCGCGCCCTGTGGGAAGTCGCGGACCGTGGACGCACCATCGGCTTCGTCGGCGCTAAACAGATGAGCATGGACGGCACACAGCTCCTGGAACTCGGCATTCACGCCACGAGGAGCGCCCGTCGTCTGGAACGCATCAGCCCGGGAGAAATCGACCAGGGCCAGTACGACTCCACAAGTGATCTCCTCGCAGCAGGCACCGCAGGCGCCCTCATCCGCCCCGAGGCCTGGGACGCCGTCGGCGGCATCGACCCGGTGCTCGGGCCCTTCGGTGATGGCCTCGACTTCGGGCGCCGCCTCCACCTCGCGGGATACCGGGTTGTCGTCGCCCCGAAAGCACGAATCCGTCACGCCCGCCTCGCACTTTTCCCCCAAGGGCACGAGAAAGAGGCACTCCGAAGCGGGGGAGAGGAGGACAATTCTGATCTTCCCCTCCTCAACGCAGCGAAATCTCACCCCGCCCACGATCCACAAGACGCGAGTTTTGCAGCCAGGCGTTTCGCCCAGATTTACAACTGGGCGAAAGCAACGCCCGCGCCCCTGCTCCCCCTCCTCATGCTTTGGCTCGCGATCTGGTCGCCGATCCGCGCCTTTGGGCGTTTAAGCAGCGGAGCCTCCCACCTGGCCGGAGCAGAGCTTTGTGCATGGGCGCAGGCTCTGAGGAAGACGCCCGCGCTTTTCAAAGCGCGCCGCATCCAGGCGCGCGCCTCGAAAGTTCCCACGAAAGCTCTGAGGGGCTTGGAATCGAGTGGACGAGAACTTCGGGAACGGCGCCGAGACCTCGCGAAAGCGCTTGCGCCCGAGGATGAGAATGTCGATCCTCTCCTCATCGAGTCGGCGCGCGCCCATCGGGTGAAATCCCGGCGCATACTCCTCCTCGTCCTCCTCTTCACGGCCCTGCTCGCCCTGGGCCGCTGGTGGGGAATGAACGGGACTCTTGCAGGTGGAGCATGGCGCGCACTGCCCGCCAGCGGCCAAGGCCTGTGGGAGAGCACCTGGTCGAACTGGGTGCCCGGAGGGGACGGGCGCATCGGAGTTGCCGACCCCCTGCTCATTGTGCTCGCACTCTTCGCCTATCCTCTGAGCCTCCTTGGCATCACGCCGACGAGCTTCGCTCGCTACCTGCTCTTCCTCCTTGCGCCACTTGCAGCGGCGAGCGCGTGGCGTTTTTCTTCTCGTCTCACCTCTTCGCCTGCTCTTCGCGGCGCTGGGGCGCTCGCATGGTCGGTCCTTCCCGCCCTGACTCTCTCACAGAGCCAGGGGCGCTTGGCTCCGGCCCTTTTCCACGTGCTGGTGCCCCTTGCTGCCTCCGCGTGGCTGAGCCTCGCAGCCCCTCGCACACCCCTGCGCCTCGAAGGGGCCCGGGGAACGATCGACGCTCCTGAGAACCTGCGTTCCGGTGCTCTTGCCCGCTTCACTGTCGTCGGTGCTGCCATGGTGGCATGCGTCCCCTGGGCGATCCTTCCCCTGATGATTGCCCTGATCATCCTGTGGCGGCGCGGCAGCGCCAGATGGGGAGCACTCGCGGCCTTCATGCCCGCAGCTCTCCTCATCGCTCCGACGATCTTCTCTGCTTTCCGCTTTTTCGCATGGCGGGCTCTCCTCAGCCCCTCAGGACCTGATGCGCCGAGCCTGGAGCCTGTGGCGTGGCAAGCCCTCCTGGGCCTGCCGACTCAGATCTCGCGCGTGGAGGTCCTTGCTCTCTCGCTCATCCCAGGAGCCCTTCTTCTCCTCGCGGCCCTGTTCGCTATCCTCCTTTCCCCGCATGAACGAGGCCGGGGGCTGCCCCTTGTCATCTGCTGCACGGCGCTCGCCCTCTCAGGAGGCGCAGCCCTGTCGCGCTGTGACGTGGGAGTGGAAGGGACGCAGGTGTTGACCGCATGGTCGGCACCTGCAGTGTCGATCGGCTCACTCGGACTGATCGGACTTGCCCTCAAAGCCGCCCCGAGTTCGCCCGCCTGGAACTCGAAGGCCATGCGGCCCTTCTCCTTTCTCGCAGCCCTCGCATCGCTGCTTTTCCTCGTGTCTGGGACCGCTCCGATCCTTGAGCGCATCCTCGAACATGACGCACAAGCCTCCGCTTCGACCTCGCAGCGCCTGGCCTCCCCGACACTCAGCGCCTCCACGGACCTCGTCTCCGTGGTCAGCGCCCAAGCCCAAGCCTCGACCAGAGGTGGGCGCGTCCTCGTCCTCGACTCTGATGCTGAAGTGAGCACCTTGAGCCTTCGACTCTGGCGAGGCCAAGGCCCCTCCTTCCTTGACTCGACGCCGATCACCCGCGCCCAGGATCTGCGAGCACAACTTCACGGCGATGCAATGGATCCGGCGAGCAGCGAATTGGCTGAACTCGCCCTTACCCTCGTCGTCTACCCCGATGAGGCCACGGTCCGTTCCCTCGCCGATCATGGTGTCGACACGATCTTGATCCGCCCGGAATCTGCAGGACTGAAGGCAATGAGTGATGCCCTCGATCGAGCGCCCGGACTGGAAAAAGTCGGCGACACCGATGCTGGTTCCCTGTGGAGGCTTCACCTCGACTCCATGCACACGGCTCGCGCAAGAATCATCGACGGGCACACATGGACGAACCTCGACTCAGGCGCTCTTCGCGTCTCCGGTGACCTACCGGAAGGATCGAAAGGACAGATTGTTCTCGCTGAACGCTTCGACCCCGGATGGAAAGCAACTCTTAACGCTCAGCCTCTTGAGGCCTTTGCTCGCGGATGGAGCCAGGCCTTCACCCTCGAGCAGGCTTCGGGAGACCTCCTCATCACTCACGAGAGCATCTGGGCTCTGCCTTGGAAGATCCTCACCCTTGGCGCCCTCGCCCTTGCCGCGCTCTTAGCGATCCCCTGGAGGAGACGAGCATGAGATCCTCCCTGCCCGCTCTGCTTGCCCTCGCCCTCGCGCTCGGACTCCTCGGTGTAGTGGGTGCGCCGGGGCTCTTTCCGCCTCCCGAAGAACTGCGCAGCTTCGACGCTCCTGTCATGAGCGTGAAACCGAGTTCCGCGGTGCTCGCATGCCCTCCGGGGATCCTCGATCCTTTTGAACCCGAGGAAGCTGCCAACCCTGGTGCCATCTGGTCCACGACAGGGCTGGGTGCAGGGGACGAGCCTTTGAGTCAACTCGTCGTGAAAGCACCTGAAGGTGCGCACCTTGAACTTCCCTCCGGATTCATCCTCGCTGCCCAGAGCGGCGGTGAACTCCTCGGCTTGTCGGCGACCGGCTGTTCTGCCCCGCTCACGGACCAGTGGATTGTCTTGGGGTCGACGCAACTCGGCTCAGACGCCGTCCTCGTTTTGTCCAACCCCTCGCCGCTCCCTTCCAAGGTGACGATCAGCGCGATGGGGGCCGCAGGTCCGCTCGCCGCCCAAGCGCAGCCCCTGACTGTTCCGGCGCATTCTTCGCTCCCTGTGCTCCCACTCGGCTGGTTCGCCGATGAGGACAATCTTGTTCTTCGCATCCAGGCTGAAGGCGCCGGAGTCGCCGCATTCGCTCAACTTTCCGCCCTCGACGGGGAAGTCCCACAAGGAACGACCTGGACTTCGGCGAGTACTCCCACGAACTCTGCCATGATCCTCGGCGTCGGCGGAGAAGAGTCAGCGACTCTGCGCATCGCAGTGCCCGGCGAGGAGCCCGCCACCGTGCGCGCCACGATTCTGGGGGCCGAAGAAGAAAAACCCCTCACTGAAGAGGAGATCACCGTTGACGCGGGAACGGTCCTCGCCATCCCCCTCGATGGGGCATCCGCAAAGGAGGCTGCGCTCGAACTCGAATCCGAGCAGGCGATGATCGTGGCAGTCGAGAGAACATGGAAGGGGGGAGCATTCCCCACTTCGACAACCCCCTGGCGCCTCCTGTCGACATCCCTGCCCTCAAAGCCCTTCACCTCCGCGAAGATCCCGGGGGCCGAAACACTTGGCAGGCTCGTGGCCTCCCAAATGAGCATGTCCACAAGGCGCCAGACTTCCGTGCACACCGAAAGTGGAATGGAGTCTTGGACGGCGAAACTCATGATCGCCCTGCCCCAAAGCGCGGGCGCAGGTAGCGCGAGTATCGAGGTCGCAGGACAGCGAGTCGAACTCCTCGAAGGCAGATCAACGATCCTTGATCTTCCCTCAGCAGACGCTTCGATCAGCGCGAATACGCCGATTCGAGCGGCCCTGCTCATTGAGGCGGTGACGCCCAATGGGACGGTGCATGCGAGTTGGCCGGTGGGAACCGCTGGTCTGATCGCAAGGGAAGCCCAGGTCAGCGTCGAACCCTGATCGGCCTATCGGGAAAACATAAGGCCGTTGTGGCCTTGCAGGAATCCTGCACGGGCTGTAGTGCCCGTTCCGGAAGCCTGAGGGAGTGGCCTTTCAGGAAGCCTGGGGGAGTGGGGGATTCTCTGGATCCCTTTCTCCCTCCCCTCCCGAAGGCAAAGGCCGCTCCCCTCCTGAGGGCGAAAGCCGCTCCATTCCAGAAGACGCGCTCGGGGCTTTTAGCGCAGCTCCTCCTCGAGCTCATCGGGCGGGATCGCCAGGACCCGCGAGATGCGCTCCACGAGAACCTTGCGGAGCGTGCGGGGAACATCGTCGTGTGAACGTAAAACGATCGGTAGGCGATATACGACGATCCTGTCTTTCAAGCCGCGGCGTCGATCCGCGTGGAAGACTCGTCCCAGCACCTCCGAATGGTCTTCCCAAGGTGCAGGATCTGAAGGGGGCACATCCTCAGTGGCGAATTCGATCGTGTACACGGCAGGCCACTTCTTCGCCAGATCGACGATCAGTGAGGTCGCGAGCGCATCGAAGTTCTCCCTGCGGGTTTTCCACGCGGGCGTTCCGGGGAAGAAGAGGGGGCCGCGAGGGCCGCGGCCATGAGGATCGCGTCGAGGATGGCGGGAGAGGGAAGGCACCTGCCAAGCCTAGGTCATTCAGGCTCGCGACTGAGGAGGACGCGTCCGTGCGGGGCTGAAGATCGACCCGTACCCGAAGAGGCCTGGAACTGAGCGTGCCGACAGCTGGGCCTTTGCCCGAGGAGGCGTGGAACTGCGCGTAGGGGCAGCTGGGCATCTGCTCGACGCTAGCTGGATCGAACGCGCCCGCCCTCGCTCCGAGCACGAACCCTGAGGCTTGCACCTGGGGTGAGAATCTCTCCCGAGCAGAAAGTGCCGTACCCTGGTGGGGTGATTTCGGCAAGACACTGCTCAAAGCCCGGGTGCCAACGCCCCGCAGTCGCGACCTTGACCTACGACTACCAGGACTCCACAGTCGTTTTGGGGCCGCTCGCGACCTTTGCCGAACCGAACGCTTACGATTTGTGCGATCACCATGCAGAGCACCTCACCGCGCCAAAAGGCTGGCAGGTTGTGCGTCTCGTGACGAACTTCGAGCCGGCCCCTCCCTCGGGCGATGACCTTCTCGCCCTCGTCGATGCGGTCAGGCGCGCTGCGGAAACGCAACGCCATGCTGCCCCTGAAACCCCTACGCAGTCTTCGGGCGCGATCCGACCTGCTGCGAGGGAAGCGGAACGAGGGCCCTTCGCATCGAAGAAGGAGCCGGATACTTCCAGCCCCCTTGACCCGAACTCGTCCTACGCCAAACGCCGCGCACGCTTCACGGTGATCAGCGACGACTGAGGCTGTCGTTCCCCTCGAAAAGGAGAAGGGGCAAGAGGGCAAAGGGCACCTCCACGCAGGTAAACCTCGGGGGTCTGGGGCGCCGGATCACGGACGGTGTCTGGGCAGACCTCCACGCAGGTGGAGCTCAGGGCCTCGGGTAGGCGAAACTCAGGGCCTCGGGCAGGCGAATGTCAGGGCCTCTGGCACAAGATCCGCTGGCCTCAAAGTGAAGGACAAGGTGAAGGACAGGGCCTCGGAGCGAAGCTCCCGCTCAGCAAAGACGGAGGCCAAGACCCGAGACTGACACATCACCTCGGAAAGAGCAGAGCCAAGAACGAGCGCCTCTTTGAGAAGAACAGGCGTCTAAGGAACCCGCTCTATACCCCATCCCTGTGTCATGCATCCCCGCGCTGCGATGCGTCCTCTCCCATTCATCCGGTCGAGACTCATCCTGCAGGGCACGGACGAGCTAACAAGAGGCCCGGTCTCCACCACAGGGCGCGGAAGCTTAGACAGGAGGCTCGGCCTATGTAAGGCGCGGAAAGTCAGGCAGAACGCTCGGCCTCGGAACTTAGCTGAGGCGAGTCCTGTATGCCTGCTCGAGGATGACCCCGAAATTATCACGTCGCATGCGTTCATCGGTGTACATGAGGGTTAAGAAGGAAACAAGGAGGGGCATTGTCAGAGCCGATATGAGCGCCGAAAGAACAGCGGAGAAGGCGAGAGAAAGATCCGGGGCGCCGAAGAAGAAGAGCCTGAAAAGGGAAGACAAGATACTCGTCAACGCCCCGATTGCGACAGAAACGAGGAGATAACGTCCAAGAGTCCTCCAGAAGACCCCTCTGGTGAGCTCCCATGAACGTTTGAGAGCCGGAAGAGGCCCGAGACCCTCGAGGGTACAAGCCGGGTAGGCATAGAGGAAACGGATCTGGACGAACACGAGACTCAGGAAAGCGACAAGCGTGCACAGCAAGGTGACGAGGACTATCACTCCGATCCGCCCCGGAGTGACCTCAACGTCATTGATGACATCCCCGATGATCCCGATCATGGGAAGCATTCCGATTCCGGACGCGAGCAGAATAATCGCGAAGCTCATGAGGGTGAACAGGACTGCAGTGCCGATCATTGGGATGAGCCTGGGCCAGAAACGACTGAAGGCTTCACGGACATCCACTTTTCTGCGGATAACAGCATCTGAAGAGATGATGTAGAGAGGCCCCATCACCAGGAAACTCACGATTCCCATCAGGGCCACACTGATGAAAAGACCAGAGAACAGGGGAAGGAAGAAACCGCTGAGAATACGGGGAACATCATCAGTGGAGGCATAGCTGAGCTGCCTTGTAAAGGAATCCAAAGAAGAGAAACTCCAATAGGTCATGAACCCTTCGAATACGCCAAGAATGAGCATCGGGACGAGGGGAATGAGAAAGAGGGGAGCCGCAGCGAAACGAAGAATCTCGATGGCACCGCTGAAAAGCTCGCCGAGCCCAAGAGGACGGAAAGGGATCACAGGGCGAAGCGCATCCTTCGCAAGAGGCGGAACCCCCCAGTTCCCTTGCTGCGTCCATGCGGATTCGGGTGCTCCTGCGGGAGTCCAGGTCTGCGCCGAAGGGGTATCCGCACCCTGCCAGCCGCCCCCGTTTCCCGGAGTAACAGGGGGCTGAGGCGCAGAGGAGTAGGAGGGGAATCCCCCGGGTGGCGGAGTAGTCATCGAATGGGCCTTTCGTCATCGGACTTGCGTATTGTCCCAAGAAATCAGCGAAGTATCCAGGGTGAAGACCCTGATGACAAGCCCTGGTTGTCTCTAGTGCAGCGGGTCGGGCCCCATCCGTGATCGAATCGTGACACGATTTAGTGCATGAATTCACGCATTCTCGTGGTGGACGACGATCTTGCACTGGCCGAGATGATCGGAATCGTGCTCGGATCTGAGGGCTTTGATGTCGCGACCTGTTCAGATGGCGTGCAAGCTCTTGACGTCTTCCATCAAGAGAACCCGGACCTGATCCTCTTGGACGTCATGCTCCCGGGCATGGATGGGATTGAGATCTGCACCAGGATCCGTAAGGAATCCGATGTGCCGATCGTGATGCTCACTGCTCGAACGGATACTGCTGATGTGGTTGCTGGCCTCGAAGCCGGAGCCGATGACTACGTTCCGAAGCCTTTCAAACCCAAGGAACTTGTCGCCCGTGTCCGAGCAAGACTGCGAGGACGAGAAGAGGCCGTCGACGAACGCCTCGTCCTCGGCGACCTTGTCATCGACGTGTCCGGGCATACGATCCACCGGGGCGGCGAAGAGATCCTCCTGACTCCCCTCGAATTCGACTTACTCGTCGCCCTGGGGCGCGCCCCCTGGAGAGTCTTTTCCCGCGAGGAACTTCTCGAGAAAGTCTGGGGTTACCGCCACGCCGCCGATACGCGCCTTGTGAACGTTCACGTGCAAAGACTGCGGTCGAAGATTGAACGAGATCCAGATAAGCCCGAAGTCGTCATCACCGTGAGGGGAGTCGGGTATCGTGCGGGAACCGGAGCCTGAACCATCTGCTGGCCGTCACGGCCCCCACGAATCGGAGGACTCCTCTGCGAAAACATCGTCCTCGGGAGGTGCATCCCCCCAAACCCCGGGCGCCGCTGAGCCTCAGCCTGTAGAAGGAACTTGCGAAACCCCGAAGGTTTCGACCAAGGGAAGGCGGGGGAGGAGTAAATGGGCAGATGAGCTGTTGCGCGCATTCACCCTGGGGATCGCGCGAATCAAAGGCACACGCCTGTATCGGCGCGTCCAAGCCTCCGCTCCAGCCAGAGCCGTTCGCTCCTCCCTCTCCTTGCGTTCCGCCCTCGCGATCACTGTCGCTGCGCTCGCGGTCATCACGGTCTTCGCACTTCTCGTCTCCGCTCAGCTTCGCACTTCCACTTTTGAGTCGCGGCGCACTCAGATCCTCGACGATGCGGCGTTGCGCTTCTCTTCTGCTCAGACGGTCTTCGATCAGTCGACCGCGCAGACTCCGGACCAGGTTCAAGAGACCGCCCGACAAGTCGTTTCAACAATCAACTCCTCCGCCGCGGGAGCCGGAGCGGTCTCAGTCGTCCTCTTGCGTTCCCCGGATGCTCATTCGAGTTTCCGCATCAATCAGATCACCGATGGGTCCACGGACCTGCTCATCAGCGAGAGAATGCGCACTGCTGTGCGCCAAGATGGCCGACCCCAGTGGCAATCCGTTGCGATCCCCATGGTGGATGAGGAAGACGCTCCCGGCATTCTCGTCGGGCAAGTCGTCCAATTGCCGAGGGCGGGTAAGCACGAGCTGTACATCATCTATTCCCTCGCCTCTGATCAGCGTCAGGTCAAAATGGTGATTCGCGTCCTCTTCGCGGTGGCGCTGCCGATTCTCATTGGCCTACCGATTGGAGCGTTTTGGCTCCTCTTCTCGATCCTGCGGCCCGTACGTCGAACAGCTGAGGCTGCCAAGCACCTGGCTGCTGGTGATCTTGAGGCTCGCGTGCAAGTTCGCGGAGAAGATGAGATGGCGGATCTTTCAATCGCCTTCAATGAGATGGCCTCGTCTTTGCAGAAGAAGATCCAAGAGTATGACGAATTGTCGCGCCTGCAGCAGCGCTTCGTTTCGGACGTGTCCCATGAGCTGCGCACGCCCTTGACGACGATCCGCATGGCGGATTCGGTGATTTGGGATCATCGCGAGGCCCTGCCCCCAATGGCCAAGCGTTCGGCTGAGCTCTTGCATGAGCAGACTGAACGCATGGATTCGCTGTTCACCGACCTCTTGGAGATCTCCCGCCACGACGCCCGCTCCGCCGACCTCGCAGCTGAGGTCATTGATCTGCGTCAGGTTGTTGCGAAGGTTGTCGCCATGAACGCGGAGCTTGCTGAGCGCCTCGGAGTCGAGGTCCGTTTGGGAGGCAGTGAAGAGCGCTGCGCTGTGGCGATTGATGACCGCAGGATCGAGCGGGTCTTACGCAATCTGCTCGTCAACGCCCTCGAGTTCGCCGAGGGCGGGCCCGTGGACCTGACGATCGGACAATCCGATACGGATGTCGCCGTTCGAGTGAGGGACTATGGGGTCGGAATGAGTCCTGAAACCGCAGCCCACGTTTTCGACCGCTTCTACCGAGCTGACGCTTCGCGTAAACGCACGAGCGGGGGAACCGGGCTCGGCCTGTCGATCGCGGCCGAGGACGTTGCTCTCCACGGGGGGATACTTGAGGCCTTCGGAGAGCTTGGGCACGGTGCTTCCTTCCTCATGACCCTGCCGAAGAAGGCTGGCGATCAGGTACGTTCCGAACCTTTGAAACTGTGGGAGGACTGATGAAAGGGCGCCCTCTGATCCTTGTTTCGCTGCTCGTGCTCGCCCTCTTCGCTGCGGCTTGCACCTCTTTGCCGAAGGCCTCTGAACCTGCGCCTTTCGATGTTTCTGCGCATACGACGAACCCGGTGGAACTGTCCGCGGATGGTCCCGCGAGGAACTCCGATCCAATGACCCTAGTCTCGGATTTCCTTCTTGCTTGCGCTGCAGGGGCGAATGATGATTTCGCCACGGCTCGTCTTTTCCTCAGCTCCGATTCATCGCAGCGCTGGCATCCCGAGCAGCAAGTCCTCATCTACGACACGGCAAGTCGGCCTACTCTCACGCTCTCCTCACCCGCAGGGGAGAACACGGCCGAGGTGAGCATCTCCGCTGTGCCCGTGGCATCCCTTGATGCCTCGGGCGTCTTGTCGCGAGCAGAATCTTCACAGATCTCCCAGACACTGTCCCTGGTGAAGGAATCGGGGCAGTGGCGTATTTCCGCTCCGCAGGATTCTTTCATCGTCTCTAAAGCGTCCTTTCTTGCTTCCTATGAGCGGGTGAATCTGTACTTCCCGGCCCACTCCGGCGATGCCCTTATTGCAGATCCTCGTTGGTTGCCCTCCCGCCGTCTCGCCTCCCACCTGATCGAAGGCCTCGTCGAAGGTCCCTCCAATGCTGTGGCGGATGCGGTGAGCAATGCGATCCCCGCAGGCACTACCGTGCCCTCCGCGCCAGTGGAGGTTACGGATCGCATCGCGAAAGTCCATGTGGAAGGTCCTGTTCCTCCAGAGGGGACGGCCAGAGATCTCCTCGTCTGGCAGATCACCTCGACCTTGGAACAAAGCCCCTCGATCACCCAGGTCGAGATTCTTGTCTCCGATGTTGAGTTGAAGGATGCGGCCCCATTGAAGGATCCCTCGTACCTGCTTGATACACGTTTGGGAATGCTGTCTGGGGCGATCGGGACCTTGAACGCGACGAAGCTCATGTCACTGCCCCTGTCGACTCCTCCTGCGGAGGGGGCTCGTCACCCCTCGATGTCGCCCGTTGACCGGGAGCTTTTCGCCTGGCGTGAAGGAGAAGAGCTGGTCGTCGAGAGGATCGAAGAGGACGCGACTCAGGTCAGGGTTTCAGTGGGGGGCGGAGGGGCTCCTTCGATTGATCGTTTCGGGTGGACATGGTCTGCCAAAGGGGGTGGGCTTGCGGCCGTCTCTTCTCAAGGTGAGGTCCTTGAAATCTCCGGCTTTGATCCGAGTTCTCTCTTTTCCCGCGTTGCTGTATCTCCTGATGGTGCTCGAGCTCTGCTCATCGGAGCGGATCATTCGGATAAGTCTTTGATGATCGCGACGATTGTGAGAGATAGACAAGGCAAGCCCACTTCGCTGAGCTCGCTCAGTGTCATCGAGGGAATTGCCTCGATGGTCGAGGACGCCTCCTGGGCGGGCACAGATGCTTTCGTGGTGCTGCGCCGCAAACAGAACGAGGACGGGACGGGGAGTGTTGAACTCGCCGAAGTACAACTCGGAGGGTTTTTGACTGCATCTTCTGCGCCTGAGGGCGCTGAGGAGATCAGCGCGGGCTCGGGCCCGGGCAATGTGTGTACGAGGACTCATACGGGCACACTTCATTGCCGTTCGGGGGCGCTATGGCAGGACATGCCTTCGGGCCTCGTCGATATTCGCTACCCGGGCTGAAGAATCCACAGGAGCGGAGGTTCCTCTTTTCTGCACAGCTTCACGAAGGGGAAGGGTAAAGATGAGGGTGCTTCCCTTGACACTAGGCGCATGTGGATTGGAAGAAGTGGCGGTTTTGTGCGAGAAGCTGCGAATCTGTTCCTTCCGACTCGCTGCGCAGGATGTGGAGCTTGGGATGAGGTGGTGTGTACGGAGTGCGCAAAGCAGGTTGAGGCCCCTTGTCATTGGGGAAGTCTTGAAATGCCGGAGCTCTTCGCCATCTCGGATATTCCTCTGCTTGACGGGGGAGCATATGAGGGGCGGAGGCGAGGTCTCATCGTGTCGGCGAAGCATTCCCCCTCATTCGACCCTGAAGAACTCCTACGACAATCGGGAATGACTCTCGGTCGGGAACTGGGGCGCATGCTCAAAATCGGGGTGCCCTCAGCCTTGGCGCAAAGCGTGGGCTCTACTCAGGGAGAGACTTTTGCCCAAGACGCTGGATCTGCCCAAGACGCTGGATCTGCCCAAGACGCTGGATCTGCCCAAGATGAGGGTTCTGCCCAAGACGCAGGATCCGTCCAGGGGGAGGTTTTTTCGCAAGACACGGGCTCTGTCCAGGACGCGAACTCTGCCCAGGACGCGAGCTCTGCCCAAGATGAAGGATTTGCCCAAGACACGGGTTCTGTTCAAGATGCAGGATTTGCCCGAGATGCGAGGTGTTCCCACAGGAAGGGGCGCGTACAAGAGGAGCGAGACGCGCGATTGGGCCGAAGAGCTTTCAGAGATAATGCGGAGCGAAAAGAGCGGCTCGCCTTGGCGAAGGGCACGGAGATCTGGGTCATCCCCGCTCCTGCCAGCTGGAAACGCCGTCTGTTCGGACGCCAAGTCACTTCCGCCCTCGCTTGTGGGCTCGCTCAGGGATTGAGCCGGGAAACAGGAGTTCAAGCCAGAGTCGTCGAGGCCGTGGGATTGAGAATCGGAACTCCCTCCCAGTTCGGAGTCGGGGGTGCACAACGGCGCAAAGCGAAGATCGGGTCCATGCGTGCGCGCCTCCCCTTGCCTGAGCCCGGGAGGATCGTCCTCGTTGATGATGTACTGACGACTGGGGCCACGATGCGAGAGCTCGCAAGGGTGTGCGCAGGGGCTTTGGCCTGCGCAGTCTTCGCGAGAGTGAATCCCCCATCCCTATGACTTAGGTCATAATCTGGGTTATGCTCGTGCCATAGCCAACACGGCGGGGGACCTTTCCTGAAAGAGCCTCCGACGTGCACGGATGGAGGTGATAGCTCAGATCACGGCCCGAGGCAATGACGCGTTCGGGCATCCGATTCGCGGGCAATGGAGCCCGCCTGCTTCCCCTGGAGGAAAATATGGACATCACCGTCGTCGCGCGCAATGCGGAAATCCACCCGAACTTCCGCGCCTACGTCGAGGAAAAAGTCTCAAAGGTCACGCAGTTCTACCCCCGCGCGCAGCGGGTCGACGTTGAACTCACCCACGAGCGCAACCCCCGGCAGGCTGACACCGCTGAGCGCATCGAACTGACCGTCTACGGCAAAGGCCCGATCATCCGCGCTGAAGCGGAATCGGCGGATCGCTACGCAGCGGTCGATATCGCCGCAGGCAAACTCTTCGAGCGCCTCCGCCGCATGCGCGATCTCGCGAAAGACCACAGACGTCGCTACCCGCGCGAACTTGACGAAGTCGAGGTGATTGAAGAAGTCGCACCTGTCGAAGAAGTGCCCGTCCCCGAGGCTCCCGCCCATCTGCGCTCCGCCGAAGATCTCAAGGTCGGTGAAGCCCGCGAAGAGCAGCTCGGTGATTCGCCGATCATTGTGCGCCAGAAGGTTCACGAGGCTGCGCCGATGACCGTTGATGAGGCTCTCGACCAGATGGAAATGGTCGGACACCCCTTCTTCCTCTTCGTTGACAAGGACACGAAGCAGCCGTGCGTCGTCTACCACCGCCACGGCTGGACCTACGGCGTCCTTCGTTTGAACACCACGGTCGAATAGGACGGTGTGTAGCTCCACCACATCAATGAGACGCGGGCCCCGGCGATCGTGCGCCGAGGCCCGCGTTCGACGTGTTGCGCCGGTGGATACCAGCGAGTTTGTACGCCGGGGCTCGCGAGGGCGTGTTGTGCTGGTGGGAACTAGCGAGTTTGTGTGGAGTACTCCGTCTGCGCTGGTCCACAAGTCGAACGGTGTGTCGCGGATCCTTGAAGAATGCCCAGGTCGAAGTTTGAATCCTCCGATGTGTGCAAGCCAAGTGTTCGACTTGTGGCCTTAGCCGGAGATGTCAGGCAGAGTGTGTGGCCTTGTCGGGCATTTCGGTGAAACCTGAGAGGGAGAACGGCGTACCCGGCGGCAGCTGCGGTGCCCGGTTTCGCGCGGGCAAGGGCCGAATAACCCCAAACATGATCTCGGTGCCACCTGGCACCCCCACGACTCGCCGAAACCATAATCGGGGTTGTTGGAGAGTATGTGGTCCCCATGCGTGCGACCCCAAATATGATCTCGGTGGGTCTGAGTGTCCCTCGGTCCTGCCGAGAGTGTGATTGGGGTTGTTGGAGAGCGTTCGGTCCTCACGCGTGCGACCCCAAATATGATCTCGGTGGGTCTGAGTGTCCCTCGGTCCTGCCGAGAGTGTGATTGGGGTTGTTGGAGAGTATGCGGTCCCCACGCATACGACCCCAAATATGATCTCGGTGGGTCTGAGTGTCCCTCGGTCCTGCCGAGAGTGTGATTGGGGTTGTTGGAGAGTACTCGGTCCTCACGCGTGCGACCCCAAATATGATTTCGGTGCCACCTGGCATCCCCACGCCTCGCCGAAACCATAATCGGGGTATCAGAACAGGGATGTCAGCGAGTTTGTGCGGGGGCGTTTCGCCTGCGCTGGTCCACAAGTCGAACGGTGCGTCTCCGATCCTTGAAGAAGTCCCAGGTCGAAGTTTGAATCTTCCGGTGTGTGTAGGCCTGGCGTCCGACTTGTGGCCTTAGCCGGTTGGCTGAAGGAGGCGGAAACACGCGTCTTCGTGATTCTTCCCTGAGATTTTGGCGCCGAGTCGAGACAAAGCCTGGGAACTCCGTAAACTGGAGCGGCGCATAGGCGCACGCGGGGCACACCGCCCCGGAAACGAACCACAGGAGTCCCCGTGTCCTTGATCGACAAGATCCTCCGAGCCGGCGAAGGCCGCACCCTCAAAAAGCTCGACCAACTCGCCAGCCAGGTCGACGCCCTCCAGGAGGACTTCGAGAAACTCAGCGACGCCGAACTCCAGGCGAAGACCGCCGAGTTTAAAGAACGCCTCGAAAACGGAGAGACCCTCGACGACATCCTCGTCGAAGCTTTTGCGACCGTACGTGAAGCGGCCTGGCGCATCCTGCACATGCGCCCTTTCCATGTTCAAGTCATGGGCGGCATCGCCCTCCACAAGGGCAATATTGCCGAAATGAAGACCGGCGAGGGCAAGACCCTCGTCGCGACTATGCCCGCGTACCTTCGGGCACTGACCGGTAAGGGCGTCCACGTTGTCACCGTGAACGACTACCTCGCCAAATACCAGTCCGACATCATGGCGCGCGTCTACTCCTTCCTCGGTCTGAGCGTCGGCTGCGTCCTCGTCGGACAGACACCCGCTGAGCGGCGCAAACAGTACGACGCGGACATCACCTACGGCACGAATAACGAATTCGGCTTCGACTATTTGCGCGACAACATGGCTCAGCGCGTCGAAGATATGGTCCAGCGTGGCCACAACTACGTCATCGTTGACGAGGTCGACTCGATCCTCATTGATGAGGCCCGCACCCCGCTCATCATCTCCGGCCCTGCCTCGGGAGATGTGAACCGCTGGTACGTCGAGTTCGCGCGAATCGCGAAGCTGCTCACCCGCGACGTCGACTACGAGGTCGACGAGAAGAAGAAGACCATCGGCGTCCTCGAACCGGGAATTGACAAAGTCGAGGACGAGCTCGGCGTGGAGAACCTCTACGAGGCTGCGAACACCCCCCTCATTGGTTTCCTCAACAACGCCATCAGGGCGAAGGAACTCTTCCACTTGGACAAGGACTACATTGTCGACGGCGGTGAAGTCCTCATCGTTGATGAGCACACCGGGCGAGTCCTGCCGGGGCGTCGCTACAACGACGGCATGCACCAGGCGATCGAAGCCAAAGAGGATGTCGAGATCAAAGCGGAGAATCAGACTCTCGCCACGATCACCTTGCAGAACTACTTCCGCCTCTACCCCGAGGGGTCGCGGGCGGGAATGACGGGCACCGCTGAGACTGAGGCCGCCGAGTTCTCCTCGACATACAAGATCGGCGTCATCCCGATCCCTACGAACCGTCCGATGATCCGCATCGACCAGCCCGACTTCGTTTTCCCGACAGAAGCCGGGAAACTCAAGGCCATCATCGAAGACATCGCTGAGCGTCACGCGAAGGGGCAACCGGTCCTCGTGGGCACAGCCTCGGTCGAGAAGTCTGAGCTCCTCTCGCGCCTCCTCAAGGACAAGCACATCCCGCACCAGGTCCTCAACGCGAAGCAGCATGCTCGCGAAGCTGCGGTTGTCGCAATGGCCGGTCGTAAAGGTGCCGTCACCGTCGCGACGAACATGGCGGGTCGAGGCACCGACATCATGCTCGGCGGCAACTCCGAGTTCATCGCGCAGGCGAACCTCGCCTCCCAGGGAATTGACCCGAAGGAGAACCCTGAGGAGTACCGGGCCCAATGGCCTCTCGCCCTTGCCGAGGCAGACGCGGCCGTGGAAGCCGAGCGTGAAGAGGTACGCGAACTGGGCGGCCTGTATGTCCTGGGTTCTGAACGTCACGAATCGCGCCGTATCGACAATCAGCTGCGAGGCCGTTCCGGCCGTCAAGGAGACCCCGGCGAATCCAGGTTCTACCTGTCGATGGAAGACGACCTTATGCGCCTGTTCAATTCGGGTATGGCCCAGCGGATCATGGCGTCCGGTGCCTACCCGGAGGATCTTCCCCTGGAGAATCGCATTGTGTCGCGCTCGATTCAGTCCGCGCAGCACCAGGTCGAAGCCCGCAACTTCGAGATCCGTAAGAACGTCCTTAAATACGACGATGTCATGACCGGGCAGCGTGAACTCATTTACGAGGAGCGCCGCCGCGTTCTTGAGGGTGAAGACCTTGAGCCGCAGATGAAGTCCTTCATGGAGTCCCTCATTGTCGGCATCGTCAACGAGAAGACAGCGGGTCTTGCCCCCCGAGAGTGGGATCTTGACGTTTTGTGGGATACGCTGCGCGGCTACTATCCGCCTTCGGTCTCCTATGAGGAGGTCGAGATGGAACACGGCGGGCGCGCCTCCTTGGTCCGTGAGGATCTTGTGTCTGAACTCGTCGGTGACATTCAAGCGGTTTACGAGGACGCTGAGGATGCTCTGAATGAGAATCCGCTTGCTCGCGAGCAGCTCGGTGATGAGCCGATGCGCGCTCTTGAGCGGCGAGTCGTCATCGCGACTGTGGACCGCCTGTGGCGCGAGCACCTCTACGAGATGGATTACCTCAAGGAAGGTATTGGCCTTCGTGCGATGGGTCAGCGCGACCCGCTCGTCGAATATAAGGACGAGGGCGCCCAGATGTTCCAGGCGATGATGGAGCGGATCCGCGAAGAATCGGTCCAGCAGGTTTTCGGCTTCGCCCACCAGTTTGAACGCGCTTTTGAGCAGGCTCGTGAACAGGGGCTCTTCACAGATGGGATCGGAGCAGCGGGATTGAGAGTGAAGTCCTCGCCTGAGGAGGATTCCTCTTCGGCCGATGCCCTTGATGCGATTGCCGCAGCTGAGGCGGCCGCCGAGGCGAAGGCTGCGAAGGAGAAGACTCAGGCTGCGAAGCGGGCGCGAACGGCTCGTGCCGCATCCGTGATGGGAGATTTTGGTCAGAAGAAGGCTCAGAATCTGCGCTACTCCTCGAGTGAGGCACAAGCCGGGACGCCTTCGTCTTCGGGAGGCAATCGCGAGCAACGTCGAAAGGCTGCGAGGAAGGCGCGCAAGCGCCGCTGATTCGCGGCTGATGCTCCCTGTCAGGACGGGGAGTGGCTTTCTTCGAGTTAGGCGATTTCGAGGGCGGTGGCGATCCATCGCCCTCGAAACGCTTCAAGGCGCAAAGCGACCGCGTAGGAGCGCTTTGCTCCTTTCACAACGACGGCAGATTCGACGGCCCCATTGACTTCTTGGAACCTCCACGTCGTTGGTTGGCAGGTCCTTTTACCCACGCCAATGACTTCCTCGTCGAAGCGCAGGTGTTTAAGAGCGGAGAAAAGCGAGGGGATGAGCCAACGCTCGAGTTGGCGCTTGTCTCGAAGCCCGAGAACTGATTCGATGATCGCCCGCGCGAGGCCCGCTGACCAGGCGCCTGCTTCCGGAGCATTGACTTCGAGTCCCGCGTCTGTGCGACGGGACCTGAGCCATTCGCGAGTATCTGATTGTTGCGATGGAGGGACATCGAATCTGAGGTCCCAGCGGAACATCCTGCGAGACGGGGTGTGTAAAGGTGTGGTGGCTGAGATCGGAAGAGAACTCATTTCGACTCCTGAGGAAGGACGAGGACGGTGCCCGGGTGAATGAGCGAGGGATCAGCGCCGACCACAGAGGCGTTCGCCGCGTACAGGGCGCGCCATGCGGCGTCGATTTGTGAATCTGAAGCCCCGGAAGGCAGGAGGGTCTCAGCGATACTCCACAGGCAATCCCCGGGTTCGACGGTGAGTGTGGCGCGAGCCTGAAGCGAGTCGAGTTCGGAGCCGTGGTACGAAAGAGGCCCCTCTCCTGAAGAAGTGCTTCCCGTGGAGGACTTGAGATCTGATGAGGGAGGAGCACTCTGCAGCTTTGTCGAGCGAGGATCGGGATCAGTAGTGGAGGAGGGCACAGATCTGCGAGTTGAGTGTGTGAGATCTTGCGGGTGAGTCTGATCTGTCCTGGGGAACTGCTCAGGGGAGTGATCGGGGGTTTGAAGATCCTGAGTGGGAGCCTGCGCCTGCTCGGCGTTGTTTTGAGGGCTGGGAGTAAGACGGCCCAGATCCGAGGGAGAAGCCTCAGCCGGATCGGTCGAATGCCACAGCCATGACACTGACTCTGAGTTGCTGGCGGTGCTATCGGTTTCAAGAGGAAGTGGGGCCGCGATTGCAGCCCCACCCATGCCGAAGCCGAGGGTGGCGAGCCCGAGGGCTGAACTGCGCGCGCCTGCGATGACCAGGCGTCGGGCGGCACCAGAATCGATCAACATGACAGCTCTGCCGAAGGAGAACCTGAGCACTGAGGGGAGGAAAGTGAGTCGTGTCGCCAAGGCCAGCCAAGCTGCGAGGGCCGCGCGGAAAAGGATGAGCGCCACGAATGCGGTGACGGCGGCCGTGAGAAGGAACTCGGGGTGAGCTGGGGATGCCATTGGAAGAAGGCGGGCGCAGCTCGCCGCGAGGAAGAGGGAAGTCGGCGTTGAAACGAAGGCGTGTGCCAGCGTGAGTCGCAGGTCCCGTGACTCACGATCTGTGCAAGTATCCACGATTCACCTCGTTTGTATATAGTTCGTATCAGTTCGTATGAATTCAGTGTGCATCGCCTTCGCTGCTTCGTCAAGGGGGTGTTCAGTTGTCGGCGAGGGATGCACATCTTTGCTCAAAGGAATGGAGAACGCGCTCCAAGAATGCGACTCTGGAAGCTGTGGACCTCGAACTCTTCCTGCACTCCCTCGAAGCTGAATTTGAAGCGCGCCGCCGCGAAGAACACGATGAACTCGTCGGTGAACTCGCCGACGCCGAACGAGTGTCCGTGCGCCTGGCGGACCGGATCGTGCAAGCGAGCGGTAAAACCATCACCCTGATCCTTCGAGGGGGCCAACAACTCAGCGGCAAAATCCTCGACGCGACGCGCAACTGGCTCGTGATCCGCGAGAGCTCAGGAGCATCCCTCGTGCCTCTCGGAGCGATCGAGGCGGCCTGGCCCCTCAAAGCGGGGTGTGACCTCGGAGGCGTTCGTGCAGGCCTGGGGATCTCCAGCGCCTTGCGCGGGCTTGCAACTCAAGGCTCTCCCGTCGTCATCGACCACGACGCGGGGCGCCATACGGGCATCATCCGTGAAGTCTTCGCAGATCACTTCGACCTGGACATCTCGCCCTCGACACACGAGCTTGATTGCCGGGACCGTAGGTCGAGTCAACGCATCGCCCTCGTCACCTCGGGGATCCGCCGTGTTCGTTCCTTTGATGTACTGAGGGGAGACGGGCTGTAAAGAGGCTATGAGCAGGGCGTTGAGCGAACTGACGCGAGGGGCGGGGAAGGAAGGTCTTCGAGCAGGACCGCTCCTAAGGGCTCACTGGGGAAGAGTCGGCGCTGGGGACTGTTTGAGCAGAGCAGAGCCCACAGGGAGTGGGGCGCGATCACAGGAAGTGTTCTGCGATTGCCAGAGCGTGTCGCGCTTAAGGGAGTGCTTCGCCTTGGCTCGAGTATGTCGCGATCGCAGGGAATGCCCTGCTTTGAGTGGGAAACTGCCCTGCCTTGAGCGGGAAGGGGGTGCCCTGCCTTGAACGGGAGTCTTGCGTGTCGACGGGGGTGCCGCGTTTACAGGGAGTGCTCCGCGATGCGCTCGCGGGTGGCGGCGTATTGCTCTTCAATGTAGTGCTCAAGCACGGCCTCCTCGACGCGCCAGGCGCGCTTGCCGCCGACCTGGATCGCGGGAAGCTCTCCAGAGGTGACAAGGGAACGCGCTGCAGACATTGTCAGGTTCAAGGTCTCAGCCACATCGGCGAGCGTCAAGAATCTCGGGGACATGCCCCGAGTATCTCATTTCTTCTCGATTCCTACGAGATCGTCCCTTTTTCTTGTGGATAGTGCATCCTTCACTCTTCCCCGGATTCCCGCTTGACGATCATCGCCTGTGGAAAGAGCGCCAAACCCCCTCGAATCGGGGGAAGATGGCCGCGTGCGCAACCGACGACGAACCCTCACAGTGACTGGCCCCGTTCCGCTCTGGCGCGACCCGCGCCTCCTCGGCGGCCTCGCCCTTATCGCCGTGTCGATCCTCGCCTGCGTGTGGCTGGTCGCCCAAGCCCGAGCCGGAGTCAGCGTCTATCGCACGACCCGCCCCATCGCCATCGGTGAAAGCCTCGATGCGACGAACACCGCCCTCGCAGATGTCAGGATCGACGCCGAGGCATACCTCGAAGAAGGGGAACTCGTCCCCGGGACGCTCGCCAAGCGATCCATGGGCGAGGGGGAACTCGTCGCGAGAGCATCAACGACGAACGAGGTCGAACAGAGCCTGCGGCGTTTCGTCGTCACAGTCGCCGACGGCTTGCCCAGCTCCACCAAACCCGGGGATACCGTGGAACTCTGGGCCCTTCCCTCAGCCCATCCGAGCAGAGGAGCAGAAGAACAATCGCACCTGCTCGCCTCCGCGACTCTCGTGAGAATCATTGATGATGAAGAATCACTGGTGCGCAGCGGACTGAGAATCGAAGTTCTTGTCGATGCAGGAGTTGTGTCCACGGTCCTCGACGCGACCAGCGGCCAAGAATCGCTCGCAGCAGTCCCCGTGGGGGCATCGTGAGTGCCAGACAGGGTGTCGTCTTCCTCGTCAACCCCGAAGAAGAAGGCGAGATCGTTCGTGCAATCGACCAGACGAGCGGGCTGAAAGTCGTCAGGCGCTGCGCGGACCTCGCTGAAGCGCGCGCGGCGATCCGCGCGAAGGTCGCCGCCCTCGTGGTTCTTGACATGTCCGATCCTGACCTGGACGCCATTACCATTGACGAGCTTCATCGTTTCGGTGCCGGAGTCATCCTCGTCGCAGATCCCGAGGACACTGCGCCAGCCCGAAGCCTTGGGGCTGATGGCTTGTGCGCGCGGGGGCTTCCGTCAATGGTGGTGGACTCCCTACTTGCCCTCCTGCGCAGCGAAGACGCCGAAGAAGGAGTGTCTGCGCTTCCTCTTCCTCCGCCTCCCCCGGATTCAGAATCACAAGGCGACAAACTCCACCTTCTGGAACAGGCTCTCCTCAATCACGAAGCAGGGCGATTCTCCCAAGCTCAGGACAGGGGCGGGAGGAAGGGGCATGTGATCGCTGTGTGGGGCACCTCAGGCGCCCCCGGGCGTTCGACGATCGCGCTCGGACTCGCCCACGCGCTCGCGAAGAAAGGGGAGGTCCTCATCGTTGATGCCGACACGAAGGACCCTTCGATCGCGCACATGTCAGGAGTTCCCGTTGACGCTTCCGGATTGGCGGCATTGGCGCGACGAGTCGTTCGAGGGGGACTTGACGCGCGCGCTGTGCGTGAAAGCGTGGTCAAATGCGCGCCCGGCCTGTTCCTCCTCACGGGGCTTGCCAGTCCCCATCGTTGGCGCGAAGCGGGCCCCGCTGCCATTGTTGAAATCATTGAAACCGCTCGATGCGAGTTCGAGTGGATCCTTGTTGATGTTCCGGCGATCAGTCCTGACACGATGTGTGAGGAAGTGAGCCATCAGGGAAGTCAAGACGATAGTGCGGCGGCGGTCCTTGCAAACGCCGATGAGATCGTGTGTGTCGCGCGAGCGGATGTCATCGGGGTGAACCGTTTGTCTTTCGCCGTTGAGTGGCTTGCGGATCATCTTCCCGAACAACACGCCAGGATCGTGGTGAATCGGGTGGCTCCCTGCGCCCTCGGGTCTCGCCCCCATAATGCCTTGGATGCGGTCCTGTCGGGGATCGTCCCGGGGGCTCGCGTTCATATTGTCCCCGAAGACGAGGCCGTGGCCACGGGGCTCCTCGAGGGGAGAAGCGTTGTGGTGAATGCGCCGAAATCTCCTGCGGCGAAAGCCATTGAAGCCCTCGCCGAGCAGATCGCACCCTCAAAGCCGTCTTCGAAGCCGAAGCCCCCGGAAGAGTCTCCTGTGGGCTCATATCCTTCCGGGCGCAGGATTGAGGCACGAGGGCGTGGGAGGAGTGCTGAGGAGGCGAGTATTCCTGGGCGTAGAGGGACTCAGGGGATCATGCCTGAAGCTGAGGGGAGTGGGTGGAGCACTCCTGGAGAAAGAGACGCGCAAAGCGATGCAGTGTCAAGAGAAGCTGAGTTGACGAATCGTCCCTCTCGTCCCTGGAGGGGATTTCTTTCACGGCGCAAAGGTCCGAATGTGGAACACTAGGCGTATGCGCGTCTATCTTCCTCTTCTCGGCTCTGATCTTCTCGGTGATTTCTTGTCTTCGCGCAGGGGCTTCACAGTCATCGCGCCGAGCGCAGCGGACTCGGAGACGATCGAGGTCTTCGAAGACGATGCCCAGACCGAGGCTGCCCTCGTGTCCTTGATGGAGCTGCGAGAGCGTGAGGGCGAGCCGATGGTGCGTCTGATCGCAGCCGCAGATGTCGCCGATACTGCTCTCGAGAGCGAAGGCGAGGGCGAGGGGGTCGTTGAGACTGCCGAAATCGCTGTTTCTTGGAGCGAGGTCGTCGCAATCCTCGCGGATTCTGGCGAGGCGGCCCCCGCTGTGCTCAAGGTCGTCGAGGCGAGCGAGCAGGATGAGGCTGATGAGGCTGTGGCGGCCTTGTGGGAGCATGCACTCGAATGGTTCGACGTCAGCGAAAGGGAGAGCCTCGCAAGGGCGCTCGGCCTGTGAGGCAGGCGCTACGGCGCATGACTTCGAGGAATACCCCCGAGGCAGGGCCCGTGAGGAGAACACTCGAGGCGGGCGAGGGGAAGGCCCTGCGCACTTGCTCGCCGAGAGACTAGCTTCACCCGAGGAATCCCGAATAGTCGCTTGCCGAACTGCCTTTGGACTGAGCTGGCTCCTGGGTGACTCAGAGCGGCTCTCGACCGCCTCGCCCCTTGAGTGATTCAGCCCTGGTTGCCGCGGGCGCTCAGTGACTTACCCCTGGTCACCGCGGGCGCTCAGGGACTCATCTGCCCAGATACTCATCGGCTCAGCCGGTAACCGACAAGCGCGAACCTCCGCGCCCACTGGGCGTCACGGTGATCCTGTCGGGGATCTGCCGGGCCATCTCATCCACGTGACTGATCACGCCGACGACTCGCCCCGAATCCCTCAACTTGTGGAGCTCGGCCATCACGAGTTCCAGAGTCGCAGAATCGAGAGAACCGAAACCCTCATCAATGAACATCGTGCGCAGCTCAATGCCCCCGGCCTCGGCCGTCACCACATCCGCCAGGCCGAGTGCGAGGGACAAAGAGGTATAGAAGCTCTCGCCCCCGGACAGGGTCCGCGGCGAACGCGTCTCTTCGGTGTCGTGGTCGACGATCGCCAGGCCGAGGCCTGAACGTCGAGAACGCGTCCCATCATCGGGAGTTGAGACGAGTTCGTAGCGCCCCGAGGAGATGGACAAGAGCCGAGGATTTGCCGCCGCCAAAACCTCATCGAGGCGAGAGACGAGAACCCACGCGGACAACGGAGTCTGGAGGAGATTCTCTCTCGAAGAGGCGTCTGCGATCCCGGCGAGTCGCTTGAGGGGGCCGAAGCTGTCACGGACTTCATGAAGCTGGGAGAGGGAATGCGAGAAATCCACCTCGGCGCTCTGGATCTGCTTCAGGGCCTGTTCCAAGGAGCCAAGTCGACGCTGCGCCTCGTCTTGGCGTTTCTTCGCCTCATTCAGAGCCTCACGCAAAGGCTCTTCATCTGCCGGCACAAGACCTTCCGCGCGGGAAAGGCGCGAAGAGGCGAGCAGCTGAGTCACAGCCCCGAGCGTGGAATCGTAAGCGGAAACCTCAGCTTCGAGAGCCGTGATCTGTTTTTCGCTCGCATGGAGTGAACGGATCTCATCGTGCGCTTCAGGAGTGTCTTCGAAACCCCCTTCGTCCAAAGCCGATAGAGCCCTCTCATGTGCTGAAGCTACGAGCTGCGAACAGTGGAGGAACTCGCTCAGCCCTGAGGAAGCTTCCTTCAAGAGGGTGAGAGCGCGAGTGAGTGCGTCATCCAGGTCGCCCAGTGATTCGGCCTTCCCCGCGGCCTCAGCGCATCTGCGCTCATCCGCTTCGAGGGATTCTCGCATGGAGGTGATCTCCACTCGTCTCTCCACGAGCTCAACTTCGGCCGCTAAGCGTTGCTCCTTCACAGCGGCCTCGGTTTCACGTTCTTTCTTCAGATCCGCTTCCAGCTCCGCCTTGAGTTTCTTGACCGCGAAGAGCCTTTCGACCGCCTTCTGGGCCTCCTCGAGTTCCAAAGAGATCGAGGCCGCGTCGCCTCCGGCCCGCCCATTCGCTTCTTTCACAGCCTCCACCAGGGCCAGGTGCGCGCTTGAAGCCGCTGTGAAACGCTCATCCGCTTGAGTCTTCGCCCGATCGAGGAGGGTGATTGCGTCTCGTGACAGGTCCTCACCTTCAAGGGCGGGCATGGGGGAGGGGTGCTCAAGGGAACCGCACACCGGGCAGGCCTGGCCCTCCTCAAGGTCCTGGGCGAGGGCGCTCGCCGTCTGATTGAGCCACTGCTCATGGGCGATCATCGCTGTGATCTGTGCGTCACGGGCTGCGGCTTTCGCTTCGCCGAGCGCCTGGGAAGCAGCTTTCATCTCCTCAATGAGGCGGAGCGCATCCTGGGCGGCGCTCATCCGGGCTTTCACCCGCTCCAAGGCTCCCTCGACCCCTTCGAGTCCGTTAATCTCAGAGGCCATCGCCTCCAATGCTTCTTCCCCCATCGCAATTCGCTGTGGTGACTCTGCGAGTTGCTCGTCGAGGTGCGCAATTGTCGCTTCGAGTGCTGCGCGTTTTTCAACACGGGCCTCAAGGGCGTGTCGACGATCCTGGAGTCCGGCTTCGAGGGCGAGGAGCTCACGAATCCGTGCACGCTCCTCGGTTCTCAACTCCTTGTGGTTTTCGATCTGGGGAAGGAAAGAGCGAGCGAGTTCTTCGCTCAAAGAGGCCTCATCGAAGGTGAGGATCTGGGCGGCGCTGCAGGCTGTCAAAGAGTGGAGAGCCTGCGTGTGAACAGCCTGACGAGCGGCGAGTGCCTGATCTCGCTGCTCAAGGCTCGGCAGGATCGCTGCGACACGGCGGGCCTGCTCGATCTTCTGGCGAGTGGCGGCGATAGAGGGGCCCTGGGCTTCAAGAGCCGTCTTCTCTTCGAGGAGACGAGTCCTCTCCTCTACGAGGACCCGATCCTCCTTCGCCTGGGCGAGGGCTTGAGCGGCCTTTTCTGCAGCTTCAATGAGGGGCGGTTGGGAGGCCCTGGCCTGGTCGAGAAGCTTTTCGGCAGTGGAGACGATGTGTTCGGCCCGTTCTCGGGCCCACCCCTCATCGGCCAGAGGATCCATGGGGGCACGAGAAGCGTGATCTTCAGGCTCCGGTGAAGGAGTCTCGAGGGACAGTGAAGGAACCTCAGGGGATGCTGAAGGAACCTCAAGGGACACTGAAGGAGCCTCAGGGGACGTGGAAGGAACCTCAAGGGATGCTGAAGGTGTCCCTAGAGCTGCGGGGACCTCAATGTCTTTCAATTCCAGGCGCTCAAGCGCCCCGAAAGCGCGCAGGCACTCTTCTTCGGCGGCGAGAAGCCGGGCCTTGCCGGAGTTTGCCTCACTGACGAGGCGCTTTTGGAAGTCGAGATAGACACCCGTTTCGAAGATATCGCGCAGAATGGACTCGCGATCCTCAGACTTCGCGGTGAGGAATTCGGCGAACTTGCCTTGAGGGAGGACAACAGTCTGCAAGAACTGCTCCTTCGTCAGACCGACGATCCGCTTGATCTCCGAAGAGATCTGGCGGGCACCGCGTTCAATTCCCTCAATGGTGCGGTATCCCTCCGGACAGGAGGGGTCTTCGATGACGCGTACGAGGCTCGCCTGAGAGTTCCGAGCAGATTTATTCCCCTTCGGCACATACTTCGGAGTCCGGGTCACACGATAGATCCCGGCAGGGGTTTCAAAGATGAGGTCGACCTCGCTATGGACCCGGGGTGAGGCGTAGTCGGAGCGTAGACGCTGTGTCGACGCATCCGATTGACGGGCGACATCACCGTAGAGAGCGAAGACGATCGCGTCGATGAGCATCGACTTGCCCGCGCCCGTCGGCCCGGCTAAGAGGAAGAGCCCCGCATCGTCGAAGACCGTGAAGTCGATGACCTCAGTGTCGGCGAAGGGGCCGATCGCGGTGAAAGCGAGTCTGTGGAGCCTCATTGGAGCCCCTCCTTCCTCATATCCGTCCACACGTCCGAGACGATCTGGGCTTCCCTCGCATCGAGTTCCCTGCCGCCAACGGCCGCAAAGAAGTCGAGAGTCACCTCCTGCGGGGCCCTGGAGCGAACGCCCGGCGCGCCAGAGGGGATCGAGGATCGGATCGCGGACTCGTGAAGGATGACGAGGGCGTGGGGGTAGACCTCGCGGATGCGGGAAACCATCTGCTGCGGTCGAGCATCGTCAGTGACGCTGATCGAACAATAGGCGTTGACGAGCGCAGGATCCGGGTCGGCCAGGAGGTCTTCCATCGTTCCCCTGAGGAGGGCAAGGGGCCTGTGGACCGGAATCGGCACGAGCTCAATCTCGCACGAGTCCCCGTGCACATCGAGGAGGACAACGGACTTATCGACGCCCGCCTCGGAAAAGGAATAGGCGATGGGGGACCCTGAATATCGCAGGGGCATCCGGGCGCCCGAAATGCTCTGGGGACGGTGCAAGTGCCCGAGCGCTGCGTACACAACACCCAAGTCGATCTGCTCTTCCCCGCCGAGAGTGTCAAGCAGAGCGGCTGGCACACAGCCCACTCCGCCGACCTCGATCACTCGCTCCGAATCTGAGGGGGCGCCCCCGGTCAAGAACTCGTGAAGCATGACGATCGCCGGACGCTGATCGCCCGCTTCCCGTCGAAGCTCAAGATCGGCGCGGACTCGCCGAAGAGCGGCCGCGACGACGGCCTCATGGGAGCGGGGCAGGGGAGCGGGAAGACCAGAGTCGAGTGGAGCAAGATCGGAGAGCTCTTGGCGGACAAGATCCGGCTCCAAATAAGGGATCGGGTAGATCAGACAGCCCCCTGGGCCCCCGTGCTCGACGGCGGTGCCGATCGTGTCGACCCCGGTCGTCACGACGAGGCGCTGATCCAACATGGGGGAGAAAAGCCCCAGGCGCGTCGCACTGTCATGGTTGCCTGAAGTGATGATGACGCGGGCCTTCGCACTGAGCTCTTCGAGCATCTTCGAGGTTCTCGCGAGGGCGTTCAGGGGTGGCACCGCACGGTCGAAGAGGTCTCCACTGATGAGGACGAGCTCGATCGAGCGCGCCTCGACGAGCTGAAGAAGCCAGGAGAAGAAGGCATCGACAGAGTCGGAAAGGTCTTGCCCGTGGAGAGTACGTCCGATATGCCAATCGGAGGTGTGAAGGATCCTCATGCTCCAAGTATCTCGAAGCCCACGTGCATCTGCGGACCAGGGAGTCGAATCCTGCTTTTCCGCGCCTGAACGGGGTACCACTAGGAAGAGGACACAGTGGTACCCCAGATGAGGCCAGCCATTCGATCCAAGCTCGGGGTTTGCTCCGAAGACTGCGCAGTAGCACCTTTCACCCACCCCTGCGCCACTGAAAACCCCGTGATACACAGCCTTCCAAGGCGTTTTCGACATGCAAGAAGGTGGAAGCGAAGCCCCTTCAGGCAGAGCTTTTCAACGTATGACAGGTGAAACCGAAGGTCCCCTCAGGCAGAGTCTTTGAACGCAACTATCGACATACAAGCAGCTGGAAGTGAAGCCCCTCAGGCGGGGCTTGTTCGCCTACTCCTCGTCTGAGGCGGCGAATCCTGGCCAATCGAGAATGCGGAGAAGACGCTCATGAAGGAGACCATTTGTTGCAAGAGCGTTCCCACCCCAGGGCCCCTCTTCTGCGCGAAGCGAGGTGAAACGTCCACCGGCCTCGGTGACGATCGGGACGAGAGCCGCCATATCGTAGAGCTCAAGCTCGGGCTCACAGGCGGCATCGACCGCGCCCTCGGCGACGAGCATGTAACTCCAAAAGTCGCCGTACGCGCGAGTGCGCCAGAACTGAGACTGCATCCTCAAGAACTCCCCGCCGCGCTCGGCGTGGAGCCACGAGTCCAAAGAAGAGTAGGACAGTGAAGCGTCGGACAGCTCCGCCACGGAGGAGACACTGAGCTTGCGGCCCTTGAACAGCGAGGTCCCGGCGAAAGAGCCCTGCCCCTTCGCGGCCCACCAGCGGCGCTTCAATGCGGGAGCGGAGACGACGCCCATCACGACCTCCCCGTCTTCGACGAGGCCGATCAGGGTCGCCCACACGGGCACTCCGCGCACGAAGTTCTTCGTGCCGTCGATCGGGTCGATGATCCACTGCCGACTCGCGTGGCCACTCGTTCCACGCTCTTCGCCCACGACACTGTCACGAGAGCGCGTATGCGCCAGCTGGGAGCGGATCATATCTTCGACGGCGCGATCAGCATCCGTGACAGGGGTGAGATCGGGTTTGGAATCGACAACGAGATCCTGGGCGCCGAAGCGGGCGAGGGTAATGGCGTCCGCCTGGTCGGCGAGGACATGAGCGAGTCTGAGATCGTCGTTGTAGCGCGCGTCAGTGGTCATGCTCCAAAGGTATCGCCCCAGCGGGGTAAGTGGTGCCTTCTACGCTCAGGTGGACGCCCCGGTCCCGGGACAAGAAATCCGTCAGAACAAACAGTAACCTTCGCGAGGACGGACGCCCCCGGCCTCGGGAGGGGAAAGACCACAGAAAACGCAACATCCCGGCCTCGGGAGGTGAAAGACCTCGGGAAATGCAACATCCCGGCCTTGGGAGGTGAAAGCCCTCGGGAAACGCAACACCCTGTCCCCGAGAGACGACAAGCCCCGAGAAACGAAAAGCCCCGAGAAGTGAACGGCCCAAACCTTAGGACGCGAAAACACCCCACCCCAAGGGTTCAGCGCGCCGCCTTCGAGACCGCCTCCGCAGTTGCGACCGAAGCGAGCAGACGACGCGCCGACTCGGCCATGCTCTTCCTCTTCGCCGAGACCTCCTCCTCGACCGGCTCAAAAGGCGAATGCCCCTTCGCCCAGGCGTCGATCGCGCACGAGGGCTCCTCACGAGAATGAGAACACAAGGGCAGACAGTACCCGGTGGCCTCACCGACCTCGGGGAAAACAGAGAGAATATCCTCCACCGACACATGCCCCACGCCAAAGGAACGGACCCCCGGGGTGTCAACGATCCATCCTCCGCCCGCAAGCTCAAAAGCCTCAGAAGAAGTGGAAGTGTGGCGACCACGCCCGGTGACCTCGTTGACATGGCCGACCGCGCGATTCGCACTGGGAACCAGCGCATTGATGAGCGTTGACTTCCCGACCCCCGAATGACCGACCAGGACCGAGAAACGCCCCTCCAACTCGCGGCGCAACTCGTCCACAGAATCCGGGTCATCGGCGCTTGTCACGATCGTCGTCACATCGAAGGGACGGTAGGCCTCGAGCAGCTCATCAGGCCGGGCGAGATCTGTTTTCGTCAAGCATAAGATCGGCTTCATTCCCGCTTCATAGGCCGCAACGAGGCAACGGTCGATCATCCCCGTGCGCGGCGGCGGATCCGCCAGCGCCACAACAATGCACATGAGCTCCGCGTTCGCGACAATCGCTTTTTCTCCCTTGAGATCGGGCGCATCTTCAAGGGAACGGCGAAGGACCGTCGAACGCTCTTCAACGGCGACGATCCTCGCGAGAGTGTCGACCCGACCCGAAAGATCCCCGGTCACGCGCACACGATCACCCATGATGACCGAGCCGCGTTTGAGTTCCTTCGCGCGAACCGCCTGGACCTCGATCCCCTGGTCTTTGAGGCGTACCCGATAGCGGCCCCGGTCAATCGCGATCACCTGCCCGATCGGTGCTTTCGAACGGTCGGGGCGCACTTTCGTCCTCGGACGCGAGGACTTGCCGGCGCGCACGCGGACGCGGGGATCATCGGTACCGGTGTCGCGTCTCATGAGCGTTCTCCTGAAGTGCCCAGCAGCTCCTCCCACATTCGGGCGAAACCGGGAATCGTTTTCGAGGTTGAAGCGATATCGTCGAGGGTCGTGCCGGGAGCTTTCAAACCGATGATCGCCGCGAAGGTCGCCATCCGATGATCGCCGTAGGCTCTGCGCAGCCCCGGAATCAGGGGAGCGGGAATGATCTCCAGGCCATCTGCGAGTTCCTCAACCTCGCAGCCGGCCTCGCGAAGCTCGTGCGCGAGCGCGGCGAGACGATCAGTCTCATGGCCCCGAAGATGCGCGATTCCACGGATCGACGAGGGTGAACTCGCACAGGCCGCGAGGGCGGCGAGGGTCGGTGCGAGCTCCCCAATCTGCGACATATCAATGTCGATTCCCCGGATACGCCCTCCGTCGGGTCCGGTGACGACCAGATCCGAGCCTTCGCGTTCGACGAGCCCTCCCATGTCGGTAAGGATCTGCCTCCACGCGTCGCCCGCCTGCTTCGTGCGTTCTGGCCAATCCTGGACTCTCACCCTCCCCCCGCAGATCATCGCTGCCGCGAGGAAAGGACCGGCATTGGACAGGTCCGGCTCGACTGAGAGTTCTTGAGGACGAGGGGCACCCGGAAGAACGCGCCATGAAAGGGGCTCGCCCCCGTCCTCGTTGATCTGTTCAACTACACAGCCGCAGCGGCGCAGGGCCTCGCAGGTCATCTCGACGTGGGGAAGAGAAACGACGCGGCCCGGCGCTTCAACGATGAGGGGAGCGACGAGCAGGGGGGCGAGTAAGAGCATCGCTGAGAGGAATTGTGAAGAGGCGGAAGCATCGACGCGGAGCACACCATCGGCGGGCGCGCGCAGCGGACCAGTCACAGTGAAGGGGAGGAAGCCGGGTTCGCCCTCGAATTCGATCTGCGCGCCCAAGTGGGAGAGGGTATCGAGGAGTGGGGCGAGCGGGCGTCGACGAGCAGCGGGGTCGCCATCGAAACGGACCGGCGTGTGGAAGAGCGCTGCGAGCGGCGGCAGGAAACGCATGACCGTGCCCGCAAGCCCGCACTCGATAGCCACGCGAGCTTCACCAAGACAGGCGTGCAGATCCAGAGGGTGAACGAGGATCGCCCCCTCCTCTTCGCTCTCGAAGTGTGCTCCCAGAGTCTCCAAGGCGCTGGCGAGCAGACGGGTGTCGCGCGAGTCCAAGACCCCGCGAAGACGCGAGGGGCCAGAAGCGACTGCAGCGAGGTAGAGGAAGCGGGCGCTTTGCGACTTCGAACCGGGAAGCCTCACACACGCATTCAGGGGCCCCGAAGCGGAAGGCGCCAACCAGGGGGAGACGGGGGAAGACTCTGAGCAGGGTGATGCTTCTGGGGCCCCGATGGACGAGGACGAAACCGTGGGATCGACAGGGGAATCGGGGGCCTTAGACGTGGAGGAACTCACAGGCGAGGGGCCTCGCTCAGGAGTGAGTGTGTGACTGGGTGAGGCTCTGGCGTCCGGCGGCGCGCGCCTCGAGGAGCGCACGGCGTTGTTTTCGAGAATTCGAGCGCCTCCACGCCGCAGAGGGCCGACCCACGCGATCCGTTGAGGCGATCGCCAAAGCGCCGACGAGTGCCAAACGCTTATTGAGCTCTTTCATCGTCTCGAAGCGCTCCTCCTTCGACTCCGCGTCCCACACGGGCGCATTCACGAAGGCCATTGGCGCTGCGAGTCCGGCGAGAATGGCCGCTGAGGTGCGTGGAGCCTTTCCGAGGGCGAAAGCCGTACCCGCACCGATCATCACCACGCCCAAAACGCGAGTCGTCACACGCAGGTCCTCATCATCAATGGTGAGACCCGGAGTGAGTTTCTCAACGAGGGGCACGACGGCGTGCGCCCGGTCCACGTGCTCCGAGGGGGAGCGCAGTGCTGAGAACCCATCGACGAGGAAGGGTGCGGCGAGCAGAGGGCGGGCTACGAGACGCAGGAGGTTCATGTCTTCCATTGTCGACCAGAGCCGGGTGTTTCGTCGACCACATCTGACAGATCCTCGGAATAGGGTTGGGCGTTTGGCCGTTGAAGTTTCCATGAGCGCATCCCCCCTCCCCTGCGAGCGAGAGCGTGGGTTTATGTGCTCTTCAGACGCGGATGCGGTGAAGGGACGCAGGGGAGTGGGACGCTCTTCGGGTGTGGATATAGCGCTCAGAAGCGCCAGAGCCAAGTGGAGAGGACTCGCTTTCGGCGTGCAGGCGAGCGCGCGGATCACAGGTCCGACTACCCTGGGAGCCGATGACTTCCCTACCGACGACCACAGCGAGCGCGGACACGAGCGCGCAGCACTCGGAGCACAGTGCGCCAGAAGCGGACTCCTCGTCCGCCGAACTCGATGCCCGATTTGCCGCCGAAGCACTGCCCCTCGCCTCCAGGCTTTTCGGTGCGGCTCTCGGAATGACCCGGAACCGGGCCGACGCAGAAGACCTTGTTCAAGAGACCTATCTCAAAGCCTATTCGAGGTTTCACCAGTACGAGCCGGGCACGAATATCACCGCTTGGCTCTACAGGATTCTTACGAACACTTACATCTCCCACTACCGCAAGGCGAAGCGTTCACCCGCCAGGGCCTCAACGGAAGGAGTGGAGGATTGGCAGCTCGCCGAAGCAGCCTCCCACGACCCGATCGGCTTGAAGTCTGCCGAGGTCGAGGCTCTTGCGCAAATGCCTTCCGAAGCGGTGAAAGAAGCACTCGATGCCCTCTCCGAGGAACAGCGCATGGTCGTCGTCCTCGCCGATGTGGATTCGCTGAGCTACAAGGAGATCGCGGCGACTCTGGGAATCCCGATCGGCACCGTTATGTCCCGTCTACACCGAGGGCGGGCCGCCTTGCGCCGCTCTTTAGCGCATGTGGCGGCCGAGTATGGGATCGGAGGGCACAATGAGTGAACGCATGATCGACAGCATGGACGAGGACGGGCGTGCCTTGCGTCAGGCGGCTGATGCTCCTGAACGCAGTTGTGAAGAAGTCGAAGCGGTGCTTTTCGCTCTCATCGATTGCGAGGAATGCGAACAGCTGCGGGTCTCGATTGACTCTGGTGAACTCGAGGGGCCGGATGCGGCTGAACGTCTCGTGCTCCTCGCCCACGCGACCGGATGCGAGCACTGTGCTGATGCTCTTGCCGCTGAACGTCACCTGCGCGTCTACCTGCGTTCCTGTTTCGAATCGGATGCGCCTGACGGTCTTGAAACGAGGATCGCCACGGCATTGCACCTCTCGATCGATTCCTTCACACGCTGAACACGCCGCCTAAGTCACAGCCCTGATGGGGCGCGTACGTGAGGCCCGTCTCCGTGGTGCTCGTGGTGTTGGCCTCGAGGCGTGATCTGTGCGAAACTAGCCCAGTTCACTGAGAGCAATGAGGAGATCCACATGTCGAAGAGGGGCCGCAAGCGTCGCGATCGTCGCAAGGGTGGCGCGAACCACGGCAAGCGTCCGAACGCCTGAGCCGAGAAGATTCGCGTAAGACCCGGTGACTTTTGTCGCCGGGTTTTCGCATATTCGGAAAAAGCCTCCGCAAGCGCCGGATTTTCTCCCCGCCGAGGCGAGTTTTCGCGGGGGAGCAGGGGTGTCACACGAGCCGACTTGTGGCGTATCGCCGCCTTTTCACCGCTCCGGGGAAGCGTCCGCAAGAGCCGGGCAAGTCGCGCTTGGAAAAGCGAGCATGGGTGAAGAAGATCAGTGTCCTTGAGCGAGGACCGAATCGAGGTCGGCGACCCCGGTGCGCAGCGCGTACAAGACGAGCTGGACGCGGTCTCGAGCCCCCGTTTTCACAAGCAGATGCGAGACATGCGTCTTGATCGTCGGCATGGACACCCACAATCGGTCGCACATCTCCTGGTTCGTCAGCCCCTGCGCGATGAGGGCGAGGACCTCCACTTCCCTTTCGGTCAACTCAGCTGAGATGGGCTCGCTCGGGGCACGCTCCCTTGAAGTCCGGCTCGGGGCCGTGGTTTCGCGCATCGCGCGGATCAGACGGCGCGTCGGTCCAGGGGAGATCACCGAGTCTCCGGAGGCGAGCGTGCGGATCGCGTCAATGAGGCTCTGCGGAGGGGTGTTCTTCAAAAGGAAACCCGAAGCTCCCGCCTCAATGGCGCCAAGGACATAGCCCTCGGTGTCGAAGGTCGTGAGGATGACGATCCTGCCGGACAGCCCCCGGGAGACGAAGCGCCGCGTCGCCTCCAGACCATCGCAGAGGGGCATTTGCACGTCGAGGAGGAGAACATCGACGGAGGAGCGGGCCGCCAAGTCCAGAGCCTCTTTCCCATTCCCGGCCCGCCAGGAAACCTCCATGTCCTCTTGCGCGTCCAGGAGCATCGCAAGTCCCGCTAAGAACAAGGGCTCATCGTCGGCCATCCCGATGCGGATCATTTCTTCTCCTTTCCGCTGCCCGGGCCTTCGGCGGGCAAGTGGGCACGCACGAGCCAACGCCCATCACTTCTCGGAGCGGCGTGGAAGGTACCGCCAAGGGCTTCGGCGCGCTCACGCATCGTCGTCAATCCCGTCCCGACCCGGGGCCCGTCCCCTGCCTTGGAGCCGTCCTGAGGAGCGTGAGAGCCGTCCTGAGGAGCGTGAGAGCCGTCCTGAGGAGCGTGAGAGCCGTCTTGAGGGGCGCAGGCTTTCTGCGCAGAGCACACCGACACATCGACACCCTCGGCCCGCACCTTCATATCGACGAGGACGGGGCCAGCGCCATGACGCATAGCATTGGATAAGGCCTCGTGCACGATCCCCGAGCACGCCGCATCCACTGAGGCCGGGACAGAAGAATCCGCCTCAAGGGTCAAACGGATGTCGAGTTGGGCAGCACGAACCCGCTCGAGGAGGCCGATGAGCCCTGCAAGTCCTGTGCGCGTCTCAGGTGCTAAGGGGGCTCTCCCTGAAGAACACTCGCCTGCGAGAAGAGGGACGCCAGGACCCTCAATCCCAACCGAAGAGTCCACCTGTTCGGACTCCTCCTCCCTTAAGACATCAACGAGACGTCTGAGGTCATCAATGCCGACCCGGCTCAACTCCCCGATCGTGGCGAGGGCCTCCTCGGCCCGAGTCGGGTCGGCGGCGAGCATCGCCCGGGCCCCTTCGGCCTGCATTCCAATGACCGCCAGGGAATGCCCGAGGAGATCGTGGACATCACGAGCGATCCTTTGACGCTCCTCAACGACGGCCAGACGCCTGCGATCCTCCGCATGGGCCGCGAGCTCTTCGGCTCGGGCGATCGCCTGCTCCACCCGGTCGCGTCTCCTGCGCCGGTTGAGCCCCCACAAGTAGGCCACCCCGATGAGGGACCAGGCGGCGATGAGGACGAAGAACAGGCGCGTGAACAGCGCAATCTCCTCATTGAACAGGGGGGAGACCCTTAACGCCGTCGCAGCCGATCCGAGGGCCAGGACTGCGAGCAGCCCCCACGACCAGGGGCGGGCGATTCTCGACCCGATCGTCTCAGCCGCCACGAGGCAGAGCACGATGGAGAGCACAGAGAGGGAGTCGAAAACGAGCAGATGGAGGGCGAGCATCCCCTCAATGAGGATCACAGAAAGTAAGGAGTGGCGCGTTCGCACCGCTACTGCCGCGCAGCACACCAGGGTGAAGACCCCGAAGAGAGGAAGCTCAGCCTCGGGGCCGAGGGCTTCGCCGACACTGGAGAGCGGGGGCGTGAAAGCATGCAGATTCGTGGCAGTGACGAGGCCGAGGAGGCCTGCGCTCACAAGATCGGCGCCGCGAAAGGAGGGGAGTCGGGGCTGTGGCACGCCCCCACGTTAGTCGTTGGCCCTTCCTCGTCTCATCATCCTCTGGTATGAGGAATCCTGGCAGCTCGCTTACCACCCCCCAGACTCCCCATTATCCCCAGGACTGAGCAAGCCTGAGGAATAGCAGGACAAGATCAGAGTGCCATTCGATGACAGCGCTGGGCGATGGGGCGTGGAAGTCACGCATGAACGAACACTGCGCAGGATCGGCGCTCCCCTTCCCACCTTCGCTACCTCTCCCGCTTGTGGCTGTGCGGGAGCGATCCTGAGGTGTTGCACTGTGAGTACTGCGGTTCGAGGATCGTTCCCGTCTTTTTCGGCACAGCGGTGTCCGCCCTCGTGCACTGGGGCAGTCCCTTGCTTCTTGGAAGAGCCCACACACAATGAGGAGAGGAGAACGAGGGTCAGTCCTGAGGCTCAGCCCCCGTCCACTCGTACCAGCCCGAATGCAAGATGAGCCAGGCGATGAGGGCGTAGCCGGACTGTCCCGGCAAGGTCAGTCCCGAGGCGCTTTGAGCGCGCGAGGCCGCCATGTCCTCGAACCACTGATCGTGGGTGGCCAGGGGAGTGGCGAGATCGACATAGGGCAGGCCCCGGCGTTGGCAGACCTCTGCGCAAGAGCGCGAAAGCTCTTTGACACTGTGATGATCAACTCCGGCCAGGGGAGCGGGGCCGATGACGAAGCAGGGGATCCCCAGGGCCGTCGCCCGGTCGGTGATATTTGCAAGGTTGAGGCGTGAACGCGCCGAACTCAGGCCCGCGAGGATATCGCTCGCACCAACGTGGATGAGCAGGCCCCGGGGTCCGCCGGAGGACAGGCGGGGCATGACTTCGCCCTCCCAACGGGCGCACAGGTCCTTCGTCGTCTCCCCCGGGGAGGCGAGCGTCATCAGTGTCGGCGGCTCACTGAACTTCGAGCGCGCGAGGACGCGCCCCACCCATCCGAGCCCTCGCGGGTCCCCGGTGCCGGCAACGAGCTCGTCGCCGATGACGCACAGGCGCATACCGCCCCCTTCGCCTTCAGCGGTCGAATGCGCGCGCGATCAGATCGGCGTTCTGCGCCTTGTGAAGGGACGCGCGTCCGGCCGCAGTCGTCGCCGATTCCGGTCTCGAAACGAGGCGGACGGGCTTCGACCACTCCATGAACATATTGAGAGCGAGGAACGGCCACGCGCCCTGATTCCGGGGCTCGTCCTGGACCCAGGAGACCTGAGCGGACGGGTAGGCGTCGAGAACCTCGCGGATCTCGGCTTCCGGGAGCGGGTAGAGCTGCTCGAGCCTCACAATCGCGGTTGAACGATCGGAGCGCGCCTCGCGTTCTCTTAGAAGGTCATAGTAGACGCGACCAGAGCATAAGAGGACGCGAGTCACCGCCGAAGGATCGATTGAAAGATCCATTTCGTCAATGACGGGGCGGAAAGAACCGGAGGTGAATTCTTCAATGCTGGAGGTCGCGGCGCTCAAACGCAGCAGCTGTTTCGGAGTGAAAGCAATGAGCGGGCGCCTGGGCCGCTGGTAGGCCTGACGGCGCAGCATATGGAAGTGGTTCGCCGGAGTGGAGGGTTGAACGATCCACATATTGTCCTGGGCGGCGAGCTGGAGGTAGCGCTCAATGCGGGCTGAGGAGTGGTCGGGCCCCTGCCCTTCGTAGCCGTGGGGCAGGAGCATGACGAGCGAAGAACGCTGTCCCCACTTCTGTTCAGCAGAGCAGATGAACTCGTCGATGACGGTCTGCGCACCATTCGCGAAATCCCCGAATTGTGCTTCCCAAATGGTCAGGGCGTCGGGTCGCTCCACTGAGTAGCCGTAGTCGAAGGCGAGAACCGCGTATTCGGAGAGGGGAGAGTCGTAGACGTCAAAGCGCGCCTGGTCGGCGGTGAGGAACTGGAGGGGAGTGAACTCTCTTCCGTCGAGGAAGTCGTGTAGGACCGCGTGACGCTGGACGAAGGTCGCGCGGCGGACATCTTCGCCGGACAGGCGGATCGGCGTGCCCTCCATGAGGAGGGTCCCGAATGCGAGGAGCTCCGCGAATCCCCAGTCGATGGGGCGGGTTCCATAGGCCATGTCGCGGCGCCGTTCGCACAATTGCGCGAGTTTCGGATGGGGCGTGAAACCGCTGGGGAAGGCGGTGTGCGCATCTCCGATCCTGCGGATGAGGTCCTCTGAGGCGCAGGACTGCCATCCGATCATCATTCCTCGTCCGGGCAGCTGGGATTCGTGCGCGACCCAGTTGGGGACCGCCTCTTCGCCCGCTGGTGAGCCAAAACCCGCCGGGGCTGTGCCCGGGGCTTTGTCAGCTGAAGCTTCGGCGCCCTCGGCGTTCGAGAGCCGCTTTTCGCGGGTCTCTTCGAGGATGCGGGAGAGTTCTTCTTCGTACTCGGCGATGGAGGCCTGGGCTTCTGCTTCGGTGAGTTGACCGCGACCAACAAGATTACGCGTGTAGACGGCGCGTGTGGAGGGGATGCGGTTAATGAGCTCGTACATGACGGGCTGAGTCATTGAGGGGTCGTCGCCCTCGTTGTGTCCTCGCCGCCGGTAACAGACCATGTCGATGAGGACATCCTTGTGGAACGCGGTGCGGTACTCCCAGGCGAGGGCGGCCGCGCGGACGACCGCTTCGGGGTCGTCGCCGTTGACGTGCAGGATCGGGATCTGCAGGCCTTTGGCGAGGTCGGTCGGGTAGCGGGTGGAGCGCCCCGAGGTCGGGCCGGTCGTGAAACCGATCTGGTTGTTGACGATCACGTGGATCGTGCCCCCGGTCTTGTAGCCGCTCAACTGACTGAGGTTGAGGGTCTCTTGGACGACGCCCTGGCCGATGAAGGCGGCATCGCCGTGAACGAGGACGGGGATGATCGGAAGTTCGGGGTCGCCGAGCTCCTCTTGCTTGGCCCGTACGATCCCTTCGAGGACGCCGTCGGCCGCTTCGAGGTGAGAGGGGTTGGCTCCCATGTACACCTTCGTCGCGACACCATCGTCCAGGGAGTACACGCCCCAGGTGCCCAGGTGGTACTTCACATCCCCGGACCCTTGCCCGGTTGAGGGATCCTGGTGGCCTTCGAATTCGGAGAAGATCTGCCCGTAGGACTTGCCCGCGATGTTCGCGAGGACGTTGAGACGGCCCCTGTGGGCCATGCCGATAGCGACTTCGTGCAGGCCGTT
Source organism: Schaalia cardiffensis (assembly GCF_016405145.1). Taxonomy (GTDB): domain Bacteria; phylum Actinomycetota; class Actinomycetes; order Actinomycetales; family Actinomycetaceae; genus Pauljensenia; species Pauljensenia cardiffensis. The sequence continues at coordinate 243,975 of NZ_JAEKIA010000002.1, forward strand.
GCGGGCTGAGCGGGCGAGAATCTCGTCGAGTAGGGGGATGAGGGACTCCCCGCCTTCGAGGCTGAAACGCTTTTGGCCGACGAACTTCGTTTGGAGGAACTCTTCGAAGGCTTCAGCGCGGATGAGGGTTTGCAGGATGTGTCGTTGCTCAGCCGCTGAGGGCGCCTCGTAGGGGCCTTCGATGCGTTCTTGGACCCAGGCGCGCTGCTCGGGGTCTTGGATGTGCATGTATTCGATGCCGAGGGACCGCGAATAGGTGTCGTGCAGTCGGGTGAGGATGTCGCGCAGGAGCATCTGGTCGACTCCCCCGAACCCCCCGGTGGGGAAGGGCCGGTCGAGGTCCCAGACGGACAGGCCGTAGCGTGTCATATCGAGGTCGGGGTGATGGCGCACCCGGTAGGCGAGGGGATCGGTGTCGGCTGCGAGGTGGCCGCGCGAGCGGAAAGCGTGGATGAGTTCAACGATGCGGGCTGGCTTGCCCTTTTCCCGTTCGGGGTCGTACTCCACGTCCGCTTCCCAGGCGTAGGGGCTGACGGGGACGTGCAAGGAGGTGAAGACCCTCTCGTAGAAGCCTTCAACGCCTGAGAGCTTCTTGTCGATGAGGCCGAGGAAACGCCCCGAGGCCGCGCCTTGGATGATCCTGTGGTCGTAGGTGGATGACAGGTACATCGTCTTACCGATCGCCATGGAGGCGAGCCTCCTGGCGGAAACCCCCCGGTATTGGGCGGGGTAGTCGGTGGCGCCAACACCGATGATCGCGCCTTGGCCGTTCATGAGGCGAGGCACGGAAGTGGTCGTGCCCAAGGTTCCCGGGTTCGTCAGGGTGATGGTCGCGCCTGCGAAGTCGGCGGTTGTCAGTTCGCCCGTGCGGGCGCGTTGGACGATGTCTTGGTAGGCGGCGACGAACTCCATGAAGGTCAGGGTGTCGGCGTCGTGGATGACGGGCACCATCAGGGAACGTTCGCCGTTCTTCATGGCGACGTCGATGGCGAGGCCGAGGCCGACGTGCGCGTGGCGGTGGATGGTGGGTTTTGCGCCTGTCATCTCATAGCGGACGTTGAGTTCGGGCATTTCGCATAGTGCTTCGACGAGGGCGGATCCGATAAGGTGGGTGAAGGACACTTTCCCGCCGGTTGTGCGCGCAAGGTGGGCGTTGAGTAGGGCTCGGTTCTCGATGAGGAGTTTTGCGGGGATCTGGCGTTGAGAGGTTGCGGTGGGGATGGATAAGGAGTCGTCCATGTTGCGCGCGGTTGCTCTGGCAACGCCTTTGAGGAGCGCGCTTTCGTCCTCGTTGAGCGTGTTCGAACTGCGCATCGATGCGGAGTGGGTGCGCAGCTGGCGGGTGTAGGGGCTGCTCGCTTCAGCGATCATGGAGGGCGGGGCCGGGGGGAGGTCTGAGCGGGTGACGGATTCCTCGTTCGTTCCCGCTTGCGCTGTGTCGTGGGCGAATGCTTCCTCAGCGAGGATGTGGGTGCTGGTGGGGGCTTGCGTCGTTTCCTGCTCGCGCTGGAGCGGGGACATCGGGGGTTTGGCGGCGCGGAGCTGCGGGGGTGCGGATTGGGTGGAGAAGTAGCGACGCCATGATTCGTCGAGGGATGCGGGGTCGGCGAGGTAGGCCTCGCGCATACGCTGGATGTACCAGTTTTCCGCTCCTGGCTGCTCCTGCTCGCTGGTGGCCACGCGGATCTCCTTTTGCTCGTCATCGAAGCCTTGACGCCAGCATAGGTGCGATCTAGGCCTAAAGGCCCGGATTTGCTGAGATTTGACGAGGCTTCGGCGTTGCTTTAAACGAAGAACGAGATGAATTTGCAATTGCGTGGTGAGGAATTGAGGAGCATTTGAAGGAAGTTTTGAGTGCTGCACTCGATCCAGAAAGGAAGAACAGGCTCTCGGATTGGCAAGGCGTACCCCGCGCCCTTCGACGAGCGGCGGATAAGATGTGCTCGCTCCCGGACAGGCGGAGCTGTTCTCCTCCCCGGTAGACTGAGGAACGATGGACGTAGATAGTACGGGTGAGACATCGCATCACCCAACCCGGATTCTCCCCTCCCGTTCTCTGCCTTCAAGGAGCCCCAGTGCTCTTTGACCTTCTCATGCTCCTACTCGGCGTCGTCCTCACAGCGGGGACTTTCATCTTCGTGTCTGCCGAGTTCTCCCTCGTCGCCCTCGACCAGGCAATCGTTGAGAAGCGCGCCGCACAAGGAGACCCGCGGGCGAAAGCCGTCCTCGCGGCGACGCGCACCTTATCGACTCAACTGTCCGGAGCCCAGATCGGCATCACCTTGACGACGATCCTCCTGGGCTACACGACGCAATCCACTCTCGCGGATCTCCTCTCGAAGGGGCTTGTGAGCACGGGCCTCGCCTACGCTCTCGCGAGCGGCGCGGCCGTACTCATCGCGGCTATTGTCATCAACGCCTTTTCGATGCTTTTCGGCGAGCTCGTCCCGAAGAACCTTGCGCTCGCCCATCCACTCAAAACCGCCAGGCTCGTCGTCGCCTTCCAGACCCTGTTCACCAGCGCAGTCAAACCCCTGATCCTCGTCCTCAACGGGACGGCGAATGGGGTCTTGCGCCTCATGGGTGTCGAGCCCCAAGAGGAGATCTCCTCTGCCCGCTCAGCCTCCGAACTTGAGGCGATGCTGCGCTACAGCGCGCAGGAGGGGACGATCGATACCTCCACGGCCTCGCTCCTCATGAATGCGATCCGTATTTCGGATCTGACCGCGGTCGACGTCATGACGGACCGGGGGCGCATGCGCATCCTCGAATCCACCGCCACCGCGGCCGATGTTGTGGCCCTCTCCCACGAAAGCGGTCACTCCCGTTTTCCCGTGATCGGCGATGACCTGGACGACATCATCGGCCTCGTCTCTCTCAGGCGCGCGATCGCGGTGCCTTTCGAGCGCCGCGCGGAAGTTCCCGTCGTGTCCTCATCGCTTTTGGCGGAAGCCCCCTCTGTGCCTGAGACCGTGCCGATTGGGCCGCTCATGGTTCAGTTGCGCGACGAAGGCCTCCAGATGGCGGTCGTCGTCGACGAATATGGAGGGGTCTCTGGAGTGGTCACCCTCGAGGACGTTATCGAGGAGATCGTCGGTGAGGTGTCCGACGAGCACGATGGGCGCCGACGGGGGATCCGCACCCGATCCGACGGGCAAATTCTCGTTCCCGGCCTCCTGCGTCCCGATGAGCTCGCCGAACGCACCAGGATCATTCTTCCCGAGGACGGGGCCTACGACACTCTCGCAGGTCTTGTCATGGCTGAACTTGGACGTGTCGCCCAAGTCGGTGATGTCGTGGTCGTTGAGGGATACACCTTGGAAGTCGTGCAGATGCAAGGACGGCGTATCACTCAGATCGCGATCGCCCCGCCCGAAGCCGCAGAAGAGGAGGAGGTGGAGCTATGAATATCGCCTGGGGACTGATCGTCACCTTTACCCTCCTCTTGCTCAATGCCTTCTTTGTCGCGGGGGAGTTCGCGACGACTTCGACTCGACGTTCCCAGATCGAGGCCCTGAAAGCCGAGGGGGCGCGCGGTTCTGCTCATGCGATGTACGCCCTTGAGCATGTTTCCCTCATGCTCGCGATTTGTCAGCTCGGAGTGACGATCGCGTCAACGACTCTTGGCCTCGTGGCAGAACCTGCGATCGTCAAGCTTGTGGAAGAGCCTTTGGCAGCTTTAGGTGCCTCTGCCTCTTCGGCCCACCTCGTCGCTTTTCTTCTCGCCCTCGCCCTCGTCTTGTTCCTGCACGTCGTTTTCGCTGAGATGGTCCCGAAGAATGTGTCGATTGCGAATCCTGCGCGGATGCTCCTGCTGCTTGCGCCGGTGCTTGTCGCCATCGGCCACCTTCTTCGGCCGATCATCCGCGCCATGGACGAGTTCGCGAACCGTTTCGTGCAGCTGTTCGGCGTGGAACCTAAATCTGAGATCACGGCGACTTTTACGACGGAGGAGGTCGCCTCCATCGTTGAAGTGTCTGCCGCCCAGGGAGCTCTCTCGGATGATTTGGGGTTGTTGAGCGGCGCTCTTGAGTTCTCAGAGGAGTCCGCACAAAGCGCAATGGTTCCCCTCGATGAGCTCATCACTTTGGAGAGCACGACGACGCCCGCACAGGTGGAACGCGAAGTCGCGGTCACGGGATTTTCGCGCTTCCCCATCACCAATGAGGAGGGCGCGATCACAGGCTACCTGCATCTCAAGGACGTGCTCTATGCGAAGGCCGAGGAGCGCGATGTGCCGGTCACCCCGTGGAGGATCCGCAAGATGGGGTCCGTCAACGCCGAGGACGAGGTCGAGGACGCTTTGCGTTATATGCAAAAAACGGGGACTCACTGCGCCCTCGTCGTCGATGATGCCCGGCGGGTGTTGGGAGTGCTCTTCCTTGAAGATGTTCTCGAAGAACTCGTCGGCGAAGTGAGGGACGGGCTCCAGCGCGATGATCTTGCCTGGGAGCGGGGTGAGGAGCGCTAGGCACTCGGAGGGGACGTGGATCGGCATTCAGCCTCGTCTTTTCGTGTGGAACCCGGATCTTCGTGTGGAACCCGGGGTTCTTCGCGGGAAGGGCGGGGAGGATTCGCAGTGAGAGCCTCGCTTTTCGCGGGGGTGAAGGTGAGTCTGAGAGATCCGTTTTCGCGGGGGTGAAGGTGAGTCTGTGAGATCCGTCCCCCGAAGCGCTTGAAGCTCTGGCTAAGAGGGGCGCAGAAGCGGTAGTTTTGAGGAGTTGTGAACGGCTTTTGGCCGATACGTCGATGTGGAGGAAACCGGCTTGTCAGATCTGCCTTCTGAATGCCCGTACCCGTCTCGTCGCCAGATTCATGCGAGGACCGCTCAAGACGCCCCCATTCCTTCCTCGCATACGCCAAGATCCCTCAGGCGCGGTGCTGTGAGAATCAGTGTTCTCGCGGCTTTGAGTGCGATGACAGTCGCACTTCCCCTGTCGGGAACTCTCGGTGCTGAATGCTCTGTCGAGTTTCCTACCAGAAGCCTCGGCTATCACGCTCAGGCCACATCATGGGCCACACAGATCTCACCTCAGACCGCGACTCCTCTTTCTGGATCTCAGACCGCGGCCTCGCGTACCCGTGTCCGCACGCCTCTCACTCTTACGACCTGCCTGCCTTCGGATGTCTCCGGCAGCGGTGAGCGCAGCCTCGACGTGAATCCGATGACGATCTACTGGCCCCTCATGGAGGGAACCTACGAGGTCACTTCTCCCTTCGGGACGCGCGTGAACCCCGTGTCCGGTCAGGTCCTCGTTCACGAGGGGGTTGATATGGCCGCTCCAATGGACACTCCGCTCTACTCCATCTATGCCGGTGAGGTCGTTGAAGTCGCAGAGAACTCCCATTCGGGGGCGTATGTGAAGATCAAGCACACCGGAGTTGATGGCACGGTCTTCTACTCCGCATACCTTCACCAGTACATGAACAAGATTCGCGTCACGACCGGCGAAAAGGTTGAAGCCGGTCAGGAGATCGGAGCGGTCGGCTCGAATGGCTGGTCGACAGGACCACATCTGCATTTCGAGATTCGCGATTCCACTGACAAGCCGGTGGATCCACAAGAATGGATGGCGAACGCCGGAGCGCTTTACATTGGACAGAGGAACTGCTGATGATTCCCATGTCGTCTCGTCTCGGACCGATCATCCTTGCCCATCGGGGTGGGGACGAGGTCGCGTCGGAGAACTCCTATGAGGCTTTCGACAATGCCAGGACACTGGGGGTGCGTCATATTGAAACGGATGTGCACCTGAGCGCCGATGGGCGTGTCGTCATCAGCCATGACCCGACGGTGGATCGGTGCTTTAACGGGGTCGGCCGGATCGCAGACTTAACGTGGCGCGAGCTGTCGAAGCTCGAGGACTCTCATGGCGCGCACATGCTCCTCTTAGAAGAGGCTCTTGACGCCTTCCCGGACATGTATTTCAACATTGATGCGAAAGTCGATGGCGTTGAAGGTCCCCTTGTGGAGATCATTGCCGATGCGAACGCTTTCGATCGTGTTGTCTTGGCGTCGTTTTCCGAGTCTCGACTTCGCTGGATCCGGGCGCGGGCGGCGGGGCGGGTCTCGACCTCGATCGGCATGAGTGCGGTGACGCGCCTCGTTGCTGCAGCGAAGACCGCGAGCAAGCCGCGCCTGTGGCGGATCCCGGGCCCGCATCAGGGTGTTTTTGCTGCTCAAGTCCCGATTTCTTACGGGCCACTGAGGGTTGTGGATCGTCGTTTCGTTGCTGCCGCGCATACTGCCGGTCTCGCGGTGCACGTGTGGACCGTTGACGAACCTGAGGAGATTCTGTCCCTCATTGAGCTCGGTGTTGACGGGATCGTGACGAACCGTCCGCACTTCGTCAGGGATTTCCTGGCTGAGCGCGGAATGTGGGAGGCGCCACCGGCTCCGGGTGCGCGCGGCCAACTCGCGAGAGACTGAAGGCGAACACGGGGGGAGCGCACCCGAGAAAGAGAATTGCTCCCGCGAGGGTGGTGTCGGCGAGGGCGACGGCAGCACACTCGAGCGCACACAAACGCTCCTCTCCGTTATCGGGAAGTATCCTGAGTGAAGGTTGATCTTCGGCTGCGGGGGCGGGGCTGATCCCTGGCGGATAGTTGTTTGCGTTTCGCAGGGAAGGTCCTTGGCTGCGGGGAGGGCCTCCGGCGTCGTCATCGAGCACACGATCCAGGGGGGGGAACGTCCTCGGCTGTGGGGATGGCATGGCTATTCACAGATTCGTGGTCGTATTCTTCCGCCCTGCTCCTTGCCACGGGCTACCGGGCAGACTGTCTGGCCTTGTGGGTGAGCGGTACGGGATGTGTGTTTTATTTGGCGTGTCGCTGGGGTTTGGGGGCGGGAGCATCCTGCTCATCCTGCCTGGGCGCGGGAGCATCCTGCCTGGGCGCGGGAGCATCCTGCCTGGTGGGGTGGGGCGTCCTGTCTGGTGGGGGTGCGCAGGTTTTGCGAACAATCTCGCAGACCCCTCAACACGATCTCGACCCCTTCAATCTCCGCGCGACCCCGTCGAGATCATGATGGGGGTGGTTGAGTGGGTCTTGGTGTCGGTGTGGTGGCCCCTGAAGGTGGTTTTGGTGTTGTCTCTTGCCTGGTGGATGCGTCGAGATCGTCATTGGGGTGGTTGAGTGGGTCTTGGTGTCGGTGTGGTGGCCCCTGAAGGTGGTTTTGGTGTTGTCTCTCGCCTGGTGTTTGCGTCGAGATCGTCATTGGGGTGGCTGAGCATCCTCCAGGAGTCGGAGATGCCGATCTTTTCAATGAGGATCTGGTCGTACATGACACCTTCGAGCGTGGGAGTGGAAGGGGATGTGAGAGTGCAGGGGATATAGGTGTGGAGGACAGACACAGGGTATATGTGTGGGCAGGGTATGGGTGTGGGATGCGCGAGCACGAGGAGGAGAGCTAAGGAGTACTCCTGCCCTGTTCGTGTGTGAGCGAGCGGAGATTGAGCCCGCTCCTAGTGGAAGGACGCTAGGTTTTCTCATTGTGTCCCGCATCCTCCCTTGGGGATACCCGCCTTCAGGATGTGGATGCCGCGCCCTCGGCAAGGATCTTCCTGGCGCGAAGGATACGAAGCGCAGCGAAGATGATGAGGACAGCGACGATCACGAAACCGAGCAGATGGGCGAGCAATGACTCAGCGAGGAAAAGGAGAACCATTGCCGTCAGCGTCGGCACAAGGTACTCGAAGGCTTTGACGACGTAGGCACCAAAGCTCGGCATCGCCACACCATCGGCATCCGCCACGGACTTCACCATGAAGTTCGGGCCATTGCCGATGTAGGTGATCGCCCCGCACAAGACCGCGCCCAATGAGATGGGGACGAGGTAGTACTCGGGCACTCCTGCGATGAGAACGCCATCTCCGCCCAGAGCCTTCGCCATTTCAAAGAAAGTCATGTACGTCGGGGCGTTGTCCAGGACTGAGGAGAGTGAGCCAGAGAAGAGGAAGAAGCTCAGCCGGTTGAGCGGAAGGGAAGGAGCAACCTGTTCGAGGTAGCGCAATGCAGGCGCCATCGTTGAGAAGATCCCGATGAAGAGAGTTGCGACCTCAGCTATCGGCGCCCAGGTGAAGGCGTTCTCCTCGAAACGGACAGTTTTGTCGCCGAAGAAGTAGGAAGCGGCTGCTGCCGTGAGCATGACGAGCTCTCGCCAGGGGACAAGCTGTGCGCCGTGAGCTTCGCCTGCTGCGAGGAGTTCACCATCCCATGAGGGGATGAAGGCGACGGAGACGATGACGATTGCGAAGAAGAGAAGATTGAAGGTTCCACGCAGCTTCAGAGGCGTCACCTCAGTGGTGTCGCGCTCAATCGCGGCTTTCGACTCGGTCGCGTAGCGGATCGAATCGATGGAGTAGTAGATGCCGAGGAGCAGTACGAGGACGAAGAGCCATTCTTTCCACAGGCCGAGGGTCCAGGTGAAGGGGACTCCGTGCAAGAAACCGAGGAAGAGTGGCGGATCGCCCAGGGGGGTGAGTAGTCCTCCGCAGTTCGCGACGATGAAGATCGTGAAGAGGACGGTGTGAACGCGGTGCTCGCGCTCTTTGTTCGTCGCGAGGAGCGGACGGATGAGGAGCATTGCCGCTCCTGTTGTTCCGATGAATGAGGCGAGCAGACCACCGATGGCTAGAAAGATCGTGTTGTTCCTCGGGGTTGCTTGGATATCGCCTTCGAGGTGGATGCCACCTGAGATGACGAAGAGTGAGAGGAGGAGGGCAATGAATTGAACATACTCGACACCGGTTGCGACGAGCGCTCCGTTGCCAGCTTTCATCCACATGTAGACGGAGGTCGGGATTCCCAGTACGAGGGCGACGAGGAGCTGACTGGAGCGTTTCTCCCACCAGTGAGCGGTCGCGGGAAGGATCGGCAGTACGGCAATGCTTGCGAGCATCGCGACGAAGGGGAGGAGCGACCACCACGGGAAAGTCATTGCTGTCCTGTTCTTTCGGGGGAATGCTTCGTGACGCAATCTTAGGAGAATAGCCTGTGAACTTTCAGTGGAAAGTTGCTTCCACCCCTCGAATCCTCCATCTCGAAGAACACATTCACGACTGAAAGAGTCTTTCGAGTTCAAACCTGGGAGAGACTTGGGTTCGAGCGGGGGAACGACTTGGGTTCGCGGTTGAAAGAGCAGTCGAGTCGCCGCGTTGAAGTGTGAAGCATAGAAGCCGACGGTGTCGAATCCGGGATCTGTTGCGCTCAGCCACATTGAGCGGTGGTAAGTAGCGAGGGGCAATGGTGAGCTGAGGATTCACAATGACCAGCCACGTTGAGCGGTGGTGAGTAGCGAGGGGCAATGGTGAGCTGGGGATTTGTGGTGCCCCGAACAGGATTCGAACCTGCGACCTTTCGCTCCGGAGGCGAACGCTCTATCCACTGAGCTATCGGGGCTAACGAGTCGATAGTCTATCAGCCGCTCGCACCACTGCTTGACCACGTCCTCTAAGCTGTTGCGCTTCTGTCCGTGAGCAAGCGCAGGCTGCCCTTCTGCGCTCCACTTTCACTGTGAGCCCCCGCCCCTCGTGTCTGCCTTCAGGGTTTTCTTCTCGCGTGCGCATGCTCGCTTCGGGAGGTGCCTCGCTCGCTCTCGTATTCGGCGAGGAGATTCCTACGGGAATGACAAGAGAATGCGCGGCCGGGTGCATACGATCCCCTGCGCAAGAGCTGCACCGGGCCGTGGTTCTACGTGCGCGTGGCCGCAAGTCGATTCAATACGGAGCCGGAGAATTCAAGGTGCGTGTTTCTTCGTGTGCACGACCGTGAATCCAATTTCGTGCGCATGTGGTGACATACTTGTGACGTTGATCGTCATTCATACCCGAGGAAGGGCCTTATGCGAGTTCATATTGGAACCGATCACGCCGGCTTCGAGCTGAAAGAACAGCTCGTCAAACATCTTGAAGAGAAGGGATACGAGGTCGAAGACCACGGTGCTCACGAGTACGACACTCTTGACGACTATCCTCCCTTCTGCCTGGAGGCCGCTGAGGCCGTCGTCGCCGAGCCGGGGTCGCTCGGTGTTGTCATCGGCGGTTCAGGCAATGGCGAACAGATGGCAGCAAACCGCGTGAAGGGGGTTCGCGCCGCCCTCGTGTGGAACGACTCGACCGCTCGCCTGGCACGCGAGCACAACAATGCGAACGTCGTTTCAATTGGCGCACGCCAGCACAGCGTCGAAGAGTGCTTCGCCCTGGTGGACGCCTTCTTGGAGACGCCTTTCTCCCAGGATGAGCGTCACCAGCGTCGCATCAGCCTCATGGACGAGTACGAAGAGACTCACCGCAAGTGAGTTTTCGCCGCATGTGAGTGCATGTGAGTGCTCGCCGCGTTCGGCCCCGGCGAGGTCCTCGACACTGAACCCCTCAATCCTGAGTGCGAGAATCGGAGGAAACGAGGACGGGGTGCGTGGCGAGCACGCACACGTACATTGAGAAGGCAACCCCGAAGAGCAAGAACCAAAAGCCCACGCGGATCAACCACGGCAGGGATACAGCGGCGAGGGCAAGGGGGCCGATCGCCACGGCAATGGCAAGAATGGAGCGCGGCAGCTTCCCGATTGACACGAGGAGAGCTGCGCGTAGGAGCATCGGGAGCTCTGTGACGCTGATCCTTCCCTTTTCACGCAGGCGCTGCGCCATCATCGGCCACACCCACACGTGCAAGAGAAGAAGAAGGACCGCAACGAAGACGAGAACCGCTTGAGCGACGAAGCGCAGAATCGGATCAGCGAGAGAAGAAAAGACCATCCACTCCCATCCCAAGAGCAGGGCAAAAGCGATTTCCCCGAAGAAGAGCAGTGATGCGGCGACTCCTGCGCCACCCAGGGCGGACCTGAGCGCAGGCAGAATCGCGGTTGATTCAGAGTCGATGAGACGCGCGCAGACGAGCGCCGTCACGAGCAGGCCCGGACCCGCAGTGAATACGGGGACCGCCAATCCGACGAAAATGAGGTTCGCAAGAATCAGGGTGGCGATCCACGACAAGGTCTGATGGATCGAGGAATCAGGGCCGAGACGGGAACTCACAAGGGCTCCTTCAGCGAATGGTACGGACGGGGCCGGTTGAGCCGCCCCGGTGGAGTGTACCTGGGACGAAAACATGACGGCTCGGGCCGGAGGCGATCTGGTCGAAAAGAAGATCGCAGGTGAGGCGGGCGATCTGCTGAGCAGGCTGGGCGAGGGTCGTGAGCTGCGGGTCCATGAAATCACCGAGGGGCAGACCATCGAATCCGACAAGTGAGATGTTCTCGGGGACCTTCAGCCCCGCTTCGCGGATCGCTCGCATCGCACCGATCGCGAGAACATCCGCGATAGCGAAGATCGCGGTGACCTCGGGTCGTTCAGCGAGGAGTTTTTTCGCGAGCTCATAGCCGTATTGGAGGGTATAGGGGTTGCCTTGATCGAGAACCTCGAATCGGATGAGGTCTTCGTCAACGGGGATTCCCGCGTGCGCGAGGGCATGACGGTATCCGGTGACGCGCTGAGCACCTACGGACACATCAGTGCTGGGGACGCCCAGAACTGCGATTCTGGTGTGGCCGAGTTCAATGAGATGACGGACAGCTTTTTCCGCTTCGAAGGCGTCATCGACTGAGACCGAAGAGTAGAGGGCATCGGGAACCTTGTTGAGGCGCGAAACCGTCGACATGACGAAGGGCGCGTGAAGACGTTCGAATGCGTAGGCTTCATGGGAGAAGGAACCGCCGAGGAAGATCACCCCTGCGATGAGTTCTTCGTCAACGAACTTGATGGCCTCTTCGACCTCATCGGCCCAGTGGGGCACTTTCACGAGGGTGAGGAGATAGTTGCGCTCGCGGACCCGGGTCTCCATCGTGTCGAGCATTTGCTGGAAGAAGAGGTTGTCAATGCCCTTCACGACGAGGGCGACAGCGGGGTTGTGGGAGAGCTTGAGAAGTCTGGCGTGGCGGTTGGGTCGATAGCCCATCTTTTCGGCAACGGCGAGGACTTTTGCGCGCGTCGTTTCGGAGACTTCAGGCTTGTCGTTCAGTGCTCTGGAAACGGTGACGACACCGACCCCTGCGGCCTTGGCGATGTCTTTGATGGTGGGGCGAGCATGACCTTCGCGAGTTCCCATGGCGAAACCTCTTTCAATTCCGATCATGCGGCGGCAGAAAGCATGCGGTGACTGAAAAGCGGTGGGGCGGGGGCCCCCCGGGGGGCCCCGCCCCCCCCCGGGGGGTAAGCCCCGGGAGGCGCCCGCCGCCCCCC
>NZ_JAEKIA010000002.1:256220-259791 GCF_016405145.1 Schaalia cardiffensis
GGGGGGGCTGAACGCTGGGGTTGACTTAAATGGGGGGCGCCGGCCCCCCGCGGGGGCCCCCGCCCCACCGCTGGAGGATCAGCCCTTGACGGCGCCGGCGACGACGCCCTCAATGATGTACTTCTGGCTGAAGAGATAGAAGATCACGATCGGGATGATTGCGAGAACGAGCATGGCCATGAGCGCGCCCATGTCGTTGGAACCGTGAGAACCAACGAGCTGCTGGACGACGACCGGGATCGTCTTGTATGGCGTTGACAGGCCGATCACGAGGTAGGGCAGGAGGTAGTCGTTCCACACCCACATCGTGTTGAGGATCGCGACGGTGATCATGACGGGTTTGAGCATTGGCATGACGATGCGGAAGTAGTTCTGCAGCGGGCCGCAGCCGTCAATCATGGAGGCCTCTTCGATCTCAATGGGGATCGACTTGACGAAGCCGGAGAAAATAAAGACCGACAGGCCCGAACCGAAGCCGAGGTAGAGCAGGATCATGCCGAGCGGGTTGTCGAGGTTGAGGATGTCGGCGAGCTTCACGGTCGGGAACATGACCATCTGGAAGGGCACGACCATTGAGAAGACGAAGAGCAGGTAGAGGGCGTTCGTCCACTTGGTCTTGACGCGGGTGATGTAGTAGGCCGTCATCGCGCAGAAGAAGACGATGACGATGACCGAACCGACCGTGATGAAGAAAGACCAGCCCGCCGCGACGAAGAAGTTCGTCGTCTTCAGACCACTGAAGTAGTTGTCAAGGCCGGACCAGTATTCGCCCAGGGGAAGGGCGAAAGGAGCATCGGAGATGAAGAAACGGCCCTTGAAGGAGTTGTTGAGGATGAAGAGGAGCGGGCCGATGAACACTAGGGTGAGGGCGAACAGGATGATGTAGAGAATGGCTTTGCCAAGCGGATTGTGCTTCGGCTGGTTGTACTGCTGGGGAATGCGGGCATCGGTGCTCATGCCTCGACCTCCTTGCCTCGGGTCGCGCGAAGCTGGATGAATGCGATGAGGGAGACGAGCAGGAAGAAGATCACTGCCTTGGCCTGACCGACGCCCTCAAAGCCAGTGCGCGCGAAGAAGGTGTTCACGATGTTGAGTGCGGCCATCTCGGTCATATTGAGAGGTTGGCCGTTGGTGAGCGCGAGGTTCTGGTCGAAGAGCTTGAAGGAATTCGACAGGGTGAGGAACAAGCAGATCGTAATCGAAGGCATCACCATCGGGATGGTGACGTTCCTCAGGATCAGCCACTTGCCCGCGCCATCGATTTCTGCGGCCTCGATGAGATCCTTCGGAACGGCCTGCAGGCCCGCGATGTAGATGATCATCATGTAGCCGACCATCTGCCAATTCAGCAGGACGATGATGCCGATGAAACCGTATTTTGCGTCTGTGACGAGGGTGGTCTGCCAGTGGAGGAGGACCGCGTTGATGATCGTCTGCCAGGTGTAGCCCAAGACGATGCCGCCGATGAGGTTCGGCATGAAGAATACGGTGCGGAAGAAGTTCGTGCCCTTGAGTTTGCGGGTCAGGACGTAGGCGATCGCGAAAGCGAAGATGTTGACGGTGATCACCGAAACGATCGTGATCGCTGCGGTGAAGAGGAGTGCGTGGACGAAGCCCTGCCTTTCACTGAACGCGTCGATGTAGTTCTGAATACCGATGAAAGAGGCGTTCGTGACGGTCGTGAACTTGCACAAGGAGAGGTACAGGCCGATCGCGAAGGGGGCGAGGAAAGCGAGGGTGAAGGAGATGAGGGTGGGGCCGAGGAAGATCGGCCCGAATCGTTTGAGGCTCTTCAACATGCTGGAGGCTCCTGTAGGTGAGTGGATGGGCGAAGCGGGGTGCACGGGTGGGCGTCACGTGCACCCCGCTGTGAGGATGGAAGGGGGGTACCGATCAGGCGCCCTTCTCGGCCTTCCACTCGGTGGTGAAGATCTCGACGACCTTATTCCATTCCATCTGGCCAGCGGCGTACTGGGAGAGGGCGGCGCCGAAGTCTTCCTTGAAGGTCTGGCTCGGGAAGGTGGTGAAGACCCACGGAATCGACTTCTTCTCCGAGTCGGACATGTAGCGGACGATCTCCTGGGCGAGCGGGTCGCTCGGCTGCTCGGCATCCGTGAAGGTGTTGAACGGCGGGATGAAGCCGAGGTCCTCGACCATCAACTTCTTGCCTTTCTCGGAAGAGACCAGCCAGTTCACGAAGTCGATGGAAGCCTTCTGATCGGCCTCGGAGGCCTGGGAGTTGATGGAGAAGTAGTTTTCAGTGCCGATGTTGAGGCCCTGCTTCTCCTCGCCCTTGTGGCCGGTGTAGATCGGGAGCATCTTGACGTCTTCGGCGCCGACAGTGTTGCCGGCGACCTCGGAGATCTGACCGAAAGCCCAGTTGCCGTTCTGGACCATCGCGGCCTTGCCGAGGGCGAACTCGGCCATGGAGTCTGTGACGGCCTTGGAGGAGGCGAGCTTCGGGTCGATCGTCGAATCGGTGAGGTACAGATCAAAGATGTTCTTGAACTGCTCGTTGTAGGTGAACTTCAGTTCATCGGAATCCTCGACCTTTGCATCCTGGTACTCGAAGTAGACCGGGAGGTCGGCGAGGTGGGTCTGCCAACGCCAGTCCTCGCCCGGCTTGAGAGAAGTGGAGGCGAAAACGCCTTCGATGCCGAGTTCGCCCTTCTTCGCCTGCATATCATCGGCGACGGCCTTGAGGGTGTCGAAGTTGGTGATTTCGTCCATGGACTTCACCTTCGCGCCGCCGAGGGCGAAGTACTTGTCCATGATCTTCTGGTTGTAGATGATGCCGTAGCCTTCGACGACGTAGGGGACGCCGTAGACCTTCCCGTCCTTGGTGACGGCGAGGGAGGGATCGAGAAGATTCTTGTAGAAGTCGGTCTCTGAAAGGTCTGCCGTGTAGTCGATCCAGTTCTTCAGGCCGACCGGGCCGTTGATCTGGAAGAGGGTCGGGGCATCCGACTTAGCGACCTCGGACTTGAGGGTCTGCTCGTAGGTGCCGGAGGCTGCGGTGACGACCTTGACCTCGACACCGGTCTCTTCGGTGTAGGCCTTTGCGACATCCTGCCAGATCTGGTCCTGCTCGGGCTTGAAGGAGAGGTAGTAGACGGAGCCCTTGTCATCGGCTGCCTTGTCGGCGCCGGACGAGCAGGCGGTCAGCGAGGTGAGCGCCGCAGCTGCTGCTACGGTTGTCGCTGCGATCTTGATGAACTTCGACATCGCGGGATGTCCTCCTTTGGACAGTTGCATGCTCTCGCACCAGTGCTTGAGCGGTGATGAGAATTTTTGCGGAATTCGGTCAACGGCTCAGAAGTGCCGGTAACGTTTCCGGTACTGAGGACTATAAAAGTTTGATCGGGGTTTGAGCAAGGCCACAGAGGCTGTGAAGATTACGATTTGGTGACGAAGAAAATGCTGTGATTTCGCGCTGAGTTGAGTGGGGGGTGCCCCTATGTGGTGTGTCAAGCGACGGTTGGTAGTTGGTGGGTGGGTTGGGGGTTGTAGAGGGTGGCGTTTCGGATCATGGCGTGTAGGGTGAGGATGCGGCGGTGGGCTAGGGCGATGA
>NZ_JAEKIA010000020.1 GCF_016405145.1 Schaalia cardiffensis
GCAACATTCCGAACCCGGAAGCTAAGCCCAACAACGCCGATGGTACTGCACCCGACAGGGTGTGGGAGAGTAGGAAACCGCCGCAACCACACCACAAAAAAGGGGGTGGGGGGTAGAGCCTTTGGAAGGAGGGAACACGTTCGTGTTCCTTGCTTCCCGATGCTCCACCCCCCACCCCTCTTTCACACACACCAATGTCTGCAAGTGGTGCACCAGACACGCCAACACACAACCGGGTGCAAACCCGGATTACTACTGCAAAGACGCACAACCCCACCCACAACACGCAAACACACCAAGCTTTACAGGCACCAACACCGGCCAAGGGGACACACGGAGCAAACAGGGAACAACACGCCCACTTTTTCGACGACAACGAGCGGTGCACCAGCCCCACAGGCGGCGGATAAGTCCAAGCACTCACACACCAACCCGAACCTACCTTTCAACACCCAAACCACAACATCCGACTCAAGCACCACCACCCTCAACCAGTGCCACCCCCGGAACGGCACCACACATTTAGGTCACTATCCCAGCTTTGCCACCCCGCTTGTACTCTCGGCGAGGCTGAAGGCTGGGTGGTGGCGCCGAGATCATGTTTCGGGGTGTTCGAGTGGGGGTAGGCAGGTGTTGTCCTACCCTGCTTATGTGCTCGGCGAGGCTGAAGGGCTTGCGATTGCGCCGAGATTATGTTTCGGGGTGCTCGAGTGGGATAGGCAGGTGTTTGCCTACCCTGCTTGTAGTCTCGGCGGGGCTCAAGGGCTGGAGATAGCGCCGAGATCATGTTTCGGGCTCTTCGAATGGGCGGTGGTTCGCGCATAACCTCTCATCCGAAGCACAAGCAGCCCTCAGCCCAATTCCCACCATGATCAACACGGGCCACACCGAAGAGCCCGCCAAGACACACACCCCGACCACGCACAACCGGTACCACACAAGGTGCCAGATGAACTCAATAGCTTTTCGGTTCTCCTCTGTGAGCCTCTGGCCCCTTGTTAGGGTTCATCAGAAGGATGTCTTCATCCACACATCCGCACTCGAGCTTGTTCACCCAGACAGCTCTTTCATCAACACAGTTCGTTTACTGACACAGAGAGGATCCACCATTATGTGGAAGAAGCTCGCCGTTATTGTCACCTCCGGTGCCCTCGCCCTTTCGATGTCCGCTTGCGGTGAGAAAGACGACGCAAAGTCGGGAGCCAAGGAAGGTACTCAAGACACGGTTTCCGCTGCCCCTGAACAGAAGAAGTCGGATACGGCGACCGCAGATATGGACCTCGACGAGTTCTTGGCCGCCTATGAGAGTTGCGTCGACGAGTACGTGGCTTTCAGCGAGAAGTTCAAGGAGAGCTCGAATCCCCTATCACTGACGCAGGAAGCCGCCGAGCTGCAGCAGAAGGCTGAGACCTTCACCCAAGAGGCTGAGAAGTGGAAGGTGGAATCATTGAGTGAAGAAGAGCTTTCCCGCCTCGGAGAGGTGATGGAACGCTGTAGTCAGAAGATGCTGACCGTGCTCGACAACCTCAATGAGGGCGCCAAAAAGATGCTCGGCTGAGGAGCTACGGGCGCTTGCTGCTGAGCGTAGACTGCGCGAATCCGGTGCCTGTCTTCACACTGAGATGGGTGGAAACGAGAGTCGGGACAGCGGATATACGAGGGGCTGGGTGTGAAACTCAATAGGGTTTCACACCCAGCCCACTTGTGTGATGGGAGGAACTCTTTCGTTCGATCGCTCCTCCTCAAGGACAGGTGCAGCGCCCTACGAAGGAGTAGCCCTACGAAGGAGTAGCCCTGTGAAGGAATAGCCCCGCGAAGGAATAGCCTCGCGAAGGAGAACTCCGGGAGCCATTCATCGGCGTGAGGACCTGCGGGCCGACGCAGCACGTCGGCCCGCTCAAGAAGAGCGGAATCTTTCCCATGAACGCCTTGGTGCGAATGGACGCCTAGGAGCGTGTGAACACCCAGCTTTGGGTGAATGCCAGGGTGCGAATGGACGCCTAGTTTTGGGTGAACGCCAAGGTGTTGGCGTGAATACGAAAGAGAAGTTCCCTTGAATCGAAGGAGATGGGGGCAGCGTCCCAGGTCGTTTTTGTGCTGAGGATGCCTCTTCTTCGCCTGCTTCAGCCCGCCTTGCCGTTATTGAGCGTAGTCCTCCCGCGACGCTCAACGTGCTCGGCCCACGTTGCTCAGCACTGCCCTCCCTCAAGGGGTTTGCACGGCTTTGTAAGGGGTTCGCCGCCCCTTGCGCGGGTTCAGTGCCGCTCGCGCAGAGGCGAATTGTTGATCACTGTTTTCAATTGGACTAAAGTTTCGGGTAGCCGAAATTTAAAGGAGAATTGAGAATGCACCGCGCCCCCCACGGTCGCCCCGTCCTCGTCTGCGCCCTCGGTGCTCTTGCCGCCGCTGGAACACTCAGCGCCTGCGCAACGACGGACACCACGAGCAGTGAGTCAGCGAACCCCGCGATTAAAGTCGTCGCCACCACTACCCAGATCTGCGACTACGTCACCCAGATCGCTCAAGGCGCCCCCGCTGAAGCGGGCCTCGCCCTGAAGAAGACGGGATCCGATGCGAAGACCACTCAGATCGGTGCACCCGACAATGAAGCGAAGAGCCGAATCGAACTCACCTGCCTTCTCGCTCCCAATGCCTCTGCCCACGAGCACGAAATGACGCCCCTCCAGCAGAAAGCACTCGCCGGCGCTGACATCATGCTCGTTTCCGGTGTTGACCTCGAACACTTCCTCGACTCAGCGATCGAATCCTCCGGCTTCCACGGAACCATGGGCGTCACCACCGGCGTTCTCACCAGTACAGAAGTGAGCGACCCCGAAGCGAACGCCTCGAAGGAAGCCGCACTGCCCTACACGATCGACAGAGGAATCAAGAAGGTCGAGGTCGAGAAATGGCCCTTCCCTCCGGCTGAGGGTGAAAGCGAGCCCGAGTTCTCCTACGACCCCCATGTGTGGACCAGCCCGAAGAACGCCGCCATCCAAGTGGCGAATATCGGCTCCTTCCTGGAAAAAGCAGCCCCGGAATCCGCCGAGGCCCTCAAGAGCTCCGTTGCCGCATACGAGGAGCGCCTCTCCGAGCTCGACACCTGGACGAAAGAATCCATCGACTCAGTCCCCGAAGGCCAACGAATCCTTTTCTCCTCCCACGACGCCTTCGGATACTTTTCGAAGAGCTACGGCATCGAATTCATCGGCGCTGCTCTTTCAGACTTCAATGAACAGCAAGACGCAACCGCATCGCATATCAGCCAAGAAGCCGAAAAAGTGAAAGCCAGCGGTGCTCGCGCCATCTTCGCGGAGAACTCGAATAACTCCAAGTCCATCGAAGCCATCGCCCGAGCCGCCGGAGTGAACGCCGTCGTCGGAGAAGACGCCCTCTACGGAGACTCCCTTGGCCCCCAAGGTACGGAAGGGGAAACCTACATTGGCTCGATCCTCCACAATGTCACCACTATCGTGAATGCATGGAACGGAACCGTCGCGCCCGTGCCCACCAGTCTCGGCGGCGCACAGTGAGCCCCTCAGAGGACAACGACCTCAAGGCCGGCCTGCCCCGACTCGTCTTCGACCACCTCGCCGTCGGATACGGTGGACACCCCGTCCTCGTTGACGTGAGCGGGGTACTCGAAGCGGGGCAGGCCCTCGCTCTCGTCGGCCCCAATGGATCAGGGAAAACAACCCTGCTCAAAGCACTCACGGGTGCCGTTGAAATCCTCGGTGGAGAAGTCCACAAACCTCAGGGGGCAATCGGATACGTCCCCCAAAACGCGGACCTCGACCTCTCCTTCCCCGTCACTGTCGAACACGTCGTCATGATGGGGCTCTACAAGGAGATCGGCTGGGGGCGCTTCCCACGAGCACGCCACCGGGCCCGAGTCGAAGCAACCCTCGAACGTGTCGGACTCGCCGAGCTGGCGCGCCGACGCTTCGGGGACTTATCAGGCGGGCAACGCCAACGAGCCCTCTTGGCTCGCGCCCTCGTCGCCGAACCCGCGCTCATC
This sequence comes from Schaalia cardiffensis, assembly GCF_016405145.1. Lineage (GTDB taxonomy): Bacteria > Actinomycetota > Actinomycetes > Actinomycetales > Actinomycetaceae > Pauljensenia > Pauljensenia cardiffensis. The sequence continues at coordinate 4,019 of NZ_JAEKIA010000020.1, forward strand.
TTGCTCGATGAGCCCTTCAACGGCCTCGACCAGCCGAACCGTGATGCCCTCATCGACATCATCAAAGACGCGAAAGCCAAGGGCGTCATGATCGTCGCCTCAACACACGACCTCAGCCTTGCTGATTCGGTCTGTGATCAGGCCCTCCTCGTCGCAGGACGACAAATCGGCTTCGGAGCAGTGGACTCCGTCCTCTCCGCTCACAACCTCGCCCTCGCGTATGGGGGAGGAGCAGATGCCGTGCGGAGTCGACTCTCCGTCTCGCCGCTGCCTGAGACGATCGAGGCCGCAGGCTAATGGGAGTCCTCCACGCCTTCATCGCGGCCATTGAACAACTGCGAAGCCTTGCCTCCCACATCCCCGGTATCGCCCCGCTCGCACAAGAGGCCTTCCTCTTCCGCCCCTTCATCCTCCTCCTCGTTCTCGGGGTAGCAGCAGGGGCAGTCGGCACCCTCGTCAACCTCAGGAGAGTCGAGTTCAACGCCGAAGCGATGGTCCACTCAGTGTTCCCGGGAATCGTCGCAGGCTTCGCCTTCGGAGGCACTGACGCGATCCCACTCGGAGCCTCCCTGACAGCCCTCCTCGTCGTCGCCGCCCTCGTCCTCGTCGAGCACACGGAAGCGCATCACGAGGGCGGGACCGCAGTTGTCCTCACCGCCTTCTTCGGGCTCGGCATCGTGATCTCCCTGAAAAAGGGCGATATGTCAGGCCAACTCGAGGCCCTCATGTTCGGACGCCTCCTCGAAGTGACGGACGCGAGACTCCTCCAATCGCTCATCGTCTGCCTCCTCGCCCTCCTCCTCGTCATCGCGACATGGAAAGAAAACATCCTGGTCGCCCATGATCGCGAAGGCGCGAGGGCGATGGGGATCAACCTGCTCGCCGTGGATCTCGCTCTCAACAGCGCGATCGCCGCCATCGTCATCTCCGCCTCTTCCGCCGTCGGAGTACTCCTCGTCATCGCCTACCTGGTCGTCCCCGGGGCCGCTGGACGCCTCATTTCAGCGAGCGTTGGAAGAATGTGCGCCATTTCGATCCTCGTCGCCGTCCTCGGCGGGTGGTTAGGAATGCGCCTCATGCTGGTCCCCACGCCCCATCCCGTGTCTCCACAGGCCGCAGTCGTCCTCTCGATCGTTGCTCTTCTCGTGCTGATCATCGCGGGGCTGAAGATCTACACTGCGCTCCGCAAGATTATGGCGCCCAAGGTGAAAGCCTCCACGGAGGGCGAACTGCAAGGGGCGGGTGCACAGTGAACACACTCCCCGGAATCACGACGAGCATTCTCGTCCTCCCCATCATCGAACTGGTGATCCTCGGGGCACTATCGGGAATCGTCGGAACACTGGCGCTCCTCGATAAGAAGATCTTCTTCGCCGAATCACTCACCCACGGAACATTCCCCGGAGCAGTCCTCGGCGTCGTCATCGCACACGGCTTCCACCTCGGACACGGGCCGACCTCAATCGCGCTCTTCATCGGAGCCGCACTCTTTTGCCTCCCACTGGGATGGCTGATGCGTTTCCTCGCGGATCTCCCCGGGATCTCCTCACAAGCCGCAGCGGGAATCATCCTCTCATTCGGATTCGCTCTCGGCTATTTCCTCGCGAAATGGTTCGCGCCCCTGCCCCTGCAAGTCCAAGCCTTCCTCACGGGCTCTGTGCTTACCGTCGGCCTCTGGGATGTGTGGGCGGCGGGCGCGGCACTCCTCCTTACCCTCCTCGTCCTCATCGTCTGGGGCAAGGACCTCATCGCCTGCGCCTTCGACCCTGCGGCGTATCTGACGAGTGGACGCAACCCGCAGCGGATGGGAGAAGTGATCCTCGCGCTCATCCTCATCACGGTGGTCACCCTCATCCCCGCAGTCGGCACGGTCTTGTCTATTGCACTCCTCGCCGCTCCCGCAGCAGGCCTCGCCCCCCTCGTCAAGTCCGTCAAACAACTGATGATCGCGGCACCAGTGGTTGGGATTCTCATCGGCCTCGGCGGCCTCTTCCTCGGAAGCATTGCGGATTTGTCGATCGGCGGAACGATCTCGGTGCTCGCGGGACTTTTCTACGCCCTGTGCCGCCTGCTCGCTTCACGCGGGCGCGCAGCCTCGCGCACGCTCGGCCACTGACTTCGCACAAGGGAAGCTGTGGTGAGACGATGAGGGCGTGGAGAACAGTGATACGCCCGTCCAAGGTCCCGGCTCGATCCTTCTAGCGGCCACCCCCATCGGGGAGGTCGCCGACGCCTCGCCGCGATTCATACGCGCCCTCGGAGAAGCCGAGATCATCGCGGCCGAAGACACGCGCAGACTCCTCGGCCTCGCAAATCGCCTCCAGACGCGCATCACAGGTAGACTCATCAGCCTCCACGACCACAACGAAGCCGATAAGGCCGAACGCCTCGTTGATCTGGCAGAAGGTGGGGCCCGGGTCCTGCTCGTCTCCGACGCGGGAATGCCGACCGTGTCCGACCCGGGGTTCCGGGTTGTCAGAGCTGCCGTCAACAGGGGAGTGCAGGTCAGCGCCCTTCCCGGCCCCTCCGCGCCCATTACGGCGCTGGCGGTGTCCGGGCTTCCCTCAGACCGTTTCAGTTTCGAAGGATTCTTGCCCCGCAAGGCCGGAGAAGCACAGGCGTATCTTTTAGCTCTCGCCCACGATCCCCACACCCTGATCTTCTTCGAATCGCCCAAGCGCCTCAACGAAACCCTGCGCGCGATGGCCACAACCTTCGGCCCGCAGCGCCAAGGGGTCGTCTGCCGTGAACTGACGAAGACTCACGAGGAGATCCTTCGCGGCGAGCTCGAATCGCTCGTGGAGCAGACAACGGGTGAAGTGCTCGGGGAGATCACGATCGTCATCGCAGGCTACCGGGGGAGGGGAAACGCCGAAGACCACGTGCAAGCCGTTCTCGCACTCGCAGCGGAGGGCATGAGACTCAAAGACGCTGCCGCCGAAGTCTCCGAAGCGACCGGCCTAAGAAAGAACGAACTCTACAAGGCCGCCCTGCGCCGCAAAGAAGAGCGGTGAATAGGGATGGGCAGCCGGGGCACAGCGGTTGGGGCGCACGGTCCGCTCCGCCGCAGCGCAGTCCCGTGACCTGGGCGCGGCCCCGCCTCCCGCAGCGGCACGTACGACAAGCCCCGCTTCCCGCTCCAACGGCCGGGCTTCCTCGCTACGACAGCGGCGCTGAGGCGACTTCCGCGATCCCGGCCTCACTCAAACGCTTCGAAGCGGAAGCGCCAGTCTCCGCGCTCACGGGCTCGGTCAAGTCGGAGAGGACTCGCACCTCAAAACCCGCGCGCTTCGCATCAAGCGCGGTTTCGCACACGCAATGCGACTGAGCAAGACCCACGACATCGACCTCGGTGATTCCCGCCGTCCGAAGGGCCTCCTCCAGGCTCGCCCCGTCCTCGGCCACCCCCTCGAAACCCGAATAAGCCGCGGAATACTGGCCCTTCTTCACGCTGACATCCGCATGAAGACCCGCCAGCGCCGGGTGAAGCTCAGCCTCGGGCGTGCCCGCGACACCGTGAGGCGGCCAAGTGTCGACGAAATCGGGAGCCGACGAGAAATGCTCACCCGGATCGATATGCCAATCCTGAGTCGTCGCGATCAGTGCATACTCACCGCCGCGCTCGGCGATGAAACGGGCAATGCGTTCTGCGCAGGCGTTCCCCCCATCAACGGGAAGCGCCCCGCCCTCGCAGAAAGTGGGTTGGACATCGACAACGATCAGTGCGCGGCTCATGAAGAACTCCTCAAGAGGGGGAATGATGCTTCCAACTTAGTCGCGAAGAGGAGAAAAGGGGAGATGGGGCGCTTCGACTGAGGCTGAGGCGACGACTAGGCTAAGGGGCTATGAGTCGAATTCTGTCCGCCGTCGCATGGCCCTACGCCAACGGCCCCCGTCATATTGGACACGTCGCCGGATTCGGAGTCCCCTCCGATGTCTTCTCGCGCTACATGCGAATGGCCGGTCATGACGTCCTCATGGTTTCAGGAACCGACGAGCACGGCACGCCGATCCTCGTCGCCGCCGACTCCGAGGGTGTGAGCGCACGTGAACTCGCGGACAGGAACAACCGCCTCATCGTCGAAGACCTCGTCGCACTGGGCCTGTCCTACGACCTCTTCACGAGGACGACCGCTGGCAACCACTACGCCGTCGTGCAAGACATGTTCCGCACCGTGCGCGACAACGGCTACATGGTCGAACAAGTCACCCGAGCGGCGATCTCGCCCTCGACGGGCCGAACTCTGCCGGACCGCTATATTGAAGGCACCTGCCCGATCTGCGGAACCGAGGGCGCTCGCGGAGACCAATGCGACGCCTGCGGCAACCAATTGGACCCGACCGAACTCATCGACCCTCACTCGCGCATCAACGGTGAAACCCCCGAGTTCGTCGAGTCAACCCACTACTTCCTCGACCTTCCCGCCCTCGCCGAAGCCCTGTCCGAGTGGCTTGATGAGCGTGAGAACTCAGGCTCCTGGCGTCCCAATGTCATCAAGTTCTCCAAGAACTTCCTCGAAGATATCCGCCCGCGCGCCATGACCCGCGACATCGACTGGGGAATCCCGGTTCCCGGTTGGGAGGATCAACCCTCTAAACGCCTCTACGTGTGGTTCGACGCCGTCATCGGCTACCTTTCGGCCTCAATCGAATGGGCGAGGCGCTCGGGCGATCCCGAGGCCTGGCGAAAGTGGTGGAACGACCCGCAGGCCCTGTCCTACTACTTCATGGGCAAGGACAATATTGTTTTCCACTCGCAGATCTGGCCCGCTGAGATGCTCGGCTACAACGGTCAAGGAGCACAGGGGGGAAAGCCCGGTGAACTCGGCGTCCTCAATCTCCCCACCGAGGTCGTCTCCTCCGAGTTCCTCACCATGGAGGGAAAGAAGTTCTCCTCCTCCCACGGCATCGTCATCTATGTGCGCGACATGCTGGCCCGCTACCAGGCGGATGCGCTCCGCTACTTCATCTCCGCCGCAGGACCTGAGACTTCCGACGCGGACTTCACCTGGGCGGAGTTCCTGCGTCGTACCAATGGTGAGCTCGTCGCAGGCTGGGGTAACCTCGTGAACCGCACGGCCTCAATGATCGCGAAGAAGTTCGGCGAAATCCCCGCCCCCGGCCCCCTCCAGGACATTGATCGGGCGCTCCTCGACGAGGTCGTCGCAGGTTTCGACACCGTCGGCGATCTGATTCGCCATCACCGTCAAAAGGCCGCGCTTGCCGAGGCGATGCGCCTAGTCGGCGAGGCGAACAAGTACGTCACTGAAACCGCGCCCTTCAAACTCAAGGCTCCTGAGGAGCGCGAGCGCCTCGCGACGGTCCTGCACACCCTGGCGCAGGCCGTAGCGGACCTCAACCTGATGCTCTCCCCCTTCCTTCCCCACGCTGCGAACGACATCGACACAGTCATGGGTGGGCAGGGGAAGATCGCCCCGATGCCGCGCATTGAAGAAGTCGAGGAACTCAACCCCGAGGTCCTGCCCGCCGCCTTCGAAGGGCGAAGCGGCTACCCGATCATCACGGGCGACTACACCTGCGCGCCGACCTGGGAGCGTCACGAGATTGAAGTCGGCATCCCCATCGCCAAGCCGACGCCGGTGTTCGTCAAACTCGATGAGAGCATCGTCGAAGAAGAACTCGCCCGCTACGCGGATTCGGTTCCAGACGATGTGACGGGTGCCTGAGACCCGAAGACGAAGGCGGGGCTGCAGTGGTCAACTGCAGCCCCGCCTTACGGGTTTGAGCCGCTCAGCGGCTCTGAGAAGACACGATCTCTCAGTAGTGGCTCGCCACCGGAGTGCCGATCGTCGCCCAGGTGTAGACCTCGTGCGCGGCCCCTACCGGCAGATTCACGCAGCCGTGCGAGCCGCCCACAGATCCGCGTCCGAAGCTCGACACCCAAGGAGCGCCGTGCATCGCGTAAGAGCCCGTGAAGTAGGAGACCCAGGGAACATCGCGTGCGCAGTACGGCCAATCAGGAGTGCACCCCATGTCCTGGCTCGCATACTGCAGATACACGTGGAAAAGGCCCGTAACCGTCTCATGACCTGGCGCCCCGTGATTGATGGCGAAGGGCCCGATCACTGGAGTCTGCCCCTCATAGCCGGTGAGACGATTTGCTGACAGATCAATGTCGATCCACTTCTCGCCCTCGGCCATCGGGTAGGCATAACCCTCATATCCGGCCATCACCTGACGAGTCTCACGAGTGGGCTCGACCTTGTCGTAGTTGAAAGTCGCGCTATAGGACTCGCCCTTACTCACAGCATCGAAGAGAGCGGAGGCAATTTCAGAAACATTATTCGCAGCCAGTCCGCTCTTACCGGGATGCGCCTCCTCAACGAGGACGTTGCCCGCCGAATCCACATTGTCGTAGATCGGAATCGGAGCAACGTTCGTTTTCTGAGCGATCTGCTCCACCCAGTCGTTGACGGCGTGAGAATCAAGGGCGGGTTTGGCCGTTTCATCGGGGATCTTCGGCAGGCTCACCCATGCGGTTTTCTCAAGCGCACTCGCAGTGAAGGTGTCGATCCCATCCCCGAGCTTCACCTCAGGAGCGATCAGGGCGTTCGCAGCGTCTGCGACTTTCTGCGCCTCATCCGTTGTCGCTTGAGGATCGTGTTCCTTCACCTCAACACTGACCGAGGTTGAGCTAAGAGTTGAGAGCGCAGTGTCGATCGCCTGCTCGAGAGGCGAGGTTTCGATGGACAAGCCCGAAGAGCCCTGCGTGACCTTGCATGTCCCATCCGCATCGGCGAAGACCCCAGCATTCACGGGGGCGGGCCCCTGACTTTCAGAGAGTCGCTGAGTGAAACGGGTAAAGGCCTCGGAATCCTTGGTGACGACCGGTTCGATCGAGTTCGATGAGAACAAAGCCGTAAACCTGGCGAGCACATGATCTGAACGCTCAAGAGCGGCGCGAGCGGTCGCGTCCTCGTCAATTGAGACACCCAGGTCGGCAAGGGACGCCTGAGCAGAAGAAGACCCGACCGTAATGTTGATCTTCGTCTGGTTTTCAAGATCGGCGACGAGAGAGGCGATCGCGCTCTCTTTCATGCCGGAAAGCGAATGGCCCGCAACAGTCGTGTTCGGCAGGGCCCTGTCGGAGAAGGAATACGCATAAGCGCCCGATGCTCCGACAATGAGCGTGAGCGCCCCGAGGGTGCCGAAAAGCAGGACCTTGCGTCGAGTCGAAAATGTCTGTGTCATCGGAGTCCATCTTAGGGAAAGACCAAGTCTTCGGGAAGCGCAAGAAAAGTGGCCTCTTGCCCATTTTTAGGCAGAATCTGGCTCGTCAATCACCCTTTCTCTTCGCTTCGCGACCGACTGCGAAGGCCGCCACGATCAGGGAGACTCCCAGAAGCGCCACCAGAGCGATGAAGAACAGGGGCAGGTTCTCAGGCTCGAGGAAAGGCAGGGCCATGAGGAAAACCGAGGTCAGCATGATGATGCACGCCCACACGAGTTGTCCGATTCGAATGGAAGTCGCGCCCGTCGGCGAGGTTTTCGGCGCATCGGCCACGGTCCATACCTTCGGCTTTTGAGGATCACTGGGCCTTTGAGAATCAGCGAGGTGATCTTTCCCACCTGTCCCGTTCAAAGAGGCGGGAGAGGATGTTTCAGAGGCCGGAGGCTCCTGTACGGGCATCTCTTGGGTGGGGGTGTCTCGCGTCTCTGGGGTCTTGTGCTCATCGTTCACGCGGATCTGCGAGTTTGCGTCATCAGTGGGATTCGAGCTTCGAGCGGGGGTACTCATCTCGTTCATCTCAAGCTCCTAAAAGGAATAAGGGGAGGAAACAGTTCAACAGTTCAAAGGACAGTTCAGAGGGGTGCCGATTCACAATGAACTCGGAGCAAGCTGGGGCTTTGGGGCCGCCGACTGAGGTGCCTCGGTTCCAGACTGTGGAACCGGTGAAGACTGGGAGCTCTCAGGAGCAGGCGAGGACTCTTCATAGGCGAAGGTCAAGAGGTCTTGTGGGATGCGAACCGTGATCCCTTCATCCTTCGTCCATGTCGGTGAAACAGCGCTGACCTGTTCTTCACTGCCGTCAAGCTTCGCGCAGGCTCTGAGCGCATCCGCCCAGCCATTGTTTAGACCATCGGCGTAGGAGGTTGATACTCCTTCGAGCATGCCATTGCAGATGAAACGGATGGGCTGGTCTTTTCGTGCCTTCACTGTGAGGGTCACGAGAGAATCATCCACGCTGATCTCCTTGGAGACTCCCGCGGGCGCATCCCTCAGATCGAGGACGACGAAGCCGGAAGAATCAGAGGGAATCTCATTGACCTTCCAATCGAAGTGATCAGAGACGAGAGCGTCACTCGGGAAGTTCAAGGGGGGGATGATCCTCACTCGCCAAGAGACCCACGAGAGTTGTCGGCCAGGCGAGGAAGAAGCCGAGCAGGGACAAAGCGATGAGCCAGCCTGCGCCCCGATCTTTGAAGGACGCGTAGGCGAGGGCGAGGCCCACGATGAAAAGGGAGATTCCCGCGCCGATGAGGCCCGAACGGATCTGAGCCTCCGGGTTGCCGATACGGGAGAAATAGAACATCGTGGCGAAGGTCGCGGCGATTGACAGGAGCACGAGCCCCGTGATGATGAGGTTGAAACCTTTGCTCACCGTTTTGAACACGACGCGTGGCGGGCGCGTCCACGCCGAGGGGGAATGAGAGGAGGCGACAAGAGGAGAAGGGCCTACTGGCATGTGCGATGAGGAATAGGGCACCTGAGGAGACGAGGGGTCTGTGTTCTGGGCAGTGGGGGGTGAGGACAGAGGATTCCCTTGAACGCCGGGCTCGGCTCCACTGCTGTGTGGGACTGAGGGGGCCTGAAAGAACGGTACATCCGAGGCACCCGGTGCGCGAGCACTCCCAGGAGCGGGGAAGGAGGTCCCGGGGGAGGCAGAAGTAGGCGGAGTCCACGCGGGTCCACTCTGCGGCGTCCAGCCTGAAGAAACGGGCCGGGTGGGAGAGGAGTGAGGCTGGGAGGAACGCGAAGCGAGGACCACGGCGAGGACCACGAGTGCCAACAGCAGCATCCCGAGGCCCATGAGCAGACTCACGAGAACCGATGCGGGGCCGAAGAGCTCGAATCCGATCGTCGGCCCAAAACCGGCGCCCAAGAGGATGAAGAGGAGCACTCCGAGGTGAGCAATGTCGAATCGCCCCTTGGTGAGTTCCTCGAAGTGGATCCGCCCATCGCGTTCTTCTGGGAGCAGAGCCCAGGCGAGCGCATAGAACACCAAGACGAAGGGGAAGAAGAGCGCCGCGACCACAGTGATTCCGCGAACGAGGGCGAGATCCCAAGCGCTTCTGGCGGATACACCCGCACAGACTCCGCCAATGGTGCGAAGCTCAGGGCGGTACCATCCTGAGCGGCGAATCGAATCGAAGAAGCCTGAAGGGCGAGGGGAAGGTGCCCCAGGGGGAGGGGCCTGGAATTGTTGCCCGCCGAAGTGATCACCTGTGGGATGAGAGTTCGGCGTACTGGAGTAATTGAAGCCGTTGTTCATGACATCAACTCTCCTCCCGCAGCTGCGCGGAGAAAATGGGGTACGGCCCTGATCCTCCCCTGAATGGTCCCGTAGGAGCCCCTGCTTCGCACTCGGGTCGTGAGACGATGAGTTCCGTGAACGCCCCGATCTCCCCCTCCTCTTTGAGGTGGGTTCCGCCCTCCTCGGAGGGGAGGCCCTCTGCGCCCACCGGGGGAGGTGGAATGAACCCGAACCCGGGGATATACACAGCACAACCCCAGGAATGGGCGCCCTTCCCCTCTCGCAGGCTCCGCCCACCGCTACGGCGCGCGACTGGTGCCTCCAGCGAACGGGCAACCCCGTGGATGGCGGGAGTCTGCTCGGGCATCGCCTTACACGCGGGTGTGCGCGTATCCCTCGTGCGGTGGAGCTTCGTTGTCCTCTCTGCGCTCGGCGGTGCAGGAGTCCTGCTGTACCTATGGCTGTGGGTCATGGTGCCAAAAGACAGCGGTGAGCTACATGGCATCGGCACTACAGTCCTCTCACGCGGACTCGAAGCGATCGACTTGAAACGGATGCGCCTCACCGTGCGCAATCAACTTCTCGGCGCGGGCATCCTTCTCATCCTCATCGCCCTCGGGGTGGTGATCCTCAGCCGCGCCGGCTTCGCGTCCATTAGGGATATCGCCGCCACGCTATCAATCGTTCTCGGCATTGGCCTCGTGTGGAGCCAAGCCGGCGCTCTCGAGCAGTGGCGCTCCATCAGATTCCTCGCGAGCATCATCTCCGGCGTCATTCTCCTCTCCCTCGGGATCCTCCTCTTCGTCGCCCGAGGGGATCCTCCGATCATCCTTTTGCGCGGCGGCCTCATCGGGGCGGTCATCGTCGCGGGCGTCCTCTTCGCACTCGCGCCCCTGTGGCTGAGAACCTCGAAGGATCTTTCCGCATCACAAGCCCAGCAGGTTCGTGACGCTGAAAGAGCGGATATTGCTGCCCACCTGCACGACTCCGTCCTCCAAACCCTCACTCTCATCCGCGCCTCGGCTGAAGATCCGAAAAGAGTACGGGCCCTGGCGCTCAGTGAAGAGCGTGAGCTGCGCTCCTGGCTCTACACCGGCCGCTCGGAGGCGGCGAGTTCACTTGCCGAAGCAGTGCGCCAAAGCGTTGGCGCCCTCGAAAGCAAATTCGGCGTGCCCGTTGACGTCGTCACCGTCTCCGACGTGGAACCCGGGCCAGCTGAACTCGCCCTCGTCGCAGCCCTTGGGGAAGCAGTCACCAATGCGCTGCGCCACGGGAGCCCCCCGGTCTCCGTTTACCTCGAAGCGCGCGCGGAGAAGATCGAGGCCTTCATCAAAGATTGCGGAAACGGATTCGATCTCGACTCCATCCCCCACGACCGGCACGGTGTCCGCGACTCCATCATTGGCAGAATGGAAAGAGTCGGAGGAAAAGCGCACATCCGCGTCCGCTCATCCGGCACGGAGATCGCCCTCGAAGTGCCCAGGAAAGCCGAAAACATCCCGCACGACGCCCCGAATATCACGCACGACGCCTCGAATATCCCGCACGGCGTCCCCAACACCCAAGGAGCATCATGACGATCCGACTCGTAGTGATCGACGATCACCCGATGGTGCGCGCAGGCGTGCGCAGCGAACTCGAACACTCCGGCGCCGACCTCGTCATTGTTGGCGAAGCCGCCGACGTCGAAGGCGCCGTCGCTGCCTGCCACGAACTCAAACCCGATGTCGCCCTCCTCGACGTGCACCTGCCCGGAGGGCGAGGAGGGGGAGGCGCTGAAGTGTCCGCCCGCTGCCAAGACATCGAGGGACTGTGCTTCCTCGCCCTGTCCGTTTCTGACTCTCCCGAGGACGTCGTTCAGGTCATCCGATCCGGCGCTCGCGGCTACGTGACGAAATCGATCTCCACCCCCGAACTCGTCGAAGCGATCCAACGCGTCGCATCGGGAGACGCCGCCTTCAGCCCCAGGCTCGCGGGCTTCGTCCTCGACGCATTCGGCACGGGCCAAGTCGCCATCGGAGACAACGAACTCGACCTGCTATCCGCACGCGAACAGGAAGTCATGAGGCTCATCGCCCGCGGCTACACCTACAAAGAAGTCGGCAACGAGCTGTTCATCTCCGTCAAGACCGTGGAGACGCACGTGTCAGCGGTGCTGCGTAAACTCCAGCTGTCCAACCGCAATGAACTGACCCGTTGGGCGATGCAAAGGCACATCGTGTGACGGTAAAACAGTGTGTGACGCTCCGAACTCCAAGCGGCTAGGACAGGAGTGAAAGTGCCGATACGATGGAGAGCCGAGCGGGGAACGATCCCAGCAAGGACGGAGACCTTCGTGCACCGGATCGGTTTCGATCGAGACAAGTACATCCAACTACAGTCCCAGCACATCGCCGAGCGTCGCGCCCAATTCGGCGGGAAGCTCTACCTCGAGTTCGGCGGCAAACTCATTGACGATATGCACGCCGCCCGAGTACTCCCCGGATTCACCCCCGATAACAAGCTCGTCATGCTCCGCGAACTCGCCGAAGACGTGGAAATCATTGTCGTCGTCAACGCGAAGGACTTCCAACGTCGCAAAATGCGCGCAGACCTGGGCACCACCTACGAGGACGAAGTCCTGCGCCAGATCGATGCCTTTGACGACTACGGACTCTACGTCGGTTCAGTCGTCATCACCCAGTGGACCGACGACAATCGCGAAGCGAAAGCCGTCAAACGCCGTTTCGAGCGCCTCGGGATCCGCGTCTACCGCCACTTCCCGATCCCGGGATACCCGAATGATGTTGCACGCATCGTCTCCGATCAGGGCCTGGGACGCAACGACTATGTGGAGACGAGTCACGACCTCGTCGTCGTCACCGCCCCGGGACCCGGGTCTGGCAAGATGGCGACCTGCCTCTCCCAGCTTTACCACGACCACAAGCGGGGCATCTTTTCGGGCTACGCGAAGTGGGAGACCTTCCCGATCTGGAACCTCCCCATTGATCATCCCGTGAATGTCGCCTACGAGGCCGCGACCGCCGACCTCGACGATGTCAATATGATCGACCCCTTCCATCTTGCCGCCCACGGCATCCAGACGGTCAACTACAACCGCGATGTTGAGATCTTCCCCGTCCTCAACCGCCTCTTCACCCAGATCCTCGGAGAATCGCCCTATCAGAGCCCCACGGACATGGGTGTCAATATGGCGGGACTGTCGATCTGCGACGACGAGGCCTGCCAAGACGCTTCAAAACAGGAAGTGATCCGCCGCTACTACAAGGCGCTCGTCACTGAGAAGAAGGAACTCGCCGAGCCCCTCCAGTCGGGACGCATCGCCTTGCTCATGAGCAAGCTCTCTATCACCGGCGAAGATCGTCCGGTCGTGGCGCCCTGCAGGAAAATGGCGAAGGCGACGAAGGCTCCGGCTGCGGCGATTGAACTGGCTGATGGGCGGATCATCCTGGGTAAGACCTCACCCCTTTTGGGTTGTTCTTCAGCGATGCTCCTCAACGCGCTCAAAGCTCTTGCGGGAATCGACCCTGAGATCGACCTGCTGGCGAGAGAGGCGATCGAACCGATCCAATGCCTTAAGACCGGCCACCTCGGTTCGCGTAACCCTCGCCTCCACACCGATGAGGTCCTCATCGCGCTCGCGGTCTCCGCTTCCACCGATGAGAATGCTCGCGCCGCCTTCGACAGGCTCGGTGAACTCAAGGGCTGTGATGTTCACACCTCCACGATCCTCGGTTCTGTTGACGAGGGGATCTTCCGTTCACTTGGCATCCAGGTGACGAACGAGCCCGTGTATGCGACGAAGTCCCTCTACCGGAAGAAGTGACGCTCTTTTCGTAGAGGTGACACTCCCTGAAAAGGGCGGCTTGGGCTGGGCGGCGAGAGGACGAGCTCTTGGGCTCGTCTGTGTGTGGTGCTGCGTCAACGCAAGGCATGCTGTGCCGTGAAGGAGCGCGGGGTCGCGTATCCCAGTGGTAGGGGTCGCGCACCCCAAACGATGGAGCCTTGTCTTAGGCTGGTGGGGCCATGACCGATTTCAGTGCACTTCCCGACCTCGGACCGATCGACGTCTCTTTGTGGGACGCCACCAATGGGGACCTGCCCCTGCGGGACTCCACCAATGGGGACCTGCCCCTGTGGGACCCGACCGCCGATGATCCGAGCGAGCCCGAGCCCACTGAGCCCGGGGCCTACGACCCCGCAGCTCTCGCAGCCGCGATCCCCGCTGACATCCCGCCGGTCTGGGACGAGGACGAGTACCTGAGCGTGTCCGAGCGCTCTGTTCCCCCGGCTTCGCGCACTGCTCCCTCCGCCTACGAGCAGGCCACGTCCTCGCAGATGAGAGCGGAAGCGCTCCTCAAAGGGCTCAATGAGCAGCAGGCACAGGCCGTCGTGCACGGGGGGGCGCCGCTCCTCATCATGGCGGGAGCAGGTTCAGGCAAGACCCGGGTCCTCACCCACCGCATCGCCCACCTTCTGGCAACCGGCCGAGCCCGCCCCGGCGAGATCCTCGCAATCACCTTCACGAACAAGGCCGCAGCGGAAATGCGCGAGCGCGTCGCCGCCCTCGTCGGCCCCTCGGCGTCGAGGATGTGGGTATCGACCTTCCACTCCGCGTGCGTGCGCATCCTGCGCTCCGAGCACAAGGCCGCAGGGCTTCGCTCAACCTTCACGATCTACGATGCGCAGGATTCGCAGCGCCTCATCCAGATCATCCTCAAAGCCGCGAACGTCGACATTAAGCGCTTCACTGCGAAGATGATCGCCGCGAAGATCTCCGACCTGAAGAACGAACTCATCACGGCGCGCAAATTTGCTGACACGGCTGCGAATGACCCGATCTCCACGGTCGTCGCCGACACCTACCTGGAGTATTCGAAGCGCATGCGCGAGTCGAACGCCCTCGATTTCGACGACCTCATCATGAGGACCGTTGAGCTTTTCGCGGGCAATCCCCTGCTCGCCGAGCATTACCACAGGCGCTTTCGCCACATCCTCGTCGACGAGTACCAGGACACGAACCATGCGCAATACGTGCTGGTTCGCCTCCTCACTGGTGATGGCACCGACGGGGTTGCGCCCGCCGAACTGACCGTCGTCGGTGATTCTGACCAGTCGATCTACGCCTTTAGGGGCGCTTCGATTCGCAACATTGAAGAGTTCGAACGCGACTTCCCCGGTGCGAGGACGATCCTGCTTGAGCAGAACTATCGCTCGACCCAGAACATCCTTTCCGCCGCGAATGCGGTGATCGCGAAGAACGAGGGACGCCGCCCCAAGAACCTGTGGACCGCTTCAGGTGAAGGCGCACGGATCGTCATGGATGCCGCCGATTCTGAACACGACGAAGCCCGCTTCGTCATCGCCGAAATCGACCGCCTGCACGATGCGGATACTGAATGGGGTGATGTCGCGGTCTTCTACCGGACGAACGCCCAATCGCGAGCCCTCGAAGAACTCCTCGTCCGTCAAGGCATCCCCTACCGGGTTATCGGCGGCACCCGCTTCTACGAGCGCAAGGAGATCAAGGATGCGCTCGCCTATTTGCAGGCTGTCTCCAATCCGGATGACACCGTCGCCTTGCGCAGGGTCCTCAATGTGCCCCGCCGCGGTATCGGGGCGAAAGCGGAAGCGGCGCTCGTCGCCCACGCGGAGAGCCACGGCATTTCCTTCGGACAGGCGATCGCCGACGTCTGGGAGGAACAGGGGCGCCCCGAGGGCGAGGGCGAGGGCATCGAGTGGAATCTCGCCACGCCTGCCGGGGCGGGGGATGCGGCAAGCTCTGCCGAGGCGAGGGATGCAGGGAGCTCTGCTGGGGCGGGTGATGGCGCCCTGCAAGGAGACAAACCCATGCGCCGAGCGGTCCTGGGACTCTCACCAAGGGCAGCCACATCCATTGCGGGCTTTTGGGGTCTCCTCGAAGCCGCCCGTCGCGCAGACGAGGCAGGAATCGGTCCCGCCGAAATCCTCGAAGAGATCCTCGATAAGACCGGATACCTCGCACAATTGCGAAAATCGGAAGACCCGCAGGACGCCTCGAGAGTCGAGAACCTTGCAGAACTCCACTCAGTTGCGAAGGACTTCAGGACCGCCAACCTGAAAGGCGATCTCGCCTCCTTCCTTGAACGCGTCGCCCTCGTCGCGGACTCGGACCAAGTGCCCTCGGAGGATCAGCGCTTAGGCGAGGTGACTCTCATGACCGTGCACACGGCGAAAGGCCTGGAGTTCCCAACCGTCTTCGTCACAGGCATGGAGGACGGCACCTTCCCCCATCAGCGTTCTCTTTGTGATCCTGGGGAACTCGAAGAAGAACGACGCCTGGCATATGTGGCGATCACTCGCGCCAGAGAGCGCCTCTACCTGACCCGCGCGGCCGTGCGCTCGGCTTGGGGCACCCCCCAGGAGATGGCCCCCTCGCGCTTCCTCGACGATATTCCCGCTGCCCTGTGCGAGGTTCGGCGTGCCCACAGCTCGCAGGACCGCCTGCGCGCTCTGAGCTCTTCTTCCGCGACATCGTGGCGCTCACCCTCGCGCTCGAAGGATCCTTGGGGGGACGAGGACGCCCCAGTGTTCGGTTCAGGACGGGCAAGCGGCGCGAAAGTCATGGGCGTGCGGACCGGGAAAACCATTCGCCTCGGCGCACAGACTCCGAAGATCAAGGCCGATCGTCCGGCGCTCGAACTGAAAATCGGGGATCGTGTGCGCCACGCGACCCTCGGAGTGGGCTCCGTCATCGGAGTGGAGGGCCAAGGGCCCAGGATGATCGCTCGCGTTCAATTTGGCCAGGCGGAGAAGCGCCTCCTCGTGCGGATGGCTCCGATGGAGAAAATTGACTGAAACTCCTCGGTTTTCACGGGGATTCTTTGAGGCGTGAGTGTGGCGTTACTCCTGAGACTCGCCCTGCCCGAGGGCGTTGTCGTGTGGTGGGTCTTCTTCGTGTTCTTGTGGTGGTGGGTTGGTGTTGTTGTGTGGGGGTGGGAGGAGGTCGTGTGGGTTGGTGGGGTGGAGTTGGAGGTAGGTGTGGGGGTTGGTGAGGAGTGTGTCGGGGGTGTTGAAGGTGAGGGTGAGGTCGATGGTGTGTCCGG
>NZ_JAEKIA010000021.1 GCF_016405145.1 Schaalia cardiffensis
TCTCGTAGGAGATCGGGCCAGCCTTGAGCCGCCGATCCCGCACCCACGTTACGAAAGACCTCGAGCGGGTCGTTCCCCTGATCAGCGGTGAGCAGCAGCCCCGCGGCGGCCGGTGACAACACCCCCCGGACCATTCAAAGACAGGGGCAAAACATCATGCCGACCACCGCTGGCCCAGCCACCGGCACTCATTCACCGGCAACCACCAACAAGGTAACGGGAGGGGCTCGCTGTGGGGGACAAGGATGGGGGCGCGCTCTGGTGTGCGGCGGGCCTCTCGGGCGAGAGGCGTGGGCGCAAGCTGGTCTGATCGCATCGCAGACGGGGCTGTGGGGCCTGCGGGCGAGGGGCGTGATCGTGAAGGGGGCATGGTAGTGAAGGAAGGCGCCAGCGCCGGAGTGCCCATGGTGGGGCTCGTGGAGAGGATTCGAAGTGGGGGCTCAAGGCCCAGGCAAGTTTGCTACAATGAAGGGGTGAGTGAGCCCACGACTGAACCCAGAGCAGAACGCGCCGGGGAAGACGAATCCACCCCGCGCACCCCTAAGGCCCGAACCACGGCCTTCACCGATGCTCAGATCGAAGCAGGATTCTGGCTATTGGCTTCGCGAGCCCACCCCTTGGCGCTGGAGCTTGACGAGACCCGCACCGACGAGACCCTCTTCGACACCCTCAAGCCGCTGATCGGCAAGAATAACCTCACTCGCGACAAGGTGAAGAAGGCGATCGCTCCGATCCTCGCCGCGAAAGAGGCTGCGGCGGCTGGGAAACTCCCTCAGCTTTCCGCCGCACGCGCCGACGAGGTCCGCCAACTCATCTTGAAAGAATGGAGAATCTCGTCCAGCAAAGGCGCTCTGCTGTGGCCGACGGGTTCGAGGACGATTGCGGTTCGCCTCGGGAAGGGGAAATGGAACGACGCCCTGGCGCGTCTTGGCCTTCGGGCGAGTGGACGAGGACGGGCACAAGGATCGGGGCGTTTCAATGAGGCCGTCATGCGCACAATCCTCACCGAATTCCTCGAAAGCGCCGAGCACGCGGGACTGAGCGCCACCTTGGGTGGCTATACCTCATGGTCGAAAGAGCAGCGCGCTCTGGGGCGTCAAGATGTTCCCTCGACCGCCAGCGTTCGTCAGCGTTTCGGTACCTGGGGGAAGGCCATGGAATTTGCGTCTCGCACTGAAGAGGACAGCGGTCAAGGACTGGGATAGTATCGTTGCGTTTCCGTGTTTATCTGCCCAAATCCAGGGTCGGGAGCTCCAATGTCTGTTCGCAATGCACTTCTTGCTCTTGTCTCGCTTCAGCCTGCCGGGGTCTATCGGCTCAAGCAGATGTTTGAGGACCACACATGCGGCGCATGGCCGCTGAATATCGGTCAGGTCTACCAGACGATGCAGCGCCTCGAACGCACTGGTTGCGTCGTCTCCCACCAGGAGACCAACGCCGGTCGAGATTCTGAAGTCTTTGAGATTACCGATGCGGGCCGTGCGATCCTCGACGAGTGGTGGTCCACTCCGGTTATTCGTGAGCAGCCAGAGCGTGATGAGCTTGTGATGAAGCTTGCCGTCGCCGCTGCAGATCCAAGTGTCGATGTCGCTTCACTCATTCAGATGCAGCGCCGTGCGACTCGCGCGGTTCTGCGCGAGGCTACGCGCATGAACGAGAGTGCCGATGATGGGGAGCTCGCCTGGAAGCTCATCCTTGAAAGCCACATCTTCGAACTTGAAGCGGAGTCGAAGTGGCTCAACCACATTGAAACGGGTGCGATCTCGCAAGCGTCATGCCGAGCGGATTTCGCTGCCTCGAAGCGCCGCCATCGCCGCGATACCGCTTAAGATCTGTCATTTCCTGAAGGGTTTGGAAGGGGTTTAAAGGGGCGCCGAAGGTTCTTCCTCGCTGAGAATCGCCTCTTCCACTCGGTATTGGCTCTTCCACACTCAGCATCGCCTCTTCAAGGGGCCCTCGTGGTCTTTCCTGGAGTGTCCCTTCCCTGAGGGGCGGCTCCTCACTCCTGTAGCTCGTCACTCCCACAGGGGAGCGGCGCCCTCAATGCTGGGGAGCATTGACCTCGATACTGGTCGGGCACGTGGCGCGTGCTGGCAGCTCTTCACTCTTCCATGGGCAGTCTCGTTCAGGCGAGCCCCACTCCCGTGCAGCACCGGGCGCTACGGGCAGGGCGGCACTCACGCTGGGGTAACGTGGCCGACTCCCGCGCAGCGCCGGGCGCTACCCTCTTCGGCGCTGTTGAGGCGTCTGTTCAGTCCTCCAGGAAAGCCTCCCGAGCCCACGCGGCGGATGCTCGCTCCAAACGAGCGCGCTCGTGCGAATCCCTCCCGCGCAGACGATCGAGCTCACGCCTTTCCTTCTTCGAAGGACGTCCAGCGCCGCGTTCACGAATGGCAATAGGAACAACCATTTTCGGGCGGGCAGGTGTCCGATCCTCGTAGCAGACCCTGGCCTGAGGAGCACCGACTCTCTTCACGAGGAGCTTGCGCACGAGGAGAACCTGATCGAAGCCCTCAATACGCAATCGGACCTCGTCGCCGACTCGGATCTTTTGAGCAGCCTTCGCACTGTCTCCATTCACCTTCACATGTCCGGCCCTCGCCGCACTCGTCGCTTGAGAACGCGACTTCATCTTGCGGACCGCCCACAACCATGTGTCCACCCGAACGCTATCCCCATCGGCGAGGGCACCGCGGGGAATATCCACCTCCTCGGCCGTGTTCGGCGGGGATACCGGGGGCTGGGAGGATGAGGCGCTCATAAGGGAATGGTAGATGCCAGAAGGAATCAGCTCCTGGCAGGCAGGAGCACAACCTCAATGTTCGGACCGCACAGGGCGAGGAGTGCCGAAGCGGAGAAAGCGGCAAGCACGGCAACGATGCCGTCGCGCGTCGCAGTGGTGGCACTCCCGCGCTTTGTCGCCGCTTCCATAAGCGTCTGAGCAATCACTTCAAAGGACCAAATGTCAATGACGAAAGCTTGCCCGCCCAGCACATCAACGAGTCCATCGGAGTTGACGCTCGTCCCCGGCTGCGCATTCACCACGAGGACGAGTTCACGATGCTCGCCCATAGCCAGAGGAATTGGTGCTGAAACCCAGGGCGTGCAGGCCTGGCCGAGGCGAGCGCCCTGAGGCAACACCGTCCGCAGGCGCTCGGCCCGAGCCAAGGCCGCCGCAGGAAGTTCGGCGGGATCCAAACCCCAAGAGCGCATCAGAGCCTCAACCTCTTCACGCGAGTCGATCATCAGGCGCAGTGCGGCCTTCAGTCCATCCATTGCTCCACAGCCGAAATCGTCTTCCCCGACTTTTTCGCTCGAATGAACGCACACTTCGATGCCGGATTCACGCAGGGCGGAGAACAGGTTGGAAATCCACGCCTCGCATTGCTCGGGCACATCGGCGGGGAGGGGGTCTTCGCCCTCCTCCCAGCCTGTAAACCCCTCAGGGCAAAAGGCTCCGACGAGCAGCAAGTCGGCGACCCAGGTCGCCAGGCTCCCTCCGGGTACGCGCACACGTGGCGGTGCGGGTTCCGGTTTCCCGGAGGGAGAATCCTCAGCCTTGAGCATGAAGGGTCGCCCATCCATGCAGCCGCTTGGGTACGAGCCGTGAAGATCGATTCGGTGCGCATCGGGCGCAGCACGGATGACATCGAAGATGCGGTGAAGCTCGTCGATTCTGTCCTGAGTCGGCTCGGTAGTGCCGATCGTGCTGGACAACATGGGGCACTCCTTCATGCGGGCGACCTCCTTAGGGTAAACGAGCAGCGGCCCTCGGGCTCGCGCAGAAAGCCACAGGAGGACGCGCGGCCCCTCGCCGCTCAGCTAGAGACCCTCGGGCGCGCGCAGAAAGCTAAGACCGGTCCAGCCCAGGTCCTGCGCATTCGGAGGCCTTCGGGCGCGCGCAGAAAGCTCAAGCGCGGCGGAAGCGAAGAGATAACAGATCACACTCCGAACGGAAGGGAGCCTTGTGAGGAGTGACTTCGTTTCTTCCACCTCGAAACGGTAATTCCCCAAGTGAGGGGTGTCCCGAACGAGGGAATAGGCTTGAGACATGGCCGAACTACTGGAGACGAACCACCTACTTGCCTTGTTTCTCGTTGTCGGCGCGGGAGCCGCTCTCGGAGCGATCCGCTTCGGGCCTTTGCGCTTCGGCGCGGCCGGCGCCCTCTTCGTGGGACTCGCAGTCTCCGCCTGGGACCCGAATATCGGCAATGACATGAAGATCGTCCAGCAGATCGGACTCGCATTCTTCGTCTACACCGTCGGCATCTCCGCAGGAGCCATGTTCTTCCAGGACCTGCGCAAGCAAACATCGCTTTTAGCCTCAGCAGCAATCGTCTCCCTCCTCGGCGCCTTAGCCGCAGCTTTTGGAGGACACCTCCTGCACCTGCCGAAGGGCTTGACCCTCGGTATCTTCACGGGCTCCCTGACTGCGGCCCCCGCCCTCGACGCTGCGACACGCGTCACCGGCGACCCCCAAGCGGCCGTCGGCTACGCCTTCGGCTATCCGATCGGTGTCATCGTCGGAATCCTCGTCGTCACCATGACCGTGACAAGGAAATGGGTCGGCGCGAAGGACACGCCATCGCTTGCGGGCAAAAGCCTCGAGACCCTGACAGTCCGAGTCACCGAGACGGTCAACACCCGCCATGTTCGGGCGTGGCGCGAGCAGCGCGTGCGCATGTCTTATCTGCGTCGCGGCGACATCACCCGAGTCGTCGTTCCCGGTGAGGATCTCCAGGAAGGTGATCTCATCCTCCTCGTCGGAGACCCCGAGAATATTGAGGAAGCCGCTTCCCAGGTCGGAGTGGCTGTGGACCATCACCTCGAAGATGACCGTTCAGATGTCGCATTCGAAAGGATCGTCGTCTCGAACCCGGATGTCGCGGGCCGGTCCATCTCCGCTCTCAACGTTTCAACCCGCTTCGGTGCAGTCATCACCCGTGTGCGTCGCGCAGACCTGGACCTGCTTGCCCGCGACGACCTTGACTTGCAGCTCGGCGATCATGTCGCCGTCGTCGTCCCGACCGAAGAGCTTGAGAATATTCAGAACTGGCTGGGTGATTCAGAGAAGCGAGTCTCGGAAGTTGACGCCATGGCCTTCGGTATCGGAATGGTGCTCGGAATGCTGCTCGGAGCGCTCCCCTTCCCGATTCCCGGAGGTGCCACCTTCGAACTCGGTTCCGCAGCGGGCCCCCTGATCGTCGGCATGCTCCTTGGCGCGCTGCGCCGTACGGGCCCGCTCGTCTGGTCGCTTCCCACGTCCGCGAACCTCACGATCCGCCAGATCGGCCTGCTCCTCTTCCTCGCGGGGCTTGGGTTGGGAGCGGGCCCCCAACTTTCCGCGCTGCTGACCAGCCCGGAGGGGCCCAAGGCCGCCTTGCTCGCTTTCTTCCTTGTTCTGCTGTGCTGCGTCGCTCAGGCGCTCGCGGGCCGGTTCGCGGGATTGTCGGCTGCGAGAAGCGCAGGGGGAGTCGCGGGTTTCCTCGGCCAGCCTGCAGTCCTTCAGGCAGCGGATGCTCGCGTCGCCGATGAACGTATCGAGGCCGCATACGCCACTCTTTTTGCTTTCACGATCATTGTGAAGATCCTCCTCGTGCCACTGATTTGGAGCATCTGAAAGTTGTTCCACTGATCTGGGGCATGTGAAGGTTGTTCCGCTGATCTGGGGCATGTGAAAACCGCGACGGTTCGGGGCGCTGAGGACGGGCGTTCTTCCGTATGCTCTACCGAGTTCCCCAGGTGAACGTGACCCCTCGTGAAGAGGTGCTCTTCTTTGTATACCTGCCGGACTTCCTGGGATGAACACGCCCCCATGTAAGCGCAGATTTTCCCTCATCGCGCAGGCCTGAGCTCTCATCATCGATGTGTCCCCATGTAGGCGCGGGTTCTCCTCTGGTGTGAAACCGTAATGTGCTTCGAGAGCGTGTTCCCCCCCGTGTAAGCGAGGATTTTCCTCTACAGGGGTGCGGTGATGTCTTCGATCACGAGTGACCCCTTTGTACACGAGGGTATCCGGTTCAGTGGCAGGTGATGAGTGCGCATAGGCTGAGGGCATGACGACACCAGATTTCGTCCTCGAACTGCGAAAAAAGATCGGACATGCAGAGCTCTGGCTTCCAGGAACCACCGCGATCGTTCTGAGAGCCCTCGACCCGGACAGTGGTGAAGCGACGATTCCTCCACACGGATGGTCACGCATGATTAACGACTCCACCACCGTCGAGGTGTTATGCGTGAAGCGTGCGGATACGGGTGCGTGGACTCCGGTCACTGGCATCGTGGATCCTCGTGAAGAACCGGCAATCGCGGCCGTTCGTGAAACGGAGGAAGAGGCCGCAGTATCGGCTCGAGTCGACCGGCTGATCAGCGTTGATGTTGTCGGCCCCGTCACCTATGGGAACGGCGATGTCTCCAGCTACCTGGATGCCGCGTTCGTCCTCGAATGGAACGAGGGCGAGCCTGAGCCCAACGATGGGGAAAACGCAGAGGCGGTGTTCCTACGCGCCAATGCCCTGCCCAAGATGAACAAGCGTTTCCAGCGTCTGATTGCGAAGGCACTTTCCGGCAGCGTTATCGCTGACTTCGAGGATTAGAGGCTTCGCCTGAGCAACGTCGCGGAGGAGGAAATGGGCGTGAGCGGGCTTGCATGCCCCGAATGCTGGCCTGAATGTGTCTGTGCGCTCGAAGGGGAGGCTTGAGGGTCCCTGTGCGTCCCAAATGGGGGCCTGAGCGTGCTTGCGCGCTCGAAGTGGAGGTCCGGACCTCCCCACCCGCCCTAAGTGGAGGGGATGGCGTGTTGTGGAGGGGATGGCGTGTTGTGGAGGGGTTATATCCCCTCCTTTTGTCGTTATCCCCTCCACTACGGGGAGAGCCCCATCCCCCCACAGGGGAATCAGAAGCGAGCCCGCCTTCAGGCGCCGAGCCAGTAGGCCTCCAGCACCTTCGACAGGGCAATGAGATCGTCAACATGACTCATCTCGCGCGCCGAGTGCATCGACAGCAGCCCAATGCCCACATCCACAGTGAGAATGCCGAGCCCTGTCGCGGTGATCGGCCCGATCGTTGAACCGCAGGGCATGGCGTTGTGGGAGACGAAATTCTGGCTCGCGACTCCCGCAGCCTCACAGGCGCGCAACCACAAGGCGATGCCTTCTGCATCAGTGGCGTAACGCTGATTCGCATTGATCTTGACGATGGGACCACGGCCCATAACAGGACGATTGTGGGGATCGTGACGTTCGGCGTAATTCGGGTGGACCGAATGTGCAGCGTCGGCGCTCACACAAGTGGACTGGGCGAGCATGCGGTGTCGTGCGTCGAGGTCACGGCCAAGAGCTGCTCCAGTGCGTTCGAGGACGCTCGCAAGGAGCGGGCCTGCGGCGCCCGATCGGGTTTCCGAACCGATCTCCTCGTGGTTGAAAGCGATGAAAACGAGGACATCGCCCTCTTTCGGCATTCCCTTCGCGGCCAGGCGCTCCAAAGCGGTCAATCCCGAATGGACAGAAGAGAGATTGTCCTGCTGGCCAGCGGCGAAGAACTGGCCTCGATCGCCGAAGGTCCCCGGCCCCTGCTGAGGTACGAGGACAAGATCGTGGGACACGATGTCCTCGGCCTTCACTCCCGCATACTTCGCGATTTCTTCCATGAGATCGGCGTCGGAATCGAGGGACCAGATGGGGTGCAGGTGTTGCTGCGGATCGAGCTTCAGGCCCTCTGGGTTCACCTTACGGTCGAGGTGGATTGCGAGCTGCGGGATCCTCGCGAGCGCTCCGGTTCGGACGAGGACCTGTGAACCATCGCGCATGAGGAGGCGCCCGGCGATTGCGAGCTCGCGGTCGAGCCACGAGTTCCACAGCATGCCGCCGTAGACTTCGACGTCGATCTGTTTGAAACCGTCCGGGCTTGTCGAGGACATGGAGGGTTTGACGCGGAAAGCGGGGGAGTCGGTGTGTGCGCCAACGATCCTGAAGCCCGCGTCCTCGTTGAGGGTTTCGGGGACGATCCATGCGACGACGGCACCTGAGCGGAGCATGACGTGCCCGCCGGGCGAGGCGTCCCAGGGGTCTTTCTCATCTTGAGGCGTGAAGCCCGTGTCTTCGAGGCGCTGACGGACGAGGTCGGCGGCGTGGAAGGCGGAGGGGGAGTCGAGGAGGAAGTGTTGATAGTCGATCGCGTGCTGCGTCGTCTCGTCATATTCGAAGTAGCCCATGAACCCCATCGTAGGGCCCGCCTATGCTGGCGTAGGGCCAGCTTATGCTGAACCACGTTCGATGAGGTCCCCACCGGCGGGCCCCTCCGGCTGTGCTCAGGATTCCACGTCCGATTGATCCGCCAGAATGCGCCTGTAATCCGCGCTATCGCGTTTGAGTGTCTCGTGCGAGCCGTGGGCGACAACCCTTCCAGAGTCGAGCACCCAGATGGATTCCGCATCAGCAAGGGAAGCGAGGCGATGCGATATCACCAAGGTCGTCCGCCCCTGCCTGAGGCGCGTCGCCGACTCGGTGATCTCCCTCTCCAACTCCGGGTCAAGATTGGCTGAGGGCTCATCGAGGATGAGGAGGCGGGGCTGTCGTAAGAATGCGCGTGCGAGGACGACCCGTTGCCGCTCGCCCCCAGACAGCGCAGTTCCCCGGTCACCGACTGGCGCATCAAGACCACCAAGACTTTTGACGAGGTCTTCGAGTCCAGCTGCATTAAGCGCCTCCCACATCATGGTGTCATCGGCGTTCCAGTCGGCCAGAAGGAGGTTCGAGCGGAAGGTCCCGGAGAAGACATGGCCGTTCTGCGGGACGAGAGCGACCTCGAGCCTGTGCTCATCCGGATCAATTCCGCGAAGGTCGTGCCCGGAGAAGCGCACGCTCCCCGAATCGGGGTCCATGAAGCGCATGAGCAGATGAGCGAAGGTCGACTTTCCGGCACCGGAAGGACCGACGAGCGCGATGGTTCGGCCCCCGGGGACACTCAGGGTCGCTTCATTCAAAGCGGCTTCGCCCTCATAGCGGTAGGTCACGGACTCGCCCACGGCAGCATCCTTCTCGCCTTCGACAAGGGGCAGATCGAGGACCGTGGAGGGAAGCGGAGCTGGGGCGTCGAGGATCTCGTTGACTCGGTGGGCACAGGAAGAGACCTCGCCCATGATGCCGAGCATCCCCGCAAGAGAGAGAACGGGAAGAGTTGCCATCCCGATGAGCACGACGGCGACGGGAAGGAGCTGGGCCGGGTAGGTTCCTTCGATGACTCTGCCCGTGAGAACGGCCAAAATGGCGATGCTGACCGCGGCAGCGCCGAAAGCGGATCCTGCAGATTCGATGCTCTTGCGCGTGGCTTGTGCGAGTTTGTCGCGCTGGACGAGGGCGCTCATCTCAAGAACTCGACGCGTGTGTTCTTCGCGTTGTCCGAGGGCGTAGAGCTCTCGTGCGCCGACGACCGAGTCGAGGCCGAGGGATTTGAGGCTTGAAAGGCCTGCGCGTACCCGTTCTCCCTGTTTTCTTTGGATCGGGGCGAGTAACCATGGCATGAGGATGGGGAGAACCATCGAAATGAGGACGAGTAGGGCCAGTGGTCCGATCAGGGCGATGAGCACGGACTCGATGATGATCGTGTTGATGAGGACTGCGACGGCTACTGGAGCGGTGTGGGCGTAGAACCATTCCAATTGCTCCATGTCGTTCATCGCAGTAGCAGTCAGATCGCCGGTCCTCCGCCCCGACAGGCCCCTGGGAGCGATCCTCTGGATCGCTGCGTACAGGTCGATCCGCATGCGCGCGAGGATCTGATAGGCGAGCTGATGGGACCACCAGGCATCGTAGAGGTAGCAGAGTGCATGGACTATAGCGAGGGAGAAGAGCACGAGGAAGGGGAGGAAGAGCTGGGGGTGGTCCTCGGATACCAGCCTTGTCGTGATCCATACGCTCACCACTGAGACGAGGATGAGGGCGATCTGATGAAGGGCGATCACGAGGACGGAGCCGATGAGCAGGCGTTTGAACTCTCCGAGTCGTCCCATGATGGACACGAGGTCTTTGAAAGTCTGTTTCATCGCTTCTCGATTCCTTGGGAAGGCACGGGGTGGGAGGAGACGCCGATGACTTCGGCGGGGGCTCCGGATGAGTGGATCTCCCCACTGGAAAGACGGATGATCTCGTCTGCGCTCGCCGCCACTTCCATTCGGTGGGTGACGAGGACGAGGGTCATCTCGGGATAGGTCTTGCGCAGGCCGGAAAGGATTTGGGCCTCGGTATTCGAATCCAATGCGGAGGTGGATTCGTCAAGGATGAGGACTCGTGGTCTTCTGACAAGGGCCCTGGCGATGGCCAGACGCTGGCGCTGGCCTCCGGAGAGATTCGCTCCCCCTTCCTCGATGAATAGGTCGAGGTCTTCTCCTTGGGCGCCTGAGCCGTGGTGCACGCAGGAGTCGCGATTGGCATGGAGCCCGTATGCGCGCGCGAGAGTCAACGCTTCGAGCATCTCTTCCCGAGTCGTCGAAGGAGCTGCCGCCGCGAGGATCTCTTCGACGGTTCCGGGGAAGATCACGGGAGATTGTGGCACCAGCGAAATCGTTGAGGGGATGTCGACGCTGGTCGCGGGCTCGCCGCCGATCGTGACTCTACCTGCAGTCGGGGAGTCGAGACCGAGGATCATGCCAATCAGGGTCGACTTCCCCGAGCCGGAGCCGCCGATGATTGCGAGGAAGCTCCCTTGGGGAATGCGCAGTGAGGCGTTGCTGAGGGCGGGCGCATCGGCCCCCTCGTAGGTGTAGGACACGGCGTGGGCTTCAATGTCGGCGTTGTTTCCAGCGGGCAGGGCGCGGCGCTCAGATGTGATGCGGGCGGGAGCGTTCCCGTGGAAGACCTCGTGGATTTGCGTTGCCGCACTCAGTCCGAAATAACCCGCGTGGAAGGCATTGGCGAGATCTCGAAGGGGACGGAAGACCTCAATGGAGAGCAGGGTGATGAAGAAAAGACGATCGACCCCGTAGAGCCCATGATGGAGTTCGAAAGCAGCAATGAGGAGTGCGATCGCGGGTCCGAGGACCATGACGGCGGCGGAGGCGCCGGTCTCTCCAAGGGAGATCCTCAGCTGCGACAGGGTCGTTCGCAGGAGCTCTTTTGATCTTTCGGCGAGCTGATGCCCGTAGGTCTGGCTCGCGCCGAAGGATTTCAGGGTCGTCATTCCCATCATCGCATCGACGAAGTCGCTGTTGAGATCTTCGTAGGCGCCCCAGTGCGCCTGCCCCTCCTCAGCAAGAGCGCGGTCCCATAGCCTCGGCACGAGGAAGGTGGCGATCGCGCAAAGGAACAGCACGGTGCCGATGGCTGGGCTGACGGTGCCGATCCAGATGCACAGAGGGCCTGCCGTCAGTGCAGTGACCGCGATCTGGGGAAGATAGGAACCGAAGTAGGGCTCAATGGCCTCTACCCCGTCAACCATGAGTGATTCGAGGGCTCCTGCGCGTGAGGAGCTTAGGCGCATCGGTCCTCGCTCATCGATGTCTGCGAGGATCCTCCGGCGCAGATTCACTTTGAGGAGGAGTCCGAGCCTATTCGCGATGTAGGCCCGTAGGAGGCCCAGGAGGGGAATGAGGATGAGGAGCAGGGCAAGCACTGCGATCCATCTCGTCAATGCGGAGGGATTGCGTTTTCCTAGCAGTTCGGTGAAGATCATCGAATTCACCAGGGCGCTTCCAACAAGCGCGGTGCTTGCGACAAGGCCGGCGAGAACCGGTGGGATAAGAACCGCAGGGCTCACTCCTGCCGCTTCGAAGACCGCACGTTGACGTTCCCCTACTGTGCGAATGCTCATTCTCTCTCCTGGGCCTTTCAAGGTCACTGTTCTGCGAGCGTCTTCACGAGCCCTCGTGCTGCGTCGATCGCCTCGACGGTCGGGTAGGCGGCCCCGGAGGGCAGCTCAATGATCCTCTTGTTCTTGAACGCTGCCGTTTCCGTCATTCCGGGGATCTTCTCCAAACGAGCCAGCGAGTCCTCAAGGGTGATTCCGCTTTCGCCCGTGGTCACGATGAGGACTTCGGGATTCGACTTGACGATCGCCTCGGGCGAGATGGCGCCGTTGAACATCGCGTCGTAGGTGGGGGCAACGACGTTCTTCAGATGCGCGGTGTCGAAGATACCCTGGATCGTCGAATTCGCGCCGTAGGCGAAGAGGTCCTCGGATGAATCCCAGTAGTACAGACCTGCGACCGTGAGTTCGGGGAGCTTCTTACCTTCAGCTCGGGCTTCGGCGAGATCCGTTTCCATTGTGCTCGCGTTCGTGTCGGCCTTCTCTGCGGTATTGAGGAGAGCCCCGAGTTCACGGACGTGGGCGGGAATCGCATCGAGATCGGCGAAGTTACTCGTCGCGTCGGCGAAGGCGTAGGCGCAGCTGCTCGGAGGCATCACGGCCGAGATCCCGTTTCCTTCGAGATTGTCAATGCTCAGGTCGCCGTCACCTAGGGCTGATCCGTAGATCATGTCGGGGCGCAGTTCGAGGATACGTTCGAAACTGATGGTGCCGTGCTCCTCGCCGCCTGCGGAAACGACCTCCTCGATACCGGTGAGTTTGTTGAGCTCGTTCTCAATGCGGGGGCTGTATTGAGCGCCGTGCTCGCCGAATCGTGCCACCATTTTGTCCGCTGCACCGGCGGAGACGATGTTTGCAACTCCTTCGCGCCCAGCGCCGATGATTCGCTGGGGCTCGTGTTTGACGGTCACCTCTTGTCCGCAGAATGAGGCTTTCATTGGATAGGCGGCATTAGAAGAGGGGGAGGCTGAGGTTGAGTGCTCTTGGGCGGCACCTGTGTCGGTCGAGCATCCCGCGAGGACGAGGGCCGCGCAGGTTGCGGCGGCAAGGAACAG
This sequence comes from Schaalia cardiffensis, assembly GCF_016405145.1. GTDB lineage: Bacteria > Actinomycetota > Actinomycetes > Actinomycetales > Actinomycetaceae > Pauljensenia > Pauljensenia cardiffensis. The sequence continues at coordinate 12,855 of NZ_JAEKIA010000021.1, forward strand.
GGGTCTGAGTGTCATGGAATTCTCCTTTTAGCGAGAGGGTGAGGTGAAAAGGAATTGCGGCTTGCCGCAGTGGTCAATCCGTGAAACGTTGACGCCGTACAGCTCTGCGATGGTGCTTTCGAGGAGGACCTGTTCGGCGGCGCCGACGGAGTGCATGCGCCCTGCGCTGAGGATGTGGATCCTGTCGCAGTAGCGTGCGGCCATATTGAGGTCGTGCAGGACGATGACGACGGTGCGGCCAAGATCGCGCAACAGTTCGAGAACCTCGTGCTGGTAGCGGATGTCGAGGTGGTTCGTGGGTTCGTCGAGGAGGATGCAGCGACTTCCTTGCGCGAGCGCCCTGGCGATGACGACGCGTTGGCGTTCTCCGCCGGAGAGTTCGTCGGAGCGTCGTTCGCTCTTGTCGAGCATCCCCACCGCTTCGAGGGCGTCGAGGGCCAGTTTGCGGTCTTCTTCACGATAGGGGCTGAAGTCGGAGATGAAAGGCATGCGCCCCAGCAGTACTTCGTCGAGAACGCTCATTCGATGAGGGATGAAAGACTGCTGGACGACGACGCTGATCTCACGCGAAATCTCCCTCGGATCGAGGGAGTCGAGGGGGGAACCGTTGAGGAGCACTCGTCCACCAGCGGGGGTGAGAGCCCCGTACATCGTGCGCAGAAGTGTCGTTTTTCCTGAGCCATTGGGGCCTACGAGCCCGGTTACCACGCCGTGAGGGATTTCAGCATTGATGGAGTCGAGGGCGAGGGAGGAGCCGTATTTGACCTTGAGATCCTCGATCCGGAAGGCGGGGGTTGTCGTTGTCATTCCTCATTCCTTGCGTCGCGTCCGATGAGGAACATGAGGAGGGGAGCTCCGAGTAGTGAGGTGATGACTCCGATTGACATTTCTCCGGGGGCCACGGCGACTCGTGCGAGCAGGTCGGCTAAGACGATGATGATGGCGCCGATCACTGCGCAAGCGGGGGCGGAGCGGCGGAAGATCCCACCGTGCAGTCTTTTCGCGAGGTGTGGAACGACGAGTCCGATGAATCCGATCGTTCCTGTGAGGGCCACGAGGAAAGCGACGATGAGGGAGATGAGGAGGAAGACGAGGAAGCGCTGGCGTTGTGGATCTACACCGAGGGTGCGCGCGACGTCGTCGCCGAGGGATAGCGCGTCAATGCGCCGACCGATGGCGATGAGTCCGAGGATCCCGGCGCCGCTGGCACCCATTGCGATGGCAACCTCGGGCCAGTGGCTTCCGGCGAGGGAGCCCAGCATCCAGAAGACGACTGAGCGTGTCGTCGTGGGGTCTTTCGCGAGCATGATGATGAGGCTGGTGAGGGCGGAGAAAAAGAAATTCACGGCCATTCCGGCGAAGATCACCCGCGTGTTCGTCAGTCGCCCCGCTCCTCTGGCAAGGGTCATGACGAGGGCGAGTGAGACGAGGGAACCGATGAAAGCGCCGACTCCGACTCCGACGTGAACTGGACTGTTTGCCATGCGCAGACCGAAGACCATGACGGCTGCAGCTCCGGTGGAGGCTCCGGCGGAGATCCCGAGGATATAGGGGTCGGCGAGGACATTTCGTAGGGTCGATTGAGCGGCGAGGCCCGTGACGGCTAGTCCCGCGCCGCATGCGGCGCCGACGAGAGTGCGGGGAAGTCGGGTGCTCCAGATGATGCCCTCGTCAACGGGGCTTGGGGGCGGCAGAATCGTCCATTGCCACGGGGTGAGGTGTTCGAGGACGATCCGCAGGGTGATTCCCGGGTGGACTTCGACTGCGCCGATGCTGCATGCGAGAAGCATCGAGATGATGAGGAGGACGACGAGGCCGACATTGATGCTCGCGTTGCGGGCCTGTGCGGCACGGGGCAGGCGGGTATTGCCTTGAGCGAAGCCGATGCTACTGGTGGAGGGATGAGAGCTAGGCATGAGGCAGGGGGAATCGGTTGAGCTGGTCGGGGCTCTGCGGGGCGTCGTGCAGCCCCATCCGGTGGTAGGCGTTGAGGATTCGTCCGCCTCCGAGTGTGATGTCCCCCGCGGGGAAGTTCGGGACAAGACCGGGGACGAGGACTCGGAGTACGACGCCGTTGCAGGCTCGAATGTCGGGGGTGGTGACGTCGGCGGCGAGGATCTCGTAGCCTGCGGCTTCCAGTTTGTTGCGGTAGTAGGCCGAAGCGCGGGATTCCCCTTCATCCACGGGGTATCGGGTGGTCGGGACGATAGGGCGATCGAGATGTGGGGAGCGATGCTCGTGCGCCCGGGGGTCGAGGTTGAGCTGCTGTTGGATCATGAGGTCATGAACGGAGTCGTAGTTCCATTCAATGGTGTCGAGATAGGCCCGGTCCTGCCTGTACGGCAGGGCCATGTTCGGTGAAAGCTCCAGTCTCTCGATGGCTGAGAACATCCTGCCCGCCGGGTCGAGCAGATCAATCGCTCCGTCGAAGAGGGTTGCGGCTTCTGTGATCGCCTTGAGAGCGGCAGCTTCCGTGCTCGGGCGGCAGGAGAAGCCGATGTTGCAGGTGCGGTGGTGGTCGTTGCGCAAGACTGCGGCGACGACGGGGATGTGGAATTCGTTAGGGAGGATGAAGAAAGAGAGATCGAACCCTTTCGCTAAGAAGCGGTCGGCGGTTTCGGCGACTTTGGGCGACTCGATGCTCACGGGATTAATCGTTGGCTTCGAGTGCCACCAGATCATTGTGGCGTCGCGTTCGATGATCTCTTCGAGGCCGTTGAGCAGTGCTCCCTCGAAATCGTGGCCTGCGGCGATTCCCGCGTATGGGATCGGTGCGATTCTGGGGAATGAGGAGAAGGGTTCGCCGTGGATCGTCCCCTTCTGGTTGTAGTTGACGTAGACCATGGAAAGGGGGACGAAGTCGTCGCGTTGGCGCGTGAGGTTACGTGCCGGCATCCACGGTATTCGGGTGTGAGGGGTGAAAGGTGTGAATCGGAAAGCGGCTTGGGCGTACTGCTCGGAGGAGAAGAGTATGAAGCTTTCAGGGGGAACGGGGGTGCGGCCTGAGGAGAGGAGGTCGTGGTAGCTGCCGATGACGATGGGCTCGGAGTCTATGACATTGACGCAGTACCTCTCGATGGCCTCTCCCACCGCTGCGCGGCGTGCCTCATCTTCGTCATCAATGGCGCTTCCCTGGCATACGGTGTTGTTGCTCCATTCGCTGATGACCCGAATATCCGTGACATCGGATTGAATGGTGATGACGCATTTGGGCAGGGCTTCGTTGTGCTCGATCGTTCGCAGTCGTGTGACGATTCCGGCGAGTTCATCGCAGAATGCCTCCGAATGAATATCGATGATTTCTGGCGCGTGCTCGTAGCCCCTCCACGTCAGCCATGGAACGAGCACCCGAGCGCGCTTGCGCGCGGAGGGAATATCGATAGTCGTCCAGTTCAGGGATGATTTCGCATCCTCGTTTCGTGTGGGTGAGATCTTCACGTCGAGGAGACGATCGGGAAACTCTTTCAGGTGATCGCGGATGAGATCGAGGGCGGGCGGACGCAATGTCGCGGAGGTGGCTCCGGGGGCGAGGCTGGCCGCCGTTATGCGTGCCTCCAGGTGTCTGTAGAGGTTGGGGAATTGGGGGCTGGACAAGGGGCCGATGAGAAGATCGGGAAAGCGGATGAGGATGGCGAGGTAAGAGGCTCCAGCATTCAGCGCTCGCTCCTCGGCTTTCAGCACACTGGGAAGGTCTGGGCTCGTCAGGTAGTGGATGACGGTGTCGCCGGCGAGGGGGCCTTCTCCTTCGAAGAATTCTTTCAGTGTGAGTTTTCGCGCGCATGCCTTGAGGAGGCTTTTCGGAGCCGGGCTATCGGCGAGGAGAATGGGGCGCGCGTTGGGGGTGAGATCAATGACGATGGAGAAAGGGCGGGAGGGGAGTGGAAGGGCCGCGTCTGGGCAGGGGTCGAGGGCTTCGAGATCGTTGCCCAGACCTCTGATGAGGGTTCCGTCTGCTCTGCGCGCGTATGAGTCCCTCTCGCTCGGCCATAGTTGGACGAGACCCTTTCCACTCCCCTTCGTCATGATTTCAGCCCTTGAGCTCGGCTTCGAGCTGGAAAGCGGTGCTCGCGTGCACACCCGGGTGGTGGTTGGAGTTGGGAGCGAGGATAGCGTCCTCGCGCTTTGTCTCGAGAATCTCGGTGATGGTCTTGTCGCTCATGCTGAGTGTCCTTTCGTGTGGTTGGCCTATTCGGAGGTGACCTCCGAATTAGGCAAGGTAAGGCTAACCTAATTCACTGATCTGTGAAAGGGGAGACTCATGATGAGGTGTGAGTGGGCATCACGAAGCGTGAGTGGGCGTCACGAAGCGTAAGTGGGCGTCACGAAGCATGAGCGCAAGTCACAGAGCATCATCCGCCCGGGGTGCATACCCACAGCGGTGGTGCTTTCAGAAATGAAGAGTGTGGCCCTCCACTCGGGCAACGCTTCAGATTCGAAGAGCTCAGTCCAGGGGCGCGTGGTCCATGTCGGCGGTGACTGCGAGGTCTGCGCGGCCCACGTCAGTCCAAGGGCACGCGGTACACGTTCGTCTCACGCTGCTCGAAACCGGCTCGGCGGTACAGGCGATTCGCGGCTTCGCGTGAGGGGCGGCTCGTGAGGTCGACGGTTCTCGCGCCGACTTTCTTCGCCTGTTCAAGAGCAGCTTCGACAAGCTTAAGGCCCGCGCCCTGACCGCGCGCTGCTTCGTCGACAACGACATCCTCGATCCAGGCTCGAACGCCAGTGGGAATCTCGAAGATCGCGAGTGAGAGCATGCCGAGGATCGGATGCTCGCCTCGTGCGTCGGCTGTGTCGGGGCGGTAGATGAGGAAATGAACGCCGGGCTGGGAGATGAATCGTTCGCAGGCTTGAGCGTCGAGAGGTTTCGCTGAGCGGGAGAGTTGGGGGATGAGGCGCTCCATCGCTTCGACGATTTCCGGGGTGGACTCGGTCAGCAGTTCAACGGCCATTGGTTTTCCTCATCGTTCGGGGTCGGCGCGCTTGTGCGCGGGACGCTTGCCATGAGTGTAAGTCTCTGTGAGCACTGAAGGAGGGATGCCCGTTTGGTGTTCTCCTTCGCTCGTGTTCGAGTGCGCGCTTCCTCCACGTCGAGTCGCCGTAAGAATCCTGGCTTGCAGGGCTTAGGGGAGTGTCCTCGTCTTTTCGAGGACGAGGGCGAGCTCGGCGTGATCGGTGTGCGGGAACATGTCGAAGAGCCTCGCCTCGATTCCTTGGTACGAGGGCATGAGCGCGAGATCCTTCACGAGGGACTTCGGGTTGCACGAGGAGTAGATGACTCGTCGGATGCCCGATTCTTCGATCCACCGGGCGAGTTCTTCGCCAATGCCGCGCCTGGGTGGATTGACGACGAGCACATCGGGGTGGGTCTGCGCGGGCTGTGCTTTCGCCCATTCGGTGGCATCCGCCGTCACGAACACGGCTTTTGAACGGCTAATCCCCATTGATCTTGCGGCTGTGATCGCCGATGAGATCGCCTGATCTGAAACCTCCACTCCCGCAACCGAGGCTATGCCCTCCTGGGCGAGGTGGAGCGCGAAGCCACCGACTCCGCAGTACAGATCCCAAGCGGTGGAGGGGGCGGCCTTGGCGATGGGGGCGCTCGCCCACTTGGCGGCCTGACGGTAGAGCTGGGAGGCGACCTGCGTGTTCGTCTGGACGAAGGAACGCGGTCCGAGGGCGAGCCTCGTGTCACCAACTATCAGCGGCAAAACGCGGGCCTTAGTGAGGATGATCTCTTCGGGTCCTTCGACGATTGCCTCGTGTGTGGGGTGGATGTTCGCGGTGACGACTGAGACGCCGTGGACGAGTTCGCGCAGAAGGGGAAGGGAACGACGCAGATCGGTGACACGCTCGCGCGTGCGCAAGACGAAACGGCACATGAGCTGCTCGTCGGCTCCGAGGGTGAGAAGGATATATTTGAGTTCTCCGGATCGCCTCGGCACGTCGTAGGGCGTCAGGTCGAGTGCACGGATGAAGCGTTTGAGTCCGGGGATGGCCTTGTTGATTGCGGGGTGCTGGATCTGGCAGGCGGGCAGGTCGACGCCGCGCCGATCAGCTCCGAGGGCGCCGAGGGTGGGGCGCCTGCGGGTCCCGCCGACGACGAGTTTTGCTGAGGTACGAAAAGCTCGGGGCTCGGATGAGGCAGGAGGGAGCCAGTGAATGTTCGAAGCATTGGGGACAGTGTCGAGGGTGGCTCTCAGCGAACGGGCTTTGTCGGCCAGCTGTTCTTGGTAGGGCACTTCAATGAGAGTGCACGAACGGCACACCCCCGATTCCCAGTGTTCGCAGTGCATAGTCTGATCGTCCCATGAGGTGGCTACGGACGCACATGTCTTTGGGTTATAGGACAAAATGTGTTGGTCGGGTCTAGTCCCAGTCGGTGCGGTAGGGGCTGTGGTGGTGGAGTTCATGCCAGGCGATGGCGTCTCCCCATTGGGGGATGATGCCGGCGGCGGGGTGGTCG